>NZ_AAYC01000001.1:210000-649731 GCF_000169455.1 Roseobacter sp. SK209-2-6 | reverse complement strand
GGATCTCACGCGGATCTCTTTGGGAGATGCGAACCCAGCCCCAGTTGCGAGAGCTCTGCTCACCTGCGATCTGCCCCTTTTCACAAAGCAGCACCGAGTGCCCACGTTCTGCGAGCTCCAGTGCGGTAGAAGCACCAACAATACCTCCCCCAACAACAACCACATCGGCGCGTTTGGGCAGGGCTAGATCGGCTTGGAAATGGGGCAGCTTAGGTCCAGGCATAGGAGGCTCTATGCCGTGCAGACTTTGCCCGGTCCAGTAGGCAAAATCGCCACAGGGTTTCCTGTATCAAAGATGTGGTTATTCGGACGCAGCCAGACAGTCAAGCAAGCAAAACGAGGGGGTTTTCGCCTTTTGTTTTAACCAGATAGAGGACCCCGGCACTAACCCGCGCAATTGCCAGGTGCTGAGTTTTGACTAGTTTTGATCCCGAAATCGATTGACAATTGGGTATCTTCGATCAAGCCAAAAGGCCCGAGGGGTCAAGCGCGCACCGGGGGCGGACTGAAAGCGTTTATATTCGCTGATGTAAACCAGATGCTCGACGCGCTTGGCGGTTTCAGCCTCAAACCCTGCCGCAACACAATCCGCAATCGATCCATCTTGGTCGACCAAAATCTCCAGAATGGCATCCAACTCGGGGTAATCCGGTAGGCTATCGCTGTCTTTCTGATCATCCCGTAGTTCAGCTGATGGAGGTTTATCAATTACATTGGGGCGAATGACCTCACCTGCTGGCCCCATCATCCAGGGGCGATGATTGTCATTGCGCCAGCGGCAGGTCTCAAACACCCGGGTCTTGTAGAGATCTTTGATCGGGTTATAACCACCGTTCATATCGCCATAGATTGTGGCATATCCGACAGCGACTTCGGATTTGTTGCCCGTGGTCAGCAGCATTTCACCAAATTTGTTCGACATCGCCATCAACAACAGTCCACGCAGGCGAGACTGGATATTTTCCTCTGTCAGATCCGCATCACGCCCCTCAAAGAGCGGTGCCAGTGTATTGGTGATCGCAGCGCGCCCCTCCGTGATCGGTACATAGTCGTAGTGAACGCCCAGCGCCTCTGCCACTGCTTCGGCGTCATCCAGGGATTCCCGGCTGGTATATTCGGAGGGCAGCATAACGCAGCGCACGTTCTCAGCTCCAATGGCATCCACTGCGATGGCCGCAACAATGGCGGAATCCACCCCACCCGAGAGACCCAACAGAACTTTTTGAAAACCACTTTTGCGCAGGTAGTCGCGCAGAGCTTCGACCATCACCCGATAGTCCTGCTCCCACTCATCAGGCAGATGCGCTTTCTCGCCTTCGATAGCGCGCCAGCCCTCCGGGGCGCGCTCTAGATCCAGCTGAGTCATACACTCGTCAAAAACCGGCATCTGCAGCGCCAGGGCACCATTCGGGTTCAGTACAAAACTGCCCCCGTCAAAGACCTGATCATCCTGCCCGCCGACCATATTGAGGTAGATAACCGGCAGACCCGTCTCAACTGCGCGGGCCACCATGTGGTTCTGGCGCACTTCCATCTTGTTGCGGAAATAGGGGGATCCATTGGGGATCAGCAGAAATTCGGCCCCGGTTTCTTCCAGTGTTTCCGCGACATCCTCGTGCCAACCATCCTCGCAGATCGGGGAGCCAATCCGCGTATTTCCAACCGCATAGGGGCCGCCCAAAGGTCCTGCATCAAAAATGCGCACCTCATCAAAAACCGTTTCATTGGGCAGGTGATGTTTTAGGCATCGCGAAGCGATCTTTCCGTCTTTCAGGATCAGGTAGGCATTGTACAGCTTGCCATCTTCCACCCAGGGGCAGCCGATGGCCAAAGCTGGCCCATCGGCGCAGTCTTTCGCCAATTCTTCCGCCTTAGCCATCGCAGCCAGATGAAAGACCGGCTTCATCACCAGATCCTGCGCATTGTAGCCTGTCAGAAACATTTCTGGCAGCGCCACCAGATCCGCTTTAGCTTTACGTCCCTCTGTCCAGGCCTGACGCGCCTTGGCGGCATTGCCATCAAGATCGCCTACTGTTGGATTCAACTGTGCCAAAGAAATACGGAAACGATCTGCCATTTCAGACAAGCCCTTTGCAAAATTGTTCTCCTGTCGTGTATCAGATCAACAGCCAAGGAAAAGGGCCGAGGATCAAAAGACATTGCGGCAAGCCCGCCCCTCGCTTAGTTTCCAAGCAAATAACCCATTGGCAGAAGCAACATCCTCCACCGGCCTTTGGCTGGTTCAGGGGCAGACAGAGGTTTACATGACCCGATTCAGCACCGCATTTGCAGTGATTTCCATATTCATGGCAGCCTCCCCATCTTGGGCGCAAGAGGATGCTATTATTACCAGCCAAGATGAGATCGGAGGCGTCTATGAGGGCACCTTTCGCGGCGGGCTGCAACATGGGACAGGCACCTACAAACTGCCAAATGGGTATGAGTATTCGGGCCAATGGGTAGATGGCGAGATTCGTGGCCATGGCACCGCGCGCTTCCCCAATGGCAGCGTCTATGAAGGTGAGTTTTCCAAAGGTAAGCCCGAAGGCATCGGCAAGATCACGCTTTCCGATGGCGGTACCTATGAGGGTGAATGGAAAGACGGCATCATCAACGGCAATGGCGTGGCCGTCTATGCCAGCGGCGTCCGTTATGAAGGTGGCTTTGTAAACGGGCAACGTCATGGCAAAGGCGTGATGCAGAACCCCGGCGGGTATGAATATAATGGGGACTGGATCGAAGGACGAAAAGAAGGCTCAGCCCGGATCACCTATCCTGACGGCGCCCTCTACGAAGGTGAGATCCTGGATGGCCAGCTGCACGGCAGTGGCACCTTGGAAATGCAGGATGGCCTAAGGTATGAGGGGACCTGGTCTGCAAACCAAATGCATGGAACTGGCACGCTGACCCAACCCAATGGAGATGTCTACACCGGCCCTCTGGACCAAGGCCGCCGCCAGGGCGAAGGGGTGCAACAGCATGCCAATGGCGATACTTATCGCGGTAATTTCCAAGACGATTTACGCCACGGCCACGGCATTTTCTCCAAAACCGACGGCTATGTCTATGAGGGCAATTGGCTGGCCGGGCAAATACAGGGGCAAGGTCGTGCAACCTATCCCGATGGTTCCAAATATGAAGGCCAATTCCAAGATGACCTAGCCCATGGTCACGGCAAAATCATGTACCCGGATGGCTCCACCTATGAGGGTGAGTGGATTGCCGGCGTCATCGAAGGCAAAGGCACCGCCGTTTATGCCAACGGCATCACCTATACAGGCGGTTTCAAAAATGCTCGAAACCACGGTCAGGGCATCATGACTGACGCAAGTGGCTACCGCTACGAGGGCGGCTGGGAGGATGATCAGCGCCATGGCACCGCTGAGGTCACATATCCTGATGGCTCTGTCTATGCAGGGGCATTTGCCGAGAACCAGCGCCACGGTCTGGGCAAGATCACCATGCCTGGTGGCTTTGTCTACGAAGGGCAATGGAACAATGGCAAGATTACGGGCAAAGGCGTTGCAACCTATGCCAACGGCGACACCTACGAAGGCAGCTTTGTAAACGGAAAGCGCCAAGGGCCCGGCACCTTGAAATATGCAACGGGTCAGAAAACGGAAGGTGAATGGGAAAACGGTGCCCTGGTCACAAACAACTGACCTTTTGATTTTGCGCCCCGCCTTTTGCACCAACTTTCCTCTTTTACTGAACCAGATCCTAGACCGGCCTTATTCCGGCTAGGTTTCGGCGCGCAGCAAGTAACAGAACGAACAGAACAACCAGGCAGGAGATCAGTAAAATGGAGGTGGTAACGCCCAGTTGTTCCGCCGCCAGCCCCATCAGGAAAGTCCCAAAGGTCGCGAGCCCCCAAAAGGCAGTCTGGTCCATTGCGATCAGAACCCCACGGCTCTCACTTGGACTGTTGTACAGGTAACGCCCGTAGACCAGCGCCTTGCCAATCTTGACGCTGCCTAGCACGCCAGTGAGAAGACACATCTGCCAAAAACTCTGAACTTGGCTCAGAAGTGCGAGAACAATAGCCCAACCGAGCCAGACAAATAGTGCCAAACGGCCTGGCCATTGCAACCGCGCCGCGTATCGCCCCGCAAGCCCGGTCACCCCGATCGCCCCCAGCCAGGCAAAGATATAGAGAAGAGCAAGCATGCCTCCAAACTCTGGGAAACGCTCACGCAATAGCAACGGCCAGAGGATATAGCCCGCCGGCACAACCAGCAATCCGAGCATCGCGCTGGACAACAGAATATCAGTGTTTTCTGCGCAGTCCCGGTAATGCGCACGCAGGCGGCTGAACACAGGAGCAGGCCTCATGGCTTGGCCCTTTTCTGGCCCCACGTGTTGAGCCGCCAACATGCGTAGATGCAGCGAGAGTAGGGCCACACTCATCACCATCAAAAGCGCATTCAAGCCAAAACCACCCAAAGCCAGTAGCCAGGGCAAAGCAAGACCTGTCAGAGTGCCCGCCAGCTTGGCCACGTTATGGGCAGTTGCGGCAAGGAGCGCATTGGCCTGAACAGAGCGTGGGGATGCCGCCGGGATAAAGGTATCAATGGCGGGGTTCGAAACGGCGCTGGTGATCCCTGCCAGCAGACAATAGGCAAAAAACGCCCAGGGCAATACGCCAAAGGCGTGATCCATCAGCCCATAGCCCGCAAGGACTCCGGCAAACCCCAATGTTGACCAAAGATAACAACGCCCGGCACCGATCCGGTCGGTCAGCGCCCCACCTGCAACCGTGAACAATAGAAACGGAGACAGGACCAATGCCTGATAAAACCCAATTTCGCTGGCGGACATTCCTGCATGAAAGGTCATGTACCAGGTAAACAGAACGGTCTGCAGCCCCTCCCCCCAGTGCCAAAACCCATAGGCCTGAAAAAACTTTGTGCGAAACATAGGCCCCAACCCCTCCACCCTTTATCTGAATTTTCAGATACGATATGATTCATTATAATAATTTTTCACCCCAAATTAAGATGAGTCAAGGGAAATGGACGACCAAAAAAAACGGGAAACGCAACCCATCATCGGCGCGCGAATGCGTGAGTTGCGCAAAGCCAAGCACCTGACACTGAAACAGCTGGCTGCGGAAACAGGTCTCTCTATTGGCTATCTCAGCCAATTGGAGCGCCAGGATGCGGATCCCTCCATTCGGGCCCTGAACGTCATTGGCAAAGCACTGGGGGTCGGCATCAATTGGTTTTTCCCGGGACCAGAGGATCAAGAAGGCCCTGAAGCTGGCCTTGTCGTCCGTGCAGGGCAGCGGCGCTCTTTGCGCTTTGCATCCGGCCTGCGCGACGAATTGCTCAGCCCATCCCTCTCGGGTCAATTGGAAATGGTGCTGACAACCTTTGAACCCGGCGCAGGTTCCGGTGCGGAGCTATACTCACACAAGGGTGAGGAAGCAGGGTACATCGCTGAGGGGCAGCTGGAAGTCACCGTCGATGACATAACCGTCTTGCTGCAAGCAGGAGATACAATTCAGTTTTCCTCTGAACGGCCACATCGCTATCACAATCCCGGCCCCAAGCGAACCGTCCTCGTCTGGGCCGTTACCCCGCCACATTACTAGACGCTGCCACAAGGAATTTAGGCAGAGGATGACTTGGCCGCGTGCCCGCTTTGCGTTTCGCAAAATTTCCCTCTTCCCATTCCTTTTGGGCGCTGTATAAATCCCCCATGACTTTGAACGCAGATATCCTTGTGACCGACTCCGCGACCCGCGGGCTGTCTCTGCGTGCCCTACTGCTCCTAAGCTGCCTCTGAGCGTGCCATTCTTTGGCGCGTCCGCTCAGAGGGTTTGCAAGCGCGCCAGAAAATGGACTTAGGACAGAATAGAAAGCTACCAGCATGACCAATTTGACTGAAAAAGATCGCGTATTGATCTTCGACACCACTCTGCGCGATGGCGAGCAAAGCCCCGGCGCCACCATGACTCATGACGAGAAGCTGGAGATTGCCGGGCTTCTGGATGAAATGGGCGTGGACATCATCGAGGCCGGTTTTCCAATCGCCTCCGAAGGCGATTTCCGTGCGGTGTCCGAGATTGCAGAACGCTCGAAGAACTCGGTGATCTGCGGCCTCGCTCGCGCCAACTTCAAGGACATCGATCGCTGCGCCGAAGCGGTTCGCAAGGCCGCTCAGCCCCGCATCCATACCTTTATCGGCACCTCGCCACTGCATCGCGCCATTCCGAACCTCACCATGGATGAGATGGCGGACAAGATCCACGAGACAGTCACCCATGCCCGTAATCTGGTGGACAATGTGCAATGGTCACCAATGGATGCCACCCGCACCGAATGGGATTACCTCTGTCGCGTGATCGAGATCGCGATCAAGGCGGGTGCCACTACCATCAATATCCCTGATACCGTGGGCTACACTGCCCCGGCAGAGAGCGCGGATCTGATCAAGCGCCTGATCGAAACGGTTCCCGGTGCGGATGAAGTGATCTTTGCCACCCATTGTCACAACGATCTTGGCATGGCGACCGCCAATGCCCTGGCAGCCGTTGCTGGCGGCGCCCGCCAAATCGAATGCACCATCAACGGCCTGGGCGAGCGCGCGGGCAATACAGCACTTGAAGAGGTGGTGATGGCGCTGAAGACACGCAATGACATCATGCCTTGGAGCACCGGCATTGATGCAACCAAGATCATGCATATCTCGCGTCGCGTCTCGACTGTCTCCGGCTTTGTGGTGCAACCTAACAAGGCTATCGTGGGCAAAAACGCCTTTGCCCATGAAAGCGGTATCCACCAGGATGGCATGCTGAAAAACCGCGAGAACTTTGAGATCATGCGCCCAGAGGATGTGGGTCTCTCCGGCACCTCGTTGCCCCTTGGCAAGCACTCTGGCCGTGCAGCCCTGCGCGACAAGTTGGAACACTTGGGTTTTGAGGTTGGCGATAACCAACTCAAGGACGTCTTTGTTCGTTTCAAAGAGCTGGCGGATCGCAAGAAAGAAGTCTTTGACGATGATCTCATCGCGCTGATGCGGTCTGGCGAAGATGCCGAAAACGACTACCTGCAAATCGTTTCCATGAAAGTAGTTTGCGGCACCGGTGGGCCTGCTGAAAGCACCCTCGAGATGGAAGTTGACGGCAAAGATGTCAGCGCCACCTCCGAAGGCGATGGCCCTGTGGATGCGACCTTTAAGGCGATCCGCAAGATCCACCCGAACACTGCGCGCCTGCAGCTCTATCAGGTGCACGCAGTAACCGAGGGCACAGATGCCCAGGCGACCGTTTCTGTCCGCCTGGAAGAGGATGGTGTCATTGCAACCGGTGAAAGCGCAAATACGGATACTGTTGTTGCCTCAGCCAAGGCCTATGTGAACGCGCTGAACCGTTTGATCGTACGCCGTGGCAAGGTCGGCGAAGGGGTCGACACCCGCGAAATTTCTTACAAAGATCTCGCCTAGGACTGGCTCAACCAGCAAAACGAAAAGCCCCGAACTGAGAGGTTCGGGGCTTTTTCTTTGAAATGCGCAGCTATTCTACAGAGCCCTGGTTCATGCTCATCGGTTGGCCAAGATTTTAGGGAGAACCTTTACTTGAGCGCTGCGAACACCCGGTCCAACCTCTTGCATTCTTCATCCATCCCATAGGGCGCATTAACTACAAACATGCCAGAGCCCACCATTCGATGGCCCTCCCGCGCAGGTGGAAAGTTGACCTCATGGCGGATTGCGCCTGGCAGATCTTGCCGCATCAGCGCATTGAGCATCGCGCGATGGCTGCCATCGGTCAGGATCGGATACCACAGAGCGATGATCCCGACGTTCCATTTCCGGTGAAGCGTGGAAATAATGCCTGGAATGCGCCCATAGTCGGATTTGATCTCATAGCTGGGATCAATCAGCATCATACCACGACGCGGCATCGGAGGTGTCAGGGATTGCGCCAACTCAAACCCGTCTTGCTGGTATAGCTTGGCCCGTCCTCTGGGCAGCGCCTCCTTTAGGCCCTCATGTTCTTTGGGATGCAGCTCTGCAAGATGCAGGCTGTCAGTGGGACGCAGAAGCGACGCCGCTACAAGAGGCGACCCCGGATAGGCTGCGGCACCATGCATCTGCCGACTGGCCTCCAACGCTGCAAGCAGTGGGTGACCGTCAGGAAAGATCTCTGCGCGCAGAACGCGGTCAATGCCTGCGGCGGCCTCTCCGGTTTTCACCGCCTCCGGCGCCTTCAGATCATAAAGACCACGCCCTGCATGCGTCTCGATGTAGCTAACAGGTTTTTCCTTGCGGGTCAGATAGGACAATACCCAAGCCAAAAGCGCGTGCTTTTGAACGTCGGCCAGGTTCCCGGCATGATATATGTGTTGATAAGAGAGCATCTGCTTCCTCTAACCGCTTTTCGAGGCTCACGAAACCTCTGATCCTGCAGCGGGTACAGCCCGCGAATCTGTTTTTTGGAAAAAGGCACCCCTGCGCAAAGACAAGCCTCATTGGGAAAGTGATCAAAGACCGGCGAAAAGACGCTAGTTAAAGATAAAACGCCCTTTCACGGTGCCTCTGCACTGTTATAAGACCTTGGATTGCGACAGGATCAGAGTCGCTCCCTTCAGCTACAGTTCAACAGGACCCCTCTTACATGGCGATTTTCGGAAATCTCGGCGGTTTGTTCACCTCGGATATGGCCATTGACCTCGGCACCGCAAATACACTGGTCTACGTCAAAGGGCGCGGTGTTATCCTGTCTGAACCCTCTGTGGTGGCTTATCACGTCAAAGATGGGGTGAAAAAGGTCCTGGCCGTTGGCGAAGATGCAAAGCTTATGCTGGGCCGCACCCCTGGCTCGATCGAAGCCATCCGCCCAATGCGCGAAGGGGTTATTGCCGACTTTGATACCGCCGAAGAAATGATCAAGCACTTCATCCGCAAGGTGCACAAGCGGTCGACTTTCTCAAAGCCAAAGATCATCGTCTGCGTCCCCCACGGTGCAACGCCGGTGGAAAAACGTGCAATCCGTCAATCCGTTCTCTCCGCGGGTGCCCGACGCGCTGGATTGATTGCAGAACCGATTGCAGCGGCCATTGGTGCAGGCATGCCAATCACCGATCCGACAGGCAACATGGTCGTCGACATCGGTGGTGGTACCACCGAGGTTGCGGTATTGTCGTTGGGCGACATCGTTTATGCGCGCTCGGTGCGCGTGGGTGGCGACCGGATGGACGAATCCATCATTGCTTATCTGCGTCGCCAGCAGAACCTTTTGATCGGGGAAGCCACTGCTGAGCGGATCAAGACCTCTATCGGCACCGCCCGCATGCCAGACGATGGCCGCGGCCAGTCCATGCAGATCCGCGGACGTGACCTGCTGAACGGGGTGCCTAAAGAGATCGAAATCTCCCAGGCTCAGGTGGCCGAGGCATTGGCAGAGCCTGTGCAGCAGATCTGCGAAGCGGTGATGACCGCTTTGGAAACCACCCCCCCAGATCTGGCCGCCGATATCGTGGATCGCGGCGTCATGCTGACCGGCGGTGGTGCGCTTCTTGGTGATCTGGATCTGGCCCTGAGGGAACAGACCGGATTGGCAGTCTCTATCGCTGATGAAAGCTTGAACTGCGTGGCACTTGGAACAGGTAAAGCGCTAGAATACGAAAAACAGCTGCGCCATGCGATCGACTACGACAGCTAATCTCAGCTGAAGCGGCCGCTGCGGCGTCTAAGACCAGACAAAAGGGGAAAGGAGCCCTTTGGCCAAAGACCGTTCCCAGCGTGAAGACTATACAACCCCACTGCGCCGTTTGCTGCTGGGGTTGCTTTGTTTGTGCCTATTGGCGCTGTTTCTGCTCTGGCGGATCGACAGCCCAAGGGTAGAGCGGTTTCGAGCGCAATTGATCGATCGTGTCGTCCCCAATATGGAATGGGCCATGGTTCCGGTAACCGGCACTATCAATCTGTTCCGCGATTTTCAAAGCTATCAGCGCCTGGCCGAGCAAAACCGCGAGCTGCGCTCTGAGTTGCGCCAGATGCGCGCCTGGAAAGAGGCTGCCCTCCAGCTGGAGCAAGAGAACGCGCGTTTGTTGGACCTGAACAATGTGCGCCTGGATCCGCAGCTTTCCTATATAACGGGAGTGGTCATGGCCGATAGCGGCTCGCCGTTTCGTCAGTCGGTCTTGCTGAATGTTGGTTCCCGGGACGGTATTCGCGACGGGTGGGCCACAATGGATGGTATCGGCCTGGTTGGTAGGATCTCAGGGACCGGGCGGGACACTTCGCGCGTTGTATTGCTGACGGATGCCGCCAGCGCGGTTCCTGTCACCATCCAGCCCTCAGGCCAGACCGCCCTCATCACCGGGGACAACAGTGCAGCCCCACTGATTACTTTCTTGGAAAACCCGGACCTCGTCCGCCCTGGCGACAGGGTGATTACCTCTGGCGATGGGGATGTGTTCCCTCCTGGCCTCTTGGTAGGGCAAATGACCGAAGACCGGAGTGGACGGCTTCGCGTGCGTCTCTCCGCCGACTATCAACGTCTGGAATTCCTGCGCGTGTTGCGTCGACAGGGCACCCGCGCGATCCGTGATCCAGGTGGGTTGATCGTTCCGGCACCGGGCAGCGCCACCCCGAAACTCCGCCCGTCAGATTTTGAACCAACACCCTCTCTGCCCAATGCAGCAACTGTGGAAAGCGCTGACAATGGCTGATGTTACACCAGCCAAGGTCCATCTTATGCGATGCAGCTTTGCCGGCCTTGCCTTGGCTGTTGTCTTCTTCCGCCTGCTCCCGCTGGAAACAAACCCGCGCAGCTGGGCGCCTCCAGATCTCATTCTGGTGCTGGCGCTTGCTTGGTCTGTGCGCCGCCCCGACTATGTTCCTGCTCTGCTGCTTGCCGGTACCTTTGTGATCATGGATTTTCTGTTCCACCGACCACCTGGTCTAATGGCGCTCTTGGTTCTGATTGGATGTGAGTTCCTTAAAACGCGGGCACAACCACATCGCGAAGCCACATTCTTGGCAGAGTGGCTGGCCGCTGCGGTTGTTATCGCGGCAATAGTCCTAGCAAATAGGTTCGTCTTATTCGTGCTTGCGGTGGAGCAGGCGCCCTTCGGCCTCTCTATTATCGAAATGCTTGCCACTGTAATGGCCTATCCTTTGGCGGCTCTGTTTAGCCAAAACCTGCTGGGCGTGCGCAAGCTATCCCCTGCAGAAGCAGATGCCCTGGGAGCCCGCGCATGAAACGCAATCCCAAAGAAGTTGAAACCACACACCGCAGCATGTCCCGGCGTGCTTTGCTTTTGGGTGGAATTCAATTGGTCTTTGCAGGCGGACTTGCCGCCCGGATGCGTTACTTGCAAGTGGATCAGGCCGATCAGTTCCGGCTTTTGGCCGAAGAAAATCGCATCAACATCAGGTTGCTTCCCCCGGCACGCGGAGAGATTTTTGACCGCAACGGCTTCTCATTGGCGCATAACTCGCCCTCATACAGGGTCACTGTTGTTCCGGAAGACGCGGGCGACATCGGTGAAGTCATCGAAAAACTATCCCAGCTGATTTCTTTGGACCCCGAAGATATCGAGCGCGCCTTGGCAGAGATGCGCCGCTCACCACCTTTCCTGCCGATCACACTTGCGGATCAGCTGAGCTGGGAGGAAATCTCCAAAGTTGCGGTGAATGCCCCTGCCCTGCCCGGTATCACCACGGAGGTGGGCCTGACACGTGTCTACCCGCAACTTGGTGATTTTGCCCATGTCGTCGGCTATGTTGGTCCGGTCTCGGACTATGACCTCGGCAAATTGGAAACGCCGGATCCCATTTTGCGGATCCCGCGTTTTCAGATTGGTAAAGTTGGGTTCGAAGCCAAACGCGAAGACAGCCTGAGAGGCTCCGCTGGCACCAAACGGGTTGAAGTCAACGCAACAGGCCGCGTCATGCGTGAGCTAAGCCGGAAAGAGGGGCAAGCCGGCACGGATATGCAGCTGACACTGGATGCTGAGCTGCAGAATTACGTTCAGGCCCGCCTCGGCAGGGAGAGCGCCGCAGCTGTTATCGTGGATTGCAAGAACGGTGATCTTCGCGCCATCGCCTCCGCACCCAGCTTTGACCCAAATCTCTTTGTCCGTGGAATCTCGGTTGCTGACTACCGGTTGCTAACCGAGGACCCTTATCGTCCGCTGGCAAACAAGTCCGTCCAGGGCACCTACCCGCCCGGATCAACTTTTAAAATGGTCGCCGCCCTTGCCGCTTTGGAAGAGGGGCTGATCGGGCCTGAGGATACTGTGTGGTGCCCCGGCCATTTGGAAGTTTCAGGGCGTCGCTTCCACTGCTGGAAGCGCGCAGGCCATGGGCATGTCGACCTCAATACCTCGCTGAAACAATCCTGCGATGTCTATTACTATGATCTGGCCATTAAGGTGGGTATCGACAAGATTTCTGCCATGGCCAACCGTCTGGGGCTTGGCATCCGCCACGACCTACCTATGTCAGCGGTCGCCCGTGGGTTGGCTCCCAATCGGGATTGGAAATCGCGTGTTCACGGGCAGGACTGGTTGGTTGGTGATACCGTAAATGTCTCAATCGGACAGGGCTTTATGCTGGCCTCTCCGCTCCAACTGGCCGTGATGACCGCCAGAATTGCAACCGGCCGCAGCATAACCCCGCGACTGGTCAAATCCATTGACGGGATCGAACAGGAAAGCGGCGAAGGTCTCTCTTTGGGTCTGGGTGAAAACAATTTGCGTATGGTCCGGCGCGGGATGTATTCGGTCAGCAATGACCGACGCGGCACGGGCTATCGGGCGCGCATCATTGCCGAAGACATGCGGATGGCTGGCAAGAGCGGAACCAGTCAGGTCCGTAACATCACCGCTGCGGAACGCGCTGCGGGTGTTATTCGCAACGAAGATCTGCCCTGGGAAAGACGTGACCATGCGCTTTACGTCTGCTACGCCCCCTATGACAATCCGCGCTACGCGGTAGCCGTGGTTGTTGAACACGGTGGAGGCGGCTCTAAGGCTGCGGCCCCGATTGCGCGCGATGTAATGTTGCAAGCACTCTATAATGGCACACCGCCTCTTGCGGCCTACCCCAAAGGCGATCGCAGTCGCATCAAGGCTCAGCAAGAGCGCCTGGAGCGGGAGCGTATCCGACCACAGCAAGGCCGGAGCAGTGATCGAGCATGAGCTATCTAGAGTATCACGCTAAGACGACGCCTTCGGGTCTGCGCAAAATCCTCTATCTGAACTGGCCTCTGACATTGTTGCTGGTCACCGCTGCTGGCGTTGGCTTCCTGATGCTCTATTCCGTTGCAGGCGGATCATTCAGCCCCTGGGCAGAACCCCAGTTCAAACGCTTTTTGCTGGGGATTGCGGCGATGCTCATCGTCGCCATGGTGCCGACCTGGTTCTGGCGAAATATCTCTGCTTTGGCCTTTTTCCTATCCTTGCTTTTGCTCATCGCGGTTGAGTTCTTTGGCTCTGTCGGCATGGGGGCGCAGCGCTGGATTGATCTGGGTTTCATGCGGCTTCAGCCGTCCGAACTTACCAAAATAACCTTGGTTATGCTTCTCGCAGCCTATTATGACTGGCTGCCAGCAGAGCGCATTTCAAAGCCGGTTTGGGTGTTCTTGCCAGTCTTGATGATCCTCCTGCCCACCTTCCTGGTTCTGCGGCAACCCGATTTGGGAACATCCATTTTGCTGATGGCTGCAGGTGGTGGGGTGATGTTCCTGGCGGGGGTGCATTGGAGCTACTTTGCCGCCGTCATCGCTTCTGCCGTTGCCCTTGTCAGCGCCGTGTTTCAGAGCCGAGGCACCGATTGGCAATTGCTGAAAAACTACCAGTATCGGCGTATCGACACCTTTCTGGACCCCTCGCAAGACCCGCTTGGCGCTGGCTATCACATCACCCAATCCAAGATCGCGCTGGGGTCTGGCGGATGGTCTGGCCGGGGCTATATGCAAGGCACCCAATCGCGGCTGAACTTTCTGCCTGAAAAACACACCGATTTTATCTTTACAACATTGGCAGAAGAGTTTGGCTTTATCGGCGGCTTTACCCTTCTCTCAATTTATGTGCTGATCATCGTGTTCTGTGTTGCCACGGCATTTGCAACCAAAGACCGTTTTGCCTCACTGGTCACGCTTGGGGTTGCGATCACCTTTTTCCTGTTTTTTGCGGTAAACATGTCGATGGTCATGGGCTTAGCCCCGGTTGTGGGCGTGCCGCTGCCGCTGGTTTCATACGGCGGTTCTGCGATGCTCGTCCTGTTGGCGGCCTTTGGTCTGGTCCAAAGCGCCAATATCCACCGGCCCCGCTAGGACGGCGTCACCCCCTGGGCCAAACCGAGTCCCTGCCGCAGCAACTCCATGACCGGGCGATCTCTATCGCGCCGCCAGCTGAGCAAACCAACGTTTCGCGCGGATGCATCAATCGGCGCAAAGCAGGTTTGGGGGAAATGTCGTAACAAACCCTCCCATCTTGGAAGCAGGGCTTGCCCCAGCCCATCCCCCACCATTTGCGCAATGGTCTCCAGCGCATCCATCTCACACAGGATCCTGGGGGCAGTTTCCAGCCGCTCAAGTGCTGCCCAACATGCTGACCCACCCCAGGCCTCGCGCCCATAGACAATATAGGGCAAGTCCTGCCCGGGCTCTTTCGGCGTCAGCAAGCCCAAAGGCTGCCGCCCCACCACCTCGAACACCATCGATTTAGGCAGGACAAATGGAGGTTCAACGATCAGTGCGGCATCCAAGGCCTCACTTTCGAATTTGTGAAAAATCTCGGAAGAGGACCCAGGCATGAGAGACAGCTCCACCTCCGGCGCCTCCGCCCTCAGCACTTCGACCAAGCCAGGCGCATAGTCACCTATCGCTGTGGAAATCGCGCCCAACCGGAATGTCCCTTTCAACCGCCCCTGCATCAACCGCTGTTTCAACCCAGCTCGTATGCGAAGCATCCGATTGAAATCCGGCAGCAAAGCCTCACAATCCGGGGTCGGGACCACCCGCCTTCCCTCTCGCAGCAAGAGCGCGACATGAAGTTCGGCTTCGAGTGCAGCAACACGTTGGGAAATCGCTGCCGCTGTAAGGTTTTGTTGTCGAGCAGCCGCCGCCAAGGAACCGACCTCCACAACCGCGACCAAACTTTCAACAAATCGTATATCCATAGTTTCCCTTATGTTTGAAGAAAGAGGAATTAGCTAACCTATTCTTCCGCAAAGACGGTAAACCCCCAATGCACACTCTAAGGAACCAAACCGAATGCAAGGAACGCGCGAATGACTACAAGCATTTTCCATCTGGCCTACCACGTTGACGATTTGGACAAAGCACGGGCCTTTTATGGCGGCCTCTTAGGCTGCAAGGAGGGCCGTAGCACCGAGACCTGGATTGATTTCAACTTCTTTGGCCACCAGATCAGCCTGCACCTTGGCCCCATCTTTGCAACATCCAAAACGGGCAAAGTCGGGGAGCATCTGGTGCCAATGCCGCATCTTGGGGTGATCTTACCTCTCGAAGCCTGGCGCAGCCTCGCAGAGCGCTTGCAAGATGAGGGCATTGCCTTCACCATCGCCCCAACCACCCGCTTCGCCGGGGAGCCAGGCGAGCAATGCACCATGTTCTTTCATGATCCCGCGGGCAACCCCATCGAAATCAAAGGGTTCGCTGATATGGAAGGAGTCTTTGCTATATGATCAACGTGCAATTTGCTGCCCTGCCCGAGCGTTGGGCCAGCTATGAAGCCCCACTCAGAACAGCCTTTCAAAACGCCGGGCTAGAGGTGGACCTGCGCCTGGATCATGCGCCGAGCGAGGTCGACTATGTTGTCTATGCGCCCAATTCGGATCTACAAGATTTTTCCCATCATAGCCGCTGCAAGGCTGTACTCAGCCTTTGGGCCGGGGTCGAAAAGATCACGGGCAATAGCACACTCACCATGCCGCTATGCCGTATGGTCGATCCCGGATTAACGGCTGGAATGGTGGAATGGGTGACCGGCCATGTTTTGCGCTATCACCTGGATATCGACCGCAGCCTCGCTGAACAGGATCGCTGGAACCCCATTGTCCCTCCACTGGCCCGGGAACGCCCGATCACCATGCTTGGCCTGGGCGCCCTGGGAACTGCCTGTGCGCAGGCACTTGTGGGCCTGGGTTTTCCAGTCACCGGCTGGTCACGATCCGCAAAAGACATCCCCAATATCAACTGCCTGCACGGAGAGGACGGGTTGAAAGAGGCCCTAAGAACTGCGGAAATTGTGATCCTTTTGTTGCCTGACACCGCCGCCACGGAGAACACCCTGGATGCCGAAACTCTGGCAATGCTGCCCAAGGGTGCGCGGATCATCAATCCAGGCCGCGGACCATTGGTCGACGATGATGCGCTTCTTGCCGCGCTGGAAACAGGACAGATCGGACATGCTACGCTTGATGTCTTCCGAGTCGAACCCCTGCCCCAAGATCATCCCTATTGGGGGCATCCAAATGTCACGGTTACTCCGCATATCGCGGCTGAAACCCGCGCCAGCACAGCAGCCGAAGTTATTGCCGAAAACCTCCGACGAGGCGAAGCGGGTGAACCCTTCCTCCATCAAGTAGACCGACAATTGGGATATTAAAACAGAAACATGGGGAAGCTGCCCTAGCACCCTCCCCTTTTCAACGCGCCCTGCCCCTTTCATCAGGGGCAGAGCCAAGCAAACACCGCCCCTATTTGGCCGCAAGGCCCCTGCCCTTGAGCAGGGCCTCAACACCGGGCAGTCGCCCACGAAAAGCCGTGTATAGATCCGCCGGATCAACAGAGCCTCCGGTTGACAGGATATGCTCCTCCAGCGCTTTAGCCCGATCCGCGTCAAAAGCGCCTCCGGCCTCCTCGAAAGAGGCAAAAGCATCTGCATCCATCACTTCGGACCACATGTAACTGTAATAGCCGGAGGAATAGCCATCTCCCGAGAAAACATGCGCGAATTGAGGAGAAGCGTGGCGCATGGTGATTGCTTCAGGCATTCCGATACCCGCCAATACCTCATTCTGCTTGGCCATGACATCTTCTGGAGCCGCCCCTTCGTGAAAGGCCAGATCCACGAGCGCGGAAGACACATATTCCACAGTCTGGAAGCCCATGTCGAAATTCGCGGCACCCAGCACCTTTTTCAACATGTCCTCAGGCATTGCCTCATCAGTTTCCGCATGGGTGGCAAATTTCTGCAGAACTTCCGGCACCTCCAACCAATGCTCATAAAGTTGGCTGGGCAGTTCGACGAAATCGCGCGCCACTGACGTGCCGGAGATGCTTTCATAGGTCACATTCGAAAGCATCTGATGCAGGGCATGGCCAAATTCATGGAACAGGGTGCGTGCATCATCCCAAGAGAGGAGTGCAGGATCGCCTTTGGCGAAGTTGCAGACATTGATCACCACTGGGGTCTGGATCGCCGGAAATTTCGCCTGCTGGCGCATTGCAGAGCACCAGGCTCCAGAGCGTTTGGAACCGCGCGCAAAGTAATCTCCAATAAAGACGGCCAAATGCTGCCCGTCACGGGTCACCTCCCAGGCGCGACAATCTGGATGATAAAGCGGGACATCCAAGGGTGCAAAGGTCATACCGAACAACCGGGTTGCGCAATCAAAGCTCGCCTGGATCATTCGGTCGAGCTGCAAATAAGGTTTCAGCTCTGCCTCATCCAGGTCATGTTCAGCCTTACGTCGCTTCTCCGCATAGTAGCGCCAGTCCCAGGGCTCCAAAGAGCCATTGATGCCATCCTCGCGCATCATCTCTGTCAGCACTTTGGCATCCGCTTCTGCTTGTGCCTTGGCCGGCTCCCAGACATCCATCAAAAGGCCGCGCACCGCATCGGGCGTTTTGGCCATCTCGGTTTCCAGCTTGTAGTCGGCAAAACTGCTATACCCCAACAGTTCTGCCCGTTCCTGGCGCAGTTTCAGGATCTCGGCAGCGATGCCTCTGTTGTCGGCTTCCCCCTCCCCTTCGCCGCGCGCCGCCCAGGCCCTGAAAGCGATTTCGCGCAGATCCCGACGGGTTGAGAATTGCAAAAATGGCGTAATCAGAGAGCGCGAGAGGGTCACAACCGGGCCATCGACCCCTTTTTCAGCGCCAGCCGCCTTTGCGGCTTCCACCACAAAACCGGGCAGCCCTTCCAGATCGACTTCGGCCAGCTCCATGAACCAGTCACGCTCAGAAGCCAGAAGGTTCTGCGTAAAGCGGGTGCCCAGAGTGGCCAGTTGGCCTTTGATTTCCTGCATGCGCTGGTCTTCGTCACCTTCCAGCGCGGCACCTCCGCGGACGAACCCACGATGCGTCAACAGTAGCACGCGCTGCTGCTCATCGCTCAGAGCCAGCTCTTCACGTTGATCCCAAACGGATTTGACACGCGCATAGAGGGCCTTGTTGGCTGTGATTTCGGAAAAATGCGCTGCCAGTTTTGGTGAGAACTCCCGTTGCAGCTCTTCTCGCTTTGGGTTGCTGTCCGCACCTGCAACGGTGAAAAAGACCCCAAGCACCTGCTCCAATTCCCGACACGGGGTTTCCAGCGCCTCAATCACATTGGAGAAACTTGCAGGCTCCGGATTACTGGCAATCGCATCGATCTGGATTTTGTGCTGTTCCAAGGCCACATCCAGGGCCGGGGAAAAATCCTCATCCGAGATGCGGTCGAATGGTGCGATTTCAAAACGGGTATCCCATTGAGAGAGAAGCAGGTTTGACATGAAAAACTCCTTTGTGGCCAAGGCTAACGGCAAAGCCAAAGCGTCGCAATCGGGCAAGTCATCGAACCGGTCGCGACACTGATGAGATCAGAGCCAAAGAAGGAGTTTCAAGCGCTTTTAGGTGGCGTTACAGATCGGGCACTCTTCGTTTCGAGAAAGTCGGATTTTCCGGCTTTCTCCATAGAGCGCATCATAGATCAGCAGCTCATCCCGCAGGACCATCCCCGCACCCGTGATGTGTTTTATTGCCTCAACTGCCATCATCGATCCAACCACACCGGGCAAAGGCCCGATAACCCCCGCCTCAGAACAGGAAGGCGCCAACCCCATTGCAGGAGCTTCTGGGAAGATACATTGATAGCAGGGCCCGCCCTGTTTCGGATGGAAAAGGCTGAGCTGCCCCTCCCATTGAGACAGTGCACCGGAAATCAATGGCTTGCCCAACGCCACCGCAGTTCTGTTTACCAGATAGCGAGTATCAAAATTATCGGTGCCATCTAGAATGAGATCATATTCAGAGAAAAGCTCCGTAGCGATTTCCGCATCCAAACGTCGGTGATAGGGGCGTACGATGACATAGGGGTTTTGCGCCTCCATCGCGGCCTGTGCCGAGAATACCTTTGGGGTGCCGATATCTTTGTCTCGATGGATGACCTGGCGCTGCAAATTGGCATTTTCAACGATGTCATCATCGATGACACCAATTGTGCCCACCCCGGCAGCGGCAAGATATTGCAAGGCAGGGGCGCCCAGGCCACCTGCTCCGATTACCAGGACCTTGGCCTGCTTTAATCGCTTTTGCCCAGGACCACCAAGTTCCCGCAGCACGATATGACGCGCATATCGTTCCAGCTCGGTTCCTGAAAAGGTTGGTGCAGCGTCTGACATGGGCGGTTCCTTGGGTTGCGCGCGCGTCCGTAGCATTGAGATAATACGCCAGTACCCAAGAGCCAAGAGGCCAAATCCGCCCAGAAGGAGCCAGGGTTCGACCGATCCCCCTGTAGATTGCCGGAGCCCATGTAGCGGGGGCAAGGTGAGATGCAAAAGAAGCACCACGCAGTAGAGCAATCCTACGACACTCAGCCGAAGCAGTCGCGAAAACCGCAGGAACTTTCCGCCCCACCAGATCAGAGCTGCAAGAATTAAAATGCGTAGCACCCGGTCTCTCCTTAGCTTCCCAAAACACTCGACCTGAATGACGGCTCGAGGCGGCATTGCCTAGCCCCAAAAGAGTAAGGCGCAAGAGGAGTAGAAGATAACAGGCCTCGACAGACTGGCCACGAAGATCCGTGCAGAGGGAATTACCCTGCCTTCCCTGGCGCATGAGCTGCAGTGCCGTCACCTCCCACCAGACCTGCCAGACAGCGGCAATCAGCGTATCATTTGCGGACAGAACTATGGGTACAGCGCCGCCAGAACGGCTTGCCAATGGCTGAACGGCAGACTGTGCCCGGCTCCTTTCACGACGATCAAATTGGCCTTCAGCTCCTCAGCAAAGCTGCGCGCGCGCGGCAAAGGCACAATTCGATCCTCTCTCCCGTGTAAGAAGACCAACGGGGCAGGATGTTCTGTGACACGGGGGCGCCATTCGGAGGCAATCAAACGACAATCGTTGATAAAACTGTCGTTTCCCGCGCCAACATGGAAAAAATGCCCCTGCCACATCAACTCAAGCACTTCTGGGTCACGACAGGCTTCCAGATCCGCTGGGGCGTCCCGAAATACGGTCTGTGCAAAGGCGCTCTGCCCCTCGAGGCGCAGTTTGCGATCCCCCAGAATGGACAAATAGCGCAGCAAAGGCAGTGAGGTTCGTGCAGCGAGCGCAAGGATCCTCTGTTGTGTTGGTGCGGCAGCAAAATCGCGCAGGCTGCACATTGGCGGGGTGATCGCTAAGGCAAATGTCTTATGTAAGCGCGACCCGAGTTTCTCCCCGGCGCAACAAGCGAGAATTGCCCCCGCATCATAGCCCACCAGGGTCACTTCATTGAGGTCAAGATGATCCGCCAAGGCCGCGAGATCCTCGCCATAGTTTTCCGGGTGCGATAGCAGCCCCGGCCAGCCGCAAGACCCCCCATGCCAGGGGCGTGCCGGTGCGATCCAGCGCAGACCAAGCCGGTACAGCTCCACCTCGGCTGCGCGGGGCAACTGGTTGCCACCCAGGCAGCCGTGCAAAAAGATCACCGGGCGTCCCGACGGGTCACCGATTTGGCGATAGCTCAGCACTCGCCCATCGGGGAGGCGCAGTTCACTGGTCTGTCCTGCGACTGCGGTCGCGCGATCCAGCTGTGGGCTGGACACACTGACCACCCGCCCCAGATGCAGCAAGTCCTGTAACCCTGAGGTGTGAGTTTTGACGAAGATCGCTTTGATTTGCTGTCGAATGGTCTCAACTGAACGGCCCCGCAAATGGGCGGCTTCTTGCGGGCTGTGCCCTTCGACCAGCAGCCCAAGCACAGCATTCTCCGAAGGTGTAAGCCCATAGAGAGCCCGCATTGCCATCTCAGCGCCCGCGTGCCAGGGAATGTCAACTGCAAGACATTGTACCCCCTCTCCATCTTCCAGCGCCTCACACCGCAGCAGGATAGGTTTGCCGGTATCTCTGCGCATCAACCGGAGCACAGGGGCGTGCTGACTTTGCCCGCGCGAGAAACGCTGAACCGCCCCTAGCGTGTCGGCAGAGAGTTCAAGCCTGTCCAACGACTGACCCTCAACCAGCCCCAGGAGTTCACATGCCAAGAGGTTGGGTGCAAAAATGCGCCCCTGTCGATTTATACGGAACCTGGGGCAATGTTCAGCGCCGTCGTGCGCTTGTTGCCCGGCCTCAGGGAGAGCGGCAAGCAACGCTTCAGCCCTGAGCACATGGTCTTCGAAATCACTGAGCAGAGCCTCAAACCTGCGTCTGCTGCTATCTTCAGCCAGGCGCGAATCCGCCAGGGCCAGCAGTTCGGCAAAGCCGCTGGGGTCCACCGCCGTCGCATAGATTGAACCAACTAGCGAGGTGAAATCATCCTGCTCCTTCATCGCACCCCTGTCATGGCATCTCAGTTTTCTCACCGCATATAACCAAAACTGGTCATGAGGCGTAAGAGCAAAGCCGGTAAGGCAGATCTCAAAAGATTTGAAAGTGATTGGAAGGACTTCGGATACTCATGCGCCTATTTTTTGTCTTCAGTGCAGGGTTACTCCTGTTGCCCGCGACGCTATCCGCTGCTGAATGCTTGCCTGCGACCATCCGCTTTTCTGACAAGGGTACCGCCGAATACATCGTGCCTGACGCCGATGAGGCCACCTTGAGACACCGCGACTATGGGTCTGCGCCGAGTGCTGATCATCTCTTGGTGACATATGAAGGGGATGGCTATTGGGTGCCCCGCCAGGATCTGGATGCGGCGCAGGTCGTCCTCGGTCTAGGAGTGGATAGTTTTCACTACATTGGACCAGATCACTGTGCACCTAACGATCTGCCAATCGCGCTTGATCTTACTCCAACCGGCGATCAGGTGGTTTCCATTGATACTGGCGTACAGCCAAAATCGGGCCTCTGGAAACTGGAAGCAACGCCGGTCACCTTTGAAGGTTGCCCGGCAATCATGACCCAAAGCATGCCCGCCAATATGGTGGCATTGCCCGCAGAGGCAACAACGCCGCAGCGCCTGACCTTTGCCTCCCCCTTCCATCCAGACCAGCTGCAAATGAACGCCTATGCATCACAATGGAAAGCAACAGCACCTGGCAACTGGGAAACCCGTGCGATGGAGCATGTTTTTGCGCAATCACCGGCCTATGGCGGAAAACGTTCCTATCTGCAGTGGACCTTGACCGTGAACAGTCCGGATCGGATCTCACATCGCTCCGAGATGCATGTTGCCCTGCCACCAGAAGCTATCGCAGTTTTCAAAACAGACCATTGCGCGGCGATCTCGACCGGGAACTGGATCCGGGTAGGAGACTGAAACAATGCTGAAAAAACTGATGATTGCCACTTTGTTGGCAGGAGTTTCCGCCCCCCTTGCCGCCAACGAAACGACACGCAGCACCTTTGTGCTTGATGCCTCAGGGTCAATGTGGGGACAAATTGAAGGAGTCGCCAAGATAACCATAGCCCAACAGGTCTTGCAGAAACTGTTGGTGGACCTGTCACCAAATCAAGAAGTCGGCCTCATGGCCTATGGGCACCGGCAAAAGGGAGATTGCAGCGATATTGAGCAATTGATTGCCCCTGCTGCGGGTACCCGAGAAGCAATTTCCAAAGCGGTTGATGCGATCACTCCAAAAGGAAAGACGCCTCTCTCTGCTGCAGTGATACAGGCCGCCGAAGGCCTGCACCTCAGCGAAGAGAAAGCAACCGTCATTCTGATTTCCGATGGTGAGGAAACCTGTGGACGTGATCCCTGTGCCATCGGGGCGGAGCTGGAAGCCGCTGGTGTTGATTTCACCTTGCATGCGATCGGCTTCGGCATCGCCGATGACGCCGCGCGAGCGCAATTGCAATGCCTGGCTGAAAACACAGGTGGGGTCTATCTGGATGCCAAGGGCGCAGAGGGGTTGTCTGCGGCGCTTAGCCATGTGACCAAAGCGGCTACAGGTCCAGAGGCTGCTGCGGCCAAAGCAACCCTAACTGGTCCCGCCAAAGCCCGGGCTGGCCAGGTGATAGAAATCGCATGGCAAGGTCCAGGCGAAGCCGGAGACTGGATCGGCACCCTTGCTCCGAATGCTGACGTAGGCGCCTTTTCGTCTCGGATCGGTATTGATCACGGCAATCCAGCTCCTCTTCCTGTGCCGCCGCAAGAGGGCCCCTATGATCTTGTATATGTACAGGCAGAAACCGGCGAAGTTTTAGCCAGACAACCGCTTGAAGTAACCCCAATGGTGGCCTCCATCAGCGCCCCCGCCTCTGGCACTACCGGAAGCTCTGTGTTGGTCAACTGGCAAGGTCGCGGATCAGAAAAAGACTTTGTCGGCATCGCACCCAAAGCAGAGGGCTTTCCGGCCACCAGTTTCTATTTCGAAACCATCGGTGCCGCGCAACAATCCCTGCGTATGCCCTCTCATCCAGGGGACTATGAAATTGTATACATAGCCACAACAGATCCCTGGACAGTACTGGCCCGTACCCCAATTTCTTTGTCAGATCCAAAGCTAAAATTGAAGGCTCCGGCCTCGGTCTCAGCCGGAGTAGAGTTTGGCGTTCTTTGGACAGGCCTTGTCCCCAATCCAAGTGACTATATCGCGCTGGCCAAACCTGACGACCCACTCCCACATTTGAGTGGTTATGCTGCAACGGACAGCCATTTCATTCGCCTCACCGCGCCTGACGAACCGGGTCAATATGAGCTGCGCTTTTTCTATGCTGAGGCGGACCGCATTGTGGCCACCCGCTCCCTCTCTGTCGAATAGGCTGAAACATGCAATTTATACCTCAAATGCTCGCCCTGTTTGGGGCGAAAACAGGCCGTATTGGCGAAATGATCCGGGCATCGCTCTCTGTCCTGGGATCAGATGTCCGAGTTTTCCTTCCGTTCCTGATCCTCTTTGTCCTGAAAGCCGGTCGGGGGCTTTTGGCCCTCTATCTGCTTTACCTTGGTTTTGTGACCCAGAATTGGGATCAGGCCTTTCCTTTGATGCTTGTCTTTCTGGCGTATTTGCCCTTCGAAATTCTTGTCCAGATTTTCCTGCAGGCAGCGATGAGCCAAATGACACGGGATGTACTGATCAGTGGTCAGGTCAGCAGTATCGGGATTGCAAAGACCCTGTTCGGCAACCTGTTTTCCCTGCTGTTCATCGGCTTAATCTCGGTCTTGGTTCGGCGAGCATCGGATAGCAAACAAGAGGGGTTTCTGGGATTTCTAATTGCGATCGTGGTCTTCGTTGTCGCAGAGGTTTGGGATCTGGTATCGAACTTCGGGATTTCCGCAATTGTCGTTGAAAAAGCCGGTATCAAAACGCTGGTCACACGCCTGAAAGAGCTGCGCAGCCATGTCCCAGAGGCCCTAGTGGGCGTTATCGGTATTGACCTGGCAGGCGGCGTGGCACAGTCCATATTCGCAGGCAGCGTTGTAGTTGGCCTTTTTGGCGGTGGCGCTTTTGGTTACCTTTTTGCTGACAACCTTCCTCACGGATTTCAGGCCCAGTTTGGTGAGATCACAGTAAACACACTGCCTTCACTTAGTGTCCTCGCGCTCAGCTTTACCCTTTCCGGCTTCATAGCTGCAGCGACGGTCTTTGCAAAAAGCCTCTACTTCACCAGCCTGTATTTGTTTGTCGTTCACAAGGACAATCTGCCTGATGAGAAAGCCCCTTCCCTAGAGCAGATGCTGCTCGTCGGGAAAAGACGCACCACCTGAGGATTGAACACTCCCATTGGCAGCAGCTTCTCCTGCTACGACAAAGGCAACTATGTGGACAAATCTAAAAACCCGCCTTCTATTTACTCCAAGGGTGAGGGAGCCTGCCCTCCTCTGCCCTTGGTTCCCGCAGGGTTCACATCCGGCGAGTTAGAGGCGTCCACGATTTCTTTCTCCGTTCGTTCATAGACCGTGAGAAGCCTGGCGGCTCGTTTCACGGTGCCGAGCGGGAGGTCAGTACGCGGGGAAATACAGAGAAATGAGCTTGATAGCCTCCTGGAAAGGCGTTTGCGGAAATAGAAGGCCCGCCCACATCGCATGAGGTAAAGGCCGACGCAGTGTTTTGGTTTCTTATGGTAGGAGTCGGAGCGCTAGCGCGCATTGTGCGCAACGGATTGTACTACACACAGTGTCACAATTTCGATTGACTGAGACACATTTCCTAAAATGAGCCCGCGAAAGCTCTCTTTTTCTTCGTCTTTTCATGAGAAGTGGCTGGGGTGGTAGGATTCGAACCTACGATCTTCAGTACCAAAAACTGTTGCCTTACCACTTGGCCACACCCCATCGGTGAGCCGCGTTCTAGTGGGAGTTTGAGGGGGGCGCAAGGGGGTTTCTTACAATTTGGGAACATTTTTTTTCCGCCCCCTCGAAGCAGCGCCAAATTTGATCTCACACCCCGCTCTGGCTTAGATCCGCAGCAGAACAGCACCTTCTCTATTACCTGTTTCCACAGCCATGTGAGCATCGCAAGCATCTGAAAAGTCGTAAATTTTCTCGATTTCGACAGTCACAGCCTTTGCTTCCAGGGCTTCGTGCAGCTTGGCAATGGCATTGGAGCGTTGCGTTTCGGTCAAGAGATAAACAAGGATGATCTCGACCGTGACGGCCTTAAAAAGGAGCGGCAGGAAGGGAAATTCCGGCTGCATTTCTTTTGCTGAACCATAGGCAACTATTCGGCCGTTTTCCGCAACGACTTCGGCATCCACTGCGAGGTTGGCGCCAAACTCGACCTCAATGATCTGATCGATTTTCTGTCCCGCATTGGCCTGCAGAATTTTGTCGGCAAGATTTGGGTCAGAATAGTCCAAAACGGCTCCTGCCCCTGCATCCTTGACCCGATCAAAATGGGCCGCGCTACAGGTCGCAATGACCTGTGCCCCGCCCCACTTGGCCAATTGCACCGCCAACATTCCAACAGTGCCTGCGCCGCCCTGCACCAAAATGGTTTTTCCCGCAACGGGGCCGTTTCCAAAGACGGCAAAGCAAGCCGTTAAACCAGGAATCCCCAACACGGCGCCCTCTTCAAGGCTGACGCTCTCGGGCAAGGGGACGGCTTGAGACGCAGGTAGGGCAATCTGCTCAGCCGCTGTACCGCAGGAACGGCGAAACTGCCCATTCCACAGCCAAACTCTCTGACCGATCCGTTCTTTTGGAACCCCGCCCCCCACTGCTGTAATCACTCCGGAACCGTCGCTGTGCGGAATGATGTAGTCCCAGGGAAATCCACTCAGACCAGGCTGCCCTCTGGTGCGCATCTTTACATCCGATGGATTGATCCCGGAAAAGGCCAAATCCACCCGGACTTCTCCGGTTCTTGGCTCTGGTAGAGCAACTTCCTCAATTTGCAACACATCATCTGCCGCACCAAAGCGCCGGTAAGTTACAGCCTTCATCTCGGATTTCCTTCTTTCCCTAGTCCGCTGCAGCCAAAGCCATCATGCAAGGACATGCAAGCAAAACCAAAGGTCTTGCCAAACATGGTAAAAGACGGAACTTGCGACACCCCGGCGCGGGAAAGTGAGCGTGACCAGCATAACAAAGCAACATGTGTCTCGTCAAAGAGATAGAAACCCAGGGGTCGCACCTGCGCTTTGAGTTAGCGACAAACCCAATACCCCTTACCCTGAGTGCACAAAGGGTTTCTGTTTTGGTACCTCTCCCTCAGGTCACTAGAGCTGCGCACCATTCGCGGTTTTACAGATCGAAACCTTAGTCTGGCACACCGGCCTGTTTGAGCGCATGAGCCCATTCCCCGCCCGCTGGAGTACCTGCGGCTGGATGGTTGCGATTGTATTGAGTGATATTGAAATCTGGACTGCTTGCGATCAAATCCTTCACCACCGCCTTGGCTTCGCCCTCTCTCCCGCTGAGTTGCAGTGCGATAGCCTTGGTGCGCAGGCTCCCGGGATAATTTGAATGTATCTGCAGAGAGCTATCCGCGAGTTCAATCGCCCTTTCATAGTTCTGCGCTGAGAGATTGGCAAAAGCCGCGACAGAGTCAAAATAGTAGCGTTGTGGACCCAGAGGCGTGAGCTTTCGCGCTGCATCAGTCAGCTTCACAGCCTCGATAGGATGATCCTGATACGCACTGGTCGCTCCTTTTAACAGTATCGCCAGGGCTTCATTCGGGTTGTCTTTTAGGGCGAGATCATAGGATTCTTGTGCCAAATCAAAGTGGAACAGCAGGTGGCTTGCAATGGCCCCCTTCAGGGTGAGCGCCAAAGAAAAGGAAGGGTCCGCAGTCAAGGCACTACTGGCGAGTTGAGTTGCCAATTGAGCATCCAACTGCCGATCACTCGAGAAGCCTTTTTGCACACGGAACACATGCCAGAAGCCAAGCCAGGTGAGGACCAAAGGATGTTTGGGATCCCGATCCAAGAGGACATTTAGAATCTCACGCGCACGACCAAAGCGATCAGGCGTCATTTCCTGCATCATGGAAATAGCCGCCATCAGTAAGGTATGCCCTTCCAAACTGGATAGCGGTTTAAACCCGGAAACCCTAACGGCATCACCTACCAAGGTCTGACCTATTTGACGCGTCGCTTGTTCCAGCGCCGCACTTTTACCGAGCATCAGATCTGACAAGGCCCCTTCGAAGTGACGCGACCAGATCACCTGCTCTCGCTCAGCATCGTGCAGCTCTATTTCTGCTGACATTTGCTGCCCATTGGCCCGTACTGATCCGGAAACCAAGAATTTGACGCCTGCGACGGCAGAAACCTCAGATGGCCGCACCCTTGCCAGATCAAACTGGCGCGAGGCCAGATAAGAGGTCACTGTGAAGGCTTGACTGCGTGCAAGGCAACGCGACAGCTCTTCGGAGATCAAGGATCCTAGGGGAGAGGTATCTTCTCCAGGAGCGATCTGCACAAAAGGGAGAACCGCGATCAGCGGCAGAAGAGGGGCTGACCTTGGGCGAAAGTCCTGAAAAGTCTCAACCACAGGGCTCGAAGATAGTTCCTCGCGTGTCTGCTTAAGCCACTTTCCAAAGTTTGCCTCATAGGGGAGTTCGAACCCCTCCATGAATTCCAGACCGCGCACGTTTTCCTCAAAGGATATGCGCTGCAGATCCAGCGTCACTCTTTCGCGGTTGGCATCAATCAAGCGCGCAGCTTCGGGGCCTAGATGTCGGCGAAGGGTCGAAAGGGCTGTTCTCAAGCTTGCCTTAGCCTGCTCGGGCTGTGCCAAACTCCACAGTGTCTGCTCCAAGAAAGCGCGAGTTCTCACACCCGATTCAGCGGTAGACAACAAGGCCAACAGAGCTTGATGTTTCGCTCCCAGAGGAATTGTCTCACCGCTCGGAGAGGCAACCAGAAAGGCACCAAATTTTCGAATTCTAAGCAAGGTACTCATAATACATTCCTAATACAATCACCCCACAGTCAAATTACAACAATACAAAGCAAACTTGTAAATAAAAAAAATCATTCACACTCAAAATGGCATCAATCGATTACTTCGATGACTTGTCTAAATGTTTTGCAACCATCGAGGGAGTTGCAACAATAACAAAGAGGTAGATCCGCAACCGGATCGCAAATCCCCATGTGTGACGCATCTAGACTATTTTTCATTGCTTTACAAGTTAAGGAATAGCAAGAAGCGCACACCACAACCAAAGACTCAAGCTTATAGACCCGTTTTTCCTGAACCACGCAATGCAGAAGTACCGCAGCAGAGACACGCGATAGACAGATTGGTCGCCCACGTGACGCACTTTGCAGGGTCTCACCTCATTTTGCCCTTCACTTGATGAGGACAAAATGGTCGCGCAGCCATGCGCTACTATCCTTGCCAGATAGCCTTCTTCCCTCTGGCTGCTAGAACAAAGAACCCGGCACTCTGGACGAGAGCCGGGCCGAATGTGTCAGTTGTGAGGTTGGGGCCTAGCGAGAAGCCCCTCCCCAGGGCTTATTGACGGCTCAGAACTTTCCATTTTCCGTTCTCAACCACAGAGATAACAATGTCATCCGCGCCGCGATGATCATCCGGGCCATAGGTAACCTTTGAGTCGGTAAGATCGTCGAAGTAGTTCAAGCTTTCCATGCCTTTGATAAAGCTCTCATGTGTCAGATCTTGACCCGCTGCCTCCAGCGCTCGCACCACTGTATCTGCAGCCGAATATCCCAGCATCGCAAATCCACTGGCCGGGTGACCAAACTTGGCCTCATAGTCCGCCATAAATTTGGCCGGAACCGGGTCCTCAGCACGGGCCACAAGGTCGACCCAACCGGCAGCCGCATAGAGACCTTCGGTGACACCACCAGGCACAGCGGCAACCACGTCCAAGAAGCCTGCGGAGGTGTTCAGAAACTTCACATCCGTCCAGCCAATCTTCTTGGCGGTTCCGACCACGGTAATGCCCTGGCGAACGCCCAGAGCCATGGTCACCACATCACAGCCGGCTGCTTTGAGTTTGGTCAAGGATCCCACAAAATCCAACTCATCCGGCTTATGGGTGGTTTCAGCAGCAAAAGACAGTCCCAGCTCCCTTGCCGTTTCCGCCGTACCCTCTTGAATTTCCTTACCAAAATCAGAAGGGATATACATAGAGCAAACTTCTTTGGCGCCAAACTCACCCGCAAGATAGGTGACACCCGCATGCACCTGATCATAGTAGCTTGAGAATCCAATGAACTTGTTCTCAACCGGGTCCTGCAGCATCTGCCGTGCGGCGGTCAGAGGGCCCACGTTAGGAATGCCTTTCGGATCGAGCAGCTTGAACCCGGCGATATTCATCGGGGTGCCTAAAGACAGCAGCATCGCAAAGACTTTGTCACGATTGAGCAGCTTGTTATAGCCCTGCATCGCACGTGGGATCTGATAGCCATTGTCTTCCACAACAAAGCGGAGCTGGCGGCCATGCACGCCACCCGCAGCATTGGCTTCCTCGAACCGCATATTTGCGCCGTTCACGGCGGGTACGCCAACCGCAGCGAAGATCCCGCTCAGGTCATTTACCGACCCAAAAACCACTTCACTATCGCTAACGCCTTGCGTCTCTGCCCAAGCTGTCGTGCCCGAAGCCAGAGCAAAAGCCCCAGCCACGGCAATGGATGTCAGTTTTTTCATAGTTTTCCTCCCTAAGTTCCTTTGCGGTGCGCCAAGGGCACCGTCAGTACATCTCTTCGATCAATGCCTTGTGTTTCTTCTCCACGAAGCTGCGTTTCAGTTTCATAGTCGCGGTGAGCTCGTCGTCTTCTGCTGTCAAAAGAACATTGATCAGGCGGAAGTCCTTGATTTGCTCAACGCGGGCGAAATCCTTGTTCACCGCTTCGACCTCTTGCCGAATTTGTTCAACAACTTCCGGAGCAGCACAAAGAGACGCAAAATCACTAAAGGGTATCTTCCTGTCTTGTGCAAACTTTTCCACATTTTCCTGGTCAATCATGATCAGACAGGTCAAATACTTGCGCCGATCTCCAATAATAACTGCATCGGCAATATAGTGACTAAATTTTAGGCGGCTTTCTATTTCCGCTGGGGTAATATTTTTTCCTCCGGCTGTAATAATTATATCTTTAATACGACCAGTAATTGTCAAATCCCCGTTTTCATCAACGCGGCCAACATCCCCTGTCCGCAACCAGCCGTCGGCGGTAAAGGTCTCGGCGGTCTTCTCATTGTTACGCCAGTAGCCCTGAAAATTGTTCAGGCCCAGAGTTTGAATCTCTCCCTCCTCCGAGATCCTGAGCTGAACGCCAGGAACCGGTCGCCCAACTGTGCCGGGGCTGTTTTTCTCAAGCGTGTTGATGGTGGAAATGCCCGCATTCTCGGTCATTCCATAGCCTTCGATCAGGGGCACACCGATAGACCAGTACCATTTCAACAGCTCTGGTGAGATGGGCGCCGCACCGGTGCCACCCCGGCGCATCTTATCCATGCCCAGCATCCGCCGCAGGTTGCGCAAGACAGCAAAGTCCCAAAAGGCATATCGTGCAGACACACCACTGGGGGCCTCTCTTCCGGTCATCACATAGTCGGCGCGTGCTGCGCCCGCCTTGATCGCCTGATGGAAAGCCCAGCGCCCCAGCGGCGTTGCTTCCTGTGCCAGGACAAGCACCCGCGAGTAGATTTTCTCCCAAACGCGCGGCACCGCAAAGAAAGTCGCGGGTGAGACTTCCTGCATGTTGTCAAAAACCGTCTCGGGGCTTTCAGCAAAATTCACCGTACTAGCGGCGCCAAGCGGGAAATAGACCGAGACATTGCGTTCCAGAATGTGGCAGAGCGGCAAAAAGCATAGTTGCTCATCTTCACGGCTCACTTCCAGGGCGCGGGCCCCGGACTCCATAGAGGCCAGCACGTTCTCATGCCCCAGCATCGCGCCCTTGGGCATACCAGTGGTGCCAGAGGTATAGATCAAAAGCGCAGTATCCTCAGGTCGGGATTTCGCGATCTCCGCTTCAAAGCTGCCCGGATGCTGCGCCTCATAGGCGCGACCCAGATCGTAGAGCTCATCCAGGAATAAACAGGCATCATGTTCCAGGTCATGCAGCCCATCACGCTCATAGATGATGACCTTGGCAAGGCCGGGAACCTGATCCGCAATTTCCAGATATTTGTCGAGCTGCTCATCGTTTTCAACAAACAGGAAGCGGCTGTCGCTGTCATTGACCAGATAGGCCAATTGCGCGGCGGAGTCGGTAGTATAGACACCCGAGGCGATGCCGCCTGCCCCCTGCACCCCCATATCCGTGTAAAGCCACTCACGCCTGTCTTCGCTAAGGATCGAGATAACCTCGCCGCGTTTCAAACCCAGAGAGAGGAGGCCCAGCCCGATCCACTTGGCATGGTCCCAGTAATCCGACCAAGAGTAGCTCTTCCAGATCCCCATGTCCTTTTCCCGGTGCGCCGTCCGGACGCCCAGGGTTTTGCAACGGGTCTCGAACAGTTTTGGAATGGTATCGCAACCGTCCACCAGAATGGGGCGTTGGCCAGGATCGGCATTAAAGGAGACGCCATTGATTTCTATCTGTGAGGGTGTCCCCGTGACTGAAGTCTGCATGTTCATTTCAATCCCCCTAGCGCCAGGTCTTCTTGCGTTTCCAGCGTTTTTCGCCGCGCTGACCTTCTTCCTGATGCCCCAAGTAGAAGGATTTGATATCCTCGCTTTCCATCAGGCGATCCGCTGAACCATCCATCACGATGCGCCCGATCTCCATCACATAGCCAATGTCGGCGAGCTCCAGCGCAATGCGCGCGTTCTGTTCAACCAGCATCATGGTCACATGCTCTTCGCTGTTCAGGCGACGTAGAATAGCAAAGATTTCTTGCACCAGCAGAGGAGACAGGCCCAGGCTCGGCTCATCCAGCAACATGATCTTTGGCCGCAGCATCAGCCCGCGGCCAATGGCCAGCATCTGCTGCTGTCCACCCGAAAGCGTCCCAGCTTCTTGACCACGACGTTCCGCCAGAATTGGAAAATAGTCAAAGACCATTTCCCGATCCCGCTCAATCTCTGCCCTGTCACCGCGCGTATAGGCGCCAAGGCTAAGGTTCTCATCCACGGTGAGAAGTGGAAACACCTCACGCCCCTCTGGCACATGCACGATGCCCTGCTCCACAATCTTGTGCGGTTCGTGCCCCTGGATCGGTTGACCATCGAAGAGCACCTCGCCCTTTTCGGGATCCATGATCCCGGAAATGGTCTTGAGCAATGTGGACTTACCGGCGCCATTGGCCCCCAGCACGGCTACGATCTGCCCCTTGTCAACTTTCAATGACACCCCTCGGATCGCCATGATCGGGCCATAGAAGCTCTCCAGGTTGTTGATTTCCAGCAAAGCTTCCCCCATCACGCCGCCCCCGCTCCCAGATAGGCCTCGATCACCGCCGGATTGGATTGCACCTCTGCGGGTGTGCCTTCGGCCAGTTTTGCGCCATCGGCCAAGGCCAGAACCCGGTCAGAAACACCAGAGACCAGACCCATATCGTGTTCCACCATCAAAACGGTGATGCCCATCTGCTTGCGGATGTCATCAATCCACCAGCGCATGTCCTGGGTTTCCTCCACCGAGAGGCCTGAAGCCGGCTCATCCAGGAGCAGCAGGCGCGGGCCAGAGGCAAGAGCACGCCCCAGCTCCACCACTTTGCGCACCCCATAAGGCAACCCTGCGATCATCTTGTTGCGGTAAGGCTGCAGATCAAGGAAATCGATGACCTCCTCCACAGCCTCCCTGTGACGGTGCTCTTCCCGCCGCACACGTGGGGCAAAGAACATCTCCTCTAGAAGTGTGGTCTTGCGGTGCCGGTGCCGGCCGACCAGTAGGTTCTGCAGCACGGTCGCATGATCAAAGAGTTCGATATTCTGGAAGGTCCGGGCAATGCCCAGATCCGCAACTTCATCCGGTTCGCGATCCAACAGGTTCTGACCATCAAAAGTAAACTTGCCAGCGAAGGGTTCATAAAAGCGAGAGATCAGATTGAAGACCGTGGACTTTCCGGCTCCATTGGGCCCGACGATCGCATAGACTTCGCCTTCCTCCACCGAAAAGCTCAGATCATTCACCGCGACCACACCGCCGAATTTGAGCGTGGCATTGTTGATTTCCAAAAGGCTCATCTCAGGCGCTCCGTTTTCAGATAGGATTTCTGGCGACGGAACATGTCTTTGCGGGCAAAGGGGAAGAGCTCCAGCCAGATGCGGATCTTGAGCCAACGCCCGTAGATACCCATGGGCTCAAACAGGATGAACAGGATCAGGATCATACCAAAGACCCCGGTCTCCAGCCCTGGAATGGCAACCCCACCGCCAACCAGTCCATCCTTCAGGATCGAAAGCGCCTGCGGCAGGAAGGCGACAACTACGGCCCCGAAAAAGGCACCATGGATCGATCCTAAGCCGCCAATAACAATCATCATCAACAAGGTGATGGAGATCACGATCGAGAAGGTCTCGTTGTTGAAGGTGCCGGCATAGTAGCCCATCAGGGCCCCGGCCCAGCCGGTGATCATGCAGGAAAGCCCAAAGGCGGTTGCCTTAGTACGCGCGATATGCACGCCCATCGCAGTGGCAGAGACCTCACTATCGCGCACCGCCGCAAAGGCACGCCCCAAGGGGGAACGCAGCAGATTGCGGTAGAACAATGTGCAGCAAATAGTGACGACCAGAACCAGATAGTAGAACCGCGATGGCATGGTCCAACGTTCGATCTCGAACCCGAAAATAGTTATCATTTCCGGGAACTTGCCGGAAACCCCACCGGTCCAGGGCTCCATCAAAACAATGATGTCATCCGCCAGGATCGACAGAGCAATGGTGGCAATCGCCAGGTAAATCCCATGCAGACGAAGTGCAGGAATGGCGACTATCGTTCCGATTACACCGGTGATGACCCCGGCAAGCGGGAAAGCAATGACAAAGGGCAAACCCTGTTCAATCAGGATCGTATTGGTATAGCAGCCCACCGCCAGAAAGGCCGCGTGCCCCAGGCTGGCCTGGCCGGTCTGACCGGTAAGCAACATCAAACCAAGACCGGCAATCGCCCAGATCAGTACATTGGTGACTTCGCCAAGGTAAAACTCATCAATCAAGTAGGGCAACGCAAAAGCCAAAGCCAGAAGCGCAGCATAGACACCCAAGGTCCAGCGGTCCTGAAACAGTCGGATATCGTGTTCGTAAGAGGTTTTGAAATGGATCCGCATCTGATCAGACCTTCTTTACGCGCACTTGGCTGAACAGCCCATGCGGGCGGAAAACCAGCACCGCCAGCAAAAGCGCATAGGGAGCGATCTGCGAATACCCAGCAGCAAAATAGCGGGCTGCAAAGGGTTCGATGACGCCAACGATCAGCCCCCCGGCCAATGCACCAGGCAAGGAACCAAAGCCGCCAATCACTGCCGCCGCAAAGGCCTTAATCCCCAGAAGTCCTGCGTTTGGATCAATCGCCCCTTTGGAGGCAAAAAGTATCCCCGCAACGGCTGCAGTTGCCCCGGACAAGCCCCAGATCAGCCCCTGCACACGTTTTACAGGGATCCCCATGAAATAGGCCGCCATCTGGTTCTGGCTGGCTGCCTGCATCGCCAAACCCAGTTTGGTTTTTTGAAAGAACTGGTAAAGCGACCAGGTCAGCAGGAAGGTCACCACGATGACCGCCACATCCGCCATGCCCAGCACCACGCCGCCAAACTGCAAATCCCCAAGCGCCAGCGGGCTTTCCAATGTCTGCGGCTCATGCCCCCAGATCAGGCCGGCGATAAAGCGCAGGACAAACCCCATAGCTATCGTCAGAATGACCACAGCCGTTTGACTCTGCCCAAAAAGATGACGAAGCACAAAGAGATCCAGCAGATACCCGAACACCGCCATGATCGAAATCGTCAAGGGTGCGGCGATCCAAAATGGCAAATCTAGATATTGCGCATTTGTGAGTCCAAGCGCCACAAAGGCGCCAAGCATCATGAAGTCACCCTGGGCGAAATTCACCGCCTCTGTGGCCTTGTAGATCAGAACAAAGCCAAGCGCGATCAAGCCGTAGACACAGCCATTCGCAAGCCCGCTGACCAAGAGCTGCAATACTTCCAAATTGTCCTCCCCCCGCCCTCTTGGGAGCGGAATACAAGCCTGCGCCAAGCAGGCCTTTTGTGCTGTTCACGAAAACGTCAGGCACCTTCTCCAGTGCGCATTTCCCCAGCCTCTGCAAAACAGACTAAAGAGTATGTTTTTGACCTGTCAATTGCAGCGACCCAGCGTCAGAACGGTAAATACAGCCTGTTTTTTAGGCCTTTTCACGCCTAGGCTACTTTCAATCGTCTTGTAGAAGTTTCTTCTCAATGCGGTCTCTGGTGTTGCTTGCGATCAACCCACAAGCGAAGATTTCGACACCCGAATCCCCTCGGCTGTCTGTGCTTTGCCACAGGTTCTGACCCTCACATCATGCGGAGATTGCGCCCTAGGTGGGAAGCCTGCTACCAGCTCAAAGATCCTTTTTCTTCCTTGGCGCAACGATGCTCGAACCCCTTAGCTCTTCAAAACGTGAAATCCTCGACGCAGCGGCGGAGTGTTTTATGTCGCTAGGGGCGGAAGCAGCTTCAATCGATGATATTGCCGCCCGGCTTGGATCTACTAAAGGTCGGATTTACCATCATTTCCCCTCAAAGGGTGCCCTGCTCGCGGCGGTTCAACTTCGCGCAGCTAGCTTCACCCATTCTGCCGTCGAACCTGTTGTCGACGCCGCACTCCCGGCCCTGGCGTGTTTAACCAACATGAGCCGTACTCATGTCTATACGGTCCTGAACAGTCTTGCCTACCACAAGGTGATTCTGCAGACTTACACAGGCGCGCGTGCCAAGGCGGTTACAGATGTGGAAAAGGACCTGCAGGATCGTGTCCGACAGGGACAGCGGGCTTATGAGCTGCTTTTTCGAGAGCAAATCGCCCGTGGAATCAGCGAGGGCTCTATTGAAGATCGCAATCTGACTGTCGCCGTGGCAGGCCTGATGCTGATTCTCAACTCACCGGTTTTTTGGTTCCGCCCCGAACGCGGGGCATCGCAGGAGTTCCTCGATACAATCGCACGCGATGTGACCAGCATGGCCCTGGCGAGCCTGCGTTCCTGACCTGTTTCAGACCAGAAACCGGTTTTTGCTCAGCTCCCGTAAAACAGAACTAAAACGTGTCGCAGCCGGCGAGAGCTGATGCTCTCTTCGCAGACAAATCCCGACCGGGCCAGATGTCCCAGAGGTTTGAATGGGCAAGCGAACCATGCGGCCTTGCTCCAGATCCTCTTGGACGACACCCTGGCTGATGATCCAGATGGCCTGATGCTGATAGACGAACCGGCGTCCAAATTCAGATGAAACCGTCTCGAGAGGGAATTTGGGTGCGATTATCCCTTGCTCCAGGAACATGCCTTCAACCAAAGGACGGATGATAGACCCCTCGGTAGGCATCAGAACCGGGAAATTCTCAAAGGTATCCGGTGAAAGCTCCACCTCAGATGCGAGCGGATGTGTGTTGGATACCACAACAGCGACGCTCTCATGGAATAGCGTCTGAAACTCAACCCCCGCCATCTGTTCCGGTGCAGGCAGGCGCCCGACAACCAAGTCCAGATGCCCGCGCCGCAGCTGATCCAGAAGGTATCTGTTGTCGCCGGACACCACGCCAATGCGGCTGCGCGAACCTTCGGCGTTGATCTGCGCCACAGCGTCAGGCACCAGATTGGCCGCGACCGTTGGCAGAGCACCGATTGCCAGCCTTGTCCCCTCTTCCGCTTCCAGCCCTTGCAGCAAAGAAACGCCATCACGGGCCAGCGCCAGACTTCGCCCAGCGTGATCCCGGAACATCTCCCCATAGGCAGAGAGCCGAATACCCCGGCCATCGCGCTCCACCAGGGGTTTGCCACAGACGGTTTCCAGCTCTCGCAAGGCCCTAGTTGCGGCAGGCTGGGTCATCCCCAGCGCCTCAGCCGCCAGGGTCACACTGTTCTGGCGCGCCACCTCAACAAAGACCTCCAGGTGACGCAGCTTGAGCTGAGCAGACAATCTCATATCATTTTTGCCATGCATTTATCCATATTTTCGCATTATACAGTGCATTTTTGATATGCAACAGTTCCATCACCCAGAACACGCGGGACAGTGACAAGGAACAGTGGCTAGGAATAGGGCATGACAGAAAATCGTTTTGACATAGGAATGTCCGTCCGACGCGCCACCTTGGGCGATGCGCATGTTGATCGCGCCGAGGACGCCAAGACTGATATTGATACCGCCTTTCAATCCCTGATCACCGAAGGCGCCTGGGGCACGGTCTGGGCCTCCGATGGCATTGCACCGCGTGAACGCTCCATGCTGACCCTGGCTCTTTTGGCGGCCCTTGGGAATTTCAGCGAGATTCCAATGCATATCCGCGCCACCGCACGGACCGGCGCCAGCAAACAGGATGTGATAGAGGCCTTTCAGCATGTGGCAATCTACGCCGGGGTTCCCCGCGCCAATCACGCCCTGAAACTAGCCAAACAGACCTATGCTGAGATGGAGGCGGAGACCTCCGCTGACCAGACCTGAGCATTCGCGCAGCAGCACAGAAAAGGACACCCAGAGATGCAAGACAGGCCTTTACAGCAGGCAGAGTTCTATCAGCGCGACCGGCGCTGGCATCCGCCTGCTTATGCCAAGGATTACAAAACCTCGGTGACCCGTTCCCCTCAGTTTCCCTTGATCAGCCTGGAGAATACCGCCAGCGAGATCACCGGTCCGACCTTTGGGCACAATGATCTGAACCCAACCGACAATGACCTCCTGAGCAATTTTGCCGCTGCCGGGCAAAGCCCGATTGGAGAGCGCATCATCGTCCATGGCCGGGTGCTGGACGAAAACGCCCGTCCGGTACCGGAGACACTTGTCGAGATCTGGCAGGCCAATGCTTCAGGCCGCTACCGGCATAAGAAAGACAGCTATCTGGGCGCACTGGATCCCAATTTTGGCGGCTGCGGGCGGACCATGACCAATGCAGAGGGATATTACTACTTTCGCACCGTGAAACCCGGCGCCTATCCTTGGCGCAACTGGGTCAATGACTGGCGTCCGGCCCATATCCATGTCTCTGTCTTTGGCACCGGCTTTGCCCAGCGCCTGATCACCCAACTTTATTTTGAAGGCGACCCCCTCATCGCCCGTTGCCCGATCGTGAATACTATTCCCGATCCGGCTGCGGTGGATCAGCTCATTGCGCGTCTGGATATGAATGCCACCATTCCGCTGGATACAATCGCATATAAATTCGACATCGTGCTGCGCGGGCGGCGCTCAACCCTGTTTGAAAACCGGCTGGAGGGAAACTGATGCAGCAGGATCTCAACTACCTCAAGGAAACCCCCTCTCAGACCGCAGGCCCCTATGTGCATATCGGCCTCGCCCCTGGCGCCGCGGGGTTTCAGATCTACGAGCAAGAGCTGGGACAGGAAATCGCAGGTCCTAATGCCAAGGGGGAGCGCATCCGTGTCGAGGGTCTGGTCATCGACGGCACCGGCTCACCAGTCAAGGACGTATTGCTGGAGGCCTGGCAGGCCAATGCGGCAGGGATTTACGCCCACCGCGAGCATCCCGGCGAGACCGAAGAGGGGTTTCGTGGCTGGGGTCGTGTCATCACCGATTTTGAGACAGGCGAATGGGGCTTTGATACCATCAAACCCGGTCCCGTCATGGGCCGCAATGGGCAGATGATGGCCCCGCATATCAACCTCTGGATTGTGGCACGCGGTATCAATACCGGCCTCAATACCCGGATCTACTTCGATGATGAGGCCGCGGCCAATGCCAAGGACCCGGTGATCAACCTCGTTGAGTGGGAACGCCGCCGCGCGACCCTGATCGCAAAACGCAGCGACCAAGAGGGCCAGTTGCTCTACCGTTTTGACATCCGTCTGCAGGGCGAAGATGAAACCGTCTTCTTCGACATCTAGGGAGTTCAGAGACATGACAACTGAAGCTCAGGGCAAACCCTGCATCATCTGCGTTGCCATCACCGGATCCGTGCCGCAGAAGGCGCATAACCCGTCAGTGCCCATCACGGTCACTGAACAAATCGAAAGCACCCAGGCCGCCTTTGAGGCTGGCGCCGCCATCGCCCATTGCCATGTGCGTGAGGAGGACGGCACGCCGACTTCGGACCCTGAGCGTTTTGCCCGCTTGATGGAGGGGCTGCAGGAACATTGCCCCGGCATGATCATTCAGCTCTCCACCGGCGGCCGCTCAGGTGCGGGCAAGGCGCGTGGCGGAATGCTACCTCTGCGCCCCGATATGGCCTCGCTCTCGGTGGGCTCCAACAATTTCCCAACCCGCGTCTATGAGAACCCGCCGGATCTTGTGGATTGGCTGGCCTCGGAAATGCGGCAATATGAGGTCAAGCCCGAGATCGAGGCTTTTGACCTCTCCCATATCCACCAGGCGGTGAAGCTGAACCGCAAGGGCGCCATTCCCGGCAAGCTCTACGTGCAGTTTGTCATGGGAGTGAAGAACGCCATGCCAGTGGATCGAGAGACATTTGATTTCTACATCCAGACGGTAAAGCGACTGGCACCAGAGGCCGAATGGTGCGGCGCGGGCATTGGTGCCGGGCAATTGCAGGTCAACGAATGGGCCATCGCCGCAGGCGGACATACCCGCACCGGGTTGGAAGATAACCTGCGCCTGGATAGGGAGACCCTTGCCCCCTCCAATGCCGCTCTCGTCCAACGCGCTGTAGAGCTCTGCGAGAAATACGAGCGACCCGTCGCCACTTGGCAGGAGGCCCGACAGATCCTAGAGCTGCGTCCGGCCTGATCTGACACCCTTTGCCTTGCAACCTATGCGCGCTAAAGTGCCGATCTGTTTCAGGCAAGGGAATTGAGTTTTGGCATTTTTAGCAGGCAAGCCCGCTTTGGTCATCTTCGATTGCGACGGTGTTCTGGTAGATTCAGAGCCGATTTTTCTGCGGGTCTTGCACCGGCACCTGATCAAGGCTGGCGCCAGCCTGACACATACGGAGTGCTGCGCTGCTTTCATTGGCAAAAGCAAAACCGATGTGGAAACCTATCTGCTCTCGCAAGCGCTCCCGATACCGGCGGATTGGCCCGAAGCCTTTTATTCCGAGGCCATGGTCGAGCTGGAGCGCGATTGCGTGGCCGTTGACGGCATTGCAGAGGTGTTGCATGCGCTGACCAGCAGCGGCATTCCCATCTGCGTCGCATCCAACGGGCTGCGGGACAAGATCGAAATCACCCTGTCCTGCACAGGGCTATTGCCCTTCTTTGAGGGTCGCATCCATTCTGCCTACGAGGTTGGTCGCAGCAAACCAGCACCGGATGTGTTTCTGCATGCGGCAGAGTTTCATGGTGCAGCGCCAGAACACTGTCTGGTGGTGGAAGACAGCCCCAGCGGGGTAGAGGCGGCACAGGCGGCGGGTATGGGTTGCTTTGCCTATACGGCCGCCAGTGCCCTCCCGCCGGGCCGTCTGTTCGGCGCCCAGCCATTTACCGCCATGGCACAACTGCCCGGCTTGCTGGGATTGGAACTTCGGGGCTAAGCGCCGCCGCTTTCCGGCGTATCAGCCATCGCCTCACCAGACAGATCCTTCAGGATCGGGCAGTCCGGCCGGTCGTCGCCGGCGCAGCATTTGACCAGCTCGGTCAAGGTATCGCGCATAGCCTGCAGATCCGCGATCTTGGCTTCGATCTTGCAAAGGTGCTCGTTTGCTAGTTTTTTCACATCTGCACTGGCACGGCTGTTGTCCTCATAGAGCGCCATCAGCATGCGGCAATCTTCGATGGTGAAACCCAGCGCCCGCGCACGGCCCAGAAAGGCCAGCTTGTGCAAATCAGTCTCCGCAAAGCAGCGATAGCCGTTCTCGCTGCGGTGCGGTTTGATGAGGCCGATGTCCTCATAGTAGCGGATTGTCTTGGCTGGCAGCCCTGAGCGGGCCGCAACATCACCGATATTCATGCAAAACCTCTTACTCTGCCGCGCCAGGAGCCAGAACCGAAGGCGCGGCTACCTTCCCCTCATCATGTATGAGCGCTTTTAGCCGGTGCAAGCGCAAAGCATTAGAGAGGACAAAAACACTGGAGAGCGCCATGGCCCCCGCCGCCAATGCAGGCGACAAAAGAGGTCCACCAAAGGGGTAAAGCAAACCAGCCGCCACCGGGATCAGTAGCACATTGTAGCCAAAGGCCCATCCGAGGTTCTGGCGGATATTACGCATGGTGGCACGGCTAACTGTGAGCGCGTTCAACACACCGCGCAAGTCACCCGAAACCAGCACCACATCAGCGGCCTCGATTGCCACATCGGTGCCCGTTCCTATAGCAATGCCGGTCTCTGCCGCCGCCAAAGCCGGGGCATCGTTCAACCCGTCGCCGACAAAACCCAGCGGTCCGAATTCCGCCCGCAGACTGTTGATCGCCGTAACCTTGTCGCCCGGCAGGCATTCTGCGCGCACTGCGTCGATGCCAAGACGTGTCGCAATGGCCTCAGCCGTTCCCTGTGCATCTCCGGTGATCATGGCGACCTTCAACCCCTGAGATTGCAGCAGTCGGATGGCTTCAGGCGTTCCGGGTTTCAAGGGGTCGGCAACCGCAAGCGCGGCCGCTGCCTCGCCGTTGATGGCCACGTAGAACGGGGTTTCGCCGTTCTCGGCCCAGTCTTTGCCCTGTTGTTCCAGCTCTGCAAATTCGACCTGCTCACGGCGCATCAACCGGGCCGCGCCAATCAGAACCTCCTGCCCCTCAACGCTGGCCCGCACGCCAAAGCCTGGGATGGCTTCGACGTTCTCGGCCTGGGGCAGGTTCCTGCCCGCCGCGGCAACCAAAGCGCGGGCAATGGGATGCTCCGATTGCGCCTCCGCTGCGCCAACCAGGCGCAAGACCGCCTCGCGTTCAAAACCCGCTGCCGCCTGGAAACCCGTCAAAGCCGGATGCCCCTGTGTTAGGGTCCCAGTCTTGTCGAGTGCCACCACCTTGACCTCTTGCAGGCGCTGCAACGCGTCCCCCTTGCGGAACAAAACGCCCATCTGCGCGGCCCGTCCAATCCCGACCATGATCGAAGTTGGCGTGGCCAGACCCATAGCGCAGGGGCAGGCAATGATCAGGACCGCAACCCCAGCGACCAGCGCCAAAGGCAGTGCAGGCGCGGGCCCCAGCACCAGCCAGGACACGACGGTTAGCGCGGCCACCGCCATCACTGCCGGAACGAACCAGAGCGTGATCCGGTCCACCAGCCCCTGCACAGGCAGCTTGGCTCCCTGGGCCTGCTCCACCATCTGGATGATCTGTGCCAAGGCGGTCTCATGGCCGACACGAGTGGCGCGGAATTCCAGCACTCCGGCGCCATTCACCGTCCCGGCAGAGACTTCCGCACCTTTTTCCTTGGCAACGGGAATGGGCTCACCGCTGAGCATGCTTTCATCCACATAGGACGAGCCGGAAAGGACCACTCCGTCCACCGCGATCCGCTCTCCCGGGCGCACCCGCAACAGATCCCCGGCAATGATCTGATCCACCGCGGTTTCAACCGCTTCCTCCCCGCGCAAAAGCCAGGCCGTTTTGGGCCGCAGCCCCGCCAGCTTGCGGATTGCAGCACCGGTGCGGCCTTTGGCGCGTGCTTCCAAGAGGCGCCCGGTCAGGATCAGCACCACGATGACGACGGCGGCCTCGTAATAGACATTGGCCGTGCCCGCTGGCAGCATGTTGGGCGCAAAGGTCGAGACCAGTGAGAACCCATAGGCTGCCGAAGTGCCCAGCGCGACGAGAGCATTCATATCCGGGGCACCGCGCAGCAGGGCTGGAAAGCCCTTTTGATAGAATTGCCGCCCCGGCCAGGCCAGAACCAGTGTGGTCAGGGCAAACTGAAAAAGATAGCTGCTCTGCTGGCCGATATTGGCCATGACCCAATGGTGCAAGACGGGCACCATATGCCCTCCCATCTCGATCACAAACACCGGCAGTGTGAGCAAACCGGCAATCAGCACTTGCCGTTTGAGCGCTTGGATTTCATCCGCCTTACGTTGACTGGCCTGCTCTGCCGCATCCGCTTCATGCCCGTGCAGTATAGCCGGGTATCCCGCAGCAGCACCTGCCGCAACAAAATCCGCGCCCCTTGCTGCTCCGGTCAAATAGTGGATCTCTGCCCGTTCCGAAGCCAGGTTGACTTCGGCAGAGACAACACCGGGCACCGCTTGCAATGCGGCCTCAGCACGGCCCACACAAGAGGCACAGCTCAGCCCCTCTATGTTCAGGGTCAGACTGGTGATCGCTGCGGGGTAGCCAGCCTGAGCCAATGCCTCCGTCATTTTTGACACCGGAAGATCTGAAGGGGCTTCTACCACAGCCCGCGCATTTGCGAGGTTCACAGAGGCGCTCTGCACGCCTTCGACTGCAGCCAGCGCTCGCTCGGCGCGGCCTGCGCAACCCGCACAGTTTAACCCAGTCACTTGCAATGTTATTTGATGCTGTTCCACTACGCATTTCCCAGAAGTCATCCTTGCCTTCACCGGATATGGGGCTTCCAGTGAGGGGAAGGTCAAGGCGTTCTTTTTCGCTTTCTTGCAAAAGTTTTTTCGAAACAATGGATAGGCTCTGCCTAACTCCTTTGGCTTTGTTTCAGGTCAATTGGCCGGAACGCGCCATTTTACGTCGCTTTTGTCGCCTGCAACAAAAAGAGTAAAAAGGAAGGTAAAAAGGCAAGGCTTGCCTCATGAGTTTGGCGAATGTAACGCTAGGCAGGCCCGGACCCGGGTATTTGATTTTCAGCCACTTCTGGTCGCTGGAAACCGGGCGGGACAAGAATTTCAGGAGATGCGCTGCCCAGGAGCAGCCTCTCTGACAACAGGACGAAGGACCGCGAATATGATGCGCACACGTGCAGCCGTAGCCGTTGCTCCGGGCAAACCGCTCGAAGTGATGGAAGTGAACCTCGAAGGCCCAAAAGCGGGCGAGGTTCTGGTGGAAATCAAGGCAACAGGCCTGTGCCACACCGATGAGTTTACCCGTTCTGGCGATGATCCAGAGGGCATCTTCCCGGCGATCCTGGGCCACGAGGGCGCAGGTGTAGTGGTCGAAGTGGGCGAGGGCGTAACCAGCCTGGAAGTGGGCGATCACGTGATCCCGCTCTACACGCCCGAGTGCCGTGAGTGCGAATACTGCCTCAACCCCAAAACCAACCTCTGCCAGTCGATCCGTTCGACGCAGGGCCAGGGCCTCTTGCCCGACGGTTCCACCCGTTTCTCCATGCTGGATGGCACGCCAATTCATCACTACATGGGCTGCTCAACCTTCGCCAACCACACGGTGGTACCGGAAATCGCGTTGGCCAAGGTGCGCAAGGACGCGCCATTTGACAAGATCTGCTACATCGGTTGCGGCGTCACCACCGGCATTGGTGCGGTGATCAACACCGCCAAGGTGGAGATCGGTTCCACCGCTGTGGTCTTTGGTCTGGGCGGCATTGGCCTCAACGTGATCCAGGGCCTGAAACTGGCTGGTGCCGACCAGATCGTTGGTGTCGACCTAAACCCTGGCAAAGTGGAAATGGCGACCCATTTCGGCATGACCCATTTTGTGAACCCCGCAGAGGTTGAGGGCGATCTGGTCGCCCATCTGGTTGAGCTGACCGGCGGCGGCGCGGATTACACCTTTGACGCCACCGGCAACGTCAACGTCATGCGCACTGCGCTGGAATGCGCGCACAAGGGCTGGGGGGAGAGCATCATCATCGGTGTGGCGCCAGCAGGTGCCGAGATCTCCACCCGCCCCTTCCAGCTGGTCACCGGCCGTTCCTGGCGCGGCACCGCCTTTGGTGGCGCTTCGGGCCGCACCGACGTGCCGAAAATTGTTGATTGGTACATGGACGGCAAGATCGAGATCGACCCGATGATCACCCACAAGCTGACCCTGGACGAGATCAACGAAGGCTTCCACCTGATGCACGAGGGCAAATCCATCCGCGCAGTGGTGGAATTCTAAGCCAAGTGCTGAATACCTAAAACGATTTGCGTTTGAAGTCCGGCCCGGCTCATGGGCCGGGCAGCGCCTGACCTTCCCCGCGGGAAGGCGCTCTGCACCTTCCCAAGGTCAGCCGCCACCCTTGCACTTCCTCGCAAGCGTTTCAGTTTACTTTGACGAGGCTCTAGCCCACTCCAATCTGACAAGAATTAGGAAGGCGCGGCCGAATTGGTCCGCGCCTTTCCGTTGCAACCAACCGCCTTGCCGGGAGTAGGCTATCCCACGATCATCAGCTCTTTTGGAAACTGCGTGAGGCTGCGATACCCCTCTTCGGTGATCAAAATGTCATCTTCGATACGCACACCGAATTTGTCCAGGGCATAGAGGCCTGGCTCATTGGTATAGACGGTTCCGGCTGGTAAGACCTGATGATTTCCGCGCATCACATAGGGGGCTTCATGCACCTCGCGCCCCAACCCGTGGCCAGTTTTGGTCTTGATGCGATCCGCAAAGGGCGAGGCCTCCAGTACGCCGGTTACCGCATCGTCAATCTCATGCGCGGTTACGCCTGCACGGGTGATGTCCAGCCCGGCCTGATTGGCACGCAGCACAGTTTCATAAACCGCGCGCCCCTCCTCGCTGACGCTGCCAACAAAGACCGTGCGGGTTATATCGGCGCAAAAACCGTTTTTTCTAGCACCAAAATCAAAGAGCAGCGCATCGCCATCCTGGATCTGGTAGTCGCTGCGCGCATGGGCATGGGGCCGCGCTGAGTTATCCCCTGCGGCCACGATGGGCGAAAAGGCCAGATCATCCGCCCCTTCGGCAAAGAGCGCCTGGATAAGAGCCGCCTCAATCTGTTTTTCGGTCTGACCAATCTCAACCTGCCTCAGAACCGCGTGCAACGCACGCTCTGAAATAGTGATCGCCGCCTCCATCGCAGCGATATCGGCTGCCGTTTTGATCATACGCAGGCCAGAGATCTCTCGCTCCGCGTCCAGGATCTCCAACTCCGGCAGTGCCTGTTTGAACGCGTGATGCACAAAGACCCGCATCACCTGCCCCTCAACCGCGATGCGCTTCAGGGGCAGGTGCCGGGCCAGATCCGCAAAGGCCTGTCCATACCCATCCTGATCCCGCCAATCAAACACGGCACCTTCAAAACCAACCAACTGCCAGGAACCCAATTCCAGATTGGGAACAATGGCAGCGGGTGCGCCATTTGCAGGTATGACTACAACAAAAGGGCGTTCATGGCTCATAAAGCTATGCCCAAGCGCGCGGGTGAAATTGGGGCCGGGAACCAATGCCAGCCCATCAACCTGCAGCGCTGCGACCAATTCTTGGTACTCTTTTAGACACCCAGTCATCCGATCTTCCCTTTGCTCAACCCTCGCCCTTCGCAGGGCATCATGCGAATATTGTATCCAATTTCACCACTTGGGTGTCAATCAGGCTAAGCTCCGTCGGAAACCGGGTTGAAAATATCCTCCCCCGGGGGATACATAGACTATGTCAGCTTCTCACGCACACCAGTCCCATCCGCGCATTTCTGCTCGCTTAAAGCGGGCAAATGGCCATTTGAAACGTGTCATCAGCATGATTGACGAAGGGCGGCCATGTTCCGAAATCGCGCAGCAAATGCACGCGGTTGAGAAGGCCATAACCAATGCCAAGCGTGAGTTGATCCTCGATCATATTGACCATTGTCTTGAAGGCAACCAGGCGGAGCAGCCGCGCAACACCCAAGCTTTCAAAGATATTGCGAGGTACCTCTGAGACATGTTTGCGATCCTCAGAAACCGGGCGTTTCGCCATATGTTTGCGGCCCAGATCATCGCTATTACCGGCACTGGGCTGGCAACTGTGGCACTGGGTCTTATTGCCTATGATCTAGCGGGAGCGGATGCGGCCCTGGTTCTAGGCATCGCCCTGACCATCAAGATGGTCAGCTATGTCACTATCGCTCCGATCGCGGCGGCCCTTGCGACGCAATACCCGCGTCGAACTTGGCTGGTCACCCTGGACGTGATCCGTGCCCTGGTGGCGCTGGCCCTGCCCTTTGTCACCGAGATCTGGCAAATCTACGTATTGATCTTCCTGATGCAGGCTTCCTCTGCCGGGTTCACGCCTGCGTTTCAGGCCACAATTCCGGATTTGTTGCCGAAGGAAGAGGACTACACCAAGGCCCTGTCCCTTTCGCGACTAGCCTTTGATATCGAAAGTCTGCTGTCACCGACACTGGCGGCGATCCTCCTCACACTAGTTGCCGCAGATTCCCTGTTTTTTGGCACTGCATTTGGCTTTGTCGCCTCTGCCCTCCTGGTGGTCTCCGTTGCGCTTCCCTCTCCCAAACCCAGCAAACGGCTTGGGTTTTATGACCGGACCACATTGGGCATCCGGATCTATCTGAAAACTCCCCGCCTGCGCGGGTTGCTGGGACTGTCTGCCGTGGCGGCGGCAATCAGCTCCATCGTGATCATCAATACCGTGGTCATTTTGCGGGCGGAGCTTGGCCAAAGCGAGGACATGGTCGCCTTGGCGCTGGCCTGCTTTGGCGGCGGTTCCATGCTCGCAGCCTTTACCCTGCCAAAACTGCTAGAACTTTTTTCTGATCGCCCCGTGATGCTCGCCGGGGCCGCAATTGCCATCTCCGCACAACTGGGTGTTTCTGTTTCCTCCTGGGTCTCAGGGGCGTCGTTAGCGGCAGTATTGTTGGGATGGTTCCTCTCTGGTCTTGGCTATTCCACCATCCTCACCCCCTCAGGTCGCCTGCTAAAGCGTTCCGCCCGCGCAGAGGACCGCCCAGCGGTTTTTGCAGCACAGTTCACCCTGTCCCATGGATGCTGGTTGATCACCTATCCACTGGCAGGATGGAGCATGAGCCACCTTGGTATGGTCCCGTCCCTTCTGGTTTTGACCGGGGTTGCCACGCTTGGGTTGATCTATGCGATACGGGCATGGCCCAGTCATGATTCGGAAGTCCGCGGACATAGCCATCCGGATCTACCAGCGGACCATCCCCATCTACTGGCCCATAAAAAAGAGGGCATGGCCGGAACTCCTTCCAACCATGCCCATGAATTTATCATCGATGACCTACATCAGGAATTTCCCCCTGATAAAGGTCAGGCCTAGCTTTCTGCTGAAACCTCTACCGCATCCAGAACCACCTCATAGCCCCAGAGGCGGCGCAAGTGTTTTAGGACCTCCTCCCGGTTCTCTTCTTCCAGGTGGATCCCGTCACGAACCGTATGGGTGAGGATCAGTTTGCGATCACCACGCAGATCCGCATCGCTGACCTGAATATCCGGCTCCAGATAGGCCAGGTCATACTGATGTGCCAGGGCACGGCGGATCGCCTTATAGCCAGCCCGATTATGGATCTGACTTACAACCATGTCTTTCTGGTTGGCATTATCCGTCAGGGCAAAAAGCTTGAACTTGCGCATCAGATTTGGCGAGAGATACTGCTGGATAAAGCTCTCATCCCGATAGTTGGCCCAGGCATCTCGCAAAACCGCACGCCAATCCTCATGGCCCGCAATATCCGGGAACCATTCTCGGTCCTCATCAGTGGGCTCTTCGCAGATACGCTTGATATCCATCATCATGGCAAAGCCCAGCGCATAGGGGTTGATGCCTGAATAACGCGGATCATCATATTCCGGCTGCAGGACCACATTGGTGTGGCTATGCATCATCTCCATATAAGAGCCTTCGGTTATCCGCCCCTGCTCAAACAGCTTGTTGATGATGTAGTAATGCACAAAGGTCGCGCAGCCCTCATTCATGACCTTGGTCTGTTTCTGCGGGTAGAAATACTGCGCCAGGACCCTGACGATACGCAGGATTTCCTTTTGCCAGGGCTCCAGCACCGGGCTGTGCTTCTCCAGAAAATAAAGGATATTCTCCTGCGGCAGGTTCATCTGCTTGCGGCGCTGGCTATAGGGTTCTTCCGAACGCTCTGCGTCCTTGTCCCGTCCCAGAGTCGCATCGGTCCAGATATCCAACAGGCTGCGGCTGCTTTCATAGCCGTCCCTCACTTTTTGCATCGCCATCAGCTCTTCGGTGGTGGGCTTTGGCGGTCGACCATAGCGAAAGACTCCCTGGGTCTGCAGGGCATGGGCCGCATCTAGAATTTCCTCAACCGCATCAAGCCCATATCGCTCCTCGCAGGCCGAGATGTAGTTTTTGGCAAAGGCCAGATAGTCATGGATGCCATCCGCATCAGTCCATTGCAAAAACAGATAGTTGTTCTTGAAGAAGTGATTATGCCCAAAGGCCGCATGCGCCATCACCAATGTCTGCATCGACATGGTGTTTTCTTCCATGTTGTAGCTGATGCAGGGGTTTGAGTTGATCACGATCTCATAGGCGAGACCCTGACGACCGGTGCGGTAGAGCGCCTCGTCCCGCGCAAAATGCTTACCAAAGGACCAGTGTTGATACATCAGCGGCAGGCCGACGCAGGAATAGGCATCCAGCATCTGCTCAGCCGAGATGATCTCAATCTGGTTCTGGTAGACATTCAACCCCAGATCTTCGAGAGCGATTTGCTCTATTGCATCCCGAGCCTTCTCAAGCAGAGGGAATGTCCACTCGGGACCATCATACAACAGGGGTGTACCTGGTTTTGCATCAAGCATTCTGCCCTCCCTTTACCCGTGGCAGGAAGAATTCCCTGAAGATCGGGTAGATATGCGCCGGATGTGAGACCCGCTGCATTTCAAAATGCGGCGCCTGCTCTTTTACCTGACGGTAGTTCTGCCAAAGATCTTCACCCTCTTCGGGGTTTGAGAGCAGCGTCTCGGCACTTTCTTCGACGATTTCCATATAGGCGTAGTATTGGCAGACCGGCAGCAAATCATTCAGCAAGAGGTCTCGGCAACGTGCCGAGTCATTGCCAAAATTCTCCCCATCTGAGGCCTGCGCCCCATAGATGTTCCACTCATCCGGTGGATAGCGCTCATCGATGACTTCTTTCATCTTGTCCAGCGCAGTGGACACTATGGTACCGCCGGTTTCACGGGCGTAGAAGAAAGTCTCTTCGTCCACCTCCTGCGCGTGGTGGGTGTGGCGGATAAAGACCAGTTCCGTGTGCTCGTAGCAGCGCGACAGGAAGAGATGTAGCAAGAGGAAGAACCGCTTACCCAGATCCTTTTCCCGTTCCTGCATCGAGCCGGAGACATCCATCAGGCAGAAGACAACCGCACGAGAGTTGCGGATCTTCTCGGGTACAAAGGTATCATACCGCAGATCTAGCGGATCGATATAGCCAACCACCTTGCGTTTACGGTGCAACAGATCCAGTTTCTTACGCAGCTCTTCCAGCTGTTCTTCCTGCTTCTTTGTACGTTTGTCCAGCGCTTCCAGCTCTGCGACTTTTGCTTCCAGCTCCGCCTCCTCCTGCGCCGAAGGACGGCGTAACGCGATACGACGGCCCAAGGAATTGCGCATGGTGCGCACCAGGTTGAGGTTATTGGGCGTGCCCGCGGTCGTGAGGCCTGCGCGGCGGGTTCCGATGGTCTCTGTCTCGACCATACTTTTTTCCACCAGATCCGGCAGCTCCAGCCCGTCAAACAGGATCTCAAGGTATTCATCGCGGGTTAGGGTAAAGGAAAACTCATCCTCGCCATCCCCCTCTTCCGAAGCCTGTTTGCCGCCCTGCCCGGCACCGCCCTGCGGTTTCGGGATGGTATCGCCGACAACAAAATCCTTGTTTCCCGGCAGCACATATTGGCGATTTCCACCTTTGGAGCCATGGAAAAACCTTGGCTCTTTCAATCCCTTGGACGGGATTGTAACTTTTTCTCCGTCGGCGGGAACTCCATCACCATCCTGGATAGATTTGTCCCGCACCGACCGGTCAACGCGCTCCTTGATATTTTCCCGGGCACGTCGCAGGAACCGTTGCCGGTTCCCATGACTTTTACCCTTTGGGTTGGAGCGCCTGTCGATGAATTGATGCATCTTGTTCAGCGCCTCTTGTTACCCGGCCTTGTTGACCCGCATGTACCATTCCACCAGACGGCGGACTTGACGGTCTGTGTAGCCATGACTGCGCATACGCTCGACAAACTCTTGGTGTTTACTTTCCGTTTTGCTGTCCTTCTTGGACCCAAAGGAAATCACCGGAAGCAGCTCTTCGACCTGACTGAACATATGCTTTTCGATCACATCGCGCAGCTTTTCATACGAATTCCAGGCCGGGTTCGAACCAGTATTGGCCCGATGCCGCAGCGCAAATTTGACCACCTCGTTGCGGAAATCCTTGGGGTTGGCGATGCCAACAGGCTTTTCGATTTTCGAAAGCTCCGCATCCAGTACTTCACGATCATAAAGCTGGCCGGTATCCGGATCCTTATAGTCCTGCTCTTCGATCCAAGCATCCGCATAAGAGATATAACGGTCAAAGACGTTCTGGCCATATTCCGTATAGCTCTCCAGATAGGCTTTCTGGATTTCATTGCCGATGAATTCCTCATAGCGTGGTGCCAGATCCGACTTGATGAACTCAAGGTACTTGGCCTCGGTCTCAGCCGGGAACTGCTCACGCTTGATCATCTGCTCCAGCACATACATCAGGTGCACGGGATCTGCGGCGACCTCTTCGGTATCAAAGTTGAAGGTCGAGGACAGAACCTTAAAGGCAAAGCGGGTGGAGATCCCGTTCATACCCTCGTCCACGCCAGCGCGATCCTGATATTCTTGGACTGTTTTGGCCTTTGGATCCGTGTCTTTCAGGCTTTCACCGTCATAGACCCGCATTTTGGAATAGAGGTTTGAGTTTTCATGCGGTTTGAGCCGGGTCAGAACCGAGAAACGGCTCAGCACTTTCAGAGTTTCCGGAGCGCATGGCGCCTCTGCCAGCTCTGAATGCTGGATAAGCTTGTCATAGATCTGTGCCTCATCGCTGACACGCAGGCAATAGGGCACTTTGACGATGGAAACCCGGTCGATAAAGGCCTCGTTGTTCTTATTGTTCTTGAAGGCCTGCCATTCACTTTCATTGGAATGCGCTAGGACCAGACCGTTGAAGGGGATAGCACCAAAGCTCTCGGTCCCCATGTAATTGCCTTCTTGGGTTGCCGTCAGCAGCGGATGCAACATCTTGATCGGTGCTTTAAACATCTCGACAAATTCCAAGATGCCCTGATTTGCGCGGTTCAACCCGCCAGAGAAAGAATAGGCATCCGGGTTATCCTGGCTGAAATGCTCCAGCTGGCGAATGTCAACCTTACCTACCAGGGTCGAGATATCCTGATTGTTCTCATCTCCGGGCTCCACCTTGGCGACACCAGTGCGACGCAGGCGGGAGGGATAGAGCCGTACAACATTGAATTTGCTGATGTCTCCGTCAAATTCATCCAGGCGCTGGACCGCCCATGGCGACATAAGGCCCGGCAGACGATGGCGGGCAATGCCATATTCCTCTTCCAGGATCTTGCCCATTTTATCTGGATCAAACAGACCAAGTGGGCTCTCAAAGATCGGAGAGAGCTGATCCCCTGCCTTGAGAACATAAATCGGCTGATCTTCGATGAGGCGCTTTAGCTGCTCGGCCAGAGAGGATTTACCGCCGCCTACCGGTCCTAAAAGATAGAGGATCTGCTTGCGTTCTTCCAAACCCTGGGCGGCATGGCGGAAGTAGCCCACGATACGTTCAATCGTATCTTCCATACCATAGAAGTCTTTGAAGGCACTGTAGCGTTTGACCGTCCTATTCTGAAAGATCGGCCCCAATCGGGCGTCCTTGGAGGTATCAATGAGCTCTTCTTCACCGATTGCCTTGAGCATACGTTCCGCGACATTCGCGTACATGCTCGGATCATCTCGACAGGCAATGAGATAGTCCTGCAGGGACATCTCCTGCTCGCGCGCCTGACCGTACTGCTCTACAAAAATCTCGGCAATGTCTTTCATTGGGGTCTAGCCTCCTGGTTTGTTACGCCCATCCTCCTGGCGGTAAGACAACGCGCACAGACAGAGAGCGCCCAGTACGTGGGCCAATAAAGATGTCCGCGTTGGTATTTGGTTCTTGAATTCTGCTCTTCGACGCCATTACGCTGGCAACCGGTTTCCGCTCTTCAGAGGCGGATCTGTCCCGGCATTCCTAGTGTTCAGGCGCCGATCATTTTTCTGATAGTTTACACTATTTTCGTCATTCATACTATGTAGAACTGGTGTATTTTTAATTAATTGCCATGCAGTTCGACTAAAATTTTTCTCACAGCACCTTAAAATGAATGTGATGGGCTGAGGTTTCTTTGCGATCATGGCCCTCCATTTTACGTATCCATGGCCTTAGATCTGTGCATGCCGGTGCTGTCGCCTAACTTGGTGCAGAATTCCCCGTTCAACCTGTTGGAGCAGGCAGCGCTCAGGATGCGCCCCAAAGCATGTATCCAAGCAAAACACAGGCCTGCATCGGTAGGGGCTGCCAAAATTTTGCCATACTTCCACTCCGAAAGATGGCCACCGTTAACCCTTCGTTAGCAAAATATGGCAGACCGGGCAGAAAGGGGGTCCTGTGGAAAACCTGCGGCAAACAAGACACTATGCGATGCAATTCATCCACAGGCCTGATCGCGTCGGGGTAGACATTTGATTCAAATTCGACGCATTATACCCACAATGTGGCCGCAAAGAACGGCCGTTGGGCAAATAGAACAGGCATCAAACCACCGCAAAGGAGTGCAGCTTCTTTGTGCGGTTTAGAAGTGAGCGGCAAAAATGAGTATTGTTAGATTTATCACCCGCGATTTGTCGGGAACGACACATCAAAGCACTTTCCCTGAGGGCTCCCCCTCTCTCCTTAATACGTCCCATGCGAAAGATATCTCGCTGAACCTCAGCGCCTCGGATATCGACAGCTATGTCCGGCGCGGCAGTGATCTGCATCTAGTTCTTGCAGATGGTCAGATCCTCGTTCTGCAAAACTACTTCAGTCAAGGCACGCCCGGTGGCAAAAACCTGTTCCTGAGTGAAGAAGGCAACTTTGTTGAGGTTGTTCTGGAGGACAAAGCCGAGGGGGTTCTCTTTGCAAGCTACGAGCCTCTTGATCTCTCCGGCAAATGGAGCGCCTACGATGAGATGGTTTTCCTCGACGTAGATCGAATTGAACCGGTTATCGCGCCTCTGGTGGCCCCCGCGCTTGGTGGGCTGGGTGCAGCTGGCGCCGCAGCAGGTCTTGCTGGCGCTGCGGTAATTGCTGGCAGCGGCGGCGGGGGAGATGGCAGTGGCGGCACTGGCGGCGGCGGTGGCACTGGTGGCGGCGGCACTGGCGGTTCGATCACGCCTACTGTTGATGACCCGGATGCGACCCACCCTGTTGGCGGCTCAACCACCGACCCCGTGACGATCACCGGAACCGGCACCCCTGGCGGCACTGTGGTGATCGACCTTGGTGGCACAACAGGAACCGGCACCGTAGGCGATGACGGAACTTGGGAAGTCACTTTCCCTGTCACCGATCTGCCCGCCGATGGCAGCTATGATACAAGCGTTACCGTGACCGATCCTGATGGCACCGCTACTGATTTGGATGGGCCTTCGGTTGTGATCGACACAACCCCACCTGATCTGGAAGTTACCAGCGGAACGCAATCGACTGGCGATCTGGTGAATGGCGACGGACATTCCTCTGGGACAGTCATCAGCGGCACTGGTGAAGCTGGGGCTTCTGTCAGCGTTGTCATCTCTGGCACCACTCAGACCACAACGGTGGCGGATGATGGTACCTGGTCAGTCACATTCGACTCCGGTGCGATTGCCACTGGCGAATATGAAACCGATATCGCCATCACGACCACTGATAGTTTTGGCAACAGCAACAGCTACACCGAAGTTCTGGTGGTAGATACCATTGCGCCAGCCATCGGCATTTCAACGGTTGAAGGCGACGACACGATTAATCTGTCCGAAGCCTCCGATGGGGTGACCCTCACCGGAACAGGTGAAGCTGGTGCATCAATCTCCGTTTCTTTCCAAGGCATTACCCGAACAACCACGGTAGCGGATGATGGCAGCTGGTCCATCGACTACGAGGCCTCGGAAATTGCTGCCGGGACCTATGACAGCACGATCGAAGTGACTTCGACAGATGCGGCTGGCAACAGCTCAACCGAAAGCCATACGATCCAGATCGACACCGAAACCAATGTAGCGATCGACAGTGGTCTTGCGGGGGGCGACAATATCGTCTCCGGTGCAGAAGCAACCGCTGGCGTGACCCTGACCGGTAGCGCCGAAGCTGGTGCCACTGTTGTGGTGGAAGTCGAAGGTGTAACGCGCACCACGACCGCAGGGTCTGATGGCCGCTGGGAAGTGACCTATGAAGCGGGCTCGCTCAGTGCTGGTGAATATAATACCACCGTCAATGTCACTGCGACCGATACAGCTGGCAACACCGCCACAACCTCGACGGCTCTGCAGATCGATACCGTTGCCGGTACTGTTGCCCTCTCTCCCGATCCCATCGAAATCGATGACGTAATCAACGCTGTAGAGCGCGCGGACGGTGTTGAAATCAGCGGCACGGCTACACCAGGCATGACGGTGACCGTAACACTTGGCGGTGCATCCAGCCTTGCAGTGGCAGATGCCTCCGGCAATTGGAGCACGACCTTTGATGCCGCCGACATCCCCGAGGGCACCAGCTCCTTGGATATTACAGCGTCCATCACCGATTCCGCCGGCAATACTGCCAGCGTCTCAGATACCGTGGCGCTCGATACCGAGGTTGACCCGCTAACACTCGATAGTTCGGCAATCGAAGGCGATAACATCGTCTCTGCCAGCGAAAGAGCTGACGGCGTTACCTTGACAGGCACGGTTGAGCCCGGCTCCACCGTGGAGGTGGCACTTGGCGCAGAGACCGCGACTGCCACAGTAGATGCTCTGGGCAACTGGCGGGTTACTTTTGACGCTGCTGACATTCCAGAAGGCAGCTACGATTCCGCAATTTTGGTCACTGCGACTGACGCTGCTGGCAACACCAGCACCGTGAGCCATAGCCTTGAAATCGATACCGAAGTATCGCCCTTCACCGCTGAGGCCAACCAAACTGCAGACGACCATGTGAACCTGGAAGAACTGACATCCGGTGTCACCCTCCAGGGCACTGTTGAGCCTGGCTCAACCGTAATCGTTACTGTTGAGGGTGTAGCCAAAACCGCAACGGTCGATGCCAGCGGCAATTGGAGCGCAACCTTTGACGCCTCCGACCTGCCCGAAGGAGAATACACCGCGGATGCAACCATTGTTGCGACGGACCCCGTTGGTAACTCCAGCACCATCAGCGAGAGTTTTGACGTCGATACGACTTACGAGACACCTTCTCTGGACTCGATCACGATCTCCAGCGGTGACGTGCGCGAGATTGGCATCGATGGTGTCGATGACAGCTATACAGTCGGCACGCTCGAAGGCGACGGCAGCGTTGGCACCCCATCCGCGACCGTTGCTGAGGATAGCGGGATAACCGAAATTGATTTCGACACCCCCATCCCGGATGGAACTGATCTGGTGATCACCGGCACAGATGATGCGGGCAACAACTCCAGCATGCTCTTGGTTCTGGAAGATGACGCCACCAATGCCGGAACTCTGGATCATGCAGGTCTCAGCGGCTTCAATATTGATGAAATCGACCTCGGTTATGCTGCAAATGTCTCTCTGACCTTAACCGAAGCGGATATTCGGGCCCTGTCGAACAACTCGGACACCCTGACAATCCACGGCGGCGACAATGACGACACGCTGACTGTCACAGGTGCATCCCACACCGGCACCCGCAGCGTCGATGGGCAGACATACAATGTCTATACCGTTGGCGACGACGGCACGACTCTGGTTGTTGATCAAGACGTCAACGTCATCATCTGATCATGATCAGTCGGCTGGACTGCCCTATTTGGCGCGGCCCGGCCCAACCACAAGCCTGAAAAACAAGGCGAGGGGGCAGTATGCATTTGGCACGACCCATAGGCGCAATAGCACTTCTGTGCGGCCTTTCGGCCTGCACAGACAGCGTGCCGTTTCTGAACAGCACCTCCAGCAGCGAGACCGGAGTCACACGCCGGGTCAGCAATTTTTCACAGCCAGATGTCGAAAATGCCTCTCCCGTTATCTCAGCGCTGATGGACCGCCGCTCCCTTCTGGAAGAAGGCAGTATTTTTGACGAAGTTGGCCAGGCCGCAGTTGCGGCTTCGGCACGAGCGGCAGAGGCGGAACTGATCAGCGCCAAACTGCGTGCAGAGGCCAAATCAAAAAACTGGCTTCCCAGCATCGGCCCCTCAGTGAGCTTGACCGATCTGGGTGACCTCGTCGCGGGGCTGTTGATCGAACAGGTTTTGTTTGACAATGGACGACGCAAGGCCGAACGCGATTTTGCCGCCGCCGATGTTGAAGTCGCCGCCGTCAACCTCTCCATTGATATGAATGAGAGGGTTGAAGCGGCTGTTGGGCTCTATGTCACTGGTCTGCGAGGCGAAGAGAAAGCCGCCTACAGTTCACGCGCGCTCAAACAGATGCAGGAATTCCGCCGCATCGTCAGTGGCCGGGTCGAAGGTGGCCTTTCGGATCAATCCGACCTCAACGTGGTCGACAGTAAGATCAATGGCATGCGCAATGCCCGGATGACCGCGCAGGATGCAGCCGCAACCGCGCGCGCGGAACTGCGCGCCATGACGGGCCAGGACTTTACCTCTCAGCCTGGCAAGCTGGATCTCGGCACCCCGCCACAAGAGGCCCAGTACCTATCGATCGTGCAAACGCAGTCCATGGCCAATCGCAATGTGGCCGAGGCCAAGATCAGTCGCGCGGGCCTCTTGCCGCAGATCGCGGCCGCGGGATCCGTCACCAACGATGGATCCGGCGCGGGCCTGACACTGAACATGGCGGAACCTCTGGGCTTTGGAACACCTGCGGCACTCCGCGCTATCGAAGCTACCAAAGAAGCCGCGCGCCGACAGGTCGGAGAAGCGGAGGAAGACGCAAGGCGAGATTACTCTCGCAAAATCCAGCGTCTCGCCTCCTTCCAGCGCCAGGTCGGAGAGACCGCATCCCTCGCCCGGACCAGCCAGGAGACCTATCGATTGTTCAAGGCGCAGTTCGAAGCGGGACAACGCCCGGTCATGGATGTGGTTTCAATCTATGAAGAACTGGTGCGCCGCAAACAGGATCATATTGATGCGAAATACGAAGTTGTGCTGACCCAGCTGGAGTTGGCGCGCGACATGGGGCTGCTAGCCGATGGGGACAAGATTTGACCGACACAACCGCCAGCCGCCCCCCCGGAAGCCGCCCGCTTGCCAAGAAGAAGACCGCTCGTCCAAGTCTGCGCGCGGTTCCTACACCCGCCCCCGCGACGGATAGGACCCTGAGCAGCAACAGTGCGTCTGAGATCACCACGCCCACTTCGAGCGCGCAAATCATCGATGCCCCCTCCAAAGCCGTCCAGATCGAAGGCGAAGGACGAGAGGTTGGCTCTCTGATTGAGGGCGCTTCGGCACGCATTCAGCATCGTGCCACGCTCATCTCAACCCTTGCCTCGCTTAAAGGTACAGACACCCAGAGTGGCGATATTGCCACCTATATGTGGAACAACAATCCTGGCGACACCTCCCCCAACAGCCTTGCACAGGCGCTCTCCTCCACAGGTTTGCAGGTGAAACTGCAAAAGCAGGCAGAGTTTTCCGCCAGCGACTGGCCTGCACTGGCACTGATGAAAGGCGGCCAATGCGTTCTGGTTCTGGGGCAGGACGTGGACCGGATCATGGTCTATGATACCACTTGCCCAGGAAATCGGGCAGAGGTGCCCCTGGCAGAGTTTCAGCCCTTTTATGCCGGCGAATTGATCACCGCGCGCCCTTCGCTAAAGCAGATGGCGGCGCGGCACACGCCACAAATCGACAGCGATCACTGGTTTTGGGGCGAGTTCCCAAAGTACCGCCGTCAGGTGGGCGAGATCATGCTGGGCTCGCTCGTGGCCAATATTCTTGCCGTTTCCGTGGCTCTCTTTTCGCTCCAGGTCTATGATCGAGTAGTTCCCCACCAATCCCACGCCACACTCTGGGTCTTGGCCGTTGGCGCCTTTCTCGCAATCATGCTGGAGGTGTTGCTAAAGGTGGCGCGTGCGCGCCTGACCGATGCCGCCGGACGTCAGATCGAGCTCTCAGTCCAACACAATCTGATGCGTCGCCTCATCGGTATGCGCTCGGACAAGAAGCCCCTGCCCCCCTCCGGCCTCTTTGCGGCCATGCGGGATTTCGGCGCTGTGCGGGAGTTCTTTACTTCCTCCACCATCTCCACCCTAGCGGACATTCCCTTCATTGCGGTCTTCTTGCTGCTGGTCGCTTCGATCGCGGGTCCGATCGTTTGGGTCATTGTCGTTGGCGGTATATTGATGCTGCTGCCTGCCTATTTCCTGCAACGCAAGATGATCGCACTGACGCGTCAAACCCAGGGCGCCAATGCGAAGGCTGGTCGTCTTTTGCATGAGGTGATCACCGAGCTGGACACAGTGAAGACACAGCGCGGCGAAGATCGGGTCATGCGGATGTGGGATGAGCTGAATACGCTCTCCTCCCATTCCTCGACAGAGCAACGCCGTCTTTCCAGCGCCCTGACCTTCTGGTCCCAGGGGGTACAGCAGGCAACCTATATCACCGCAGTTGTCCTGGGCACGCTAATGGTCTTTGCCGGTGACTTCACCGTCGGCACCATCATCGCCACAGGTATTCTGACCAGCCGGACACTGGCCCCGCTCACCCAATTTGCCGCCACGCTGGCGCGCTGGAGCAACGTGAAGGGCGCCCTGGAAGGGCTAGAGGCCATCGCCAAATCCCCACAGGAGATGGAAGCCGAGCGCAGCTATCTGCGCCGTGAGCAGCTGCAGGGTCGCTTTGAACTGCGCGAAGTGGTCTTTCGCTATGAAGATGATGCGGCACCAACGCTGGACGTCCCAGGTGTCGCTGTGACACCCGGCCAGCGGGTTGCGGTGCTGGGCGTCAATGGCTCGGGCAAGTCCACACTGCTCAAACTCCTCTCTGGTCTCTATGCACCGGACAGCGGTCGCATCATGGTCGATGGCACTGATATGAGCCAGATCGACCCTCGAGATCTGCGCCGCAATATCGGTTACCTCAGCCAGGATGTGCGCCTTTTTGCTGGCTCCCTGCGCGATAACCTTAACCTGAACCAGTTGGAGCGTGATGACGGCCGCCTGATGTCCGCGTTGGATTTTGCCGGTCTTGGCGCCTATGTGCGTGGCCATCACAAAGGGCTGGATCTGGACATTGGCGACGGCGGCGGCGGCTTGTCCATCGGCCAGCGTCAATCCATTGGCTGGGCCCGGCTCTGGCTCCAGAACCCCTCGGTGGTGCTTCTGGATGAGCCCACGGCAGCACTGGATCAGACGCTGGAACGCACACTGGTGAGCCGCTTGGAAACCTGGCTGCAAGGCCGCACAGCGGTTATTGCCACCCATAGGATGCCTATCCTGTCGCTGACCAACCGGACCCTGATCCTCCAGGATGGTCGCATGGTTGTTGATGGCCCACGCGACAAAGTCCTGGCCCATCTTGCAGCAGGAGAAGGCGAATGACAGCTTCAGCCGCGCATTACGACCTCGCCGAAAGCGCCCGTGGCGCCAGCCGCATCATCTATCTGGTCGGAGCAGCCCTGCTGATCTTCCTGGGCTGGGCGGCTTTTGCTTCGGTGGATGAGATCGTGCGCGGCGAGGGTGAAGTTGTTTCCTCCTCTCGGGCGCAGATCGTTCAGAACCTTGAAGGGGGTATTCTGGCAGAGCTTTATGTGCGCCAGGGTGACGAGGTCGAAGCCGGTCAAGTTCTTGCAAAGCTCCAGGATACCAAGTTTCGCACCGCTGCGGATGAGCTGCAGGACCAGATCGACGCTTTGGAAATCAAGCAATTCCGCCTCGAAGCCGAAATGGATGGCGCCTACAAGTTTGAGGTCTCCCCAGAACTGGCCGCTCGCTCCTCTGAAATCCTGGCCTCAGAACGCGCGCTGCTTTCTGCCCGCCAAAGTGATTTCACCAGCCGTCGTGACAGCGCCCGGAAAATTCTGGACCAGCTGAATGATGAGCTGGCGAATATGCAAAGCCTCTACAAACAGAACATTGTTGCACTGATAGAGGTGAACCGCGCTCAGAAGGCTGCTACAGACGCGCAGGCCAAATATAACGAAATCGGAACCCAGACCGAACTTGAACTGGCCGAGGAGTATTCGGAGACGCTGCGGGAACTGGCTTCTTTGCGTCAGGATCAGCATCTTGCGCTGGACCAGTTGCATCGTACCGTGATCACCTCCCCCATGTCCGGCATCGTCAATAGCCTAGCGGTCACCACTATTGGTGGCGTCATTCGCCCCGGTGAAGAGATCTTTGAGATCATTCCCATGGGCGAAGAGCTCTTTGTGGAAGCGCGGGTCAACCCCAAGGATATTGCCAGCGTACAACGCGGGCAGGATGCCACGATCAAACTCTCGGCCTATGATTACACCATCTATGGCTCTTTGATGGGTAAGGTAGACTTTGTCTCTGCAGATACTTTTGAAGATGAGCGCAACCCCCGCGCCGAACCCTATTACAAAGTAACCGTTCGCGTTGATCGCGGTAGCCTTACCGAACGCCAGCAAAATATCGAAGTGCGCCCAGGGATGCGCGCAACAGCCGAATTGCAAACCGGCTCCAAAACCGTTCTGAATTATCTGCTGAAACCGCTCTACAAATCCCGCGAGGCCTTCCGGGAACCATGAGGCTGGATTTAACTATAGAAACCGTCCCTGCCATTCTAGCAAGGGACGGTCGGGAAAACGCCGACAGGAGTGGGCGTTGCCAATTCTACGTTTTCTCACCCGGCGATTTGCATCAGCCGCCACAGCGAGGAATCCAAAGCGGTTCCAATCGAAACACGCCTGTTCCCCATGGCTGCTTTCGACGAAATCACCGAAACCAATCTAGGCACGCGACCCGGTACAACTTCCAGAATTGGCGCACCGGAAGCACCGTAGTCGACTCGACAAGACGTAACCAATGTCGTTCTTTGCTTGGCCAGAACCTGACAGCTACGCTCCAAGTTCGGACGTGTGGCATGGTTGTAATTGTAGGACAGCACACCCACGCTATCCCCTCGCGCCGCATTCCATGCCATCGCCAGCGGTTGGATTTGGCTGGAACTGATCGGTCTTGCCAGTTTCAGCACCGCGATGTCGCTGCCAAGTTGCGAGTTTCCGGATCGTCGGAACTCATACCCTGGGTGCACAACCGCCTTGGAAACCTGGCGTGCAGCCTTAGCGCGGCGCCCCACCAGGCCCGCTTCGAATTTTATTGTCGTCGGATCAACCGCACGTCCGGATGCCGGATCAAACAGGCAATGGGCCGCGGTCAAAACAAGATTTGGCGCAATCAAGGATCCCGTACACATATTGCGTCCGGAGATATTCAAACGTCCAACCGCTTCCCACCCAGGTAGCGACCGAACATTTGAACGCGGCTCTTCCGCCCTTGCGCCACCGGGCATGCCTGTCAACAGACATGCCGCGGCTGCAGCAAGTAGTCGTTTCATCTTCCACTCCAATTTCCCACGCTTGCATCGTTGTTCAGGCGTGCGGCTGGAATGGGGCCCAATCTTGCTCTTGATTGACGAAATGATGAACAGAATGTGACGTAGTTAACAATCCACTAACCCCCCGGTTATTGATACCCAAGAATGCTCTAAAAACGGGGGGAAAGGCCACAAATCCTTAAGGTTATTCCGACATTTTTTTTCAAACACCTGTAAATTCGTGTATTTTTTGAGGCCTGAGGATGGCTGGAAGGCGCATTGAAAGGAAATTTTCATGAGTTTGAGGCCGAAGCTCATCGCATTCTCCCGCAATTGTGACCAGAATCAGTCACAATTCTCGTTGTTCCTCCCCCTCACCTCACCCTGATCTAAGGCTCTTTTGCCAGAACAGGCGGTCCTTGCCCCTATCTGCCCCATTTCGATCGCAACAGCGGGCAAGGTCTTCTTCATCTTTCTAAACAGCTCTCATCTCGCGCAAAAAAGCGCTCTGCTTACTCGGCCGCAGCTCCAATGCAATCAGCAGCTGTACCTAGCTTTCGAAAAATCATCGCAAAGAAGAGCGCGAGTTAAGGCAAGAGAAATCTTTCAAAAGTTGAAATCCATCATCAAGGGTCCATGCACGGGGCCTAGCTCACTTGACCTAAACCAGATTGCGAACGCTGAGGAACACAACGTGAAAGTCATCGGATCCATGAAATTGGCGCAAAAGCTGCCTTTGCTTGTTGTTGGCACGGCTATTGTTCTGGCCCTACTCATGACGGCTGTTAGCACGCTCTATTACAGAAATAGCGTCGAAGAAGAGACTGAGGTCTTCCTCGATGCGATCACGAGCGAACGAAGCCATGCGCTGAAACGGTATCTCGAAGGGGTCAACGCAAGCATTGTTACTTTGGCGGCGATGGCCTCCACGTCTGATGCAATCAAAAAGTTCGAACAGGCTTGGGCCGAAACTCCGGGAGATGTTGGGGCTACGCTGCGCAGAAACTATATTGAGGACAATCCCGAAGCCATCGGTGAAAAGCACCTATTAATGCGCGCACCCGGGGACAATGCCTATAATAGTGCTCATGCGGAATTCCACCCTGGCTTTATCTCGGTCATTGATAATCTCGGCTACTACGACGCCTTCCTCATCGATCTACAAGGCAACATCATCTATAGTGTCTTCAAAGAGCTCGACTATGGAACAAATCTGCAAGATGGAACCTATGCGGACTCTGGCCTCGGCGAGGCCTTCAGGTCGGCTCTGCAAGAGGCCTCCGGAAGTGTCCTATACTCGGAAATCTCGCCATATGCACCCAGTAGCGATGCTCCCGCTGGCTTTGCAGCTACCCCGGTACCCAATGCCAAAGGAGAGATTGTTGGCATCCTGGCGCTTCAGTTTCCACTCGATCATATCTCCAGCATCATCAATACAGAGAACTCAGCCTTTGAATCGCTCAATGTTTACCTCGTGGGCTCTGATCGCAAGGCGCGCACCGCATCGCGCGTAGGAGGCAAACAGGAAGTCCTGCAACAAATGCCATCCCTGCCTCAGATCGAAGCGGCCTTCGTTAGTGATGGTGGACATTTTGTCGAAACCGAAGATATGGAAGGCACCCCGGTCGTTGCCGCGTCCTCCTCCGTCAAGTTCGGCATCTTCCGCTGGGCAGTCGTCGCGGAAATCTCCAGAGAAGAAATTCTGGCACCCGCAGAAAAGCAACAGAAGATCATGGCCTTTATCGGCTTGGGCGCGGCGGTTCTCTTCTCTGTTGTGGGCTGGATCTTTGCGGGGACACTCACCCGTCCGATTGAACAGATCTGTCTTCGAATGGAATCCATCGCCTCTGGCCGATATGATGTAAAAGTCGAAGCCGCAGAGCGTGGCGATGAGATTGGCCTGATCGCGCAGACTCTATTGCGTATGAAATCCGATCTGCTGCGCGCGCGAGAGGCCAATGAAAGGCGTGAGGAATCCCAGCAAGAGCAAGAACTTGTGGTCACGCATCTGAGCCGCGGCCTAAAAGACCTGGCAGATGGTGATTTCTCGCGCCCACTGACAGTGACCTTTCCCGGCGACCATGACATTCTGCGCAAGCATTTCAACCAAACTCAGGAAACCCTTAGAAAGACGGTTCTAGACGTGGTTGGCACCGCAGAGAGCATCTCGCGCGGAAGTGAAGCGATCAACCGCGGCTCGGAAGACTTGTCTGAACGGACCAGCAGCCAAGCAGCAACCTTGGAAGAGACTGCGGCGGCTATGGATGAGCTCACCAGCAGCGTACAATCAACGGCGACAACGGCGCGCGGAGTTGAAGAAACAATGCTTGAGGCAAAATCGGAGGCCGAAGACAGCGGAGCGATTGTCAAACGTGCGGTTGAGGCCATGACTGGCATCGAAGAGTCATCAGACCAAATCAACCATATCATTGGTGTGATTGACGACATTGCGTTCCAGACCAATTTGTTGGCGCTGAACGCCGGCGTCGAAGCCGCAAGAGCGGGGGAGACCGGCAAGGGGTTTGCAGTTGTTGCCTCAGAGGTCCGTGCCCTAGCCCAACGTTCTTCGGATGCAGCGTTAGAGATCAAGACCCTCATTGGAGATTCCTCGCGACAGGTAGCCAGTGGAGTGACCCTGGTCGGCGACACCGGGCATGCATTGGAGAAAATCGTGAACCGGATCGGAGAGATTTCGCAGATGGTTTCCAACATTGCGGAGAGTGCAGCCGAGCAATCCAATGGCCTGAATGAAATCAACACCGGTGTTACCCATTTGGACAGTGTCACGCAGCGGAATGCCGCAATGGTGGAAGAGACCACAGCCGCCAGCAAAATGCTGAACAACGATGCAGAAACCCTGTCTCGGCTGGTTTCTCATTTCAAAACGGGGGCCAATTGGTCCGGTGGTCCGGCCTTAAACGTGCAAAAAGCCTCCTGAACTATATCTGAGGGCGCAGTTGCGGCCCCCCTAAGATCGCGACCGCCTTCTGAGTTATAACACACTGAAACAAAGCCATAAACACCTCCCCTCCCTTGGCTCTCGACTATCTAGGAAAGCCGTCGAGAAAGGTTAAAAGGTGTTAAGAAACCACATCCTCGCCCAAGAATCGCCGAAATCAAAGGGTCAACTGCAGGTCAAGCTCGGCGAAAGAGCGGCCAGAGATTGATCAGAGTTTTGAAAGACAGGCGACCAAATGCAACTATCGGTAGTCATACCTTGCTATAACGAAGAAGAGGCCATTCCATTGATGGTCGAGCGTCTCACTGCAGCGGTCGAGCCTTGGAAAAACTCTGCCGAGATCATTCTTGTCGATGATGGCTCTTCTGATTCAACATGGGAAGCAATTGAAGACGCGCATACCTTGAACCCCATGGTTCGGGGCCTCAGACTATCCGCCAATCGCGGTCACCAAGTTGCCCTGACCGCAGGGCTGGAGGCCGCCAAAGGTGAACGGATCTTTATGCTGGACGCGGATCTACAGGACCCGCCGGAACTCCTGCCTGACATGATGAAGATCATGGATCAGAATTTTGACGTGGTTTATGGCCGCCGGGCCAAGCGGGATGGTGAGACCCTGTTCAAGAAGGTGTCAGCCTGGGGGTTCTATCGCTTTTTGAACGCTATGTCGGATGTTCCGATCCCAAAAGATACCGGTGATTTCCGACTCGTGAGCCGTCAAGCCCTGGATGCGGTTCTGGCCATGCCGGAACGCAGCCGCTTCATCCGTGGGATGTTTGCCTGGGCTGGATATCGCCAGGTCGCGATTGAGTATAATCGAGATCCCCGTATCGCAGGCGAAACCAAGTATCCCCTGCGCGCGATGCTACGGTTTGCGACGGATGCACTGACCGGGTTTTCAACAAAGCCCCTCAAGATTGCGACACGTCTCTCCTTCCTGAGCCTCGCGGTAACCGCCTTGATGGCGATCTATGTATTTGGCTCCTTGATCATGTTTAGCACCGCCCCCGGTTGGGCCTCGGTGGTACTGGCAATGTCGTTCTTCTCGGGCGTGCAGCTGCTGACGCTAGGCATCATGGGGGAGTATATTGGCAGGCTATACATGGAAGCGAAACAGCGGCCGCTTTACTTTCTGTCACAGGAAACTCTGCCGGGGGTCGTGAGCCCGCCGCCAGAGGCTGATCCGCACAAACTGCGGGATCTACGCCCGGCAACCAGCCGGAGACGCGCATGACCTCTCCTGGTGAGATTGGGCGACTTATGCGCTTTGCCTTGGTTGGCGGAGGGGTGGCCTTTTACTATGTAACCACCTTTGCACTCTTGCAAATGTGGGGATTGGGGGAGCTGTCGGCCAATGGCATCGCCTTCACCTCAGCAATCTGTGTGCAATATGTCGGCCAAACCCTTTTTACCTTTCGCCAACCCCTGGCGGAAATCAGTCAAGTGATGCGCTTTACGGCGACCATTTGCTTTGGGTTCACCCTCTCGACCCTCCTGACCGGCCTAATCGGTCCCAACTTGGGGTGGAGCGGCTGGTTCAGCGCAGCCCTAGCGGCGGTCATCCTGCCGGTCCAGAATTTCATCATTTTCCGGCTCTGGGTTTACTCAGACGCAACGGCCTAAGAAAGCAGAGAGCAATCATGCAGCACGTTTATTCCAACGCATTCTACGACTACATTGATCAGGGAGCACGCAGCTCTGCTCAGACGCTTATCTCACTGCTTCAGCCCCAGTTGCACTGCCAGAGCGTTCTGGATCTGGGCAGCGGGCGCGGCGTCTGGCTGAGCGAATGGCAAAGGGCGGGCGTGCAGGATACGGCTGCGGCTGACGGGGACTACGTTGACCGGAATCGCCTGGCGATCAATCCACAGGATTTTCATGCGGCAGACCTCACTCAACCCTTTGATCTAAAGCGCTGTTTCGATCTTGCCCAAAGCCTTGAAGTGGGCGAACACCTGCCAGAAAGCGCATCAGCAACCCTGGTCGCCAGCCTTACACGCCATTCCAACCGGGTTTTGTTTTCTGCGGCTGTTTCCGGCCAAGGTGGCGAATATCATATCAACGAAAAGCCCCTGTCCTTCTGGCAAGAGCTCTTTGAGGCCCAGGGTTATAGCGCTTTCGACTGTCTTCGCCCGTCACTCAAGAACCGCACAGAGGTCGAGCCCTGGTATCGCTACAATACCATTCTTTATGTGAACAAAGAAGGGCGTGAGGGCCTGCCGCCCAGCATTCTAAAGACGGAAATCCCAATGGGCAGCCCCGTTCCCCTCGCCGGGAGCCTTGGCTGGAGGTTGCGCCGTGGGGTGGTCTCGCTGATGCCCCGAGCAATGGTGACGGGTATCGCAAAGGGCCGGGCCGCCGTTATTGCCCGCCAGGCACAAAAAGCCCAAGCATGACCTTCGTGGCTGATGCAGGGCAACCCGCCGCCGCTGCGCGGCAGGGCAGCACGCTTGCAGTAACCATTCTGGCCGTGTTTGCGGTATTGCTCTTGCCAGCTGCCACCTTTCTGGCGGATCCGATGATCCGCCATGACGACTATCCAGCGCTTCTGGGTATCCCCGATCTCTTTTACAGCAAAACCCTGAATGAAGGGCGTTGGCTGAACTACATCTGGCACCTGCGAGAGGTGATTACCCCAGCCTGGTTGAATTTCCTGGTCTACAATCTGTTTTGGGCCGTTTACCTAGGCGTGTTGACCCATTTTACCCTGGGGAAACGAAGCGCGCTGCTGTTGCGCCTCTTTGTGGCAATACTCGCCGGTTTGGCCGTGCCGCAGATCATGATCTCTCTCTGGTTCAACACCCTTATTCCAGGCCTGTTCTTTGTCGCACTCTATGCGCTGCTTTCTGCAAACCTCAGTAGCAAATCCAGCCGGTTGCTCCTTGTGATTTTTGTGCCCGTGACCTTGACAGCCTATACGACCTACCCGTTCCTATTGCTTGCCCTCTGCCTGGCGCGCAGTGATTTTCAACGTTCCTGGAAAGACCTTGCCGCGCTCCTTGGGGTGTTCCTTGGCAGTTTTATTCTGGGAATGCTGCTGATCTACCTGCTGAACTACTTTGAGCATGGGATCTTTGGCATTGTCATGGCCGATTGGCGTACTCCCAATCCAGCACATGATCTTGCCTCGCTCCTGGCCAACCTCTCCGTCGTCAGCAACTTTTTCCACGTGTTTCTCCTTGGGGCTGCCTTTGGCAATCCGGCCATCAGCCTCATTCTGTGGATGCCCTTCCTCGGTGCCATCCTCCTGGTTGCCCGTAACGCACCTCACAAAGCAGCCTATGGTTTGGCCGCCCTTGGCCTCGGCATGGCGATGATCTTTGCCCAGGGGGTTAAAACCGGGATTGAACTACCTCTCAGAACCGGTGGATTTATCTGGACCTACTATGCGATCTTCTTGGGCTGGCTCTATCTGGAACTGGAGAAACAGGGTCGTAAGCGCCTTGGCGGGAACCTTCTCTTTGCACTTTCCGCTTTCATTCTGATCATTGCCGGAGTTGAGAGGCATATCTCTGGCAGCTGGCAGCGCTATAGCAGTGACTTGGCGGTTGAAATAGGCACTGGGGCAGAGCCTGTTTTGGTGACAGGAACCTATCGGTCGCTGAAACCTGCCAAAGCCTCACAATTGCAGAGCTTTCACGCAGTCAAATTCCGCTTGGAGCATCTGACCGGACGAAAGATAGTTGTTTGCGAGTATGAACCTCAGGCCTGCGCTGATCTTCTTGCCAAGCCCGATCTGCCTTCCTCTTTGCTGGCAGAAGGACAATCGCATGTGTTGCATCGCCTGCCTGGTCTGGTTGTTCTGCAACTCTCTGACACTGCGGTCATGAAAGAGAAGATGGAACCCTCGCTGCAAAAATCTGATAGCTAATGGCGACATTCAACCCACCCAACAGGCCCACGGCTAAAGCATGGTCAAAATGGGCGCGTTCGATCAAACGCTTGCGAGCTCCCCTTTCTGCTTCCGCCTGACTACCCTCCTGAACCGACTTGGCAGCGGGCCGATGCCTCCACCGCAAACAAGGCCGCGCACTTGAAAGGGAAGTTGAAGGCACGATGGAAATCACACTTTTCAATGAAAATTCCATCTGCTAGACACCGCCATGTGGTTAGGCCCCGTAGCTCAACTGGATAGAGCAATTGACTTCTAATCAATAGGCTGAGGGTTCGAGTCCTTCCGGGGTCGCCACAAAATCCATACAAACAGAGCAGCTGTTTTGACCGTTTTCGCGCTGCCTGCTCTTTCGTGTTTTCAGGACTACGGGGGATTTAGTTGCGAGCGGATATTCTGCGGCGGAAACCCAGAGGCTCACCCCAAGTCGTTCCGCCAATCCGGATCAAAGCCCAGGCCAAAGCTCGTCCAGGCGAGAGCTACTCAAGATCCAGGCGCATAAAGGCGCTCATCGGGTCTTTCTTGTATCCATAGATTGGATCGCAATAGGAATACCCCAGCCGCTCATAGAGCGCGCGGGCAGCCTCATATCCAGGGCAAAGCTCGGATCCCGTTTCCAGAACCAAGGCTTGAAAACCATCTGCCTTTGCCTCTTGCGCCAGGAATTCCATGAGCCGCCCAGCGCAACCACGCCCACGGGCGGCCGCAGCGACAAAGACCGATTTGACCTCTGCTGTGCCATCAGGAAGCGTTTTGTAGGCGCCACAGCCTAGGGCTGTTTCCCCCTCAAATAGGGCAAAGAAACGCACGTCATGCTGGCGCAGATCCTCAACACCAAAGGTGTGATCACTTTCTGCAGGTGAGGCCCCTGCCCCATATGCTTGATTGCCCTCTATCAGAGGACGCAATTCGGCCAGACTCGGATCTACCCTGCGGATCTCCACAGTTAGCTGCCTTTAATGTGTCCAGGGAGTACGGCGGTTGGTGGCGAAATTCTCACCGTATCCACCTTGGCGGATATTGGCGCCACGGGGTTTTGGATCCACCACCTCGGCATCAATTCCATGTTCCTGAGCATAATCCAGAGCCGCTTCCTTGCTGTCGAAACGCAAGCGCACCTGGCTTTGAGTGTCCTTGGAGGAGGTCCAGCCCATCAGCGGATCAACTTCACGGGCGGAGGCCGGCGCATAGTCCAGAACCCATTTCCGCGTTTTTGCCATACCGGATGTCATGGCATTTCGTGCTGGCCGGTAGATCCGCGCTCGCATGGCTGTCTCCTTGTGACTCACTACGCCTTGTATGCGCTGAAAATACCTCCGTCACAAGGCGGCAAATAGCGCGTATTCAATGGGTTTTGCAGCGCCGCAACAGCCACCATATGGATTTCTGCGCGAATGCCTCTTGAACAAGAACAAAAACAGATCAAAATCACCCCGGTCCTCAACGGAGTCGCCAGATGCCCTACGCCCATTCCGACAAATCCGAACCGCAGATGACCCAGCGCGCGCCGCAGCACCGGCCCAAGCTGGAAGGCGGCAAGCGTTTTGTCATGAATACCACCTTTGACCCGGCCGGCGATCAGCCCACCGCAATTGCAGAACTGTCGCAAGGCGTCTTGGAGGGGGAGCGCAACCAGGTGCTTTTGGGCGCCACCGGCACCGGCAAGACCTTTACCATGGCCAAGGTGATCGAAGAAACTCAGCGCCCAGCCATCATCCTGGCCCCGAATAAGACCCTGGCGGCGCAGCTATACGGCGAATTCAAGGGGTTCTTTCCGGAGAACTCGGTCGAATACTTCGTCTCCTTCTACGACTACTACCAGCCCGAGGCATACGTGCCGCGCTCGGACACCTATATCGAGAAAGAAAGCCAGATCAACGAGCAGATCGACCGGATGCGCCACTCCGCCACTCGGGCTCTGTTGGAGCGCGATGACGTGATCATCATCGCGTCCGTCAGCTGCATCTACGGTATTGGCTCGGTTGAGACCTATTCGGCGATGACACAGGATCTGAAGGCCGGCGAAATGTATGACCAGCGACAGATCATGGCTGATCTGGTTGCCCAGCAATACAAGCGCAACGATCAGGCCTTTCAGCGCGGCTCTTTCCGGGTGCGCGGCGACACACTGGAGATCTTCCCGGCCCACCTCGAAGACCGCGCCTGGAAGTTGTCCTTCTTTGGCGAAGAACTGGAAGCGATCACCGAATTCGACCCGCTGACCGGTGAGCGCACCGGCACATTCGAGCAAATCCGCATCTATGCGAATTCCCACTATGTGACCCCCAAGCCGACGCTGAACCAGGCCGTGGTCTCGATCAAGCAGGAGCTGCGGCAGCGGCTGGACAATCTGGTCGGCGACGGCAAGCTCTTGGAGGCGCAGCGCCTGGAGCAGCGGACGAATTTTGACATCGAAATGCTGGAGGCCACCGGCCATTGCAACGGGATCGAGAACTACTCCCGCTATCTGACCGGCCGCGCCCCCGGCGAGCCGCCCCCGACCCTGTTTGAGTTCATCCCCGACAACGCCATTGTCTTTGCCGATGAAAGCCACGTCTCCGTCCCGCAGATCGGCGGCATGTACAAGGGTGACCACCGGCGTAAATTCACCTTGGCTGAACATGGCTTCCGCCTGCCCTCCTGCATGGACAACCGCCCGCTGAAGTTCGAGGAATGGGACGCCATGCGCCCGCAATCGGTCTTTGTCTCGGCAACACCTTCTGGCTGGGAGCTGGACCAGAGTGGCGGCGTCTTTGCCGAGCAAGTCATTCGCCCCACCGGCCTCTTGGACCCAGAGGTCGAGATCCGGCCGGTAAAAATGCAGGTCGATGACCTTTTGGATGAGATCCGCAAGGTCAGCGCCGATGGCTTCCGCACCCTCGTGACCACCCTGACCAAGCGCATGGCTGAGGATCTAACCGAATACCTCCACGAACAAGGCATCAAGGTGCGCTATATGCATTCGGACATCGACACGCTGGAGCGGATCGAGATTCTGCGTGATTTGCGCCTCGGCGCCTTTGACGTGCTCATCGGCATCAACCTGCTGCGTGAGGGGCTGGATATTCCCGAATGCGGTCTGGTTGCCATTCTGGATGCCGACAAAGAGGGCTTCCTGCGCTCGGAAACCTCGCTGATCCAGACCATCGGCCGCGCCGCTCGTAACGCCGATGGCCGGGTGATCATGTATGCCGACAAGATCACCGGCTCGATGGAGCGCGCCCTGGGTGAGACCAACCGCCGCCGCGAAAAGCAGATCGCTTATAACCTGGAACACGGCATCACACCCGAGACCGTGAAGAAGAACGTCGAGGATGTTTTGGCGGGCCTCTACGAGGGCGACGTGGATATGAACCGCGTCACCGCCACGGTGGACAAACCGATGCATGGCGCCAATCTGGAAGCACATCTGGCAGGCCTGCGCGACGAAATGCGAAAGGCGGCGGAGAACCTGGAGTTCGAAGAAGCCGCGCGCCTACGTGATGAGGTCAAGCGCCTGGAAGCAGTGGACCTCGCCATCTCTGACGATCCCTTGGCACGGCAATCCGCAGTCGAGGCCGCCAGCGAAGCAGCAGTCAAGTCAAGGGGCCGATCAACCGCGGGCAAAGCCGGAACACGCGCCTACAGGGGCAAATCCCAGAAGAAGTTTTCTTGAGTATTTTGACAAACAACAGGCAGCACTAGCTCACCCTGCAATGGTCCAAAGCACCTTTTCCACGAGGAAAGTTTTTGGAACTGAGGGTGGGTCTGGCGCGGATCAGTTTGGGATCAATGATGAGACTTGGAATGCAGGGCCAACCATGACCATAGCCATCATCCTAGGGGCTGCTGTCTGGCCAGGTGGTGAAGCTTCCCCTACTCTTCGGCGCCGAACCCTGCACGGGGTAGCATTGTTCAAAGCCGGGAAGATCTCGCAGCTGATCTGTTCTGGAGGGCTGGGGAAGCATCCGCCTAGCGAAGCCGCAGTCATGCGTGAAATCTGCCTGGCGGAGGGCCTGCCGACAGATGCGATCCTGCTCGAGGATCGTTCTCACAGCACCCTGGAGAACCTAACTAACGCTAAGGCCCTGATAGAAGACCCGGAAACCACTGACATTGTGATCGTCACTGACCACTACCACAAATGGCGCGCCTTGCTGACGGCGCGCCATCTGGGGCTTAGGACTCGTGTCTCTTGCCCCAGCACCACAGGCACCACCTGGCATCGGGTGCTGAAATCCTGGCTTCGAGAGATCCCTGCTCTGGCCTATTACTACTGGCGCCTCAAACGCCTGAAGCACAGAAACTAGCGGGTGACGGTGACACGCAGGTAGTCGCGCGATCCATTGTCGTAGACCTTTACCCGCACCATGACCCCGCCTTGGACAATGCTACGACCCGCAGCCTGCGCGATCGAACCATGTTGCACCATGCGCTCCATGATGGCTCGGTTGCCTTTGTCTTGGAAAAGCGGATCCCACTCATCCCCGGGCTGGGAAACACCAAAACGGTGATAGTTGGCCCGATCCTGTCGCAGGATCTGCCAAGGCTCGCTCAGCCGCGTGCCTTTGGAGTTGTAAAGATCATCCTGTCCGATAAAGGCCACATAATCAGCCAACAATTCGTCCGCGCGCAGCGGGAATGTGCTCAGGGTTAGGGCCACGGCAGCCAGGATCACTTTCATCGGCTTCATCAATACACTCCTGAAATCGGTTTCGTTCTATATACCATTAATCCAGTGACCTCATTGGGCAAAGCCTGATCTTCTGCGATTGGTTTTCGGGGAGTTTACGCTCCATTCTTGCCAGACTCAGCCCTGAAGGTGCATACTGGAAGCCCTTGACCTTAGGCGCCTCGGCTTTGTTGCCACGCCTGGTATATCTGGCCGCAGCAGTCGGGGCGCCTTCATCGCCGGAGGACCCTACGATGATCTCTGCACGCCTGAAACACCATCTCGATAGCCTGGGCCTACCCTATGACATGATCCGCCACCCCTATTCGGCCACCGCTGCGGAATGCGCTGAGGTGGCGCATATCCCCGGGGATCATCTGGCAAAATCGGTTCTGATCCACATGGAAGATGGCCCATTACTGGCGGTGATCCCCTCTGATCAAAAGGTTGACCTGCACAAACTGCAATCCCTGCTACAGCGGCGCCTGGGGCTGGCCCCGGAGTACGAACTGGATCAAGTGTTTGACGATTGCGACACAGGAGCTGCGCCCTGTATTGGCGCGGCCTTTATGCTGCCAACAGTCATTGATGACAGTATGAGTGGGCTGGACCGGGTTTGGTTCGAGGCTGGCGACCACAAAACCCTGGTGGAAATGCGCGGTGCGGATTTTGATGAATTGATGCAGCCTGCGAAACATGGATCCTTCTGCACTCGGCATTAAGTTGGCAGCCGCGAGAGAAGAGCCACTCCGCAACCATTGTAAAGGCTTCAAAACATGAGGAAGCTTGTCATGGAGAAAGAGCATGTTACGCTTCCTCCAAAGAGGAGATTTTGATGAGTAGATCAGTTGTAAGCGCAGCCTTCGTTTGTTTTTTGTCCACCTCTGCTGCAGCCTATGGAGGAGGCGAAGGTGGTGGCGGCGGCGGAAATGCCAGCGCCTCTGTGAGTGGTCTTTCCGCCTCCACAACCAAAAGCGCTGTCAGATCCCTGAATCAGGGCACTGATCGCTGTGCGCGTCTTCCAAAGGTCTATCGATTTGACTGTTTCGGAGCGGTCTATGGGAGGTCAGCCAAGAAGATCTCGGGCAATCCTGCCTACAAGGACGCAGCCACTGCCCTGAGCGGGGTGGCCCGTACACTGGATGCTGCGGTGGCAAAATACAGAGACCCAACACAACCCGTTTCCCGACGCGGTTTGGAAACCTATCGACCAATCAAGCCTTCGGCAGTGCCAAAAGTAACACGCCAAGCTGAGCAAGCAATTTCCAAAGCGCGCACCAAACTGCTGCGCTCCCCCAGTAACAAGCGTGAACACTATGCCAAAATTGCCGAAGCTGTGAACTCTTCTAAGGTTCTGCTGCGCTCCGCTTTCCTTGAGGGGGGAATACTCAGGTTCGCCATGAAAGTGATGGCATTGGCGCCCGATAAATCAACCTGACAAAGGCGCGGCAGGCCCAATTTGGGCCTGTCTCTTTACTGCGACGCCCAGCCTCAAAAGATGTTTCTAGCGAACCACATGCACCGCGCAGGCGGCGTGGCGTACAACTTGGCTGGCGGTAGAACCAAGCAACAGGTCCTGCATACCTGGACGATGCGACGCGACGATTATCAAATCCGGTTTGTTCTGCTCCGCCCAATCCAGGATCGTGCGCCCAGAATGTCCGTCGACCACAACCCCCTGAGCATTTGGCAAGGTATCCGCCAGACCTGCGAGCTCCTTTTCAAGTGCTGTGCGCGCTTCGCTCATGAATTCTTCTGGCATAAAGGAAATCGCATAGGATGGGATCTGTTCAACAACATGCAAAAGCGTAATTTTTGCATCAGGAACCGCTAAGACCCGTGCCAGTTTCAATGGGGCGGTCACATCGCGCTCTGGGTCAAAGGAAATCGGAACGAGAATATTGTGATACATATCACAGCCTCCTTTGTTCGGTTACAAGGAGACTATGCACGCCCCCAAAACACTGGGCCTTGATCCAGGTCAGGCAAAAAGCCCGCAATAGAACTATTCGAACCCCCGCTAACTCTGGCCACTGCTAAAGGTCGCGGCGACCTCATACATGACCGGTTCAAAGCTGCGACAAAGCTCGTTGATCTTCCGATTGCGCGCGCGCATTTCCGGTGATCGCAGCATGGACATGAAATCTTCGCGGCGCCGCCATTGTGAATAATTTGCGATCCGTGTCTGAGCATCATTTACGTGCAGCCCAGCGGCGATGAAACCCGGTTGCTTGGATATGAACTCTGCATAGGCGTCTTCCAGAGCATCCAAGAGGTCTTGGCAGGTGCCTGGCGTCATCTCAAATGTGGTGATGACGGTTTGAATTTCCGATCCATCCTGAATTGTCGGCATCGGTTTCTCCCTTGCTATTCGCTGAGTAATTCCAGCCTAAGGCCAAACAAACAAAAAGCAGAGTTTTATTTCCGGTTTTCATGCCCTTGCTAAGCGACCTATAGTTGAACCAAACCCAATGAGAGAAAGCATTCAATGAAACGCCTTCTTTTGGTCATTGCCACGTACAGTCTGATGTTGGGTCCATCTCTGGCCCTTGCCGGGGCCTGGAAGCGCGCAACGGGTACAGGGTTCACTTCAACGCAGCTTACCCTACGCAACACATCAACAGGATCGACAAATGAGCTGAGTTTCTATGGCGAGTTCGGTCTTTCACCGCAATTGGATATCGGCATCGATCTTCACCAGAGCCATGATCTCTCTGGGCATGCACTCCTCTTTGCGCGCATTCCGCTCCTGCGCGCTCCACACCGCATTCGCGCTTCGGCTGAACTGGCCGCAGGTGGTAGCCATACCAGGGGCAGCTGGAATGGGATGTATCGGGTAAAACTATCGGTGGGAAAGAATTTTCCAAAGCTGCGATGGCTCGATTGGGGCAATCTGGATCTCACTTACGAAAAGCGGGGCCAAGACCAAACCGGGCTTTGGAAAATGGATGTCAGCATGGGGCAAAACCGACGGACACGTTACGCTCCGATGCTACAGATTGAAACGGCAAAGGCCCCTGGCGGTGACCTCAGCTATGCGATCATTCCCGCGCTTAGAGTGAAACTGGGGCCGCTTGGCCAAAAGACTCCACAGGAACTGGTTGTCGGATTGGAATACAAAGACACCAATCAAAGCAGTCTTGGCCTGAGGTTCGCCTATTGGCACCGGTTTTGATCAAGCCCGCGCATTTTCTCGGTAAATATCCCAGAACAAAAAGGACCCCGCTATGAGTGATCTTGTCAGGCCAAGCGATCAAGAAGCCCGCAAAATTGCCCGGGGCCTCCTGCAAGAAGCTCGCTACGCTGCTCTTGGCACGATCCAGACCGAAGGCCTGCCTTTGGTCACGCGAATTGCTTTTGGCCTCTGCCCTTTGGGCCACCCGATCAGTTTGATTTCCAGCCTGTCGATGCATGCGCAGGCGCTAAAAGCGAATGCCGCAGCCTCTTTGATGGTTGGTGAGCCAAAGGAAAAGGGAGATCCCCTGGCTCATCCCCGTTTGACCGTTCAATGTCATGCACGATTTATCGCGAGATCTAGCGCAGAACACGCAGAGCTGGCGGAGCACTATCTGAGCACGCACCCAAAGGCCAAACTCTATATCGGGTTTGGCGATTTCTTCTTTGTCGGTTTTGATGTGCAATCGGGTTTTCTGAACGGTGGATTTGGTCGTGCTTTCAGCTTTTCACCCGCGGATCTGGAGGTCACCTCCCCATCTGCGCGCGAAAGCAATGCCCAAATCTAGCTCCAGTGCCCGCTAGCCATCGACCCTTACGGTCACTTTGACTTCCCCATGGACGGCTTCCCCCCAGTGAAGGGTTACCTGATCCCTGTTGCTACCTTTTTCGACCTCAGCATAGGGCATGATGTAGCGCGTACTACCGCCCGAGGTTCGGATCCTGCCCTGTGCGGTCACAGCATCCACAGAACGCGCATAGCCTTCGAAAGGGAGATTGCCATTGGTCGCAACAGTCCAGGTGGAGGCCGCCGTCGACTGGTCATATTCAATTCGAAGAGGACTTGCTGATTTCTGCGTGATCCCATGATAGGTATTTCCCTCGAAAAAAACCGAGTTTGAGCGCGAGAAATTCAGATCAGAGAAGCTTGTGTCCACACGTTCGGCCCGATCAATCGACCCGTTGATTGATCTGAATTTATTGCCAGAGACAGAAACACCATTCAGGAAATGCCCCGTACCGTAGGGTTTGATCACGATGTAGCTGAACCAGGCGGCGACATCGCCTGAGAGAAAGACATTGTCAGATATGGACAGGGCGCTGAATGAAAACCCTGTGGTGAAATTCGGCGTGGCGTCATGCTCATTTGTCCACTCGATGAAACAGTTGTCGACATAGTTGTCGGAAATCGTCGTGGAGCAATAGGTAGAGGTCAGAACAATCCCAGCGCTTCTGACCCCGCCCGCGACCGTGTCACCCTGGAAAAAATGGTTGCCAGCCACGGTGTTGTTTGATCCGCCCAGTACCGCGAAATGCAAGAACCGTGTCGCCCGATTGTTGCGCAGCTTTGGGTCATTGGCATTGACGTTGATTGCGATGCTGCTTCGGTTGGACACGTTCTGGTCATCCTCGGCCGAAAGGAACTGACAATTGTCCACCAAAAGCCCCTGGCAACCGGTTCCGGCAGAGGAAATCCCCCGGTCCTTTGGTCGGCTAACATAGCACAGGTCCAGACCGAAGGTCTTTCCGGAAGGCGCCAATCTCAGGGCGCTACAATGTCCATTGCACTGGAACTCTACATCGCTAATGCCGAACTTGCTAAGCGAACTGAACCCGCTGAAATCCAGAAGAAACTTGAAATCCTTGAAGGTGTAGTTCTGCGTTCCATCCGCATCATAGATCTGCGCGCTGAGTGTGATTTCACCTGCACCGGTGTTTTTACTGCGCACATAAACCTCTCGCCCCACACCATTGCCTTCGACCAGAGCTCCAACTGGAATATTCGCGATGTTGCTGACATTCGTCAGCCTGTGAGGATCCGATGGATCATAGGTCGCCTGGGAGGTGACAGTAGTGGTATCCCAAGCGGAATTCGAAGCGGCGGCAAATTGGCCGTTCCGAATGAGACGCCTTGTGGAATAAGAACTGCGGTTCGGCACCGCCGCTTGCATATCCACCGGCCCATTCAGCGTGATAATACGCCCTCCCAGGTCCAGGCTTTCGTGATCGACGCTGTTCAATAGCGCTTGGAAGGCTTTGCGAAAGCCTAGTTCCTCGTCGTCAAATGCAGCTGCATATGTGGGGAAGTCAAAGCTTTTGGTGAGCAAGAGCATCTTGTCCACTGGCATCCGGACACTGCCCTCAAAAATCACCGGATTGCTGAGAGAAACCGTATCATCCAGATAAAACGTCCCAGCTGGCACCAAGATACTGCGCCCGCTTGCAGCAGCATCTGCCGCTTCAAACGCCGCAGTGTTGTCAGTGGCATCGTCGCCGATGGCACCAAAATCAGATACATCCACCAGGCTCATCATGTCGCGCAGGAAAGCGCTGGTGATATCGGTGATTTCGATATCGTCTATCCTGACCACCCCACCATTGGGACCGGTCAGATCCAACCCAAGATGCCCATAGGTTGCCGTTCGGCCCCAGGGCATATCCACCCCGGTCCGGGTGCCTGTTCCGACGATTGCGGTGACCTCAACCACATGACCATAGCTGGTCAGGGTGACGCTGGGGCCAGTCTCCGGCACGCCGCTGACGTGTCCATTGCCACTATTCCCGGCCCAGCCTGCAATCCGAACCGAAGGGAGAGCCCCGCTCATCGCCTTGAGACGTGCTTTGATTTGCAGGTAACAGCCCGGCAGTAGTGGCGTTTGCCCCATATAGCGAAGCCGCTGCGTTGAGGAGGTCTTTTGCAGCTCCAGACAGCCTGCAAAATCCGCATCAGACGTCACAATCGCTGCATTTGCAGCATTGTCATAGGTATCCGACCCCGGCGTTCCGTCTCCACTTGCCCAAACATCCAATCCACCTTCAAATTCCGGCGGCATCAATTGAAGACCAGCGGTGATGACCTTGTTCATGGAATACCCTTTCCAGCAGCGCTTGCACGGTTCTGGGCAAGGGTTCTAAAGGTGCGCGCTTAATCTCTCCCCAGTGGACCGCTCTCTGCGAGCGCAACAACGGATAGCCTGCCAGAGCATATGCCCCTCTTGGCAGGCCCCTTCTGCCTAAGAGAAACAGAGCAGAGCTAGCGCCGGGGTTTCAGAGCAAAATGGAGGGTCACACAAAAAAGCCCCCCTAACATCACGGTCAGGGAGGCCTTTGAACCAGTTCAAACGTGTGAGTTAAACCAACTCGCCTGCCAGTGCCTTGTCGATCAGCGCAATGGTGTCCTCGACGCCATAAAGCGCGATGAAGCCGCCGAAACGCGGACCTTGAGAGGCCCCCAGCAGTACTTCGTAGATCGCCGAGAACCAAGCCCGCAGTGGCTCAAACCCGTGGATCTTACCGATGGCAAAGACCACCGACTGCAGGAATTCCTCATCCGCAAAGTTGGCTTCGGGCAGAGGATCATCATTGCCAACGATGTCGTTCTTCTTGGCGATGGCCGCTAATGCTGCCTCAGAAGATTTCAGCGCGTCCGCCAGATCCTGCAGTGCGGCCCGTTCCTGATCAGTGGGCAGGCGGAAGGTCTTGGCCGGCTTCACGAAGTCGTTGAAATAGGCAACCGCAAAACCTGCGGCCTGATCCATGCCCGGATGGGTTTCCGGGGTCGCATCAGGGGCGTATTTGTTGATGAAGCCCCACATGGTGGCCTTGTCTTCAGCACTGGAAGCCGACGCAAGGTTCAAGAGCATCGAGAAGGGCACCACCATATCGGACTGCGGCACGTCGCCGCCGTGGATGTGCCACACCGGGTTGTTCAGCTGTGCCTTCAGGTCCTGACCATGATAGGCGCGCAGCTGCTGGTGGTATTCATCCACCGCCTTGGGGATCACATCGAAATGCATCCGCTTGGCGGTCTTGGGCTTCTGGTACATGAAGTACGCGAGGCTCTCGGTCGAGGCATAGGTCAGCCATTCGTCGATCGAAATCCCGTTGCCGGAAGTTTTTGAGATTTTTTGGCCGTTGGCGTCCAGGAACAGCTCATAGGTGAAATGCTCCGGCGCGCGGTGGCCCAACACCCGGCAGATGCCATCATAGATCGGCGTATTGGTGGAGTGGTCCTTGCCGTACATCTCAAAGTCAACGCCCAGCGCCGCCCAGCGGGCGCCGAAATCCGGCTTCCACTGCAGCTTCACATTGCCGCCGGTGACAGGCAGGGTCCATTCCTTGCCGTCCTCGTCATCGAAGGTGACGGTATAGGTCTCAGCACAGACTTTCTTCATCGGCACATAGAGAACGCGGCCGGTCTCCGGGTGGATCGGCAGGAAGATCGAATAGGTCTGGCGGCGTTCCTCACGCAAGCTTTTCAGCATAATCGCCATCACGTCGTCGTACTTTTCAACAGCGCGCTTCAGCACCTCGTCGAACTGGCCGGACTGATAGAACTCCTGTGCCGAATAGAACTCATACTCAAAACCAAAGGTATCGAGGAAGCGGCGCAGCATGGCGTTGTTGTGGTGGCCAAAGCTTTCATGGGTGCCAAAGGGATCAGGCACCGAAGTCAGTGGCTTTTGCAGATGCTCCTGCAGACTGTCGGCATTGGGCACATTGCCCGGCACTTTGCGCATGCCATCCAGATCGTCCGAGAAGCAGATCAGCTTGGTCGGGATGTCGCTGATCACCTCAAAGGCGGTTTTGATCATGGTGGTGCGAGCAACCTCACCGAAGGTGCCGATATGCGGCAGGCCGGATGGGCCATAGCCGGTCTCGAACAGAACATAACCCTTCTCCGGCGCGCCCTTGGCATAACGTTTGAGGACCCGACGGGCTTCTTCAAACGGCCAGGCTTTGCTCTTCAGAGCTTCTTCGCGCAGATTAGACATCTTGTTCTCCAACGGCGTCTGTTGACTTGGGGATTGCCAGAGACGCGGGCGCGATCTGGCATGCCTCTCTATTGTGCCTCTGCAGCATAAGTCAACTGCAACTGCCTTCCGGGGTGCAGCAGTTAAAACCGCTAGGGCTTGGTGATGAGCTGCAGATCTGGCGGAAACTCTTCGAACTTCGGGACACCCGCTGGCAGATCCTCCCAAGCGGCCTTGGACCCGGTGAAGATATGCGCCTTCAGCTCGATGCCCTCATCTTCATTCAAGCAACCCAGCGTGATCCCGTGCACCTCTCCCTCGTAGATCCCGCACAGGGCTGATCCGCATATCCGGCAAAATGCCTTTGAGGCAGGCCCTTCCGGCGGAAAAACTGAGAGATACTCTTCACCGCTGACCCAGCTGAAGCTCCCTGGCTGCACCAGTGCATAGGCGCTTGCCTGGGCACTGAAGGCCTTGCGGCACCGAGAGCAATGGCAGGACCGGGCGCCAAAAACCTCTGTTTTAATCCGGTAAGTCACCGCCCCGCAGAAGCATGATCCGGTTCTGGTCATCTCTCCCCCTCGCATTCCGTTGCCGCAAATAGGTTCACCCTACACAATCAATGCGCGTAGCCAAGCAGCATCAAACCTGGGCAAAGATATTCCCATTTTGAGCCACAGCGGCAGTTGAACCTGTCCTGGGTCATACCTATCCTCTCCAAACAAGGACTGATTGAAAAGGACGCCAAATGAGCGAGCAAGCCCCCCACACGATGTCTCCGCAGGATTGCCTTGTGGCCCTGATGGTTGCGGTTTCCGCATCCGACGAGAACATCCGGACCGCCGAGCTGGTCAAGATCCAGTCAGCGGTGAACATGCTGCCGGTCTTTGGCGACTATGACATCGATCGCGTGCAGCGTGTCTCTCGAACTGTGTTTGACCTGTTTGAACAGGAAGACGGGCTCGAAGCTCTTTTTGGCCTGATCCGAGAGGACCTGCCCGAGCGTCTGAATGAGACAGCCTATGCGCTGGCCTGTGATGTGGCCGCAGCGGATGGCAAGCTTGCTGAAACCGAACTCGAGTTTCTGGCGGAAATGCGCTATGAGCTGGATATCGACCGGCTACATGCCGCAGCGATCGAGCGTGGTGCGCGCGCCCGTCACATGGTTTAGACCTGTTGCCTGACATCAGTTTTCGAACCTGGGAGGGGGCATGCCATTGCCGCCAGATCAAATTTGAAATTGATGCCGCAATAGATCACGCCCGTATCTGCAACTGCTCGATCTGCAAGATGAGGGGCGCGCTGAATTTCCGTGTGCCACAGCAGGCGTTTCGCCTTCTGACACCATGGGATAGACTATCAGCCTATCGATGGGGCACAGGCAGCGCCAGGGACTACTTTTGCCAGATCTGCGGGATTTCACCTTTCCGCCGCCCCAGAGAGGCAACCGAGGAAGAAAGAGCGCTTACAGGTTTTCAGCCCTTTTCAGGATGGGCGGTCAACCTGCGATGCATTGCCGGATTGGATCTCATCAACCTGCCCAAACAGGCAATAGATGGCAATTGCCTGCCCCTACCAGGTCAGCTGCCATAGACTACTCCCCAACGCTCGATCAGTCGCTGTTGGAGTCGCTTTGCACGTCGGTTCCAGCCACGGGCCCCCTTGGGACGTTCACGTTCCGCGCGTGAGATCTGCGCTCGCGCCTTGCTATCTGCCGAGAAAATCGCAAAGGCCAGTTCGCGCCCGTCCGCTGCGGTCATGAAACCACCCAGCCCCGACACAAAGTTCAGGGTTCCGGTCTTGGCCGCAACTTTGATCGGATGCCCTTTGAGAACGCGACCTTTTGAATCGCGCAACGGGAAGCTCTTGAGCAGCGGTTTCAAGGCACCAGCACGATGCGCCCGGACAAGCACCGGCAAGAGCGCTTTGGGCGTCACCCGTGAGGCTTCGCCAAGTCCAGAATGGTCGACCATTCGAATATCCTTGGTCTGATATTTAGCCGCTGCCCAGCGCGACATTTCTATAGCCGAGGCTTTCAATCCGGCGGGGCGTTTCCCGGTTCGCGCCGCCGTTGCCGACATGCCAATCATCTCTGCCATCAGATTGTTAGAGTATTTCAGCATACCTTTCAGCATGACATCCATCGGTGGACTATAATGCTGCGCCAGCACTTTGCTGTCAGGGAGTGCTTTGACCAGTTTAGCCTGTTTCAGAGAAATCCCGTTGGCGCGCGCCATGGTCCGGAACACATCCGCCGCATACAAAGCCGGGCGCCGCACGGGCAGCCAACGTGATCCGCCCTTGCCCAGGGCCTGGCTGGCGACAGTCCAGCGATCCACGCCACCACGATCTGCATAGGTGTAAACCGGCAGCGCTCTGTTGGCGACTTTCATATGCGCCACGCTGACCTCTGGGCGGTATTTCTCTGTCCGCGCATCCATGCTTACGGCCCAGCCTTTTCCGGCGCGTTTCCATTCGAAATGCACCCGATTGAAGTTCAGCGCCAGACCAGAAACCGCCGGGCTATAGCCCACGTGGTCAGGTTGCCCCGGGTCGATACTATGCACCGCCGCCAGGGCACCGTCCCAGACCAGAAACTTGCCACGGACTTCGCGCACACCGGCATTTTTCAACGCCCGCGCAAGCTGCGCCAGATGGTCAGAGGTAAGCATAGGATCCCCGCCCCCTGCCAAGATCAGATCCCCCTTTAGGACCCCCCCGATGAGGGTTCCGCTGGTAAGCAACCGCGTTGCAAAGCGGTGATCTGCGCCCAAGACATCCAAGGCATAAAGTGCCGTCAGAGCCTTGGCGACACTGGCCGGTGGAAGCTCCATATCTCCAGCGTGGGCTTCCAGCAGTTTTCCACTCGCAGCATCGGCAACCGCACAGGCTATTTGCCCGCGCAGGCCAGCTTCTGCCAAAAGCGCCTTGAGCCCACCACTTGGCACCGAAAGGGCAATCCCTTTGCGCCCCATGGGTCGCAGAGAGACGCGTGGCGCATTGGCCAGACCAGGGGTGGCCGCCAGAGTGGCCAGGGCTGAAGCGATAAAGTTTCTTCTCGAAATCATGTCTGTCAGTATCTAATAAAATTGCTTCTAAACGGCAAACAAACCCGCTTGAACTCGGCTTTTTCTACAGTTTCATACACCATTACAGAACTCCTGCTCCAGATTCTCCCCTCAAAGGCGAGAATTGGCAGGGATTTTTGACTGCAACCCTGGCTAAAGCACGGCAGGAATGCAGCAGGGCTGGCGCGATTTCTGGCCAATCGCCTCCTGCCCGCGCTCTGCCCCCTCAATTCCGCTCTAGTCCTGCGAGGGCCAGTTTCCGGCCGACCGGATCCTGCTAGAGCTTTCGTCCACCATAGGAAGGTTGATAAAGCACCAGGCAGGGGCCGTGGCTGCTGAAAGGAGGCGGCTCTGCCCTGCCTTCAGCATGTCTCCGCGATAGATCCGTGCCGCCGGAGAAAGCCGCGCGGCGATCCGGTCGCCGGGTCGTGCGATCACGCCCACCGGCACCCTCTCCATGATATCCTGCCAGTCCTTCCAGCGATGGAAATGCGCGAGATTGTCCGCACCCATCAACCAGGTAAAGCGCACCTCCGGGTAGCGATGGGTCAAAGCGGCAAGTGTTTCTGCCGTGTAGCGCGTGCCCAATTGCAGTTCAGCATCACTGATGCGCACTCTGGGGTGCTGCATGATCTCTTGCGCCGCCTTGATGCGACGGGTCATTTTGGCCGGGGCATGGCCCTTTAGCGGGTTACCGGGCGAGATCATCCACCAGATCTGGTCCAGATCAAAACGCTGCAGCGCTGCTTTGGTGATCGCCACATGCCCCTGGTGCGGCGGATCAAAGGATCCCCCCAATAGCCCCACGCGGAGGCCTCGTGGAATATTTGGCAAATGGCACGTCATAGGAGCCTTGATGCACATAAACCCGCAGAGAGTTCAATCACCTGTCGCGCAAGGCCCTGGACCTTATCAGACCAAGCGGAGCCCCCCTGCCCTATGGAGGAGTTCACGTCGCTTCCCGCGTTGCCGCAAAGTGTAGACGGGCGGAGCCCATCGCAACCAGAAGTTCGATTCAAAGCGCAACATTGGCAGCATTTCCCATGGGACGTGCCACGCAGTGGCCCGGCCCGCGCCTGACCTTCCCCCCGTGGAGTTCACACTGGTTCCCGCAGGGACAAACAGTCCGGGCGACTGTTTGAAGTGTAGACGGGCGGAGCCCCTCGCTAGCGCAGGCTGCTTTGGAAGGTGACGGTTGCGGGCTTGCCCCTGGGCCGCCAGGCCCGCGCCTGACCTTCCCCCGGGGAAGGCGCATTCGCGCCCTCCCAAGGTCAGGTGAGGACCTTATGCTCGTGGGAGCTAGCAGCAGAAAAAGGAAAGGCGGCCAGATGGCCGCCTTAATTGGGTCACCGCACAAACTTCTTGTGCTTCAGGCGCTTGGGCTCCAGCGCGTCGGCACCGAGGCGGCGCTTCTTGTCTTCCTCGTAGTCCTCAAAGTTGCCTTCGAACCATTCCACATGGGCGTCGCCTTCAAAGGCCAGCATGTGGGTACAGATCCGGTCGAGGAAGAAACGGTCGTGGGAGATCACAACGGCGCAGCCGGCAAAATCCACCAGTGCGTCTTCCAGCGCACGCAGGGTCTCGACGTCCAAGTCGTTGGTCGGTTCGTCGAGCAGCAGCACATTGCCGCCCTCTTTCAAGAGGCGCGCCATGTGGACACGGTTGCGCTCACCACCCGATAGCAGGTTCAGCGGCTTTTGCTGGTCGCCGCCCTTAAAGTTGAACGAGGAGCAATAGGCCCGGGAGTTCACCTGCGCGTCACCCAGTTCGATAATCTCGGCGCCGCCTGAAATTGCCTCCCAGACGGTGTCTTTGTCGTTCAGATCATCGCGAGACTGATCCACATAGGAGAGCTTGACGGTATCGCCATATTCCACACTGCCCTCATCGGGCTGTTCCTGACCGGTCAGCATCTTGAACAGGGTGGATTTACCGGCGCCGTTCGGGCCGATCACACCGACGATGCCACCCGGTGGCAGTGAGAATTCCAGGTTTTCAATGAGCTGCTTGTCGCCAAAGTGCTTGGACAGGCCGCTGACCTCGATCACCTTGGAGCCCAGACGCGGACCATTGGGGATAACGATCTGGGCGCGACCGACTTTTTCGCGTTCGGACTGGCCAGCCATCTCGTTATAGGCAGCGATACGGGCCTTGGATTTGGCCTGACGGGCTTTCTGGCCCTGACGCATCCATTCCAGCTCGCGCTCCAGCGTCTTTTGCTTGGATTTGTCTTCGCGGGCTTCCTGCTCCAGGCGCTTGGCTTTCTGCTCCAGCCAGGCAGAATAGTTGCCCTCATAGGGAATGCCACGGCCGCGGTCGAGTTCCAGGATCCAGCCGGTGATGTCATCCAGGAAGTAACGGTCGTGGGTGACGCAGAGGATGGTGCCCTTGTAGTCGATCAGGTGCTGCTGCAGCCAGGCGATTGTTTCTGCATCGAGGTGGTTGGTCGGCTCATCGAGCAGCAGCATGTCGGGTGCTTCGAGCAGCAGTTTGCACAGCGCTACACGGCGACGCTCACCACCTGAGAGGTCCTTGATCGGCGCATCATCCGGCGGGCAACGCAGCGCCTCCATCGAGACATCGACCTGGCTGTCCAGATCCCAGAGGTTCTCAGCATCGATGGCGTCCTGAAGGGTGGTCATCTCCTCCATCAGCTCATCAGTGTAGTTCTCGGCCATCTCCACCGCGATCTGGTTGAAACGATCGACCTTGGCTTTCTTTTCCGCCACGCCCAGCATGACGTTTTCGCGCACAGAGAGGCTCTCATCCAGCTGCGGCTCCTGTGGCAAGTAGCCAACCTTGGCGCCCTCGGCAGCCCAGGCCTCACCGGTGAAGTCCTTATCCAGACCGGCCATGATTTTCATCAGGGTGGATTTACCGGCTCCGTTGACGCCAACCACACCGATCTTCACGCCGGGCAGAAAGGAGAGGTGGATGTTTTCAAAGCACTTCTTGCCACCGGGGTAGGTCTTGGAGACACCCTGCATGTGGTAGACATATTGATAGGCGGCCATGTGACTGCTCCATGATGGGGGAATTCGCTGGCGGGAGTGATAGCGGATGGGCGACGACGGGGCAATGTCACGTTGCCCACGAGATATGGAAATTGATAGCGAACCGCGCTGTTTCAGCGCGTCGCCCATTGTGCTCGAACCAATGGCGCATCAAAGAACGGCTTCAGCACCGTCTCCGCCGCGCGCCGCTTTGTTGACTTGACCGTCAGCGGCGCTCCCGACAGCGAGTTATACGACGGATGGCATTGGCAACGCGAATTGGGTGGCCTAATCTCGGAGCTCTCAGCGGTTCGCGCCTATGTCCAGGACCTCCTGAAGGATGGGCCGACAACGAAGCAGCTTGGCTCGTTAGAAAGCGCAATTGCCGAAGACCCTGGCGTGGACGGTTGACTGATGCTGATCGGTTTCACCACGAAAACCGGGCACTCATACGTGGGTCGGCAAGCGATCGAAAGCGTTGTCTCTCAGCGCGTTCCCTCCGAAGATTGGCAGGTGCCTACAATATCGTTCCCGTTGTAGCGACCGAGTTGTGTCGAAAGCTCCTGGCGATGACGGCCAGAGGAGGCTAGGATTCTCTTGTCGCCCGCTGTCTCAATCTCATAGACCAGATCCGAGACGAGTACGGTGCTCCAGAATCGGAGCCACGCCATCCAGATCTTGCATCGGGGCACCGTTGGCCAATCTTGAAGCCCGATGCCGGGGACGGGAATGCCAAGTGCTGTGTAGCGGTTGAGCACGGCGATGCGGACCTGGATTTCCGCGACCTGCCGATTGAAGCCCCTCGCCATGAGGCTCTGCCCCATCAGTTTCACGCAATGCATCTTCGTTTCGACACGGCTTCGGCGGTGCTATACGCTCCATTGTCGCCACAGGGCACTGCCCAGGTATCGCGAAGCATTGATCGCTGCGTTTCTGGCGATGGTCCCGGCGCTCGTGGGCTTCCACGGCTTGGCATTTTTCGGGGCGGGATGACGGCATGAGCGCCACGGGCGGCAATCGCGTCGTGGCATTTGAGGGTATCATAGGCACCATCGGCTGTGACTGAGCCAATGTTCTGATCGGGCGGGACTTGGTTCAGCAACTCGGGCAGCATGGGAGCATCGCCAACCTTGCTGATAGTAACCTCAACAGCTCGAACCTCCAGTGTTTCCTCGTCGATCCCTATCTGTATCTTGCGCCATATCCGGCGTTTCGGCCCGCCATGCTTGCGGGCGTTCCACTCACCTTCACTCTCGGCCTTGATGCCGGTGCTGTCGATGAGCAGGTTCAGCGGGCCCGTGCCGCCGCGATACGGAAGGCTCACGTTCAGCGTTCTCTGGCGGCGGCACAGGGTGCTGTAGTCTGGCACGGCCCAGTCCAACGGCCCAGTCCAGCTTGGCCAACCGCAAAAGGCTCTCCACGAAGCCGGTCGTTTGTCGCAATGGCATACCGAACAGCACTTGCCTGGATCGCAGCGTCGCTGAACTGGCACTGGCGCCCACGCTTGCCGCTCGGCGGCGGCACCCAGACCATCTCCGGGTCAAACCAGATCGACAACGATCCGCGTTGCTTCAACGCAGTCTTACTCTCTTCAAATCAAATATCTTACAACACTTCGGTAGCTTGTTGGGATCACCATAGGCCCCAAGGTGTTCGATGCCAAGATTGTTAGTTGTGCTGTCACGCCCCGAAATACACCACGGCAGTCCTGCATTCTCTGCTGTCGAAATGCCAAGTGGATTCCAACCAATGACCGCAATGGCGAGTTGCCCCGCAGCGTTCTAAAATCCTGGTGCTTGGCGGCGACGGACCGTTTCACTAAATGCAACCGTCAGAACGGAAATAATGGCCAAACACCTGATCGGTCTTGCTTCACTCCTAGAAAGGTATTTGCCACCGCCCGATAGGGGCGATGGCAAATCTTTAGTGGTCAGAATTGCAACTTAAGTTGGTCAAATTGCAAACTGTTGTTGGTTTTCACAACAACACCCAAAGACCTATGCTGCTACCCGCACTTCGAATGGCCGCAGCTGCGGCAGGTCATGCAACCTTCGACCATTTGCAGATCATACTGGCCGCAGCTTGGGCAGGGTTTCCCCCGAGGCGCGTTGAGGTTCACCACTTCAGCCTGCGGATCGGACTTCAGCCCCATGCCCTCGCCTTCCAGGAAGCCGGTCTTGACCATATGGGTCTCGATCACTCCGCCAATCGCCGCCAGGATCGAAGGGATATATTTCCCCTGCACCCAGGCACCGCCGCGCGGGTCAAACACAGCTTTCAGCTCTTCCACCACAAAAGAAACATCACCGCCGCGACGGAACACCGCTGAGATCATCCGGGTCAGCGCCAAAGTCCAGGCATAATGCTCCATATTCTTGGAGTTGATGAAGACCTCAAACGGGCGGCGGTGGCCGTTGATGATGATGTCATTGATGGTGAGGTAGATCGCGTGCTCGCTGTCTGGCCACTTCAGCTTGTAGGTATGGCCTTCCAGGCTCTGCGGGCGATCCAGCGGTTCGGACATATAGACGACCTCGGCGCCATTGGCATCCGAACCACTGTCATGTGGAGCCTGTGCGGTTTCACCAGGGGCGGTGTCAGCGTTCTCACTTACGGTCAGAACCGAGCCAGTCACATCATTTGGACGGTAGGTCGTGCAGCCTTTGCAGCCCTGATCCCAGGCCTGCATGTAGACATCTTTGAAATCGTCAAAGGAGATGTCTTCCGGGCAGTTGATGGTCTTGGAGATCGAAGAGTCGATCCATTTCTGCGCCGCCGCCTGCATTTTGACGTGGGCTGCAGGCGAGAGTGTCTGGGCGTTGACAAAGAAACCGGGCAGCTTGGCATCGGCGCCGAACTTCTCACGGTACATCTGCACCGCATAGTCGACCACTTCCTCCTCGGTGCGGCTGCCGTCCTTCTGCAGTACCTTGCGGGTATAGGCATAGGCAAAGACCGGTTCGATCCCCGAAGACACGTTCCCTGCATACAAGGAAATGGTGCCGGTGGGCGCGATGGAAGTCAGCAGCGCGTTGCGAATACCATGGGTGCGGATCGCTTCGCGCACGTCTTCATCCATGTTCAGCATGTTGCCTGAGGCCAGATAGGCATCGGCATCAAACAGGGGGAAAGCGCCTTTCTCCTTGGCCAATTCCACCGAAGCCAGATAGGCGGCGCGGGCGATACCGTGCAACCACTCATCGGTCTGACGCGCCGCTTCGTCGGAGCCATATTCCAGGCCCAGCATCAAAAGCGCATCCGCCAGACCCGTCACACCCAGGCCAATCCGGCGTTTGTTCTGGGCTTCCTGGGCCTGCGCCTCCAGCGGAAACTTGGAGACATCAACAACATTGTCCATCATCCGAACGGCAGTTGCGACCAGTTCCTGCATCGCTTCCTGGTTCAATCCGGCGTTCTTCTCAAAGGGATTGGACACAAGCCGCGCCATGTTGATCGAACCAAGGAGGCAAGCGCCATAGGGCGGTAGGGGCTGCTCACCGCAGGGGTTTGTGGCGCAGATATCTTCCACGTAGCTTAGGTTATTGGCTTTGTTGATACGATCAATGAAGATCACACCCGGCTCAGCAAAATCATAGGTCGCCTGCATGATCTTGTTCCAAAGATCACGGGCTTCAACAGTGTGATAAACCTTGCCGCCGAACTGCAGCTCCCAAGAGCCATCCGCCTTCACCGCTTCCATAAAGTCATCTGTGACCAGCACCGACATGTTGAACATGCGCAACCGCGCCGGATCGGATTTGGCGGTAATGAACTGCTCAATGTCCGGGTGATCACATCGCATGGTCGCCATCATCGCGCCGCGACGGCTGCCCGCCGACATGATGGTACGGCACATAGCATCCCAGACATCCATAAAGGAAAGAGGTCCAGAGGCATCCGCCGCTACGCCCTTCACATCTGCCCCGCGTGGGCGAATGGTGGAGAAGTCATAGCCGATGCCGCCGCCCTGCTGCATGGTCAACGCCGCTTCCTTGAGCATGTCAAAGATACCGCCCATGCTGTCTGGGACAGTGCCCATGACAAAGCAATTGAACAGGGTCACCTGGCGTGCGGTGCCTGCACCTGCTGTAATCCGACCTGCTGGCAGATATTTAAAATCTTCCAGAGCCTCATAGAATTTACCTTCCCAGGCCTCCGGATCTTGCTCTGCGCGGGCAAGGTCGCGGGCAATCCGACGCCAGCTGTCTTCGACAGTGACATCAATCGGCGTCCCATCCGCCTGTTTGAAGCGGTATTTCATATCCCAGATCTGTTCGGCGATGGGGGCAGCAAAACGGCTCATTTGGCGAATCCTTTGAGTCCTGTGGCGTCGAGAGTGGCGGCCTCGATACTACAGGCTTATGGAATTTCTCAACGCGTAAAATCGCGAATCCTTGAGAAATTATTACCAGCAAGGCACAAGATATTGCTGGAAAAACCCCACCTGCCACTATATGGACACTGCACAGGGGGCGACTCTGTGGATATCTTGTGGGCAAAACCGGTCTCAGATCCCTTTGATAAGCTACGACGGTCTAGTTGCACCCAACCACACCGGTGTTTCCTCCATGAAACGTGATTGCCTTAGTGAGATTTGAACCTCCCGAACCCCAAAGCCATGCTGACTTTGCAGCTCAAACTGCGATATGGTGGTGCGGTTCTAGACGACACTCTTGGGGGAACTGTGCAGAAATATACCAATTTGGTGAAGCTCTCGGTTGGAACAGAGAGCGTCGAAGGGCTGATAGCCTGGCAAGAGATGCGGCGCGCGGAACTGCCTGAAGCATTGCCGCGGCATGTGACGCGCATGTGGCCAAAGCGAGAAGATGAAATCCTGCAGGGCGGTTCGATCTTCTGGGTCATCAAAGGGTTGATCCAATGCCGTCAAAGAGTGTTGAGACTCGACGAAGTCATAGGCGAGGATGGCATTCGCCGTTGTGCCATCATTTTGGATCCGGAAATTCACCGCACGACTACCGCCCCCAAACGCCCCTTTCAAGGCTGGCGCTACCTCAAACCGGAAGATAGCCCCCCGGATCTGACGCCAGGTCGCGAACAAGAGGATGCTTTGCCAGAGGAGCTTTCCCAAGCGTTAGCGGACATTGGCGTCCTCTAGCCATCATCACTTTCGGCGCATCAGCGCCGGACTTTGTCCGGCGCTCGGCCCAACGGGAGGAGCAACCCAAAGGGGTCGACGACGGGCGGGAGCCTCCCCGTCACGTGTCTCTCTGGGTGCATTTGAATGATAGCGGAAGCTCTCCCGCCCCTTCACGGAGCATCATAGATGCTCAGCCAGGGTTGGGCCGGGCCCGCGCTGACGCGCGGGCGCTCAGCTTCCCAGGAGATCGAGGAGCTGCTTCAGAGCCGCTTTCTCTGCGTCACTGTATTTTGCGACGCGACTACGCCAGAGGGTGGCCTGGGATCTCAGCACCAAGCCGTCACTCAACAGCTTTAGGTGATTGGCGCGTAGCGTCTCCCCGGTTGAGGTTATATCGGCGACGATTTCGGCGGTTTCATTCTTAACCGTGCCCTCCGTCGCTCCCTGGCTGTCCACCAGCTGATAATCCGCAACTCCGGCATTGGTCAGGAACTCCCGCACCAACCGGTGGTATTTGGTCGCAATGCGCAGACGGTGCCCATGGCCCTGCCGGAAAGAGGCGGCCACCGCATCGAGATCATCCAGCAAATCCACATCGACCCAGCACTGCGGCACAGCCAAAATAAGATCCGCATGACCAAAGCCCAAGGGGCGCAACTCTTCCAGCTGCTGCTCCCAAAGCGGCAACTTCTCCTGGATCAGATCTGTGCCGGTCACCCCCAGATGGATCCGCCCAGCAGCCAGTTCACGCGGCACTTCACCGGCAGAGAGCAGCACCAGCTCCATGCCCTCGACGCCCTCGATGGCACCGGCATATTCCCGATCCGAGCCGGTGCGTGACAGGGTCACACCGCGTTTGGCGAACCAGTCAAAGGTCTTTTCCATCAAGCGCCCTTTGGAGGGCACCCCAAGTTTGAGGCTCATGACTGGCCCTCCTCGAGTTCCAGCATTAGATCCGGACGCAACACACCTCCGACCGCAGGGATTTCAGCTCCCTGCCCCAATTGACGGGTCAGGGCGTCATAGCGGCCACCACTGGCAATCGGCGGCAGGTCCGGGCGCGCTTCAGCATAGAAGCCAAAGACAAAGCCATCGTAATATTCCATCGAGGTGCGCCCGTAAGAGGCCTCAAAATCGAGGTTATCGATGTCGATACCACGAGCTTTCAGCGCTGCCGCGCGGGCGTCGAGCCGATCCAGCGCGGGGTTGATCTGTGGCAGATCCACCGCGATATCGCGCAGCTGCTCCGTGGCAAAAGGCAGGGTTTCGCGCACCATCATCAAGGCTTCCAGCGCCAAAAGCTCATGCTCGGCAATTGGAGGCGCCTTGGCATCCTCACGCAGAAGATCCACGCGGGCTTGGATCTCATGGGCACGGCGTTTGCCGACCTCAACAGCGGATCCTGTCAGAGTTCCTTCGGTTTCCAACAGCTTGCGACGGCTTTCTGGTGGTGGAGTACGTCCGGCAAATCGATCCAGCAGGGCGCGAAACCGGCGCGGGCGCCAGATGTGGCGCATCAGGGCCGCTTTGCGCACTTCAGTTGTCTCCAGCCCCTGAACCGCAGCCATGAGGATCCCGATATCCCCTGTTGCAGCCCGCAGTGGCAAGCCCCTTAGCTGCAGCGCAAAGAGCGCAAAAACCTCTGCATCCGCACCCGCGGAATCGCTGCGGTCAAAAACCTCATAACCCACCTGCAAATACTCGCTGGCACGCTCCGGGTCCTGTTCTTGTCGACGAAAAACTTCGCCTGCATAGGTATAACGGGCGGGCTCGGCACCGTGGCGCATATGCATCTCAACCACGGGCACGGTGAAATCCGGGCGCAGCATCTGCTCACCCCGTACCGCATCAGAGGTCACATAGGCGCGCGCGCGGATATCCTCACCATAGAGGTCCAGCAGGGTGCCCGCAGGCTGCAGGTAGGGCGGATCCACCACCTGGGCGCCTGCGGCTTCAAAGTTCATCCGGATCCGGGTGGCCCGGGCCAGGGTCATGGAGCGGTCACTCATCGGGTTCGTCCTGGCTGGCAAGGATCTCACGCACTTTGGCGATCAGGTCACCACGGGGCACTTCAAACTGGCTAGGGCGTTCTTTCCATTCTTCCAGTGTTGCGCTCTCGGCGATCTTGGCGCCCAGGATCAGATCCTTGATCTGGATGACGCCCTTCTCTTTCTCGTCGCCCCCCTCGATTACCGCAATCGGAGAGTTCCGTTTATCTGCGTATTTCAGCTGATTGCCGAAATTCTTTGGATTGCCGAGGTAAACCTCCGCCCGGATGCCTGCATTGCGAAGCTCTGCTACCATGCTCTGGTAGTCCGCCATACGCGCCCGGTCCATGACCGTCACCACAACGGGGCCCTTTGGGGTCGCATCGAGACGACCCTTCTCGCGCAGGGCGGCCAGCAGACGGTCCACACCAATCGACAGGCCAACAGCCGGAACTTCCTGACCGGTGAAACGCTTGACCAGACCGTCATAGCGACCGCCGCCAGCAACCGACCCGAACTGACGTTTGCGGCCCTTTTCGTCAAAGATCTCAAAGGTCAGCTCGGCCTCGAACACCGGGCCGGTGTAATAGCCAAGTCCGCGCACGATGGAGGGGTCGATCAGGATCTGGTCCTGACCGTAGCCGCCTGCGGCAAGCAATTCACCGATCTGCTCCAGCTCGCCGATGCCTTCGAGGCCGGTCTTGCTGTCGCCGACAGCGGCGCGCAGGTTCTGCATGGTGCCCGCAACATCATCTGCCCGCGAGGTCAAGAAAGCGAGAACCGGATCTGCCTGCGCATCGCCCAGGCCGACGCCATCGATATAGGCGCCGGATGCATCCAGTCGGCCCTTGGTGAGCAGCTCGCGCACGCCCGCTTCGCCGACCTTGTCGAACTTATCGATGGTGCGCAGAACGTCATCGCGCTTGGGGTCATCTTCGGCCAGGCCCATGGCTTCGAGAATGCCGTTCAGAACCTTGCGGTTATTGACCCGCACCAGATAATCGCCGCGCGGAATGCCGACGCGCTCCAGCGTGTCGCTGAGCATCATGCAGATCTCCGCATCCGCTGCCATTGAAGCCGTGCCGACGGTATCAGCATCACACTGGTAGAACTGGCGGAACCGGCCCGGCCCCGGCTTTTCGTTGCGCCAGACCGGCCCCATGGCATAGCGCCGATAGGGGCTGGGCAGCTCGTTGCGGTGCTGGGCATAGACCCGCGCCAGAGGGGCCGTCAGGTCATAGCGCAGCGCCATCCAGTCACCCGGCTTGCCTTCGGGGTCGTGCTCATCCGCTTCCTGCCAGGCAAAGACGCCTGCATTGGGGCGATCGACATCGGGCAGGAACTTGCCCAGCGCCTCAACGGTTTCCACCGCAGAGCTTTCCAGCGCCTCGAACCCGTAATGATGATAAACACCCGCGATGGTGCGCAGCATTTCGGAACGCTGGGTCACCTCTTCGCCGAAATAGTCACGAAATCCTTTGGGCGTTATCGCCTTTGGACGGGGCTGTTTCTTGATCTTGGCCATCAAAAGGCCTCCTCACGGGTGGGTTTTGGTCATTCACTCGCCGCGCGGTCTAGCCCAAGCCGCCCTCATGAGCAAGGCGACAGAAGAGCTGGCGGCACCCGGGGCCTACCCGGATGCGGCGCTGCCTAATCCGTAATCATGACAGGAGAATGATAGGGCGAAGGATAGGTGAATGGGATATCAGATGCGGCTGAAATCGCCCGAGCGACCCAATCCATCCGCAAAACGTTTCGCCCCGGCACGCCCCTCTGCGATAAAAGTCTTGGCAGATCTCCATTCCCGTCTCAGCGCTGCGGAGAGCTCCATGGATGGCATACGTGCCGAGAGGTGATCTGCCCGCAGGCACCCCTGCGGGAAGCGCGTCAACTCATGCGCAATGGCCTGGGCCATTTCCAGCGCCTCTCCCGAAGGGCATAAACGGTCGGCAAAGCCGATCCGATAGGCCTCCTCTGCAGGCAGGCTACGCCCGGTCAGGATCAGATCATTGGCACGGCCCTGCCCCAGGATCTGCGGCAAACGCACGGTTCCGCCATCGATCAGAGGCACGCCCCAGCGGCGGCAATAGACACCGGCCAGTGCATCTTCGGCCATCACGCGCATGTCGCACCAGGCGGCAAGCTCCATGCCGCCCGCCACTGCCGGTCCTTCAATGGCTGCGATAACTGGCTTTGACAGCATCAGGCGCGTCGGCCCCATTGGACCCGGACGTGGATCCGTTACCGGGTCGCGCCAATCCGCTTCAATCTCAAGCCCGGCAAGCCACTCATCCGAGGCGCCGGAGCCCGCCGACTTCAGATCAAACCCCGAGCAGAAAAAGCCCCCTTCCCCGGTCAGGACCGCCGCTTGGGCCTCTTTGTTTGCTTCAAAACACAGGAAAGCCGCATAAAGCGCCTTGGCCGTGACAGGATCCACCGCATTGCGCCTGGCGGGGCGGCAGATGGTGATGGTGGTCACCCCATCCGCCGTCTCCTGCCGCACAAGCGTATCGTCTGACTGTCCCTTCTCGATCAAATCGCCCATTGCTTCCCTCCTCAGTGGTGGTTGTGCCTGGGCCGGGGCATGGAACGCCCAAGAACGCCCGTTTTCCCAACACTGACGCGCAGGCCCATGGACGGGCAAGGCTTCCGGGCTTATGACGTTGCGCAGCCCAAGGAGAATGTGATGCTAGAGCTGGAAGAAAAGATCGCCCATCTGACCAAAACCGTGGATGAGCTGAGCGATGTGGTCGCCGAGCAGCAAAAGGAGATCACCAGCCTGGCCACCTGGGTGCAGAAACTGGTTCAGCGCGAGGCAGAGCGTGACCAGGCCGGGGGCGGTGGTCATGTCTATTCGGATGAGCGCCCACCGCATTACTAGAGCCACCTGGGTAAACCTACCCCTGCACTCTGTTGTGAGCGCAGCTCTGCCGCCAATTCCCCGGCTCGCCCTCTGGTCGTAATACGGCCAAACCCCTTGCGATGATCACATCAGGCTGCTAGACGCGCCCAACCGGTCGCAGCCTACCCGGTCATCAAAACAAGGGTTATACCATGAAGACTATCGTTATCTGCTCAGGCGGGCTGGATTCTGTTTCGCTTGCCCATATGGTCGCTGAAGAACATCAGCTGACCCGTCTTGTCTCTTTCGACTATGGCCAGCGGCATCGCAAAGAGCTCGACTATGCCGCCGCCGCCGCTGAACGGCTGGGCGTGCCCCATGACATCATCGATATGCGCTCCATCGGGGCTTCGCTGACGGGTTCAGCCCTCACTGATGATATCGATGTGCCGGACGGGCACTACGAAGAAGAAAGCATGAAGGTCACCGTGGTCCCGAACCGCAATGCCATCATGCTGACTATTGCCTACGGCATTGCAGCCGCCAATGGGGATGAGGCCGTAGCCACCGCCGTGCATGGCGGTGATCACTTTATCTACCCCGATTGCCGGCCGGAGTTCACCGAGGCCTTTGATGCCATGCAGCGCGCAGCCCTGGATGGCTATGCCGATGTGCAGCTCTATACGCCCTTCGTGCATCGCTCCAAGGCGGACATCGTGACGGCGGGCGCCAAGCACAACACCCCCTTTGCCGAGACCTGGTCCTGCTACAAAGGCGGCGAGCATCAATGCGGCCGTTGCGGCACCTGCGTCGAGCGGCGCGAGGCCTTCCATCTGGCGGGCGTCGAAGACCCGACCACCTATGAGGACCCAGATTTCTGGAAAGCCGCCGTGGCCGGCAAGGATGGCGCCTGATGTTCCGGATTACCAAGGAGTTTCATTTCTCCGCCTCGCATCAGCTGACCCATCTGCCCGCAGATCACCAATGCGCGCGGATGCATGGGCACAACTACATCGTGATGATCGAACTCGCCGCCAGAGAGCTGAACACGGATGGCTTTGTGCGCGACTATCATGAGCTGAAGCCGCTGAAGGACTATATCGACGGCACCTTCGACCACCGGCATCTGAACGATGTGCTTGAGGGGCCTTCGACGGCGGAAAACATGGCAAAGCATTTTTATGACTGGAGCCATGCCCGCTGGCCCGAAGTCACAGCGGTCAAGGTCTCTGAGACCCCCAAGACCTGGGCCGAATACCGCCCGGAGGTCCGCCCATGACCCTGCGCATCGCTGAAATCTTCGGGCCCACCATCCAGGGCGAAGGCGCCTTGATCGGAGAGCCTACGGTCTTTGTCCGCGCCGGTGGCTGCGACTACCGCTGTTCCTGGTGCGACAGCCTGCATGCGGTTGACAGTGAAAACCGCCATGACTGGGCCAAGATGAGCGCGGATGAAGTCTTTGACGAGGTCTGCCGCCTCTCGGGCGGCAAGCCGCTGACCGTCTCGATCTCGGGCGGCAATCCGGCCATCCAGGATTTCGCCCCGTTGATCCGCCTGGGTCATGCGGCGGGCTATGGTTTTGCCTGCGAAACCCAAGGATCTATTGCCAAACCCTGGTTTGGAGATCTCGATACCCTGGTACTCAGCCCGAAACCGCCCTCGTCAGGAGAGGACACAGACTGGTCCTCCTTTGACGCCTGCCTCAAGGCAGCCGAGGCCTGTGAACAGGTTGTGATGAAGATCGTCATTTTTGATGATGCCGACTATGCCTGGGCCAAGGAGGCTTCGGCGCGCTATCCCGATCTGCCTCTTTACCTGCAGCCTGGCAACCCGGAGGTGGACCCGGAGCTGCCGGTTGACCTCAATCAGGCTACTGATCGCCTGTTGTGGCTGATCGAAAAAGTGACCGCTGATCAATGGTATACCCCACGCGTCTTGCCGCAGCTGCATGTGCTGGTCTGGGGCAACAAACGCGGCGTCTGACGCCCCGCATTCAACAGGAGATCCGTCATGTCCGACAGTATCTACAGCAATCTGAAACAGTTGGGCGGCGATACCATCGTTCCCCAAAACCCCGAAGAAGCCGAGCTGGAGCGGGTAGAGAACCCGCAAAGCGATGTGCTATATAATGTGCGCTTCACCGCGCCTGAGTTCACCTCGCTCTGCCCGATGACCGGCCAGCCGGATTTTGCCCATCTGGTTATCGACTATGTACCGGGTGACTGGCTGGTGGAAAGCAAATCGCTGAAGCTCTTCCTGACCTCATTCCGCAATCACGGCGCCTTCCATGAGGATTGCACCATCTCCATCGCCCGCCGTCTGGCTGAGTTCCTGGAGCCCAAGTGGCTGCGCATTGGCGGTTACTGGTATCCGCGCGGCGGCATCCCGATCGATGTCTTCTGGCAAACCGGCGAGATGCCCGCAGGGGTCTGGATCCCGGATCAGGGCGTCCCGCCCTATCGTGGACGCGGCTGAGCCCCTTCTCTACTGCCAAAACTCTGCAAAGCCCTGCTCTTTGAGCGGGGCTTTTTCATGAGGTAGCGGGTGGCTTACAGAGTACCAACGAGGGACCTACAGGCAGGAATTTTTTCCCCTTGATCGGCTTGCACCCCTTGCCCCAGACTGCTTGGATAGTTTTTTCGCCCTAACCACAGGGGCAATTTCATTGATTTGAACCAGAAAAGGAGCAGCCCCAATGGCCCCCTCCGGTGATAAAAACGATCCCGTCAAACGGGTCGCAAAAGACGTTGAAACTCTGCACAAGCGGATCACTTACTATCTGAAAACCGTCTGGAAACGGGTGCGCGGGTTGCTGGCACCGCTGCGCAACTTCTTGAAAAAGATCCTCAAGGTCGTGAAGAAAATCGTCGCCACGGTTGGCAAGAAGGCGGTGGATACGCTGGTCAAAGCTGCGACCAAACTCTTGGATCTGTTTGATCGGGTAGAGGCATTGCTGAAAACCATGTTTCTCTTGGGCAAACGCATCCTGAACACGATCAAGAAAGAGGCGGACAAGACCAAACTGGTGCGAACCCTCAAAACCGTCATTCGCAAATATGTTCAGGCCATGCGTAAGGTCTTTGGCTGGGTGAATGAGATCTGGCGTGAACTGGATATACTGAACCGCGCCCTGATGATCCTCGACACCTTCCGGGGGGTCCTGCAAATCATCTTTCGCTGGATTGCTGAGGTTGCAGTGGTGTTGAACACTCTCAAGCGGGCAAAACAACTCCTGAAAAGCGTATGGAAAGCGCTGAAGAAGGAAATCAAGGATGCGATCAAATTGGGCAAAGAGGTCGCCAAAATGCCGGTACCAAAGCCGGGGTAATTCCAATAGCAGAGTTTCCACGGCAATTGCGCAAGCAATTGTCACGCGCCTGCCCGCCCCACGGCGGGCGCGTTCCGCTCCCGCCCGGGCTGACACCTGCCAACGCCTCCTTCGGCGTCAAATCTCCTCCACCTCCATCACCCCTTCCAGTGATTTCAGAGCACCTTTGATTTGGGGATTGATCGGGAACATCTGGCCCAGATCCATTTCCACATCCCCCGGCAGGCCCGGATCCTGCAGATAGAGGTAAATAGCACCTGGGCTGGCGCTTTTGGCGGCGGATTTCGCATCCCCCAGCACCCGCGCCACAGTGGATACTGCCGTGGCATCTTCCAGATACACCCGCAGCGAAGAACGACCGGCATCGGCGATGGCCGCATCCACCGGACCGGCAGAGCGCATCAAAAGCTTCAGCTGATCGCTCTCCATGGTGGCCTCAGCGGTGATCACCACCTTACTTCCGGTTTCCAGATACTCCCGTGCCTTTTCCAAAACATCAGAGAAGATCGTCACCTCATAGGCGCCGGTGGTGTCCGAAAGCTGCGCAAAGGCAAAGCGGTTGCCGCGCTGCGACTTGCGCTCCTGTCGCCCGGCCACAACCCCTGCCATCTTAGCCATGAAGGGTCCGCGCTCGGCCTTGGCCATGACCTCATCCAGCGTCATCACATCCTTGCGTTTCAGGGCGGGCATATAGTCGTCCAGCGGGTGACCGGAGAGGTAGAAGCCAATCGCCTTGAATTCTTCGGAGAGCCGCTCGGCCGGCAGCCAGTCCGGTGTACCCGCCAGGCGCGGCTCCGGCAGATCGTCGCCGGCTTCGCCGAACAGCGAGACCTGATTGGAGTTTTTCTGGTCATGCACGGCGGCAGAGTAATTGACCAAGGCCTCCAGGCTTTCAAAAACCCGGCGGCGGTTGCGGTCCAGCTGATCAAAGGCACCAGCACGGGTCATCATCTCCAGCGGGCGCTTGCCGACCTTCTTCAGATTCACCCGGCGGGCAAAGTCGAAAATGCTGACAAAGGGGCGTTCTTGCCCGTCTTCGCGCCGGGCTTCGGCCACCAGCCGCATCACATCAACGCCAACGTTTTTCAGCGCGCCCAGCGCATAGACCAGCTCACCGTTGACCACGTTAAATGTGGCTTCAGAGCGGTTCACGCAAGGCGGCACATAAGGCAGGCCGAGGCCTTTTTTGACCTCTTCGAAATAGATCGCCAGCTTCTCGGTCAGATGGATATCGCAGTTCATGACGCCCGCCATGAACTCCACCGGGTGGTTCGCCTTGAGCCAGCCGGTCTGGTAGCTGACCACCGCATAGGCGGCGGCGTGGGATTTGTTAAAGCCGTAGTTGGCGAATTTCTCCAGGAGGTCGAAAACCTCCGAGGCTTTTTTCTTGTCGACGCCGTTTTCTGCGGCACCCTTCTCGAACTTCGGGCGCTCGGCGTCCATCGCCTCTTTGATCTTCTTACCCATGGCGCGGCGCAGCAGGTCGGCGCCACCGAGCGTGTAATTCGCCATCACCTGGGCAATCTGCATCACCTGTTCCTGGTAGACGATGATGCCCTGGGTCTCTTCCAGGATATGGTCGATCAGCGGGTGCACCGAAGTGATCTGTTTGAGACCATTCTTCACCTCGCAATAGGTGGGAATATTCTCCATCGGACCGGGCCGGTAGAGCGCCACCAGGGCCACGATGTCCTCGATGCAGTTGGGTTTCATGCGCTTCAGCGCATCCATCATGCCGGTGGATTCCACCTGGAACACCGCAACCGTCTTGGCCGCAGAGTAGAGCTTGTAGGTCACAGCGTCATCCAGCGGGATGGCGTTGATCTGATTTGCCGCCCCCTCGGGCGGCTCATAAAGCTGGCTGCCATCCTCGGCCACATGCAGATCGCGGCCCGACTGGAAGATCAGATCCATGGCGTTCTGAATGACGGTAAGGGTCTTGAGGCCCAGGAAGTCGAACTTCACCAGCCCCGCCTGCTCCACCCATTTCATGTTGAACTGGGTCGCGGGCATGTCAGAGCGCGGATCACGGTAGAGCGGCACTAGCGCGTCCAAGGGCCTGTCACCAATCACCACACCCGCAGCGTGGGTACCGGCAGAGCGCAAGAGCCCCTCCACCTGCATGCCGTATTTCAAGAGGCGGTCGACAACCTCTTCGTTTTCGGCCTCTTCGCGCAGGCGCGGCTCTTCCTTCAGGCTGTCCACGATGGACATCGGCTTGACGCCCTCGACCGGGATCAGTTTCGACAGCCTATCAACCTGGCCGTAGGGCATCTGCAGAACCCGGCCCATGTCGCGCACCGCCGCCTTGGACAAGAGCGCACCGAAGGTGATGATCTGACCGACCTTGTCGCGGCCATACTTCTCCTGCACGTATTTGATCACCTCCTCGCGGCGGTCCATGCAGAAGTCGATGTCGAAGTCGGGCATCGAGACCCGTTCCGGATTGAGGAAGCGTTCGAACAGCAATGAGTAGCGCAGCGGATCAAGGTCGGTGATGGTCAGCGCATAGGCCACCAGAGAGCCCGCACCCGAGCCCCGCCCCGGCCCCACCGGAATATCGTGATCCTTGGCCCATTGAATAAAGTCGGCAACGATCAGGAAGTAACCGGGGAAACCCATGCCCTCAATGATGCCGAGTTCGAAATCCAGCCGTTCCTGGTATTCCTCGACGCTGACCGCATGGGGGATCACCGCCAAACGCTGCTGCAGGCCTTCGTTGGCAATGCGGCGCAGCTCAGCCACCTCATCATCGGCAAACTTGGGCAGGATCGGGTCGCGGCGGTAGGCCATGAAGGCGCAGCGCTTGGCAATCTCGACGGTGTTTTCAATCGCCTCCGGAAGATCCGCGAACAGCGCGACCATCTCTTCCTGGCTTTTGAAGTAATGCTGCGCGGTCAGGCGGCGGCGCGGCTCTGCCTGGTCCACATAGGCGCCCTCAGCGATGCAGATCATCGCGTCATGGGCCTCGTACATTTCCGTATTTGGAAAGTAGACATCATTGGTGGCGACCAGCGGCAGGTCCATGGCATAGGCCATTTCCACATGGCCGCGCTCGCTCAGCTTTTCGGCCTCTGGCTGGCCTTGCTCGCCCGGATGGCGCTGCAGCTCCACATAGAGCCGGTCCGGGAAGATCGCCTTCAGCCGCTGCATCAGCTCTTCGGCAGCCGGGCGCTGCCCCTGCTGCAGCAGCCGACCCACCGGCCCATCCGGCCCGCCGCTGAGGCAGATCACATCGCCAGCCAGTTCCGCCAGTTCCTCCAGGGTCACATGCGGCAGCTCACCGCCCTGGCGCAGGTAAAGGCAGGAGTTGAGCTTCATCAGATGCTCATAGCCCGCCTCATTCTGGGCCAGCAGCACCAGAGGGGCCGGCGGTTTCGGCCGCTCGCCCGGCGCAGGTTCAAAGTAGCGCAGATCCACTTGGCAGCCGATGATCGGCTGCACCCCGGCACCGCTGGCAGAGACCGAAAACTCCAATGCGGAAAACAGGTTGTTGCTGTCGGTGACCGCAATCGCGGGCATCTCGTGTTTCTTGCACAGATCCGGCAGCTTTTTCAGGCGCAAAGCGCCCTCAAGCAGGGAATATTCCGTATGGGTGCGCAGGTGAATGAATCGGGGTGTGTTGGTCATGAGAGCCAAGCTATCTGATCCCCGCGCCCAGGATAAGAGCGGAACTGCGGCACTCCGACAGCAAAATCCGCCTCACAAAAACATCAAATCAAAGTGCTGGATTATCAAACCGGTTTTGAAAGTGCTTTCTCAGTGGAGGTGTTTTCATCTGGATTCGGCAGGGAAAACACTTTAAAAATAACGAAATACCAGTTCCTACGGAGAAAATGTTGCGCTGCAGAAATTCTGCATGGCAGAGTCGCTTTTTCTTGCCAGAGCAAGCACCGCCTTTCTAGGCTGTTTGCAGCAAGCATATGCAAGGCCCGCCATCTCTTCTACGTCGCATCGAAGGACTGGCATAACGGGCGGACTAGGTAAGGCGACGGGTTTCACACGATGACAATCACCTTTCATCTGAATGGTGAAGAGGTTTCGCTGAAGGACGGGGATCCTTCGGCGACTCTGCTTGATTTTCTGCGCGAAGAGCAGGGGCTGACCGGCACCAAGGAAGGCTGCAATGAGGGGGACTGCGGCGCCTGCACCGTCATGGTGACGGATGGCCAGGGGTCAAAGCCTCTGAACGCCTGCATCCTGTTCCTGCCGCAGCTCAATGGCAAATCCATCCGCACCGTCGAGGGCGCCGCTGATGCCGATGGCACGCTGCACCCCGTCCAAGAAGCGATGATCACCCATCACGGCAGCCAGTGCGGCTTTTGCACCCCCGGCTTTGTGATGTCGATGGTCACCGCTCACAAGAACGGCGACACGGATCACGACAACCAGCTGGCAGGCAATCTGTGCCGCTGCACCGGCTATGCGCCGATCATCCGCGCCGCCGAGGCGGTCGAGGAGATGCCGGTGCCGCAGTGGATCGCCAAGGAAGAGCTGCCCGCGGCGGGCGATGCGCCCAATATGCCGACCAGCTCTGATGAGTTGGCGGCGCTTTATGCCGCCAAGCCCGATGCCCGCCTGGTGGCCGGCGCCACCGATCTGGGCCTCTGGGTCACCAAAGGTCTGCGTGACCTGGGCGAGATGATCTTCCTGGATGGCTGCGCGGATCTGAAAGAGATCTCTGTCAGCGACAGCGAAGTCCGTTTGGGTGCCATGGTAGACATGAACCGCATGCGTGAGGTGATTGCGCCGCTGCATCCCTCCTATGGTGAGATGATCCGCCGTTTTGCCAGCCAGCAGGTGCGCGCCGCTGCGACCGTGGGCGGCAATATCGCCAATGGCTCCCCCATCGGGGACAACCCGCCAGCTCTCATCGCATTGGGCGCCACACTGCATCTGCGCAAGGGCGATGCCCGCCGCGCGATCGCCATCGAGGACTTCTTCATCGAATACGGCAAGCAGGACCGCGCGCCGGGTGAATTTGTCGAAGCGGTGAGCATTCCACGCCAGGAGGACAGCCTGCGGGTCTACAAGCTCTCCAAGCGCTTTGACCAGGATATCTCTGCGGTGCTTGGCGCTTTCAATGTGACCGTGGCCGATGGCAAGGTCACCACCGCCCGCATTGCCTTTGGCGGCATGGCCGGCACGCCGATGCGCGCCGCCCATGTGGAGGCCGCTCTGCTGGGCCAGCCCTGGACCCAAGAGACAGTCACTGCAGCCGCTGCGGAGATGGGCAAGGATTTCACCCCGATGGATGACATGCGCGCCTCTGCCGAATACCGGCTGGGCTCTGCCCGCAATATGCTGGACCGCTACTTTGCCGATCTTGCCGGCGGCACCCATTCCGTATTGGAGGTGAGCGCATGAGCGTAGCAAAACCCCTGCCCCATGACGCCGCCAAACTGCATGTGACCGGCCAAGCGCGCTATGTGGATGACATCCCCAGCCCGCGCGGCACCCTGCATCTGGCCTTTGGCCTTTCCGCCATCGCCAAGGGCCGCATCACCGCGATGGACCTCTCTGAGGTGAATTCCAGCGAAGGCGTGGTTGCGGTTCTGACCGCTGAGGACCTGCCGTTTGAAAATGACGTCTCGCCCTCGATCTATGACGAGCCGCTCTTGTCCGACGGCACCGTCAACCACTTGGGCCAGCCCATCTTTCTGGTGGTGGCCCAAAGCCACCGCGCCGCGCGCGTTGCTGCCCGCAAAGGCAAAATCGACTATGCCGAGGAAGAGGCACTGCTGACCCTGGATCAGGCTCTGGCGGCCGACAGCCGCTTTGAGGACGGCCCGCGCATCTATCAAAAGGGCGACGCCGCTACCGCCATCACCGCCGCGCCGCATCAGATCGAAGGCACTTTTGAGCTTGGCGGCCAGGAGCATTTCTACCTGGAAGGCCAGGCTGCAATGGCCCAGCCTCAGGATGACGGCGCCATGCTGGTCAACTCTTCGACCCAGCACCCGACCGAGATCCAGCACAAGGTCGCTGATGCCATCGGTCTGCCGATGCATGCGGTGCGGGTTGAGACCCGGCGCATGGGCGGCGGTTTTGGCGGCAAGGAAAGCCAGGGCAACGCATTGGCCGTGTCCTGCGCCGTTGCGGCACGCCTCACCGGCAAGACCTGCAAGATGCGCTATGACCGCGATGACGACATGGTCATCACAGGCAAGCGCCACGCTTTCCGCATCTCCTACCGCGCGGGCTATGACGCCGAAGGCCGCCTGGCCGGGGTGGAATTCCTGCATCTGGTCAACTGCGGCTGGGCTCAGGATCTGTCACTGCCGGTGGCTGACCGCGCCATGCTGCACAGCGACAACGCCTATGCGATCCCGGCAATCCGCATCGAGAGCCACCGGCTCAAGACCAACCTGCAAAGCGCCACCGCTTACCGCGGCTTTGGCGGGCCACAGGGTATGGTCGGCATCGAACGGGTAATGGATCACATTGCCTTTGAGCGCGGGATCGACCCGGTTGAGCTGCGCCGCCGCAACTACTATGCGGCCCCCGGCAATGTGACTGGCGACAATACCACGCCCTATGGTATGGAAGTCAGCGACTTTGAACTGCATGAGCTGACCGATCAATTGCTGGAAAGCTCGGACTATGCCGCCCGCAAGGCGGAAATCGCCGAGTGGAACAAGACCAGCAGCGATCTGAAGCGCGGCATCGCCTTCTCTCCGGTGAAATTCGGCATCTCCTTCACCCTGACCCACCTCAATCAGGCCGGCGCTCTGGTGCATGTCTATCAGGACGGTTCGGTGCATCTGAACCACGGCGGCACCGAAATGGGCCAGGGGTTGTTCCAGAAGGTGGCGCAGGTGGCAGCCAGCCGCTTTGGCATCGCCATGGAGAAGGTGAAGATCACCGCCACCGACACCGCCAAGGTGCCGAACACCTCGGCGACTGCGGCCTCCTCCGGGTCCGACCTCAATGGCATGGCCGTAAAGGCCGCCTGCGACACCATCCGGGACCGTATGGCCACATTCCTGGCGGAGCGTCACCAGACCACCGCCGATGCGGTTGCATTCGAGGGCAACCGGGTGCGTATCGGCGCGGATGAGATCAGCTTCGATGAGGCGGCAAAACAGTGCTACGAGGGGCGTATCAGCCTTTCCGCCACCGGCTTCTACAAGACCCCGAGCCTGCAATGGGACCGGATCAAGGGCGAAGGCCGTCCGTTCTTCTACTTTGCCTATGGCGCCTCCATCACCGAGGTGGCCATCGACCGCCGCACCGGTGAGAACCGCATTCTGCGCACCGACATTCTGCATGACGCGGGCGCCTCGCTGAACCCGGATCTGGACAAGGGCCAGGTAGAGGGCGGCTATGTGCAGGGCGCCGGCTGGCTCACCACCGAAGAGCTGGTCTGGGACGGCAAGGGCGCGCTGCGCACCCATGCGCCCTCGACCTACAAGATCCCGGCCTGTTCGGACCGCCCCGATACCTTCAACGTGGCGCTTTATGACGGGCAGAACCGCGAAGATACCATCTACCGCTCCAAAGCCGTGGGCGAGCCGCCCTTTATGCTGGGGATATCTGCCTGGCTGGCGCTGAGCGATGCTGTTGCGCAATTCGGCCCTGGCTATCCGGCACTGGATGCGCCTGCCACCTCGGAAGAGGTCTGGCGCAGGGTGCGGAGGCAGCGCAATGAGCTTTGATCTGCAGGATCTGCGCCAGGCCGTCAAGGCCCATGGCCGGGTCACGCGGGTGGTGATTGCCGCCATCCGCGGCTCTTCCCCGCGCGAGGTCGGCGCTGCGATGCTGGTCTGGCAGGACGGCCAGTCCGGCACCATCGGCGGCGGCGCGCTGGAATTCGAGGCCGCAGAGGCGGCCCGCAAGCAGGAGCAGAAATCGGTCCTGGGCACCCATGCCCTGGGTCCGGATCTGGGCCAGTGCTGCGGTGGCTCTGTCACCCTGGTGAGCGAGGTCTATACCACTGCGGATCTGAATAGGCTGGATGCGGACATCATCCTGCGCCCCGCAGGCAGCACTGCCGCCAAGGCGCAGCCCCTGTCGGTGTCGCGCATTGTCGCCCAGGCCCGCAATCAGGGCCAGCGCCCTGAGGCGCAGCTGGTGGACGGCTGGCTGATCGAGCCGGTGCATCAGCCGCAAACAGATCTGTGGATCTGGGGCGCGGGACATGTGGGCCGTGCATTGGTTGACGTGCTATCGCCGCTGCCGGATCTGGCGATCACCTGGGTGGATACCGCGCCGGAGCGTTTTCCGGATGAAATCCCCGCAGGCGTCACCATGCTGCCCGCAGCGGATCCGGCCCTGCTGGCCGCCCATGCGCCAGCGGATGCCCAGCACCTGATCCTGACCTATTCCCATAATCTGGATCTGGCGCTCTGCCATGCGCTTTTGAGCCGCGGCTTTACCTTTGCCGGGCTCATCGGCTCTGCCACAAAATGGGCGCGCTTCCGCTCCCGTCTGGCGGGGCTTGGCCACAGTGCGGCAGAGATTGCCCGTATCACCTGCCCCATCGGCGACCCCGCCCTGGGAAAACACCCGCAAATGATTGCGGTCGGCGTCGCGGCCCAGCTGCTGCAGCGAGAAAACTACAACACTATAAGAGAGGACCGGCGCGCGTGACTGACGTACTCTTAAGCTTGAAAGGCCTGACCAAGGCCTATCCCGGAGTGGTGGCGAACGATACCGTCTCCTTTGATATCGGCGAAGGCGAGGTTCACGCCTTGCTGGGCGAAAACGGTGCCGGAAAATCCACCCTGGTGAAGATGATCTACGGGCTGGTGAAACCGGATACCGGCGAGATGACCCTGCGCGGCAAGCCCTATGCACCAGCGGAACCGCGCCAGGCGCGGGCCGATGGCATCGCTATGGTGTTCCAGCACTTTTCGCTGTTTGACGCCCTCAATGTGGCCGAAAACATCGCCCTTGGCATGGAAAACCCGCCCCCGATGGCCGATCTTGCCTCGCGGATCCGGGAGGTCTCGGAAAACTACGGCTTGCCGCTGGACCCCTACCGCACCGTCGGTGATCTCTCGGCCGGTGAGCGTCAGCGGGTCGAGATCATCCGCTGCCTTTTGCAGGATCCAAAGCTGCTGATCATGGATGAGCCGACCTCGGTTCTGACCCCGCAGGAAGTGGACATCCTGTTCCAGACGCTAGAAAAACTGCGCTCCGAGGGCACTTCGATCCTCTATATCAGCCACAAGCTGGAAGAGATCCGCACGCTGTGCGACCATGCCACGGTTCTACGCCTTGGCAAGAATGTCGGCGAATGCGTTCCGGCAGAGACCTCGGCCAGCGAGATGGCGGAACTGATGGTCGGCAGCGCCCTCACCCCGCCGGAGCGCGGCAGCCGCGAGTTCGGCGAGATGGCGATGGATATTTCCGGCCTCTCAGTGCCCTCGCCCTCCGCCTTCGGCACCGCGCTGCGCAATGTGCACCTCACCGTGCGCAAGGGCGAGATCCTCGGCATCGGCGGTGTGGCCGGCAATGGCCAGGATGAGCTGTTGTCGGTTCTGTCCGGCGAGACGCTGACCGCAAATGACGCGGTGAAGCTGCACGGCCAGCCGATCGGCAAGCTGGGGCCCACCAAACGCCGCGCACTGGGTGTCCTGGCGGCACCGGAAGAACGTCTGGGCCATGCGGCAGCGCCCGATATGAGCCTGACGGAAAACGCCATGCTCACTGGATCGGTGCGCGAAAAGCTGGAGAAAAACGGCTTCCTCAACTGGGCGGCCACCAAGGAGTTCGCCGAGCGGATCATCAAGGATTTCGACGTCCGCACACCTGGGCCGGAAAACGCGGCGCGTTCGCTTTCGGGCGGCAACCTGCAGAAATTCGTGATTGGCCGCGAAGTGCTGCAGAACCCGGAAGTGCTGGTGGTGAACCAGCCGACCTGGGGCGTGGATGCCTCGGCGGCAGCCTCGATCCGGCAGTCGCTCTTGGATCTCGCGGCCAAGGGTGCTGCGATCATCTGCATCAGCCAGGATCTGGACGAGCTGATGGAGATCTCCGACAGCTTTGCCGCCTTGAACGAAGGCCGCCTGAGCGCGCCGCGCCCGGCAGCGGGCCTGAGCGTCGAAGAAATCGGCCTGATGATGGGCGGTGCCCATGGCATGGAGGTGGCGCATGTCTGACGCGCACTCCCCTGCCCCCACCGCCCCACAAAGAAACACGATTAAACAGGGAGCCGCAAAATGATACGGCTTGAAAAACGGCCTCAGCCCTCGCGCGCCTGGTCCATGGCCACGCCGCTGGTAGCGGTTCTGGCCACCATGTTCTTCGGAGGGCTGCTCTTTGCCCTTCTTGGCAAAAACCCTTTCGAGGCCATCGCCACCATCTTCTGGGAGCCGCTTTTTGGCGAGTTCGCCTTCTACTACCGCCCGCAGCTTTTGGTGAAGGGCGCCCCATTGGTGCTGATCGCCATCGGCCTGTCGCTGGGCTTTAAGGCGGGCATCTGGAACATCGGTGCCGAGGGCCAGTATATCATGGGCGCCCTCTTCGGCGCCGGTGTCGGCCTCGCCTTCTACCCGCTGGAGGCCTGGTATATCTTCCCGCTGATGGTGATCGCAGGCGGCTTTGGCGGCTGGATCTGGGCAATGATCCCGGCCATCCTCAAGACTCGTTTCGGCACCAATGAGATCCTGGTCTCGCTGATGCTGGTCTATGTGGCCGAACAGTTCCTCGCCTCGATGTCCCTGGGATTGCTGCGCAACCCCGAAGGCCACGGCTTCCCCGGCTCGCGCAACCTCAACAGCTATGAAAGCGCCAACAGCTGGATCAGCGAAAACGCCGGCATGCACTGGGGTGTGGTTGCAGCGATGATTGCGGTGATCTTTGCCTATGTTCTGCTGAACCGGCACATGACCGGTTATCACATCCGCCTCACCGGCGAGGCGCCGCGCGCCGCCAAATTCGCCGGCGTGAACCCCGCGCGGCTGATCCTCTTTTGCCTCGGCACCTCCGGTATCCTGGCAGGTCTTGCAGGTCTATTTGAGGTCTCCGGCCCCTCCGGCCAGGTCAGCATCGATTTTAACGTCGGCTATGGTTTCACCGCCATTATCGTGGCCTTCCTGGGGCGTCTGCACCCGGTCGGCATTCTGCTGGCAGGCGGGCTGATGGCGCTGACTTACATCGGCGGCGATATCGCCCAGTCGAACCTGCAGCTGCCGTCCTCGGCCATCCAGGTCTTCCAGGGCATGCTGCTGTTCTTCCTCCTGGCCTTTGACCTCCTGACCAATTTCCGCATCGCAATCGGCAAACCGGAGGCCGCGTGATGGGAACACTTGCTGCCTCTATAAAATCGGATTGGAAAGGTGTTGTTGCTAACCTTGCGCTTGGCGCCAGCATCCCTCTCCTCGCCACGCTAGCACTTCATGTAGCGCGTGATTTCACCACCACAGTCCAGGCTGCCACTGGCGTCACAACCGCCGCCGTTGGCATTGCAATCCATCCAATGAATGCCGCAACAAAACTCCTGAGCGGTCCAGCCCCAACACAGCATTCCTTTGCGACCAGGGTTGTTCCAATGTTCGTGACCCTGCTTCCAGGGGCTGCCATTCTTTTTTCTCTGATTGACGAGGTGTGAATCATGGACCTTTCTGCAATCAATCCCGTCCTCCTCATTGCCTCACTCATGGTGGCGGCCACGCCGCTCCTTCTGGCGGCCATCGGTGAAACCGTGGTGGAAAAGGCGGGCGTTCTGAACCTCGGTGTCGAGGGGATGATGATCATCGGCGCCATCGCCGGTTTTGCCACCGCAGTCGAGAGCGGCTCGCCGCTCCTGGGCTTTGTTGCCGCCGCCATCGCTGGCGCGGCTCTCTCGGTGCTCTTTGCCCTGCTCACCCAGTTTGCCCAGGCAAACCAGGTGGCCTCCGGCCTGTCGCTGACGCTCTTTGGCCTGGGCCTCTCGGCGCTGATGGGCCAGTCCTATGTAGGCATCAAGCCGCCGCAGATGGGCAAGCTGGATATCCCGGTGCTGAGCGACCTGCCGGTGATCGGACCGATCCTCTTTGGCCATGACCTGATGCTTTACTTTGGCATAGCGCTGACCGCTGCGGTCTGGGCCGTTTTCAAATTCACCCGTGTTGGGTTGATCTTGCGTGCGGTGGGTGAGAACCACGACGCCGCCCATGCCCTGGGCTACAAGGTGATCAAGATTCGCATCCTGGCGATCCTTTTCGGCGGTGCCTGCGCAGGCCTTGGCGGCGCCTATATCAGCCTCATCCGCGTACCCCAATGGACCGAAGGCATGACTGCCGGTATCGGCTGGATTGCCCTGGCTCTGGTGGTCTTTGCCAGCTGGAAACCCTGGCGCGTGCTGCTAGGTGCCTATCTTTTTGGCGGGGTAACCGTGGTGCAGCTCAATCTGCAGGCCGCAGGCGTTGCCATTCCCGTCGAGTATCTGGCAATGTCGCCCTATCTCATCACCATCCTGGTGCTGGTCATTCTTTCCGCCGACAAGAGCAGCGCGCCTGCCGCGCTCGGCCGCAACTTCCACGCCTCCCGCTGATCGCAGCGGGGGGAGTGCACAACCTGCCCGGAGAACCGGGCGCAACAATAACCAAAACAGGGAGATCCCTTTGATGAAACTGACAAAACTTCTGACAAGCGCAGCCATGGCGATGGGCCTGGCAACCGCCGCCATGGCGGAAGATCCCACCAAGGTCGGCTTTGTTTACGTCGGCCCCGTCGGCGACGGCGGCTGGACCTACGAGCACGACAAGGGCCGCCTCGCGGTTGAAGCAGAGTTTGGCGACAAGGTCGAAACCGTCTATGTGGAAAACGTGGCCGAGGGCCCCGACGCCGAGCGCGTGATCACTCAGATGGCGCTGCAAGGTGCAGACCTGATCTTCACCACCTCCTTCGGCTATATGGATCCCACCATCAACGTGGCGCAGAAATTCCCGAACGTGAAGTTCGAACACGCCACCGGCTACAAGCGCTCTGACAACGTCTCGACCTATTCGGCCCGTTTCTACGAAGGCCGCGCGGTTCAGGGCACCATTGCTGGCCATATGACCAAGTCCAACGTCATCGGCTATATCGGCTCCTACCCGATCCCGGAAGTGATCCGCGGCATCAACTCGGCCTATATCCACGCCAAGAAAGTGAACCCTGACGTCCAGTTCAAGATCGTCTGGGCCTTCACCTGGTTTGACCCAGCCAAAGAAGCCGATGCGGCCAAGGTGCTGATCGAACAGGGCGCCGACGTGATCCTGCAGCACACCGACTCCACCGCACCGCAGGCGGCAGCCCAGGCCGCTGGCAATGTTGTCACCTTCGGCCAGGCCTCCGATATGTCCGAATATGCGCCCTTCCCGCGCGTCTCCTCGATTATCGACGACTGGTCGCACTACTACATCGCCCGCACCCAAGCGGTGATGGACGGCACTTGGGAGACAACTGACACCTGGCACGGCATTGGTGCCGGCATGGTTGGCATCGGCGAGATCTCCGATGCGGTTCCGGAAGATGCAAAACTCGCGGCAATCGCGGTCAAGGCGACGCTGGCAGATGGCGTCTACCATGCCTTCACTGGCCCGCTGAACAAGCAGGACGGCACCCCCTGGCTCGCTGAAGGTGAAACCGCAGATGACGGTACCCTGGCGGGTATGAACTTCTATGTCGAAGGCATCGAAGGCGACATCCCGCAGTAAACCTGCCCCGAACGCATGTTACAGGAGGCCTGTGTTTTCACAGGCCTCCTGCTTTTTGTCGACACGCGGGAAAAAGCACTTTTGCTAGAACGGTAAGCGTGCAAATCTCCGCCCATGACAGCACATCTGACCAGCCCCGACGGCACCCCCGCCAGCCGCTTTGCCTTTGGAACCATGCAGTTCGGCGGGCGCGCTGATAAGGTCGCCTCTGCCGCGATGTATAATGCCTGCCGCCAGGCGGGCCTCAATCACTTTGATACGGCCTGGGTCTATACCGACGGCCAAAGCGAGGAGATTCTGGGCGATCTCATCAAAGAAGAGCGGGACCGCCTGATCATCGCCAGCAAGGTCGGCTACAGCGGGGGTGCGGGCGCTGCCAATCTGCAGGCCCAATTTGACACCAGCCGTAAGCGCCTGAAGCTGGATTGCATTGATATTCTCTATCTGCACCGCTTTGATGCAGAGACCCCGCTGCAACAGATCCTGGAGTGGTTTGCCGCCCGCAAGGAGGCCGGTGAAATCCGTTACCTGGGCCTGTCAAACTTTGCCGCCTGGCAGGTGATGAAAGCCCAGATGCTCGGTGTGCAATTTGGCCTTACAGCAGATATTCTGCAACCGATGTATTCCCTGGTAAAGCGCCAGGCAGAGGTTGAGATCCTGCCAATGTGCACCGATCAGGGCATTGCCATTGCCCCCTATTCTCCGCTTGGTGGCGGGCTTTTGACCGGAAAATATGCGGCGGGTGATGGACAGGGCCGACTAAGTGAAGACGAACGCTACAACAGTCGCTATGGACAGGATTGGATGCGGCAGGCGGCAGCAGATCTTGCCCGACTAGCGCAGGATCACCAGGTTCACCCCGCAACACTGGCCGTGGCCTGGGCTGCAGCCCATCCCGCAAACCCGATGCCAATCATCTCTGCCCGCAATGCCGAACAGTTGGCGCCCTCGCTCGCCGCCCTTGAGTTTGACATGGATGCGGAACTCTACGCGGAGATCTCCGGCCTCAGCCCGCGCCCGGCCCCCGCCACCGACCGTCTGGAAGAACAGGAATAAGCACATGATCTATGATTTTCTGGTGATTGGCGGCGGCCTTGCCGGCATCGGAGCTGCAGCCAAACTTTCCAGCCTCGGCAGCATTCTTATTCTGGAGATGGAAGAGGCGCTTGGCTATCACGCCTCTGGCCGCTCCGCCGCCATGTTTGAAGAAAACTACGGCCCAGCGGCTGTCTGCGCGCTCTCCCGCGCCAGCGCGGAACACCATCGCAGCAACGGCTGCCTCTCTCCACGCGGGTTCATGCTGGTGGGCGGGCCACAAAATGCTGAGATCTTTGCCCAGGATATGCAGGCCCTCGCACTCGAACCGATCACCGCAGAGGAAGCCCGCGCCAAAGTTCCGATTTTGCACCCGGAACATGTGACCATGGCCGGTTGGCATGAAGAGGCTCAGGATCTGGATGCAGATCTCCTGCTGCAGGGCTTTGCCAAATCGGCGCGCGCAAACGGTGCGGAAATCGTCACACGCAAGACAGCAAGCGCAATCTCCCGCAATGGCTCCAGCTGGGAAGTCACCGTTGGAGATCAAGTTTTTGAAGCCCGCCAGCTGGTCAATGCCGCGGGCGCCTGGGCCGATCAGATTGCGGCCCTTGCAGGCGTGGCACCCATAGGCTTGCAGCCCAAGCGCCGCTCCATGGCGCGTCTACCCGCCCCTGGCGGCCATGATGTCACCTCCTGGCCCATGATCATGGGCGCGGGCGAAACCTGGTACGCCAAGCCCGATGCCGGCAAGCTCTTGGTCTCTCCCGCTGAGGCCGATCCCGTAGAGCCCCATGACGCCTATGCCGATGACATGGTGCTTGCCGAGGGGCTGGCTCGCTATGAGGAAAACGTGACAGAACCGGTAACGCGGGTTGAAAGCAACTGGGCGGGTCTGCGCAGCTTTGCCCCGGACGGTTGCCTGGTACTGGGACCGGATCCTAATTGCCCCGAATTCATCTGGAGTGCTGGTCAAGGAGGCTATGGCGTGCAGACCTCACCCGCTGCAGCGCAGTTGGTCGCCGATCTTGTCGCGGGCCGCTCCCCAGAGCTGGATCAGGCAGATGTCGCAGCTTTGACCCCAGCAAGGCTGCGCTGATGCCTGTCCGCCCAGTTCCTGACACCGCGTCAAACGCGCAAGCGGCAGAGAATGGAAAGCTCTTTGCCCCCTCGGCAGCGCGGAACTTCGCTCCTATCTGTGACCTGTTGCAAAGCTGCGCCCCGCCAGAAGGCTCGGCTCTGGAAATCGCAAGCGGCACCGGGCAGCACATCGTTGGTTTCGCCGCCGCTTTTCCAAATCTGGCCTGGCAACCCAGCGAGGTCGATGAGGGGCGGCGGCGCAGCATCGACGCCTATGTTGCGGATAGTGCAACAGCCAATATCCGCCCTGCCATGTTGATGGATGCCACGGCACCGGGCTGGAGTAAGGGCGTCGCACCGCAGGATTTGATCCTTCTGAGCAATCTCCTGCATCTTGTCAGCGAAAAGGAAGCCCATTGCTTGATCGCAGAAGCCGCTGCCGCCCTAGCCCCTGGAGGATGTTTCGTGATCTATGGACCTTTCAAACGCGATGGCGAACTGACCAGTTCCGGCGATCGGAGTTTTCACGACTCGCTCACCTCTCATGATCCTGAAATCGGCTACAAAGATACAAGCTCGATCCTTGATTGGGCAGCAGCTCAGGGGCTGACCTCGCTGCAGGTGGCGGAAATGCCCGCCAATAATCTTGCTCTGGTTTTTGCCAAACCCGGCGCGCGAAGCTGACCTGGATCAAAGCCTGCACCAATTCAGCACAATACACCTTCGACAATTGGAATATAATTGAAGGTGCCCATATGGCCTGGAGCGAAAAACTGGAAACCACCCGTCAGGGGCTGCGCAATCTCAACAAGGCGATTCCCGAGGCGGCGCAAGCCTTTGGAGGCCTGGGCAAGGCGGTCAAACAGGGCGGCGTGCTGGAGTTCAAGCAAAAGGAATTTGTCGCTCTGGGCATCGCTGTGGCCCTACGCTGCGAGGACTGCATCGGGCTGCACGTTGAGGCCTTGATCCGGGCGGGCGCCAGCCGTGACGAAGTCGGGGATGTCCTCGCGATGTCGATCCAAATGGGCGGTGGGCCTGCGATGATGTATGCAGCCAAGGCCATGACCTGTTTTGATGAGCTGAGCCAGTAACCTGGACTTCGCCCCAGCCTACAAACCAGCCGAGTTACCGAAACACTCCCCCATTCCTCTCTTTGGGAGGGATGGTCGGGAAGGACTGTGGCTTCGAACCGAAACTGGACATTGGACAGTTCGAGGGCCCAGCCCCCCCTAAGAGAGCGGTTTTCTTGTTCGACTCAAGCGAAACAATTTATTTTTCCGCTTTCCACTCTTTCGCTACCCTCTCTTCAGATCAACCAGAGGACACGCGACATGCTGGACAAAAGCCACAAGCCAAACTGGACCAGTTTCACCGAGGCCACGCCCGAGGACTGGGCTGCGGTGGAGAAATACGAAGAGGACTATAACGCGGCTCTACCGGAGCGGATCCTGGATGCGATCCGTTCGCTGGATGAGGATTGGACCCCCTATCCGGTGAACCGCTACCAGCACTCTCTGCAGGCCGCCACCCGCGCCCATGCGGATGGAGCGGAGGATGAGATCGTGGTCGCAGCCCTGGTGCATGATGTCGGCGATATCCTGTCGCCCTACAACCACGGCGAATTGTCAGCGGCGATGATGAAGCCCTATGTCAGCGAAAAATGCTATTGGATCCTGAAGCATCACTGCGTGTTCCAGGGGTTTTACTACAACCACCACTTTGGCGGCGACCGAAACGCCCGCGACAAATACCGCGACAGCCCCTATTGGGAGGATTGCCGGTATTTCTGCGAAACCTATGATCAATGCGCCTTTGACCCCGATTATCCCACAAAGCCCTTGGAGTTCTTTGAACCGATCCTACGCCGGGTCCTGTCCCGCGGCTGGGGGCATATGGAATTGGCGGAAACAGCCGAAGACTGACCGCAAGTCAAAGAGGGATTGCGCCGGGCTATGCCCATCGCCGGAGGGCCCGGCCGCGCGCGCCCTTAGCATCCAGGATATTGGTGCATACCTTAGTGCCGGCACAGCGGTCTGCATGGAACTCTCCGGCATTGATGATTGCATGGGCTCCCTCTGCGGTGGTGGCTTCGAGGCCATTCTCATCAATGTGTTCGCAGTTCCTTTGAATGCCCACCCCAAACTTGGCGGCACAGGGTCTGGCCCCTTTGTGTCTAGGTGAAAAAGGCGATCAACCAGCCCAGAGCGGCAAAAGCTGCCATGCCTGCACACATGGTCAGGATGACATGATTGCTGATCCAGGCCACGGCCAGCGCTATTGCCGCAGCCCCCCATGCAGCCCAGTCCTGCGCGGCCAGCGAAGAGGCCACCAAGCTGACGATGATCAAGCCAGGCAGCTCCTCCAGCATCCAGGCATGGCGCGAGGCGCGGATTCGGTCTCCGGCCAGAAGCCCCAGCACCCGAATCGACAGCGCGGCTGCGGCCAGGGCGAGGATCAGGATCCAATGTTCGATACTCATGCCAGGACCCTCCCCGCTTTGCGCAGCAGGGCGGAAGCTGCCAGGCCAGTGACTGCGCCAGCCACAATGGCATAGGCCTGCGGCAGGCCCAGAAGCACCGCGGCAAGGCTGCAGGCGAAGGCTGCAAACCAGGGCAGCGCGCCTGCCCGCCCGCGCCAGAGGCTGCGGGCCATGGCGATAAAGGCGGCGGTAAAGGCAAAGCCGAGCCCCAGTGCATCCAGATCTGGCAGGAGCGTGCCCGCAATACCGCCCAGACTGGTGGAAAGGCTCCAAACCAGCACCATGACCAGCCCTGAGCCCAGCAAAAATTCCGCGCCCACCTTTGGGGATTTGGCCCGCTCCGCCATGGTCAGGGCCCAGTTCTCATCCCCGGTCATATGGATCGCCAGCAATTTTTTCGCCAGCGGCAGATGCGCCAACATCCCGGAAAGCGAAGCAGCAATGCCAATGTAACGCAGATTGAGCGCCGCCCCGGCCAGCACCGCGCCGAGAACCGACCCGGCGGCGGCACCGCCCTGGGCGAATTGCTCAACCGCCACGATCTGCGAAGAGCCCGCATGGACCGTGGCGCTCATCAGCCCGATCCCCCACCAGTGGAATCCAGTCTGCGCCGCCAAAAGTCCAAAGGCAAAACCGTAGAGCGCCGCGCCGGCGGCCAGGGGGAGAATTGCAATAGCACCATGTTTCATGAGGAAATCTTACTCAGAGGCCATGATCATATACACTGCAAAAACTCAAATTTCCCGATACTATCAAATCATATTCTCCCAACAATTGGACTTTTGAAATAATGGATACGCTTGACCGCAAACTTCTTGCCCGGCTGCAGAAAAATGCCAAGACACCGATTCAGGAGCTGGCGCAGGAGACCGGCGCCTCCACCGCCTCAGTGCAGCGGCGGTTGCGGGCACTGCGGGACAGCGGGGTGATCCAGCGAGAAAGCGCCATCCTGGATCCACAGAAATTGGGCCTGGGCATCACTGCAATCGTCGGGGTTGAGCTGGAGCGCGACCGGCTGGACCAGATCGATGCCTTCAAGCGCAAGGCGCGCCACCACCCCCAGGTCACCCATTTCTACTGCATCGCAGGGGACGCGGATTTCATCATGATCGTCATGGCCAAAGACATGGCCGGCTATGAGGCTTTTACCCATGAGTTCTTCTTTGCCGACAAGAATGTCCGCAAGTTCAGGACCTCGATTGTGGTCGCTACCGAAAAGGCCACGCCGGAGCTGCCGCTTTGATTATGCGCTTCAAGAGAGGCGGTCTAAGCGGCGCAGCAGCTAGCCCTGCTGATTGCTACTGTGTCTGAGTATGGGTTTTTCCGTTAGTGGAAAGGCTTTGGCCGCTGATGTGCTGGTCTTCTTCCAGCATAACACCCTAGCTCTGCGCGTTGCGCGTAAGCTGGCTTTTGGTTGGGACCTTCGGATGTTATGTCCCTTTCAACCCTAGGTGTGCCCCTAGCCCGCTCGCCGGAGCGCGCGGTTTTGAAAGGCTTTTGCGTATCATGAAGTGTGCAGTGGTTGTGACGGGTCTTCCGGCCGGCGGCAAAACAACAATCGCCCGCGAACTGGCACAGCGCTTGGGTTTTGAATTGCTCGACAAGGACGATTTCCTTGAAAGCCTGTTTGAACGCTTTGAAGTCCGTTCGGCGGAAGATCGAACCCGGCTTAGTCGGCAGAGTGACCATGCTTTCAAAGCAGCAGCCCTCCAAGCTGGCTCCGCTGTTCTCGTATCGCATTGGCGTGCTTTGGGTGACAACAACGAGAGCGGCACGCCCTCGGATTGGCTGTCTCTAGAATACGGCCGTATCGTCGAGGTCTGCTGCCTGTGCTCTCCGGAAACCGCCCAAATGAGATTTCTTTCCAGATCGAGGCATCCGGGCCACCTGGACCGGCAATGCGACATCGACCTGCTTTCGCGAAAAATGGCCTCATGGATGCGCCGATTTCCACTTGGGATTGGTGTTCTCGTAGAGGCGGAAACCGAAGGAGGTTTTGACATCGGCCCTCTTGCCGAAGAAATCCGAGAGGCGCTGGCTCGCGGCTGAGAACCCGTTGGTCCATGAATTGCGAAAGACCCGTTTGTCCCGAAAACTGCTTCGCCACGGGCTTCTGCGCGCAGGGGTTTCTGAAAGTGCCACAAGAAAAGCCCCGGCCTATTGGACCGGGGCTTTGTTGTTTTTCGTGTCGGCGGCCGGTTAGCCGTTGACGCGGATGGTCTCGTTCTTGGGGTCGTAGGGGCTGTCGCAGGTGACAACCGCATCCCAGAGCTTGTCCTGCATCTTGATCTTCACCTTGGTGCCTTCCACCGCCAATTCCGGCGGCAGGTAGCCCATGCCGATCGATTTCTCGAAGGCAACGGAGTAGCCGCCGGAGGTCAGGCGGCCCAGGCGGGTGATGCCATCCTCAGCGTAAATCGCCTCGCGGCCCCAGGGGTCTGCATCCGCAGGTCCGTCGATCAGAATGGTGCAGCACTTGAAGCGCACGCCGGTTTTGACCATGGCTTCCTTGCCGTGGAAGTCCTTTTCCAGATCGATGAAGCGCGGCAGGTCGGCCTCGGCCGGTGTCGCATCGCGGCCCAGCTCGGTACCGAAGGCACGGTAGCTCTTCTCCTGGCGCAGCCAGTTCTGAGCGCGAGCGCCCACGAGCTTCATACCGTGCTTCTCGCCAGCTTTTTCCAAAAGATCAAAGAGGTAGTTCTGCATCTCGATCGGGTGATGCAGCTCCCAGCCAAGCTCACCGGTGTAGGCCACACGGATCGCATTCACCGGGCACATGCCCAGTTCGATCTGACGGGCCGACAGCCAGGGGAAACGCTTGTTGGACAGAGCGGTTTCCTTGTCCGCATCGACGATGATCTCTTTCAGCACGTCGCGCGACTTGGGGCCGGCGATGGCAAAGACGCCCCACTGGGTGGTGACATCCTGGATCTCGATGTAGCCGAACTCTTCCATCTTGTCTTCGGCGGCCTTGCGCAGGAAGTCCGCGTCATACTCGGTCCAGGCACCGGCGGAGACCAGGTAGTAGTTATTCTCGCCGTTGCGCACGATGGTGTATTCGGTGCGGGTGGTGCCTGCGGAGGTCAGCGCATAGGTCAGGTTGATGCGGCCAACTTTTGGCAGTTTGTTGCAGGTGAACCAGTCCAGGAACTGCGTGGCACCGGGGCCCTTGACGACATGCTTGGTGAAGGCGGTTGCGTCGATGAGGCCCACGCCCTCGCGGATCGCCTTGGCTTCGTCAACCGCGTGCTGCCACCAGCCGCCGCGGCGGAAGGAACGGCCATCGTGGTCATAGCTCTGCGGTGCATCGACGGGGCCGAAGTAGTTCGGGCGTTCCCAGCCGTTGACCCAGCCGAACTGTGCGCCGCGGGCCTTCTGGCGGTCATAAGCCGGTGCGGTGCGCAGCGGACGGGCAGCCGAACGCTCTTCGTCCGGGTGGTGCAGGATGTAGACGTGCTCGTAGCACTCTTCGTTCTTGCGCGCCGCGAACTCGGTGGTCATCCAGTTGGAGGAGTAGCGCTTGGGGTCGAGGCTCGCCATGTCGATCTCGGCTTCGCCGTCGACCATCATCTGCGCCAGGTAGTAGCCGGTGCCGCCCGCGGCGGTGATGCCGAAGGAGAAGCCCTCTGCCAGCCACATGTTGCGCAGACCCGGTGCGGGGCCAACCAGCGGGTTGCCGTCGGGGGTGTAGCAGATCGGGCCGTTGAAGTCGTCCTTGAGGCCGCTTTCGGCACAGGAGGGAACGCGCTCCGCCATCGCCATGTACTGCTCGGCAATCCGGTCCAGATCCAGCGGGAAGAGGTCAGCGCGGAAGCTGTCCGGCACGCCGTGCTCGAACTGTGCGGGCGCGCCGCGCTCGTAGATGCCCAGGATCCAGCCGCCGCGCTCTTCGCGCGCGTAAGATTCGTTGTCGGCGTCGCGCACAACGGGGTGCTCGGGGTTGCCGGCTTCACGCCATTTGACCAGCTCAGGGTCCTTGTCCATGACGATGAAGGTGTGCTCGACTGGGATCGCAGGCATCTTGATGCCCAGCATCTTGGCGGTGCGCTGCGCGTGGTTGCCGGAAGCGGTCACGACGTGCTCAGCGGTGATCACCACCTGCTCGTCGGAAGGCACCAGGTTGCCGCCCTTTTCGACCATCTTGGTGCAGGTGACTTCCCAATGGGTACCGGTCCAGTGGAAGGCATCGGCCTGCATCTTGCGGTGGATCTCAACGCCGCGCTGACGCGCGCCCTTAGCCATCGCCTGGGTCACGTCTGCCGGGTTAATGTAGCCATCCTCAGTGTGGTAAATCGCACCCTTCAGATCACCGGTTTCAATCAGCGGCCAGCGCTCTTTGATCTGGTCAGGGGTCAGCCACTCATAGTCCACGTCGCAGGTCTCTGCGGTGGAAGCATAGAGCATGTATTCGTCCATACGCTCCTGGGTCTGCGCCATGCGCAGGTTGCCGACCACGGCGAAACCAGCGTTCAGACCGGTCTCTTCTTCTAGCTGCTTGTAGAAATCCACCGAGTACTTGTGGATATGGGTTGTCGCATAGGACATGTTGAAGAGCGGCAGAAGGCCAGCCGCATGCCAGGTGGAGCCTGAGGTCAGCTCGTCACGCTCAATCAGCATGACGTCGTCCCAGCCCGCTTTGGCGAGGTGATAGGCAATCGAGGTGCCGACGGCACCGCCGCCCACAACAAGTGCTTTGACTTGGGTTTTCATTAGCCCGCTCTCCGGATTTGTGAGATTCTTGGTGATTGTTTATGCCGAAGCACAGGGTTTCGCGCGAAATCCATCCGACCCAAAAACTCCAAAAACCGACCTTTCCTGCCGCAAAGGGCAAGTTGGTCCCTAAAAAATCGACATATCTGTCTAGAAAGTCGAAAATCAGCAGTGTTCGGGACGGAATCGCAGCCTGCGAATGCTGCGCTGCAGCTACTCGCAGATGCGTTCCATGCCCCGGCGCACGCAGATTCCGGTGCCGGGATCCTCGCTCGGCTTCTCCGCCTGCTGCCCGTCCTCAGAGTCCAGGCTGATCTGCGCCCAAGCACTGGGGCGTGCGTAGACAGCGGGTTGCTGAAATTCTTGACGCAGGACAATGCCGCGATCAAAACGGGCTCCAACTATGGTACGATACTCGGCCATGCTCAGCGCGCCCGGTGACAAGCCCAGTTTACGGGACTGCAATAGGTAGTCGGCCGCGAAAACCATCTGGGTTGAGATCATCACAATACTGATTGAATTGCTTAGCCACATATCCCGCCCCTTCGGAATGCCCCCTGGCGGAGATCTTATCCTTGAAAGAGTGCAAAATTATGGCGCGCACTTATGGGGCGAAGAAGAGGTTCACATCTCCAGAATCTTACCGGGGTTCAGAATGTTTTCCGGGTCCAGCGCCGCCTTGATTGCTGCCATATAGCGGGTCGCCGCCCCGAGTTCCTTTTGCAGATAGGGGCGCTTTCCCTGGCCGATCCCATGTTCACCAGTGCAGGTGCCATCCATCTCGATGGCCATATCATTGAGCCAACCGATATAGGCATCCGCCTTTTGCTTTTCCTCTTCACTCTCCATGTCGGTCAGCAAAAGCGCATGGAAGTTGCCGTCACCCACATGGCCCACCATCGGCGCCAGCAGCCCCATGTCTTCGGCCTTGTCCCGCGCGGCGCCAACACATTCCGCGAGACGTGAAATCGGCACGCAGACGTCGGTTGAAATGCCTTTGGCACCGGGGCGGATCTGCAGGCTGGCCCAATACATGTCGTGACGCGCCTGCCAGAGCTTGTTGCGCTCTTCCGCGGTCGAGGTTGCCTCCAGGTCAAAACCGCCGAACTCCTCTGCAATGGAGGCAAAGATTTCACTTTGCTCCAACACTCCGGCGTCAGAGCCGTGGAACTCCAACAAGAGGAGCGGTGTTTCCGGTAGAGAGAGGTTTGAATAGCTATTGGCCGCCTTGACGCTCATCTCATCCAAGAGCTCCATCCGCGCGACGGGAATGCCATATTGGATGGTCATCATCACGGCGCGACAGGCCTCATCCACGCTGCGAAAGGAACAACGGGCAGAGCGGATCGCCTCTGGTATCCCCTGCAGGCGCAGGGTGATCTCGGTGATCAGGCCCAGCGTTCCTTCGGAACCGATCATCAGCCGGGTAAGATCATAACCCGCAGAAGATTTCTTGGCCCGCTGTGCGGTCTTGATCACCTCCCCATCCGCCATGACCACTTCCAGAGCCAGCACGTTGTCTTTCATGGTGCCATAGCGCACCGCATTGGTGCCCGAGGCCCGCGTCGCTGTCATCCCGCCAAGGGAGGCATTTGCGCCGGGATCGATGGGGAAGAACAGCCCCTGGTCGCGCAGATGGGTATTCAGCTGTTCACGGGTGACCCCAGGCTGCACAACCACAGTCAGATCCTCGGGCTGAACGCTCATGATCTGATCCATCCGCATCATGTCCACGCAGATGCCGCCCGCCGGCGCATTCACATGGCCCTCGAGGGAAGTGCCGGTGCCAAAGGGGATCACCGGAACGCCATATTCAGCGCAGCATTTTACAATCTCTGAAACCTCGGCGCTGGAGGTCGGGAAAACCACCGCATCTGGCGCCTGATTGGTGATCCAGGTGGTGGTGTGGCCATGTTGCTCTCGGATGGCCTCGCCGGTTTGAAGACGGTCACCAAATTGCTGCTTCAGGATGCCAATCGCCGCTGCGATCCCGGCTTCGTTGCGCGGCAATGCCGTTGCTTGCACCATCTTCACTCTCCCTGTTCTGCGGCTTTACTGTCACCGACCTGCGACAATCACAGCCTCCGCTATGACCGCCGTCACTTTGGCCAAAGCCCTATTCCAGTGCAATCAGCCATGTTCGTGTTGTCATGTCAACACGCAAGATTTTGAACCACACCCTGCCCCAAGAAGAAAGGCGCAGAGGAAACCCTCTGCGCCCATGCCAATTTGCCATTACCTCAGAAGGGCCTAGCCGCCCAGCGCGATCCCTTCGCGACGCGGATCTGCGGCACCCTTTAGCCCCGCGCCAATCTCAATCGCATGCAGGCCAGAATTCAGATCACGAATATTGACCTCAAATCCCATGGCCTCCAAGGCTTCGGCCCGGGTTTCGGCCTGGGTACCGGCTTCCAGGTCATAGGTGCCAAAACGGTTGACCAGATGCGGCAAGGACACGGCTTCTTGCAGGTTCATGCCCCAATCCGCCCAGGCGACAATCGCGGTGGCAACATAGCCGATGATACGGCTGCCACCGGGGGAGCCGATGGCCAGAACGGGCGCATCATCGCGCATGACGATTGTAGGGGCCATGGAAGAGCGCGGCCGTTTACCCGGCTCCAGCCGGTTTGCAATCGGCACCCCATCGCGATGGCTGCGGAAGGAGAAATCGGTCAGCTCATTGTTCAGCAAAAAGCCATTGCTCATCAGACGTGAACCAAAGCCGTTCTCAATCGTTGTCGTCATCGACAGCACATTGCCGTATTGGTCCACGATGGAAATATGCGAGGTCGAGGGGAACTCGATCGACTCATCATCGGCCCAGCGCCTCTCCAGCGTGGCATGGTCAAACTCTGGCTTGCCTGGTGCAACCCGCTCCAGCGCCCTGCCCTGCTGCAGAGCGGCCCCGCGCTCAGCCAGATAGGCCGGGTCAACCAGACCTTTTGTGGGCACCGGGACATAGTCGCTATCGGCCATGTAGCGGCCACGATCCGCAAAGGCGAGGCGAGAGGCATCGCCGATCAGACGCCAGGCTTCAGCACTTTCGGCCCCCAGAGCGGCCAGGTCATAGCCGCCCAACATACCCAGAATCTGCCCAACGGTCAGCGCCCCCGAAGAGGGCGGCCCCATGCCACAGACATCAAACTCCCGATATTCAGCGCAGACAGCAGGGCGTTCTTTCACCTGATAAAGCGCCAGATCCACCTCGGACAGAACACCCGGATTGCCCGGTGCCATGTTCACCGCGCGCACGATGTCAGCGGCAATAGGCCCGGTGTAAAAGCCCTTTGCACCTTCTGCGGCCAGTACCCTCAAGACTTCTGCATAGGCTGGGTTCTTTAGTTCTGCCCCTGCCTCCAGCGGCACCCCGCCGGGCAGGAAGTAGTTGGCCGTCTCTGGGAAGCGTGACAGTCGGTCCGCATCCCGCGCAATAGATCCGGCCATACGGGGGGAAACCCTAAAGCCCTCATCCGCCAGTTTGATGCCCGCCTCGAAGAGGCTGCCCCAATTGGCCTTTCCCCATCGGCGATGGGCGGCCTCCAACAATGCGGGCGTTCCGGGTGTTCCAACAGAGCGCCCTCCCACAACCGCATCAAAGAACTTTAGCGGCTCGCCGTTTTCGTCCTGAAACAGACGCGGTGTTGCCGCAAGCGGGGCTGTCTCACGGGCATCCAGTGTTGTCAGGGCGCCGGTTTGAGCGTCATACCAAACCAGAAAGGCGCCGCCGCCCAGCCCTGAAGATTGTGGTTCCACCAGGCCCAGGACGGTCTGCACCGCCACCATGGCATCCGCCGCACTTCCCCCCTGGCGCAGCACCGCGGCTCCGGCCTCCACCGCATGCGGGTTTGCAGCGGCAACCATCCAGTTTTCACTCTCGACGACCTGACCCGCGGTTTTGGCCTGCATTGCAGCAACGGCGGCGTCGGAGATCGCCTCTACCACACCTGCGCCCGCGCCTTCGGGGGCGACCGCATCCGCGGCTTCCTGCGCCCAGGCGGCGGAGGCCGACAACATCATGGCAATTGAAATTGCAAACTTCATTCTGAACTCCCTGCGTGAAACCCCTGTTTCAGCAGGGGCTCGTTGCGGGGGCTGTCAGAGCATAGCTGGCACCACCTGGTCCGGTGGCCGATGCCCATCCTCGAAGGTCTTGATATTCAATAGGACTTTCTCGCCCATCTCAATCCGCCCCTCGAGGGTCGCAGACCCCATATGAGGTAGCAGTACCACATTGGGAAGCTCGCGCAACCTGGGATTGATATCGGTTCCATGCTCATAAACATCAAGGCCAGCACCGGCGATCTCACCGGCGCGCAGCATCCGTGTCAGGGCATGTTCGTCAATCACCTCGCCGCGCGATGTATTCACAATCACCGCATTGGGTTTCAGCAGCTTCAGGCGACGCGCGTTCAAAAGATGGAAGGTCGAAGGCGTCGAGGGGCAATTGACCGAGATGACATCCATACGCGCCACCATCTGATCGAGGCTCTCCCAATAGGTGGCCTCCAGCGCGGTCTCAACCTCGCTGCGCAGGCGGCGGCGGTTGTGATAATGCACCTGCATGCCAAAGGCACTTGCCCGGCGCGCGACGGCCTGGCCAATCTGCCCCATGCCCAGAATGCCCAGGCGTCGCCCGGCCAGCCGCCCGCCCAGCATCGCCGTAGGGGCCCAGCCCTGCCAGTCACCCTTTTGCATCACGGACAGACCTTCGGGAATGCGCCGTACCACGGCCATGATCAGCGCCATGGCCATATCGGCAGTATCATCTGTCAACACACCCGGGGTGTTGGAGACCAGGATGCCACGCTGGCGGGCAGTGGCCACGTCGATATTATCAACCCCAGCGCCATAGTTGGCGATCAGACGGAGCCGCTCTCCGGCTTGGCCCAATAGGCCTGCATCAATGGTATCGGTGACGGTCGGAACCAGCACATCCGCATCCTGCATCGCGGCGACAAGCTCCTGGCGGGACATTGGCGTATCATCACCGCGCAACTTGACATCAAACAACTCGCAAAGCCGTGTTTCAACAGGCTCTGGCAACCGTCGCGTAACAACAACACTCAGACGTTCTCTTGCCACTTTTGCTCTCCCCTGGCTTTTCAATTCGCATGCCTTGGTGGCATGGTGGCGCAGGACGGGACTGGGCACAAGAACCCAACCGCCACAACCGAGGCAAGCAGAACAAATTTCTTCTGAAACTCCCCAAAGAGGCATTCAGAGAGGCGCGCTGCAGGATCTTGGAAAAACAAGGCCGACAGGCGAAGCACGAGCAAGGTAAAACAGGCTGTGATCAAACAACCCACCGGATGGCGGCGGATTGCCGCGGTGCTTTCTTTGGCGATCTTTGTTGTCGCCCCAATCTCCGAAGCCTGGGCCAAGGGAAAGCGCGGTCCGGTCACCAATCTGCCCCTGCCCCGCTATGTTTCAATGAAAGCCTCGGAAGGCAATGTACGGCGCGGCCCTTCGCTGACCCATCGGATCGATTGGGTATTTAAGCGCCGAGGCATGCCACTGGAAATCACAGCAGAATATGGGCACTGGCGTCGCGTCCGTGACCAGGATGGCGCAGGCGGCTGGGTTCACTATGCGCTTTTGTCCGGCGTTCGCACCGTTCTGATCCAAGAAGACATGTTGACGGTACATGCGCATCCAAACCCTCAGGCTCCGATTACCGCTGCCTTTGAATACGGGGTTGTTGCGCGGCTGGGCGAATGCGCCGAGGCCTGGTGTGAAATCACCGCAGGCGGCTATAGCGGCTGGGCACCGAAATCAAAACTCTGGGGGGTCGCACCCGAAGAAGTCCGGGACTAACCTCCCTGAGCTTGGAACTTAGATGATTTGAACCACCATCCGCGCGACACGCCCCTGCCCGGTTTCCCCAGTGGCGCGCGCCAAGCAAGATTGCCCTTCCTATGAAATTTGGTCAGCCCACAGCGGATCTGGCCAGAGGGCACACCCAAGCGGGTGCCTCCGCCTCCGGCTTGCAGGGGAAACGGGGCAAAAACTGTTTGATGATCTGCGATCTCTGCTCAAAGACATGATCATCGGTAAAGGGGTCCCCATCCAGAGCGGCATTGCTGATCAGCCGTGCAAGCTCACCACGGTCCTGGTGAAGCGAGTTGATCCTCTGCGCCAGCGCTTCGGTATCCCCAGGCTTCACCAGGTGGCCGCCACCATGCGCGGCAATCAGATCGCAGGCATAGGCTCCTCCGTATCCAACAAGAGGTGTTGCACTTGTCAGAGCCTCGATCAGGCAGCGCGGTGACTCGGGTGTTTTGTGACAAAATAAGAAAATATGAGCGCGTTGGAGCTCTTCCAAAAGCTTGGCACGACAGGAGACGAAACCTGGAAGTCGCAGCCTATCGGCCAAGCCCGCCCGCTTTGCTCGGGCATCCATTTGCGGCAGGGCCGCCCCTTCCCCCAGCCAGGTCGCTTCAAACGGAACGCCCAGCACTTTGAGTTGTTCTAGCACCGCCAGCCAATCAAAGGGGCCTTTCATGGCATCTGCGCGCCCAGCATAGGCGATGCGTAGCGGCGAATCTTCCAGCTCCACAAGCTTCTGGGTCAGCGAATAGGTATTGATGTGATCGCGCGCTGATAGGTGGATATCATGCACCAGCTGCGGGTTCTTGCAGTAGGGGCGATAGGCATCAAAGGTCTCTGCCCCATGAAACAGCCCCAGATGAGCCCGGCGAATCACGGCCCGCTCGAGATGCGCCATCGGCCGATGATAGAGCCGCGCACGCAGGCGGCTGCGCCAGGTGCCGCCGTGACGCCCGTAGCGCATCACCTCGGATTCGACCCTGTCGGTCCAGACCGCAAAGGGGCGCCCCATGCGATGAGCGAGCAAAGAGGCCACAGAGCCCCAATCGCCAAACAAACCGCCAATCGCAAAGCTCAGATACTCTGACTGCGAAATCAGCTTTTTGATTCGTTTTTTCGCGGCAGGGAAGGCCCGCAAAAACTGGTCCGGCCGGTAGGCCATGGGCAAAGGCTCAATCCGAGCCCCTTCGAGATCTTTCAAATGTGCATGAATTGGCTCCCACCCCTCAGGCGGTGCGCCCTTGGCCAAAGGCATCATTGCAGTGACGGGTTTGAAATGCTCTGACCAGAGGCGAAGCCCGTTTATCGCTTGCTTCTCAATGTAGAACACACCCTCATGCAGATAGAGCGGCACCGGCGCATAAATAAGCAAAGAAGAGGCGTTATTGTTGGGCTTCATCAAATGTCACCTTGTTGCTGAGGCCTCAAATCTGGCCACAATTCAAGGTTAACTTTTGTTTACCAAGACCTGATAGCTAGGCAGAGGTAGCATTGCTGACGCATTCGCGTGGCGACCTATTCGAATGGGTAGAAAACTATGCGAAATCCCCCCAAACTCCCGCGCCGCGTCAATCTGCGCTTGCAAAATCCCAAGCAGGTGATTGCACCGAGGGCGCTCCTGCTCTAAACGGGGGCCAGAAAAGGATCGTCATGTGGGTCGTATTGTTATCCATTGGCTTCCTCTGCCCTGTTCCGGGGCACCGTGCCGTCAGGCTAAGTCAAAAAAGCTTCCGTTATCGCTGAAAGGTTGTGGAAAATGGCAGAAAAATCAAACCCCGACATATTGTATACCATTGTAGACGAAGCGCCCGAGCTGGCATCGGCCTCATTCCTGCCGATCATTCGCAAGTTCGTTTCCGCCGCAGAAATCACTGTTGGCACCCCTGATATTTCATTGGCAGGGCGCATCATCGCGACCTTCCCCGAAAACCTGACCGAAGAGCAGCGTCAATCCGATGATCTGGCCGCATTGGGCGAGCTGGTGAAGACACCCGGAGCCAATGTCATCAAGCTGCCGAATATCTCTGCTTCGGTGCCACAACTGGTGGCCGCAATCGAAGAACTGCAGAGCCAGGGCTACAACCTGCCCAACTACCCGGAAGAGCCTTCCTCGGATGAGGAAAAGGCCATCCGTGCCCGCTATGACGCCATCAAGGGCTCTGCGGTGAACCCGGTCCTGCGCGAAGGCAACTCTGATCGTCGCGCCGCCAAGGCGGTCAAGAACTATGCCCAGGCCAATCCCCACTCCATGGGTGACTGGGCTTCCGACAGCAAAACCAAAGTCTCCTCCATGCCTGGCAATGATTTCTACGCAAATGAGAAATCCGCCACCATCAGTGCCGCACAGGCCGGTGATGCGAAGATCGAGTTTGTTGGCAAAGACGGTTCCACTACCGTTCTGAAAGATAGCTACCCGCTGGACGAAGGCACCGTTGCGGATGCGACCTTTATGTCCGCCAAGGCACTTGCGTCCTTCCTGGCAGGCGCTATCGAGGACACCAAGTCGGACGGCACCATGTTCTCGCTGCACATGAAGGCCACCATGATGAAGGTCTCTGACCCGATCATCTTCGGCCATGCGGTCAAGGCCTGGCTGGCACCTGTGTTCGAAAAATTCGGCGCCGAGATGGACGCCCTGGGTGTGAACCCGAACTCCGGCATGGGTGACCTCTTGGACCGCGTTGCAGGCAATGCAGACATCATGGCTGCGATTGAGGCTGTTACAGCCGAACGCCCCGCCATGTATATGGTCGACAGTGACAAAGGCATCACCAACCTGCATGTGCCCTCCGACGTGATCATCGACGCCTCCATGCCTGCGGTGATCCGCGCTGGCGGCAAAGGCTGGGATGCGGCTGGCAACAAGGGTGACACCAACTGCGTGATCCCTGATCGCTGCTATGCCACCGTCTATGATGAGACCATCAATTTCTTCAAAGCCAATGGTGCGCTGGACGTGACCACCGCCGGTGCCGTAGCCAACGTCGGCCTGATGGCGCAAAAGGCCGAAGAATACGGTTCTCATCCAACCACTTTCGAAGCCCCCGCGGATGGCAGCATCCGTATCGTGCTGGCCAATGGTGAGACCCTGCATTCCCATGAGGTTGAAGCGGGCGATATCTGGCGCTCCTGCACCGTGAAGAAGGCACCGATCGAGAACTGGATCGAACTGGCCCGTGATCGCCAGCGCCTGACCGGATCCGAAGCGATCTTCTGGCTGGACGCAGGTCGTGCCCATGACGCCGAGCTGATCAAATATGTGACCCCTGCGCTGGAAGCGGCAGGCGTTGCGGAGAACTTCCAGATCCTGGCCCCGCGCGAAGCGACCCGCCAATCGCTGGAAACCATCACCGCCGGCAAGGACAGCATCGCCATCACCGGCAACGTGCTGCGCGACTATCTGACCGACCTCTTCCCGATCCTGGAGCTTGGCACCTCGGCCAAGATGCTCTCCATCGTGAAGCTGATGCAGGGCGGCGGGTTGTTTGAAACCGGTGCCGGTGGTTCTGCGCCAAAACACGTGCAGCAGCTGGTCGAAGAAAACCACCTGCGCTGGGACTCCATGGGCGAATTCTGCGCCCTGGGTGAGAGCTTGAACTTCCTCGCCGACAGCCAGGGCAATGCCAAGGCAGGGGTTCTGGGTGTCGCGGCTGAGGCCGCGACCCAGGGCATTCTGGACCACAACCGCTCCCCTAGCCGCAAAGTTGGCCAGCCAGATAACCGCGACAGCCATTACTGGTTTGCGCGCTACTGGGCAGAAGCCCTCGCCACTCAGGGCGAAGATGCTGCTCTTGCTGCAGAATTTGCCCCTCTTGCTCAGGCGCTGGCCGAAGGTGAAGAGGCCATCCTCGCAGAGCTGGCCGCAGCACAAGGACCAGCGGCAGAGATCGGTGGCTACTACCGCCCCAGTGTTGAGTTGAAAGCCAAGGTTATGCGTCCCTCCGCAACCTTGAACGCAATCATCGACTGATCTCAGGCAGATACGAATTAGAAATGCCCGGAGTATTCTCCGGGTATTTTCTTTTGCGCTTCTCAACCGGCAGGCTTGACGTTCTGCAGAGCAGCCCGGAAGTTGTCAGAAGCACTATGATCGTACAGCAAGGAACCTCTCTTACCTCATGCAAAAACGGGGCAGCTTTCGAAAGCTCAACCATCTGCGCCAGCTAGAGAGTCGCTTGCGGCCCTTGATCCTGCATGCAGAAGAGGCTTGGTTCCGCCATATTCTGGAAGGTCACTGCGATTTCTTTGAAAAAATCGGGGCTGCAGCGCAGTCGCAGGGGTACAAACCGCTGCTCATCCATGCGGAGAACCTACTCTCCTTCGAACTGCTGGACAGCAACCATCGGCAAATCGTCATTGGCCCCAAGCGACCAAAGGGGGCCCATATTTTTCATGCGCAGCCCAGCTATCTAAAGGGGTTCTGGTATTTGGATCCGCAGGGGTACTACTGGAATTCCAGCTTGGTCGATCAGGAATTTGACCCGCAGTGGGTGGACAGCAATGCAGCAGTGGGCTTTTTTAGCGAGCTGCGTGATCACGTCCTGCGGCACAATATCTCCAAACGCGCGCAAGACAGGCAGATACCTGGTGGGCTTGCACCAGCGGATGTAGCCATATTTGTTCAGGACATCGAAAAATACCGCCAGTCGGTGCATTATCTGAACACTGCTGAGATGATCACCTCTGCCTGCGCTTCTGTGACCGGCAGGGTCTATATAAAACCGCATCCGCTGCAGGACGCTCAGGCCCTATGCCAGCTGCAAGCCCTTTGCGAAAAACTCGGAAATGCAGAGCTGAGCACTGCCAGTGTGCATGACTTGATCGCCGCCTCAGCGGTGGTGTTGTCACAAAACTCCGCTGTCGGCTTTGAGGCACTTTTGCAGCGCAAGCCCGTCCTGACCTGCGCCAAAGCCGACTACCACCACGCCACTCTGGTCTGCCACACCAGCAAAGAGCTGCAAGAGAACCTGCACCGGGCGGCGGAGGTTCTCACGGATTTTCCATTCGAACGCTATGTCTACTGGTTCATGGGCCAACAGATGCTGGAGCCGCAGAGGTCTGATTTTCCTGCACGCGCCTGGGCCCGCCTTCTCAAAACCGCATAGCGCCTGAGAAGCGAGAAAAAGCAAAGAGCGACGAGACTGCAGGTTTCGCCGCTCCGCCTGGTTTGAACATTTTTAGAACTCCTGCCAGAGATCTTCTGCAGTATTTCCTGCCTGCGCGGATCGCTGAGCTGCTGGTGTCGGCTCTGCCTCATCCTGGTCCCAATCCTCGCCCCCATGAGCAGAGGGGGCCACAGGCTGCACAGGAGGCGTCTGCTTGCTGGCAAAACCACCCTGATGTGAATGCGTTCCCAATTTGAAGCCCGCGACCAGATCCACCAGCTTTGCCGCATCATTGTTCAGCATATGACCGGAGGCTTTGGCCTCTTCCACCATGGCGGCATTTTGCTGGGTCACCTGATCCAGCTGGGTCACACCGGTGTTGATTTCACCCAGGCCGGTGGATTGCTCCACCGCGCCCTCGGCGATGCCCGTGATCAGCTTGGAGATATGACTGACGCGTTCCACGATATTGTGCAGCGCATCGCCCGCCTTGCCAACCAGATCCACGCCACGCTCCACCTGTTTGGAGCTGTCGCCGATCAGGGTCTTGATCTCCATCGCCGCATCAGAGGAGCGCTGCGCCAGGGCACGCACCTCAGAGGCCACAACCGCAAAGCCCTTGCCCGCTTCACCAGCCCGTGCGGCTTCGACCCCGGCGTTCAGGGCCAAGAGGTTGGTCTGGAAGGCGATGTCGTCAATCACCGAGATGATTTGCGCAATGCTGGAGGAGCTCTGCTCGATCTCGGTCATTGCCGTAACCGCGCTCTGGACAACCTCACCGCTGTTTTCAGCTTCCTGACGCGCCTCTTCCATGGTGTTTTCCACCCGGCGGGCACCATCTGCAGCGGATTTGACCGATGCGGTCAACTCATCCAAGGCGGCGGCCGTTTCTTCCAGCGTTGCAGCTTGGCTTTCCGTCCGGTGAGACAGATCCTCTGAAGCTTGGCTGATTTCAGACGCACCTTTGCGAATGCTACCCGTGGTTTCCACCACTTTGGAGATCGTTGCCCCAAGCTGATCTACGGTCTTGTTGAAGTCACAGCGAAGTTGGCTGTATTCCTCTGGAAAGTTTGAACCAATCTTGTTGGTCAAATCGCCACCGGACAGGGCTGACAAACGTCTGCTCAGAACCTCGACCACCTCAGCCTGGGTCCGCTCCCGCTCACGCTGTTCCTGCTCCATACCCTTCTGCCGGTGCAGAGATTGGCGGAATTTCTCGATTTTTCCAGCGATCTCACCGACTTCGCCCTTGTTGTCGGTCGCAGGGATCGCATCTTCGGTGTTGCCCTCGGTCATGCTTTGCATGCGCGCTTTCAAGGCGCCGATCGGGCCGGTCACACTTTTTGTAATCACCCCAGCGCCAACTGCTAGGATGGCAAGGCTGACAAGAAGGGCAACCCCGGCTGTGAGGCGCATCGTGGAGAGCTCTTCATCAATATCTGCGACATAGGCACCGGTGCCAACAACCCATCCCCAGGGTTCATATAGCTGCACATAGCCCATTTTGGCTTCAGCCACATCTGAATCAGGTTTGCTAAAATGATAGATCAGCGGCCCCGCACCCTGGTTTTCCGCCACAGCCAGAAGTTCGGGAAAGATCCGCACGCCGTTCAGATCCTCAATCTGCGTCTGGGTGGTGCCCACCCAATTGGGCCGCGTCGGGTGCGCCCGAATGACAAGATCCAGATCAAAGGCATAGAAATAGCCTGCCTCTCCAAATCGCAATGCTGTCAACCTGTCGCGCCCCAATTCCCGGGCTTCCGCCTCGTCCAGGGTTCCGGCCTGCACCTGGGCCTCAAGGCCGGAGAGCTGGCTGAGAGCCAGATCGGTCAACTGGTGCAGCTCCTGCTCCCGCATGTCATAGGCGTTTTGAACCGCCCTACTGAGGATGAAAAATGTCAGCAGCGCCGCCAAAGCAATCGCTATCCCAGCCAGTAGATAGATACGAGCCGACAGCCGGTAGATTATATTTGGCATTCTGGAATATTCCCTATTTAGCGCGCGCTATGCGATCCTAGGTGAGAGGGCCTAAAATTTTGTTATTTCGACAATTCCAACCCACATCAGGCAAGAAAGCTGAGTCGAACCCCCTAGTTAATAAAAACAAGATAGTAGGCCGCAAATACAACCATTTGAAAAATCAAAAATCTCAACACAACTCAAAACAAGACCCCAACAGTTTCGAGGGGCTCCAGAAAGCTTGATTCAACTTTCCCTAAAAAAGTTCATAACATCATGGGCAAAAGATCCGCAGCCGTGGAAATGCCGAGGATAAAACCCTATCTAAGATTTACTGCGGAAGGCGTTGCCTGGTTCTCGCAGCAGGTTTTGGGACCTTCTGGCAGGTTGGCATCGCTCTTTTGATGCCCGTTCATCGAAACCTTCGCGGCAAGGTACTCTTCGATTTTCTGCAGGACCACAGCCTTGCGTACAGGTTTGGACAGGAAATCAGTCATCCCGCTTTGCAGGCATTTTTCACGGTCTTTCGGCGTTGCATTGGCGGTGAGGGCAAGAATTGGAACCGGCGGTTGTTGCGCAAGGGTCTCACCTTCGCGGATCCTGCGGGTGGCCTCATAGCCATTCATCTCAGGCATAGAGACATCCATCAGGACCAAATCAGGTGGTGACTGGGCAAAACTCTCAACAGCCGCTTGTCCATTGGCGCAGATTTCAACCTCGGCGCCGTGTTTCTCGATCATTTTTCGGATCACCAATTGGTTGGTACGGTTGTCCTCTGCCACCAAAATCCGCACACCATTTAGATCATAATCGTCCAGGCTCTTCCGTTCGTTGCAAACCGAGCCCTCCGCCGACGGGGTCGCAAAGATCCCAAGCAAAACCTGCTTCAAGCGTGCTGCCCGCATCGGCTTTAACAATGAGGCCGCAAATCCCAGCCCCTTGGTTTTTCCCGAATCCAGACCAGCGTCCACTGAAGAGAGAAGCACAACCGGCATTTTTTGTGCGCTGGGATGCTCTCGGAACCTCTCCAGCAGCATATTGCCATCCATTCCCGGCATTTGGAAATCCAGAATGGCTAGATCAAACGGCTCTTCTTTTTCAAGGCACTCCAGAGCGTGTGGCCCGTTTTCTGCAAGCACAACCTGCGCCTGCCAAGAGGTCAAGGTTTTCTGCAAGATCAAACGATTGACCTCAAGATCATCAACCACCAAAACCCTGATGCCTTGTGGAAGCTCCTGCTCTAAAGACACCCTTGGCTCTTCCACTGGCTCGCAAGATTCCAGGGGCAAGGCAAAGGTGAACTCCGATCCCTCACCCAATTTTGAGGTCACTCCCAGCGTGCCTCCCATCAACTCAATCAGTTTCTTGGAAATAGCGAGCCCCAACCCCGCCCCGTCGTAGCGGCGGGTTGTTTCAGAATTCACCTGCTCAAACACATCGAAGATGGTGTCTACCTTTGAGGCCGGAATGCCTATTCCAGTGTCCTGGACCAGAAATCTCATCAGATCGCTTTCGGTATTCACCTCCAATTTGATCAGGACAAAACCGGTTTCCGTGAACTTGATCGCATTTCCAACCAGGTTAATAAGAACCTGCCGCAACCGTCCCTGGTCGCCAAGGCACCAACAGGGTTGATCGTCTGGAATGTCCAAACAGATTTCAATGCTCTTCTCACTCGCGTTGGGCGCCAGCAAAGTCGCTGTACTATAAAGACATTCAACGAGGTCAAAGGGCGCTTTGTTCACCGTCATTTTCCCAGCGTCTGCCTTTGAGAAGTCAAGGACATCATTCACCAGGGATAAAAGAGCATTCGAAGATTCAACAACAGTCTTGGTACACATCCGCTGCTCTTCGTTCAGGTCCGTTTCCTCCAAGAGTTCAGCCATACCAATGACCCCATTCATCGGGGTGCGAATTTCGTGGCTCATATTGGCGAGGAAGGCGGTCTTTGCTTCAGCAGCCGCTTCCGCCTGTTGCCGCGCCTCTTCGAGTTCGAGTTCACGTTCCTTCAACTCAGTAATATCGGTACGCAATCCAACCACATTTCCTGCAGATGTCTTTTTGTCCCGCTGCCGGATCCAGCGGCCATCATGGGTCTGAAAAACTTTTGTCAGCCCAAATTCACTGTGCCGTTTTTCCATTAGTCCGCGAACAAAATCCTCCTCTTTCCCTTCTATCCCGGGAACAATGCCAGAGCGCGCAAGCTTTTCAATCTGCTCCTCATAGGTCAGACCTTCGCTGAGAATGGATTGGGAGGAGCCGAACTGGTTTCGAAATGCATCATTGCAAATATACATCCGGTCGGCTTCATCATAGAGAACAAAGCCATCATCGATCGCAGCAATGGCGTCTTCGAACATGATGCGCAGGCGTTCAAGCTCATACAGGGCCGATCGTCTTTCTCGCGCGGCATGAAAGCGGCGATATAGCATGCCACCCGTTAGGCAGCCTGCTACAAACACCAGAAGAAAGGCAGCAAGCTGCCCCCCTCCACTTGCCTGTACAACCCAGACCGGCATTCAAAACTCCAAAACAGGATACGCGTTACTCGCGAAATATACCAAAAACTAATTTGTTTAGGTAAACACTTGCTTAGGAAATTTGCGAAACCTCACTGAAATCCCGCGTGAAACTGACGCAACGATTCCGTCTTTATCTGTTTCACTCTCTATGCTTCCCCTTTCTTGCACCGAAGCTGGGTCAGACACCTCGGTCCAAAGCACCCCAAGTTTCCACAAAAACACCTCACCGATGCAAGAGTGCCCTTCCACGCTTTTTTGATAGAGGTGTGATTGGTATCAGACGGCCATTTTGCCTAGCCTGTGAGCAATCGTTGCTTGGAGGCGAGCTTCAAAAGAAAGCCCCTCAATGCTTGTTGAGGCAAAGGGCCGGCGGCGAGATGAGGCAATTGTACAAAGGGGCCCGCTATGGCTTCAGTCTTCTGTTTTCCTTCGCGTCGCATTCTCCTACTACCGCTGCTGATCTTCTCTGTCTGCCTATCTGGACCAACGGCCGCGCAGGAGCGACCGCCACTGCCCAACTATGTGATCAAGGAATTCGGGCAGCCGCCCAAGATCTCAGGCGGCCCCCTATCTCCAGGGCTGAGCAAGGCGGTAAACACTGCCTTTGTTGAGAGTATCGCGCAGCAGACCTGGGGGCTGGAGCAAACTCGGGCGCTGGAGACCATCGCTGCATCAGGTGACCCGCGCCTTGCCTGGCTCATCGCCGACATGCTGCGCTTTATCTCGGCGCGCAGTATCAACAAGGATCTGACGGAGACCGCCTCTGACCTACTTGGGAAACGGCTGTCCAAACGCAACAGCTGGGGCGCGCTTACCGATCACCTCATCGCCTGGGATATCCCAGAACCTCCTGACTATCTGGCCGTGAAGCGCGCGATCTTTACCGGTGTGGTTCCGGGGTGGGATCGGATTTTTGCGCCCGGCAGTATCGATTGGCGACGGGTCTCCTGGGGCGGTGTTCTGATCGATGACCGACCTTTTGGCCAGACTGATGAGGCCTGCAACTGCATTCCCGCCGCAGACAACCCGAAGGTCAGCAGCGCGACAGAGGCAACATGGCTAAAGGACAGCGACATTGTCTTTGGGGTTGAGGTCAACGGCGCCTATCGCGCCTACCCCCGACGCATCATGGAAGTGCGCGAAATGGTGAATGATACCCTTGGCGGTCGGGACCTGGGTATTCCCTATTGCACACTCTGCGGCTCGGCCCAGGCCTATTTCACCGATCAATTGCCCGCAGGGGTGAAACGTCCGGTGCTGCGCACCTCTGGTCTGCTGATCCGATCCAACAAGATCATGTATGACGTCAATACCTATTCAGTGTTTGACACTTTCCTCGGCAAGGCGGTCACCGGCCCGCTTGCAAAGCGCGGCCTCACGCTCAAACAGGCCTCGGTTGTGACCACCGACTGGGGCACCTGGAAACGGGCACATCCCGAAACCACCGTGCTGGCTGAAGAGTTGGCGCTTGGCCGGGATTTTGATTTTCGCAATGGTCGGGATGCGGAGGGGCCGATCTTTCCAATAGGAGACGTCGATCCGCGCCTCCCCGTCCATGAGGATATTATCGGCATCGTCACAGCCTCAGGCAAACCCGTTGCCTTCCAGCGCAGCACTGCGATTGCAGCTCTGAAACAGGGGCAGCGCATTTCTTATGAGAATGTTCACCTAAAGCTGGAGGCTGGCGGCGTGAAGGCGGTGGATGGCAAAGGGGCTGATCTCGGCAGTCATCAAGCCTTCTGGTTTGCCTGGTCGCAGTTCCACCCTGGGACAGCGCTCTGGCGCAACTGAGGCAGGTCGTCAATCAACCCACCAACCCGCAATCCTCGGGCGCATTGATTGTGATGGGTTTGTGGTCTGCCTTGGCGATGAAACCAACCAACTGCGGTTCGCAAAATACTCAAAAGCATTCGCGTCTCGACAAAATCTAGAGTGTAGTGAATTCACCGGAGTGTAAAATGGTGCGGTCGAGAAGACTCGAACTTCCACGGGAGTTACCCCACAGCGACCTCAACGCTGCGCGTCTACCAATTCCGCCACGACCGCACTGTCTAGGCTTGGTGAGGGGGTATTAGACGAGCCACTAAGGGATGTGAAGAGGCAAAATGCGTTTCTTCTGACTATTTTCCAGTCCCTATCGGCGCAGATGCACGCCCGCTGTAGCCCTATGGCAAATCTGGCCAGCAGACGAAAGACAGCCAGGGTATCCTGACTGTCTTTGCGGGTGTTTCTCTTGCCGGTCAGGCTTCCCCTAGCGCAGTCAATGCCCCAAAGGAAAGCACCCTGCGCAGCTAGTTCTGACTAAGGATCAGTTCCCCCGACATTTGGTCGTAATAAGAGGGGAACTGGTCATGATTGACGGTCGAAGCCAGCTTCTGCACGTCGCGCCGTACCAGTTTGGCCAGTTCGTGCAGGGACATGCCCGGCTCATTCAGCCGCTGCAGCAATGCTCGTGTAAAGACGGAGTTCGGGTTGGCGTCCTGATCCGAAAGCCGGTCCAAAGCGGTCTGACCCGCCCCAGCGGAATAGAGGATGAATGCGCCCTTTGGTGGCTCCATGCGCACCAGACCACGGCTGCCGCCGACAGATCTTTGTCCATCCCTTGGGAAAGGATTGTTACGACAAGCATCCAGAATCATCACGGTTGAACGCGCGCCACGGCGCTGGAAAGTGTTGAGGATGCGATCCGCGGCAATGCTCTCACCGGTCAGATAGGTCTCATCGCCAAAATTCACCATCGGCACATCGGCAGGCAGCAGATAGTTGCGCCCATCCACCTCGACGCCGTGACCGGCAAAGTAAAAGAGCACCTCATCGCCCGGTTCGATCTGGTTGGAGAAGGTGGAGACCGCCCCATTGATGTCCCGACGCCCCACATCATAGAGGGTGGTTACATCAAAACCGAGGCCAACCAGGGTTGTGCTGATGGCCTGTGCGTCATTGCGGGCCTTCTGCAGCGCATCGAGGTTTTGATACCCATCAACGCCAATCACCAAAGCTCTACGTCGCAGGGGCGGCGCAATAGCCGGATCCTGCTGCAGGGCCGCTTGGCTCACCGCTGCGCCCCCGGCCTGCAGCGCAAGATTTTGTTGCTGCTGCCCCTGGACCGAAGCCATCACCTGCCCCTGCAGCACTTGCTGTTGCTGATAGGCTTGCCCCTGCTGTGGCACCTGTCCCTGTTGATAGACCTGCCCTTGTTGTGGGACCTGGGGCACCTGCCCCTGCTGATAGACCTGACCTTGCGGCTGGTAGACCTGTCCCTGTTGCTGATACTGGCCCTGCACTTGACCCTGCACCTGGCCACCATAGACCTGCACGTTTTGTGCGGCCCCATAGGTTGTCACAACGCCACCCTGATGCTGCACACCGGGCTGTGGCACGACCTGACTATATTGCTGTGGCGCGCCATAGGCATTGGTGCCCGCCTGAGCACCCTGGTTGTTCACCATCGTTGTCGCCGGAAGCTGGTTATAACCCTGTTGCTGCTGTTGCAGCGCCATGCGCTCTTGCAGATAGATACGCAGCAACCCCTTGGGCCCATCTGGGTGAGACATCGCTTGCTGAGTGGCGAGATAGCCGCTGGCCAGGGCACGCTGGTGCGAGCTGAACAAGAGCTCTCGTTCAAATTCATTCAGCTGTCCGGTAACCGGATAGCCGAGATAGGCCTGATATTGCGAGATCGCGTTGCGAGATTTGCGCCCCAGCTGGCCGTCGACAGTTCCAGCGTTGAAGCCAAAATAGTTGAGCCCGCCCTGGATCGCCTTGCCTTCCTGGGTTGAAGGCAGACGGCTGCGGCGGCGTGTTGTTGTTTGTCGCTTACGGTTGTTTCCCTTGGTGATTGCACCACCGATGATGCCACCGATGATGGCGCCTGCGGCAAAGTCTCCGACATCAGCAGCGGCGGGTCGTGAAAGCGCCAGTGATGCCATAATTGCGATCGTGAGCAGCGGCTTTAGTTTCCCCATAATGTACAACCTCCAAATACAAGCGAACAGAACAGCTTGCATTGAGCCTAGAGGCGAAATAGGCCCATAGAAAGGCGGGAATCCGTTACTCAACCGGAAATTCGCACCTCTGGCTTGGAAAATGGATAGAAGTTTAATGGTTGAATGGATCACTTCGGACAGTCTGGTCGACTATGATGAGGCGGTGCGTTTCATGGAGGAGCGCGCCTCTGCCATCGCTGCGGGCACGGCCGAAGAATGCGTTTGGCTGCTCGAACATCCGCCACTTTACACCGCCGGGACCAGCGCCAAGATCGAAGATCTGACCGACCCTGAGCGGTTCCCGGTTTATGCCACAAAACGCGGCGGGCAATATACCTATCACGGGCCGGGACAACGGGTTGTCTATGTCATGCTGGATGTCGGCAAACGCGGCCGCGATGTGCGCCGCTTTGTCAATGAGCTGGAAACCTGGGTGATCAAGGCCCTGGCAGAGTTCAACCTGACGGGACATATCAGAGACGGCCGCGTCGGGGTCTGGATTGAACGCCCGGACAAACCGCTTCGCGCTGATGGAAGCCTTTGCGAGGACAAGATTGCTGCAATCGGCATTCGCCTGCGCAAATGGGTCAGCTTTCACGGGATCTCTCTCAACGTTGAGCCGGATCTGGAGCATTTCACCGGCATTGTTCCCTGTGGCATCCAGGAGCACGGTGTGACCAGCCTGGTTGATATGGGCCTGCCAGTGAGTATGACCGATGCGGATTTGGCACTGCGACGCGCGTTTGCAGAAGTCTTCTCTGACCACCCCGCTGGCTGAAACGCCGGGTCGAGTTTGGACCAGCCTGATTGCCGTTAAGATCCTGGAGATCATGCGGCAGCTTGAGCTTGGCGACTTTACAAGGGTTTAGATACCAGCGCAGATGAGGCATCCGTAGGCGCATTGGGCGTTATGGATGTCGGAAAAGGTTTCTTTTGCGGCAGGGCAAGCTCTTCTAGAGCCGAAAGAACCAATTCTGGCGCCAGATAGAGCATCACCGCGCCCAATCCTTCACAAAACCGCATCTGTGCCCTCTCGCCCATTCGCGAAAAGAGGCCATCAAGCGCATCCATTGCTTCGCCCTCACCACAAAGGAAAATCGCCTGACTTATCGCCCCGCGCACTTCCGGGCGCCAATCTCGGGTTAGCAGCTTTAAGTCCACGGTCACCCCGCTGCCATCTTGCTGCATGGTGAGGCTATGGCTCTGGGTCAACACCCGATCCAGATCCAGCTGGTTCAGGCGGGGTAGGATCTGACTCCCACGGCTGATCTGTCGTCGCATCAGCGTTGCACCGCCGCGTCGCTGCACGGAGCGAGACCAGCTTTTTAACACAACAGGCATAAGCTTGGGAGCGAATTGCGCGGCCAGAGCAAGGCTGCGCTGATGTCCGCGCAGCATGCCATATAGCCGAAATTTGTGGAAAGCAGCCGCTGGAGCGACCCCAAGCACCCCCCCGATCCGATCGCGCAACTGCAGGGCCGCCGCGCGGATAAAGATCGCGCCGCTGCGATGCCCCATGAGTATTGGCCGTTGCAGATTTTCAGTCTCGATCAGTGCGTGCACCTGATCGATAAAAGCCTGCAGCTGCTCACCGTCCTTTGGCGCAGGAGAAGAGGCACCATAACCGCCACGCATTGGCGCGTAGACACGAAAACCCGCCCGCCTCAACTCGGGCTGCATACGCTGCAACCCTGCAAGCCCATCCATTATGCCATGCGCAAAAATGACAGGCTGTCCGGTGTCAGCCCCCAGACGAAAAACCTGCGTCACCCGCCCATCATGCTCCAGCAGGCTTTGCGGTGGCAGCCGCCGACCTTCAGCGATTTCCTGGTCCGTTTTGTATTCCCAGGTCAGAAAACTGACCAGACGCGCAAATTCCGCAAGTCCCGGTGCACCGGTTCGCGCGACAATGGCCAAAAGCTGTTCAAGCTGCCCCCCTCCCTCTTGAAGAGAGGTGCCATTGCAAAAGAAATCCTCAAGGCATTGCAGTTCGCCCCCTTCCAGCGAGAAGGTCTCCTGCAGGAACTTGGAGATGGTAGGCCCACTGGCAAAATCCAGCACCTCAACAACAACCGCGATTGGCATATCCCCAGCGCCAGTCATGATCGGGCGACACATGAGGAGGCGACCAGGATCTATTGTGCCCGCAGCCCGGATTTGTTGCCAACCTTCCGATTTTTGGCGCACCCGATACAGAAGATCTCGCCAGATCTGCATGCCCTGCGCAGAGACGCCCAGCGCGCCTAAAGCATCCTGCGCCAACCCCTGTTTAAGCTGGACGACGGGGCCAAAACTGCCGGAATGCCGCAACAGAGTCCCATCTGGAGCAAAAACCGCCCAACAGCCCTCTGCCGCCATCCCACCAATCGCCGGATTGCTGGAAGGCAATGACAAGAGTGTGGGTTGGCCCTGCTGGTTCCACTCTTGCTCCAGGATTTCAAGTGCGCGCGCAAAATGTGCCTGCAACTCAGGCGCCTCAAAAACGGGGTTCCACCCCCAGGGGGTCGCAGGCATTTCCTGCGTCCATTCTGCTATTTGCCTGCCTCCGAAACGGTCAAACAGTTCGGGGCGAAGGACCGTTTCGTAGATTGCCGCGACCACCTGTTCGCGGGAAGGCACAGAGCGCTGCCGTGCTTTCATCCCAGTTCCCTCTTTACCAACCAAGCGGACACAGGACATCCGCCTCCCCACAGATGCGGGCAGCCACAAATCTAATTTTTCGAAGGACAGCTTTCTGCTTCACTACCTACCGAAACCGGCAGGAACCTCCCCAAGAGCCTAGCACATTCTCCTGGCGAAGATGTTCAAGCCCATATCAATTTTAAGAAACTTATACGCAAAAAAAACTCAAATTCAACCACAACCGTTAGCGGTCAATCTCGAATGCTCTTTTTTCGGCATTTCGCACTGCGGGGCGGTACAATTTACGTCATCGCAAGAGAGGTGCGGATTTCTTCGGCATGGGCAGCGATTGCCTCCATATCTCCCATCTTTCCGGGTGCGCGCAGGCTGAGACCCTCATGACGGGGCAGCACATGAAAATGCAGATGGAAGACCTCCTGTCCGCCGGCGGCTTCATTGAACTGCTGGATGGTAACCCCGTCCGCGTCAAAAGCTTTGAGCACGGCCTGACCCAGCTTTTGAACGGTCAACATAACCGCGCTGAGTTGCTCCGGGCTGGCATCCAAAACATTGCGGCAAGGCGTTTTGGGGATCACCAGCAGATGGCCATCCGAACGGGGCATGATATCCATGAAAGCCAATGTCGCATCATCTTCATAGACCCGTATGGAGGGGATCTCCTCCCGCAGGATTTTCGCAAAGATGTTTTCAGGATCATAGGCCGTCATGATCATGTCTCCTTTTTTTCGGGTCGCGAGAGTTCTGACCGCTTGCGCCCACCAGGTCAAGCATGCAGCTGCTAGAGTTGCAGCGGCAACTCCAGATGTGTTCGATAGATACGATCCCGATGCGCCAAGAGCTTTGGAGCCAGCGCGGCCTCTATTGAGGGTGTGAGCGTTTCAAAAACTGATCGAGTCACCGGGTGCATAGCGCACTCCGCTTCCGGCAGCGGCGCAAAGAGCGCCATGAAGGCAGCTGCGTAGATATCCACCGCTGTGAATTGTCCGCTGATAAAGTAATCCCCCCCCTCAGGCAGCATTTCCGCAAACTCACTCAGCATTCGGCAGATTTCACCCTCAGCGGCCTCACCCGCTTCGGGGCTATAGCCGTATTTGTGACCCAGATACTGTGCAATCTTTGGATGGAACCCTGCCTCACCACTAAGACCCGCATGCACTTGCTGCAGTCGTCGCTGCCAGCCAAGGCCACCGGGCCCGGCCAAACGCATCACGGCCTTTTCTATGATTTCGCGATGCTCTTGCGGCACCAAACCAGGATCTGGCGCCAACCGCTCACAGAGGGTCAGGATCCCCAGGGCATCCGATACGGGCGCCTCGTCTTGCCAGAAGACTACGGGCGCGCTGACCTCACCGGCCCAGCTCCCCTGGTTTGGGTCGCGCTGATCCAGCCGCACCGCCTGCCACTCCAGTCCTTTGACGTGAAACATAGCCTTCATGGCCTCACCCCAGGGGCTGGGAATACCCCCCACGACAATAGCCCGCAGGCCTTCTGCGGCCTGTGCTTCCTCGGTAGTCACGTAGTGAAATGCCATTGTGCGTTCCTCCTCTGAGGTGACGATGCAAGAATGCCGCAGTGCGGCACAAGCAATTCGACGCAAAAAGGGCTGCAAACGCGGCGTCAAGCACTCAAAACAAGCCCCCGCGACAATTATTCTTGATCCAGATCAAACTCCGCCATTGAAGGCCCAAAGCCCACACTCTAAAACCGCGGGTGAGTCTGAGGCCGCCCGGAGTCTTTCCGCACGGCCCGAAGTTATGCAACAGGAGGCACCTAAATGGCAGACGCAGCCATTCATGGTCACGGCCACGAAGACGAGCGGGGCTTTTTCACCCGCTGGTTCATGAGCACGAACCATAAGGATATCGGCATTCTCTACCTGATCGTTTCGGCGATTGTTGGTTTCATCTCCGTCGCGTTCACCGTCTATATGCGGCTTGAACTGATGGATCCCGGCGTTCAGTACATGTGTATGGAAGGGGCGCGTTTCTTCGCTGACGCCTCTGCCGAATGTACTCCGAACGGTCACCTCTGGAACGTGCTGATCACCGCGCATGGCATCCTGATGATGTTCTTCGTGGTTATCCCGGCGCTGTTTGGCGGTTTTGGCAACTACTTCATGCCGCTGCAGATCGGTGCACCGGACATGGCCTTCCCGCGGATGAACAACCTCTCCTTCTGGCTCTATGTTGCAGGCACCTCCCTGGCCGTGGCTTCGGTTCTGGCACCTGGCGGCAACGATCAGGCCGGTTCAGGCGTGGGCTGGGTTCTCTACCCGCCGCTTTCCACTTCCGAGGGCGGCTTCTCGATGGATCTGGCGATCTTTGCGGTGCACGTCTCCGGCGCCTCCTCGATCCTGGGTGCGATCAACATGATCACCACATTCCTGAACATGCGTGCCCCCGGCATGACCCTGTTCAAGGTGCCGCTGTTTAGCTGGTCGATCTTTGTCACCTCCTGGCTGATCCTTCTGTCCCTGCCGGTTCTGGCGGGCGCGATCACCATGCTGCTGATGGACCGCAACTTTGGCTTCACCTTCTTTGATCCCGCAGGCGGCGGCGACCCGATCCTCTACCAGCACATCCTGTGGTTCTTTGGTCACCCCGAAGTTTACATCGTGATCCTGCCTGGCTTTGGTATCATCTCTCACGTCATCGCCACCTTCTCGCGCAAGCCCGTCTTTGGCTACCTGCCAATGGTTTGGGCGATCATCGCGATTGGTGTTCTGGGCTTTGTCGTTTGGGCACACCACATGTACACCGTTGGCATGTCGCTGAACCAACAGGCCTACTTCATGTTGGCCACCATGGTCATCGCGGTGCCCACCGGCGTTAAGGTCTTCTCCTGGATCGCAACCATGTGGCAGGGCTCGATCGAGTTCAAAGCACCGATGATGTTTGCCTTTGGCTTCCTGTTCCTGTTCACCGTTGGCGGTGTAACCGGCGTGGTTCTGTCCCAGGCCGCTGTGGACCGTGCCTATCACGACACCTACTATGTTGTGGCGCACTTCCACTACGTGATGAGCTTGGGCGCGGTCTTTGCGATCTTCTCCGGCATCTACTTCTACTTCGGCAAGATGACTGGCCGTCAGTACAACGAGCTGGGCGCACAGATTCACTTCTGGATGTTCTTCATCGGTGCCAACCTGACTTTCTTCCCCCAGCACTTCCTGGGCCGTCAGGGCATGCCACGTCGCTACATCGACTACCCAGAGGGTTTTGCTTACTGGAACAAGATCTCGTCCTATGGCGCGTTCATTTCCTTCGCTTCCTTCATCCTGTTCTTCGGCGTGGTGATCTATTCACTGCTGCGCGGCGCCCGCGTCACCCAGAACAACTACTGGAACGAATATGCGGATACCCTGGAGTGGACCCTGCCCTCTCCACCGCCAGAGCACACCTTTGAAATCCTGCCCAAGCAGGAAGACTGGGACAAGTCCCACTCTCACTAAGGGATGCTAAAGACTAAAAAGAAGGCCCCGGAGCAGATGCTTCGGGGCCTTTTTCTTGCGGCAAAACGCGCCAAGAGAAGCGCTTGAATTCCTGCATCAAAGGTTCATATTTTCCCTGAGATCTACTCGCTGTGGTCGCGCCGGATAGGCGCCGCAATCCTGTTTTTTGTTCAAGAAACCCTTCGAACCATGCCCTATGCTTGGATGCCATCAGAAGACGACACCCGCAAAGAGCTGCATCTCTGGCCGCATCAATCATTGCGGCCCCGGGGCTATGCGCGGTTTCTCTCTGTGACGGGGCTTTTGATCACGCTGCCGCTACTGCCGCTGCTGGGCTCGCCGCTCCTCTGGGCGCTTTTGCCGTTTCTGCTGCTGGCGCTTTTTGGCATGAAATACGCGCTGGACCGCAACCGCCGCGATGGTCAGATCCTGGAGGTTCTGACACTGACCGAAGACAACGCCCAGCTGGAGCGGCGCAATGCCGATGGCTCCTCTCAAAGCTGGCAATGCAACCGCTACTGGACCCGGGCTGAGCTGCATGCTGAAGGCGGCCCGGTCCCGAACTACGTCACGCTAAAGGGAAATGGCCGAGAGGTGGAAATCGGCGCTTTCTTGTCCGAGGAGGAGCGGAAGGAACTGTTCCAGGAACTGGCCAAGTTCTTTTAGGTCAATCGCAGTTGAACACCGAGGAAGTCAGCACGGCGGACACTGCTGCCATTGCGCTTCTGGTTGTTCTCTGTCGCAGCATTCGATTGCGGATGCGGCTCGCTCATTTTTGCATCGCAACCTCTGTCGTCAGAGCGGTCAATCAAAGCCACGATGATACCGAGATCTCAACCGTCTTTTCGTTGCAACGCGGATAGCTCCCTGTCCTAAGCACTCACCGAGTGAACTGCATTCCATATGCAATTGTCGCAAGCGTGAGCTTTCCGGTCAGTCTTGGCGAAATTCAAATGGATGACACAAACTGGCTTCGTAAGGAGCCCCGTTGAGTGTCAAGCTACCTTGAATTTGCGCCTGCAAGATACGGGTCCAAATTGAATGCGCTGCGCGTTAAGCGTTTTCAAAAATCTTGCCGGGGTTTAGGATGTTTCTAGGGTCAAGTTGCGATTTCACCGCACGCATGACATCTACAGCACCACCGTGTTCAAGCGACAAAAGCTGTTGCTTCCCAAGACCTACTCCGTGTTCGCCCGTGACGGTTCCACGATGCTGCAGCGCGAACTCAGCAATTAGATCGGCTAGACGCTTGGCTTCCGTAAGGTCATCCTGCGAACCTTCTCTCAGCATCAGTTGCGCGTGGAAGTTGCCGTCACCGACGTGACCAACGATTGCGCCGTTGATCGAGGAGTCCGCAATCTCATGCCGGGCAAATTCGATGGCTGCAGCCAGTTTTGAGACTGGTACACAGATATCAGTTACCAATGATGTATGGCCGGGATACTGTGCCATCATCGCTTCATATGCGCTGTGCCGCGCCTTCCATAGGGCCTTGCGTGCATCCGTGTTTGCGGACCAGGTGAAAACCCCGCCGCCGAACTCTTCCGCAATGCCCCTGACGGTTTCTGCCTGCTCACACACACCGGTTTCGGAGCCGTGAAATTCAAAGAACAGATGCGTTTTCGCCGGAAGGCCAAGGTTTGCATTTGCGTTCACCGCCTCAATGTAGCTTTCATCCAGCAATTCAATACGGGCTATTGGAACACCCATCTGCATGGTCAACATCACGGTTTGAACTGCATCTGAAATGGTTTCGAATGCGCAAGAGGCTGCCGATACGGCTTCGGCAACACCATGCAGACGCAGCGTTGCTTCGGTAATGACACCCAGCGTTCCTTCGGATCCGACCATCAAGGCCGTCAAATCGTATCCTGCCGCTGATTTTTGCGCATGGGTACCGGTACGGATAATCTGACCGTCTGCCAGTGCCACCTCAAGCGCCAGTACATTGTCGGCTATCGTTCCGTACCGCACTGTTGTCGTACCTGAAGCACGGGTCGCCAGCATTCCGCCAATCGAGGCATCCGCGCCGGGATCGACAGAAAAGAACAATCCCGTCGCCCGCAACTCTTCATTCAGGGACATGCGCGTCATGCCGGGCTGGACTGTGACGCGCATGTCTTCGGGGCTGATTTCAACTATCTGGTTGAGTGCCATCATGTTCAAAGAGATGCCGCCAAATACCGGCAGGTGCTGACCTTCCAAAGCGGTGCCCGCACCCCAAGGTGTGACAGGACAATTTTCCGCGTTGCAGATGCGCAGAAGATCGCTGACATCCTGGGTATTTTCCACAAACACGACCGCATCGGGCAGAGCTTCGTCGAAATGAGATTCGTTCTGTCCATGCTGACGCCGCACCGGCAGCGAGACGCTTAGCTGCGCCCCAAACCTCTGCGACAGACGCTCGATGGCTTTTTCTACTGACATCTTGGGGTCCCTTTCTCAAGCGCCGTTGAGCGTGTTAGCGCTGGTGGCGTTCGCACCTGCCAATTCTGAAATGAGGGAAGCGCGTGCTTCAGCGGCCTGTACCATCGACGCCTCTTTGACCGGGCCAAAACCTCGAATTTGGTCAGGCAAAGCGGCGAGCTGAAGCAGTTGGTCCAACGCAGCTGTCTGCGGGTTAGAGGCATATTTGATGATATCGTCGCGGTACTGTGTGATCAGGGCGCGTTCTCGCTGACGTTCTTGCGTTCTGCCCATCGGATCAAAAACCGTGCCGCGTAAAACCTTGCCTTGTTTCAGAATGTGCATCGCTGGCCTTACCCAGGAGCCAAAGCTGCGTTTCTTCGGTCTGCCAGTTGCAGTTGTTCTGCCGGGCAACATTGGCGGTGCCAATTGATAGATGATGGCGTAGTCGCCCTCGAATTGCTCAGCAATCCGTGCCTCAAAACTGCTATCAGTCAACAACCGGGCGACTTCGTATTCGTCCTTGTAGGCCATCAGCTTGAACAGGTTTCTGGCCACGGTGACAGAGAGCTGTTTCTTCGGATTCTTGTCCAAGGAGCTGAACTGCTCCACGAACTGGCGGTAGGTCTCGCCGTACCGGGCGTTTTGATAAGCGGTCAGACGGTTCACCCGATCCTCTATGAGAGAGGGCAAAGCCTCAATATGCGTCCCCTCCGCCATCTGTTTGCCAGATGGCTCAATGCGTGCGGGGTCATACGCCCAAGCCCGACCCCATTCAAATGCAGCTTTGTTGAATTCAATCGAAACACCGTTCAATTCAATCGCACGATACAGCGCAGGCTTCGACACCGGTATCTGCCCCTTTTGCCACGCTGCTCCCAGCAAGAATGAATTGGCACCGATTGTGTCGCCCAAAATCCGTTCAGCAATCTCTGACGCATTCACGGTCATGGCATGGCCAGCAGGAACAGCCGCTTCTAACGCGCCGATGATTTCATCCGAGGGCAAGCTGAAATTCCGGTCTCGAGCAAAGGCCCCGGTGGTCATCAAATCGCGATTCGCGATGATCCACCCGTCATCCTTGAGTAAGGTGATTGCGGGCACATCGGCTCCAGTCAAAGCATCGCAGGCAAGCATAAGATCAGCGCTGGCCTGCGCGATACGGATCGCTTTGATGTCTTCTGGCTGTGCTGCAATGCGGATATGGCAAGTCACGGCGCCGCCCTTTTGCGCAAGGCCAGCCATGTCGATGACACCGGCTCCTTTGCCCTCAAGATGGGCACCCATGGCCAAAAGCGCCCCAATAGTCACCACGCCCGTGCCGCCAACCCCCGTCAATAGGATGCTGAAAGGGGTATCGAGATTGGGCAAATTCAAAGGTTCGGGCACCTCGCTGGGAAAGGAGATGTCCTTGGCAGCTTTGCGCAAAGCACCGCCTTCGATTTCCACAAAGCTGGGACAAAACCCTTTGATACAAGAAAAATCCTGATTGCAGCTGGATTGGTCAATCACCCGTTTGGTACCCAAAGAGGTACTCAAAGGCGCAATCGCTACACAGTTGGATTGAATACCACAATCGCCGCAGCCTTCGCAGACCTCAGGGTTGATGATCACCCGCTTTGTTGATGCTTCCATCAAGCCCCGCTTGCGGCGGCGGCGTTTCTCAGTGGCACAGGTTTGAATGTAGATCAGCGCAGAGACGCCCTGGGTTGCAGCCAATTCCAACTGAATAGCATTGAGATTATCTCGGTGGTGAACCTTTGAGACGGTTGTAAATTTTGAGCAGTCGACCGTTTCAGGTTCATCTGAGATGATTTCAAGTCGGCTGACCCCTGCAGCCAAAACCTCAGCAGCGATCTGATAGGGGGACAGGCCGCCCTCATGCGTTTGCCCGCCAGTCATGGCGACTGCGTCATTGTAGAGGATCTTGAAGGTCATGTTGACGCCTGATGCGACAGTCGCGCGGATCGCCATCAGCCCCGAATGGTTGTAGGTGCCGTCACCGAGATTCTGGAACACATGCTTGCGGGCTGAGAATGGTGCTTCTCCGATCCAGTTGGCGCCTTCACCGCCCATTTGTGTATAGCCCTCGGTAGAGCGGTCCATTGCTTGGCTCATCCAGTGACAGCCGATGCCTGCATAGGCGCGCGCATCATGCGGGAGCACGGTGGAGCTATTGTGGGGGCAGCCTGCACAGAAATATGGTGTCCGCTTGGCTGACAGGTTTGGCGGTGCGCTCCTGTCATATTTGCGCAAGGCAGCTGGTCCATCGATTCCTGGCAAACGTGGAGCCAATGCACGGGCGATCATCACCGCGTCCAAAGCACCTTCTTCGGGAAATAACCGTTGTCCAACCTCATCCCGTTTTCCGAAAATCATCGGAGCATTTGAGGAGCCATAGAGGATTTCGCGCACTTGGGTCTCGATCAGGCCTCGTTTTTCCTCCACGACGATCAATGTGTCGAGGCCCGCCGCAAAGGCCTTGAGGCCTTGAGGTTCAAGCGGCCAGACCATGCCGACTTTGTAAGTCGCGAGGCAGATCTCTTCAGCACGGGTGGAATCAATGCCCAGTATTGTCATTGCTGTGACCAGGTCCATCCAGCTTTTGCCAGTACTGATGACACCGATTTTAGGGGACTTGCCGCCTGAAAATTCAACACGATCCAGCATATTTGACCGGGCATATGCGCGTGCCGCATCCAGCTTGTGCTGATGGAGTCTGCTTTCCTGATCATGGCGGTCATCGTTCGCCCGGATGCTCAACCCGCCGGGCGGCAGGTCAAAATCAGGCGTTTGAGGTGCAAACCCTTGCGGGATAGTGACCGAACCGCTGCTTTCCACATTGTCTTTGACGCATTTCAGACCAACCCATAGCCCCGCGTATCGGCTCAATGCCCAACCGTGCAGGCCAAAGCTAAGAATTTCTTCGATATTCGCCGGGTTCAGCACCGGCATCATCGCGTCAAGTAAAGCATATTCGCTTTGGTGGCAGGTGGTGGAGCTTTCGCAGGTATGATCATCACCCAACAGCGCCAGAACACCTCCATTGCCGGAGGTGCCTGCCAAGTTGGCATGCCGGAACACGTCCCCCGAACGATCAACACCTGGACCCTTGCCATACCAGAGAGCAAAGACATCGTCGCAAGTGCCTTCGCCGCGCATATTGACTTGCTGGGTGCCCCAAACAGCTGTGGCAGCAAGGTCTTCGTTCAAACCTTCTTGAAATACCACACCCGCTTCGTCCAGCCATTTGCCAGCACTCGAAAACTGCCGGTCCACATCGCCAAGAGGTGAGCCGCGATAGCCTGTGACGAACCCGCGAGTCTTTAACCCAGCCGAACGATCATATTCCGATTGCATAAGGCACAACCGCACCAGTGCCTGTGTGCCCGTCATATAGGCGCGATCCGCGTCAAGGTTGTACTTGTCCGAAAGCGAGATGTCTGAAAAATCGGCAGTGTCTTTTGGCACAGGCTATGCCCCCTTGGCTGGTTTTCTAGTGCGAAACGGTGGGCTGGGTCGGTTTCGGTCACAAAAACGGCAGATCAACCAGATTTGCAGAGACCGAGACTCCATTTCGAACTACGGCGACTTCCTGTCCTGGCATGAGATCGGCAGAGATCAGCGCATAGCCGATATTGGCCTTCATGCGCGGCGACCAAATACAGTTGGTCATGTCGCCGACTTTTGCTCCGTCTTTGTAGATTTCATCCCAAGTGAAACCCAAAGGCGCCGGGTCTTTGCCTTCAAGTACAAGGCCCAATTGGTGACGTTTTGGCCCAGCCTCTGAAATCTGACGCAATGCAGGCAGGCCGACGACATCTCCCTCCAAGTCAATATCGGTGAATTTTCCGAGACGGACTTCAAAGGGGTTGGTCGTTGCGTCCGTGTCGCTGCCAACAGAAAGCAGCCCGCTTTCGGTCCGTTCTGCTGTTTGCGGACTGCCTGGCCCGATCCCATAGGGCTGACCCGCTTCTTTAAAGATGTTCCAAAGTGCGGTACCTTTTGAGCTGTCACGCAGGTAGATTTCGAAGCCGCCCTGTTTGGAATACCCGGCCCGTTGTACGACAATAGGAATGCCCTCGACCTGGGTTTCCTTGAACCAGAAATACCGGATGTTATGCACCCATTCCCCGAGCACATCGGCGACGACCTCTTCGGCGCGGGGACCTTGCAAAGCCATGGGTGAAACACCAGGATCGCAGATCTCGACATCCAGACCGCGTTCGGCGCCAATGGCCGTGGACCAAAGCCAGATATCGCTATCAGCGATCGACAGCCAGAACAAATCTTCGTCCAGCTTCATCACAACCGGGTCGTTGATTACCGTGCCTTTGTAATTGCAAACTGGCGCATATTTCCCTTGACCAATCTGGCATTTCGATAAGTCCCGGGCCGAGATCGCCTGCGCCAGTTTGGCGGCATCTGGCCCTTTCAACTGCACTTGGCGCTGGACGCTGACATCCCATTGAGAGACGCCTTCGATCACCCGCCAATACTCAGCATCCTTGTCCCCAAACGAGGAGGGCATGACCATGCTGTTATAGATCGAGGCAGACACCATTCCCTCTGCGACGCATGCATCGTAGAAAGGTGAAGGCGCAATACGCGCATTTGGAAATACTGTGAACATTTGTCTCTCCCCTAGTATGGGAGCAAATAAGTCGAATGCTCTGAGCCAATCAAACAACCAATATCTTGCCTTAGCCCGTGTTTTAGTTATAGGTCATTTGGCCATGAGCAGATCATTCCCACCCCTTATCTGGTTGCGCGCATTTGAAGCGACTGCGCGGCACCTCAGTTTCACGCATGCGGCACAAGAACTAAATCTGACGCAAGCCGCTGTTTCGAAACAGGTCAAACTTCTTGAGAGCTATTTGAAGGCCCCGCTTTTCGTGCGCCATGCGAGGAGCATAGAAATCACACGTGTCGGCCAGGCTTATCTGCCGGTCGTGAACCAAGCTTTTGAGGATCTGGCATATGGAACCCACGAGCTTTTTTCCAAAGGCCCTAACGATGCGCTGACCATAAGAACCTCAATTGGGTTTGGTGTGCTTTGGCTGGCACATAACCTGCATGACTTCCAAAACCACCATCCGGACATAAAGCTGCGGATCATCTCAAATGTCTGGAACGAAAACTCATCTGAGGGCCACTGTGATCTGGACATACGGTATGGCGATGGAGAATGGCCGGGCCTTCGTGTGACCCAGCTTACCCGTGACGCTCTATTTCCAGCTTGTCATCCGGGGCTGTTGGCAAGTGGTGCTCTGCAGAATTTGGCCTCCTTGCGCGAACAGACGTTAATTCACGTCATTGGCTACGCAGAAGGCTGGTCAAACTGGCTCCGTGAGGCGAAGCTCGACTGCGCAGGCGACGACAAATGCCTACATGTGGACACCAACAACCTCGGCTTTGAAATTTTAACACCCACTTTTGGTGTCATTCTCACTCGGTCGTCACTGGCCCGTCAGAGACTGGCCACAGGTTCTCTCGCCAAACCCTTTAGCCTGGAAATTCCGGCGCAGGAAAATTTCTATTTGACCCAGCATGAAACCGCGATCGGGCATCCCGATGCAAAATTGTTTTCTGATTGGCTCCTTGCGCGCTCAAACCAGCCGTAGGTGTCGTCAAGACACATCACGAAAGAGGCATTCCTGACAATGACTGTGGATTCATCTAGCAGCTGAGCCTCTTCCGAGTATCCGTTGCGCTTCGATGAAGAGTGTCGACGGTTCCGGAAGTCCGCCTTTGATCGATCATGCAGAAAACTTTCAGCCATGAAACTCCTCCACGTTGAGTTTGTGGTCGCTATCGGCCTGGGGGCATCACCTCCGGGCGGAGGGAGGGCTAAACTTTTGCATCAATTGCTGACTTCAGGCGCTCAGACAGGAATTCCGCAGCCTCCAGCGCGCCTTCAAGGAAACCGCCAAAGACCTCAGCAGTCTCGGTCGAGCCGAAGTGAACGCCGTGCTCGGCAAGCGGGCGCAACGCTTGCGGCAAGCCATAGTTAGGGTGGTAGCCGACCGGTTTTTGATCCTGCGGTCTGGCGATCTCTAGGACTGCCGCCCAGTCCTGCAGCATCAAATCGCGCGGTTTGGCCATCTCCGGGCCGAACATTGCGATCAGCTGTGCAAGGGCCATCTGCATCACCTCTTCTTTATGTGCCGCGCGGGCTCCAGCAGGCACCCCTACAAAGCCAAAGAGCGCATAGGGGCCGCCTGCCATCGGAGAGGCATCGTGGATTTCGGCCATCGGGCCGCGATGGCTCATCGCATCGCCCGAGAGGCCCGCGTTGCGCCAATGGGGGGTATCATAGACAGCCAAAATCTTGGCCTGACCTGCCATCCAGGTGGGCATGTCTTTCAGAGATTGAAGCTGTGCGGCGTTGAGCGCCGGATCGAACCTGACCGTATCTGCTATGACACGCGGCGGCACGGCCAGCACGATCTGGCCGGCTGACACTGTCAACGCCATGCCGCCCTGGTCAAGGGTGGCGGTGATCCCGTCCCGGCTGCAGGCCACGGCAGTGAACCTAGTACGGATCATCACCCGCGCCGGGTCCAGAACGTTTGAAAATGCCTCGATCAGAGACCCCATCCCGCCGGCAAGCCGCAAAGATCCCTGCATGGAGGCATAGCCCCGCCCGCGGTGGACCGCTCCGCTTTGATCCTGGAACAGCAGATCGCCGGTTGAGAACTGTTCGAAGACCTGGATATTGAACCGCCGGGCCAGCGCCGCAATCCGCGGCTGACCCGGCCAGAACCAGGCGGGACCCAGATCGAACCGGCCGTCGGCGCTCTCTTTGGTCATGATGCGCCCGCCCAGTCGGTCCTGCGCCTCAACCAGCAGGAAGTCTTTGCCTTGCCGGGTCAGGTGATCGGCAAGGGCGAGGCCCGACAGGCCGCCGCCAACGATAAGTACTTCTGTCTGCATCAGAATGGCTCCCCCATGGGCCTAAGATCCAATTCATGTGTCCATGTGGATTTGGGTTGTTTGGCCAGCGCAAGATAGATGCTTGCAAGGTCCGCTGGCTTTAACATGCGCGATGCGTCCAGACCGTGCATCGCACGACTGGTTTCAGTGTCCACGATCCCGTCAAGAATGACATGTATGACATGCACGCCCTTCGGACCGTATTCCCGGGCCAGTGACTGGGCCAGGGCCCGCAAGCCAGCTTTGGCCGAAGCGAATGCTGAGAAGTTTTTTCCGCCGCGCAAGCTGGCAGTGGCTCCTGAAATGATGAAGGTTCCGCCCCCGGCTTTGGCCATTGCAGGCATGACAACTTTGGCAAGATTAACGGCGGATAACACCATCGCACGCCAGGTCTCCTCGAATTCCTCGATACTTGTGTTCTCGAAGGGGGAAATGACCAGCTTTGCGGTATTGTGAACCACCAGCTCGGGTACGCCATGGGTGCAAAACAGTTCACGCAGCCTAGTCATTGTCTGGCTCTGACTGGTCAGGTCCAGGGCCAGCGTGGAAGCTGCGGCATTGGGCAAAGTCCGGTTCAGGCCAATAGTGGTGTACCCGTTCTGGCCAAATGACGAGACCACGGTTTGCCCAAGGCCCGGACCGGCACCGGCCACGATCGCAAGAGGTTTTGACATGATCCTACCCCGCACCCGGGGCAACCGGCGGTTCGGCCAGATGCCCGGATTTCACCCAGAGACGCGCGCCTTCAGGGCCCGCTTGCGCCTTCAAATCCATGCCCGCAGGCAGTCGCAGCCATGACTCTTTCACAAAATTCTCGCCGCCTTCGGTAAAACTGCCTTCGAGCACCAGGGCCTCGAACCCTTTGTGGCTTGCTGAGACGCTTTGGCCCGCCTCCCAGATCTCGATCCGGACCCGCTCACGCGCATCCTCAAAGAGCGGAATCTCCACCACGCCCTCCGATACCCGCTGCGGCTTTTGCGCCTTGGTGTCGATTGTAACCTGCCTCCGGTCCTCAGGGTCGAACTGCCAGAGTTTTACCAGAATCGTTGCCCCCTCTGCCGCGCTTGGTGTGTGCGAAGACGTGGGCGGGTTGCGCACATAGGTTCCGGCCGGAAAGTCCCCATGCTCGTCCTGAAAAACCCCGTCAAGCACCAGGAATTCCTCGCCCCCAGTATGGGTGTGGGCCGAAAATGAGCTGCCCGGGGCATAGCGCACGATGGTAGTGGCGCGTGCCACCTCGTCGCCGATCCGGTCCAGCATCCGCCGGTCCACGCCCTTCATTGGCGAGCTGATCCAAGGCTCTTGCCCGGAATGCACCACAGCGCGTTCATCAAAGTTTGCGTTGAGTTCCATGTCACTTACCTTCTTCAAAGAGGGATCTTCATGCCGACAGCGATGGGCACCACCCGCTCGCCATAGGCGCGTTCGAGGGCGTTGGTCGCCCGCCATCCGGTGCAATGCCCCGGCAGGATTAGGCCGATGTTGAACTGCTCGAAGTCGGCGACGGTGTCTTCGATGATCCGCTCGTTGCCGCCCGCCAGGTGAAACCCTCCGGTCAGCGCATGGATTGGTACGCCGGGGAAGTCCCGCCGTGCCGCATGCAGCACGTTGACGATGCCCGCATGCGAGCAGGCGGAAAAAACTACCAGCCCTTTGCCCGCGATATTCACCGCGACATAGCGTTCGTCCATCAGGAGAGGATCATCTTCCCAGCCGGTGTCTTCTGCGTTGCGCTGAACATGTCCCGGAAAGCCGGCCTCGTAGGAGGTCACGCGCGGGATTTCACCGGAGATATAGAACATGTCATCCAGAACGCTTAGCGGCTGATCTGTGACCACCGGCATCGCGCCCTGCGCCGAAAGCTCGTCTGGCGTGGCGATCTCGCGAATCTCGATCAACTCGCCCGTGGACAGAGGGAAGGCCCGCTTCCGGAACATGCCGGGATGCAGATACACGGGCAGGTCGCCAGTTTGGCCGCCCTGGCGGATCAGATCGATGGCCGCCGGAATGCCTCCTGCATGGTCCCAATGGCCATGCGACAGCGTGATGGCCTCGATCTCGCCAAAGGATGCACCGAGGCGGGAGGCGTTGTATTCGACGGCGAAATCCACCGGGCCCGCATCAAAGAGCATCACATGCTTGGTGCCGCCGCGCTGCGCGGTAATAATCAACGCCAGTCCATGATTGGCGCAGCACTGGCCTGCGCCGGAAATCTGTTCCATCCCCGCTTTGTGCAGATTCACCCATTCATCGGTGAAGCCCTCGGGCAGGCTCGACAAAGCATCGGTCTTATTGTCGATCAGAACAAGGATCTCGACGCTGTCGACAGGTTGCAATGCGGTGGACATAGGCTCTCTCCGTATGAGGTGCCGGGGCAATTTGAGCAACCACCCCGGCGGTTTTCATTAGGCCGCCAAGCGTGCTTTCAGGGCTTCGGCGAGCGGTGGCGCGGAGGCAGGGCTTTGGCCGGTCATCAAGGCGCCATCCTCAACAACATTCGCCTCCCAGTTGGCCTTGCTGATGTAATTGGCACCCCGGCCTTTCAACTCGTCCTCAAGCGAGAACAAGAGGTGATGCAGAAGCTCGATTTCGCTGTCCTCTTCGTTCTTGAAGCCAGTCAGATCGACACCGTTCACCAGGTATTCGCCATTTGAGAGCTTGATGTCGCGCAGGATGGCAGGCGCATGGCAAACCATCGCAACAGGGCGGCCGCTTTCGTAAAAGTCCTTGATCATCTTGATCGTGTAGCTGTCGCTTGCCAGATCCCAGATCAGCCCATAGCCGCCAGGCACGAAGAGTGCATCAAAGGTCGAATAGTCGATCTCACGAAGCTTGCGGGTGTTCTGAGCGGCGAACATTGCCACCGGGTCGTTGAAGAAGCGCTCGGTGTATTCGGTTGTGAAAGGGGCCTTCATTGAAAGCAGATCAATCGGAGCCGCGCCGCCCTCGGGCGAGGCAAAGACAACCTCATACCCGGCTTCGGTCAGGATGTAATAGGGCGCCGCCAGTTCTGTGAACCAAGTGCCGGTTTGTTTACCCGAGATGCCCATTTCATCCACCGAGGACATGATGAGCAGCACGCGCTTTTGCTGGTTTCCAGTAGTCATTGTCAGAGTTCCTTTGCGTCTATCTATCGATAGGTAGAATAATGGGAATTGACCTGAAAACTGTCAACAGCTATCTATCAATCAGTAGGCAGATGCGAGTTAGCCCCATGACAATGAAAGAAAAAATTCTTGAAGCCGCCGAGAAACGTGTGCGCGGTGCGGGCTTTGCAGAGATGAGTTTCCGCGATTTGGCCGGAGATGTGGGAATCAAAAGCGCCAGTGTTCATTATCACTTCCCAACGAAACCCGACCTGGGTGAGGCCCTGGTTGCGCGCTATGCCGACCGGTTCAAGGCGGAGCTCGAAAAGATCCCCACGGATAACCTGCAATCTGCACTGGAGGCGTTTGTCGGGCTTTATGCCAAGGCCCTGGTGCTGGGTGAGTCCATCTGCCTCTGCGCAGTGATGGGGGCAGAAGCCATTGGCCTGTCAGAGAATATCAACGCGCGGACAAAGGCATTCTTTGGGATGAACAAGGCATGGCTGGAAACACTGCTCTCCAGACACGGCGTCGAAAACGAAAGGGAAACTGCAGCGCTGATCGTAGCGGCCCTAGAGGGTGGTATGATCGTTGCTTCCGCCTCGAAGGACCGGTCGATCTTCGACATCGTTGCAAAAGCTGCCCTGCGCGGCATTGCGGCTTAAGAGCAAATTGGACTGCCCTCTGCCCACAGGACCGGACCGGCCGCACCCTGACCTTCCAGCCTCAGCAGTTGATCTTCTTGCGACAGGCGGCGAAATCCGACAACAGAGCCCCTCAACTGGCATCTTGATGTCTCACTGCCCGTTCCTGCCACGCGATTAGCTCTGTTGGCGCAACAATGCAGGCATCCCCACGCTGGGAAGAGAGGGAGAATTCCTCACCCGCACGGCCAATTTATTCGCGTTGCAGCGCTATCTTGGCAGGAATCAGCGGCTTCACTCGACAGGCGCGCCCAGCAAGTCGGCTGCCTTGGTATAAGCTTTCCGGGTCCGGTCAATGTGTTCCGCAAGCAAAGCTTTGACCTCCATAAGGTCGCCCTTGCGGACAGCCTCCGCGATGGCGCTATGCTCATCAAATGAGAGGTCCGTGTGTTTTGGAAGTTGTGACAGAAGTTTGCGAAGTGCTGAAATCTTGCCGACGTAACGCGTATAGCTGGCTGTCAGATAGTCATTTCCGGCATGTTCAAAGATGAGCTGGTGAAACTCATTGTCGAGCGCGATGTAAGCATCTTCATCACCTGTGTCCTTTTTGGCAGCCATCTTTAGGACGATCTTGTCAATATCTGCCGCCAGGCCGGCTGGGTCTCTTTGCAGTGCAAGCTCGAAGGAGGCGCATTCGATCACCTGGCGGAAGTCACAGATCTGGATCACCTCATCAACTGTAAGGGTGAACACGCGCGCGCCTTTTTGGGGTTCAATTTGAACCAAACCTTCGTCACGCAATTGTGCCAGTGCTTCCCGCACCGGAGATTTCGACACCCCAAGCTCTTCGGAAATTTTCCGCTCCGACAAAACCTGTCCCATCTGAAAGGTACCATCGACAATTCGCTTGCGAAGATACTCCAAGGCAAGCTCTCGAAGAGATTTTGGTCGTTCTAAAGCCATGGGTGATCACCTCGAAACAAGTTGCACCATCCAGAATATCTGATATACCACGGCTTGCAATCTGGAATATCAGATATCAGTTATCGGGCAAAGGAGGGGCCGCATTGTTAAAAACAGCCAGTTTCACCCCGCGCAGCGACCGGCCGCTTGTTGTGATTACGGACTTTGATTTCGGCGATGTGAGTGTCGAAACCGAAATTCTGGAAGCCGCTGGAGCAGAAGTCGTCGCCTTGCAGGCAAAAAAGGAGACGGATCTGTTCGATGCCGCGCGGCGCTGCGCGGCTATGATGAATCAATATGCCAGGATCGGACACGAAACGATCACCCGGATGCAGCGCTGCGAAGTGATCGCGCGCTACGGCGTCGGTGTTGATATCGTTGACGTGAACGCTGCAACCGCCAAAGGCATCCTTGTCACCAATGTACAGAACTACTGCACCGAGGAAGTCGCGGATCACGCGATTGCTCTGTGGCTGGCGCTTGCCCGCAAACTGCCCGACTATGACCGCGCAACCCACGCAGGATTATGGCAATGGCAGAGCGGCCAACCCGTACATCGCCTGCGCGGACGCACTATGGGTGTCGTTTCGCTTGGCAAGATAGGCCAGGCCATTGCAGCGCGCGCGCGGGCCTTTGGCGTGAATGTCATCGCTTATGACCCTTTCCTGCCGGGCGAAGCCGCCGCGAAACTTGGTGTTGAGCTTGTGGGCAAGCCAGAGCTGCTGGCGCGGTCCGATTACATTCTGATGCAGGCGCCGATGACTCCGGACACGCATCACTTCCTGTCCGATGCCGAATTCGCGGCAATGAAACCGGGGGCCATCCTGGTGAACACCGGGCGTGGACCCACGGTCGACAACAAGGCGCTGTTCCGGGCGCTGACCGAGGGGCACCTTGCTGCGGCAGGCCTCGACGATCCCGAAGAGGAACCCGCCAAACGCGCCAATTGGACGCCGGATGACAATCTGCTGTTCACGCTGCCCAACGTGCTCGTGACACCGCATGCGGCCTATTACTCCGAAGAATCCATTCTCGCCGCCCGGGTCACAGCAGCCACGCAGGTGGCCAAGGTCCTGACAGGGCAAAACCCAGATTACACCGTCAACGCCGACGCGTTGTCCCTATCCACCGTATAACAGGAGGCACAAAATGCCAGACGTCAGCACAGACCTCAGGGTCTTCAACGAATTTGAGCGCAACCCGGAGCTGCTGAAGAAGTTCGACAAGGTGCTCGAGGCCTATTCCGCAGCCGCCATCTTCGCTGATGTGCAATACCGCACCGGTGTCATGGACAGTGCCATCAAGCCGGCGTTCCGCGCAAAAGTGACTGGTCAGGCCGTGACAGTGCAACTGTCAAAAGGCGACCTCGTAGATCCTTTGAAGGCGCTTGAAATGGCCCAGCCCGGCGATGTGATCGTTGTAGATGCGGGCGGGGATCAGCAAACCTCTGTCTGCGGCGGCCTGATGGGTGGCCTGGCCAAGAACCGTGGCATCCGCGGCATGATTGTCGATGGCACCGGGCGCGACACGGACGAGCTGGAAGACATCAACTGGCCGATCTGGACTCGCGCAATCACGCCGCGCGGCACCCACACGATGTTCTCCGAACGCAAGGAAGAGCTGTCGATCAATGTGCCGATCGCCTGTGGTGGCGTCGTGGTGAACCCCGGTGATTTCATTGTTGCCGACCTGATGGGCGTCGTGGTGGTTCCTCAGGAAATCGCCGAAGAAACCGTGCGTCTGGCTCAGGAGCAGGCGGACCGCGAAGAAAAGACCCGCGAATGGGTTGCTCAGGGCAAAACCGTAGAGGATCTGCTGAATGAATTCGGCCGTATCTGAACCCGCCCTGATCGGCGTGGACTGGGGGACGTCATCGCTCCGTGCTTTTCTCATAGCTGCGGATGGTGAGGTGATCGACAGTGTGGCGTCCTCCGAGGGCATCATGCAGATCGATGGCCATGCTTTTGAGGAGGTCCTTGACCGTCTCATTGCTCCCTGGGTTGCCAGTACTGATCTTCCGGTCATGGCATCTGGCATGATCACCAGCCGGAACGGCTGGGTGGAAACACCCTATGCTGAAATGCCGTTGAGTGCGGGTGATCTGGCTCGCTCTCTGGTCCTGCATAAGGCGGCAAATGGCACGCGCATCCACTTTGTCACCGGCGCCTCAACCGAGGACACAGGAGGGCCGGACGTTATGCGTGGTGAAGAGACCCAGATTATCGGGGCCTCCTCGCTTGGTTTGAGCGGCGGCACATTTGTGATGCCGGGAACGCACAGCAAGTGGGTTCAGGTCGCGGAAGGAGAGATCAAGGACTTCTCGACCTATATGACGGGCGAGGTTTTTGCCGCTTTGAAAGGGCACACGATCCTTGGCACCTTGATGAAAGACAATGCCTTCAGCAAAGAGGCGTTCGTGATGGGTGTAAAAGCGGGGCTCGAAGGGCAGTCAAACCTGCTTCACGGCCTCTTTCATGTCCGCACACTTCCTCTGATGGGGAAAATCCCAGATGCTGCGGCGGCGGACTACATGTCAGGATTGCTGATCGGGACCGAAGTCGCTGCTGCAACGGCTGACGCCGAAGGTCTTGGCCCAATCACCATTGTAGGACGAAGCGATTTGTCAGAGCGATACGAAATTGCACTTAATACCGCTGGCTACGAAAGCAGACATGCGCCTGATGACATTGTTGCAAAAGGACATTTCCATATTGCCCGGGCCGCGGGGGTGGTTGGATGATAGATCTCGCGACCGCACTCTCTCGGAATGCGCTGATTGCGATCCTGAGAGGGCTGGAGACGGAGAACGCTCTGCCCGTAGCGGACACGCTTGTCGAGACTGGCTTTCGGATTATCGAGGTTCCTCTGAACTCTCCTGAACCGCTCTCGTCGATCGAATTTATCGCGCAGCACCACGGGCAGACGGCCATTGTCGGCGCAGGCACCGTTCTGACAGTGGATCAAGTCGAGGCTGTCGCTGACGCGGGTGGGCGGATCATCGTGTCGCCGAACATGAATCCTGACGTCGGGCGCAAGGCCGTTTCCCGCGGGCTATATTGGTGCCCGGGCGTCATGACCCCATCCGAGGCGTTTGCGGCACTGGATATCGGCGCCTCTGTGCTCAAGTTTTTTCCGGCGGAACTGGTGCCTCCGGCAGCCATCGCAGCCATGCGCGCCGTGCTGCCAAAAAATGCTGTCGTGGCGGCGGTAGGCGGGATCACACCCGAAACGATGGCCCCGTATCACGCAGCGGGTGTGGACGGGTATGGTCTTGGGTCAGCACTGTTCAAACCGAGCTATGCACTGGATGATATCGCTAGGCGCGCCCGCGCCTTCGTCAGCGCCTGGGAGGAACTGGATTGAAACAGGTCCTTGTAACTGGCGGCACAGGGGGTATTGGCGCAGGCGTCGCACGGGCTCTGGCCGAGGCAGGCTGGTCCGTCATCGCCGCATCCGTGTCCCAGCCTGAACTGGACGGTTTCGAGAACCAGAAAGGGATTACGCTCCGGCTTCTCGATGTCACCGATCAGAACTCTGTTGATGCAGTTTTTGGAGATTTGTCGCGTCTCGACGCATTGGTGAACTGTGCAGGCATTCTTCTGCGTGGTGGGGAATACGACATTGACGTGTTTGCTAAGGTTTTGGATGTGAACCTGACCGGCACTATGCGCTGTTGCCTTGCGGCTCATCCTTTACTGGCGAAAAAAGGCGGGGCCATCGTCAATACAGCCTCTATGCTCAGTTCCTTTGGCGGGCCATTGGTCCCGGCTTACTCCGCCTCAAAGGGTGGGGTCGCCCAGTTGACGAAGGCGCTGGCTGGCAAGTGGGCCGAGAATGGCGTCCGGGTCAACGCTATCGCCCCGGGATGGATCGAGACGGAAATGACCCAAGGCCTGCGCGACGACCCGGATCGGACAGCGGGGATCATGGCGCGCACCCCAATGAAACGTTGGGGGAAACCCGAAGAAGTCGGCGCGCTAGTGCGGTGGCTACTAAGCGAAAATGCCAGCTTTGTCACCGGATCGGTTTACCCGGTTGACGGTGGTTATCTCGCGATGTGAGGAGGAAGACATGACCGAAGACACGAGCCGCATGCCCTATCAATTGCCCTTCCCGAAGGACGCGCAGGAAGAAATCGTGATCCCCAACGCCATGAGCGAAGACGAAAAACTCTGGGTGCCGCAGGCAGAAAATGTCTGGTTCCGGCCGCTCTGCCTGAACCGGTCGCAAGGCTATTGGATGAACCTCTTGAAGGTCAAAAAAGCTGGGGTGCTGTCGCGGCATCGTCATCCGCAACCCGTCCACGGCTTTGTCCTGAAAGGGCGTTGGCACTACCTCGAACATGACTGGGTCGCCGAAGAGGGCGGCTATGTCTACGAGCCGCCGGGGGAAACACACACGCTTGTCGTACCGGACGATGTCGAAGAGATGGTCACCTATTTCCAGGTCAATGGTGTAATGTGCTATGTAGATCCTTGGGGCGAAGTAACCGGCTACGAAGATGTCTTCACCAAGATTGATCTCTGCCGGAAACACTTTGCGGAAGTCGGGCTAGGAGAAGACTACGTTGAGCAATTCATCCGCTGACGGGTTTTGTATTGCGCTTGTTGCGCATGATGCCAAAAAAAATGATCTCGTAGCCTGGGTGGGGCGTCATCAGCCCTGCCTGGCGGCAGTTCGTATCGTGTCAACAGGCACGACCGGCGGGCGGATTCAAAAAGCCTTCCCGGCGTTGGATGTCACCTGTTTGAAAAGCGGCCCGCTAGGCGGCGATCAGCAGATCGGCGCATTGATCTGCGAAGAGAGGCTTGACGCTCTGATCTTCTTCGTCGATCCGCTCTCCCCTATGCCGCATGACGTTGATGTCAAAGCATTGACGCGTCTTGCAATCGTTTACGATCTGCCGATGGCCTGCTCGCGCTCAACGGCAGATCTGATTGTGGAAAGTCTGCTTAAGCAGTCTGCAGATTGACCGGCTCAAAGCGCTGGCCTTCGTGCGACCGGGTCACTTATCCTTTAATAGGTATTGTGACAGTTGGCCCAGCTGTTCAACTCCCAGCTGGCTCATGTTTGCAGCGACGTCCGCCTTCAGTACATGCACGAGATGGTCGATGCCCTTGGCTCCGAATGCCGCGACGGCATACTGAAACGCGCGGCCAACCATAACGAAATTCGCACCCTTAGCCAGGGCCCGCATGATATCCAGCCCCCAGGCGATGCCGGAGTCATAGATGAGCGGGACGTCCGGTCCAACGGCCTCGCGGATTTTCGGCAGTTGATCGATGACGGCTGGCCCGGCTTCGAATTGGCGGCCTGAATGGTTAGACACCCAGATGCAATCTGCACCAAGATCCACCATGCGCTGAGCGTCTTCTGGCCGCAGCACCCCTTTGACGATCAGATGCCCATCCCATTCGCCGCGCAGTTCCTGCAGGTATCGCCAATCCGGGATACCCCGAATGAGGGCACCGGCATGGGTGAAGCTTTCCCGGCCGCGTTGCGGCACATAGTCGTCAAAGAACCTCATGCGCGGTATGATGCCTTCGCGCAGATGTGCCAGGCACCAGGTCGGCCTTGCCGCCATTTCGGTCAGCGTCCTGAGGTCGGTTTTTGGCGGCACTGTCAGGTTTGCCCGCCTCTGACGCTCGCGCCTGCTTTCTTCCGGGACATCGACGGTGATGATGAGCGTGTGAAACCCGGCTGCCTTGATCCGGGGCAGCATCTTGCGGCGCAGGTCGGCCGAATTCACCGGGTAGTGCTGAAACCATCCGTTCTGACCGATATAGGGTGAAACATCCTCCGGTGACGCTACCGCCACGCTGGACAGCGAAAACGGTATGTTGTGCGCAACAGCAGCCTGCGCCAGCATACGCTCTGCGCCGGCCCACATCAGGCCGGACATGCCGACCGGTGCAATCCCGAAGGGCAGGTCATAGCACTGACCAAGCAAATTTGTTTGCAGATTGGCCTTTGTCCGACCACATAGGACGCTCGGCATGAAGCCGACCGCATCAAGCGCGTCACGGTTCACCTTGAGCCCCAATTCACGGCCGGTTGCGCTGTCGAGATACTCGAAAGCGAATTTCGGTATCCGCTTTTGCGCCGCCCGCCGCAGGTCTTCGATTGAGGGGTGTGACAGGTCTAGGTCCATTAGCGGTACGCCATGTTATTGAGTGAAGGTTTTACCACAGCGACGGCAGTGCAAGCGAAATGGCCGGTACATAGGTGACCAGGATCAGCAGGATCAGCATGCCGGCAAAGAAGGGCAGGATGGCCCGGCTAAGCTGCTCGATGGAAATCTTCGAGATACTGCTGGCCACGAACAGGTTTACGCCCAGGGGAGGTGTGCAGAAACCGATGGCTAGATTGACCGCCAGAATGACGCCAAAGACTATCGGGTCGACACCCAGAGCAGTCGCAACCGGCAACAGGATCGGCGTCATTATGATGATCGAAGAAATCGTTTCCATGAACATGCCGATTACCAGCAGCAGCAGATTGATCAGCAGCAGGATCATGATCGGGTTGTCTGACAGGCTGGTGATCGCTGCTGCCAGCTCCGATGGGATGCGCGCTAGGGTGATCAGCCTGCCAAATGCGGTTGCCATGACCACCAGAACCAGAATGGTGCCGCTGGTTCTGGCACTGCCGGCAAGGATTTCAGGCAGGTCTTTTACGGTGATGTCGCGATAGACAAAAATCCCAATGAGTGCTGCATAGACAACGGCGACGGCGCCTGCTTCCGTGGGGGTGAAGATGCCTGTATAAATCCCGCCCAGGATGATGCCTGGAACAAGCAGTGCCCAAATCGAACTCCGAAAACTCTGCCAGACACCGGCACCGGAAAACGTGGTGGTGGACTCCTGCACCATCACGTCGTTGCGCAACAGGATACGCGCAACCAGCATGAACATCAGAGCAAAGAGAATGCCGGGAACGACACCAGCGAGAAACAGCTTCCCAATCGAAACCTCGGCGGTAACCCCATAGATGATGAACGGGATGCTGGGCGGGATCATCACGCCAATCATCCCGGAAGAGGCCGTCAGTGCGCCGCTGAAGCGCCGGGTGTAGCCAACTTTTTCCATCTCCGGGATCATGTTCGATCCGATGGCGGCGACGGTTGCAGGTGAGGATCCGGAAATGGCCGCAAAGAACACGCAAGCCAAGACATTCACATAGGCAAGCCCGCCGCGAATATGTCCGATAAGAGCATTGGCGAAGCCAACGATACGGCGGGACATGCCGCCATGCTGCATCAGGTCACCGGCCAGAATGAACAAGGGGACTGCGATCAACGGGAATGAATCTGCGCCTGTCACGACCGATCGCGCCAGCAGAACCATCGGCGGGGTGCCGTCGACAAAAACCATGACGGTCATCGTAGCCAGACCAAGGCAAATGCCGATCGGAACACTGAACAGCAGAAGCGCAAAAAGCGTCAGAAAAAGAGTAGTGGCGAGCATGATGTCCCCCTCATGCCTTGCTGTGCGCTATCAGGCGCAAGGTTCGAAACAAATGCTGAATGACGCGGATTGCTGACAGGACTGCTCCAACCGGCGCCGAAGCATAGAGAATTGGGATGGGAAGCCCCAGAACCACCGAAGTCTGGCTTGTGATAAAGGGCATGCGGATCAGCTTGATGCACTCATATGCCAGTGCCAGCAGAAACCCGAGCACCAGGATGGCGATGATGCTGTCTGCGATGAGGCGTGAGCGCTTGCTCAGCACATCCCGCAGCACGGTGATGCGGACGTGATCACCCGTATGAAAAGCGTAACTGACCCCGATCCAGACAAACCAGACGAAGAGCCAAAGCGTCAGTTCCTCACCCCAGGAAAGAGAGGCATTCATAATATAGCGCATAAAGACGTTGCCAGAGATCAGCAGCACAATTGCGGCCAAAAGCAAGCTTGCGAAGACCTTCTCCGCGTTCTTATCCAGCCATTTCAAACCCGACATGTTTCCCCTCCCAAGGAACGGCTGGTGCCCGTGTGGACAACGCGGGCACCAGTCTACGGCAGTTCTAAGCGGCCATCAGTTGCCGCTTGCGGCACTTACCGCAGCAACCCAGGCATCATAGTTCCCGGCGCCAACTTCCTCGCGGTACTGCAAACGCACGCTTTCGGTCTGATCGGCAAAGGCCTGCCGCTGCTCGGCGGTCAACTCGAGGACTTCGACGCCTGCAGACCGAATTTTCTCCAGCTGTGCCGCATCTTCTGATGCAACCAGTTCTGCCTGGTGAGCACGTGCAGCCGCCATGGATTCACGGATCAGCTGCTGGTGCTCTTCTGATAGGCTGTCAAAGAACGGCTTGGAAACGACCGGCATATAGACGGCAAAAACATGGCCCGTTGTGGAAAGGAATTTCTGAACTTCGTAGAACCGTTGCGACGTGATGATCGCCAGCGGATTCTCCTGCCCGTCAATCACCCCCTGCTGAAGGGCGGAATATACCTCGCCAAAATTCATAGGCGTGGGGTTGGCCCCGAGAGTCTCGAAGGTCGCCACATGAGCCGGGACCTTCATTGTTCTCAGCTTGATACCTTCCAGGTCCGCCGGAGAGGTAATCGGGCGGATATTGTTGGTGACATTGCGCACCCCCAGTTCCAGCCAGCCCAGCCCGACCAGGCCCTGATCCTCGACCCGTGCGAGCATGCCATCACCTGCTTCACTGTCGAGCACGTCAAAGGCAATATCCTTTGAGGCGTACATGTAAGGAAGTTCGATGACGGCGAATGCAGGATCCCAACCCGCAAAGAAGGATGATGGCGGAATGGCCATCTCCAGAACACCAGTCTGAACGCCTTCGATCATTTCACGGTCAGGCCCCATTTGGGAGGACGGGAAGATCTGGACATCGATTTCCCCGCCCGAACCGGCCTCGACCAACTCCTCGAATTTCAGCAACGCTCGGTGCATGTGGAACGTTTCAGCGGCACCGTGGCCTATTTTGATGACTGTTTCAGCCGATGCAGCGAGTGCAAGGCCTGCCGACAGAACCGCACCAAGCGCGATTGCGGGTTTACTAAACATGGTTTCCTCCCTTGAACCAGATTCCCTCTGACATCTGAGATATCAGATGCCAGAGGGTGAAGCAACACCGAATTGGCCGTCTGCGTTTGCGTTCAAGTTGTTGGATTTTGGAAGCAAGAGAGATGGATCCGGCTTTTCAAAAATAGACGGAAAGATGCGTTACCCAGGCAAAGGGCTCGAAGTTGAGCAGCTAATTGCAGGGGGTTTTGACACTTGACTGGGATTGTGTACGCGGCAATCTGCCACTCTCTTTCAATCGAACTCGATCGCGATCTCGAATGGTCGCGCCCTTACCCAGGCGGCGTTGCTGAGAGAACCATGCTGCGAGCGAGAGCGCTTTCTAGCCTCAACGATAGTGGTCCAGACAAGCCGCATCTCCTCCCACGAATTGTGTTTCCAGGGGGTAGGGTGATCCCGCTGCGAGCTGCATGAATGACCGCTCACTCTGTTGATTAGCACCACCAAAATTCTTGCGCACACAGCAATTCTAACACTACGAGCGCTCGCAGCGATGGAAACCAAGGAACAAGTTGGGCTCAAAGCAGGCTTTGGCCAACAAAAAAGGACCCGCAGCGCGGATCCCCTGATTTCCAACCATATTGCGCCAGCCGCTGAAGCCTCAGCAACCACCCTCTTTGCAGAGCTCATCCTTGACCATTGGACCGACTTTGCCGAAATCCATCTGACCGGTGTATTTGGCCTTCAAGGCACCCATGACCTTGCCCATGTCGCGGATCGATTCGGCGCCCACTTCGCCAACCGCAGTCTTCACTGCGGCGCGCACTTCCTCTTCGTCCAGCTGCTTGGGCAGGAATTCTTCTATGATGGCGATCTCCGCCAGTTCCCGCTCTGCCAGATCCAGGCGACCGCCTTCTTCATAGGCGCGGGCACTTTCGTTGCGCTGCTTGGTCATTTTGCCAAGGATCGCCAGAACTTCCGCATCCCCGATCACGGTCTCACCATCTTCGCCGCGGGCCGCAATCTCCTTATCTTTGATCGCTGCATTGATCAGGCGCAGAGTGGCCAGCCGAGAGGCCGCCTTATCCTTCATTGCCTGTTTCAGGGCCTGGTTGACCTGGGTTCGCGTATCCATTTTCTCTTTCCATTCAGAGGAACCGGAATTTGAACCTCTAGACAAACTGGCGCGGCATTTCAAGCGAGCGCTACCACTGACTGCCCCCAGGGCAAGCACCCAGGAAGGCAGGAGGGCGAGCTTTGGCCCATTGGCGGCAACGCAGGCTTGACCCGGCAGCCAGCGCCCCCTAAAAGCCGGTGAATTTCACCGCAGGAGAGACTCGTCATGGCCGACACCGCCCCGTCCAAGCCAACCGCATGCCTGGCGCTTGCCGATGGCACCGTATTCTATGGCACCGGATTTGGCGCCACCGGGCGATGCGTTGCAGAGCTTTGCTTTAACACCGCAATGACCGGCTATCAGGAGATCATGACCGATCCCTCTTATGCAGGACAGATCGTCACCTTCACCTTCCCCCATATCGGCAATACCGGCGTCACACCCGAAGATGACGAAACCGCCGATCCTGTCGCGGCCGGCATGGTGGTGAAATGGGACCCGACCCAGTCGTCCAACTGGCGCGCCACCGAAGAGCTGAAGGAATGGCTCACCCGCACCGGCCGCATCGCCATCGGCGGCATCGATACCCGCCGCCTGACCCGCGCGATCCGCCAGCAGGGCGCGCCGCATGTCGCCCTGGCCCATGATCCCGAGGGCAATTTCGACGTCGAGGCCCTGGTTGCAGAGGCGCGCGCCTGGCCCGGCCTCGAGGGTATGGATCTGGCCAAGGAAGTGACCTGCACCCAAAGCTACCGCTGGGATGAGATGCGCTGGGCCTGGCCCGACGGCTACCCCCGTCAGGAAGCCCCCTTGCACAAGGTTGTAGCCATCGACTACGGCGCCAAGCGCAACATCCTGCGCTGCCTGGCAAGTGCCGGCTGCGACGTGACCGTATTGCCCGCCACTGCCACAGCCGAAGAGGTACTGGCCCATAGTCCCGATGGTGTTTTCCTGTCCAACGGCCCCGGCGATCCGGCAGCCACTGGCGAATATGCCGTTCCGATGATCCAGGAAGTCCTGAAAAAGGACCTGCCGGTCTTTGGCATTTGCCTCGGTCATCAGATGCTGGCCCTGGCGCTTGGTGGCAAGACCATCAAGATGAACCACGGCCATCATGGCGCCAACCACCCGGTCAAGGAACACAGCACTGGCAAGGTGGAGATCACCTCGATGAACCATGGCTTTGCGGTGGACGCCCAAAGCCTGCCGGAAGGGGTGGAAGAAACCCATGTCTCGCTGTTTGACGGCTCCAACTGCGGCATCCGCATGTCGGACCGGCCAGTCTACTCGGTTCAGCATCACCCCGAAGCCAGCCCCGGCCCGCAGGACAGTTTCTATCTGTTTGAACGATTCGCCGAAGCCATGGCGAATCGCAAGGCCGCATAAGGCCAAGAAAAGACTCGCAAAAGACTCGTGAAGCTTTTCCTGACGGCCGTTAAGACCTGATTAATATCCGATCGCTTGTGGCAATCGGAAGGCAGGCTTAACGTATTATTAAGACTCCGGACAAAGCCTTGGGTGCTTATCACATCCAAGGCTTTTTTCATTGGAGCAAACCATGCGTGAACCACAGTTCCGCCGGTTCCTTATGCGCCAGATTCATCATCCTCAAGCCTCGCGCGGACCTGCCAACCACGCGACCAAGAACGATTCAGAAACCAAATCGGAAAACACGTCGGATTACACCCCGGAAAATCCGTCACAAGATCCATCTCAAGCCGCACTGCGGCGGCTTATCCTGTCCCAGCATGCTAAAGCAGCGCAGAACGCCCCGACCAAAAAAGCCAAACGCGCCGTCAGAAACGCCACAGCCCTGGAGCAAACCCTGCGGTGGAACGGCTCCGGATTTCAACGCGCGTCACCACCGGATCCCGAACATCTTTCGCTGCGTCGGGTCGACCTGAGCGGCAGCAGGCCTGCGCGACCCTTGATGGACAGCTTGCCCGCCTCTTACTGGATCCGCAATCAGGCCATGCCCTGGCTGCAACTGGGGGATACGCTGCTGATTGCCTTTGCGGATGCCGAAACCGCAGAAATCTGCCGCCCTAAACTAGAGGCTGTCTTTGGCCCTTTTGTCCCCGTCCTTGCGCCCCAGAGTCAGATCACGCATCACCTTTGGCTCTATTTCCGCTTTCGCTTGGCGCAGCAGGCCAACTTCAGCCTGCCGAACCTGCTAAGCGCCCGCTCACTGCTAAAACACCCCGAGAGCCTGCTGCACTACCTTCCCCTCAGCACATTGGCCTGTCTTGCAATCATCTACCCCAGAGTGCTCTTCACCGCCTTCTGTCTTCTGGCAGCATCCCTCCTTGGCCTGTTTACCCTGCTCAAACTGGCTGGGGTTTCTGCCTGGCTCCGCGGGCCGTCGCGGCCAAGGGCCTCTGCGCTGTCACAGGAAAGTCGCGCTTCACTCCCGGTGATATCTGTGCTTGTCCCCCTCTACCAAGAGGCTGAAATCAGCCAGGCCCTTCTGCGCCGCATTCTGCGCCTCACCTACCCCAAGCAACGATGTGAGGTCTTGCTGGTATTGGAAGAAGGCGATCAGACAACACAGTCTGCCCTGGCAGAAATCCAGTTGCCGGATTGGGTCCGGATCATTGAAGTTCCGGAATGGGGCGATCTACGCACCAAGCCTCGTGCCATGAACTATGCGCTGAACTTCTGCCGGGGAGAGATCATTGGGGTCTGGGATGCCGAAGACTCCCCCCAAAGCGACCAGTTGGAACAGGTGGCGGCCAGCTTTGCCAGGGCTAAACCCGAAGTGGCCTGCCTGCAGGGGGTTTTGGATTACTATAACCCTCGGGTAAACTGGATTTCCCGCTGCTTCACCCTGGAATATGCCAGCTGGTTTCGCATCATCCTGCCCGGTATTGCCCGATTGCGCCTTGTGGTGCCTCTGGGCGGCACCACCATGTTTGTCCGCCGCCGGGTCCTCGAAGATCTGGGCGGCTGGGATGCGCACAATGTAACCGAAGACGCTGACCTCGGGGTTCGTCTCTGCCGAATGGGCTACCGCACAGAGATGCTCTCCTGCGTCACCTATGAGGAGGCCAGTTGCAGCGTAGCTACCTGGACCCGGCAACGCTCCCGCTGGCTAAAGGGTTTTATGTCGACCTATCTGGTGCATATGCGTGACCCCCGGCAATTGTGGCGCCAACTCGGGGCGCGGCGCTTTCTGGGATTTCAGGCCTTCTTTCTTGGCACAACCGGCCAGTTCCTGATGGCCCCCTTTCTCTGGAGCTTCTGGCTGGTCTTCCTAGGGTTTGAGCATCCCAGTGAACCGCTCTTGGGCGCGGGAGGGGTGACACTCGCGGCGGTGAGCCTCGTCTTTTTTGAACTCCTGGGCGTAGCCATTGCCATTGCTGCCGCCTTTGCCACAGGCAGGCCAGGGTTGGCGATTTGGTCGCCTTGCCTGTCCTTCTACTTCGCCATGGGTGCAGCCGCCTCTTACAAGGCGCTCTATGAGCTCTTTGTGCGCCCTTCATTCTGGGACAAGACCTCACACGGGTTGCACGCACCAGAGGTACCTATGGGACACCCCGCAGACCGTGAACCTCGCCCGGGTCAGCCCTTCATTTTGTGAAGCTAGCGCACAGTCCATGCCGCAGCCTCGGCTCACTGCTTGCCGCGATTTCCCGCATCCTGTTTCAGCCGCGTCATGAAGGCGACCGAAATGTGATCCTTTAGCGCCTGCCCCGCTTCGGCTTCGTCACGGGCTTCGATGGCATCCACGATGCGCTTGTGCTCGGACTGGGCAATTTCGCCACGCCCTTCTGCCGCCAGCGAGGTGGTCGCCATCAGCGCCATGGAGCGATGCACCAGATTGAGCTGCTGCACCAGATAGCGGTTATGGGAGGCTAGGTGGATCTGCTCGTGAAAGCGCCGGTTGGCCTTGGACAACTCGGTTGGATTGTCCACCAGGGCGTCATCCTCGCGCACCATTTCGTTGAGCACGCGGATTTCCTCTTCGGTGGCATGGCGTGCGGCCAGGCTCGCGGCCAGCCCTTCCAGCTCCCGGCGGACCACGTATAGCTCTGCCATCTGATTGTGATCCAGCGAGGCCACAATCAAAGAGCGCCCGTCGCGCTCCAGCAGGGATTGCGTCTCCAGCCGCTGCAGGGCCTCACGGATCGGAGTGCGAGAGACGCCAAAGCGTTCAGCCAGATCGCTCTCGACCAGCCGGTCACCGGGCTTATAGACCCCGACATCGATCGCTTCCAGGATCAGGGCATAGGCATCTTTTTGACTGCTGCGGCTTTGGTTCATCTCAGTTCCCACATCTCTGCCCTTTGGGAGGACCTCCCCCAGAGGACTGCCTCTGGCGCATTGGTTGGCATATTCCTACAGGTCAGGCCTGCGCATTCAAGCCCGCTGGCCGGGCATTGGCCGATAATATGCGGATTGCAGGCCTTGGCCTGTGTCCAAAATCGCCAAAGCACGCATTGATTCCGCCCTCTGCTTTGCCTATGGCAGTCTCATGGTCAAACGCGCTTTCTCTCATGTTCGTCACTGGGTCTTTGATCTGGACAACACGCTATATCATCCCTCTGCCCGTCTGTTCGATCAGATCGAGGTAAAGATGACCTCCTATGTCATGGAGGAACTGGGCGTGGATGCGGCAGAGGCTGATCGCCTGCGCAGCAGCTATTGGCGTGACCACGGCACCACCCTGGCCGGCTTGATGCGCGAACATGACATGGACCCCCTGCCCTACCTTGAGGCCGTGCATGATATTTCCCTGGATCATCTGGAAGAAGACCGTGAGCTGGCCGCCCGGATCAAAGACCTGCCGGGCAAGCGCATCGTCTATACCAATGGCAGCGCGCCCTACGCAGAGCGAGTGCTTGCTGCACGCGGGTTGAGCGGACTCTTTGATGGCATCTATGGCGTCGAGGATGCTGGATTTCGTCCCAAGCCCGAGCGCGAAGCCTTTGACATCATCTTTGGCAAGGCCGGGATAGAGGCTTCTTCCGCCGCCATGTTCGAAGATGACCCGCGCAACCTGGCGGCTCCTCATGCCATGGGTATGCGCACGGTTCATGTGGCCCCTGATCCGCATGAGGATGACCATGTTCACTACTCCACCGACGATCTCTCCGGTTTTCTTGCCAAAGTGCTCTGATCGCGATTGCGCCCCCTTGGGGGTGCTTTGCGGCAGCGGACCAGCGGGCCGGACACTCTGCCGCAGGCGAGAGCCATCCTTTGTGCAAAATCGACCTCCAAAATAGATCTTTTCGCGCCTATATGCAGCGCCGGACAGGCTTGGGCCGCGCCTTTTGCGGCTGCCCTGTTGCGATAGATCACAAAGGACCGCGCTGATGGCACTAGCCTATACCCTCCCCGCCCGCCTGCCCCTGTGGCAACGCATGCTTTTTGCCCTGCCTTTTGTTGGCCGCATCTCCAAAGAAGTAGCCTATGGCGAGGCGGAGAACTTCAAATATGCGCTGGTAATTCTGGTCAGCCTCTGGGGTTCATCCATCCTGCTCTTTGGTATCCCCGGTCTATACCTGCCTGCACTGGCCATGGTGCCGGTGATGTTCCTCCTGCTGATCGCGATTTCGCGCGGTTGAGGGCAAAATGGCCCTGGTCGCGCTCCGGGGCTATTTGTCGCTTGTCATTCCCTGCCTCGCAGACCTATCTGAAAGGAAGATAGGAAAGGTCGGATTATGGCAGAGCAATGTGACATCCTAGTGTCCGGCGGCGGCGTCGCCGGCTTGACGGCAGCGGCCTGTTTCGGGGCTGCGGGTTTCAAGGTGATCTGCGTCGATCCTACTCCGCCGGTGACATCCCGCGATGCCGAAGGGTCTGACCTGCGCACCACTGCTTTCCTGCAGCCTGCACAGGAGCTTCTGTCACAATATGACCTCTGGGAGGGGCTGGCGGATCACGCAGCCCCGCTGCAGATCATGCGCATCGTTGATGCAGGCGGCGCCCTGCCCCAGGCGCGGATCGTCAAGGATTTCAATGCCTCTGATATATCAGACCGCCCCTTTGGCTGGAACCTGCCCAATTGGCTGTTACGGCGGGAGTTTCTGGCCCGCATCGAAGGGCTGGCCAATGTGGATTTCCGGCCCGGAACCGGCACCAAATCGCTGTTCACCCGCACCGGTGAGGCCCGCGTCAGCTTAAGTGACGGCAGTGAGGTTGAGGCCCGCCTGGTGGTGGCTTGTGATGGGCGCAATTCGCCGATGCGCGAAGCCGCCGGTATTCCGGTCAAAACCACCCGCTACGGCCAGAAGGCCCTGGCCTTTGCGGTCACTCATCCTGTGCCACATGAGAATGTCTCCACCGAAATTCACCGCTCCGGCGGGCCTTTCACCCTGGTGCCGCTGCCCGACTATGAGGGCCAGCCCTCCTCTGCCATTGTCTGGATGGAGCGCGGCGCGCGGGCGGATGAACTGCTGCGGATGGCACCCGAACGCTTTGAGGCCGAGATGACCCGCCGCTCCTGCGGTCTATTCGGGGATCTGAAACTGGCCTCGCGCCGCACCATCTGGCCGATCATCAGCCAGTCCGCCGCACGGCTGGACGGCGAACGCCTGGCCCTGATGGCAGAGGCGGCCCATGTGGTGCCGCCGATTGGGGCTCAGGGCCTCAATATGTCGCTAGTGGATCTGCGCTGTCTGCTGGATCTGGCCGCCGCGCGTCCCGAAGGACTGGGCGATGCAGAGATGCTCTCGGCCTATCACAAGGCGCGCCACAATGAGATCCTGCTGCGGATCAAAGGCATCGATCTGCTGAACCGCACCTCGATGCTGGCGCCGCGCCCGCTGCGGGATCTGCGCGCCTTAGGCCTTAATGCGCTTTATTCTCTGGCACCGGTTCGCCGCACATTGATGCAGATGGGACTGGGTGTGAAATAGGTCCTATATAGGGAATCCGGCTTTCCTGATCGGAAAGCCGGTGCCTCCGGCGGAGGTATTTTTGGCAAAATGAAACCAGGTCAGAGTGCTTTTTCGAGCACTTGATCCAGACGCTGCAGGGTCGCCTCGACATCATAGAGCTTGTCGAGACCAAAGAGGCCAAGACGGAAGGTGCGGAAACCCTCGGGCTCATCACATTGCAGCGGCACACCGGCCGCAATTTGCGTGCCAAGGGCGAGGAATTTTTTACCGGTCTGGATCTCGGGGTCGTCCGTATAGCTGACAACAACGCCCGGCGCGCCAAAGCCTTCGGCAGCGACAGAGGTGATGCCTTTGTCCTTGAGCATGGCGCGCACGCCATTGCCCAGCGCCCATTGCGCCTCGCGCAGTTTGTCGAACCCATATTCCTTGGTTTCCAGCATGGTATCGCGGAAGGCACGCAGGGCATCGGTGGGCATGGTGGCATGATAGGCATGACCGCCATCCTCATAGGCCTTCATGATTGCGCGCCACTGTTTCAGGTTCAGCGCGAAGCTGTCCGATTGCGTCTCTTCCAGCCGGGCAGCGGCGCGGGTAGACATCATCACCAGGCCTGCGGAGGGTGAGGCGCTCCAGCCTTTTTGCGGCGCGGAGATCAACACATCGACGCCGGTGGCTTCCATGTCGATCCAGGCACAGCCAGAGGCGATGCAGTCGAGCACCATCAGGGCGCCAACCTCATGGGCGGCAGCGGCCATGCTAGTCACATAGTCATCCGGCAGGATCACCCCTGCGGCGGTTTCCACATGGGGGGCAAAAACGATACCTGGCTTTTCGGCGCGGATCGCCTCGACCACTTCATCGATGGGGGCCGGGGCAAAGGGCGATTGCACCTCATTGCCACTGCGGCGCGCCTTCATGACTGTGGCAGAGGAGGTGAAGCCGCCGGCCTCGAAGATCTGGCTCCAGCGGTAGGAGAACCAGCCATTGCGCACAACCAGGGCCTTTTCGCCGCGCGCAAACTGCCGCGCCACCGCTTCCATCGCATAGGTGCCGCCGCCGGGCACCAGGGCCACGGCCTCGGCGTTATAGACCTCTTTCAGCATGGCATTGATGTCCAGCATCACACCCTGAAAGGCCTTGGACATGTGGTTCAGCGAGCGATCGGTGAAAACCACCGAGAATTCATCCAGACCCTGCGGGTCCACGGTGTCGAGCAGTGCCATCTCAGAAGGCCTCCCTTGCCTTTGTGTTTCCTGCGGATCGGTCCACCTGTGCATACCGCCACCGTCCGTTCCGCGAAGGCCGATACTGGCGATCCCGTGCATTAAGGATAGCGCTGAACCGACAGAAGGGACCTGCAAATCCGTCAATCTTGTTTCCGATCTGCTACGAAGGTTTCTTGATCACCTGGTGTTCAGGGTGCAAGCAGCCGTGATGGGCTCTCAAAGACGCGGGATCCTGCAAAAGCAGATTGAGCCACATCTGCTTTAGCCCTCTATCACTGCAGCCACCGCCAAGGCCTTGTCTGCCAGTTCCGGAGGCGTTTGAGGATCAAATGCAAGATCTGACATTCTCTGAAGCAGTTCCCTGGACCGGTAAAACGAATAAACCTCAGCCTCCTGTTTTTTGCTCCAGAAAGCACCCACCCACACACCCGGGGTATTGAACCGGCACCAATCGCTCCAGAGCCGCTCTGCCAGTATCTGAGGAGGCATTTCCAAGACCTGATCAAACAAACTGGCAAGCGGCCAGCCTGCGATGCCGAACATGCATAGGACACCGTCGAGTTCATCTTCCTTATCTATCGCTGCCCGATGCAAATACATACGCTGGAACCGGTCCAGAACCGACCACTCATTCCGCTTCCAGTTTTCCCGCACACCGGTGGGGAATCGTTTCAAACTCACTTCAACCCCAATTCCCGACAGGGTTTCTCCAGAAGCGAGCACCTCTAGAACCCGCGGCAGCAGGTAGCGCCAAGTGTGCTGTGTGAACTCTGTACCAGTATCCCCGAAATACCAGTCTTGCAGATAGTGCAAAGGCATCGCCTCAATGTCAGGATCAAAGAAGTGCTTCCGTATCTTGCGATCCATGCAGCAATCGCAAACGCCTGTATCTGTCGGCTTCTCACAGGCAAAGACCTGATAGGCCTCAGCAATCAGCTCTGCGAATTCATGATCCGGGGGCAGCTTTGCCTCTAGCGGCATTGCTTCTTCGCGTTTCAAACCAACACCTCAAAAAACAACTGACACTATTCCAGAAATCACCCCAGCGGGCCGGGGCGGCGTTCTTCGCTCAACAGAACATTGGCATCAACCGAGCCCACTCCGGGCAGGGTCATCACCCGGCGACGCAGGACGCGTTCGAAATCGGAAATATCCCGCGCCACCACCCGCAGCCGGTAGTCATACATACCCAGGACATGCTCCACCGTCTGCACCTCGGGGATCGCGGTCACGGCGCGTTCAAAATCCTCCAGTGAAACACGTCCTTTTGTGGCTAGCTTCACGCCTAGAAAGACGGTCACGCCAAAGCCCAGCTTCTCTGCGTCCAGATCCAGCTTGCGGCCCGCAATAATGCCGCTCTCCTGCAGCCTCTTGATCCGGCGCCAGGCGGCGGGCTGGCTGAGGCCAAATTCCCGCCCCAGAGCACCGGCACTTTGACCCGCATCCTGGGCCAGCGCCCGCAGGAGGGCAAAATCGATCTCGTCCAGATCAGTCATATCGGCAGCATCTCGTTGGATTTGATCCGCGCCACATGCATCAGGGCCTCGATATCGGCAATATGCGGCAGGGTCAGGATCTGGGTGCGGTAGATCTGCTGGTAGTGCCCCATATCGCGGGCAATCACCGACAGGCGCACGTCGACCTGACCCAGGAAGGTCTGAATCTCCAGCACTTCGGGGATATCACGTGCCCCGGAAATGAACTCATCAAAGGCGCGTGGGTTGGTCTTATCCAGTGTGACGCGCAGGGAGACCTCCACCGCATAGCCAAGGGCGCGCCAGTCGATCTGCGCGCGGCTGCCGAGGAGCACGCCGCCCTCGCGCAGCTTCTCCAGCCGCCGCGACAGGCGCGACGGGGTCAGCGCCAGATCTTCGGCCAATTCGGGAATCGACTGGTCGGGGTCGCTTTGCAGGCGGCGGAGTATGCGTCTATCGAGATCATCAAGCATGAAAGTGATGCTATCCCATGAGCTGGCGAATGAATACCGCAAATTTTCCTGAATTTCTGCCGCAAACACCCGTGCATCTCTGACCACAGCGCCTATGATGCTCTCAAACCATCAAAGACCACACGCCAGTAAGAGGACCTCTGTCATGCGCGTATACTACGACCGCGATTGCGACGTTAACCTGATCAAAGACAAAAAAGTGGCCATCCTGGGCTACGGCTCCCAGGGCCACGCCCATGCGCTGAACCTGCGCGACAGCGGTGCCAAGAACCTGGTTGTTGCGCTGCGCGAAGGCTCCCCTTCTGCCAAGAAAGCCGAAGGCGAAGGCCTGCAGGTCATGGGTATCGCCGAAGCGGCGGCCTGGTGCGACGTGATCATGTTCACCATGCCCGACGAGCTGCAGGCAGAGACCTACAAGAAATACGTCCACGACAACATCAAGCCCGGTGCCGCGATTGCATTCGCCCACGGTTTGAACGTGCACTTTGGCCTGATCGAGCCGAAAGAAGGCGTCGACGTCATCATGATGGCACCCAAGGGCCCCGGCCACACCGTGCGCGGCGAATACACCAAAGGCGGCGGCGTGCCCTGCCTGGTTGCCGTTGACACCGACGCCACCGGCAAAGCCCTGGAAATCGGCCTCTCCTACTGCTCCGCCATCGGCGGCGGCCGCTCCGGCATCATCGAGACCAACTTCCGCGAAGAATGCGAAACCGACCTCTTCGGTGAGCAGGCAGTTCTCTGCGGTGGCCTGGTAGAGCTGATCCGCTGCGGTTTCGAGACCCTGGTCGAAGCGGGCTACGCGCCTGAGATGGCCTATTTCGAGTGCCTGCACGAAGTGAAGCTGATCGTTGACCTGATCTACGAAGGCGGCATCGCCAACATGGATTACTCGATCTCCAACACCGCGGAATACGGTCAGTATGTCACCGGCCCGCGCATCCTGAAGTACGACGAGACCAAAGCCCGCATGAAAGCGGTTCTGGACGACATCCAGCAGGGCAAATTCGTGCGTGACTTCATGCTGGAGAACCAGGTTGGTCAGCCCACCCTGAAGGCCTCCCGCCGTGCCAATGACGAGCACCTGATCGAAGAGACCGGCGCAAAACTGCGCGGCATGATGCCATGGATCTCTGCCGGCAAGATGGTCGACAAAGAGAAGAACTAAGGCGCCCGCGGCACTCGCCGCAGCCTTTTCTCTGCAGGGCGCTCCAAGCATTTGGGGCGCCTTTTTTCTTAAGGGTAGTTTAGGATTCTCTCATTGAAAGAAGTCGTCATTAAAAATTCGCCCTATGCTTTGAAAGAGAAAATTCTGGAATGCAGTGTTTCAACATACGAAACGCACAGGTCGAAACAACCATTTGCCTTCCCTAAAAATATGCACAAAGCATTGATCGCCCCTTCGATTGACGAATCATTTGTCGAAGAGACGGGTGAGCAGCTAGCGCAAAGCCCAAATATTTTTGTCGCTGAGGTAGATGGAACTTTCGCAGGCTACGTACAGCTTAGCCGGCACGCCCTTGATCGACAGCAAGAACTACCACTTTGTGTCATTTCAGATATTTTCGTCTTGCCCGAGTTTCGCAAACAGGGCGTAGCAAGCCAATTGCTTAACCACGTTAAGCAGCTCGCAATAGAAAACCGCTGGAGTAACTTGACCGCGACGATCTGGGCTCCAAACCAGGCCTCCGCCCGCCTGTTTGAAAAAGAGGGCTCCACCGTACAGAGTAGGTGTTTTCGGTTCGGGCCAACAAATCAGGCGATTGACCTACCTGCAGCTCCCAAACAGAGCAGAAGCATCCTAAGTCGTGTCCTTCCTCGCCTCAAAACTGCCGCTTTATTCATTGTCGCCGTCCAGATTGCAGTTGCCTTAGGCATCTCACTTTCCTGAAATTGATTTTCAAAAGGAAGAACCAAATGACAACTTCCCCCGGCGCCGCCAATTGGATCAAACTGATCATTCTGGGCCTGATCTGGGGCTCCTCTTTCATGGCGGTCACACTCGCGCTGGAAGGGCTGGGTCCTGTCAGCATTGCGGCAGCCCGCATCACCTTGGGTGCTGCTGCTCTCTTGTTGATCGTGATGGTGATGGGCATCGGCCTGCCCCGGATCGATAGCCGCGAAGGGCGACTGATCTGGCTCTGCGCCCTGGGCATGGGGTTCTTCACCAATGCCCTACCCTTTACGCTGCTCAGCTGGGGACAGACCTATGTGGCCAGTGGCTTTGCCGGAGTCTGTATGGCTGTGGTGCCTTTGTTTGTGCTACCGCTGGCGCATCTCCTGGTGCCCGGCGAGCGCATGACCCTGCGCCGCACCTTCAGCTTTCTCATCGGTTTTGCAGGTGTTGTCACCCTGATTGGCACCAAGGCTTTTGCCTCGGCTGGCAGCGATTTTGAATCACTGGCACGCCTGGCCTGCCTTGGCGCGGCACTCTGTTATGCCATTGGCTCGATCATCACCCGGCTTTGCCCCACGGTGAACCTCCTGTCGCTCTCCGCTGCGGCCCTCAGCTGTGGTGCGGCGATGATCGTGCCCATGGCGCTCTGGCAGGAAGGCCTGCCAGCGCTGCCCGAAGGCAGATCGCTTTGGGCGGTGCTCTATCTTGGCCTTGTGCCAACCGCGCTGGCGCAGGTGCTGCTGGTGCAGGTTGCCCGCAGCGCCGGCCCCGGATTTCTGTCGACCGTGAACTATCAGGTCCCGGTCTGGTCCGTCTTCTTTGGCGCGGTCCTGCTGAATGAGGTCCTGCCACCGCAGCTTTTTGCTGCCCTTTTGTTGATCCTTGGCGGCCTACTCCTCAGCCGGGCACCAGCCCACCGGCAGAGACCCTGAAAATTGGGATGCTTCGCTGATGGGCGAAGCCTTTGCGATTGACGCCAGTACATTAGAAGGATCATCTGCCCTTCGGATCAAAGGGGAGATGTGATGCCGGAGAAGATGGGGAAATACTGGCTGATGATTGCCACCCTGGGCTTTGTCTGGGGTGGCACCTTCCTGCTGATCAAACTCGCGCTGGAAGGCATGACGCCATTCTGGCTGGCCGCCGGGCGGATTGGCTTTGCCGCACTGCTCCTGTGCCTCATCTGGGGCTGGCGCGGGTTCAAACTCTTCAAAGAGGAGAGCGACTACCCCTCCCTGATCCTGATCGGCATCTTCAGCACCGCCCTGCCTTTCATGTTGATCAACTGGGGGCAGCAGCATGTTTCTTCGGGCTTTACCGGGCTCAGCATGGCGGCAATCCCGCTGATGGTGCTGCCGCTGGCGCATCTCTTCATTCCGGGGGAGCGCATGGTGTTGCGCCGGGCGATCGGGTTTCTCATCGGCTTTCTGGGGGTGGCGCTGCTGATCGGTGGCAAGGCTTTTGAGAGTTCTTCGTCAGAACTGGAGACCTTGGGCCGCCTAGCCTGTCTTTCGGCGGCGGCCTGCTACGCCTGCAGCTCAATCCTGACCAGGCGGCTACCACCTGCGGATCCGGTTGGGCTGGCGGCAGTGTTTCTGGTGATCGGCAGTTTTGTCATCCTTCCCGCCGCCTGGGGCACCGAGGGCCCGCCGCAGATGCCGGACAGCCAGACCCTGGCGCTGGTGGCCATTCTCGGGTTGATCCCGACTGCGGCGGCCAACCTCTTGCGGGTCATCGTGGTGCGTGAGGCAGGGCCGACCTTTATGACCCTCACCAATTACCAGGTACCGGTCTGGGCCGTGGTTCTGGGCGCAGTCTTCCTGGGTGAGGAACTCCCCGCCTCAATGTTGCTGGCCATGGGGCTGATCCTGGGTGGGCTTTGCATCAGCCAGTTCGGAGCGCTGACCCGCTTGTTCACTAAAGGAAAGCCCCGCTAGAGCACCGGGACAGGAGGGCTGCACCTGTCCGCGGGGGGGGCAAAGCCCCCGCCCATGGGGGCGGACGGGGGCTGCCCGCCCTCGGCGGGCTAGCGCTTTTCAGCTTGTTCTCAGCGGATCGCCTGCCAGAGGCGCAGCGCCTGCGCAGTTTCCGCCACATCATGCACCCGCAGGATCTGCACGCCCTTGGCCACACCCGCCAGAGCCACCGCAATGGAACCCGGTGCGCGCTTGTCTGCCTGCGGCTCTTGCCCGATCTCGCCAATGAAACGCTTGCGCGAGACACCCAAAAGGATCGGGCAACCAAGCGCGTGAAACAGGCTAAGCCCTTTCAGAAGTGCCAGATTATGCGCCTCAGTCTTGCCAAAGCCAATGCCCGGATCCACCACGATGCGATCCCGTGGCACGCCTGTGGCTTCCAACCGATCGATCTGTGCTTCCAGGAAATCATAGACATCCAACAGGACATTTCCGTATCTCGGATCCTCCTGCATGGTTTCAGGATCGCCCTGCGAATGCATCACACAGACCGGCGCGCCCGCCTGGGCCGCCAGCGGCGCGAGTGCCGCATCAAAGGTAAATCCTGAAACATCATTGATCAGCTGCGCGCCCGCATCCAGCGCCTCCATCGCCACCGGCGCCTTGCGGGTATCGATGGACACCGGCACCGAAGAGGCGGCCCGAATGGCGGCAATCACCGGGGCCGTGCGTTCGATTTCCTCATCTTCGGGGACAAATTTCGCGCCGGGGCGAGTACTCTCACCACCGATATCGATGATCGAAGCCCCCTCTGTCGCCATGCGCTGCGCCGCTGCCACAGCCGCCTCGTGCTCATTATGACAACCGCCATCGGAAAAACTGTCGGGGGTGACATTGAGGATGCCCATGATCTGGGGCCGGGTCATGTCGAGGCCGGCAATCGCTGCGCGACGCGCCATCAGCCGGTGACGGATCTCTTCTGGCACCAGGCCGACCGGCACAATGCGCGGCGGAGCCTCGCGTTGCAGCAGCTCCACTTCGGAAAACCAAAGCGCGCCGCCAACCAGCGGCAGCGCCCCCTCAGGGCGGGTCTCGCCATGCCGCACCAGCGGCCGGTAGTACATCACAGCTGTGTCTGCTCCACATCCACGGCGCGCAGCGGAACCTGCGGGCTGGCAGGAAGCTCGGCGCCAATCACAATCATCTCGCCCGCTTCGAATGTTGCCGCAAACCAGGAGGCCAATGCAACCGATTCAGTGGGTGCTTCGGATGGGCCGTCCACCGCATCAAGTACAATTTTAGAGGGCGCCCAGACGCAGATCTGGCCGTTCTTCATGGCCCAGTCCAATTCGGTACGGGTAGCGACCACTACGCAGCGGTCATCTTTGGCCGCCAGACGCCAGGCATTCTGCTCGATCGACAAAAGGTCAATCCGCCGCTGGGTCCATTTATGGCCGGTCTTTGGCGTCTCCAGCGGATGCGCTCCCACGCAGAGGATCAGGGGACGCTGACGGCATTCCATCTGATCAATCCAGGCAGAGACATTGCCGCTGTCGATGGCCGCATTGGAAAGATACATCAGCCGTGGATGTGGCGGCTCGTCTTCGGCAACCGTATGGCTCACCTGGTCCTGAGAGCGCACAATCTCAACACCCAGGGCACCGGGGCCACGATCCAGTTTCTCGATACGAACAAAGACCCGCACCGCCTGTGGCTCCAAGAGGATCCGTTCGGCCACGCGTTCGGCCAGGGTCTCCAGAAGATTGAGCCGCTCGGCTGCTAGCTCATGAGCGATGGCCTCACTCACGCGATCATAGGACAGGATGCGATCCACATCGTCATCCAGATCCTTTGGCAGTGGGGTGATCTCCACCACCACATTGAAACAGATCCGCTGAGTGGTGCCACGTTCTGCCTGAAAAGCGCCGATTTCAACTTCGACCATATGGTCACGCAGGGAAATTCGATCCAAAGGGCCGCGTGCAGTTGCAATGGACCTTTCGGAAGGGTGCTCAAATGCGAGGCGAACTTCTGAGGACATGGTGAGGGCCTTTGGCTGGCGAGGATCTGGCAGGCGCCCGATAGGGCTGTGGTCTATCACCCTACCCGCGCGAGCGTCTCATAACAGGCTTGCTTGCGCCAGGCTAGGCGCGGAAAGCGGCGTTCTGTGACGCCACGAACCCGCCTGCCTTGTTTTGACTTCGCAGGTTTCAGCCGAAAATCGATCGATCTCCGACCGCAAAGCCCTGTCAGCGCCCAGGACCTTACTCGTTGGAAGCGATTGTGTAGCGGTCATCCCGGTAGAAGAGATGCACACCGATCCGGGTGGTTTTGGTAAAGCTCCGGCTCCAGCGCGGGCTAACGCCGGTGGTATGGTAATAGGTGGCGCCATCGGTCAGCTTGGGCGCTGCCCCATCGATGGTCAGCCGCGCAACCTTGGCGACCTGCGCATAGGCCGCTTTTTCGCGGATCACCTCTTCGTGGCCATCACAGGTATAGGTGAATTGGCACTGATAGCGCCGCCCGGTGCCCTGATTGATCACGCTACAGAGCGAGTTCGGAAACTGCGCCGATTTGGCCCGGTTCATGATGACCTCGGCCACGGCGAATTGCCCTTTTACGGTTTCACCACGGGCCTCAAAGTAGAGCGCCTCTGCCAGACAGGCGAATTCTGCATCGCCCTTCGCCGCGGGCTGCTCAGCCAACCAGGCCTTGCTCATGGTGACTTCGGTCACATTGCGGCGGTTCTTGCGCGTCTTGAACCCAAAAAGACCGGCCAGCCGGTTCTGCGGAACAGCGTTGAGGCTGGATTGCTCGCGCTTGAACAGCGCGCCCAGGCCGGTATCGGCCACAGCCATCGATCCCGCCGTCGTTGCCGCCGCACATAGGGCAGCCAGGGTCAGGGTTTTCATCGTCAGGAGTCCTTGTTTTTCCATCTGCGCAGGGCCTCCCCAGTCCCATACGACCGCCTCCCTTAACGATTTTCCCCGCCTGCGTCCAGTTTGGGCGCAAACATCTAGGTATCGCAGTCAGTGGCACGCCTTTGGTTCCGGGGAAAAGCTGCGGCGCAGAAAACAAGATTTCCTTAATTTTAAGTATATGTTGGCGCTGTGGTTCCGGTTTTGGCGCCAATTGCAAGCTGCGCGGCAGCAAGTCGCACGATGGGAACCCGGAAGGGCGAACAGGAGACATAATCAAAGCCTGCTTCACGGCAAAATGCGATTGATTCGGGGTTGCCGCCATGCTCACCGCAGATCGAAAGCGTCACCTCCGGATTGGCGCCGCGTCCGCGCTGAACGCCCAGTTTCAACAGCTCACCGACCCCGTCCACATCCAGCACATGGAAGGGATCTTCCGGGAAGACCTCCTGCTGGACATAGTTTGACATGAAGCGCCCCGCATCATCGCGCGACAATCCATAGGTCATCTGTGTGAGGTCATTGGTGCCGAAGCTGAGGAAAGCAGTATGAGGGGCGATTTCCGCCGCACGCAAGGCCGCACGCGGGGTTTCAACCATGACGCCAAGCCGGTAGTCGAAACTCTCACCACGCTCTGTCGCCACCGCGGCCGCCACCGCGTCGATGCGCGATTTGACCATTTCAACTTCACGCTTCGCTGAAACCAGCGGGATCATCACCTCTGGCACCACAGGTGCGCCGTCCTTTGAGGCCTCCAGCGTGGCCTCAAAGATGGCACGCGCCTGCATATCATAGATCTCGGGCACGGTGACGCCCAGGCGCACCCCGCGCAGACCCAGCATGGGATTATATTCGCCCAGCTCCTCGACCCGGCGGGTCACATCGCTGACAGGGATATCCAGGGCCTCGGAAAGCTCGCGTTGACCTGTCTTGGTCGCAGGCAGGAATTCATGCAGCGGCGGGTCGAACAGGCGAATGCAGACCGGCATGCCCTCCATGATCCGGAACAGCTCCTGGAAATCCTCGCGCTGCATCGGCAAGAGCCTTTCCAACACCGCTTCGCGCCCCGAAGGGGTCTCGGCAAAGATCATCTCACGCATCACGGTCAAGCGACCGGGATCAAAGAACATATGCTCCGTCCGACACAGGCCAATGCCCTGAGCGTTGAAGTTTCGCGCGGTCTTGGCATCTGCGGGCGTATCCGCATTGGCACGGATACCAATATCGCGGGCCTCATCCGCCCAGCTGAGCAGCGTGCGAAAGGCATCATCCTGCGCCGCTTCCAGCATTTCTGGCTCACCCGCCAGGATCTCACCATTGCTGCCATCGATGGTGACAGTGTCACCGGCACGAAATACCCGCCCCTCGGCCGAGACCAACTGTTTCTTCTTGGTAATGAACTTCAGGTTCGAGGCCCCGACGATACAGGGCAAGCCCAGCCCTCGGCCAATCACCGCCGCATGGCTGGTCATGCCGCCCTTTTCGGTCAGCACCCCCACGGCGGCATGCATGCCGCGCACATCTTCGGGGGAGGTTTCGCGCCGCACCAGGATACAGGGCTCACCCCGCGCCGCGCTGGCCTGGGCCTCGGCAGCGGTAAAGACCAGACGCCCGGTGGCCGCCCCCGGACTGGCGGCAATGCCACAGCCGATCACATCGCGTTCCGCATCCGGTGCCACCTGCCGGTGCATCAGCTCGTTCAGCGCATGGGCATCCACCCGCATCAGCGCCTCTTCGGGGCTGATGATCTCATCCAGCGCCAGGGCTACAGCGATGCGCACCGCCGCGCGCGAGTTGCGTTGCACCCGAACCCCATCCAGGATGTGTAAGTTGCCATTCTGTATGACAAATTCCACCTGCATCTCTTCGCGCAGACGGCGCCGCATCAGCTCGGCATGCTCCTTGATCCGGGCAAAGGCCTCTGGCGCCAGCTCCTCCAGCGAGGGGCCCCGCGTGTCCTTTTCCAGGAACAATGCCTCACGGCCCGCACCCAGTGCCTCCCGCCCCTGGGACTGGCTGAGATAGCGGCCAATGATCTGCGGCGCGCCGGTCTTGGAATCAACCAGCTGCAACACACCCGAGCCGCATTCCCCCTGCCCCAAGCCTGGGATCATCTCCTGCACCACCAGGCCTAGGCCCGCATCACCCGGCGCGCCCTTGGCCTGCCGCAAGAGCCGCGCCGTGGTGCCTTCCCAGGCCCGCGCCATGGAGCGCAGAACCGCCGCCAGCTGCTCGCCCGGATCCTGCGGGAAAGGCTCATCGGTTTCGGCCTCATAGGCGATCAGGATTTCACGCAACGCATCCGGCCCGCCCTCCTCGACATCGTCAAAGACATCCGGATCGAGCCGCGCCACATGCACCGCATAGGATTGCACGAAACGCAGGTAAAGCGACGAGGCCGCCTCCTTGCCCAGGCTCTCACACAGGCTGACATAGCGGGCATCATTCATGCCGATATTCAAAACCGCGCTGGGCCCGCCCCAGTCCGGCACCTCAGACGAGGGCCGCACACAGAGGAGCGCATCTTCATGAAACTCCCCCAGAATGGCGGGAATATCCGGCAGATCGCCAGCGGCGATATTCTGCACCGCAGCAAATGACAACGCCACAGTACAGGGCACCGGCAGTTCCAGCCGCACCAGCCGCTGCAAGCACTTCGCGCGACCACCGTGGCTGGCGGTGGCAATTGGGGCAGTCGGGGTGATCAAAATCGCAAATGGGGTATCAGGCATGGTTTTTCTGCACTGCGGCACCTTTTCAGTTGCCCCGCAGCATAACCAGCGCGCCTCACATCGCAAGGGTCTTGCCGCCGCAGGCCTCGGAAAACCAGTATCCAACCGTGCCCGCACGCAGGCTCGCGTGGAAATCCGGGTCAAGGCCTGCGCCAGCAGCCGCGCCGCGCGCGGTTCAGCCTTGAGGCGGGTTTCCTCGCATTTAAACTCGACAGGGCTCTTTCAGGGCAGAACTGCCCCTGAAAGGCCTCTCAGCAAATAAAAAAGGGCCGCGTCGCAACGCAGCCCCTTTTTTGAGTTGCCAGGAGTTTTCGCCGACCTCAGGCCTCGATCCGGCTCAGATCCGCGACCTGGCCACAGACCTTTCGGATTTGCGAGAGCAGGTTCAAGCGATTGCGGCGCACCACCTCGTTGTCGGAATTCACCTGCACCGCCTCAAAGAAAGCATCCACAGGTGCGCGCAGAGCGGCCGTGCCGCCCATGGCGGCCGCGAAATCCTCGGCCTCGATGGCCGTGGAGATCGCCCCCTCGCTCGCTGCAAGTGCTGCGAAAAGCGCCTTTTCGCTGTCATCCTCGGCAAATTTCACATCCGCCCCATAAGAATACTCCACCCCATCCTTCTCCTCAGCCTGGGACAGGATGTTATTGGCCCGCTTAAAGCCCTGCAGCAGGTTCTCCCCATCCTCGGACTTCAGGAAATCCTCCAAGGCACGGGCGCGTTTCACCAGAAGGGTCAGGTCATCATTGCCCTCCATGGCGATACAGGCATCGATCACATCATGCCGGATCCCCTGATCCCGCAGGAAGACTTTGAGGCGGTCATGGAAGAAGGTGAGAAGGTCAGAGATTCTCTCAAGAAATGAAATTCCTTGTTCAAATTCTTTTCTATCCCCCTCTTCAAGCTCATCTTTCTCATTTAAGTACGCAAGAATATCCTCGACACCCATATTCTTGATAAACTCGGCCTCAAGCTCTTCTGCCTGCCCGCTCTGAATAAAGAGTTGGTTTTCGACCCCCGCAACACCCTCTGCAACTTCGTTTGCTTGTTCCTTCAAAACAGCAAACAAAGACATACGAACATCATTCTCCAATACCAGCCGGATCACACCCAGGGCGGCGCGGCGCAGGGCGTAGGGGTCTTTGGACCCAGTGGGCTTTTCGTCGATGGCCCAGAAGCCGGTCAGCGTGTCCAGCTTATCCGCTAGAGCAACTGCAACCGATACAGGTTCCGTGGGCACATCATCGGATGGACCCAACGGCGAATAATGCATCTCGCAGGCATTCGCCACCTCTTGCGGCAGGCCAGCGGCCTCGGCGTAGTAGCGGCCCATCAAGCCTTGTAGCTCGGGGAATTCATAGACCATCTCAGAGCTGAGGTCCGCCTTGGCCACCCGCGCGGCTTGTTCCGCCAGATCCGCATCGGCGCCCACAACCGGCGCGATCTCACGCGCCAAAGCGGCGATGCGGTCAATGCGCGCGGCCTGGGTGCCCAGCTTGTTGTGGAAGGTCACATTCGACAGCTTTTCAGCCCAGGCCGCCATGCCGGTTTCGGATTTCGCCACCCGCAGGTCGTTCGCCCAGAAGAACTTGGCATCGGCCAGACGTGCCGACAGCACCTTTTGGTTGCCCGCCAGAATGGTCGCGCCCTGATCGGCGGTTTCACGGTTGGCAACGGTGACAAAGCCCTCAATGCGCCCCGTCTTGGGATTGCGCACAGAGAAGAACTTCTGATGCTCCTTCATCGAGGTCTGCAAGACCTCTGGCGGCAGCTCCAGAAACTCCGCGTCGATATCGCCCAAGAGCACCACAGGCCATTCCACCAGACCAGCGACTTCAGCCAGGAGGCCCTTGTCCTCAACCACTTCCAGCCCGCGCGCAAAGGCCTGATTGGTGGCCTCCTGCCAGATCGCCTGCTGCCGCTCGGCGGTGTCCAGCACCACATGCGCGCGCTTCAGCTTGGCTGCATAGTCTTCAAAGCCAGTGACGATGATTTCATCTGGCGCCATAAAGCGGTGCCCATGGGTGGTATTGCCCGATTTGATGCCATCGATGTCCAGATCCACCACAGTGGCGCCCGCCTCATCCGACAGGACACAGAGGATCGAATGCAAGGGCCGCACCCAGCGCAGAGAGCCCGTGCCCCAGCGCATGGATTTTGACCAGGGGAAGTTGCGAACCGTGTCTTCCAGCACCTCGGCGATGATCGCAGCCGCAGGGCGGCCGGGCTTTTCGATTGCTGCGAAATAGACCGCCCCTTTGGGGGTATCACGCTCTTCCAGCTGATCGCGGGTCAGGCCTGCGCCGCGCAGGAAGCCTTCGATGGCTTTGTCTGGCGCGCCCACCTTGGGGCCTTTGCGCTCTTCGCGCACCGTTGGGCTTTCGGCCAGCAAGCCCTCAAGCGCCAGGGTCAGGCGACGCGGGGTCGAGAAGGCCGCAGCGCCAGCATAGGTGAGCCCCGCTTCGACCAGACCATCGGTCACGCGCTTTTTCAGGTCCTCAGCCGCACGCGCCTGCATACGGGCCGGGATTTCCTCAGAGAAAAGTTCAATCAGCAGATCGGGCATCAGTTTTCCTCGGGCGTGGCCGCGCGAGGCGCGGTGAATTCAGTTGGAAGGAGAGGCGCAGCCCGGCGGCGGGCCGGGCGCGGCAGTACTTTAGCCGGGACCATCACTCGCCCCCGCCGGTCTCGGGCCGGGGCGGGCAGGCTTCGCCCACAACGGTGCCGTCATAGGCCTTGTGGCCGCATTTGTTCAGCTCATGCCAGACATAGCCGCGTCCGTCCTGGGTGACGGCAACGATACGGTCAACACCGTAAGAGATATTCTTGACCGAAAGGAAGCTCTGGGCACGGCCCGCGGCCAGATCCGCCCCAAGGGCTGCCGCATCAAAACAGTCAAACCAACCCGGCGCATTGCGCGGCTCATTCTTGTCCGACAGCTCAAACAGCTGCGCCAGCGCCTCAGGTGTGAGTTCGGTGCGGAAACAGGCGCGATAACGGATCGGCGAACTTTCGGCGTCGATTGCCTCAAAGGCGGAATAGGCGATGGGCTGCGGGGTGTCGCCGCCCAGTGGCAGCAGCATGACATCCTGGCCCGGCTGCAGCTCCACCTCATCATAGAAGCCGTAGATCTGCAGATAATACATCGCCCCACCGGCAGCCAGGGCCGCGACGATCAGAACAATGGAAAGGAATTTGCCCATCAGACCCGCCCCCGGTTCAGGCTGCCGGGGTGGCGCTGTAGCCACCGGCCTCGGTCAGCACAAAAGCATCTGCGCATTGCTTGGCCAACGCTCGCACCCGCCCGATATAGGCCTGGCGTTCGGTAACCGAAATCACCCCGCGTGCGTCCAGGAGGTTGAAGATATGGGAGGCCTTAATGCATTGATCATAAGCGGGATGCGCCATGATGATGCGCTTGCCGGTCTTAGGGTCCTGATGCTCCTGCGCCAGAATGGCGGCACATTCGGCCTCTGCCTCTTCGAAATGGCGCAGCAGCACGTCGGTATTGGCCACATCAAAGTTCCAACGGGCGTATTCTTCCTCGGTCTGTTTGAAGACATCCCCATAGGAGAGCGGGATCAGCGCATCGGGGTCGTTAAAGGGCATGTCCATCACGTGGTCGATGCCCAGGATATACATCGCCAGACGTTCCAGACCATAGGTCAGCTCCCCCGAAACAGGGTGACAGTCATGGCCGCCGACCTGTTGGAAATAGGTGAACTGGCTGACTTCCATACCGTCGCACCAGACTTCCCAGCCCAGGCCCCAGGCGCCCAGCGTCGGGCTTTCCCAGTCATCCTCGACAAAGCGGATGTCATGCAGATCCATATTGACGCCGATTGCTTCCAGCGAACCCAGATAGAGCTCTTGCAGGTTGGGCGGCGAGGGTTTGATCAGCACCTGATACTGGTAGTAGTGCTGCAGCCGGTTGGGGTTCTCACCATAGCGCCCATCGGTGGGGCGTCGTGAGGGCTGCACATAGGCCGCGGCCCAGGATTTGCTGCCCAGTGACCGCAGGGTGGTCGCAGGGTGAAAGGTCCCCGCGCCGACTTCCATGTCATAGGGCTGCATCACCGCGCAGCCTTTGGAGGCCCAGTAATTCTGCAGCCGCAGGATGATCTCCTGGAAGGAACGCGGCGCGTTTGAGGTGCTCTGAGTCATGTCGGGTCCTCGTCTTGGGCTCGAAAGGGCGGCAAATGCGGCTTTCTTCCTATGCAAGCCCCCCGGCAGGGTCAACGGCCCAAAGCGGGCTTTGCCCCTATCAAAGCGCTGCGATCCGCAGCTTTGTTGCGCTTTGATGGCGCCGATCGGAAAAATCCGCAGCTTTGCGGCATCAGGATCGGAATTCCCCCCTGCATGAGGAGTTCACTTTATCGCGGCAAAATGTTTATCTGCGCGGCAATAATTGAATCTACCGGGATAGAGGTCCTGATAATGAGAAAAATGATTGCCGCAGGGGTCGCAAAATTTGCAGCAGTGGCCCTTGCCCTTGCCATGACATTGCCCGCACAGGCGCAGCAGAACCCGCAGGACACGGTCTGGATCCAGATTGCTGCGCGCCCCTCGCTGGCCGCAGCGCAGCAAGAGGCGCAGAATTTCGCGACCCAATTACCGGATGTCACCGGCTATGCACTGGGCGGTGGCTGGTATGGCGTGCTGATTGGCCCCTATACCCGCGCCGATGCGGAGCGGGTCTTGCAGGTCTATCGCGCAGAGAATCAGATCCCGCGCGACAGTTTCCTCGCCCTGGCTGATAACCTGCGCAGCCAATTCTACCCCCTTGGTGCGGGCAACACCCAAACCCCAGTTGCGACCCTGGTTCAAAATCAGATCCAGTCGCAGATTGAAGCCCTGTCAGAAACCCAACCCACCGCAGAGCCGGTTGCGGAACCCGCGACCCCGGCCCTGCCGGATGAAACCCGCGCTGAAGCTCGCCGCAGCGAAAGCCGTTTGAGCCGAGACGAGCGCAAGGATCTGCAGATCGCCCTTAAGGCCGCCGGTTTCTACAGCGCTGCAATCGATGGCGCCTTTGGCCGTGGCACCCGTCGCTCGATGTCCGACTGGCAGGCCACGCGCGGGCTGGAGCCGACAGGCGTTCTGACCACCGCCCAGCGCCAGATGCTGCTGGACGAATATAACGCACCGCTCATCTCTGTTGGCATGGCACGGGTGCAGGACCTCAAGGCCGGTATCGCGCTGGAGATCCCAGCGGGTGAGGTCACCTTTGACCACTACGAGCCGCCCTTTGCCCATTACAACGCCAGCGGCGATCTGGGTGCGCGGGTCCTGCTGATCAGCCAGCGCGGCGACAAGAGGACGCTCTATGGTCTTTATGACATCATGCAGACCCTGGAGATCGTCCCCCTGGAAGGCCCGCGTTCGCGCGAAGGCAACAGCTTCACCCTGGAAGGGCGCGACGGCAAGATCGTCTCTCACACCCAGGCCAGCCTGAAAAACGGTGAGATCAAGGGCTTCACCCTGATCTGGCCTGCTGGTGATGAAGACCGCCGCACCCGCGTGCTGGCCCAGATGCAGAAGAGCTTTGAGCGCACCGACGGCGTGCTGGAAGACACCGCAGGGGCTGACATCCAGCAGAACATCGATCTGATTTCCGGTCTGGAAGTGCGCAAACCACGCCTCTCACGCTCCGGTTTCTTTGTGCATGAGGATGGCACCGTTGTGACCACCTCGGATGCAGTCGCTGGCTGTGCCCGCGTTACCCTGGATCACGGCTATGCCGCCACGGTCGTCAGCAATACGCCTGAAAACGGCCTGGCCATTCTGCGCCCTGCGGATCGGCTGGCCCCTATGGCGGTTGCCGCACTGGCCAACCAGAGCCCGCGCCTGCAGTCCGAAATCGCGGTTTCCGGCTTCTCTTACGAAGGGGTCCTGGGCGCGCCCAGCCTCACCTGGGGGAAACTGGCGGATGTCAAAAGCCTGGATGGCAATACCGGCGTTGCGCGACTGACGCTGGAAGCCCAGCCCGGCGATGCGGGCGGACCGGTTGTCGATCACACCGGCGCTGTCCTGGGCATGCTGCTGCCGCATGAACTGAAGGGCCGCCAGTTGCCCGCAGGCGTCAGCTTTGCCGCCAATGCAGAAGCCATTCGCGCCGCTCTGACCAACGCTGGCCTCTCTGCCTCTGGTCCATCCGCGGAGGTATCTGCCCTGTCGAACCAGGCGCTGACCGACCGCGCCACCGGCATGACCGTATTGGTGAGCTGCTGGGACTAACCCGCACCCACCCTCGAAAACAAAAAAACCGCCAAGGGAGAGATCCTTTGGCGGTTTTCTTTTACCGCTTTCCACCCAACCGCTTCGATTGGCCTAAGACCTAGACGGAGAGGTCAAACCCGCTGGTACAGCTCCGCGAACAGCTCTTGGCAAAAGGCGATGAGCGGAGCCAGCAGCGCATCCTCTGCAACCCCGGCCCGCGTGGCAATCACGATGGGCGTGGCGCCAAACCCCTCTGTCAGAGCGACCGGCACCACCGATTTCCCCTCATAGGTCAGGTCAGAGACCGGCCGCATAGAAAGAATGGAAAGCCCTAGCCCATTGGCAACATAGCTGCGCACCGTCTCAATTGAAGCCGAGCGATAGGCGATGCGCGGCTTTATCTCGTGGTGGGCAAATTGCGCGTGGAAATACTCCCGGCTTTGCGGCGCATCAAAAAGCACAAAATCCTCTCCGTCGAGCGCACGGATCGAAACCCGATCCTGCCCGGCCAGAGGATGCCCCTGCGGGACAATCAGATAGGGCTGTGGCTCAGCCAGGGGGTGGATATTGAACAGCCGCGCATCCAGACCCAGATCATAGAGAATGGCGAGGTCCAGTTCATTCTCTTGCAGGGCTGTTGTCAGTTCCTCCTGCAGCATCTCGCTGAGGTTCAGCACCACATCGGGGGCCTGTCTTTGGTAGCCGGTCAGGATCTGCGCCAGGAAAAACGGCGCCAGGGACTGAAAGCACCCCAGCCGCAACGTGCCCCTGCGCTGCTGGGCAATATCCTCCACCGCCATATCCATCTGATCCGCCAGCGCCAGCAGCTGATCCGCATGGCGCAGGAACTCACGGCCCTGTGGGGTCAGCTCCATCCCGCGCGCATGCAGACGCCGAAACAGCACCAGACCTGTCAGATCCTCCAGCTTGGTTATGGCCTGGGCAATGGCCGGCTGCGAAACACCCGCCGTTTCCGCTGCCGCCGCGATCCCGCCTTTGCGCGCTACCGCTTGGAAATAGGCGCATTGTCTGAGGGTGATCCGGGTCATGGCCGCGCGCTCCGTTTTCAGGAAAAGTTTTTCTTTCCCAAAAGGAAATTTAATACAGTTTTTCCGATCATACAAAGCCGGATATCAAGGTTGCAACGGACCACGCGAACATGGAGATCCCCAATGAGCCTGACTGGAATTATCGACCTCGAGAGCTTCCCGATTACTGACCCTGCCTTCCGTGCGGCCTGCAAGGCAGAATTCGACAAAACAGGTGTCTTTGTGATGCCAGGCTTTGTCCTGCCCTCGGTGATCCAGTCGGTCCAGGAAGAGGGTGAGGCCAATCGCGGAGACGTCTATGCCAAGACCGAGCAACACACAGTTTATCTGAGCAAGGCTGACCCGGACTATGCCGAGGATCATGCCCGAAACCGACTTGTCACCTCCTCCAAGGGTTGCCTCACCGATGACCAGATCCCTCAGGCCTCGGCCCTACGGGCACTCTATGATGATCCGGAGTTTCGCAGTTTTCTCTGCCATGTTCTGGGGGAAGAGCAGCTGCATGAATATGCCGACCCCCTTTCGTCAATCAATCTGCATTTCCACGAAAAGGGCCAGGAACTGGGCTGGCATTTCGACAACTCTTCCTTCTCGATCACGCTGATGGTGCAGGCGCCTGAGGCGGGAGGGCAGTTCGAATATGTGACCGGCGTTCGGGATGCGGATCACGGCGAGATGGGTTTTGACGATGTCACAGCCATTCTGGATGGCAAGACCCCGGTCCAGACCATGGAAGCCGAGGCAGGAACCCTGGTCTTCTTCCGCGGTCGCAATTCCATCCACCGGGTGGCGCCAAATGCCGGAGATCGCACCCGGATGCTGGCAGTGCTGGCCTATAACGCCGAAACCGGTGTTTCCCTCTCCGAGGCGGCCCGCATGACCTTCTATGGCCGCCTCTCCTAAGAGGCGCGCGCGAAAAAGAAAGGCGCAGCCCTGTCCTAGGAGCTTCGCCTTGAATTCTGCCAATCCTATGGCCGCGTCAGGTCTGTTGCCCTGACATGGGCCCATCTCAGTACTGGTGTGGACGTCCATCCCAGGTATTGAAACAACCCGTTGTTTCGACCGAGAGTTTTTCGAACTCCGCCAACAGGCCTGCAGCGCTTTCCTCGACGCTGATATCGCCCTCTTCGCCGCCCATATCAGTCCGCACCCAACCCGGATGATAAATGCCAACGGCGATGCCCTCCGGTTTCAGATCCGTTGCCAGATTGCGCCCGATATTCAGCGCCGCCGCTTTAGAGGCGCGATAGGCATAGCTGCCGCCCGGCGCGCGGTGATGGCTGGCCATCTGCGAGGAGATGATGGCGATCTTTGGCTCCTGCGCCAGCCGCAACTTTGGCAGGAGCGCCTGAACCGTCAGGAACACGCCGGTCACATTGGCCCCCAGGCTCTGGCCCCAGATCTCCGCGGTGTATTCCTCCAGCGCCATGCCTTTGTCCAGATAGACCCCGGCATTGCAGACCAGCAGATCCACCGGCCGCTCACCAATTTCAGCGGCAAAACGGGCCTGTTGACCGGGATCGGTCACATCCAGGCGATGGCCTGCGGAATGCCCCCTTGCCGTGCCGCGCACCTCATGGCCCTGCTCTCGCAGCCGCTCGGCGAGTTCGCGGCCAATCCCCCGGCTGGCTCCGGTGATCACTGCATGCATATTGTCTGACCTTGTTGGAAAAGGGTTTCAGTTGGATTTGCGATTGGGACCAAAGGGCAAGGGCATTACTGGAATGCCCTCTTCGATCAGCTCCTTGGCCTGATCCATACGTGCCTCGCCGTAGATGGCGCGTTCTGGGCTCTCCCCCAGATGCATGGCGCGGGCCTCTTGCACAAAATTGTCGCCCACATAGTCCGAGTTCTTCTCGACCTTTTCGCGCAGCTCCCGAATGGCGCTCTCCAGCTCACCAGAGGGGACAGATAGCGCACCCGGCCCCGCCGCGCCGGGTTGCGCCGGAACAGGGGCCGCAGAGGCGGGAGTTGTGGCCGGTGCCGGTGGCGATGGTGCTACTGCCTGTGGCTGCTCTGGCTCACCCAGCTTGGAGGCGGCTTTGCGCCCCGGACGCACCCTTGGCGCCATCATCGCCTTTTCAACCTCAGTCGAGCCGCAAAAGCTGCAGGCCACCATGCCGGCGGCGGCGAGCTTGTCATAGGCGGAGGCCGACTGGAACCAGCTGTCAAAGCTGTGACCCTTGGCGCATTTGAGGCTGTAATTGATCATGATCCCATCCATAGCAGGAAATGCTGATTAAATACCCAACATGGTCAAGATCAAGAGCGGAATGCCGCCCAAGCCTGCAGCTTCCCCAACATCGCGCAGTTGTCCGCGCCAATCGGTGGAACTTTCTGACAGGATTGCGGACGAAGCTGCCATTCGCCGCAGTTGCGCCAATGGCTGTTTTCGATCACGGCAAAAGAATGACTGTTGTGCCTGCGACTGCCAGAAAAGCTCCGACAATAGCTAAGAAACGATGGATCAAGCCCTCCTTAAGGCAAAGGGTTGGAAGTATCTGGATTGGCGAAAGAGAGCCCAAAACGGCGGCGGTCCCCGCATCAAGCGATGAAAAAGCGTAGAGCAGGAGAGTCGACGAAACGCCGTATCCGATAGAGCCTGGCAGATTGGTTCTGCCAAGAAGATAAGGCGTGACGAAAGCCTTCGGTTGGAAGGAATTCGCCGGCCAAAGAGCCACAGCCGAAATTAGAAATGCCGCTACATTAAGCGCAGAGGCTTCGTAACCTCCTATCTCTCGCTTTGACAAGCGGGCGGTCAGATTGTCACCAAATGCAGATGTTATTACGTTTTCTTACTGCCCTGAAACCCGATTTTCGGCCGTTTGTAGCTAGAGTTTTTCGCTCGCATTTTCCTTTGGTTGGGTCGCATCGCGCTTGACGCAGAAAAACGATTTTGACTTTATGTTGAGGTAGTCAACTTCGAGGACAGGATGCTTCACTTATTATTGATTGGCGTGGCTGCAGTTTTTCTAACTGCGCCCGCTGCCCAAGCTCAACAGTCTGCGAGTGAGCTCAATCGAAGGATTGAAGAATTGGGGTCGTTTGAGTTTTCAGACATCAAACAGACCGTCGAAATTGCAGGGGATAGCTGCATCCTGCGCGTAAAGACATACTCGTATGATAAGAACCGCAAACTCAACCGTTTGATCGAAAAGGCCGTCGATCTTGGAAGGCTGCACCCAAAATTTGACCGCGGGTCGAAGACTTATGTTAACCTCACTTCAGGATCTCCCATCATTCGGTTTGCTGGATTAGGTCTTGAGAAGATAGGAGAGAGGCGCGTGCAAAAGTTCTTTGTCTACAAGGGACAGAAAGACGCCAATGGATTGAAGTTGGAGAGGGAGGCAAGCTTCTGGGACAGTTGCAATACGGATCATGATTTCTGTCAAAGGGTTGATCCGCTTTGGGCGTGGTTCGAGATCAATCCGCCAATTTCACCAAGTAAGCCCGATCCTTGGGACCGATCCAAAGCCGAAAGCTTGGGCGGCACGATCCAAGCCAGGATCAAGAGTTGCACGTCTCGCTAACTTTTTCTGACATCGCCAATATACGCTATTGGGGCTGCCGGTTTTGGGGCAGAGGGTATTTTTCAACCACCAACGGCGCCATCACCGAAGACATCGTACTTCAGTACGTGGAAAACCACATCGCGGATCCTACCGGCGCCAGCCGGTAGTCGTTCAGTTCTTTGTGTCCCGTCTTCTGGAGCGCGTCAAGTCTGTCTATAATCTAAAGCTGACGTTCGTCGCAAACGCAGCATCCGGGACTTTGGGCTCAAAGCAGACAGATGCAAACCACCATCAACCCTCACTTGGCACCAGCAGACATAACAAAATGAAGACTGCGCCCCAATAGATCAGTGTTTTCATTGGAACGCCTTTTCTTGTCATCAGAACAACCTAGAGGGATGCGAGCGAAAGTGAGATCATCTCCAAACAAAAATGCCGCCTTTGCCTGTGTCCAGCACCATAGCTTCAGGGGAAAAATAGTCTTCTTCACCCAGTCCAACCGATAGGGACAAATTCCCACCAAAGCGCATAGTAAAGGCAGCAGAACTCGTCTCTAACCCAGTCACAACTGCCCCATCGAAATCGTCCGGTTGCCCACCGAGAAACGAGTATTTGTTGTTCACTGTCAGAGTGATGCCACTTTCGAATACTGATCCTCCCCCACTGAAGTGATCCGCCCGTATAGTTAGGAAACGGAGGATCAGATATGGGAATCAAGCGACACAAGCCCGAAGAGATTGTCACGAAGTTACGGCAGGTTGAGGTGCTTTGCGGCCAAGGGATGCCGCGCGTAGACGCCATTCGACAGGTGCAGATTACAGAACAAACCTTCTATCTCTGGCGCAAGCAATATGGCGGTATGGGAACCGACCAACTGAAGGAACTAAAGCGACTTCAGAAGGAGAATGACCGGCTGCGTCGGGCAGTTTCTGATCTGACATTGGACAAGCTCATTCTGTCGGAAGCTGCACGGGGAAACTTCTGAGCCCCTCGCGCCGCCGTAACTGCATTGATCATGTGCGACGCCAGTTCCACGTCTCAGAGCGTCGCGCCTGCCGTGTTCTGGGACAGCACCGTTCCACACAGAGGCGGGTGCCTGTTGGACGTGCTGACGAAGACCGGTTGGTGTCTGACATGATCGAACTGACACGCCAATATGGTCGATACGGTTACCGTCGGATAGCGGCTCTTCTGAGAGACGCCGGCTGGCAAATCAACGACAAACGTGTTGAGCGCCTATGGCGGCGTGAGGGGCTGAAAGTTCCAATGAAACAACCGAAGAAAGGACGGCTCTGGCTGAACGACGGGTCGTGTGTTCGACTCCGGCCCGAATATCGTGACCATGTCTGGTCCTATGACTTCGTGCACCATCGAACGGATGACGGGAAAGCGTTCCGGACACTGAACATTCTGGATGAACACAGCCGGGAATGCCTGGCGATCCGGGTGAAGAGGCGCTTGAACTCGGCAGAAGTTATTGACGCGCTGACAGATCTTTTCATCCTGCGTGGCGTTCCTGCTTTCATCAGATCAGATAATGGCCCAGAGTTCATTGCTCAGGCCGTTCGAGATTGGATCGCAGCGGTCGGTGCCCAAACGGCCTACATTGAACCAGGATCACCTTGGGAGAACGGATACTGTGAAAGCTTCAACGCGCGCTTCAGAGACGAGCTGCTGAATGGAGAGGTATTTTACAGCCTGCGTGAAGCCCAGATCCTGATTGAACAATGGAGAAATCACTACAACACAAAACGGCCGCATAGTGCTCTGGGCTATCGCCCACCGGCTCCGGAAGCCATCGTTCCGGTGGAAACCAGGCCGATCATGCACTAACACTCACACTGGACCACTTCGATGGGGCTGATCAGTGGGAAAACGCGATCTGCCCAACGGCTTGGTCGCGAAGCGCGGTACTAAAACAATTCTCTTTAGCCATACATTTCCAACCTTGCACTACATTATTGCTGACAACATATTTCCAATATCATTCGATCAACAATCAGTGCATCAAAGCCGCAAACTCAATTTTTTCGTTGGCTTAGACACAATGGTAGAAAAGCAGGGTTCCACCTGCAATCAACCCTCACTTGGCACCAGCGGGGCGCAACGGGATGCGCGCCGCAAACTCCTCCAGAATGTCATTTTCCGGCCGGTCCGCCTCTACCGCCAGCCGACGCAGGCCGAAATGCACCAGCGCCATTTCGTGGTAATAGCCCGCATAGACATAATTCACCGTGGCCCCGGCTGCTGCACCCAGAACCGGCACCGCTTGGGCGGCCAATTTGTGGCCCATGGCCGTGGCCAATCTGGGCGCCACAGTGCGGATCACCTGGCTCAGCGCCTGGCCAGAGAGACTCATCCTAAGGGCATAAAACCCGGTGTCGGCCCCGTCATCGCGGGAGAGCGGCCCGGCAGAGGCAAAGACCCGCAGGCAATCAAAGCAGACATTATCCGCATTGGGGTCAAAGCCCTGCGCCGCTGCACCGTCTTGCACCGTGCGCAGCAAAAAAGCCGTGGTGGCGGGCAGTTCAATCAGCGCCCCTGGCAGGCCGGCGGCGCCGCCTGCGGCCCCCATTGCACTGCTGAGGATCCGGTTCACCTGAGCCGTTTGCCCCGGCAGCACCCGGCGCGACCCGCGCGCGGCCTGCATCGCCAGATGCAGCGCCTGCTCTGTCGCGCCCCCGAGTTGCTGCTGCACGCCTTTGGGCAGTTTGTTCAACAGGCTCTCCGCCTGGGTACCCATAAGGTTCAGCACCGAGAGCCCCATGCCACCCGCCGATTGGTAGCGCTTTACCAACGCCTGCAACTCAGCCTCGGTTTCCTGTGGTGACAGGTTCCGCAGCTCTGTCAGGATTTCACCCATGCTCATGCCTCCCTCTGCTTCAAGAGATTGGCCTCAATCGCGCTGGTTTCAAGAGCTGGCGGGCAGATCACCGCCCTGCCAGCGCGTGACCTTGCCGGCAATGCCTTCCCAGGCCCCCGGCCAGTCCTTACCCCCGAGACAGAGGCCCAGAACACGCTCCGGATTGGTGGGGGGCGGCATTTCCACGCCGGGTAGCTGTTGAAAGCCAAAGCGCCGGTAATAGGGCGCATCGCCCACCAGCATGCAGCGTTCCCAGCCGCTTTCTTGGGCCTTGGCCAGGCTGTCGCGAATAAGGGATCCGCCCAGCCCCTCCCCCTGGTGGGTCGGGTGGACCGCGACCGGCCCGAGTAAAAGCGCTGACGACCACTCGGAGGCTTCCGCACCCTCTGGTGCGATATGCACCGGCCAGAAACGGATGGCCCCCGCCAGAATGCCCAGCTCATCCCGCGCCACCTGGCTGAGGCCCGGCACCGGCGGCACATCATCGCGCAAACGGTAGGACGACAGCGCCTCGCGGCCCGGCGCAAAGCACAGATCATATAGGGCCTCGACCTCCCAGCGATCCTCTGCCGTCTCTGCGATCAGTTCAATCACGCTCTCTTGCCTCCGCGCGTGCCCCTCCCCCAGGCAGCGTCACGTCCTGCGTTCCGGGGCTGGCATTCGCCCTAGCACGGGCGTAAGCCTGGGGCAAACACTTGGAGACGCGCATGTTCTACCGCCCAGAAGACGGCCACGGGCTGCCCCACAACCCTTTCAATGCCTTGATCACCCCGCGCCCCATTGGCTGGATCTCCAGCCGGGCGACGGATGGCACCAACAATCTGGCGCCCTATTCCTTTTTCAACGGGGTCGCCTATGAGCCGCCGCAGGTGATGTTTGCCACCACCAGCGGCAAGCCGGATCAAACCTCGGGCACCAAGGACAGCCTCAGCAATATCGCGGAGACAGGTGTTTTCTGCGTCAATGTGGTGGCATTTGAAATGCGCGACGCGATGAATGCCAGCTCTGCCGCGCTGCCAAAGGAAGTGGATGAGTTCACCCACGCAGGGCTGACGCCTGTGGACTGCGAGAGCATCAATTGCGCCCGCATCGACGGGGTGCCGGCTGCCCTGGAATGCCGGTTGACCCAGATCGTGACCCTGCCAGGTGAAAGCAACCGGGTCGCCTTTGGCGAGGTCATTGGCATTCACCTGCGCGAGGATTGCCTGATCGACGGCCTGTTCGACGTCACCCGGTTCCAGCCCCTAGCCCGCATGGGCTATCGTGACTATTCTGTGGTGCAAGAGGTCTTCTCCCTTGCCCGCCCCGACGACTGAGGCCGCCTATGCCCCTGCCTGACCCCAGCCTGCGCAACCCGATCATCCTCCTCCCGGATGGGCAACCCCATGCGGGCACAGTGATGCTCAACCGCGCAATCGACCACCCGAATATGCAGGTCGGCGCCTTTACCTATGCCTCGGATTTCGATCCGCCGCAGGATTGGGCCAGCCATCTCGCCCCTTATCTCTTCCCTGGCGCGCGGGAGAGGCTGGTGATCGGGCGGTTCTGCCAGATCGCCCATGGGGTGCGCTTCATCACCGCCTCTGCGAACCACGCTCAGGACGGGATCAGCTGCTATCCCTTCCCAGTCTTTGATCCGGAGGAGATGGCCGGTTTCCAGCCTGACACCCGTGATACGATTGTGGGCCATGATGTCTGGATCGGCTATGGCGCCCTGGTGCTGCCTGGGGCGCAGATCGGTGATGGCGCCATTATCGGCGCAGGCGCCGTGGTGCGCGGCAAGATCCCGCCCTATGCGGTTGTCACAGGCAATCCCAGCGCGGTGCAGCGATACCGGTTTCCCAAACCCCAGATCGCCCGGCTACTGGCGCTCAAATGGTGGCATTGGCCTGCCGAGCTGATCGCGCGAGCAGAGCCTGCCCTCCTCTCCGGTGACCTCGACATGCTGGAAAGCCTCGCCCCCGATTGATCCCCCCTTGCATCTGCTGCTTCGGAGCCGCCTTCGCCTTGCAGCCCCAAAGGCAGGGCCCGGATGAAAACGCCAGCCAAATCGCCGAGGTTCCACACCCGCAGGGGGTGGATACGGCTATTTTGCTTGCGGCTTTCAGAGGGTGCTCTGCCAGGCAGGGGCAATAGGCAAAGGAGGTGAGAAGCAGCATTTGCTGCTTTGGTGAGCCAGAGACAAAAATGCCGCGCCTTCTCAGAAGGCGCGGCGCTTTCACGCATCTATTTGGCCGATTCAGTGACCGCCGAGGATCCCGGTCTTGACCGAGTAGTCAACGGCGACCTGATACTCCGGGTCATCATCGCTATCGATCATCAGATGCCCCGCCTTGGTCAACAGCTGGTGACAGTCACGGCTCAGGTGACGCAGCATCAGGGTCTTTCCAGCAGCCTCATATTTGCCGGCAATCGCTTCGATCGCCTGTAGGGCTGACTGGTCCACGACCCGGCTGCGTTCAAACTCGACAATCACCTTGTCGGGGTCGTTTTCCACGTCGAAGAGCTCGATGAACCCGTCGGTGGAGCCAAAGAACAGCGGCCCTTCGATCTCATAGACCTTGGCACCCTTCTCGCTCTCGCTCTCACGGGTGATGGCGTGGATACGACGGGCGTTGTTCCAAGCATAGGCCAGCGCCGAGACGATAACACCAACAACAACCGCCACCGCAAGGTCGCTCATCACTGTGACAACGGTCACCAGCACAATCACAAAGGCATCCATCAAGGGCACCTTGGTCATGATCTTCAAAGAGTTCCAGGCGAAGGTGCCGATCACCACCATGAACATCACACCCACAAGGGCCGCCAGCGGGATCTGCTCAATCAGAGGCGAGGCCACCACGATGAACAACAGCAAGAACAGTGCCGCCGCGAGGCCCGCGATGCGAGTGCGGCCGCCGGATTTCACATTGATCATCGACTGGCCGATCATCGCACAGCCGCCCATGCCGCCGCAAAACCCGGTCAGCACATTGGCCGCCCCCTGTGCGATGCACTCCTGGCTGGCCCCACCACGCTTACCGGTGATTTCACCCACCAGGTTCAGGGTCAACAGGCTCTCGATCAACCCAATGGCAGCCAGGATGATCGAATAGGGCAGGATGATCATCAGGGTTTCCCAAGTAAAGGGCGCCAGCGCATCACCATAGATGCCCAGGCCTTCACCAAAGGGATTGTGGAACCGTGGCAACCCACCCTCGATCGAGGCCATATCGCCAACGCGCGGCACATCCAGCCCCAGCGCAATCACCAGAACCGCCACAATGCCGATCCCCGCCAGCGGCGCAGGAATGATGCTGGTGATCTTTGGCGTGCCCCAGATGATCACCATGGTCAGCCCCACCAGACCCAGCATCAAATAGAGCGACAAGCCACTCAGCCACTCGGCACCCTCTGTCCCCGGCACCTTGAACTGCGTCAGCTGCGCCAGGAAAATGACAATCGCCAGCCCGTTGACAAAGCCCAGCATCACCGGATGCGGCACCAGGCGGATGAACTTGCCCCAATGCAAAGCTCCGGCAATGACCTGCAGGATCCCCATCAGCACCACCGTGGCAAAGAGATACTCAACCCCGTGCTGCGCCACCAGGGCCACCATGACCACCGCCAGCGCCCCCGTCGCGCCAGAGATCATCCCAGGCCGGCCGCCAAAGAGCGAGGTGATCAAGCCAACCAGAAAGGCTGCGTAAAGCCCCACCAGCGGGTGCACCCCGGCGACAAAGGCAAAGGCCACCGCCTCGGGCACCAGCGCCAGCGCCACGGTGAGACCCGACAACAGCTCGGTGCGGACCCGGCCAACCGACCAGCCCTCATCCTGCATGATGGAGAGGTTCGGCGGTGAAATACGATTGGCCAGCAGGGCCATTGCGGCGCGTCTCATGGGGTCTACCTGTGTTTGGGGAGCTTGGTGTTCGCTGCCCGCCCCTAGCCGAAATCCGCCGATGGGGCAAGGGTGAAGCCGCGCCGAGCCCCCTATTCCACCATGTGAGCAGCCCCTGAGCCCGATATGTCACCCATTCTGTCCCAATGCTTCGCACGCGAAACAAAGGGTCAACACCCCTGTCGCCTGGTTCACAATAGGTAGCGTCGGCGCACGCCGGTGGAACGGAAACCTAAAGAGACCGTTCTTTCAGAGAGGGGTTTGTTTTCAGGCTGAGGGCCGACTGGCAGTCGAACCGGCAAATACATCACCCCAGAACCCGCGCCACAAGTTCCACTCCAAGATAGAGGCCCACCCCAAAGGTGAAATGGGTCACCAGGCTGCGCCGCCGCGCCAACCAGGGCTGCGGTGTATAGCGCGCCGCCAACCCCATACCCAGTCCCGGCTGCATAATCAGCATAGGCAACAGGACTGTCGCCAGCCCAAAGCCCACAATCGGCAGGATGGTCGGTTCTCGCAGCACACCCCAAGACAACAGCCCCCACAAAAGCGCCGCCAAGGCCACCCCGACCGCATAGTGCAAACCCCAGCCCAAAGCCCGTTCATAGGGCACTGGATCTGCTGCCTGCGGATTGGACAAAACCAAGCGCCCCCTTGCGACATGCCCCAGCCAGCGCCCGACCACGGCCCAATCCAGCCCGCGCTGCCCCAAAAGACGCGCGCGCAACCAGGCAACCCCATCCATAAACAGGGTTGCAAATACTCCAACGGCCAAAATCCATACCATGGCCTGCCAATTTCCGCTCATCCCGCTTTCCTTTTCTTGACGGATCCTTGTAACAGGTGTCCTCTGTGCAAATTAAAGCCAACTTTAGGTCAAGCATGAATTCACTGGATATCGCCGAAGTGGCCCGGCTTAGCGGTGTGAAACCCTCGGCGCTGCGGTATTATGAGAGTCTCGGCCTCATCGCCGCCGACAGCCGCAAGGGGTTGCGACGCCAGTATGACGCCTCGGTTCTGGATCGTCTCGCGCTTGTGACCCTGGGCCAGCGCGCCGGTTTTTCCTTGCAGGAGATCGCAGAGACCCTGGGCCCTGCCGCCCTTGCAGAAGCCTCGTTTGAACTGGACCGTAGCCGCATATCCAAACGCGCGGACGAGGTCGACCGCCGCATCCGTGAGCTCAGCCTGCTGTCACGTGCCCTGCGCCATGTGGCCAAATGTCAGGCCCCCAGCCATGCCGAATGCCCGAATTTTCGCAAAATGATGACAGAGGCACTGACCTGGACCGGTGAGGATCGGCAAAAGCTCTGACCACGCAGTCCCGTGGGTTTTCACTTTGCTGAAAATACCTCCGCCGGAGGCAACGCGGTTGTCAAACCGCGTTTTCGACGGCACAACCGGGTGATCCGCAGCTTGAGGAGGTGAGCAGGTGAGCAAAGAGACGATGATTGCCGTGATCGGCGGCTCCGGCATCTATGAGATCGACGGGCTGGAGGCAGCTGAATGGGTCACGGTGGAGACCCCCTGGGGCGCACCTTCGGACCAGATCCTGACCGGCAGCCTAGATGGGGTCAAAATGGCCTTTCTGCCCCGCCATGGGCGCGGCCATGTGCATAGCCCCACCGAGGTGCCCTACCGCGCTAATATCGACGCGTTGAAACGGCTAGGCGTCACTGATGTCTTCTCTGTTTCTGCTTGCGGCTCCTTCCGCGAGGAAATGGCGCCCGGAGATTTTGTCATCGTAGACCAGTTCATCGACCGGACCTTCGCGCGCGAAAAGAGCTTTTTCGGCAGTGGCTGCGTCGCCCATGTGAGCGTGGCGCATCCCACCTGCGAGCGCCTCTCGGATGCGGCTGAGCAGGCCGCACGCGCGGCGGGCATCAATGTGCACCGGGGCGGCACATATCTCTGTATGGAAGGGCCGCAGTTCTCCTCGATGGCGGAGAGCAAGATGTACCGCGAGAGCTGGGGCTGCGATGTCATCGGCATGACCAATATGCCAGAGGCCAAGCTCGCCCGTGAGGCAGAGCTCTGCTATGCTTCCATCGCCATGGTCACCGATTATGACAGCTGGCACCCGGACCACGGCGCGGTGGATATCACCGCGATCATTGCCACCCTGCAGGACAATTCCAACAATGGCCGCGAGATGGTGCGCCGCCTGCCCGCCATTCTGGGCCGGGAGCGCGCCGATTGCCCACATCTCTGCGACAAGGCGCTGGAATTCGCCATCATGACCGCCCCGGAGAAACGCGACCCTGCCCTGCTGGCCAAGCTGGATGCGGTGGCTGGCCGGGTGCTGGGCTAACACTGTTCAGTGCCAGCGCTTCCCTTCCGGAAACGCTGGGCAGCGGAGCACCTAGATGACGCAACCGGGGCGGAGTTTTCCTCCGCCCCTTTTCTTTTGCCACTGGGGTTCCTTTATCTTTGGTATTGCAGATTTGCTTTGATGGATTTCAGGAGACCCTCATGCGGCTACACGGATTGGACATCGCCAGGTACCTGGCCTTTTGCGGCATGGTTCTGGTCAATTTCCGCATTGCCGCCCAGGTCACGCCGGGCGCGGATCTGCCATCCCTCCTGACAAATGCGCTGGAAGGGCGTGCTGCGGCGCTTTTTGTTGTACTGGCGGGCATTGGTCTGGCAATGGGGCGCGCTTCTAGCGCAGAGATCCTGGCGCGGGCTGGCTTCCTCTTTTTCATCGGTATGGTGAACTTACTGATTTTCGAGGCCGATATCCTGCATTTCTATGCCTTGTACTTTCTGGTGGCCTTGCCCTTCCTAAACGCCTCTGGCCGCGTTTTGCTATTTGCAGCACTTGGCGCAGTGGTGCTGGGTTTTCTCTCTCTCGTGCTTCTGGACTATGAGGCCCATTGGAATTGGGAAACGCTGGAATACAGTGATTTCTGGACCCTTGAGGGGTTTTTGCGTCATTCCTTTTTCAACGGCTGGCATCCGGTTTTCCCCTGGGTTGCCTTTCTGTTCATCGGCATGTGGATCGGTCGGCAGGATCTCTATGCCAAGACCGTGCAGAACCGCCTTGTTCTTTGGGGTCTGGCTGCGGCAGTGCTTGGGGCCTTGCCCGCCAATCTGACCAGCGACCCCGAGCTGCAAGAGGTCTTTGGCACCGCCGCCATCCCCCCTGGTCCCTTTTACATTCTTGCGGCCAGCGGAACGGCGGCCCTGGTGATCGGGCTCCTGCTACGTGTTGGCGCCGGCCTCAACCGGCTAGGCATCGCCGAATGGCTGGCCGCGCCTGGACGTATGGCGCTCAGCCTTTACATCGCCCATGTTCTCCTGGGCATGGGCACTCTGGAGGTCATGGGACAATTGGACGGCTCCCTTACACCGCTGCAGATCTTTGGCTATAGCTTGGGCTTTTGCGCCTTTTCGGCGCTGGCCTCCTGGCTCTGGATGATCCTCTTGCGCCGAGGGCCGCTGGAAGCCGCCATGCGCGGTATTTCAAAGTTGTTTGGCTGATCCGGGTTTTCAATTGACCAAAGCAATCGCGCCTGTCTTAGCTGCAGCCAAGACAGAGGAGAGAGAGCATGGAATTTGACCTTTGGCTGGCCTTTGCCGCCGCCTCAACCGCGCTTTTGCTGGTACCCGGCCCGACCGTACTCTTGGTGCTCAGCTATGCGCTCTCCAAGGGGAGGCCAGTTGCGGTCTCCTCGGCTCTGGGCGTCGCCCTAGGGGATCTCATCGCGATGACGGCCTCTTTGGCGGGGCTGGGCGCGCTCATTCTGGCCTCTGCCAGTCTTTTTGCCCTCCTGAAGTGGATCGGGGCGGCCTATCTGATTTGGATGGGGGTAAAGCTCTGGCGCTCTGCGGGCAAAGCCGAAGGGTTGGTGCAAGAGGGGATCAACCCTGATGTCACCCCGGCAGGCGTTTTCCGTCATGCGGCGGTTGTGACAGCACTCAACCCGAAGTCCATTGCCTTTTTCATCGCCTTTGTGCCGCAGTTCCTGCGCCCAGCGGAGAACCTGGCCCCGCAGTTCGGGATCCTGATTGCGACCTTTGTCATTCTCGCGGGGGTGAATGCGCTGGCCTATGCCCTTCTGGCAGATCGCATGCGGGTCTGGATTGCGCGCCCCAGTGTCACCGCACATCTGACCAGGGCTGGCGGGCTGGCGCTGGCTGCCATGGGGCTGGCCACCGCCTTCCTGCGCCGTCCCACGGCTTAAACGCCTAGCTGGGGCAAGCTCCAGGGTCCCGGCCCTGATGCTGGTCCAGAGTCTTGCGCCAAGTTTTCGCACCACCGCCCTGCCGCTGGGTTTCACGCCACAGCAGCAGGTGAATTCCACCTGATCCGCGCGCTTGGCCCTTGCCAGCGCGCTTTTCTTCGGCCAAACCCCCTTTGGCCCTTTGCCGCACCGGCGCAATCAGGGCTCTGAGAGAAGCAGCAGCAGTGGAAGCCCCCATGCCCAAGAAGCCCGCCGTCAAGGACTACATCCGCACCATCGTTGACTTCCCACATGAGGGGATCATGTTCCGCGATGTCACCACGCTCTTTGCCGACCCACGCGGTTTTCGCATGGCGATTGACCAGATGCTGCACCCCTATGCGGGCGAACGTATCGACAAGGTTGTGGGACTGGAAGCACGCGGCTTTATCCTGGGCGGGGCCATTGCCCATCAGCTGAGCGTCGGTTTTGTGCCGATCCGCAAGAAGGGCAAGCTGCCTGGTACCACCATCAGCCAGGACTACAAACTGGAATATGGCGAGGCCATCGTTGAGATCCATGACGATGCCATCCAGCCCGGTGAGAAGATTCTGGTGGTTGATGACCTCCTGGCCACCGGTGGGACCGCTGGTGCCGGGATCAAGCTGATCGAACGCCTCGGTGGCGAAATCATCTCTTGCGCTTTCATTGTCGACCTTCCGGAACTGGGCGGGCGCAAATTGTTGGAAGAGATGGGCATGGATGTGCATGTCCTATGTGAGTTCGACGGGCTCTAAGAGGTATCCTCAGGCAGTGGACACTATGCAATAAAGCAAAGGGAGAAGCAGCGTTGCTCTGCTCTCGCCTGCCCACTTGCCAGTCTGAAGTCCTGAAACAGGCCTGGATCGGGGATTTGCCAGAGGATTTGGAACGGGTAGCTCCCGCCCGTTGAGCGTTTCATGTTTGAAACCTCTCCGGTTGGGCATGGCATTTTGAGCTTTGCAAGCTCAAAATGCGCGCCGTCCCTTCGGGACGGCGCCGGGCCCAAGGGGCCAGGAAGCTCCGAAAGGGAGGTTCCTAAGGCCGCGCGGGAGCCCCCGCTCGAAAAGCGTTCTTATTTATCCGAAGACGACAACCGGAAAACTGCGCCCGGGTTCATAATCCCCTTGGGGTCGAGTGCTTGTTTGATGGCATGCATCGCTGACAGTTTCATCGGATCCCCATAGATTTCCAGGTCCTCGACTTTCATCCGCCCAACTCCGTGTTCCGCGCTAAAGGAGCCATCGAATTCGGCAACCAAGTCATGCACGGCAACCTTCACCACCGATCGCAGCCCGTCATAGTCTTCCCGCCCTCGGCCCTTGGCCGGAAACACATTGTAGTGCAGGTTGCCATCCCCAAGGTGGCCAAAGCAGTTGATCCGCATATCTCCTTCTCCGATCCGGGCTATGACCTCTGCCCCACGCTGAATGAACGCCGGAATTTCCGAAATCGGAACCGAAATATCATGGCTGGAGATCGCACCCACCCGTCGGTTCCCCTCCGGGATATGCTCACGTAGGTTCCACAGAGCCTGGCGCTGACCCTCGGATTGGGCAATCACACCATCCAGCGCCAGATCACTCTCCAGGGCTCGCTCAAAGAGTTCTGTCAGCCCCTCCTCCGGCCCCGGACCTGGTGGCAGTCCCAGATCAATCAGCACTGACCACTCTGGGCGCCTCTCAAAAGGCTGACGCAGTTCCGGCAGATGTTCTGTCAGAAACTCCAGCCCCTGCCGGTGGATAAGTTCAAAGGCGCTGACCCCATCTCCCAGCAGGTTGCGCGCCATCGCCAGCAGCGCAATAGCCGCCTCAGGCGATGGCACCACAAAGAGCGCCGTCCCCTGCTGTGCAGGCAGGGGCGCCAGTTTTAGCGCAGCCGCGGTGATCACCCCCAATGTGCCTTCGGCGCCGATCAGCAAGTTGCGCAGATCATAGCCCGTATTGTCCTTTCGCAGACGACTGAGCCCATGCCAGATCTCGCCCGAGGGCAGTACTGCTTCCAGTCCAAGACAGAGGTCTCGCGCATTTCCATAGCGCAGCACATTCACCCCGCCTGCATTGGTCGCCAGATTGCCGCCAATCTGCGCGGTCCCTTCCGAGGCCAGCGAGAGCGGGAAGAGACGCTCCGCCCCCTCTGCAGCAGATTGTACATCCGCCAGAATGGCGCCTGCCTCAGCGATAAGCGCATTTTCCTGCGGGTAGACGCCCCTGATCCGGTTCATCCGCTCCAGAGACAGGATCAACGGCGCGGGCCCCTCGGGCAGGACCTGCCCCCCAACGAGGCCTGTGCCGCCGCCATAGGGCACAACCGCTACCCCCGCAGCATTGGCTTCACGCAGCAGGAGAGAGACCTCCTCAACCCTGCTTGGTTTCGCCAGCAAGCCTGCCGTACCTTGATAGCGCCCGCGCGGCTCTTCCAGATAGCGCGGTTCAACCGGACAAAGCACCCCCTCTGGCAGGAGGCTCGACAGATGGGCGGCAAAGGCGGAATCGGCAGGTGCATATGTCATGCCTACCTGCATCGGCAATCAGCGCCCGCAAGGCAAGACCTGGCAGCCGGATTTCTCTGCTGGGCCGCTGGATCTGTGGCGCGCCGCGCTCGTCAGAGCACGGCGCCGGGCCCAACTCCGCTGCTGCGGCCCTGGCATATGCCAGGGGGGCTGCCGGAGGCGGGAGCACTCACCCGCTGCGCCTCACGACGGAAGAGGAATATACAATCTCACCCGGTCTGGGTGCGCCCCCGGCGGTCGTGTCTCAGGGCGGCATAAAGCACATGGGTGCGCCAGCGGCCGTCAATCTGCAGATAGGACTGCGCTACGCCCTCATATTTGAAACCTGATTTTTCCAGAAGCCCGCGTGAGGGCGCGTTTTCCGGCAGGCAGGCAGCTTCAATCCGGCTCAGATCCATCTGGGTAAAGGCATGATGCACAATGGAGCCAATAGCTTCCCGCATATAGCCCTGACGTACAAAAGGCTGCCCGGTCCAATAACCAAGCGTTCCGGCCTGTGCCGGACCACGGCGGATATTATCCAGCGTGATCGCCCCAACCAGCACCTGATCCGCACGCCGGATCAGAAACAGCGGCAATGCAGTGCCACCAGTCATGGATCGCCGCGCCCAGTAGACCCGGTTGGTAAAGCTCTTGCGCCCCAGATGGTCCGCCGCCCAGGCGGGCTCCCAGGGGGTTAGAAAGGGCTGGCTGGCCAGCCGCAGGGCGGACCATTGCTGAAAATCCGAATGCACCGGCAGACGCAGGGTCAGCCGCTCGGTCTCCAGCTTCAGTTTCTTCCGCCCCAGCAGCATCAGCCCGCGCGCCGCTCCTTCAATGCTGTCAGATCCGGCGCCCCGCTGACGGGCCCATAAAGCGCCATGGCGACAGGCGCCTGCAACGCCAGTTTCTCGGCCAGGGCGCGCACATCTTCGTTCTGCACCGCATCGATCAGACGCACGGTATCCTCCAGCGAGGGCACCCTGCCCCAGATCTGCACCAGACGCGCCAGACGCTCGGCCCGGTTGGTGGGGCTCTCAAGCCCCATCAGGAGGCCCGCCTTCATCTGGGCGCGCGCGCGTTCCACCTCCGCATCGCTCAGATCCTCGGCGGCGCGCTTCATCTCATCCACGGTGATATGTGCCAGTTCCGCCAGTTGCTCACCGGAGGTGCCCGCATAGATCGTGGTGCAGCCGGTATCCGCATGGGCACCGGCCTGGGCAAAGATCGTATAGCAGAGCCCGCGCTTTTCGCGCACCTCCTGGAACAGGCGGCTCGACATGCCGCCGCCCATGATGCCGGCATAGATCTGCGCGGTGTAAATCGCATCATCCCGATAACCGGGGCTCTCAAAGGACAGGGCAAAATGCGCCTGCTCCAGCGCCTTTTCCTGCCGTGCCTCTCCACCGGTAAAGCGCGCAGGCTCCATCGCCAGGGCCGGGCGCGACTTCATGCCGCCAAAGAGGTCGCCGGCCATCTTGACCAGCGCGTCATGATCCACAGCCCCCGAGGCTGAGAGGATCATCTGCTCAGGGCCATAATGTTCAGCCACAAACTGGGTGAGATCATCGCGGCTAAAGGCGCTCACGCGCTCAGCAGGGCCCAGGATCGTGCGCCCGAGCGGCTGGTTGCGGTAGCTCTCTTCCTGCAGCCAGTCAAAGATCACATCATCCGGCGTATCCAGCGCCTGGCCGATCTCTTGCAGGATCACCCCGCGCTCGACCTCGATCTCATGCGGATCAAACACCGGGTTCAGCAGGATATCCGCCAGCACATCCAGCGCCAGTGGCACGTCGTCCTTCAGCACCCGCGCATAATAGGCGGTCACCTCGCGGCTGGTATAGGCGTTGATATAGCCGCCCACATCCTCGACCGCCTCGGCAATCTGCAAAGCGCTGCGCTTTTTGGTGCCCTTAAAGGCCATATGCTCCAGAAAATGGGCAATGCCGTTCTGCTCCAGCCGCTCATTGCGTCCGCCCGCCGTGACCCAGATCCCGATCGAGGCCGATTGCAGCCCCGGAATATCTTCGCTGACGATGCGAAAACCGTTGGGCAGAGTGTCCTGACGCAAGCTCACGATGCGATATTCGCTTTGATATGCGCCTCAAGAGCAGCAAGGTCATTGGCGATCCGCGTCACCCGCTCGTCCCGTTCAAAGAGGTCGCCCATACGCGCGGGCAGATCCGGGTGGATGCCAGAGGCCTGTTTCACCGCCGCCGGGAACTTGGCCGGATGGGCAGTGGCCAAGGTCACCATCGGTACCGCAGCCTCACGCTGTTCATTCGCAACCTTAACCGCCACCGCACCATGGGGGCAGATCAGTTCACCAGAGGCGGCCAGTTCGGATGTGATCGTCGCTAGGGTTTCCTCTTCCGAGGCGCGGCCGGATTTATAGGTCTCACCCAGCGCCTGCATGGCACCCTGGCTGACCTCAAAGCCGCCGCTCTTCAGTTCATCCATCAACTGCGCCACAGCGCCGCTGTCTTTGCCATAGGCAAAATAGAGCGCGCGTTCAAAGTTGGAAGAGACCTGAATGTCCATCGAAGGGCTGATCGAGGGCTGGGTATCCCCCTTGTGATAGCCCTGCCCCTCGAGGCAGCGGTGCAGAATGTCGTTCTGGTTGGTGGCCACCACCAGATCCTTGATCGGCAGGCCCATCTGCTGGGCGATATAGCCCGCAAAGATGTCGCCAAAGTTGCCGGTGGGCACAGTGAAGGAGACCTCACGCTCTGGCGCGCCCAGGGAAACAGCAGAGGAGAAGTAATAGACCACCTGCGCCAGCACACGGGCGATATTGATCGAGTTGACCCCCGCCAGTTTCACACCGTCGCGGAAGTCGAAATCATTGAACATGTCTTTGACGCGCGCCTGGCAATCGTCGAAATCGCCATCCACCGCCAGCGCATGCACATTGGCATCCTGCGGGGTGGTCATCTGACGGCGCTGCACCTCAGAGACGCGGCCATGGGGATAAAGGATAAAGACATCCACATTGGAAAGGCCACGAAAGGCCTCCATCGCGGCAGAGCCGGTATCACCCGAGGTGGCGCCAGCGATGGTCACTCGATCACCACGGCGCGCCAGAGCGGTCTGGAACAGCTGGCCGATGAGTTGCATGGCAAAGTCCTTGAAAGCCAGGGTGGGCCCATGGAACAGCTCTAGCAGGAAATGGTTCGGCGCCAGCTGCTTCAGCGGCGCGCGGGCGGCATGGCCGAAACCTTCATAGGCACGGGAGATGATGCCGCGGAATTCTTCATCGGTGAAGCAATCGCCAATAAAAGGCTTCATCACCCGAAAGGCGGTTTCCTCATAAGAGAGCCCCGCCAGGCCAGCGATCTCTTCCCGGCTGAGGGTCGGGATCTCGGCCGGCACATAAAGCCCGCCGTCACGGGCCAGCCCTGTCAGCATGGCCTCTTCAAATGTCAGCTCGGGCGCCTGGCCCCGGGTTGAGATATATTTCATCGTTTCAGCCTTCGGATTTGGCGCGCGAACGCCAGAGGAAAGAACCGGTCATCAAAGCCCAGATCAGGGCCAGCGAAAACCAGGTGATCGCATATTGCAAGTGGTTGTTCGGGATGCCCGCCGATGTCACCGGTTGTGGTGTCGCGGATGTCTCAGGTGCGATCGTGCGCGCGACAATCAGCACCGGCTCAGTCTCCAGCCGATTGGCCATATAGGTGACATCGCGGGCATAGAGGATATTGGTATCGACTTCGGGATCAGGCGTTGTCCAGTCGCCCTCGTCCGACCACAGAAGATTGCCAGTGACAGAAACCTGCCCGGCGCTGCGGACCTCATTCTTGTCTGCGGCAAGGATAAAGCCCCGGTCGAGGAGCAGGCGACGCCCGTTCTCCATTTCAAGGACCGAGATCACACGATAGCCCGGCTCGCCCTCTTTGGTGACCCAGAAAACATGCAGCTCCTGCTCACCCAGCGCGCCTGCTGCGGTGACGGTCCTGTAGTTGTCTTGCTCTGCACTTGGCGCGAGCGGAACCGCAACTGGAGCCGCTGTGATACGGGTTTCGATGGTTTGCAACAGATCCTCTTTCCAAACCTGGCGCTGGATCTGCCAGATGCCCAGGCTCAGCAATGCCGCCAGCCCCAGCCCCCCTATCACCAGAAAGAAAATCAGTCGCCGCATGGCACCCTCTGAACGCAGACAGCGCGCGGGTCAGATCCCGCGCGCTGAGCTAGATACGGCCTCTCTGCGGTTTTTGAAACCACAAAGATGTACCCCTTACATTTGGCCAGATTTTGGCCAGGCATTCCCGGTTACAGACCGGCGGTGCCCCAGAGGTAGACGGCAAAGAAGAGGAAGAGCCAGACAACGTCCACGAAGTGCCAGTACCAGGCAGCGGTCTCAAAACCGACGTGCTGCTCAGGGGTGAAGTCCCCCTTCATCGCGCGCACCAGGCAGACGATCAGGAAGATGGTGCCGAGGATCACGTGGAAGCCGTGGAAGCCGGTGGCCATGAAGAAGTTCGAGTAGAACTCATCAGCGCCGAACTGCCAGCCTTCGTGCAGCAGGTGAGCGTACTCATAGCCCTGCAGGAAGGTGAAGAAGATGCCCAGAACGATACCGATGGAGAGGCCCTGGATCAGCGCCTTGCGGTCATTGTTGTGAACCAGCGCATGGTGCGCCCAGGTCACGGCACAGCCCGAGAGCAGCAGCACCAGAGTGTTGATAAGCGGCAGGTGCAGCGCATCAACCGGATAGATCGCCGGGGCGACATATTCGGTGCCGACATATTCTTCCATCGGGTACATGGCATGTTTGAAGAAGGACCAGAACCAGGCGAAGAAGAACATCACCTCGGACATTACAAACAGGATAAAGCCATAGCGCAGACCGATGCGCACCACCGGTGCGTGGTCGCCCTGACGAGCTTCGTCAACCATCTCCGCCCACCAGGCAAAGGAGACATAGAGTGTCAGAACAAGACCGGCCCAAAACAACCAAGCCGTGATGTCATGCATCCAGAGCACGGCACCAAAGAGCATGATGAAGCCACCCAATGCTGCAGCCAGAGGCTTCCAGGACGGTGGCAGAATGTGAAAATCGTGATTTTTAGCGTGCGCCATTTAAGTGTCCCTCACCAAAGCGGCCTAGTTCGTTGCAGTCCCTGCCCCGGATGTATCCCCGGTTTCGAGAGCGGCATAGCCCTCGGGCAGATCGGTTTCATAAAACGTGTACGAAAGCGTGATCGTATGCACGTATTTTCCGTCCCGGTCGGTTACGATTTCCGGGTCGACAAAGAAGGTCACGGGCATCTGCACCCGCTCCCCTGGTTCCAGCACCTGCTCGGTAAAGCAGAAGCAATCGATTTTTTCAAAGAAGCCGCCCGCCGCATAGGGGGTGACATTGTAAGAGGCCTGGCCCGCGATGGGCCGGTCGGTTGGATTATAGGCCTCATAGAAGGCAAGGCCGGTCTCGCCGATCTTGATCTCCATCTCGCGCTGGGTGGGTTTGAACTCCCAGGCCATGCCGCGTTCCTTGGAGGCATCGAAGCGCACGGTGATGGTCTGATCCAGCACCGTATCCGATCCCTGTTCGGCCACGCCAGTAACGCCGCCGAAGCCGGTGACCCGGCAGAACCAGTCGTAAAAGGGGACCGAGGCCCAGGAAAGACCGCCCATCAGGACGACAACGCCGACCAGCTGTACAACGGTTTTCTGGGGTCCCTGCAGCGCCATCAGTTCTGCCCCGCTTCGACCTGGGGCAATTGGAAACCGGGCTGCGAGACCTTGACGATGGTCAGCACCATCACCAGCACCACAAAACCCGCCAGCAACAGGCCTACGCCCATGTTGCGACCAAAGCGGCGCTTGTGCAGCTCGTGATCCTTGCGCAGAGCCATCTTACCAGCCTCCCAGCCCATAGGGCTTCAGCAGCGCTTCGGCGAGAATCGCGCCAAAATGCAGGAAGAGATAGAGCAGCGACAGTTTGAAGAAGCTGCGCTCGGCCTTGAAGTTGTCCTCTTCGGACATGTCTTCATTACGGCGCGAGATCTTCCAGGCACCGGCCAGGAACAGCGCGTTCATCACCACGGCAACCGCCAGATAGATCGGACCACCGATGCCGGAGAAAGAAGTGCCAACGGCCAGGAGAGCCAGCAGCACGGTATAGATCAGGATATGCACGCGGGTAGCGCGGCGGCCATGGGTCACGGTCAGCATGGGAACGCCCGCATCGTCATAATCAGAGCGCATGAACAGAGCCAGCGCCCAGAAATGCGGCGGCGTCCACATGAAGGTCAGGGCAAACATCAGCCAGGGCTCTACCGACATGGTGCCAGTCGCGGCAATCCAGCCGATGACAGGCGGGAAGGCACCGGCCGCGCCACCGATCACGATGTTCTGCGGCGTCGCCCGCTTCAGCCACATGGTGTAGATGACCACATAGAAGAAGATGGTGAAGGCCAAGAAGGCACCGGCAAAGACATTGGTCGCCAGCGCCAGCATGATCACCGAGAGGCCAGAGAGCGCCAGGCCAAGACTCAGCGCTTCACCCTCTTCCACCTTGCCAGCAGGGATAGGGCGACCCTTGGTGCGTTTCATCACCCGGTCAATATCGGCGTCCCACCACATGTTCAGCGCACCAGAGGCACCACCGCCGATGGCGATGAACAAGACAGCACAGAAGCCGATCACAGGGTGCACGGAAACAGGAGAGGCCAGCAGGCCCACAAAAGCGGTGAAAACCACCAGCGACATCACACGCGGTTTAAGCAGGGCGAAGTAATCGCCGAATCCGGCCTCGTCCTCACGGATGTTGCTGGCATTGATGCTTGCGTCGCTCATCATGGTCCCTTTTGCGGCAGTTGGATGCGCGAGCCTCCCCACACATCCGGCAATTTTACAGCAGGTCCGAAGCTGGGCACTCCCTCAAGCGCCCAAACTCGTCCTTAGTTGGATGCAACCTGATAGGAGAGCGGCTTGCCCGCATATTCCTCGATCGCGCCCTTCAGCCATGCGTCATAGGCTTCCTGGCTGACCACCTTGACGGTGATCGGCATATAGGCGTGGTCCTTGCCGCAAAGCTCGGAGCACTGGCCAAAATAGATGCCTTCTTTGTCGGCCTTGAACCAGAGTTCCGCCAGACGACCAGGCACGCCGTCCTGCTTTACGCCAAAGGAAGGCATCGCCCAGGAGTGGATCACATCTGCGGCGGTCACTTGCATCACGATGGTTTTGCCGACAGGCACAACAACTGCGGTGTCGGTGGCCAGCAGATACTCATCTTCGGCATAGCCATTTTCTGCCAGTTCATCTTTGCCCAGCAGGAAGCTTTCAAAGCCAAACTCATGGTCAACGTATTCATAACCCCAATACCACTGGTAGCCGGTCACCTTGATGGTCACGTCACCTTCGGGGATCTCCTGCTGGCGGAACAGCTCTGGCAGGGAGAAGGAGCCGATGAAAACCAGGATCAGGATCGGGATCAGGGTCCAGGCGATTTCAATTGGGGTATTGTGGGTGAAGCTGGCCGCCTCTGGGTTGGCGCGCCTGTTGAAACGCAGAATTGCGTAAAGCAGCAAAGCACCAACAAAAACGCAGACGATTGTGATGATCCAGAGCAGGAGATTGTCCAGCTGGATGATTCCCTCCATCAGCGAAGTCGCTGCGGGCTGGAAGTTCAGGCCGCCGTCAACCGGCTTGCCAATGGTTTCCAGAGCCTCTTGCGCCATAGCTGGAAGGCTTGAAAGGCCCGCAAAAAGGCCCGAAAGCATCAAAGCATTCTTCATATCATGTCCTGATCTTGCGTGATCGCATTGTCCCTGAGCCTGATCGCGCTATCTGGAACCGCTACTTCCGCAACTCGAAAGCAATGATTCCACAAAACGCGCCAACCCCGTTGTCTTTGACGCTGCTTAAAATCATATTCAGACGTACAGATAAAGAGGGAGGCGAGCGTCAAAGCGTCGCTTTCTTGATTTAGATCAAAAAAACCGAGGTCCGTGACATGGAAAACTCAGCCTTCCGCCCTTTTGAAACCGCCCTCGCAGAGGAAGAGGCGCTGCCCGTGCTGCAGTCCGCGCTGGCAGGTGCCGATGATGGTGAAATCTTTGCCGAACGTCACAAGTCGGAAAGCCTGGTCTTTGACGATGGCAGATTGCGCAGCGCCAGCTATGATGCCTCCGAAGGCTTTGGTTTAAGGGCTGTGAAGGGGGATGTGGCCGGATATGCCCATTCCACCGATGTCTCGATAGAGGCGCTGAAGCGCGCCGCCGAAACCGCGCGTTTGGCGGTTGGTGAAGGTGGCGGAACCTATGCGGATGCGCCCCAGGCAACCAATGTAAAACTCTATACCGATGCGGATCCGATCAGCGCCGAACCCTTCCCGGTGAAAGTGGAGACGTTGCGGGAGATTGACGCCTTTGCGCGTGATCTGGATCAAAAAGTGGTTCAGGTCTCGGCTTCGCTTGCGGCTTCCTTGCAGGAGATTGAGATCCTGCGCGCTGATGGGGTGCGGGTGCAGGACGTGCGCCCAATGGCGCGGCTCAATGTCTCTGTCATTGTCGAAAAAGACGGTCGCCGCGAGAGCGGCTCGGCCGGAGGGGGCGGTCGGGTTGGCCTTGACGGGTTGATCGAGCCAGCCTCCTGGCAGGCAAAAGTACGTGAGGCCCTGCGCATTGCCCTGGTCAACCTCGAAGCGGTCCCTGCCCCGGCGGGTGAGCTGGACGTCGTCCTTGGGCCCGGCTGGCCCGGCATCCTGCTGCATGAGGCCATCGGCCATGGGTTGGAGGGGGATTTCAATCGCAAGGGATCCTCAGCCTTTGCCGGCCTCATGGGGCGGCAGATCGCCGCCAAGGGGGTGACCGTGCTGGATGACGGCACCATTGCCGACCGGCGCGGCTCGATCTCTATCGATGATGAGGGCACCCCTTCGCAGAAGACCACTCTGATTGAAGATGGCAGGCTGGTTGGCTTTATGCAGGACCGCCAGAATGCGCGCCTCATGGGGGTTGCCTCCACCGGCAATGGTCGGCGGCAGAGCTACGCCCATGCGCCGATGCCGCGGATGACCAATACCTATATGCTGGGTGGCGACAGTGACCCAGCGGATCTGGTGGCGGGCATGAAAGATGGCATCTGGGCCGTGGGCTTTGGCGGCGGCCAGGTGGATATCACCAATGGCAAATTCGTCTTCTCCTGCACCGAGGCCTACCGCGTCAGAGATGGCAAGGTTGGTGAGCCCGTCAAAGGCGCGACCCTGATCGGCGATGGCGCCACCGCGCTGAAACAGATCCGCGCCCTTGGCAATGACATGGAGCTGGACCCCGGCATGGGCAATTGCGGCAAACAGGGGCAATGGGTTCCGGTCGGCGTTGGCCAACCCTCGGTGCTGATGAGCGGTCTGACCGTGGGTGGCTCAGCGACCTAGGCAGATTCTTTGCTGCGGCAGGCGGGTCTCGCCTGCCGTTCCCAATCTGGAATCACACCAGTCGGCAAAACGCGAAAAACCCGCCTTCCACGTGCACCTTTAATCATGATTGGACCATTGGGATGCGGTTTTTTATTGTGATTTTTTGAATTTGAAATCCGATTCCATGGCAGTATTTCCTGAGAACCCCATGGAATTTCTCTGATGATTCAGGAAATTAACTTCTTTCGCATCCGGTCAACTCAAGGTCGTCGAAGATTTCCGAAAATCTAAGGAAAATTTTCAACCATTCACCACCTGTTAACCGTTTTCAGGGTAAATATTGTCTTGCAGCACGGCGGAGCAACGGATGACCGAGGAAGCACATTCTTCCACTCACCCCCCACTCCCACCCACCACGGAAGATCTTTGGTATTCTAGACTCCGCCTGCTGCGCTCCCGACGGATCGGCCCGGTAAACTTCCGACGCCTGATTGGTCAATATGGTTCAGCGCAGAACGTGCTGGACGCGCTGCCTAAAATGGCAGACGCAGCCGGAATTGCAGGGTATGAAACATGCCCCGCAGGCAAAATTGACACAGAAGTCAAAACCGCAAAAGCCGCCAAAGCGCGGCTTTTGTGTTTTGATGACCCTCTCTATCCCAACCTGCTTGCGGCCCTTGCAACCGCGCCGCCACTCTTATGGGCGATTGGCGACCTCACTCTCTTGCGCCGCCCCATGATTGCTCTGGTTGGGGCGCGAAATGCCTCGTCCTTGGGTATTCGCATGGCCCGAAACCTGTCGCGCGATCTGGGGGAGGCCGGCTATGTTGTGGTTTCAGGTCTGGCCAGAGGCATTGACACAGCCGCTCATCACGCGGCGCTGGAAACAGGCACTATTGCGGTCATGGCCGGGGGCTGCGACCGGATATATCCGACAGAGAACACCGAGCTGGGGGTGGAAATCGCCACGCAGGGGCTACGCCTGTCGGAGCAACCCATGGGTCTTTGGCCCCGCGCGCGCGATTTTCCCCGGCGCAATCGCATCATCGCGGGCCTGGCCCAGGCCGTTATCGTGATTGAGGCCGCGGGCCGTTCCGGCAGCCTGATCACGGCCCGCGATGCACTGGACCTGGGACGGGAGGTTCTGGCCGTTCCCGGACATCCTTTTGATGCGCGTGCCGCCGGATGCAACATGCTGATCCGTGATGGCGCCCCATTGGTACGCAATGCCGAAGATGTGCTGGCCGCCCTGCCGCCCATGCAGCATCTTACCGAGCTTCAACCCACTGCGGATACCCCATCACTACCGGCGCAGGTGGATCTCCCACTGTTGCAAATGCCTCCAGCGCCCCGCTCTCCTGCGGGTCCAAGCAACGCGGAGGCAAGGCAGCTCTTGTCTTCTTTGCCAGTGCCACCACCTGAAAAACGCAACCTGCAAGAGACCAATGCGCTGCATCAGCAGATCCTAAACCGATTGGGGACCACTCCGGTGCCCGCGGATCTGTTGATGCGTGATCTCAACGCGACCCCGCCGCAGTTTGGCAGTGCGCTGACGGATCTGGAACTCGATGGGCGGATCGAGCGGTTGCCCGGTGGCTTGCTGACGCCCGGGGATGGGAAAAGGAACGGCGGACCCTGATGACGCGTCTCACTTTTCCAATTGGCCAACAGGGCAATGCCCCCGGAACAGACACAACCACCGCGTTGCGATTCGCTTGTTTTACCCCTCCAGACCCCACTTGCCGGGCCGTCACCCCCCTTCGGATTGCAGGCGCGACAAAGGGGGCAGCGGCTTGATTTCCTGTTGCAAATCCTGCGCGCCTGGCCTCAGCAATGTTATTCTCCCCTTGCGCAGCAGGCCCGGCCCAGCCATAGAACGCGCTAGTGAGCACGAAAGAGAACATAGATTTACATGCCAGTTGTAGTTGTCGAATCCCCAGCCAAAGCCAAAACAATCAATAAATACCTGGGCTCCGACTACACGGTTCTGGCCTCTTATGGCCATGTGCGCGACCTGCCGCCAAAGGATGGCTCGGTGGATACCGAGAATGAATTTGAGATGACCTGGCAGGTGGCCGAGGCAAGCAAGAAACATGTCCGCGCCATTGCCGATGCACTGAAAGAAGACAATGCGCTCATTCTCGCGACCGACCCCGATCGCGAAGGAGAGGCAATCAGCTGGCACCTGCAGGAAGCCCTGACCAAGCGCCGTTCGATCAAGAAGGACACCCCGGTGTCCCGCGTAACCTTCAACGCCATCACCAAAGAGGCAGTCCTCGACGCCATGGCCAACCCGCGCCAGGTGGATATGCCCCTGGTCGAGGCCTATCTGGCCCGCCGCGCGCTGGACTATCTTGTGGGCTTCAACCTCTCGCCGGTCCTCTGGCGCAAGCTGCCTGGTGCCAGATCCGCTGGCAGGGTGCAGTCGGTCTGTCTGCGCCTCATCGTTGAGCGCGAGATGGAGATCGAGGCTTTCAATCCGCAGGAGTACTGGTCGGTGAAGGCCAGCCTGGCCACCCCGCGCGGTCAGGAATTTGAGGCGCGCCTGACGATCCTGGGCGGCGACAAGCTGGACAAATACAGCCTGGCCAATTCCACCGCAGCTGAGCTGGCGGTGCAGGCGGTTTCCTCCCGTGCGCTCTCAGTCAAATCGGTTGAAGCCAAGCCAGCCGCGCGCAATCCATCCGCGCCTTTCATGACCTCGACCCTGCAGCAGGAAGCCAGCCGCAAATTCGGCATGGGCGCCAAGCAATGCATGAACGCGGCCCAGCGCCTCTATGAGGCGGGTCTCATCACCTATATGCGGACCGACGGCATCGATATGGCGCCCGAGGCGGTACAGGCCGCCCGCGAAGAGATCGGCACCCGCTATGGCGCTGAATATGTGCCCGACAGCCCGCGAATCTATAAGAACAAGGCCAAGAACGCCCAGGAGGCGCACGAATGTATCCGCCCCACGGATATGAGTCGCGACGCCAAGAGCCTTAAGGTCTCGGAAGATGACCAGCGTAAGCTTTATGACCTGATTTGGAAGCGGACCCTCGCCTGCCAGATGGCCGGCGCAAGGCTGGAGCGCACCACCGTTGACCTCGGCTCTGACGATGGTCAGGTCGGGTTGCGCGCCACCGGTCAGGTGATGCTTTTTGACGGTTTCATGCGCGTCTATGAAGAGGGCCGCGATGATGTGGTCGATGAGGACGACAAGCGCCTGCCGCAAATCATGCAGGGCGAAGCGCTGAAATTCGCCTCTTCCCTGGCGGCACAGGCCGAGAAGGCCGGCCCCACCGGATCCTGTCTGTCGGAAGACAAGGCCGTTCTGGGCCTGCAACATCACACCCAGCCGCCCCCGCGCTTTACTGAGGCCACCTTGGTCAAGCGGATGGAGGAGCTGGGCATCGGGCGTCCCTCGACCTACGCGAGCGTCATTACCACGATTCAGGACCGCGAATATGTTCGCAAGGACAAGAACCGCCTCTTCCCCGAGGACAAGGGCCGGATCGTTACCATCTTCCTGTTGAATTTCTTCCGCACCTATGTGGGCTATGAGTTCACCGCCAACCTTGAGGGTGAGCTGGATGATGTCTCAGCGGGCAGCCGCGACTACAAGGAATTGCTGGGCCGGTTCTGGCGCGATTTTTCAGCGGCAATCTCTGAAACTTCTGATCTACGCATCACCGAAGTTCTCGACGTGCTGGACGACGCCCTGGCGCCGCAACTTTACCCGCCGCGCGAAGATGGCAGCGACCCGCGCGTCTGCCCCAAATGCGGTGCAGGCCAGCTGCATCTGAAAACCTCCCGCACCGGCGGGTTTGTCGGCTGCGGCAATTACCCCGAATGCACCTATACCCGCCCCATCGCGGGTGAAGGCGCTGAGGGGGAAGAGAAACTGCTGGGCAGTGACGGCGAAGACGAGATCTGGCTGAAGGACGGGCGCTACGGCCCTTATGTGCAGCGCGGCGAAGCCACGCCTGAGAACAAAAAGCCCAAACGTAGCTCGCTGCCGCAGACCCGTCATGGCGGCTGGCCCAAGGAAGAGACCACGCTGGAACGCGCGCTGCAGCTCCTGAGCCTGCCGCGCAATGTGGGTGACCACCCGGAAGGCGGACGGATCAGCGCCAATCTGGGGCGTTTTGGTCCCTATATCATGCATAAGCTGCCGGAGGCGGAGAAACCTACCTATGTGAACCTCAAGCAATGGCATGAGATGTTCGAGGTGGGCATGAACCACGCAGTGGAACTGCTGGCAGAAAAACGCGCCAACCCGGGCCGCCGGGGTAGCGGTGCTGCTGCCAAACCGCTGAAAGAGCTGGGCGAGCATCCCGAAGATGGCGGCGCCATCAATATCATGGATGGGCGTTACGGGCCTTATGTCAAATGGGAGAAAGTCAATGCGACACTGCCCAAGGACGTGGAGCCTGCGGATGTCACCATGGAAATGGCCGTGGCGCTGATCGCTGAGAAATCAGCGAAGTCGGGTGCCAAGAAAAAGCCCGCGGCAAAGAAGAAGGCTCCGGCGAAGAAAACCGCGGCGAAAAAGACCACAAAGAAAAGCACTGCAAAGAAAGCGCCCGCCAAGAAGGCCGCCGAAAGCGAATGACATCAACGGGGGGCTCCCGCCCGTCTCAGAGGATCTGAAAGACCCCCTTCCCCGGTTGGGCCCAGCGTCGCGCTATCGCGCGACGTTTTCTTTTTGCTGAGAGGCCCTTGAAGGGCAGGTTTGCCCAGCAAGGGCGCAACCCATGCTATTGCGGCCTTCCGTCGCCTCAAGGGCAAGCCGCTGGCGCGGCGGCCTTGCCGCCCTTGACCCGGCTCCAGGCCCTACCCCTTTCTGGCGATCCGTAGTAATACGTGCCGCCCTCCGTATTGTTGACTCTGCCCAGTCTCGGGGCCAGAACCAGAGGCAACTGGCAGCCGATGGGAGATTTCCATGAAAAAGGTCTATTCCAATGCCGCTGAAGCGCTCGATGGGCTGCTTCATGACGGCATGTTCATTGCGGCGGGTGGCTTTGGCCTCTGCGGCATTCCCGAGCTTCTGCTCGATGCAATCAAAGAGGCGGGCACCAAGGATCTGACCTTTGCCTCCAATAATGCGGGCGTTGATGATTTTGGCATCGGCATCCTGTTGCAGACCAAACAAGTGAAGAAGATGATCTCTTCTTATGTGGGTGAGAACGCCGAGTTCATGCGCCAGTACCTCTCTGGCGAGCTGGAGCTGGAATTCAACCCGCAGGGCACCCTGGCCGAGCGTATGCGCGCCGGTGGTGCGGGCATCCCCGGCTTCTTCACCAAGACTGGCGTTGGCACCGTGATTGCCGAGGGAAAGATGGAGAAGCAATTCCCCACCGGCGAAGATGGCGCCGTGGAAGACTATATCATGGAAGAGGGCCTCTTTGCCGATCTCGCCATCGTCAAAGCCTGGAAAGCCGACGAGACCGGCAACCTGGTGTTCCGCAAGACCGCGCGCAACTTCAACGCGCCTGCTGCCACCTGCGGCAAGGTCTGCGTGGTTGAGGTCGAGGAAATCGTGCCCACCGGCAGCCTGGACCCCGACAGCATCCACCTGCCCGGCATCTATGTGCACCGCATCATTCAAGGGCAGCACGAAAAACGCATCGAACAGCGCACTGTGCGCCAGAAGGAGGCTTGATCCATGGCATGGGACCGCAATCAAATGGCCGCCCGCGCAGCGCAGGAACTGCAGGACGGCTGGTATGTGAACCTCGGCATCGGCATCCCGACGCTGGTTTCGAACTATATCCCCGAAGGTGTGGAAGTGACCCTGCAATCGGAAAACGGCATGCTGGGCATGGGCCCTTTCCCGATCGAGGGTGAAGAGGATGCTGACCTGATCAACGCGGGCAAGCAGACCATTACCGAACTGCCGCAGACTGCCTATTTCGACTCAGCGCAGTCTTTTGCGATGATCCGCGGCGGCAAGATCGCCATGGCGATCCTGGGCGCGATGGAAGTGGCCGAGAATGGCGATCTCGCCAACTGGATGATCCCCGGCAAGCTGGTCAAAGGCATGGGCGGCGCGATGGATCTGGTGGCCGGCGTAGGCCGTGTTGTCGTGGTGATGGACCACGCCAACAAGCACGGCCAGTCCAAGGTGCTGAAGGAATGCACCCTGCCGCTGACCGGCAGAGGCGTCGTCGACCGCATCATCACCAACCTAGGCGTGCTGGACGTGGTCGAAGGTGGCTTGAAGATCGTTGAATGCGCCGAGGGCGTCAGCGAAGACGAGCTGCGCGCTGCAACTGAGGCGACAATCGTCAACTAAGCGATTTCCACCAAGATCCCAAAAAACATAGAGAGGCCCGTTGTCTTTTGGCAGCGGGCCTCTGTCTTTGTTGGGACCCTGTGTCGAAGGCGCGCTATTGCCCTGCGCTGCGCTCTCTTCCCTCTGAGTTTCCTCGGCATTGCCGGCAGGGACGAAGTAAAAAACACAGGCCAGCCACTGACATTCCTGCAAACTCGCCCCATATGCAGATCAGACCAGCAGAGAACTGGATGCTGTTTTGAGCAGGGAGAGTATGACGTTGACACGCCCCAGTCACCACACATCGCACGGGAGGTTTTGCAACCCGCCCGGCAGCCCCAGACGCGAAGGCAGCAAAGGGGAGATGTGGGCTTTCATCCGCAAGCAGATGCTCAGCAAGTTCAATCGGCCGATCCCCGCGGGTCATGTGCTGGATCAGGCGGAGTTCAGGCGGCAATTGGAAGCGGCCAGCAATCCCAGCGTGACCTGGCTGGGTCATTCAGCCTTTATCATCCGCCTCAATGGCAAAACCATCCTCACGGACCCCTATTTGGGGCAGCGGGCCGGTCCTGTCGGCTTTGGCCCAAAACGCTATGTCCCTGCCCCGATCAGCGGTGCTGAGCTGCCAAAAGCCGATGTTCTGCTGCTGAGCCATGGGCATTATGACCACCTCGACCTGCCGACGCTTCGGGCCTACCGCTACAAAGAAGAGGTGACGGTCATCACGCCCCTTGGGCTGGGGCGCTACTTTACCCAGCTGGGTTACCGCAGGGTTGTTGAACATGACTGGTGGGAGAGCTGGCAGAGTACCGGGCTACAGATCACCACCTTGCCCGCAATCCATAACTCGGGCCGTGGTCTGGGGGATCGAAACAAAACCCTCTGGGCCAGCTTTGGCATCGCAACCGACGAGGGCCGCATCTGGTTTTCCGGCGATACGGCGGATGGGCCGATCTTTGACGAGATTACCGCCCGCGAAGCTCCTTTTGACCTCGCCCTGGTGGCAATTGGGGCCTATGAGCCGCGCAAATTGATGAAAGGCGCCCATATCAACCCGGCAGAGGCCGCCGCCCTGGCGCAGAAGCTGGGGGCGGGGACCGCTATCGGTATGCATTGGGGGACAATCTCACTAACACCAGAGAATCCATTCGAAGCACCTGAGTTGTTTCGCGATGCAGCTGAGCGGATTGGGCTTGGAGCTGAAAACGCACAGGTGATGAAAATCGGTCAAACGATGAATCTTGCTGTTGGACAGCTTTCGCCGCAATCGCCTCTGTCGCACGATTAGAGAGATCACAAATCACCACTTTGCCCGGCTAAGGCGAAGACAAGAGAAATGACCTTTCGATAGCTTCACTCTTGGCAGTGAAATCACGGCGAAGTGTTCTGTTTTAGACGGCATCGCCGCGCTCTCTTTGCCGCAGGGTCAATAATGGCTTGCCATGCGGCAGAAGTAGTTTATCGGGGTCTCATAGAAAATTCATGGCAGGCGCATGACCGAGAGTACACCGACATCCGCAGACAAACCTCAAATGCGTTCCGCCCGCGATTGGGTGAAGATCCTGGCGCAATACCGCGAGCCCAACCTGGGACGCAGCAGCTTTGAGCTGGCGGTTACGGCCCTGCCCTTTCTTGCGCTCTGGGCGCTGGCCTGGTGGTCACTCTCTGTGAGCTATTGGCTCGCCTTTGGGATTTCTTTGCTGAATGCCTGTTTTTTGCTGCGGCTTTTCACCATCCAGCATGATTGTGGCCATGGCGCCTTTTTCAAAAACCGTGCGGTGAGCGATTGGGTTGGCCGTATCTTGGGTGTCATGACCGTCACCCCCTATGATGTCTGGCGCCGGACCCATTCAGAACACCACAGTGCCGCTGGCAACCTGGACAAACGGGGCATGGGCGACATCTATACCAAGACCGTTGCTGAGTACCGGGCTCTCTCGCCGCTGTGGAAGCTGCAGTACCGCCTCTACCGCCATCCGCTGACCCTCTTTGTGCTGGCGCCAAGCTATGTCTTCTTGCTGCAGAACCGCATTCCCTATGGGCTGATGACCCATGCACGCTATTGGTTCAGCGCCATGGGAACCAATCTGACCCTGGTGCTAATCCTTGGCACGATCTGGTATTTTGGCGGCTGGATGCCGATCCTGCTGATTTTCCTGCCCTCAACCCTGCTGGCCGCGACCCTTGGGCTTTGGCTGTTCTATGTGCAGCACCAGTTTGAGACCACCCATTGGGACAGCCAGACCGATTGGCAACTGCATGATGCCGCCCTGCATGGCAGCTCTTACTATGTGTTGCCCAAGGTACTGCAATGGTTCAGCGCCAATATCGGCATCCATCAGGTGCACCATCTTTACAGCCGTATCCCCTTTTATCGCCTCCCCCAGGTTCTGGAGGATTACAGCGAATTGGCCGAAAACAACCGGCTCACCATCCGGGAGAGCATCGCCTGCGCGAAACTGCACCTCTGGGATGAGGACAGCCGACGCCTCCTGTCCTTTGCACAGGCACGCGCCCTCTACGGCTAAGCCCGCCGCATTCTCATAGTTTCCAATCCAAAGGCGCTCTCTTGCAGGGGCGCCTTTTGCTTTTGTTGCGACCTGCAGATCATTTCATTTGAAGGTCTGGAACACGCAGCCATCGCTGATAAATTCCGGTGGCGTCTTACACAGCTTGCGGGCCACATCGTAGGCCGCAAGAACCTTGGGCACATAGTCCCGCGTCTCGGCAAAGGGAGGAACCCCCTGATGAGCCCGAACAGCCCCCTCCCCTGCATTGTAGCCCGCAAGCGCAAGGATCGCGTCGCCCTCGAACTCCTGCAGGAGCCAGTCCAGATAGGCGATCCCACCTGCAATGTTCTGCTCAGGGACCAGAGCGTCACTGACGTCAAAGCGCGCGGCGGTGTCTGGCATCAACTGCATCAGCCCTTGCGCCCCGGCAGAGCTGACAGCCTCTGCCTTGCCCGCCGACTCGACAGATATGACGGCCAGCACCAGCGCAGGTGAGACCTGCTTGCCAACGCTGGACAGAAGAATGGGCACCTGCTGCGCCTCTATGATCTCCTGCAGCAGTTGCAACCGAGGTGCCGGTACCGGCGCAGAGGCGGTGCGCAGGGCCGCCATAGCCGCGTCAAAGCGCTGAACGGCCCCCACATCCGAGATTGCCGCAGGAACACGCTCCCAGAACCAGCTGTAGCGGCTGCTTGGCGCCTGATCTTGCCCATCCGTGGTTTCGGCAGGTCTTGCCTGTGTCAAAGAGGATTGTGGCGCGGTTTCGATCTGGATGTTGATCTTGGGCGGTGTCCCCGGCTTTGGTGCGCGAATCCGCTTGGCCGAAAACTCTGGAAAGGCGGAGGGTTGCGCCGCAACAGCAGAATCGCCCCCCTCCTGAGCCAGCCCTGCACCGCCCATACAGATAGCCCACCCCCAAAACAGGGGGCCAGCAAGCTGTTTCACCAATTTTCTGCCCATAAATACCGCCCAAGGGATGTGAAAACTCACTGCTACCTTCGCTTGGTCCGGTTGAAAACACTAGAATTTGGGCCGGAATTCAGGCAGATCTGCCACATTTCGCCAATTCCGCCACAACGCCTCACCGTATATGAACGAATAGTTAAAGCAAAAATTAATTCCTTTCAGAGGGTTATGGAAAATATTGCGAGATCGTTAAAATTTGCGCGCAAATTCCAGATTCCAGCCCAAATCCTGCCACGCTCTACCGGCTATATGTACTCATCCAAGCCGGACAGGGTCGGTGAAAGAGAGAGACAGACCCAATCAGGACGGCGGGATAACGAAACACTTAGAGATCCTTTGGAGGGACTAAACAATGATCAAATTCATCAAAAGCTTCCGCACTGCAAAAGACTTCCGCAAAGACGAATCTGGCGCCGTGACCGTTGACTGGGTTGTTCTGACCGCCGCCGTTGCTGCGATGGCCGCTGCTGTTTACCAGGCCGTTGAAGATGGTGCTTCCAGCCTGGCAGACAACACCGAGTCTTACCTGGGTACCCAAGGTAACTAAGCGGCCATTCGCTTTACCTAACCTAGTATAGTTTTGGGGCCGCGTCTTCAAAGGCAAGACGTGGCCCCTTTTCCCTAGCCGAGCATGAAGCGGGGGTTAACATGGGTAAATTTTGGTCGTTTATCGCAAGTGATGATGGCGCCGTGACCGTTGACTGGGTCATCCTCGCCGCTGCACTCGCGGGCCTGGCTGCCCTCATCTCCTCCATGATTGAAGGAGGGGCGATGGGCCTGGCGAATACGGTTGCTGCCTTTATGACTAACTGGAGTTTTGGCTGATCACTTCCGATCTGGCCTGCCAGAAGGCAGTACTCAGGACGCGACATGATTGACTTATCAGCAGGCCCCTTTCTGCAAGGGGCCTGCCATAACCAAATGAGGTCACAGGATGCGTGCAGTTTTTGGACTGGTTCTGATTGTTGGTGTTGCTCTCGCAGGCGGTGCCGTCATGATGGCCAAAAAATACATCTCTGCTCACCAGGCTGCTTTGGCGCATGAACGTGCCAACCGAGCTGAGGTCATACCAACCACCGAAATCTATGTTGCGGTGAAGCAGTTGAAATACGGCGAGCGCTTGACCGCTGAAGCGGTAAAGAAAGTTCGCTGGCCAACGGAATCTCTGCCCGAAGGCGCCTTTGAGATGGAAGCAGAGCTCTTTCCAACCGCAAAGCCAAGCGATCAGCGTGTGGTTCTGCGCATGATTGAACCCAATGAAGCCATTCTAGCGGTCAAGGTGACAAAACCCGGTGAAGATGCGGGGATCACATCCCAGTTGCAGCGCGGCATGCGCGCCTTTGCAATCAAGGTGGATGTGACCTCTGGCGTCTCCGGCTTCCTGCGCCCGGGGGACCGGGTTGATGTCTATTGGACCGGTGTTGCACGGGGCGCAAGTGGTCAAGACGGGGAAATGACCCGGCTGATCGAATCCAGTATCGAACTGATCGCCGTTGACCAAAGCGCCAGCACCGATGTGAACGGGGCGATGATTGCACGAACCGTTACTGTTGCGGTGCAACCAGAACAGGTCGCAGCCTTGGCGCAGGCGCAGACAACCGGTCGCCTGTCGCTGTCTCTGGTCGGGGCAGGTGATGACACAGTAGCCTCCGCCATCGAGGTAGACCAACGCAAACTCCTGGGCTTGGGCGCTGTTCAGACACCAGAAGCGATCAAGGAAGACAGGGTCTGCACCATCCGCACCCGTCGTGGGGCAGAGGTCGTAGCAATCCCAATTCCCTGCGCAGACTAAAAATACGCTCAAAATTCAGCCGCTTACCTGATCCACCGGGTTCCCTGCAAAAGGGAGCCCGGTCTTTGCTGTTGCTCTCACCCCACAGAGGTTTCACCTCAATTTCTGGCGCGAAGCCTTTGATTCTTGCAATAAAACGTAAACTACCCCAGACTGTGGCAAAAGAACGGGCGACAAAGACCCGATATTGAGGCGTGATCGGAAAGGCAGGTCACATGAAAATTCGTCGATTTTGCGCGGCAGTCCTGACTGGGCTTTCGCTCATGGCTTTGCCTGTGGCAGAGCCTGCACAGGCCAATGGGCTGAGGGTTGTGAAACAGGGAACCTCCATCACGCTGGATGTTCCCATGAACCGTGCGATAGTGGTGGAAAGCGATGCTCCTTTTGCAGAGTTGAGCATTGCAAACCCGAATATCGCCGATATTTCCTCTTTGTCCGACCGCACCATCTATGTGCTGGGTAAATCGCCTGGTCTGACCACGCTGACACTCCTGGATGGCGCCGGAAAGCTGATCACCAATGTGAATGTGCGCGTCGCGGCCGATGTTTCCGAGTTCAAAGAACGCCTGCGCCAGATCCTACCGGGTGAGAAAATCGAAGTGCGCACCGCCAATGACGGTATCGTACTGTCAGGCACGGTCTCCAGCTCCGCCCGCTTGCAGCGCGCCCTGGACCTGGCAGAACGCTACGCCCCAGAACGCGTCAGCAACCTGATGAGCGTCGGCGGCGTGCAACAGGTCATGCTCAAGGTTCGCTTTGCGGAGATGGAGCGCTCTGTCTCCAAGACCCTTTCCTCTTCCCTTGCCTTTGGCAACAGTGGCGATGTGATTGGTGAAACCGGCACCTGGCTGGATGGCAACAATGGTCTTGGCAACCCGGTTCAGGTCACTCAAGGTACAGAAGGGGCCGTAGCGATCAGCTTTGGCGCTGGTTCTTTCAGGGTTGGCGTCCTCTTGGAAGCCCTGGAACAAAAGGGCATTGTCCGCACCCTGGCAGAACCCAATCTTTCAGCCCTATCGGGTCAGGAAGCTTCCTTCCTGGCGGGCGGGGAATATCCCATTCCCGTGGTTGACGCTGACGGCATTGGCATTGAGTACAAACCTTTCGGAATCGAACTCGACTTCATTCCGCGCGTGGTTGATCAGGATGTCATCAACCTGGAACTGGAAGCGGTTGTCTCAGCGATCGACCCGACCACGACCGTTGTCCAAAATGGCTTGACGATCAACGGTTTCACCCGCCGCGCCACTTCAACCACCGTCGAGCTACGTGATGGTGAGAGCTTTGCCATCGCCGGGCTGGTTCAGGATGAGTTCACCGATAGCAATGGTCAGGTGCCATGGGTGGGCGACATCCCTATCATTGGCGCCCTTTTCCGGAGCGCAAGCTATCAGCGTGAACAGACAGAGCTGGTTATCATTGTCAGCGCCCATCTGGTCACCCCAACCCGCGGCGAAGCGCTGACCTTGCCAACAGATCGGGTCAAACCGCCCAGCGAGAATGAACTCTTCCTCTTTGGCCGTACCGAGCACAACCGCTCTGGCCCTGTGAATGAGGTCGCGGGTCAGGACTATAACGGCTCTTACGGCTATGTGCTGGACTAAGGCAAAAGGACAGGCCTGATGATGATGAAACGCACAACACTTCTGGGACTGGGGCTGGCCTTCTCCCTCACTGCCTGTACTCACCGCGAAGCCGGTGAACCACTGGGTGACGAGATTTTTGGCAAGGCAGCCAATGAGAACTCCGCCGTGATGAGTGGTGATCTCAGCTTTGCCATTCAACTTGCAAAGCGCTTTGCAAAAGAAGTGCCTTCGACCATCACCTTTGATTTCGACAGTGCGCAACTGGATGCAACCGCTCGGGCAGCGTTGGATCGCCAGGCCCATTGGATCAAGCAATTCCCAGAAGTGCGCTTCCGGGTCTATGGACATACCGATTCGGTTGGCTCTGATGCCTATAACAAACGCCTGGGGCGCCGCAGAGCGCAGGCCGCAGTTAACTACCTGGTGCGCCAGGGGATCAGCCGCCACAGGCTGGAGGCCTTGGTTTCCTTTGGCGAAACGCGCCCGGTCATTGTCACCGCGCATCGCGAACGCCGGAACCGCCGGACTGTGACCGAGGTAAGTGGTTTCCTCAAGCGCCATCCCACTGTTTTGGATGGGAAATATGCCCAGATCGTCTATCGCGAGTATCTGGCGAGCGCTATTCCTGCGACAACGACCACCCATTCGGTCGCATATGACAATGAATAGCAACGGTTTTGCTTAGGCTCGCTGAGGCTTAAGAACTCTTAACAATTCCCAATAATTGGGGCTTTTTGGCCCCAATATCGCCCAGATCTTCATCGACATTCCTATCAGAGGCGGCCTGTATCCAGAATCCTGGATGGGCGGCTTTCCGAGAAAGGGGAATAACCGATGAGCAGCGATCAGCCGCAAGCCGAAACATCCGCAATTGTTGCCTGCACCGTCAGCCGTGACGTGCAGAATTTCGACCTGCTGATTGAAGACATGGAAACCGCTCTCGGCGAATCCTGGGGTGACCTCGGCTTTAATGAGGCGCTGGCCTTTTTTGGTCAGAGCGAGGCGGAGGCGCTGGAATTCATCGCGATGGCACTAGATGCCGACGATGAGGAAAACCTGGGCCTGATGGGTGAGATTATCACTCAGGCAAAATCGCGCGGCATCAAGGTCATTCTGATCGCAGAAGAAGTCAGCCCTGCCTCCCTGCACACGCTGCTGCGCCAGGGCGCGGATGAGTTCATCCCCTACCCTCTGCCAGAGCAGGAGTTGCAGGCAGCCATCACCCGCCTTAGCACGCCAGAGCCAGAGCCAGCCCCAGCTGAGGCCACCCATCAGTTACAGGCAGACAACCGTCGCGAAGGTGCGGTCATTGTCTGCCACGGTCTGGCAGGCGGCACCGGCTCTACCACCCTTGCGGTCAATCTAGCCTGGGAACTGGCAGAGTTGAGCTCTGCCAAAACACCCTCTGTCTGTCTGCTGGACCTGGATCTGCAGCAGGGATCGGTTTCGACCTATCTGGACCTGCCCCGCCGCGAAGCGGTCATGGAAATGCTGGGCGAAACGGAGAGCATGGATGCCGATCTCTTTGGTCAGGCGCTCTTGTCCTTTCAGGACAAATTGCAGGTTCTCACCGCTCCTAGCGATATGATCCCGCTGGATTTTCTGACGGTTGAAGATATCGAACGCGTGGTCGAGATGGCCCGCAGCCATTTTGACTTTGTCATCATCGACATGCCCCACACATTGGTGCAATGGTCTGAAACCGTGCTGCAGATGGCCCATGTCTATTTCTCCACGATCGAGCTGGACATGCGCTCGGCCCAGAATGCACTGCGCCTGAAGCGCGCGCTGCAGTCCGAAGGCCTGCCCTTTGAAAAACTGCGTTTTGCCCTGAACAGGGCCCCGAAATTCACCGACCTCAGCGGCAAAAGCCGGGTCAAGCGGATGGCGGAAAGCCTCGGCATTTCTATCGATTTGCAACTGCCCGACGGCGGCAAGCCGATCACGCAAAGCTGTGATCACGGTCAGCCTCTTGCAGTCTCGAACCCAAAGAACCCATTGCGCAAGGAAATCGCCAAACTGGCGCGGTCCCTGCATGACCTGGGTGCGGGTGAAACCGAGGCGGCAGCCTAGAGCATCATTGAGAAACCGGGGGGTCTCACATGTTTTCCAAATACAAGAAGCAAGCGTCTAAACCCAAAGCCGCGCCAGCGCCGGCCGCTGCGGCGCCCAGCCCTGCAGCTGCGGCGCCAACCCAATCCGCCTCGACATCGCTCCGGCGCCCTATCGCGCGCCTTGCCGCCGAGGTGGGCAGCCAGGACAAAGAGCGCAAGCGCAAAGAGCGCATGAACGAAATCAAGGTCCAGCTGCACCGCGAGCTCCTGGACAACCTCAACCTGGCGGCCCTTGAAAACGCCACCGAGAAAGAGCTGCGCAACGAGATTTCGGCCATTGCGACCGAGATCCTCGAAGAGAAAAGCATCGTTCTGAACCGGGAAGATCGCCAGCAGCTCAACAAAGAACTCTATGACGAGGTCAAAGGCCTCGGCCCGCTGGAAGCGCTGCTGCAGGACGAGACTGTCAGCGATATTCTGGTCAACGGCCCACATCAGATCTTTATTGAACGCGACGGCAAACTGCAGCTGAGCAACATCGCCTTCAAAGATGAAAAGCACCTGATGCGGATCATCGACAAGATCGTCTCGGCAGTGGGGCGTCGCGTCGATGAGAGCAACCCCTATGTGGATGCTCGCTTGCAGGATGGTTCGCGCTTCAACGCCATGGTGCCACCGGTTGCGGTGGATGGATCCCTGGTGTCGATCCGGAAATTCAAAAAAGACAAACTGGCGATTGATGATCTGGTTGAATTCGGTGCCTTCACCGAAGAAATGGCCGCCTATTTGCAGGCCGCCGTCTCGACCCGTCTGAATGTGATCGTCTCTGGCGGTACCGGCTCCGGTAAGACCACCACGCTCAACGCGCTTTCGAGCTTTATCGACAATGCCGAGCGCATCCTCACCATCGAGGATACGGCGGAACTGCAGTTGCAACAGACCCATGTGGGCCGGATGGAAAGCCGCCCCCCCAACGTCGAGGGCAAGGGCGAAGTCTCCCCCCGTGACTGTCTGAAGAACGCCCTGCGGATGCGCCCGGACCGCATTATCGTGGGGGAAACCCGCGGCGAAGAAGTTATCGACATGCTGCAGGCGATGAACACCGGCCATGACGGGTCGATGACCACCATTCACGCCAACTCCGCCCGCGATGGTATTTCGCGCCTGGAGAACATGATCGCCATGGCAGGCATCGAAATGCCAATCAAGGCGGTGCGCAGCCAGATCTCTTCCGCTGTCAATGTGATCGTTCAGGCCTCACGCCTGCAGGATGGTTCTCGCCGGATGACCTCGATCACCGAAATCACCGGGATGGAGGGCGATGTCATCTCGATGCAGGAGATCTTCCGCTTTCAGCGCGTTGGCCTGACGCCGGACAATAAGATCATCGGCCATTTCACCGCCACCGGTGTCCGCAGCCACTATTCAGAGCGCTTCCGCCTCTGGGGATATGACCTGCCACCCTCGATTTATGAACCCACCGTGATGGAGGGCTGAAGATGCAGATCCCCATAGAACCAGTCATCTATATCCTGATCTTTGTCGGCGTTGTTGTCTTCGTCGAAGGGCTCTACCTTGTTACCTTTGGCAAATCGATCAGCCGCAACAGCCAGGTGAACCGCCGTCTGTCGATGATGGAAAAAGGCGGCACCCGTGAACAAGTGCTGGAACAGCTGCGCAAAGAGATCGGTCAGCACGGCAAGACCAAAACCATCCCGCTCTACTCCATGTTGGCGGAACGCGCGCAGAAAGCGGCCATCGCCTTTTCCCCGCAGCAGCTGATGCTCATCATGATGGGTGTGGCTGCCTTTGCCTTTGCCGGTCTTTCTGTTGGCACCAGCACCGGATTGCCGCTGCGCATCATGGCGTCGATTGTTATCGGGGTTGGTGGCGTCTTCTTCTGGGTCAACAAGAAAGCCGCCACCCGCATGGCCAAGATCGAAGAGCAGCTGCCGGATGCGGTTGAACTGATGGTGCGCTCCCTGCGGGTTGGTCACCCATTCACCTCCACCGTGCAGATCGTATCGGATGAGATCGAAGACCCCCTGGCGACGGAATTTGGCATCATCGCCGATGAGAGCGCCTATGGTCGCGATATTGGCGAAGCATTGAAGGAAATGGCGGAACGCCTGAACATTCAGGATCTGCGCTTCCTCTCGGTTGCGGTCACGATCCAACAGCAATCGGGTGGTAACCTGGCAGAGGTTCTCGCTGGTCTTGCCGGTGTTATCCGCGCCCGTTTCCGCCTGTTCCGCAAGGTGAAAGCTATCACCGCCGAGGCAAAGTGGTCAGGCAAGTTCCTCTCTGCCTTCCCCTTGCTGGCGCTGATCGCCATTCTGGTCAAGGACCCCAATTACTATGATAGCGTCATGGATCATCCCTATTTCATTCCGGCCTGCTTTGCCGTTGGGATCATGCTCGCGGTCAATCTGCTGGTGATGCGCATCCTCACCGATATCAAGGTATAAGGAGGCCGAAATGAACATTCTTTCTGGTCTGGAAAACCAACTCGGCCCCTTCGGCCCCCTCCTGGTGCTTGGGTTCTTCGGGTTTGCCCTCATTGCCTTTGCTGCGATCTATCTGATCCGGCAGCCAGAGGATCCATTGAAAAAGCTCCAGCGCAACATAGCGCCGGAGACCCGCAAAAGCGCCAGCAAAGAACGGTTGCGTCAGAATGATCGCAACGAACAGCTGCAGAAATTTGCCACCTTTCTGGAACCACAGGACGCAGAAGAACTCTCCGCGATGGAGCTGAAACTGCGTCAGGCGGGTTACCTGTCCAAAGACGCGGTGCGCTTCTTCTTCTTTGCGCAATTGGCACTGGCGCTCATCGGTTTGGCTGGGGGCATGTTCTATGTCTATGTGCTGAACGCAGACATGACCTTTGATACCCAACAGCTGTTGATCCGCATCGTCGGCCCTGGCGCCGTGGGCTATATGCTGCCCAAATACTGGGTCACCCGCCGGGTGGAAGAGCGCCGCCAGAAGATCGAACAGGGTTTCCCGGACTCGCTTGATATGATGCTGGTCTGCGTCGAAGCCGGTCAATCGCTGGACCAGTCCATCGTCCGCGTTGCAACCGAATTGCGCGCCTCCTTTCCGGATCTCGCCTATGAGTTCGAGATCGTCGCCCAGGAAATGAAGGCTGGTAAGGACAAGGAGAAAGTGCTGCGAGACATGGGAACCCGATGCGGCGTGCAGGATATTTCCTCTTTTGTCACCGTGATGATCCAGTCGCAGAGTTTTGGTACCTCAATCGCAGATGCCCTGCGGGTCTATGCCGGAGAAATGCGCGACAAAAGGGTCATGCGCGCAGAAGAAGCCGCAAACAAGTTGCCAGTGAAGATGACACTTGCCACAATGATGCTGACCGTGCCGCCGCTGCTGATCATTCTGGTTGGCCCCTCGGTGCAGGGCATTCTGAATATGGGCAATACAGGCAACTAGCCATGACACGATCCGAACGGGCCCCTTCCGTTCAGCGCATCCTTAAAGCCGCCGCCGCTCTTGCACTCGCATCAGCGGCGGTTTCCTGTTCCACAGCTGCGCCAAATCCGGGCGCGAATGGTGTCTGGGCACCGGGCGTCGACCTGCGCAAGGAGGCCGAAGACGGCCTGATTGTTGGCCATCGCCTGATGGCTGCCGGCCAATATGAACTGGCGCTGGATGCCTTCTCCCGTGCGGCACTGGAACATGGGTTCACCGCCGAGGTGCTCTCTGGGTTGGGCAGTGCCAATCTGGGATTGGGACGATTGGGCCAGGCAGAGGATCTGCTGCGCCGTGCCGCCAAGGAAAGCCCGGACTGGCCTGCGGCGCAAAACAACCTGGGCATCGTCTTGATGGAACAGGGCGAAACCGCCGAAGCGGTGCAGGTTTTCAAACGTGCCTATGCGCTGGATAATGGCGAAAGTGACGCAATTCGGGATAATTTGCGCTTAGCCCTCGAAAAATTCGAAAATTCGGCCCATAGTGATCCGCAGAGCAATAATAATAATGACTTCAAATTGGTGCGCCAGCACGGAGGGAGCTATCTGATTCGTAGCTCACTCTGAGAGAGTGCACCCAGGCAGAGCAGAAAAAGGACGCAGAAACATGCGCCACACAGGATTTATTTCCGCATGCTTGGCAGGCGCTGTTGCGCTGTCGGCCTGCGCCCCCAAAGCCGATGACTCAGTTGAGCGCGCCTTTCAGGACGTGAATGTCATTGATGAGAGCAATCTCAACGATGTGATGTTGACTGTTGCCGATCCAAATGAGGCCGTCGCACATTTTCGAACCACGCTGAAAGGCGCCCCGGATCGGATTGATCTGCAACGCGGCCTCGCCATCTCACTGGTTCGGGCCAAGCGCTTTACCGAAGCGGTTCCCGCCTGGAGACGCACCCTGACCCTGGAAGGGGCCAGCGACGAAGATCGCCTGGGCTTGGCAGATGCCCTGATCCGCACCAACAGCTGGACAGACGCCAAGGAGGTGCTGGACAGCATCCCACCCACCCTTGAGACCTATCAACGCTACCGCCTGGAAGCCGTTGTTGCGGATGCAAACAAGGATTGGAAAAAGGCTGACAGTTTCTATGAGATTGCAACTGGTCTAACCACTCGCCCGGCTAAGGTTATGAATAACTGGGGTTATTCCAAATTGGCCCGCGGTGACTTTGCCGCCGCCGAACGCCTCTTTGGCGAGGCCATCCGCCAGGATCAGAGCCTCTTTACCGCCAAGAACAATCTGGTGCTCGCACGAGGAGCGCAGCGCAACTACACCCTGCCAGTGGTTCCGATGAGCCAACGCGAACAGGCTGAACTGCTGCATACCCTGGCACTGACTGCGGTCAAACAGGGCGATGTGAAAAAGGGCGAAAGCCTGCTGCGTGACGCGGTTGCCACCCATCCACAGTATTTTGAGGCGGCCGCCAAGGCACTGGAAGCGCTGGAGAACAGCTGATCATGGTGATCCTTGCTGGCCAAGCCAAAGCCGCGCTTTGGTTTCTGCCTTTTGTGCTGCCGCTTTGCTATGCGGCAGCCCTGACCGATCTGCGTGGCATGCGTATCCCCAACTGGATCAATGACAGCCTTGCGGCGGTCTATGTTCTGGTGGGGCTGTTTGTTATGCCGACATGGGCAGACTATGGCTGGCAGTTGCTGCATCTTCCGATTGGCATTGCCTTTGGCTTTCTGTTCTATTCCTCCGGCATGATCGGGGCTGGCGATGCGAAATTTGCCGGAGCGGCAGCGCCTTTCATCGCCTTTAGTGATCTCCCCGCCCTGATGACCATTTTCTGCGCCAATCTCCTGGCGGCCTTTGCAACGCACCGGCTAGTCAAACACACGGGCCTGCGGCGCCTCGCGCCGGGGTGGAAAAGCTGGAACACCGGCAGCAAGTTCCCCATGGGGCTCTGCCTGGGGGCGACACTGTCAATCTATATGATCTTGACCGCTTTTTTCGGGCATTAGCCTAGCCCGGAGCCTAGCCCGGCGGCCACAGAAACACGCTGTAGTCCTTTCCAGTCTGCGCTCTTTGAAAATATCGATCAAATTGCACCAGAGGTTTCGCGGAAATGCTCTGACTGCGCCCTCATCCTGCCACAGTGGTGAATAGACTGTTGTCCAAATCCGCCCCCTTCGGGAGGCACCCAGGCAAGAGCAGGTCCCGCCATGAACATGCAGAACACTCCGGTTATTGCGCCACCCGCCCCAAAGGGCATGGCGGAAATGCAGCTCCCGATCGTGATGATGCGGGATATTCTGCTCAAGACGATATTCCGCAAGAACATCAACATGGTAACCGGATTGGCCGAGGCCCTGTGCCTGCCCGGTATAGTGACCCAAGAGCTGATTGATCTGGCGCGTGAACAAAAACTGCTGGAGGCCACCGGCACGCTCAGCGCCAATAGCGGCTCTGAAATGGGGTATCAACTGACCGACGCTGGCAAAGCCCGCGCCCTGGATGCTCTGGCCCAATCAGAATATTTTGGCGCCATGCCGGTGCCCCTGGATGTCTACCGTGAGCAGGTCAAACGCCAGTCGATCCGCAATATCATGGTGACACGGGATCAACTGACCAGCGCCATGGGGCATCTGGTCCTACCCGACAGCCTGCTCAGTCATCTGGGGCCAGCGGTCAGTGCCGGGCGCTCCATCCTGATGTATGGCCCGCCCGGGAATGGTAAATCCTCGATCTCGAACGGTATTCGTGATGCTCTGGGGGATCATGTCTATGTGCCCCGCGCCATCGAATATGCAGGCCAGGTGATCACGGTCTATGACCCGATTGTACATACGGCTGTCGAAGATGCGCCTGAGGATCCCAATGCACTGCGCCGCCGCAAAGGCTTCGATACCCGCTATGTAAAATGCGAACGCCCCACTGTGATTACCGGTGGTGAACTCTCGCTCGATATGCTCGACCTGGTCTACAATCCAACCGCGCGCACCTATCAGGCGCCTTTGCAGCTGAAATCCACTGGCGGCATCTTCATCGTTGACGACCTTGGCCGTCAGGCGGAACCGCCGCAGTCGCTGGTCAACCGCTGGATTGTGCCCCTGGAAGAAAGCAAGGACATCCTGGCGCTGCAATCCGGCGAAAAGTTCGAGGTGCCCTTTGACACCTTGGTGATCTTCTCCACCAACTTTCACCCGAATGAGATCTTCGACCAGGCGGCCCTGCGCCGGATCTTCTTTAAGATCAAAATCGACGGGCCAAACCAGGAGAACTTCCTCAAGATCTTTGCCATGGTCGCCCGCAAGAAAGGCATGCCTCTGGATGAGGCCGCCCTGGTGCATCTGTTGCGGGTTCGCTACCCGGAAATCGACAATATCTACGCCAATTACCAGCCGGTGTTTCTGATCGATCAGATGATCGCTATTTGCGAGTTTGAGGGCATCCCCTATCAAATGTCACCGGAGCTGATCGACCGCGCCTGGGCAAATATGTTCGTGAAGGACGAGCATATCGTGAAGTAGGTTGCTGCACATTCCTGCAAAAGAATTGCAGGAATGTGCCAATTTGGGGGACTGCGCTCAGACCTCGTTTAGTTTGGAACTGTTCAAGAACCCCCAGCCATCAGGGGTGAACCCCTGGCGCAGGCAAATCTCCGTCAAGAGCTTTTCACGTTGCCAGATCGCTTCCGGCAGCACGCTGAGGGCATAGACTACCACCTGAATCTCATTGTATTCCTCACTGTAAACGGCAGCATATCCCTGTCGCTTCAGATCTGACACCGCAGGTTCTGGACGCGCGCCCGACCCATTGGAAACAAAATAGAAATCAAAATCCGCTATCGCAGGCAAAGGGCAATTTCTTTCGGCCAGATCAACTAGGGTGTTTTCCGTTTCCCGTCGTTGAGCGTTGAAATCATGATCCAAACCTATACCTCCATTTCCATTCAACCATAAGTTGCTGTGTTTGCTTTGCAATGGAGTTTTGCAGGCAACAGCGCAGCCCCCTGCCCGATCTGCGACTTGCTATTTCCCCAAAGCGCTCCCGCCAGTCGCCGGTTCATTCACATGAACCGCTCCCGTTGGGCATGGCACCGTGCTGCCGCACGGTGCAGCCTTCGGCCCTGGGTCAGGGCCGAAGGCAAGGCCCAAGTCGGCCAAGGGGACTTTGACGCCAGGCAAAGGCACCTGCAGACGCGGGAGCATTTGGCCTCATCTATCAAGCCTTAGGCATCTCCGGCAAAGAGAAGCCGCAGGATCCGCATTTCCTTTCCGCGATGCCCCTCTGCCAGCGTTGAAATCGAAGTCTCTCCCGTGACCTCCAGACCGGCCGCTTGTAGTGACCTCAGCCCCGCATCAAGTTCTTGACCGCAGAGGAGAATAACCGTCTCGATTTCTGCCGTTGTCAGGATTTCAAAGACCTTTTGCTGGATATTGCCACCCTCCTGTCCTCCCGGCCAAAAGGAAAGCAGCAAAAGCAGCGCGCTCCCCCCCAGAAAAGCCTGCACGGTGGGGCGTTTCAGATAGCTCTCGAAAGGCCGCCAGTTCAGCGCCAGGTGCGCAAAGATATGGAAGAGGACATCAGACACTCCTGCATCAGACACTCCTGCCTTCTAAGTGGTTTCACTTCCGTAACGCTGCGCCAGCCCCTTTCCATCGCCCTACGGCGCAAAAAAGTTCCGCTTGCTGTCGCCTTTGGTTAAGCTGCTGGAATGACACAACTCCCCCTGGAAATCAGCGCCTGGTTCGAGGCCCGTGGCTGGCAGATCCATCCCCATCAAATGGCGATGCTGGCGCGTGCAAGGCAGCCCGCGACCCTGCTCATCGCGCCCACAGGCGGGGGCAAGACTATGGCTGGCTTTTTGCCCACCCTTGCCGATCTCGCAGAAGGCAGCCACCAGGGGCTGCACACGCTTTACATTTCACCGCTCAAAGCTCTGGCGGCGGATATCAAACGCAACCTGCGCGCCCCTGTCGAGGAAATGGGCCTGCCGATCCGTATCGAAGACCGCACCGGCGACACCACGCAATCCCGCCGTAAGCGCCAGCGCGCCGACCCGCCGCATATCCTGCTGACCACACCCGAAAGCCTGGCGCTACTGACCTCTTATGAAGATGCTCCGCGCATTTTTAACGGCCTCAGACGGGTGATTGTGGATGAGATCCACGCCCTGGCCGAGAGCAAACGAGGCGATCAGCTGATGCTGGCTCTCAGTCGGTTGCAGGGCCTCTGTCCGGACCTTCGGCGGGTGGGTCTTTCAGCCACCGTTGATGATCCTCAGGCGATTGCCGACTACCTGGCCAACCATCCCTCGCCTTGTGAAATCCTGACAGCGGATCCCGGACCCAAGCCCGATATCCAGATGCTGGAGACGGACACCGCCCCGCCCTGGGCTGGCGGCGGTGCCGCCCATGCCATCCCTGCTGTCATGGCGCAAATCAGGGTGCATAAGACCACGCTGATCTTTCACAATACCCGCGCCCAGGCAGAGATCTTTTTCCGAAACCTCTGGCTGGCCAATGACGAAGCACTGCCCATCGGTATCCATCATGGCTCCCTTGACCGGCATCAGCGCGAACGGGTCGAAGCCGCCATGCAGCGCGGAGAGTTGCGGGCGGTGGTCTGCACCGGCTCGCTGGATCTGGGCATCGATTGGGGCGATGTCGACCTGGTGGTGCAGATCGGCGCGCCCAAGAATGTCAAACGCCTGGTGCAGCGGATCGGCCGGGCCAATCACCGCTACAATGCCCCCTCAAAAGCCTTGCTGGTGCCTGCCAACCGATTTGAGGTGGTGGAATGCCGCGCAGCTCTGGAAGCGGTTCAGGAAGGGACCCTCGATGGGGAGGTGCGGGGCACAGGCCCGCGTGATGTCCTCTGCCAACACATCCTGATCCGCGCCTGCGCAGGCCCCTTTGCCGCCGAAGAGCTCTACCGCGAAGTTACTTCCTGCGGCCCCTACTCCGGGCTAACGCGCGATGAATTCGACGCCTGCCTGCAGTTCTGCGCCACCGGTGGCTATGCCCTGCGCGCCTATGATCAATGGCAGCGCCTTCTGCAGCGCCCCGACGGTCTTTGGCAGCTGCGCGACCCACGGTCAGCGCAACGCATTCGGATGAATATTGGCACTATTCAGGATGCGGACCTGATGAAGGTCCGCCTGAAACGCAGCCGGGGCGGCAAACCCCTAGGCGAGATCGAAGAGGCCTTTGCCGCCACTCTCACCCCCGGTGATACATTCCTGATTGGAGGCCAGACCGTTCGCTATGAAGGCCTGCGCGAAATGACTGTTGAGGTCAGTCGCAATGCCGGTAAAAGGCCCAAAATCGCGGTTTTCTCCGGCACCAAATTTGCCACCTCAACACAGCTGAGCAGCCGCATTCTGGAGCTGTTCAGACAACAGGATTGGAACGGTTTGCCCGCACATACCACCGACTGGCTGGAGCTGCAGGCCCAGGTTTCACAGCTGCCCCGCACAGGCGAATTGCTGATCGAGAGCTTCCCCCACGAGGCGCGCGAACACGCCTGCATCTATGGCTTCGCCGGACGCAATGCGCAGCAGACCCTGGGGCTATTGCTCACCAAACGGATGGAGGAGCTGGGGCTGGATCCCTTGGGCTTTGTCGCAACGGACTATGCTACTCTGATTTGGGGATTGGAGGCGTTGAAAGATCCGGCGCCGCTCTTTGATCTTGCGGCTTTGCGCGATGGGCTAGAGGGGTGGCTTGCGGGCAATGCGGTGATGAAACGCGCCTTCCGCGGGGCCGCGACAATCGCAGGGCTGATAGAGCGTAACACGCCGGGGGCGCGCAAGAATGGACGCCAGGCCACATTCTCTTCCGATATCCTCTATGACACGCTGCGCAAATACGACCCCGACCATCTGCTGATGGAAATCACCCGCGAAGAGGCCCGGCGCGGGTTGGTGGATTTTGGCCGCATCGAAGAGATGATCAAACGGATCGATGGCCGTGTTACCCTCAAACGTCTTGAGCGGATCTCCCCACTTGCGGCCCCTCTGCTCCTGGAGATGGGCAAGGTTCCGGTAAAAGGTGCTGCCGAAGAAAAACTCCTGCAACGGGATGCTGCGGCATTGATGGAAAAGTCGGGCTTGAGCAGCCTGCCCTGATGCTGTGCCGACTGCCGCTATCCATGTCCCAGTCAGGCCTTTTGGGGTCCCGGATCGAGCTGGCCAGTTCTGCGCAAGACTGGGTTGCACTTGTCGCCAGTTCCGGCAAAGACAGGGCATGTCAGGATTTGAGTTCACTTTTGCAGGCGCGCAGCTTACCGCGCTAGGCTCCGCGGCACTCTGGTGGGATGCAGAGGGCTGTCTTTGTGTCTCTGATCTGCATTTGGGCAAGGCAGAGCGTCAGGCCCGGCGTGGCGGCACTGCGCTTCCCCCTTATGAAACCCGCGATACCCTGGATCGCCTGCAGCAGTTGATAGCGCAGTTCTCACCCCAATGCGTGATCTGCTTGGGTGATAGTTTTGACGATGATGCAGCCGCCCTGGCGCTGACACAGCAAGATAAGGACCATCTGGATCACCTCACCCGTGGCAGACGCTGGATCTGGGTCGAGGGCAATCATGATCCCTGCCCAACCCCATTTGGGGGCGAACATCTTGCTGAATTTGCGCTTGGGCCTCTGACATTCCGCCATATCGCCAATCCTGCGGCGGAGGCTGAGATCTCGGGGCATTATCATCCCAAAGCGCGGTTGCGGGGCACATCCAGGCCCGCTTTCCTGTTGGATAAGAGGCGATTGATCCTGCCCGCCTTTGGCACCTTTACCGGGGGTTTGCGCAGCAGTGATCCCGCACTCAGCGGGTTGATGCAGCCAGGCGCGCTGGCGATCCTGACGGGCAAGCAGCCTATGCCCATCCCAATGCCACGTCGATAGTGGTAATAAGCAGGTCGCAGCGTTCCGGCTGCCGCATCTTGGTTTTTCCCTTAGATAGAGAGCCAAGAAAATCAGGAGAGGTCAGCCAATGGAATTGCGCATCCGCAAGAGTTTCGCAGGTCAAAGCATGATGCAAACCCTGGGCGCAGAGCTGAAGGAGGTTGGTGCAGGTCATGTGGTTATCACGGCTCCGATCTTACCCGGCAGCCGCCAGCAACATGGGGTCGCCCATGCGGCCCTGACATTTGCCATTGGTGACAGCGCGGCCGGCTACGCTGCCCTGACGCTCTTGCCAGAGGATCAGGAGGTGATGACTGCCGAGATCAAGATCAACCTGCTCGCACCCGGCGCTGGGGACTACCTGCGCGCGACAGGCAAGGTGATCAAACCGGGGCGTCGCCTGGTGGTGGTCAGCGCCGAGGTTCACGCCGTGACGGGCTCTGATGAAAAGCTGATCGCGATTTTGCAAGGCACCATGGTTCCTGTCAGCGCCTAAACCAGAGGCCCGCAACGGGATCAGGTAATCAGCCCGGCCTCCTGTGCCGCTGGACGGTAGCTGCGGCTCACCGGTATCTCGCTGCCATCCTGCGTGACCAGGAAGTCGCGTCCCTTTTGGCGCAGATGCCGAGTGACGCCCGCAGGTGCAACCCAATGGGAGCGGTGCACACGCAGCCCCGCGCCCTGCAGTTCTGCTTCGGCGTCCGCCATGCGCATCAGCAGGGTCTCACTGCCTTTGGCCGTCACCACCAGTAGGTAGTGATCCTGCGCCTCCAAACGGACCAGCGCGGCGCGTTTCTCCAGTGGCAAACGTCTGAGGAAGTTTTCTTGCGGATCAACCTCGCTCTGCGCTTGGCCTGCTTCTTCCGGCAGCGCCTGCCCTGATGGCGGATCTGTTTGCGGGCCAGGCTGCAAAAAGTAATTTCGCAGGACAAAAACTGCGATCTCTACCAGCAGCACGACGGACAGGGTCACTGCCAGCAGGAAGCCAAAGTCATTCCAGCCGCCCCAGCCGGGAAAGATCCATAGGTTCATGCCATGGGCCAGTGATGCGAGCAAAACTCCATAGGGAAGTTGCGCTAGCAAGCGCCACCCCTCTGGTCGGCCACGCAAAAGATGCTGCTGTAGCAGCGTGAGCAGTATCGAAACCCCGGATATGAAGCCCCAATAGGCGCAGCGCATTGGCAGGCCCATATCTTCAAAGGTCCCAAAGGGCCCGGTCGCAGCCGCAAAACCGGTGATCAGCAGCCACAGAAAGACGAGCTTTGGCGCCCCCATCCTTTGACGCATCGTGAATGACATCTGTCCAGACTTCCCTGCAACTCGCGAATTTCAAAGGGCATTGGCGCAAAGGTCTTTGCCTCGTTGACGCGAACCCTGCCACGTCTGGGCCAGGATATTCAACCAAGGACATGGAATGACTCTCACGCCCCTTCTTTCGGCCCCGCTCGCCATCCAACTACACGCCTTTGCTGCCTTTACGCTAATCCCCCTGACGATCGCCCAGTTCGCGCTGCCGCGGGGCACCGGGCTGCATCGTTGGATGGGGTGGAGCTGGGTCTTGCTGATGGGTTTGGTCGCAGTCAGCAGTTTTTGGATCCAGGAAATCAAGCTCATCGGCAATTTCAGCCCGGTCCATCTGTTGTCTCTCTTCACCCTTGGCGCCCTGGCGGCAGCAATTGTTGCGGCACGACACAGACGCATCATTGCCCATCGCCGGGCGATGACCTGGCTCACCTATGGCGCTCTGATGGGGGCCGGGGCCTTCACCCTCCTGCCCGGCCGGCTGATGCATGCCGTTCTCTTTGGCCTTTAAAGGAATTCAACCATGGAAATTATCGTTGGAATTTTCACCAGCGCACCGGTTTGGATCTGGCCTCTGCTCTTGCTGCTGGTGCTTCTGGGGCTTCACGCCAGCAGGACACGGGAGATGCTGATCCTGCCCTATTTTGCCATGCCCCTCATTGCCTTGACCAATGTGCCCACCCTCCTGGCGCAAAGCCAGCCAGAGCGCGCCTTTCTCGCCTGGGGACTGGCCTATGCCTGTGGGGCTATTGTCGGCTTTGCCCTGCAGGGGCGCTGGACCCTCTGGCGCCGGGGATTGCGGGCCAAGGTTACGGGCGAATGGCTGAGCCTCACGGTGATGATGCTGTTGTTCTGGGCGAACTTTGCCAATGGCCTGCTGGACGCCCTCGCGCCCGAGGTCACTGCGCAGGCGGCCTATGGCATCGGTTTTCCCGCGTTGCTGGGACTGGCCTCCGGCACCTTTCTGGGTCGGCCGCTGCGGATTGTTTTGTGGGCAGGACAAACCCGCGCATCCACACAGTAGTAAACACCCGGCCGCAGGGCGGGCAGCCCCCGACCGCCCCCATGGGCGGGGGCTTCCCCCCCACCCGCGATCGGTGCCTTCCCTCGTCGCAAAAACAAAAGGGCCCCCAAAGGGAGCCCTTTCCAGTCCTCGCAGACATAGATCTGAAATCAGGCGGTCAGGCCTTCCGGCTCTGCCAGGCCATTAGCGCGGCAGCAGGCGGTGACAGTGTTGGCCAGCAGGCAAGCAATGGTCATCGGGCCAACGCCACCGGGAACCGGTGTGATGGCGCCGGCGCGCTCAGCGGCAGAGGCGAAATCGACGTCACCCACCAGCTTGTTCTTGCCGTCACGCTCGATCCGGTTGATGCCCACGTCAATGACGGTGGCGCCTTCCTTGATCCAGTCGCCTGGCACCATTTCAGGGCGGCCCACGGCGGCAACAACGATGTCGGCACGACGGACCACTTCGGGCAGATCCTTGGTGCGGCTATGCGCGATGGTCACGGTGCAGCTATCCCCTAAGAGCAGCTGCGCCATTGGCTTGCCCACGATGTTGGAACGACCGATGACAACCGCATCCATGCCCGACAGGGACCCGTGGTAGTCGCGCAGCATCATCAGGCAGCCCAGCGGGGTGCAGGGAACCATGGATTTCTGACCAGTGCCCAAGAGGCCCACGTTGGAGATGTGGAAACCGTCCACGTCCTTTTCAGGCGCGATGGAGTTGATGATCAGGTCTTCGTTCAGATGACCCGGCAGCGGCAGCTGCACCAGGATACCATGCACGGTGGGATCATTGTTCAGCTTGTCGACAACAGCCAGCAAATCCGCTTCGGAGGTGTCGGCGTCCAGCTTGTGCTCAAAGGAGTTCATGCCGACTTCGACGGTCTGTTTGCCCTTGGAGCGCACATAAACCTGAGAGGCAGGATCTTCACCCACCAGCACCACGGCGAGGCCGGGGGTGATGTCATGTTCTTCCTTCAGGCGGGCCACATGGCCAGCCACTTTTTCGCGGACAGTGGCGGCGAATGCTTTGCCGTCGATGATATTTGCTGCCATTTCACTCTTCCTTTTGCCGCAGCCCCGAAATGCGGGTCTGCCTTATGTCTCGTGAATCACGCGCGCTTCGCGCATGATCGACCATTCCACCAGCTGGCGCCACAGCCCTTCGATCAAATCGGGGTCCAGGCCAGCTTGGCCCGCCTTGGCGCGGGCATTTGCGATGACCTCTTCGACGCGTGCAGGAATCCGGGCCGGCCAGCCATTCTGGCTCTTGAGTTCGATGGCGCGGTCAATATAGCCCGCGCGCTTCGTCAGCAGCTCCACCAGCATCTCGTCCAGTTCGTCGATCTGGCGGCGCAGCTCCGGCATGTCGGAACAGTCCTGCGGAGGGATCAGTTTGGTCATCAGTCAGAGCCTCGGCTATTGCTGCATAGGGCTGTTCGAGGCTCTAACCCTTTTTCACTGGGGGTGCAAATTCGCCAAATAGCCGCGTTCGGCAATTTGACCTGCGCCCAAAACTCTTGCGGCCCGAGAAAATCCCGGGCCGCTGAGTTCGCTTGCAATGTCTTAGAACAGACCTTCGATCTGGCCATCGTCATTGAGGCAGATGCTTTCCGCTGCAGGTTTGCGGGGCAGACCTGGCATGGTCATGATCTCACCGCAGACTGCGACGATAAAGCCAGCACCGGCAGAGAGGCGAACCTCACGCACTGGAACTGAGTGACCGGTTGGCGCGCCGCGCAGGGACGGATCGGTGGAGAACGAGTACTGGGTTTTCGCCATGCAGACCGGCAGGTTACCGTAGCCCGCTGCTTCCCATTCTTTCAGCTGGTTGCGGATCTTGTTGTCCGCCAGCACCTCGTCAGCGCGGTAGATGCGCTTGGCGATGGTTTCGATCTTCTCGAAGAGCGGCATGTCGTCGGGATAGATCGGTGCGAAGTTGGCGGTGCCACCTTCAACGATCTCGACAACTTTTTCCGCCAGCGGCGCGGAACCTTCGGAGCCCAACTCCCAGTGACGGGACAGAACCGCCTCAACACCGTGCTCCGCACAGTAGTCTTTCACGGCCTGAACTTCTGCGTCGGTGTCGGTGACGAAGTGGTTGATACCCACAACAACCGGCACGCCGAAGGATTTGACGTTCTCGATGTGACGGCCGAGGTTTGCACAGCCATTGACAACCGCGTCGACGTTTTCGCCGCCGAGGTCAGCCTTGGCAACGCCGCCGTTCATCTTCATCGCGCGCACGGTCGCAACCAGGACAACCGCGGAAGGTGCGATGCCTGCCTTGCGGCACTTGATGTTCATGAACTTCTCAGCACCGAGGTCCGCACCAAAGCCCGCTTCGGTGACAACATAGTCAGCCAGTTTCAGCGCGGTTTTGGTTGCGATCACGGAGTTACAGCCGTGTGCGATGTTGGCGAAGGGCCCGCCGTGCACGAACGCTGGGTTGTTTTCCAGGGTCTGTACCAGGTTTGGCTGCATCGCGTCTTTCAGCAGAACGGTCATTGCGCCTTCTGCCTTGATGTCGCGGCAGTAGACCGGGGTCTTGTCACGGCGGTAAGCAACGATGATGTCGCCCAGGCGCTTTTCCAGGTCTTTCAGGTCGTTTGCCAGGCAGAGGATCGCCATAACTTCGGAAGCCACGGTGATGTCAAAGCCTGCTTCACGTGGGAAGCCGTTGGACACGCCACCCAGAGAGGCGGTGATGGTGCGCAAGGCACGGTCGTTCATGTCGACCACACGACGCCATGCAACGCGGCGCACGTCGATGTCGCACTCGTTGCCCCAGTAGATGTGGTTGTCGATCATGGCCGACAGCAGCGAGTGGGCAGAGGTGATGGCGTGGAAGTCGCCGGTGAAGTGGAGGTTCATTTCCTCCATCGGCACAACCTGTGCGTAGCCGCCACCTGCAGCGCCACCCTTCATACCGAAGTTCGGGCCGAGGGAGGCTTCGCGGATGCAGATCATCGCGTTTTTGCCGATGCGGTTCAGGCCGTCGCCCAGACCCACGGTGGTGGTGGTCTTGCCTTCGCCCGCCGGGGTCGGGTTGATCGCGGTGACGAGGATCAGCTTGCCGTCCTCTTTGCCCTGCACGGAGTTGATGAACTCCTGGCTCACCTTGGCCTTGTCGTGGCCATAGGGCAGCAGGTCGTCGTTCGACATGCCGATCTTTGCACCGATCTCCTGGATCGGGAGCTTATTCGCCTCACGGGCGATCTCGATATCACTCTTGTAGCTCATGGCCTGGTTCCTGAATGTGAAAATCCTATACCGACGCCGAGACGCCGATTCCGGCTCAGATTTAGCCAGAATGCGTCAAAAAGCGCGCGTGATTTCCGACATTATCCGGCCGTGAAGCGGCGTCGCCCCAAAGATTGGGATACGAATGTCCACAATATGAAATTCGTGCCCTGCAAGCGCGCCGGAATCAGGGCGCCCAGGCGCGCTGGTCCGGAATGAACAGCTTCAGCTTATCACCGATGCGCAGGGCACCGGGGCGCTCGACCCAGGCGGTCACACCGCGCCGGTTTCTGGCTGCCGGTTTGAACTTGGGGCCAAAACCGGCATGTGATTTCTCGATTTCCTTGCCCGGGAAGATGCAGGGACGGTTCTCCATATCAATGGTGAGCACCGTCCCATCCGGTGCCTGCAGACGGGAAGAAGGCGGCACAAAGGTGAAGTCGGGAATACCCTTCAGCACCAGATTGGCGCCAAGGTCCGCTGGATTGACAGCCTCCAGCCCCATATCGGCAGCGATCAGTTCCAGCTCTTCGGCACTCAGAATGCTCAGCTGGCGCACATTGCGGATTTCGGTGCCCTTGGGATAGAGATTACTGACCCGAACACAGGAGGCACGGTTCTCCCCCGCGTGGCGCACCCCGGTGAGACCGTGGAAGCCTAGTTCCAGCTGATCGGTCATCTCCGAAGCCAATCCGCCGCCTGCCGCCGTGGCTCCGGCCCAGATGATTTCCCCAACAAACTCTGTTTCCAGCAATACCGGCATTTTCGCGCTCCTGTCTCTCCTGGGCCCCACGCCCATCGGATCTGTTGCCGCGAACCATAGAGAGTACCACTCCAATGAAAAGCCCGGAAAGCGCAGCAATCTCCTGAGTGACGCTGCATCAGGCACTGGCAGGCCATTGACCGCCACATCATGACCGGGCAGGTATTCACCACCTTTTGAGAGGAGCGCGGCCATGGCCTCACCGCTTTTAGTTCGAAACCGGAACTACCGGCTGCTGTTCACCGCAGGTGCCCTGACCAATCTTGGCGATGGCATGATTGTCCTGGCCCTGCCCTGGCTGGCCTCATTGATGACTCGCGACCCGACGGCCATTGCCGCAGTTGCAGCAGCCACCCGCCTTCCCTGGCTGTTCTTTTCTGTTCCCGCAGGTGTGTTTATTGACGGGAGCGACCGGCGCAGCCTGATCGCGAAGGCTGATCTGCTGCGCGCTGGCATCGTTGCAGGCATCCTCTTGCTCGCCCTGGGCACACCCGCTGAGGGCAGTGTCTGGATCCTTGCCGGACTGGCCTTTCTGCTGGGATCTGCCGAGGTGCTACGCGACAATGCTGCCCAGACTATCCTTCCCTCAATTGTTGGGGAGCAGGATCTGGAGCGCGCCAATGGGCAGATGTGGAGCGCGGAGCAGCTGACCGGCCAGTTCATCGGCCCGCCTTTGGCCGGGGTGCTGATAGCAGCCGGGATCGGGCTGCCCTTCGGGCTGGATATTGCTGCGCTCATCCTGGCGGCTGGCTGCGTCTACCTTATCCGAATGCAACCTCCGCGCCCTTCAGGACTGCGCTTCAAAGAAGCGCTGCTGGCGGGGATGCGCTTCATGCGGGAAGATCCCAAGCTCCTGCGGCTGGCGATCGTTCTGGGGATCGCGAATTTTCTGGCCACCGCGACAATCACCGTACAGATCCTCTTTGCTCAGGATGTTCTGGGGCTGGGGGCTGCGGAATACGGCGCAATCCTCTCGATTGAGGCCCTGGGCGCTATCACCGGTAGCCTCGCCGCCCCCTATGCCATCCGCTGGATCGGCCTGAACCGTTGTCTGTATCTGGGAATTGCGGTCTGGGGCATCGGCTATGGCATTGTTGGCTTCAGCAGCAGCGCTGTGGTTATGGCCGCAGCCCTGTTTGCGGTCCTCGCCGCCGCCATGCTGTGGAATGTCATCACCGTCTCCTGGCGCCAGCGGCGCATCCCCTCGGAACTGCTGGGCCGGGTGAACAGCATCTACCGCTTCTTTGGCTGGGGTTCGATGCCGCTAGGCGCCATGGCCGGTGGCTTTGTCGTCTCCGCTCTGGAAGAACCAATGGGCCGGGACCTCGCCCTACGTGCGCCCTTCCTGATGGCCGCCTTCTGTTGCGCTGTTTTGTTGATCTATGCCTTGGCACGGCTGCGGTTGGACTGAGCGTCACAGCGCTGCAAGACCGCATCCCAAGTTCCTGCCCTCGCAACGGCCCGGACGGATGCATCCTGACTGCAGAACCCGGAGACGGAACTGGCGCAAAACAAAACCCCGGCCGCTGTCTAAGGGCCGGGGTTTCATATTCTTGTAGGAGGTCAGATCAGGAAGTGGGTTCCGGTTCCATGTCACCCGCTTCATCGCCCGAGCTTTTCTTGGGCTTGGCCTTGGGGATCGCTGTGACAGAGGCCGTTCCGGTGCCCTCGTCATCCGCGTCGTCGCCGCTTTCGCTGGGCGGCTCGCCATTCATGACGCGTTTGATCTCTTCGCCGGTGAGGGTCTCATATTCCAAGAGCCCCTGTGCCAGACGCTCCCATTCCTCATTCTTGTCCTTGAGGATCTGCAAAGCACGGTCATAGCCTTCCTGGATGAAGCGCTTAACTTCGTCTTCGATCAGCTCTTTGGTATTGGCCGAGACCGAGAAGCCTGCGGTATTCCCGGAGTAGCCTTCGTGGGCTTCGGCATAGTCGATATTGCCGACTTTGTCCGACATCCCCCAACGCAGCACCATGGCGCGCGCCAGCTGGCTGGCCTGCTGGATGTCACCAGCAGGGCCGTTCGAGACATGGTCTTCGCCGTATTTGATGACCTCAGCCGCTTTGCCCGCCATGGTCATCGCCAGCTTTTCCTGACACTCATCGCGGTGGTAGTTCAACCGGTCCATCTCTGGCAGCGAGACAACCATACCCAGGGCGCCGCCACGGGGAATGATCGTAGCCTTATAGACTGGGTCACACAGCGGTAGGGCCAAGCCGACAACGGCATGGCCGGCTTCATGATAGGCGGTTTTTTCTTTTTGATCCTGGGTCAGCACCATCGAGCGGCGCTCTGCCCCCATCATCACCTTATCCTTGGCAGATTCGAAATCTTCCATGGTAACAAAACGGCGACCAACACGGGCGGCCATCAGGGCGGCCTCATTGACCAGATTGGCCAGATCCGCACCAGAGAAACCCGGTGTACCACGCGCGATGATGCGCAGGTCCACGTCTGGGCCCAGCGGGGTTTTGCGGGCATGCACGCCCAGGATCTTTTCGCGGCCTTTGATATCAGGGTTGCCGACAGTCACGTTGCGGTCGAAACGGCCAGGACGCAGAAGTGCGGGGTCTAGCACGTCCTTACGGTTGGTGGCGGCCAGGATGATGACGCCTTCATTGGCTTCAAAACCGTCCATCTCAACCAAGAGCTGGTTCAGGGTCTGCTCGCGCTCATCATTGCCGCCGCCATAACCGGCACCACGGTGACGGCCCACAGCGTCGATTTCATCGATGAAAACGATGCAAGGCGCGTTTTTCTTCGCCTGTTCGAACATGTCACGCACGCGGCTTGCACCAACACCCACGAACATTTCAACAAAGTCAGAGCCCGAGATGGTGAAGAAGGGTACGCCGGCCTCGCCTGCAATGGCACGGGCCAAGAGCGTCTTACCAGTACCCGGAGGGCCCACCAGCAGCGCGCCTTTGGGGATCTTGCCGCCGAGACGGGAGAATTTCTGCGGGTTGCGCAGGAACTCGACGATCTCTTCCAGCTCCTCCTTGGCTTCGTCAATGCCTGCAACATCGTCAAAGGTGACACGGCCGTGCTTTTCGGTCAGCATCTTGGCCTTGGATTTGCCAAAGCCCATGGCGCCACCTTTGCCACCGCCCTGCATCCGGTTCATGAAATAGATCCAGACACCGATCAGCAAGAGGAAGGGCAGAAGCGTGATCAGGAAGGACTGGAAGCCAGACTGCTGCTGCTTTTCGGCCCGAACCGGAATGTTATGTTCGATCAGAAGAGTTGTGACTTCTGCATCGGCCGGCTTGATCGTGACGTGGTTTTGATCATCGGTCGTCCTAAAACGAACCTGCTCACCATCCAGCGTGACGGCAGCGACCTTGCCATCTTCAACTGCAGTGACAAAATCCGAAAAAGTGCGTTCGTTGCTCTGCATCGTGCTGCCAGATCCGCTGAACAGATTGAACAGCGCCAAGACCAGCAGGAAAAGCACAACCCAGAATGCAATGTTACGTGCGTTGCCCAAGGCAAATCTCCCAATATCCGGCTGCCCTCCCAGGACAGCCCCGTTGCGCTTAAAATAAGGAACATTCAGTCAGGTTCAATGCGATAAAAGCGATGCAAAGAACTCTTCTTCGCTATTTACCAATTCTGCGGTGGTTCCCTTGGCATATCCTGCCAGTGGTGCGGCGATCAATTTTCCGCCCTGCCAGAGCGCAGGCGTGACCTCCAGAACCGGGCCAGGCAGGTTTTGCGAACGCCATTCGGGGCACTGTTTCATGCCTTCCGCCCCGAGCGGGCGCAATTCACTTTGGCCGAATTCTCCGGCAAAGACTCGCCAGCGCCCGTCCCAGATCCCCCCCGAAGGGGCGCTACTGTGTTCCACGGCTGCAAATTCTCTGCACACCCAAACGCCGCATTTCCGGCTCATGATTCGACAGCCCGAAAGCGTGGCAGAGCCGCCACGTCTGGCCTGCTCGGCGGCTTCAATCATTGGCAGTCGCCGCGCAGGATAAGGGTTTCCGGAAATCCACTGGATTGCTTGCTGCAACAACCGATGCGCGATCTCATCCGGTAGGGTCCGGAACTTGCGCAGGTCAAACACCATTGCCCCAGCTTCAAATCGTGCAATGTCGCGCGCTGCCAGAAAAACATGCCAATCCAGGGCCTTGCGCGCCTTACTCATATTCTGTGCAACAGTTGCAAGCGCTGGAACGGTGATCCCAAGCTCTGCCAGATTCTCTAGCGCTTTACGAAAACGCACCCGCTCAAATCTGCTGTCGTCATTACTTGGGTCATCTATCCAATCGTGCCCCTCGTCACGCAGATAGCTGCGCAGGGCTTCGCGACGCACCTCCAGCAAAGGCCGCAAAAGGGTGACACCATTCAGAGTACGGCGTTGCGGGATACCAGCCAGACCATTGACTCCCCCAGCGCGGCTCAACCGCATCAAGACGGTCTCTGCCTGGTCATCAGCTGTATGCCCAAGGGTCAGGATCGGAATGCCATTCCTGCGGGCCCAGTTGGTCAAAAGGGAATAGCGGGCATGGCGGGCCTGCTCTTGCAGGTTCCCGGTTTCCTCTGGGCCATCCTCCCAGATCAAAACCTCGTGACGCAGCCCAAGCCCGCGTGCGACTTCGGCAGTCCATTTGGCTTCTTCGGCGGACTCCTTGCGCAGCCCGTGATCCACAGTTGCGGCCAGGATCTCTACCGGTTCACCGTCAAAACAGGATTTGAGCAGATGGAGCAGCGCAAGGGAATCACCGCCGCCGGATACCGCAACCCCGACCCGAGGCGGTGGCGAAGCCCCGAATTGCGACCTCAGCAGTGCCGCAATATCGCTGCCAGCCCTGGTCAAGAGCAGCCGAGTGCAGCCATCTCCACAGCGGCCTGGGCAACGATGCTCTGGCCAGGAAAGCGCACTTCCACTTCTGACAGGGTAATGCAGGCCTGTTCTACCTGCCCCAAACGTCCCAGAGCCGCGCCAAGCTCGAATAGAGCATTCGGCGCAACCTCTCCGGTGGCATTTCCCGTGAAGGCCGCAAGATAGGCCCTTGCGGCTTCGCGTGTATCTCCCAGCCCGTCCAGCGCCTTGCCGCGTTTGAAATCCGCAGCAGGTGTCAAAGGACTACCGGGGTAGGACTGCGCAAAGAGCGCAAATTTATCGATGGCAACCTGATGATCGCCCGCATCCAATGCGGCTGCGGCGGTGTCAAAATCTGCCTGTTCGCCGATTGCAAGTTCGGTCCCGCCGCCCGGCTGAACTTCAGGACCGGTTTCTACCTGCGTGCTCTGATCTTCACCGCCTAATGTGGTGGTTTCACCCAGGGCGGCAATATCTCCGCCTTCCAGCTCAACCAGACGGAATTCCAGATCTCCAATCCGATTGGTGCCATCACTGACGATGCGATTGATGCGATATTGCAACTGTTCAGTCTGCGCAGTCAGGCTCTGCAATGCACGCTCAATCGCGCCGACCCGATCGAGAACAGAACCACCAGCGGTTACCCCGGAACTGGCGCCTCCGGTGGTGGAGAGCTCTCGCTTCAGACGCTGAATATCCACATGCAGAACCGTCAGCTCCTGACGAATATCCGCCAGTGTCTCTTGATCCTGCGCCGCCAGGGGCAGAGGCACCATCAGGGCCGTAGAAAGGAAAAGGGCTCGCATCAGACGCATTGGCTTATCCCGTCAATCCACCTGCGAGCACGGTCACTGCACGGCGGTTCTTGGCATAGCAGCTTTCGGCAGAGCAGATTTCCAGCGGGCGTTCCTTGCCGAAGCTGACAACCTGGATACGCGTACCAGCAATCCCCTGGCCGATCAGGAAATCCCGTGCCTCATTTGCACGACGCGCGCCCAGTGCAAGGTTATACTCGCGGGTGCCCTGCTCATCAGCGTGCCCCTGAATGGTCACCACATAGTCAGGATTGGCGGTCAACCAGCGGGCCTGCCCCTGAAGGATCGTGGTCGCTTCTGCCGAGAGCGTCGACTGATCAACCGGGAAAAGCACGCGATCCCCAACCTCCTGCTGGAAATAGGCCGGGCTGGCCGGATCCAGATTGGATCCTCCCGGGCTTGTGCCGGTTCCACTTCCGCCTGCATTGTCCCAGACAGCGTTGCTACAGGCCGACAGGCCCAGCACGACTGCCAGCAAGGTGGCCTTTTTCAAACCGCTCATCACTATGCCCATTCCGCCCATTCCTTTTCCCGTCTTTTGCTCAATTTAACACAGGCCGGGCAGCTAAACCATTCATGACTTCCCGCCCTTGTTTTTTCTGCGCCAATCTGCTTACGCCGCTATTTCTGTAGTGGCGACCAGGCCGGATCCGAGGCCCCATCCGGGGTTCTGACAGGCTTTAGGTTCCGCCCCAGAATATCCACGGAGTAGAGCAAGGCCCGCCCATTGGCGCCCTGGGTTTCACGCGTAAACATGATGACCCGCCCGTTTGGGGACCAGCTGGGCCCCTCATCCAGGAAAGAGGCCGTCAGCAGGCGCTCTTCGCTGCCATCGGTGCGCATGACCCCGATATGAAAGCGCCCCTTGCTTTGCTTGGTAAAGGCGATCAGATCCCCACGTGGCGACCAGACCGGGGTTCCATAGCGCCCCTTGCCAAAGCTGATACGTCGGGCTTCGCCGCCACTTGCGGGCATCACGTAAAGCTGCTGACTGCCCGAACGGTCACTTTCAAAGACGATCTGACTGCCATCTGGCGAAAAGGAGGGTGCGGTCTCGATCGAGGGTGCACTGGTCAGCCGTTTGCGACTGCCATTTGCGATATCCATGGTGAATAGATCGGTGTTGCCGCCTGCCGTCTGCGAATAAACCACCGTGCGGCCATCCGGTGCAAAGCGCGGTGCGAATGTCATGATCCCCTGATCCGCAGAGAGGACACGGCGCTGCACCCGCCCCACATCCAACACATGAATCTGAGGAAACCCGCTTTCATAGCTGGTGTAGAGCACCCGATCCCCGGTGGGAGAGAAGCGCGGTGCCAGCACCAGGGCAGAACTATCGGTCAGATACTGCACATTGGCGCCGTCGTAATCCATAATCGCCAAACGTTTGCGGCGGTCGTTCTTTGGTCCCGTCTCAGAGACATAGACCACGCGACTGTCGAAATAGCCGCTCTCGCCGGTGATCCTGCTGTAAATCGCATCTGCCACCTTATGCGCCATACGGCGCCAACCCTCTTTGGTGCCGTTGAATTGCAGGCCCGAGCCTAGCTCTTTCTCGGCAAAGACGTCATAGCCGCGAAACCGCACCGTGAGCTGATTTCCCTGAGCGGAGACAGATCCGGTGATCAGCGCCTGAGCATTTACCGCTTTCCAATCCGCAAAGCGCACCGGTGCATTGAAATCGCTCACTTTGGAAATATGCGCGGATGCAGGAACTTCTCGGAACAGGCCTGTCCCACTCAGATCGCTGGCGACCACGCGGGTGATTTCCCGCGCCAGTTCAGCGGCAGCAGCGTTATCGGCAATGAAACTCGGCGCGGCATAGGGCAGAGGTTCTATCACACCATCGGTGATTTCAATGCGCAATGGACCAGACTGGGCCTGGGCAGAGGCGGCGGCAAACAGCCCCGCAAGTACAAGCATCAGGCCTGCGGCAAGAGATGTTGAACTGGATCTCATATGCTCCGCGTCCTTTTCTGAATAAGCTTCAAAGTCATTAACATGGGTTTTGCTATCCGGGTCAGGGGAAGTTCCGGCTCTTTCGACGCAGGATCGAAACCGGCGCGCCTTTGGAAAATAGAGCCATGTCTCATTTGATCCGCATCTTTTCTGGATTGAAGGTCATCACAACTTCGCGCCATTGGCTGTATTTCTCGGCTGGGAGCTGAAAACCGCGCGCGCCACAGCGAATGATTGCGCGGCGCGCGGCCTCATAGGCTTGTTTGGCCGCCGAGTTCGAGCCACCGGTGCTGGAGATCATCCTTATGGAGCCCGGATCAGGCTTGCCGTCCTGGCTAAGGGTGACCGAAACCTCGACCGTGGTTCGCAGCGCGTCTGACGAGAGCGAGCCGACATTCCAGCACTTTGAGACCGCAACGCGCAGAGCGTCTTTCTCACCCGAGGTGAGCGGCGGGCCAGAGGGCTCGGGCGCCTCTACTTCGCCGCCGCCCGCGATGGCTGCAGCCAGCGCATCTTCGATTGCACTTGCCTGATCCTGGGCCTCGCTTTCGGCATCATCCAGGGGCTCGGCAACCTCGGTCGGTTGCTCTGGGGCCTGTGGGCGGCGCGGCCTGACCTGTGGCCGCAAAGAGGTGCTCGGCGCCGAGACGACAGGGGCAGGTTCCAGCTCCGCCTCCTCATCTTCATTCGCCTCGGTGACAATTCGATCACTGGCCGCTTCCTCGGCGGTTTCTTCCTGCGCCTCCTGTTCCGCCTCAGCGCCGACATCCGTAGAGACCTCGGGCTGAACGATATCATCAATTGCCACTTCAGGCTCTGGCGCTGCAACCGGTTCTGGTGCCACCCGTTCGGCTGGGCGCAGCTGTTCCGGTTCCGGCAGCGCCGCAATGATACTGCTGCTTTCAGGCGCATCCAGGATCTCAGGGGGCTGCGGGGCAACCTCTGGCGCGGGATCCGGCGTCGGGACGGTCTCCGGCGGGACTTCCACAGCAGGCGTCTGCACCGTCTCAGGCTGGGAAGTTTCCACTTGGGTTTCGGCGGTTGTGTTTAGCTGCGGAACTTCTACGGGCTGTTCTGGTTCGCTTAGTGCTGCTGGCTCTGGCGCAATTACCGGGGCTGCGGGGCGCTGGCTCAGCCGTTCGAAATCAGCCGCTGAAATCACCGAAACCTCTTGCACCTGCACGGCTTCGGGCGCAGCAGAGAACCAGCCGCCAAAGACGGCCCAGCCCATCAGCACCCCATGTCCTGCCAGAGAGATTTTGGTTCCGGTCTGCACCGAGAGATCCCTCGCCTATTGGCCAGCTACAGCGGGCGTGCCCGCGTCCAGCGCTGATCCACCGATATCGGTCACCAGCCCCACATTTTCAAAGCCACCCGCATTGAGTGCGCCCATGACCTGCATCACATCATGATAGGAAATGGCCCCATCCGCACGCAGATAGACCCGGCCAGAGTCCCGCTCTGCCGCGATGGCGCGCAGCTTACCCACCAGGTCTTCGCGCGCCACGGCAGTGGTCTGGATCTGGATCTCCCCGCTTGCCAACATGGTCACAGTCAGAGGCTCTTCCTGCTCACCGGGCAAGGCTCCGGCGGCGGTTTTGGGCAGGTCAACCGGAACACCTACGGTCAAGAGAGGGGCGGCCACCATAAAGATGATCAGCAGCACCAGCATGACATCCACAAAGGGGGTCACATTGATTTCTGCCATCGGCTTGGAGCGCCCGCGCCGTCGCCCACGACGTCTTGGGCCACCTCCCTGCGGCTGCTGTACAGCGGCACCCATCGCTCAGGAATCCAATTGACGGCTAAGAATGGTGGCGAACTCATCGGCAAAGGCCTCGTAGCCGCCCAGGATCCGATCGCTGTCCGCACTCAGCTTGTTATAGAAAATCACCGCCGGGATCGCTGCCAGCAAGCCAAGCCCCGTCGCCAACAGGGCCTCTGCAATGCCCGGTGCCACAACAGCCAGGTTGGTGTTTTGTTGCTCGGCAATCTCGATAAAGGCGTTCATGATCCCCCAGACCGTGCCAAAGAGGCCAATAAAGGGGGCGGTGGAGCCCACGGTCGCCAGGATCGAAAGGCCACTTTGCAGATCTTCGGTTTCCTTGGCGATGGCCACATCCATGGAGCGATCAATCCTTGCCTGGGCACCGGGGATCAAGCCGCCGTCGCTGCGGTGGCTGCGCCGCCATTCCGCCATTCCAGCCGCAAAGATACGTGCCGCGCGCCCCGAAGGTTCCGGCCCGAGGTGATCAAACAGCCCATCCAGAGGTTCCCCCGACCAGAAGGCCTGGTCAAACTCTGCCGCCTCGCTGCGAGCCAGGCGATAATTGATCAGCTTCTGGAAAATGATGCCCCAGGACCAGATCGACGCTACGATCAGCATTAGCATCACCAGTTTGACCGTAAGGGTTGCCCGCGCAAAAAGGCCCCACATGGAGAAATCAATCTCCTGCGCCAGCGCCAGAGTTTCTGCTTCCATTTGCCTGCTCTATTCTATGCTGGTGATCCCAGCGCCTCATGAGTTTCCGGGTTGCTCTGCCCCGAGATGGCCTGTTTTGCGGCCTTATTTGGCCTCAAGCTATCGCAGATCATGCGCAAAAGCCAATGAAACAAGAGTGAGAGGCGTGATTATTGCAGCAATGCGCGAATCTCTGCCGGAAGCCTTTGCGGGCGGCCGGACTCTGCCTGGATACAGGCGACATTGACCTTGGCGCGAAACAGCACTTCGCCATCGCGGGAAACTTCCTGCCCCATGACCAGGCGCGCCGGCGAAACCTTTAGCACTTCGGTTTCCACCAGGAGAACATCATCGAATTTGGCAGGTTGAATGTAATCCGCCTCAACCCGCTGCACCACCCAGATCAACCCCTCGTCGCGCATGGCGTTTTGATCATTGCCAAGGTTGCGCACCCAGTCGCTGCGGGCACGTTCGATAAAGCGTAGGTAATTGGCGTAATACACAACGCCGCCCATGTCCGTATCTTCGTAATAGACCCTCAAAGGGAACTGATGCGCCATGGCTGGGAACCTCCTGTTCACTGCGGCGGCACCCTAGGCGCTGGCCTCGGCATCAGCAAGGGAGCTTAGCGGTTCTGCCGTAGGGTTCTGCTTTTCATGGGTTTTCCTGAGGCTCTGACTGAAACGGGTAATGCGCAAGTTCCTCATAGAGGGCACCATCCGAGGTCAACCGCGATTGGTACAGTGCAAAACCGCTGTAAGGAAAGGCATTTGGGCGATAGCCGCCCTCCGCCTGCAAGAAAGAGGCAATCTCCATCGCGTCCCCGCGCCGCAGCGGACGGGCGAAACGCGCCAGGGTGATGTGTGGGCGAAATCTCTCTCGCGGGAGATCCATATCACAGAGCCGCAGCCTTCCCCGGATCGCCTTGTGGAGCGCCGTTAGCTCTGGATTGGATGCGAGTTTCGCCCAAAGTACGCGCGGCGCTTTGCTTCCAGGCGCTTCCAATCCTTCGATCTGCAGAGAAAACGGCGCCGAGGAGAGCTTTTGGAGTTCTACGTGAAGTCGCTCCAGGTCCGCCTCGCTTTGCTCCCCTAGAAAAGCAAGGGTCACGTGATAGTTTTCGGCAGGCACCAGGCGCCCCGCCCGCAGGGTCAGGGCCAGATCCTCTAGGTCGTCGCGCAGGGCCTCTGGCAGAGGCAGCGCCAGAAAGACCCGCACAGGTTCAGCCCTGCAGCCGCGCAAAGAGCCGCAGCGCATGGCTGGCGTCATCCGCACTGGGTGGCATCATCCGGTCATAGGCGGCCGCGATGATACCCGCCACCTCGGGCTTGAGGATGGTCGCACCGGTCTCGGGCAATACGGCCAGGGGGGAGGTTTCAGCAAAGGCCTGATCCCCCCAGAGCAGGATCATCTGCGCCGCCTGGCTGAGCGCCAGGGTTTCCGCCGGCAGCTCTGCCATGGCGCCCTCCATCCGCAGGAAGACAAATCCTGCCTGGATGGCGCCAGTATCATCAAAGCGGAAGGCGCGATACTGGCTCGCATCCGCAGCTTTGAGGCGGGCAACCAGGGCTGTGAGGCCCGGGATCAACCGGTCCAGATCCGGAACCTCCAGCAGTTCCCCCCAATCGCGGAAGAAGAAGAACATCAGGTTCGAGCCCAATTCCGGATCGGTTTCCGCCATCTGGTGACCTGAGAGGGTGACAACCGCTTCGATTGCCCCCTTGATGACTTTCAGGGTCTCATCCTCGACGCCAAAGACGATAGGTGCAATCGGGCGCCCCCAGCGGGCAAAGCCATAGGACCCGTCGTGACGGGTGAAATAGGCCTGGATCTGTTCAGGTGTCAGGTTCAGGGACATATCCGCCCTCCTTGGCGCGCGCATCATGTTTTTCGGCTTCTATGCCTTGATGCGCTCGAAACGGCAAGCTCGCTGAAGCTGGGAAGGGGGGCGCTCCCGCAGCCCGGTTGCCCTGCCTCTGGCAGGTCCCCTTGGGGCCTTGGGCCCGGCGCCGCTGACGCGGCGCGGTTGCACCCTATAGCAAGCGCTCTGATATGCCCCCACCGCAGCGCGCCAAAGGCGCGCTGCCCTGCCCAACGGGAGGCTGCATTTTCAAAAAATGCGGGCCGACGGGCGGGAGCTCTGGCGATGACTTATTCCTCTACTGGCAGATAGGCCCCCCATTTGCGTTGCAGCGCAGCGCCAATGTCAACGCCTTGCCAATCCGCAAAAAGCAGTACGAACCCCAGAAGATCACCCAGCTCATCCTCAAGATCCCGGCGTGAAACTGTCCCGCGCCCCTGCCCCTGCAGTTTGAGGTAGGCCGCCGTGACTTCACCCAGCTCCTCGCTCATCTTGCCCAGATACCAGGCTGGATCACGCCGGATCGCAAAGCGCTCCGCATAGAGATCCGAGACCTCACGCACCAGATCGCTCAGCGCAGCGAGGTCGCGGGCTTCATCCGGTGCAGAAGCCTCTCTCAAATCCACATCTCGTCTGCTCAAGTCAGCCAAAGAGATCACTCGCACGCTGCGGGGGCGGCATCCCCAAATGGGTCCAGGCCTTTTGCGCCAGCATCCGCCCACGCGGGGTCCTTTGGATCAGCCCCTGTTGCAACAGATAGGGCTCAATCACCTCTTCCAAAGCATCGCGGCTCTCACTCAGCGCGGCGGAGAGCGTCTCAATCCCCACGGGCCCACCAGAATAATTCTCGGCGATAAGATTCAGATAGCGGCGATCCGCACCATCCAGACCAAGATTGTCTACCCCCAGCCGGGTCAGCGCGCCATCGGCCAGCTCTCGGGTGATTTTTCCATCGCCCTCGACAACCGCAAAGTCCACCACGCGGCGCAGGAGCCGGCCTGCGATCCTGGGGGTGCCGCGGGCGCGCCGCGCGATCTCACGCGCTCCGGCGTCATCCGCCGGAGCGCCCAGCTTGCGGGCATTACGGGTGACAATCTCATGCAACTCATCAATCGTATAGAACTGCAGCCGCGTCGGGATCCCGAACCGGTCTCTGAGTGGCGTCGTCAACAGCCCCATGCGGGTGGTGGCACCAACCAGAGTGAAGGGCTGCAGTTCGATCCGCACCGTGCGGGCAGCTGGCCCTTCGCCGATAACCAGATCCAGCTCAAAATCCTCCATCGCCGGATAAAGCACCTCTTCCACCGCTGGGTTTAAGCGATGGATCTCATCGATGAAGAGCACATCACGTGCCTCAAGATTGGTCAGGATCGCCGCCAGGTCGCCCGCCTTTGCCAGTACCGGTCCAGAGGTCATGCGAAAATTCACCCCCAACTCACGGGCGACGATCTGCGCCAGCGTCGTCTTACCCAGACCCGGAGGACCGTGAAACAGAGTATGGTCCATGGCCTCACCGCGACGGCGTGCACTTTCGATAAAGACCCGCAGATTGGCGCGGGCTTCGGCCTGGCCGATAAACTCGCCCAGCCCTTGGGGCCGCAAGGCGCGGTCATTGTCTCCGGCCCCATCTTCCGGCAACGGTTCGGGGCGCAGAGCTGGATCGGCATCAATCATTTTTGCTTCTCCGCCACCAGTTATACTCTTGCCGGACCACCTGGCCGACAAGCCGGGCAGCTTCCGTCCGCCCCGCCGGGCGGGAGCTATGCTTTCTGCTCGCGGACGGACGCTGCCCTGTTAGCTTATACATCATCCCTCATTCACCCCTTCGGCGCCAACAGTCGCAAAGCAGCGCGGATCAGTTCTGCCTCATCTGCATCGGGATAGGTGGCAGCAGCCTCCGCCACTGCGGCGGCCGCGTCGGAAGGACCATAGCCAAGGTTGCCCAGGGCCGACAGCGCCCCGGCAGAAGCCGCTGCCGCGCCCGAGGGTTTCTTCGGCGCAGTCTTGCGAGCCGACTTGGTGGCAGCAGGTTCTGCCTCCTCAATCACTTCCAGACCCGGCCCATCCATGGCATCGGCAACGCTGCCGCCCATGGCCATCACCGCGGGCGCTTTGTCCTTCAGGTCCAGCACAATGCGCTGCGCGGTCTTGGGGCCAACCCCCTTGGCGGCTTTCACCGCGGCCCAATCTCCCAGAGCGATTGCCCGGCTGACCCCATCCGGCCCCAGGGCGCCCAAAATGGCCAGAGAGACCTTTGCCCCCACACCCTGAACCGAACACAAAAGCCGATGCCACTCTTTCTCTACCAGAGAGGTGAAGCCATAGAGCTGCATCAGATCCTCGCGCACCACCATATCCGTATAAAGCGCCACCGCTTCGCCGGTACCGGGCAAGGCCGCCAGGGTGCGCTCCGAGCAATAAACAATATAGCCGACCCCGTGCACGTCGATCAGTATGTGATCCTGCGTCCGGTAATCCAGACGCCCGGTGAGCTTGCCGATCATGCGCGTTTCTCCCTCAGCTGTCGCTGCTGCGTTCCACCGTAATAGGCATGACAAATAGCAATCGCCAGAGCATCCGCCGCATCCGCCCCTTTGGGATCGCAGCCCGGCAGTTGCAGTTTCACCATATGCAGGACCTGCTCTTTTTCCGCGTGGCCAACACCGACAACCGTTTTCTTCACCCGGTTGGGGGCATATTCCCCTGTTGGCAAACCCGCCTTGGCCAGGGTGAGCAGCGCAACCCCCCGCGCCTGACCCAGCTTTAGCGTGCCCGCACCATCTTTATTGACGAATGTCTGCTCGATCGCAGCCTGATCCGGCTGATAGGCTTCGATGATCTCACTCACCTGGTTGTGCAGCGACAAGAGACGCTCCCCCAGATCATCGCCATCAGAATGACACAGGCCATTCGCCACATGGCTGAGACGGCTGCCTTGCGATTCGATAACACCCCAGCCAAGGGTCCTGAGACCCGGATCAATTCCCAAAATGCGCATTACCTGCCCGGATTCTGCCCGGCCCCTGAAATTTTTTTTGCCTTACTCTCCGCCAACTAGCACAAAAGGCGAACATCTCCAACAGCTTTCCCACCCCAGCCAGACTGCAACCGGTAGCAGAAACCCCCGAATCCTGTTCCAAAACCGACGCTTTAAAATGGGCGGAACGACATTTCCGACGGAGAGGGGAAAACATGCGAAAAGCCCTTATTTTCAAGGGCCAAGAGTTATGCAAAAACTGCATATGAGGCATGCAATTTCATGTCTTGCTGCGCAAAAAAACTGCTCCTAAATGCCCCTTACCGCAGCGACAAGAGGTCGGGCGGACAGGAACACACAAACTTAGAGGATGAGGATATGGCTGCATTTGACACCACCCGCACCACCTATGGCTCCACCGGCCTGTTTGGCCGTATCGGAAGCCTTTTCGTTTCCGCTTTTGCAGCGGTTGTTACTTGGAATGACGCACGCGTCACCAAAAACTCGCTGGAAAGCCTGAGCGACCGCGAACTGGCCGACATCGGCCTGTGCCGCGGCGACATCGAAGGGGTAGCAGAGGGCCGTCAGGTTTTCTAATCACGCCCAAGAGACTGCTCATAACAGATTGTGAGGCTCCTTCTCCTCCCTGTGGAGCCTCCAATAAAACGCCGCGTCCCCCAAAAGGGCGCGGCGTTCTTGTTTCTCGGCACCTGAACCTGCTGAGAAAGGACCTAGCGAAACGACGTCCCCAGAAACAGGAAAGGCCCGAGGACTTGCCTCAGGCCGATATCCGTCGTTTTCACATTGTTTTGCAGTCAGCGTTTTGCAGGCAGCCGCCTCTGATCAAGAAACAGCCCCAGAGCTCAGCGCAGGATTGGACCGATCTTTTCGGCACCCCAACGGGAAATCGGGTCAACCTGCATCACAAAGGCCCCGGCACGCTCAACTCCTGTACCTGTTGCCAGACGCGCGACCCGTTCTTCATAGCTGTCCAAACCCAGGGCTGCCATCAAGAAGGCTTTGAAACCCAGAAAAGCCACGAGGAACAACACAACGAACCGGCCCGAAAAACGGGACCGGATCCTGCGTGGCTCCACCACAATCAGCCCATCTTTCTGTACCCGTGCGGAATAGCCGCTGGCCATAGCGCGATGCTTGCCCTGCAGCTTTGAAACGCGGCCACGGAACTCCTGATGCTGTACACTCATACCACAATCTCCGAACTGGCCCCCACCAGCGGAATGTCTTGCGTTAAGAGTATCCTAATATTTGGCGAATTGTCTAAAATTCAGCACAAAAGGGTTAATTTCAGCCTTTTCGCTGCAAGAGAAGCGTTGTCCATTCGCCAATCTCATCACGGCGCACCAGATTGGTTCCATTCTCGGCATAAACGGAAACCACATCATCCGCCTGCTCGTTAAGGATGCCCGAGAGAATCGCAAATCCTCCGGGGCGCAGGTTGCCGCTCAGATCTGGCGACAGCGCCACCAACGGACCCTTCAGGATATTTGCAAAGATCAGATCATAGGGCGCGCAGGATTGCAGGCCTGGGTGATCAAAGCCCGCAGCCTCCAGGCATGTCACAGCCCCCTCCATGCCGTTGGCCTTGAGGTTGGCCTCAGCCACCTCGACTGCGACCTCATCGATATCACTGGCGATGAAGTCACCTTCCCAGACACGCGCGGCGGCCATGGCCAGAACTGCGGTCCCGCAGCCGATATCCGCGACCTTCCGGCCCTCAAAGCCTTCATCGATCAGGTGATCCAGGGCCTTGAGGCAGCCCAATGTGGTGCCATGATGACCGGTGCCAAATGCCATTGCAGCCTCGATCAGAAGTGGAATGCGGCCTTCCGGCACGGTCTCCGCATCATGGCTTCCATAAACATAGAAACGGCCTGCCTCGACCGGAGCCAACTCGCGGCGCACATGGGCAACCCAGTCGGTTTCAGGCAGTTCGGAAACCGCAAATTCCTTGGCCCCATGCATCGTCGCCAAAAGGGCAAGACCCGCCTGATCGGGCTCTTCGGTGAAATAGGCCCCCACTTCCCAGAGACCGGAGCCATCTTCCATCTCAAAGACGCCCACACCTGTGGGTTCCGGGATCAGGCGTTCCATTGCCTCGCCCAGCGCCTCAGCCTGGGATTTGCCAGTAAGGGTGGTCAGAGCGGTAAAGGTCGGCATGGGGGATCTCCTGCTAGGGCTTGCCCCCGCGCCTAGGCCCAAGCTGGTGCAAGGTCAAGTCCCGAGCATGCAAAGTCGCCTGAAAGCCCAGCGCAGCAGGGGCATTTGCTATTCCCTCTGCCCTTTTCCGCCTGCTTTATTCTGCGGGGGCGCGGGAGGCATATTTGGCAAAGATCGTCTCATTGCCCGGCTCCGGGTGGCGTGGGATCAGGCAGGACAGCGCCAGCGAGATCAGCGCCATCGCCGCAGCAAGGGCAAACACTGCTCCGGGAGAGATGACCCACAAAAGCCCCAACAGCGCGGGCAGGAAGACCGCCGCAATATGGTTGATGGTAAAGGCCACGGCTGCTGTTGGCGCAATATCCGCCGGATCCGCGATCTTCTGGAAATAGGTCTTCAGCGCCAGAGCCAGGGCAAAGAGCACATGATCCACCACATAGAGCGTCGCCGCCAGAACCACGCCCCAGCCAAACCAATAGATCCCGCCATAAAGGGCAAAAACCAGGGCGAGCCCGGCATATTCAAAGATCAGGGTCCGGCGTTCGCCAAAATGCGCAACAAAGCGTCCCAACAAGGGGGCCGCGAGCATATTGATCACAAGATTGATCAGAAACAGGCTGGTGACCTCATGCACCTCAAAGCCAAAGCGTTCCACCATCATGAAGCCGGCGAAGACCACAAAGATCTGTCGCCGCGCACCTGCCATGAACTGCAGCGCATAATAGAGCCAATACCGTCGGCGCAGGATCAGTTTCTTGGTCTGCTGCGTTGGGCTGTCGAACTGCGGATAGGCCAGCAGGCAGAACAAGGCGATCAGCACGGTTGCCCCACCTGCCGCCATAAAGACTTGATTGTAGCTCAGCCCCAGCGGCTCCCACAAAAGCACGATCAAGCCGTAGACCACCAGAGTTGACGCAGACCCGGCCGCAACAAGCCAGCCCAGCATCTGCGGCGCCCGGTCTTTTGGCAGCCATTGCAGCTGCAGCGATTGGTTCACCGTCTCATAGTAATGAAAGCCGATGGAACTCAGCAGGGTGATGGTCAGGATCCCGCCAAGCGAGGGGAACCAGGCGGTGACCGCAGTGGCCAGACCCAGCATCATCAAGGAGATCATCCCCAGCACCTGTTCACGCACAAAGAGGATCACTGCAATCACGCCAACGGCCAGGAAACCGGGGATTTCCCGTACCGTATGCAGCAGACCAATGTCTGCCCCATCAAAGCTGGCCGCTTCGATGACAAAATTGTTCAGCAGGGCGGACCAGGCATTGAAGGCAATGGGCATACAAAGCGCCATCACAAACAACAGGGTCTCTGGACGACGCCAGAACGGCAGCGCGCGTGCATCTTCTAGGGCGAGAGGTCTAAACATGGCGCCAGATCTACGCCCAAAACCAAGGCTTGGCGAGGCCAAAGCAGGGCTTGCACATCAGGCACTGCAGAATCGCACAGGCGCCTTTTGAAATCCGCGCAACCTCTGGCTTCCAAAAGCCATCCCCCCAAGCGCTTAGGCAGGAGGCTCTAAAAGAAGTTTTGCGGATCGATATCGATATTCAGGCGCAGATCCCCGCGCAGTTTGAAGGGCGCGACCCAGCGCGCCAGCGCCTCTTGCAGGGGGGCACCCTTGGCGGCCTTGACCAATAGCCGCACCCGATGCCGCCCGCGCACCCGTGCGATGGGGGCCGGTGCCGGTCCAAAGAGCTGTGCCCCAATCTGGCGCAGAGGGCCGTCATTCTGCGCCAGCGCATTACCCAGATCAAAAACCTGCGCCAGATCACTGCCAGAGAGGATGATCCCTGCCATCCGTCCATAGGGGGGCACACCGGCTTCGCGACGCTGTTCCGCCTCAGCCCGCCAGAACTCTTCTTCGTCGCCACTCAGAATGGCCCGGATCACCGGATGCTCTGGCTGAAAGGTCTGCAGCAGGGCTTCGCCGGGGCGTTCCGCCCGCCCAGCGCGCCCGGCAACCTGGCGCATCAGTTGAAAGGTCCGCTCCCCGGCCCGCAGGTCAGAGCCCTGAAGGCCAAGGTCAGCGTCAATCACCCCCACCAAAGTGAGCAAAGGGAAATTATGCCCCTTGGCCACCAGCTGGGTGCCCAGGATAATATCCGCCTCACCTGCGGCGATCTCCTCGATCCGGGTTTTCAGGGCGCGCGCAGAGCCAAAGAGATCCGAACTCAGCACTGCAATGCGCGCCTCTGGGAAGAGGGCCGCGGCTTCCTCTCCCAAGCGTTCGATACCGGGGCCAACAGGCGCCATCTTGCCTTCGACCTGACAAGAGGGGCAGGCCTCGGGCACCGGTTTTGTCTCCCCGCATTGGTGGCACATCAACCGCTTGAGGAACCGGTGCTCCACCATGCGGGCATCGCAGTGATCACAGGCCACCTGCGCACCGCAGGCCCGGCAGATGGTGACCGGTGCAAAGCCCCGGCGGTTCAGGAACAATAGCGATTGCTCTCCCGCCTCTAGCCGCTTTTTCATCGCAAATTTCAGGCTGGGCGAAATCCAGGTGGAAGGCAGCATCTCCTCTGCCCGCATATCCAACGCCTTCATTTCCGGCAGCACGGCGGTGCCAAAGCGCGCGGTCAGATCCAGACGTTTGTACTTGCCAGCCTCCGCATTCGCCCAGGTTTCCAGACTGGGCGTCGCAGAGGCCAGCACCACCTGCGCCGAACAGAGAGCTGCCCGCAGCACCGACATATCGCGCGCATTGTAAAGGACGCCGTCCTCTTGCTTATAAGAGGTATCGTGTTCCTCATCGACAATGATCAGACCGAGATCGCGAAAGGGCAGGAAAAGCGCGGAGCGCGCGCCGATCACCAGCTGTGCATTGCCCTGCCCCACCATGCGCCAGACCCGACGCCGTTCGGTCATCGTCACGCCGGAATGCCATTCCGCTGGTGTCGCACCAAAACGCTGCTCCACCCGTTTCAGAAATTCAGCCGTCAGCGCAATCTCCGGCAACAGCACCAGGGCCTGTCGCCCTTTGCGCAGGCAGGAAGCAACAGCTTCCAGATAAACTTCGGTCTTGCCGGACCCGGTAACCCCTTTGAGCAGCGTGGTACCATACCCCCCGCTCTGCACACCTACAGCCAGGGCGGCGGCGGCGGCGGATTGATCCTGCGTCAATTCCTTGCCCGGCAATTCCGGGTCCAATCTTGGATAGGGCAGATCGCGCGGTGTTTCCTCTTCCCGCAGCGCCCCCTGCTTCACCAGACCTTTGACAACCGAGGCGGTCACCCCCGCCATATCCGCCAGCTCCTTGGGCGTGAAGGCGAGACCGCCGAACTCTTCCATCACTGCCAGGACCTTGGCACGGGCATCGGTCATGCGGTCCGGCTCTCCCTCACCAAGGCGCAGGATCTTGCGCATGGAGGGCGGATCCGAAAGGCCCGGCGCACGGGTTGCCAGCCGTAGCATCGCATGCATCGGTGTCAGGGTGTAATCCGCCGCTTTGCCCAGAAAAGCGCGCATCTCATCGCGCATGGGCGCGACGTCCAAGACCCGGATCACTGAACGCAGCTTGGCCGAATCAAAATCGCCACTGCCGCTGCCCCAGATCACCCCCAGAACCTTGCGCGGGCCCAGGGGGACCTCGACAAAGGCGCCACGAAAACAGCCCCCTTCAGGCGCGCGGTAGTCCAGCAACCGGTCCAGTGGTTGCGCGGTCAGGACCGCAACCCTTTCACCTTGATGGAAATATTCCTCTGCGCTCACGCCTCCGGTCTCCGCTATGCTGGTGGCCGAGAGATGGCCACAGGGGTTTTTAATGCCCCTGTCATGCGCTAAAGGCTAGCGCAATCCTGGCTAAACTCTCCCGAAAAGGATCCCGCCAATGAAATTCTTTGTAGATACCGCCGAAATCGATGCCATTGCCGAGCTCAACGACCTGGGCATGGTAGATGGTGTTACCACCAACCCCTCGCTGATCAAGAAATCCGGCCGTGACATTATCGAAGTCACCAAGGAAATCTGCGATCTGGTAGATGGCCCTGTATCTGCCGAAGTCACCGCGACCGACGCAGAAACCATGATCGCCGAGGGCCGCAAGCTGGTCGAGATCGCCGAAAATATCGCTGTCAAAGTGCCGCTGACCTGGGACGGTCTGAAGGCCTGTAAGGTGCTCAGCTCTGATGGCCATATGGTCAATGTGACCCTCTGCTTCTCGGCCAATCAGGCGCTGCTGGCGGCCAAGGCCGGCGCGACATTCATTTCGCCCTTCATCGGCCGTCTGGACGACATCAACCTTGATGGGATGGAGCTGATCGAAGACATCCGCACCATCTATGACAACTATGGTTTCAGCACCGAAATCCTGGCGGCCTCGATCCGTTCGGTGAACCATATTCTGGATTCAGCCCGCATTGGTGCCGATGTCATCACCGCCCCGCCTTCGGTGATCAAGTCCATGGTCAACCACCCGCTGACCGACAAGGGCCTGGATGCTTTCCTTGCCGATATCAAAGCGGCTGAAATCAAGATCCTCTGATCCCCTTGACGAAACTGCGCCACAAACAGGTCTGGACGTGGTGGCTTCAAAAGGTTGGAGCCGAACTCGCAGAGCAAGACTACGCGCCCCACCCGGTCTATGTTGCCGGGTGGGAGCCCGGCAATCAAATGTATCAGGCGGAGTTCATCCTCGGCTTCTCGAAGGATGGATTGCGACAAGTCCAAGTCCACTACATCCCATCGGCCAAACAGCTTGGTGTTATCGCTTTCCACTATTGGTGCCACGATTCTGCCCAGCGCTTTGGCAACATTCGGCAAGCCGGAGATTGGACGGACCAGACACTCCAGTTGCCATGGCGTCAGTTGGATATACGTGACGCGCTACGCGGCTGGAACTTGCTCCGCTATACCAACAAGGTCAAATTCGACCAGTCGGGCGAAGCCGTGAACCTAGAGAAGATCTGGCACAGACATCAGCAGCCCTTAGCAGACCTTTTGCTGAGACTAGCTGAAGTGGCTCATGATGCCTCCGGATTTCGTCCTCCCCTTCTGAGTGCAGAGGAATGAAAAGGCCAAACCTTTTTCTTCCCCCCTTCAAAATTGAAGTAGGACAGCGCTGTAGCCCCCCACCCTAAGGGTAGACCAACTAGAACAAGGGATCTTTGATCCAGCCGTTCTGGGCGGGAGCCCCGGTGGATGGAAAACTTTCGCTGGAAGGGCATTTTTTGCCCGCAGCCGCAAAACCCATGTTATAAGGCGGCCCAAAGCCCCAAGAGGTTCAAGAATGAGCAGCGCAAAACTCGATACTTCCCTTCGCGACGCAATCCTGGCGGAGCCTGACGCCCTTCTGGAAGATCAGGGCCTGATGAAGGTCCTTGTGGCCGCCAGCGAGCGGGCGATGGGCTCCAATATCATTGATATGCGTGGCATCGCCATGGACAGGATGGAAGCGCGACTGGATCGCCTTGAGGACGTCTATCGCTCTGTTGTCGCCACCGCCTATGAAAACCTCACCGGCACCAAACAGATCCATCGGGCCGTGCTGCGCCTGCTGGAGCCCACCGATTTTGAGAGTTTCCTGGAAGCGCTGAAATCCGATCTGGCCGAGAAACTGAATGTTGAAGTCATTGCCCTGGTTCTGGAATCCGCACAGGATGGCAGCGGCAGTGCTGCCGCCAAGAGGGATGATGTGCTGAAACTTGTGGGGCCAGGCTTTACCGAAAGCTACGCTATGAGCGAACGCGGGAGCGACAAGCAAGTCACCCTTCGTCAGCTCCAAGGTGGCAGTCCGACAATCTATGGCGACAAGGCCGAATGGATTCGCTCCGAGGCCTGTCTGCGCCTCGATCTCGGCGAAGGACGCCTGCCGGGTCTCTTGGTGCTAGGCTCGGAAGATCCGCATCAGTTCACGCCGCAACACGGTGTCGACCTTTTGACCTTCTTTGCCGGCGTGTTTGAGCGCAGCATGCGCCGCTGGCTGTCGTGAGCGGCAAAGGCCACAAACCGAATCTCTCAGAACCGCTACAATCGGCGTCACCGAACAACGCCGGGCTCCTGATCTCCCCCGCTTGCCGCGATGCGCTGGAAAACTGGCTACTGGGTCTGACTGCGCTATCAGGCGCTTCCGAAAATACGATCACGGCCTATCAAGGCGACCTGACCTCTTTCCTGGGATTTATGACCCTGCACCGGGGCAGCCCACAGGGGTTGAAGGCGCTGGCAGACATCAAGACCGCAGATATGCGCGCCTGGATGGCACAGGAACGCGGCAGCGGAACCGGTCCCCGCTCCCTGGCGCGACGACTTTCAGCCGTTAAGAGCTTTTATCGTTGGCTGGCAGAGCGCGAGGGTTTTGAGCCCACTGCAGTTTTGGCAGCGCGGGCGCCAAAATTCCAAAAGAAACTGCCGCGCCCCCTGGCGGAAGAAGCCGCAAAAGCCGTGCTGGAAAGGGTTGAACAGCAATCTGAAACCGATTGGATAGGCGCTCGCGATCTGGCGGTTGTAACACTGCTCTATGGCTGCGGGCTGCGTATCTCCGAAGCATTGGGTTTAAAGGGCGGTGACGCCCCTCTGCCTGCCAGCCTCAGAATTTTGGGCAAGGGCGGCAAAGAGCGCCTGGTGCCGGTCCTGGATGCGGCCCGTGATGCGGTTGATCACTATCTGGCGCTGTGCCCTCATAGCGCTGAAAAAGAGACGCCCTTGTTTCGCGGCGTGCGCGGAGGCGCGCTGAACCCGCGACAAATTCAAAGCACCATGGCCAAGGTCCGGGCACAGCTTGGCCTGCCCGCAAGTGCGACCCCGCATGCTCTGCGACACAGTTTTGCCACCCATCTACTGGAAGCGGGGGGCGATCTGCGCGCGATCCAGGAACTCCTTGGCCATGCTTCGCTTTCAACCACGCAGGCCTATGCTGCTGTCGACACCGCCCACCTGATGGCCGTCTATAACCGTGCCCATCCAAAGGCGTGAACTCTAGCCCCGACAGGCCCGGCCGAATGTGAGCTGAATTCACACCGCCAGAATTTTTGCAGCAACAGGTAGATCATGCCTGAATAGCAAAGCCTCAACACTGTTTCACCAGTGCTGAGGCTTTGTTTTGGTCCGCCCGTCCCGCCCCTGCCTAAAGAGCAGAGCCAGGACTTTGGGTTAGGCGCCTGAAAAAGAGTTAGAGCTTGAGCTTCATCTCAAAGAAGCCAAAGATATCGCCGGTTTTCTCACCCGCACCGCCCGCAGCCATCCCGATACCGCAGATCGGGCAAAGAAGAAGACCAACCGCAAGCGAAGAATTGTTGCGCGCACGCTTGGAGAGGTTCACAGGTTTGAAAGCAACTTGGTGCATTTCGCCCTCGACATCACAACTCAACGTCGCGTTCACCGCGCCTTGGCTGTAGGCGGGAACATTTACAGTCGCAGGGGCCGCAAAAGAAGCAGAATACTTGGACGAATCCAGTTTACACTGACCTGCAATCTCCTTGTCGGTTCCTTGCTCTATCGTCACTTTGACCGGCTGAAAACCAGCAACAAATTCCTTGGCGCCATCGTTTTTGAAAGCAACAGAGACACCGCTTTCCTCTGGGCCCTTTACCGGCGCACAGGCCGAAAGCATCGCGCCAATGGCCAAAGCCGCAACAAATTGATTCTTCATAAATTCGCCCTTCTTTTCACGCAAATTTTCTTGTCGTAGGACGACCATTCAGTCAAGCATCAATTGAATTTACATCTTTGACCTCACCTTTTTCGCGATTTCCGGGCGCAATTGGCCTCACTCCGCGCCACCGCTCTTGGCATCCCAGGCCCCGCACCTTTATGTGCGTTTTATCGCAACTGTGATATGGCCCCGGTTGTTCTTGTAAAAACTCCAGACATCATTTGGAAAACAGTAAAGATAGCCTCCGCGCTGTAGCTCTACCGCCGTTCCAGGTCCAATTCTGACACCGGCGCCAATTTCGAACTGTCGATGTGGGTCTGGCAGGGTGACTTCGCCCTGCCGTGTCACCCCAACACCATCCGCGATGACCCCCATCAGAACAAAGGGTTTGGAGTCTGGCACCCGCCAGGAGCCCCAGACCCGACGATAGCCCCCCCCCTTTGTTTTACCAGAGAGCTTGCTGATCCAATTAGGTATTCCATGCATGTTGAGAGCAGCCGCTAGAGGCATCTTTGACTTGTTCAACCAGGTTCCTGCTGGATCATAGGCACGGTCCTTGTCGTACCAGGTCCCTTCGGCGCTGATTTCATAGTTTTTCTCCGGGTCGCAATAGACCCCCAGAGGGCTCCAGCGATCCTTGGCCCAGGCGCTGCGCCAGACGGTCTCTTCTGGATCCAGCTTCGCCGCACGCCAATCTGGGCGAGAAGGACACTGCGGATCTTGGTAACGACGCAGAACCGAAGGGTGAAACAGCGCAGCATTTTCTTCCGCATGAACATTCGGTACCCCACGCGGGCGGGTCCACATATGTTTGAAAACCGATTGCAGAGAGTCATTCACCACGCCCATCGCGCGCTCTTTCGGGATCGGACGGTCAGGATTTTCTTTCAGCAGCAAACCGAGGTCCTGAGCCTCCTCGGCCATCCAGCCCATGGCAATATTGCCAAGATCCCGGTGTTCGTAGCCACCTCCGACATCCGTATGGACACCGCAGAACCAGAGCTGCTTGATCCGTTCGTCATTGGAGATATTGCCGTCTTTATTGGTCCAAAGCGCGGGGACAAAGCTCTCACGCTGTTCATCCATTCCAACCGCATGACGACCATTCAGGACCACCGGGCTAAGCTCTGTATTGGCCCAATTGTGCCGCTTGGAAACCCTGTCAAGCTTGTTCAACAGAACATAATGGTCCGGAATGCCTGCTGTTCCGACGGTGTCCCAAACCCCAACAAGATGGATCGGAGTGGTACCGCCAGCTTTGGCCGCAGTTTCAGCATTGAAGAACTTTGCCGCTGCCAGTTTGCTCAGCTCAGTTTTGCCACGATAGACATCGAAAAGCTTGCGACAAAAGGTATCTCGCATTGTTTCTGGCACATTGGATAGATCTGCCAGGCCGATGGCAGCCACCATGTCGGCTGCGGTTCGCACCGTGTATGCGCCGCGGCTAAAGCCAAAAAAGTAGAGCCGATCCCCCGGTTGGTATCTTTCGCAAGCCGCTCTGTAGGCTGCACAAATTCCCCGCGTCAGCCCAAGGCCCAGCGCGCCCCCAAGCAATTTGTCCAAACCGCCATCGGTGCCAACACCTTCGTCATACCAGACCGTCTGTTTTTCATTGTCGCAGCACAGGTCCCGCAGCCATACAACATTGGTCAACAAAGAGCGTTCTTGCTGGTCAGTCCCACCATCATTCCAGGTGCCATCGACCAAAATTACAATGTTCTTCACCTGTCAAAACCCCTGGGCTGTCGAAAAAATAGCTTAACAAAAGTGATTCAGAGTAGAGCCGGTTCATCCCTTCGGTTCAACCCCAAGGAATTCCGGTGAACACTCTTTCGCCTATGAGCTGGTTTTGAACCTCTCGCACTTGCACGGAGAGAAACACTTTCAGCGAAACGATGGCCTACAACAGGGGTAGGCCCACTGAAGAAAGGAAGAAGAGGTCATCAAGATCCTCATTTTAATTAAAATGCGGGGCACTTTGCTTTTGCGGGGTCAGCCATGGTTAATTCTCCCGCTGTATCGATAGAAGGACCGAATTCCAGAAAGGAACACCAGAGATGAATCTTGCGAATTTCGCGCAATTTCAAGCCCCCGCTGCCCCGGCACCGCACCCTGCTCAGATCCGTTTCCCTGATCTCCCCGCTATCCTACCAACGCCTGGCACCCAGCCTGGCCCCTTCTCCGAAGAGATGCTCTACCTCACCCAAGGCAAATCCTTGCCGAGTGAAGGAACCTGGGAAGCAAAGACCAGCGCGAAGAGCTCTCTCCGCTTGCATTGACCCCTTGCGGGCGCGGGTGAAATTCGTCATCAGAAGGCTATGACACCTCAGATCCGTGCCCTCTCCGTCCACCTCCTCACCGCTACCGGCGCGGTTTTTGCCATGTTGGCAATGCTGGCCGCCGTGGATGCAAAATGGAGCCTGATGTTCGTTTGGCTTGTGGTTGCCTTTGCCGTGGACGGCGTGGATGGCCCGCTGGCGCGCCATTACCAAGTCAAGCGCTATGCCGCGCAGTTCGATGGGGTGCTACTGGATCTGATCATCGACTACCTGACCTATGTGTTCATACCCGCCTTTGCTCTCTTCAAATCCGGGTTGATGTCGGGCTGGACCGGTTGGTTTGCGATTATCGTGATCACCTTTGCCAGTGCCATGTATTTTGCCGACACACGGATGAAGACCAAAGACAACTCCTTTTCGGGATTTCCCGGCTGTTGGAATATGCTGGTTTTGGTCATCTTTGCGCTTGAGCCCAGTCACTGGACAAGTTTGGTGCTTGTTACCCTCTTGGCGATTGCCATGTTTCTTCCACTCAAGTTCATCCACCCCGTCCGCACAGAGCGCTGGCGCAAGGTTTCCTTGCCAGTCGCCCTCGCCTGGACCTTTTTTGCTGGCTGGGCCGCTTGGGTTGATTTTCACCCCCAAAGCTGGGCCCACTGGGGGCTGATCGTGACATCTGTCTATCTGCTTTTTGTTGGCATCGCCCAACAAATCTTCCCCGAAAAACGCTGACCACTGACCTGGACCCGCGCCAAGCCAAAACATTTTGGCGCCGGTTTTGCTCACCCCGGTTCAGATTTTTCTAGGGGCAGCACCCCGTTGCAAATTTCGCATAAGTTTAAATCTCATCTACACCACTTTTCTGGGTGAGTTGTAAGCCAGAGTTAATTCAGGATTGGACACAATTGTTGTCGGTAGGTGCTTTGAGCAAAGCAAAACTGGAGACAACAATGGACGCGATTTCGGGCCCACCCGGGCTGAACAATGCCCTCAATACCGTCAGTGGTGGCAAGCAGCCAGGCCCGCCAGATCACGCTAAGGCATGGGGTTGGAGGGCGAGACAAGCAGCTGTGGCTGAGGCCCAACCTCCCAGCAATCCCGCAGTCGCTCCGACAACAGAAACTGGTGCAACTCCGGAAACTGAACTTTCGACAAAAGCGCCTCCTGACACGGAAGTTCCCCCGCCCTCTGACGCTGATATGGAATCTGTCATTTTGGCATTGATTGTAGATCTTGGCGAAAGCTCAGGCGCCAATACCGCCCCGCTCTATGATGAGGTTCAGGCTCTCTTTGCTTGATTGGCAGCGCGCGCTGCCTGCCCGACACCATCACCTTCCCAGGTGGCATTGAACAAACCACAGGCAAATCTGCCATCCTACGGCGCTTGCGAGCCAAAGGTCGCCTTTATCTCCCTAAAGCAGCAAACTCGCGGCCCCTTCGTGCTTGAGCAGGGTCACCTTTGTTTCCACCCCACCCTGACCAGAAAAACCGCCCAACCCATTGGCGCCCAAAACCCGGTGACAGGGAATGATGACCGGAATTGGATTTGCGCCACAGGCGTTGCCCACAGGCTGTGGCGGTGCAGCAAGGTCCTTTGCGATTTCCCCATAGGTTCGCGTCTCCCCAAAGGGGATGGCAAACATTGCATCGCATACGGCACGTTGGAAATCTGATCCTTCCACCCGCAGCGGCAGTTCAAAAACCTGCAATTCCCCCGCAAAATAAGCCCTCAGCTGCGCTATCGCCTGGCTGAGCAAGGCGCTCTCCCCCTGTTCGGACCGTGTCCAGGTCAGCCGGGTAATCGCACCATCGCGCTCTTCAACCGTGAGCGGCCCAACAATCGTATCCAGAGTCGCCGAGAGCATGGATCCCTTTTCCTCCATTGCGCAACCATGTCACTAAACATCGGTATGGGCGGACTGCAAATCCATTTCCTGCGCATTGCTGATAAAATCTTAAGAATGACCTAACCTTTTGGATAATGGACGCGCGAAATTTCCGCTTCTATTCTCCTTAGGCGTCAAGTTGCATCCCGGAATACAAGCTATACTGGAAGGCAATCGGATCCGGCAGAAGTTGGTTCCACGCAGCTTACCCGCCCATACACAGGGCTCGCTTCAAACTTGCCCATCTCTCTCTTTGAAGCCTCGGCAAAGCTGCAGATCTCTCCCTCCAAAGGATGATCAAGACGCAAGAAGGAAACACAAATGAGCGGCGAAGACCTCAATTGCTTGGAAGACCAGGAAGAAGCCTGGGAATGTGATGCCCCAGAAGAGGAGGAGCAGAACGAAGATACCGCCACCTGCCAGCTTCCTGCTGTTCTGCAAAACGATCATCAGCCCGCGCGCATGGCGCAGAAAATCCGCTCTCTCGGAGCAGTCGCGCCCCGAGCCCAGGCTTTGCTTGCCCGTATGTTCGAGGCTCCGGAAAAAGAAACTCAGGCTTCTCCCGCCTCCAAAGCGCAGCGCGCCGAGGCCAGCTATCTAAAAGCAAGGGGCTTTCTGACGTAGTCTTGCTTGCGAAGGTGAGATCAAGACCCTTGGCCATATTCATGCCCACCCAGGTCCCGAATTCCCGGACCGCAGGTGCCAGGCTCTTCCCCAATGATCGGCCAGTTGCCACCTGATTGGTGCTATCCTCAGCTTTATCTGATCTGATTGAGTTTAGTCACTCCTTAGCCAAGTCATTTGGTTAGCAAACACACATGGGCATCTGTTTACCTCCTTGGCCCAAAACCGCTGTTCTTTGCTGTAAGAACTGGTGCATTTACCACTCCTCCCCTTTTCCAGAATGGCCCTCAAGACTACGGGTTCAGCGCATCACGTGGGGGATTTTTTTTCCTCTACTAGGAAGAATGCTCTTACTTGCGGTCGAAAAGGCTCGCTAAAGCCTGTTCACTTCGATTGGTGTGTTGCTGAGTGGAAACCTGGAAGCTGGAACTCGCAACTGACTTGATTTGCCCTTGCCTGAAAAACAGTCACGACGATCTTTCTTAAAAAGCAACCCTAGGCTGCCGTCACATTGACAGACTATTGGCCATTCCTGACGCAACCATTCATAAATAGTGAAAATTCACCCGAAAAAATCTAGACAGAGGAAAAGAGTGAGAGTTTTCACTCTGCCCCTGAGCCTCCCCAACTGAACTGGTCCGCCCCTATGTTTAGGAAACGGAGGACCAAGAATGGCAAACAAGCGACCGAAGCCGGAAGAGATAGTTTCGAAGTTACGGCAAGTTGAAGTGTTGATGGGACAAGGCATGCGCCGTCTGGATGCGATCAGACAGATCGGTGTTGTTGAACAGACCTATTATCGCTGGCGTAAGAAGTACGGTGGAATGGGCGTAGATCAATTGAAAGAACTGAAGCGGCTTCAAAAGGAAAATGACAGGCTCAGAAGGGCTGTGTCAGATCTGACGTTGGACAAATTGATCCTGAAGGAAGCTGCAAAGGGAGTGATGGCCGTCTAGGAATTGATCCTGTGGATCAATTCAGGCCCGAACGGGCGGAGCCCCTGAGCCCCGCTCGTCGTCGTGCCTGCATCAATCATGTGCGCAACCAGTTCAAAGTCTCTGAGCGCCGAGCCTGTCGCGTTTTGGGACAACATCGTTCGACGCAACGACATATCCCGAAAGGCCGTGCAGACGAGGACCGGTTGGTTACCGACATGATTGAGCTGGCTCGTCAGTTTGGCCGATACGGGTATCGTCGGATTGCCGCCTTGCTAAGAGATGCGGGCTGGTCCGTGAGCGATGGGCGTGTTGAACGGTTATGGCGACGAGAGGGGCTTAAAGTTCCGGCGAAACAAGCGAAGAAGGGTCGGCTTTGGCTGAATGATGGATCATGCGTGAGGCTGCGGCCTGAATACCGCAACCATGTCTGGTCATATGACTTCGTTCATTGCCGGACAGATGATGGCAAGGTCTTTCGCACGCTGAATATCATTGATGAACACAGCCGTGAATGCCTAGCGATCAAGGTACAGCGCAAGCTGAACTCGACAGATGTCATCGACGCACTGACGGACCTGTTCATCCTGCGCGGTGCGCCGAAGTACATACGTTCAGACAATGGCCCGGAGTTCGTCGCTAAAGCTGTTCGAGACTGGATCACTGCAGTCGGAGCAGCAACCGCCTACATCGAACCAGGATCACCCCTCTCGGGACATCGCCATGCGATGCCCTGCCGACAGTGCATGGGAAAACGGATATTGCGAGAGCTTCAATGGACGGATGAGGGATGAACTGCTCAATGGTGAAGTATTCTATAACTTGCGTGAAGCTCAGATCCTGATCGAGGAATGGAGGAAGCATTACAATACAAAGAGACCACACAGTGCATTGGGTTACAGGCCACCGGCACCTGAAGCTACAATACCGATGGATCAGAGGCCGATGATGCACTAACAATCAATCTGGACCAGTCAGATGAGGCTGCTCAGTGCGGGACCTCACAAAACTGGTGAGCGAGTGAAACACTGGATTGGCAAAGAGGAACTTGAAGGCTGGTCGCCACAGGTAGATTTGCGAAGTGGTTTAGCTGAACTTCTGACCGAGTAACACGCTCGCTCAGTCGCGGCAAAGCGCCAAGCAAACCTCCATTGCGGATCAGCCTGGACCATCAGGTAGATTCAGCCGGTCGGCGAGATAGGGCAGCCGGGCCTGGGCCACGGCAACTGCCTCTAGGTTGGCCTGCGCACGCAACAGCTCTTCTCCATCACCGGCCCTGGCCAGTTCCTGCCCGTCGGGGGCAATGACACAGCTGCCGCCATAGAAATCCATGCCGTTCTCATGGCCGCAGGAATTGGCATAGCAGACATAGATACCGTTCTCAAAGGCGCGGGCCGGGATCACGGTGTTGGCGACAACACCCCATTGCGCACCCAGGGCCGTCGGTACCAGGACCAATTCCGCCCCGGCCTGGGCAACCGCCCGGAAGGTTTCGGGAAATTCGGCGTCGTAGCAGATCAGCGTGGCCACATTGAAGCCGTTCAGTTCAAATTGCGTGTAGCCGATGCCTGGACAGAAGTGATCCCCTTCGAAACCCGGCGGAAGCAGTAGCTTGCGGTGGGTTGCCAGGAGTGTCCCGTCCTTGCTGATGCAGGAGGCGGAATTGAAGATCTGCCCATCTTGGCGTTCTGCAAACCCGTAGTGAATGGCGATCCGGTGCGCCCGTGCAAGTTCGGCGATGGCCTGGGCAGAGGGGCCGTCCGCAGGCTCTGCCCGGTCCGTAACCCGGCTGCCGATGTTATAGCCGGTCAGGAACAATTCAGGCAGGAGCAGAAGGTCCACATGCTGGCCGTCCAGTTGGGACAGACATTCCCGCAACCAGGTCAGCCGCGCCTGCGGACCGTCAAGGTCCGCAGGGCTTTGGCCCACAACAATGTTCAGGCTCGCTGTCATAGATCAGCCTTTGCTCAGCAGGATTTCGCGGGGGTAGCTGGTGATATAGTCGGTGCCGGTTTCGGTCACCACCACGGAGTCACCGATCCGGCCTGCAGTCACGCCATCAACCGAAATGCCGCCGTCGACCGCAAAGGTCATGCCAGGTTGTAGCACGGTCTTGTCGCCTTCCTTCAGCTCTGGTGCCTCCAGATAGGCAACACCGATGGAGCGGCCGGTGCGGTAGCCGGTCTCATAGCCGCGAGCGCGGTAGACCTCGTTGGCGGCAGCCGCGACGTCCTCGGCCAGTACGCCAGGTCGCATCACTGCAATCGCCGCCTGCTGGGCTTCGATGGCTGCTTCCTGAACGTCGCGGGCCTGATCAGTGACATCGCCGATGTGGAACATGCGGTCAAAGCCCAGCTTGTACTGTTTGAACTGCGCCATGTTACAGAAGCAGAAATAGACCGGGTCGAATTTTTCATAAGCTTTGACACTGGCGCGGCGGTGCACCATCGAGGCGTCCTTGCCGCTTTGCAGGATCTGCAGGTTGTGGATCATCGGCGAGACAAAGCGGTCCCAGCCCTTGTCCGTCAGGAAGGTGGCCGCCTTGCGCGAACCGGCCTCGATCACCGCCAGCGCACTTTCATATTCCTGTGCACCTTCGCGCAGGCTGTCGTGGGCGGCCCCCATCATAGCGCCCGCAATCTGGCCGGCTTCCTTCATAATGCCGATTTCAAACGGGGTTTTGATGGTGCGCATTGCGCCCAGCACCGGAGAGATGTCTTTCAGGGGCACGCCGGGATAGGTGTCGTCCAGGTGGTTGCGCACGATGGCGGGAATGGAGCCGCGCTCAATCCAGATTTCCTGGGGATTTTCACCCAGAGCGCCGGCCAGAGCGCGGCCCCAGCTGCGCTGGCCGATGTCTTCCCAGGTCTGGACGTTTTCGACCCAGGTCATTTCCGCCACCATCTCGGATTCCATCAGCGGGGTGATGACGGTGGGCTCATCATTGGCGTCGACGACCAGCATCGAGGGGCGGCCGAACTCGATCCCCAGATAGCCCCAGAAACCGGCCAGATAGGCAATCGAGCTTTCGTCGGTGAAGACGGCCTTTTGGATGCCCGCCAGGCGCATGCGGTCTTGCAGGTCGAGTGTTCGTCTCTTGGCTTCTTCCAACATGACGTGTTTTCCTTCTTAATGAGGGGTTGAGCGTACAAAGTCAGTCCAGGAGGCCCGGCAGGAACAGGGCCACGGGCGGCACGAAGGTCACGATCAGGACCATCGGAAAATGCCCCAGCAGCAGGAACTTCATGGTCGGGCCAACGTAGACCGACAATGGTTGGCGGGTGACGCCGCCTGCCATATAGAGCAGCGGAGCGCACGGCGGGGAGATGTTGCCAAGGCCGAGGTTGGTTCCGACGATAGCGGCAAAATGGATTGGGTCCAGTCCGATCTTCTGGGTGACCGGCAGTAGGATGATCGCAGCCAGCACCCCACCAGAGACGTCATCAATGATCATGCCCATGATTAGCAACAGCAGGTTGATCAGCAAGAGGATGACGATCTTGTTGTCCGAGATCGACAAAAGCAGATCGGCAAACTGCGTCGGCACCTTGGCCAGCACCATGCCGCGGCTCATCACAAACAGGAAAAACAGCACCATCAGGATCGCACCGGTCAGCCGCGCGGCCTCAACCGTCGAATTGAACAAGGCCTGCATCGGCAAGGAGCGGTAGATGATGATCCCGACAATCAGCGTATAGATCAGCGCAACAGCGCCTGCTTCGGTCGGAGTGGCGATGCCGGAATAGATCCCGCCCAGCACGATCACCGGCATGATAATGGCCAGGCTGGCCTTCTTGCCGGTATCGGTGGCTTCTTTGGCAACCTCGGTCAGGGGGATTTTCGGCGCCACGGTGATCGTCGTGTTTTTGCGCAGGAAGATGAAGTTCAGGATGCAGTAGGTAATCGCCAGCAGAATGCCGGGGCCCATGGTGGCCAAAAAGGCTTTGGCCACGCTTTCCCGGATTGCGATAGCAAAGACGATCATCGGGATCGACGGCGGGATCATCAGGGCCAGCACCGAGGAGACCGCCACCAGCGCGGTGGCGTGGCCGGGCGGATAGCCTTCCTTGATCATCCGCGGCACCATGATCTTGCCAATTGCGGCAATTGCTGCCGAGGCACTGCCGGAGATTGCGCCGAACAGGGCGCAGGTAATCACCGTGACAGCGCCCAGCCCTCCTTTGGTACGGCCAACGAATGTGTTGACGAAGTTCAGCAGCCGCTCAGAGATGCCGGATGCTCCCATCAGCGTGCCCGACAGGATGAACAGCGGGATTGCCAGCAGCGAGAAGGCGCTGACCTGGGAATAGCCGAACCCGGCATGGAAGGAGATATTGGTGCCGGACATCAGCCCGTAGGCCAGCGCGCCGGTGCCAAAGGCAAAGCCAACCGGAACCTCGATCAGCAGCAGAAAGATGATTGCCAGGAAGGCGATAAAGAATACGGTCATGAGGTCAGTCTCCGCCTTTTCCGGTGATCAGCGCGCGTGCTTCCAGGAAGACTTGCAAAATCAGGTAGAGGATCATCAGGGCAAAACCGCTCACCATGCTGAAGTCCCAGATCCACTTGGGCAGCCGCATGTAGGTGCTTTTGCGGTTCAAAGAGAGGTTGTAAGCGGCGAAATCCCAGGCGAACCAGGCAAAGACCGCAACCGTCATCAGGCAGCACAGGGTGCCGAACAGACGCACCGCCAGCAGTGTCTTGCGGTTCTGCGTCAAGAGGGTCAGCACGCCGCCTTCGATATGGTCGCGTTCGCGGGTGCAATAGGCCATGCCGATGAAGTAGATCCACAGGGCCAGCATCGGGGCCAGTTCCTCGATCCCCAGGAAGGGCGAGGAGATCACGTAACGCATGAACACTTGCGCTGCCATCAGCAGGCCCAGTGAGATCATGGCGGAGAAAAGCACCACCCGCATCAAGAGGGCCACCCGGTCCTCGATGGCATAAAACCCGCTGAGGCCGCGGTAGACCGGTGCCGACGGATCGCTGCCAGCCGGCATGATCGGTTCCGGGGTCAGGACGTTGTCCAGACTGTCCGTATGCAGAAGATCTTTGGTCATGCGCTCTCCTCCCTGGTCAGTGCATGAAATGGGTCTGCGCCCGCGGGAGAGGCGGGCGCAGGGGGGGATGGATCAATTGCCGCCAGCGGCAGCCTTGATTTGCCCCATCACGTCGGCGCCGATGATCTGCTCCATGTAGGGATGCTCCACCGCAGTCACCTGCTGGCGGTAGGTGTCCAGCTGTTCAGGTGTCAGCTCGACCACCTCGATGCCGGCTTCTCTCATCTGGGCAAACCACTTGGGGCTTTCGGCTTCCGCGTTTGCCCAGGCCCAGGTCACCGCCTCATCCGCGGCGGTGCGGATCCAGCCCTGCTGCTCTTCGCTCAGGCCTTCGAACCAGCGCTTGTTGGCAGTCCAGAAGGTGTGTTCAAAGTTCTCGCGGGTGAAGACGTAGGCGCTGACCACATCCTTGAACAGCAACACCTCAGAAGGCGGTGAATAGGCGCGTCCGTCGATAGCGCCGGTCTGCAGTGCTGTATGCACCTCGGAGAAGGCCATCGGAACGGGGGCAAAGCCTGTGGCCTTGTAGCGTTCGATCGCCATTGGCATGCCCGGAACCCGCATCTTGAAGCCTTCGGCCTCATCAGGGAAGTTGGTCGGCACCTCGACACCCTTGCGCACCACGAATCCGGTGAAATCGGTGGGGATTGTGCCCAAAAGCACCATGCCCAGATCACTCATGATGCCGTCATAGACGCCGTTCATCACCGAACCGGGGCCGTAGACCTTGCGCCCGGTTTCCCAGTCGCTGGCGACATAGCCCAGCACCGAGACATCCCAGCGCGGGTCCAGTTCCGAATGGTTCCAGGACATGGTCATCTGCACCGCGCCCTGCGACACCTGCTCGACAATCGAAGTCCAGTCGCCCAGGTCGCCGCCCGGATGATAATCGACGTTCAGCTCACCGCCGGACAGCTCATCCAGCCGCGCCGAGAAGCGCTCGGAGACTTGGTGGAAGATGTGCTGGGTGTCCATCACATGGCCCAGAATGATGTCTTCTGCCTGTGCTGCTGGCAGCGTCGCAGCCAGGACGCCGGCAGCGGCAGCACCGGCTTTGATAAATGTTGCGATTCCCACGTAGGTTTCCTCCCTTTCCGTGTTTCAGTCGCGGCTCGAATCGAAATCCGAGCCTGTCCAGCTTGCTAAGCTGTGTACAGCTATCACGTCAATACTTGACTTTTAGCAGAATAAGGACTCATTTTCCACATCGCTGCATACACCATGCGAAGAGAGGTAAGAATTGTTTGATAAAGGCCGCCACCACCGAGCGAAGATCGGCTTTGTTCTGCTGGCCACCGAGCAGACCATTGAGGACGATATTTCCCAGCTGTGCCCCAAAGGGGTGGGGGCGCATTTCACTCGTGCCTGGATCGAAGACAGCATCACGGTGGACAGCTTCAACCGGCATGCCGGGGATCTGGCCCGCGCCGCCTCGACGCTCTTGCCGGATGGCAGCCTGGATGTGATTTGCTACGGCTGCACCTCCGGCAGCCTGGTCATCGGTGAGGAGCGTGTCGCCGCCGAACTCACCAAGGGGGCGCCCTATGCCAAGCCCACCAGCCTGATTGCGGCGGTGATTGCCGCCCTGCGGGCAATTGGCGCAAGGCGCATTGCCGTGGCCACGCCCTATCTGGAGGAAATCAACCGCCGAGAAGTCCAATACCTTGAAAACGCAGGGTTCCACGTCACTGGGATCCGCGGGCTACAACTGGAAAAGGACAGCGACATGATCCGGGTCAGCCCGGAATACCTGGCGGAATTTGCTGGACAGTCAGACACGCCGGACAGCGATGCCCTATTCATCAGCTGCGGCGCCCTGCGATCGCTGGAGATCGTTGATCGGTTGGAGCAGCGCCTAGGCAAACCGGTGATCTGCTCCAATCAGGCGATGATGTGGCATGTTCTGCGCCTAGCGGGCATCTCGGATCGAATAGAGGGATACGGGCAGCTGCTGCAGCATCACTGAAATCTGCTCTTCTTTGCTACACACAGCCTTGCTAGTACTTCGGGACCCGAAGCTGCTCAGAAAGGGAGCTGCCTTGACCGCAGATGCCACATCACTAACCCCGCCAGGCTGGGGTGACCGCAAGCCGGGCGTCGAGGATATTCAGCGTCTGATCCTGAAACGGATCTGCTTCCTTGAATACACGCCAGGCGACAGGCTGAAGGAAGCGGAGCTAGCGGAAGAGTTCGGCGTCAGCCGCACACCTGTGCGCGACGCCATCAGCCGGATAAATCATCTGGGGCTGGTGGAAACCATCAACGGTGTCGGCAATGTGGTGATGGAACTACCGCAGCAGAAGATCGCGCAAGTCTATGAAATGCGTCTGCACCTTGCCTCTCTGATCGGTATAACCACCCCTGCCCAGATAGAGGAAGGCCATCTAGACCGTGCACGGGATTTGCTTCAGCAGGCCCATCAACTCAGCGGCCAGGTCGACTCTCGGCAATATGTCATTGTCAACGATCAGTTGAATACGCTGATCAGCGATCTGATCGGCAACTCAGTCCTGCGTTCTTTCTGGACCCAGGCCTATTACCAGGCGGCCAGCACCTGGCACCGGGTTGTCGACAGCGCAGGGACAGAGGTCGCGGATGCACTGGTTTCCGAGCTTGTGGACCTCGAAAATGCGCTGGCAGAGGATGACATTGTGGCCGTCGGATACATCCAGCGTATTCACATCGGCTATGGCTACGCCCGCATCAGGAAGTTCATGTTCAAAGAAACAGATCTCTGACCCGCAAATCAGTTGCAGGTGCGGAAAATAGAAAAGCTAGCCATGGAAGGTCCACAGATACCAGGTCGCAAAACAACACATCGTTTCAAAACTTGTGTGGAAGGTCACACACCTTTGACTCGATTTGTTTTGGAAAGCTGAAAACGCAATTCAACGTCATTCAAATCCTACCCAGACGTCAAGCATTTCTGATCCGGAACGAAAAACCGGCTTCAATGCTTAGCGCCGCGAAAAATGCCTTTGATCTGTTTCTGTAAAAAGCTCGCGCTTGATCGAGGTGTCAGTTGCTGGTTCAATTCCTGTAACGTACGGGTGGGTTGGCAATTATGGGATCGTAGCAGAAAGCACAAACGCGCTGTTTTATGTGTTCTCTCTGGAAGATCATGTTCCTCTAAACCACCTGATCCGAGTGATTGATCTGCATCTCGATCTGAGCATCATTCGAGGGTATCCGGCGGATTTCTACAGCCCTACGGGCCGACCTTCGATTGATCCCGAACTGATGATCCGCATGCTGCTGGTCGGCTGCTGTTTCGGCATCCGTTCGGAACGACGTCTTTGCGAAGATATGCATCTGAACCTGGCCTATCGGTGGTTCTGCCGCTTCGATCTGTCGGATCGCATCCCGGATCACTCTATGTTGTCCAAGAACCGTCATGCGCGAAATCGTGAGCTGGCCATGGACGACTACCTGCGACCGGAACTGTGCTGTGATGCCTTGACCATGGCCTGGGGCGCCACAGCCCGTTGCCAGGTCTCATTCCTCATTCGGATCGCGGCGCGCAATATGCAGGCCGCGAATACCGCGCGCTGCTCGGGTCTGCGAAGATCATCCAATCCATGAGCCGAACTGGCGAATGCTTGGAGTTCAAGCTGGTCCGCGCCAGTGACGATACTCCGCCATCGCCCCCCCCCGCGCAAGCGTATGAAACCATGACTTGGAAAAGTGCAGCATAGGCTCAATAATCAAACTGTCCGGAAAACGGGACGAACCACAGTTCATCAGGGCAACTCACAGGTCGCGGACGAAGCGGGCTTACTCTGCGGTTGCGCCAAAGTCTGCTGTCAGAATTTTATTGACGTCGAAGCCTCTTCGACCACCTCTCTGACGATATGAAAGACCTGAAGCAGTTCATCTTTCGGAATACCACCAAAGGCCAGTCGTAACGCTTGAGGCACTGCAACAGTCGTGGCAAATGGTTGCGCCCCGGTCGCTGAAATACCGCGCTCTTTCAAGCGTGTAACAATAGGATCAGCTCTGACACCCTTTTCGAGCGGCAACCACGCGAAACCAGCGTTGCGATGGCCGAGAACTGCCGATCCCCCCAGAACGGACTGACAGATCTGCTGACGTTCGGCTCCATCCCGCCTTCTCGCGTCTTCGGATTTGGTGAGCGTGCCGTCTTCGATCCAGCCGGTGACTAGCCCGGAGATCAAAGCTGGAGCGTTCCAGGTCGTCGCCCTGATCACCTCAAGAAGTCTGTCGATGTGTAATTTGGGAGCAATCACATATCCGAGGCGCAAACCAGTCCCAATACTTTTTGAAAATCCCCCCACGTAGAACGTCCGCTCAGGCGCTAGGGACATGAGGCTAGGCGGTGGCGAAGTCTCAAGGAAGGCGTAGGCCGCGTCCTCAATAATCAACAGATCACGCTTGCGTGCAATCTCGACTAGACGCAGACGTGTCTCAACATCCATGACTGTTCCTAAAGGGCTATGGACTGTTGGCATTAGATAGATCGCCCTCAGCTTACGCGCCTGGCATTGTCGTTCCAATTCATCCGGGTTCATCACACCGTGCTTGCCTTCAACGGGAATGAGATCGATATCCTTCAGCACCGAGACGGATTTGAAGCCAGGATAAGTAATAGTGTCGGTTGCAATTGCCTCACCAGATCGAAACAGTCCGAGTGCTATGGTTGCCAGGCCATGTTGACCACCGGATGTGACCAGAAGGCACTGTGGGTCAATGAGGCCGAGGGTGCTGCAGAGGCTTTCAGCTATAATCCGGCGTTCATGTGCGCGTCCGCCGTGAGGTTGATAACGCAACATCGCCTCAAGGTCGCCCGATGATGCCAGTCGCCGGAGCCCTGTGCGAAGCATTTCAGCATCAGATGCATCGCCCGGCATGTTGAAGATAAGGTCGATCAGATCATCTGTAGCAGTCTGCTGAACGCCGAGCGTTGGCGGCAATCCGAGGTCGCGCACGAATGTACCGCGACCGGCTTCGCCAATAATCAGGCCCCTCTTTTCAAGCTCTCTGTAGGCGCTCGTCGCGGTTGCGAGAGCTACTCCAGCTTGTTCTGCAAATGCTCTATGCGTCGGTAGTTTTGTTCCTGGAGCCAGCTTGCCATCCTGGATCGCGTTGGAAAGCATGTCGGCCAAACGCAGGTACCTAGGTTTCTTCATAATCTCACTGCACCTAGTACAATAGAAAAATTGTCATACAATCTTCATCGTGGCATTTCGATCTCAAGTCAATCTCCGAGGTCCATCCATGCCAAAAGCGCTCTCGATTTCATTTCTGGCCCTCGGCTTATTCACTGTGACATTTGCCGTGAATCTTCAGGCCCCCCTCTATGATGCCTACGCGGCGGAGAGCAATGTAGGTGCGACAGCCGTAACGATTGCATTTGCCGCCTATGTCGGGGGCCTTATGCCGACGCTGTTGCTGCTCGGCGGTCTCTCAGACCGGATTGGACGACGGATTCCGATTGCTTTGGCACTGATCCTTGGCGCAACAGCGACAGCGCTTCTGGTGCAAGCCCCAAGCTGGATTAGTTTGGTGATCGCACGTTTCATGCTCGGGGTCGGAACTGGCCTCGCGACGACAGCCGGAACCGCCTATATGACGGAAATTCTGGGCGATGAACGCGCCAAGAACGCGGCCCTTATTGTGACTTCGGCAACGTCGTTGGGCTTTGGTGGTGGCGCGCTGGCAACCGGTATTAGCCTCGGTCTGCAAGGTCATACGCTCTTGCCCACCAGCTACATTGCACTGTTTATAGCGGCTCCTATTCTGGCATCTATAGTCCTGACACTGCCCCCCATCGACAAGCCGAGACCAGTTTCACCTGTGCGTCTGCCGGTATTTCCAGCAGGAACATGGGTATTTGGCGTGGCAATGGCGCTGGCATGGTCCGCTACCGGCATGACTATCGCCGTCGTTCCGCTGGAGCTGGCCAAAAACAATCTCGGAGGTTGGACCGGGCTCGTCATCTTTCTCGCAATCTTCGTCGGTTTTCTGTGTCAGCCGATTGCACGACGCATGACCAACGGGCATGCCCTCGCGCTTGGTTTCCTTCTGATCCCGCTTGGCTTCCTGGTTCTTTTGGCGGGTGTCTGGATGAAAATGCTTGCATTGGTTTTGATTGGCACCTGTATCACCAGCGCAGCAAGCTACGGCTTCACCTATCTCGCCTCTTTGGCCGAGATCTCCTTGCGTGCGCCGGACAACCGGGCGCGGGCGACGGCAGGACTCTTTGTTTACGCTTACTTCGGCTTCTCTCTGCCAGTAATCGCCAGCGGCGCCCTTGCTGATATGCTTGGCCTGTTGTCTGCAATGGTTGTGTTTGAGGTGGCACTGGTCACAGTTACGGCGCTAATTATTGCGGTTTGGAAGCATCAAGTAGAACCTGCTGAAAGCGCAGCCCGTGCGGGTTAGAAGTACTGGACGCTAAACGAAGCAGTCATTCGTCCTTCCCCCAGCATTCAGTAAATTTGACCTGGTTCCTAAAAAAATCCTCCGCTTTGCCCCGTTTTGGCGGCCTAACACTATGATCTCATTTGGATGTGGAAAGGCTGCCCGCCCTTTCATCCTGTTGCAGACACCATTGGTTTGAGCTTTGTGAGTTTCCGGGGATTTTGGGCGGTGAGTGGGAGGGTGAACTCGCCTTGAACACCGCAGGGTCCGCGTGATCAGAGCTGCCCGAGACCAAGAATGCGTTTGAAGTGGGCAAAGAGCATCTCCACTTTCGTGCGCCGTGCCTGCGCTTTCGGATTGAACTCTGAGGCTGTGCAATGGCAGGCGAAGACTCGGATGATCTCTTATCCCTCGTGGCGGTTACGGCGGATGTCTGTGTTTGGGCAGCATTTGGCCTTCAGTGCCAACCGGACCAAATTGTCGGACGACCCATAGGCCGTATCAGCAGCAATCCAACCGGGCTTCACACCAAAGCGCTCGTTGGTGCGTTAGAGCATCTTGCGCATGGTACCCACCTCGGCGGTCTTGTTCGACCGACTGGCATCTACGACCATGGTGATCCCGTGGTCTGTATCGATCAGGTATTTGTCTGAACAAGCGACGAAAGCGGGACCTTTGCGCGCCGCGGTCCATTGGCTGGCAGGGTCAGCATGCGCGGTAAGCTTGGGTTTGGCTGTGGTAGTGGCACCGAGGGCCTCATCATCCAGCGTGTCGAGATACTCGCGCACCACCGGTGGTGCGCCGACGGGATCAGTCTCGCGGGCTACCCAGTCCTCGGGGTCGCTCAGATCAAAACGGCAGAACCACCTGTACGCCAGGTTCAGATGAACCTCTTCGCACAGCCGACGCTGAGAGCGAGGGGCAAAACAGTATCCCACCAAATGCATTTGGATCAACAGTTCAGGGTCGACGGAAAGGCGACCAGTATGGTTGTAGAAATTCGCAAGGTAGCCCCGGATGCTACCCAGATCGACAAACCGATCAATTAACCACAGGAAGTGATCCTAGGGGACGTGCTCTTCCCGCGAGACCGCGTAGAACAGCACCGCTTGCGCCCCCTGCTCCGGTCCCATCAGGGCTGATCCTCCCCCTCGCAGGGAGAAGTGAAACAGCAGTTCCTCTGTCGATCAAACACGAGTTTTTCAACACGATCTCTTTCGGCACCTTCGCCGCAAATTCAACGAATGATGGCTCTCTGTGTTGGGTCAGAAATGCTGCAGCTAACGTCACATAGTTTTTTGCGCTACATAGTTTAGAGTTGCGTTTTCAGGGCCGTCGGTGGGCTTCACCGACGGCTCTTCTTCTTGTTTTTCCAAAACGGCGGCACATCTCCGGCCATGATACAGCCGTATGGGTCGATGTAGTCCTCAATCTCTGCCAGATTATAGGACTTAATCTGCGCCACAACGCTGTCCGCGCTTTTGTAGCTGGATGGCAACTCGGATGCATCGACCCCACCGGCATGGAACCGGATATCCAGACCTTCGGTTTCCGCCTTCAGCATCTGATCCGGCGTGACCGATCCCATCCGGCGTTTGTGCTCGGACCGCGAGAAGTTGCGCCCGGCCCCATGCGGACTAAAACCCAGACCGTGGCTTGCATCCTTTCCGCGCACAACCAGAACCGACTCGGACATGTTCAGCGGGATCAGCGTCAGACCTGTTGCGTCCGTCGCGTAATCGCCCCAGGCCGGGGTTGCACCCTTGCCGTGGTAGAACAGATCACCCCGCTTGAAGACGAAGTTATGCTCGTTCCAGAACCGCTCGCCCACATCGCCTACCCGCGCGGCCTCGACCGTCGCTTGGTGAATGGCGTTATGGTTGGCCTTGGTCCATTTACGGATCAGTTGCAGCGCCTCCCAGTAGTCCCGACCTTCTTCGGTATCCGCCGGAATCCAAGCGTTCTGTTTCGGCGTGCGCGGCGAGAGTTCCTTGCGGAACCGCTCAGCCGCAACCATGCCGTTCTTATACAGAACCGCCCCGGGCCCACGCGAGCCATGATGGGTCACAATCGCCGTCCGTCCGGTCTTGCGCGACCGGCCGACAAACAGGAAGTGGTTCCCGTCGCCCTGTGTCCCCATATGTTCCTGTGCCATGCGCAGGGATTTGGGGTTGTTCAGAAACGGGTTCTCGCGGAACGCATCCAACAGTTTCAGCGAGGTCGTGAAGCGTTGGCCCTGAGGACGCCCGCCCGGGCCGAAATGCGTCACCGATTGCGCAGCATCCAGCACCGCTTGCGGGTCGGCGTTCCCCAGATCAGTGATCATAACCGAGCAACAGATATCTGCTGAATGCATCCCCGGATGGATTGCATTCCGAGCGGCGGCAACACCGCCAACGGGGATTGTGCCAACCGGCCCGGCTGGGCAGGCATCTGGCATGATCGCCCCGGCCTCAATCGTCGGTGTCCGCATCAGCGCGGCCATGGTTTCACGTACTTTCGAGACATTGTCTTCCTCATCCGGATCTGCCGCGTCGATATTCTCGTGAAACGCCAGCTCACCGGGTGCGCGCAGGTCAAGCGTCGGTGCGACCGGAGGGATCTCGCCCTCCAGTTCCTGCCGGATACGCACCAGCCCAAACCCTTCGGCCCGCATCTCATTTGCGCGCGCCAGCAGGGTGGGGAATTGCTTGCCGGGACGGTGACCCCAGTCCTTCAGATGGTCACCGGTAACCGGATCATATGTCTTTTCTTCCATCATCATTTTCTACTCGTGTTTCCAAACTGGCTGGACGACAAGATGTTCGCAAACCGTTTTATTCCGCCACCGGATTGCTCCGGGCTGGGTTTGAACCAGCACGACATGGTTGCCCATATCACCCCTTCGGGGTGCGTCTCCCAGTAGGTCTGCGGGCATTCGCCCAAGATGTCATTGGCCCCGGCGACAAAAGGTGAAGAAACAGTTTGGGAGGCCCGCCCCGTATCTGAATGGGCAGATACGTTTTCCGTCTGGGCGCCGGCAAGGAGGGGAGTTGAACCCACTCGACCTGTCCCGGTTTGGTGCCATGTAGTTCCTTCGGCATTCGCCGGGGTTTTTCTTTCATTTGGGGTCTCGACGACAAAGGTTTGGTGAAACGCCTGCTCTACCTGACTGAGCTATCGTCCGTCCCCCAAGGGGCTCGGGCGAGCGGGATTCGAACCCGCGACACGGAGATTAACAATCTGTAGTTCCACCGGCATTCGCCGAGATTTGTCCTTCTGTTTGGGTCAGGCAGACAAGAGGTGATGAGACAGCGCCCTTTGGCGGGCGCGGATCGTTAGCAGCGATGTAGTCCCACCCGCATTCTGCCTGATGTTGTTCGGGTCCCGGCGACAAGGGTTTGGTGAAACATTGGGGCCAACTGCTCTATCCATCTGAGCTACATCGCAGGGCGCGATGGCGGGATTCGAACCCGCGACCAGTAGGGTATGTAGTTCCACCGGCATTCGCCAGGAAGTGACTGTTAAGATCAGGCGGACAAGATGTTTGTGAGACATCTGACAGAGTTCAAAGCTGTAGTCCCACAGGCATTCCGCCTGACCCGTTTTCAAAGTTCGATCTTTTCGACCTCGCCAACCCAGTGGTCTGGGCCGGTCTGACCATTGGCAAATGCCGCGATCTGATCAAAGACCGCATCCGAGAACCCGCCGACATTCAACACATCTTCACGTGTCTGCGCCTGCGTTGTCCCATATGGAGCGATGTCGATGCAGACCAGCTTGGCCTTTGGGTTGCGATACTTGATCGCCTCCCACTCCTTCAGCATCGCTGTGCCTTGACCACCTTTGCGGGCATCAACCCAGGATTGGTTATCAGATACAAACACCACCAGATCAGGCGCGCGGCCCCGGTCGTTCAGCCACTTCAGCGGCGCGGAACAGTTCGTCCCACCACCGGCCAATGCGGCCAAACGCTCGGCGTTCGTCAGAATCGTGTCGCGCGGCTCCAAACGTACATCGCGCACGTCGAAGTCGAACGGCAGAACCTGGCACCCGCGATTCACGCGCTGGAAAGACGCTGCGACCAGCGCCGCCACATCCACGTGCCGCACGGTCGAGGTTGCCCCCGGGCGATACCCAGTCACAGCCCAGGTCATCGAGCCGGACACGTCCGGACACACGACAACCTGACCGTCGATCTTTGGCACGTTCTGCACCGCGATCTCCATCGCATCGTGCAGCGCCTCCACGATCTCGCGCGGCATTTCACCGGTCACGTTCTGGGCCGCCACCATCAGCTGGTACGGAAACGCACGCGCCTTGGCGATGGTCTGCGGGTCGCGCAATAGTGCAGCCACATGATCCACGTTCTTGGTCACATTGAAAACACCATGACGCTGGAACGTGTTCAGGTTCTGCCGCACCATCTGCCAAGAGCCTTTGCGCGCGATCCGCGCCCAGTGTTCCGGCGACAGTTCCAACTGCGTCAGCATCTGGAACGGCACATCCGGTAGCGGGCCCTTTCCGGTTTCACGAAACGCGATCCAATCCTGCAGAGCCTGCGGCAGCCGTGCCAGATTGCACGGCCGCCCGACGATCCAGGCAAACAGCGCCTCCCGCTCGGCCGAGACCGGTTTCGGGTGCACCATCTTGATCACGTCCGCCAAAGTCGGGTCATTCCCGATATTGGCGTTCAACAGCGCCCGGTCGGTCGCGGTGTTCAACCAGTTTTGCACCATCGCTTTCGGTGCAGACCCCAGAGACTTGCGCCCTGTCTGACCCGACCGGATGACCTGCACAAAAGTGCGCAGCATCTTGCCGTTATCGACCACCCGGCCAAAAGCCGCGCGGAACCGAACCGGGTCGCGCCGGGCGAGAATGGCCAGCAGAACAGCGGGCATATCCTTCATATACCCCGACTGCCGGGCATAGATTGCCGCCTGCGCCAGAAACTTTGGCTCAACGGCCTCGGCCACATCCCGAACGTATTCCAGCTCTTCCTGCGGCGATTGATAGAACATGCCCCCAAAGGTCCCGGTCACGGCGACCTGTGCCAGAGCATGGGCATCGGAATAAGCGTAGGCCGGAGCGCCATGCGCGTTCTGTGCAGTTGCCTTCGGCAGCAGCCGGCCTTTGATCGATGCAAACACGGATTTGTTCGCCATTTCTTTGTCCTCGTTGGTTTGTGAGGATGTTTTGACATGACAGGTGTAGCGATCAGAGGAAAAACTGATTTCGACCTAAGCAGCTGTCCTATAACGTAAATTTCCAGGATTGCCGAAATTGCCGCCTCGCTCTACGATACAAAAATATCGCAGTTTATAGAAATAGATACAGCATGAAGAATATCGTCATCGGATTCCTCGGCACGCAGCTGGATATGGGTAAGAAACGACGCTGGAAACCCACGCCCAGCCTGATCATCCACGACCATTTCAACGTCGATCGGCTCGAGCTGTTGCATGACCAGAAATTCAATCGCCTCGCCCATCAGGTCAAACGCGAGATCGAAGAACTGTCCCCCCAGACCGAGGTGCTGTTGCGCCGCCTGGACTTGACCGATCCGTGGGATTTTCAAGAGGTCTACGGCAAGCTGTTCGACTTTGCCCGCGCCTATGGGTTTGACGAGGACCGCGAGCAGTATCACGTGCATCTGACCACCGGGACTCATGTGGCTCAGATCTGCTGGTTCCTGCTGACCGAAAGCCGCCACATCCCGGCGCGGCTGATCCAGACCGGTCCGCCCGGCCCGGATGACGACCGACCCAAGTTCGACATTATTGATCTGGATCTCAGCCGCTACAACGCGCTGCAGCAACGGTTCGACCAGCTGTCGCGTGAATACAGCAACCAGCTGAAAGGCGGAATCGAAACGCGCAATCCGCAGTATAACGCTCTGATCGACCGAATAGAGCTTGTTGCCGGCAATTCCGACGAACCGATCCTGCTGCTGGGTGAAACCGGTACGGGCAAGACCGAACTGGCTGAGCGTATTCACAGCCTCAAACTGGATCGCCGCCGCATCAAGGGCCGCCTGGTTCACGTGAACTGCGCGACATTGAACGGGCCTGACGCCATGGCAACGCTTTTTGGTCAACGCCGCTCGTACCTTGGGGCAGCGGGGACAGAGCGAAGCGGGTTGCTGCGCGAAGCTGATGGCGGCGTCCTTTTTTTGGATGACGTGGACGAGCTGAACCCCAATATGCAATCGGTTCTTCTGCACGCGATCGAAACCGGGCGGTTCTATCCGCTGGGGTCCGACCACGAAATCTCCAGCCGGTTTCACCTGATCGCCGGTGCAAACCGCGATCTGCGCAGCCTGACGGCTTCGGGGCAGTTTCGCCCCGACCTGCTAGCCCGGCTGAACACGTGGAGCTTCACTTTGCCCGCTCTGCGCAACCGCACCGAGGACATAGAGGCCAATCTGCGGCACGAGCTTGATCGCTGCGAACGGGATTTGGGCACCCATGTCGGTTTCAACACTGATGCTCGCACCCAATATCTGGACTTTGCCAAAGACCCGGCAACCGTGTGGCCGGGAAACTTCCGTGACTTTTCCGGATCAATCCTCAGGCTGTGTACGCTTGCACCTCGCGGCCGTATTACGCGGGCGATGGTCTCATTGGAAATCGAGACGCTTCAAGCGGACTGGAAGTCGGCGCAGTCCAATGATGATTTCAACCTGGTTGCAGATGTGATGGGCGACGCGGTGTCCGAAGTAGACCCGTTTGACCTTGTTCAACTGGCCGATGTGATCCGGGTCTGCCGCAAATCCTCAAGCCTGAGTGCTGCTGGACGTACCTTGTTTGCCGTGTCGCGCGGCAAACGCAAGACCCAGAACGATTCAGACCGGTTGAGAAAATACCTGGGCAAGTTCGGGCTGGAATGGGGTGCGATTTAATCAAGGAGGCGGATGCATTTCAGCAAATTTATTCAGCCGCTAAATCTTTCAAACGGCATTCCAGCCCCGAGGCCTGCGCGGCAGATTGAGCATCGGCACTATTGGCCAATAGCCAGCCCTGTATTTGAGCCGGGCTGTGCCTTTGACCTCTCAAACGCTGTTCGAAAACCGACGCCAAGTCGGCTTCGCCGGGGAAAAAGCGTTCGAACAGAAGGCGGGCAGTGGCTGCACCGACCAAACCAAGCTCGGTATGTACATCGGCACGGCCGGGTCGAATTAGGGCTGGGTCCAACCTTTCCTTGTGGTTCGTCGTCATGACCAACGCGCGCCCTTCCTGAGCCGCGACGCCATCGATGGCGTTGAGCAATCCTGAAAAGCTGACCCCTGAGCGTTTTTCCCCGCCTTTGCGCTGCGCAAACACGGCGTCCACGTCTTCGATTGCGATCAGGGACCTCGTAGGTGCGCACATCATTGCCTCGCGCAGATCATCATCGGACAGTGCGGCACGCCCGATATCAAGCGTTGCAATGTCCAAGGACAGCTCTGACGCCAGCGCGCGGATGAGGCTTGACTTACCCGTGCCCGGAGGGCCGTAGAGCAGATACCCCCGCCGCCAAGGAACACCACGTTCCGCGTACCAGTCGCTGGCGCCATAGAACCAACGCATGTCCTCTAGCACTTTGTCGATACGATCGTCATCCACCAGTACCGTATCGATAGAGCGGCGCGGGACGTCTCCGACATGATCCCACCAGTCCCCTTTCAAAATATGAAGGCCAGGTCCAATGCGATCCTTGGCCTGGGAAATCGCACGACCCTCAGCGATCCAATCCAGAATCGTCTGCACCTGACCAAATAGAACAGTAATGTTCAGCACCTCCATTGGCCGCTGATTCTGCGATGCGCCTACTTTTGACTTTTCATTGATGTTGCGCTCAAGACGGCAAATTTTTCCGCGCCAGAAAAACCAATGCTGCCCCGGAGCTGGTGCATAACCCTTTGTCCCCCGTGCCCATTTTCCATCCGTCATACGCACATGGCGCGAATGGGACAGAATCTTGTTCTGCTCCATCCAGATACAGAAATGACGATAGGCAGCGCTCCGGTTGTCAAGCGTCAGGCTCACCCAGACACGCCGAACGATCACGCGGTAGAAAGCCATGAACGCGAAGCGCAGAAAGGCCGCCGCGATCCCAAAGGCGCCAAGCGCCAGACCGCCCGTAAAAAAGTCGCTGGTCAGGGCACTGGTCAGGAATTCGTCCAATATCTCCATACTAGCCTCCTTTCACTTCACGAAAGTCGTGACCTTTGAAGCACCGCACCGGATTTCCCCGCTCGAGCGCATAGTGCAATTCATTTCGGCTCGCTTTTTGTGCGGCTTCATCCGCTGCGGCCTGGGCTGCCATCAGGTGCTGAAGGCGCTCCAATGCCAGTGCCTTATTGCGGTGTTGTGAACGCTCCTCACGTGCCACCGCTGAAAGCCCCGTTGGCCTGTGCGTCGCCCGCACTGCGCTGTCGGTTGTATTCTGGTGCTGCCCACCAGGGCCGCCCGCCCGGAAGGTATCCAAGATGACGTCGCTTGCTTGAATGCGTTCAGGCGTCCGCACCGATGCGGGCAGGTCGAACACCCCAATGAACCAATTGGCCCGTTTATGCTTCGGACGCAAATTGCTTTGCGCCCGCCACTGGATCGTACCGCGCCAATTCTTGGCGAAGGCCTCGGCCTCGGCACCGCTGACCAGAACCACAGCGGATTTATAGCCATGTTTTGAACGTGCTCCATTGGTGTCGAAGTCCACGGCGAGGAGCTCCGCCTCGGTACGCATAACATTCAGTACATTTGCTACGGCTTGCTGGCATTCGGCAGGACCGCTGCCACTGGTGACCAAGACAGAGATATGCCGGGATGCAGTCATGACCGTCTCCCGTCACGCGTTTTCTTGAAGGTCAGGAGCGGATGGAACTCCGCAATGCAATGTGCAGCAGCTGTGCGTTCCAGATCTTCGGCAACAGACTTGGCGGATTTGTACGCCAAGGGCGCCTCTTCAACCAAAAGATCGCGGTCTTCGCACAGAATACGGCCCCCGAAAGAGTTGCGTTGCATGGCCTCAATGTCAGATTTTTTGGCCCGCACGCGACCATGCATAGAGGATCGGTCATATCGCCGCCCCGCACCATGAGCGAGGCTGCCTAGCGCGTTGTCATGACCGGTTGGAGCCATCAGATAGCTTGCACTTGCCCGTGATCCGGCAAGCGGAACCACCGCTTGCTCGGCAACTGCCGCACCTTTGCGGTGCAGCCAGTACCCGTCTTTCTGCGAAAGCAGGTTATGCGGTGCATCGACCAGCAGCACCAGATCTGCCCGCAGCGCCTCGGCCGCCCGTTCTGCGATAATCTGGCGGTTCAAGCTGGCCCAGCGAACGGCCAGGTCGTGATCTCGCAGATAAGAGCGCGCGGCTTCACTGTCAGGAACAAGACCTGCAAAAGCACCCTCGGACACAGACCCGAGAACCGCATTGCCAAACCCGCGCGACCCGGAATGCACCAACAGAAACAAGCGGGTTTTGTCCAGCCCGACCTGATCATCGGGATCAACGATTGTCTGCACTTCACAAAAGTGGTTGCCACCGCCCACAGTGCCCAACGCATCGGCAAACAGGTCGGGTGACAGACCTGCTTTCTCCAGACGTCTTTCCAGATCCTCGGACACAGGCTCGCCAAGAACACGCATCCGGCGCAGAGCCTTTTCCAACTTCAGCTTCCGCACAGGCAGGTCCAGTTGGAACAGTGACATGCCGCACCCGATGTCGTTGCCGATCAGTTGAGGGTAAACCCGATCCGCAAGAACCGCACAGCCCACCGGCCCATACTTTCCAGGGTGCAGATCGGGAAATGCAGCGATTTTAAGCACGCCGGTCCACCCAGCGATTTCTTCAAGTTGTTGTTCAGCCCGTCCTTCGATCCAGGCTGCAGAGGTATAGAATTTCGTGATGGTGCCGTCGCTGGACTCAGCTGACGTGCGACCATCCAAGACAGAATTGCCCATGAGATAGTACCCAAAATACGTAATGAGATGCGCCAGCGCGGAACTGGCGAACTGGATCAAACCTGATCTGATATCAGCTTAGGTGTTGATCGGCCCCGAAAGGGCGAAATGACGAATAAGCATGTATGTCCCTTTCCTGTTTGGGGTTACGACTTGGGCCCAATGAGCCAAATGGAGGTCGTCGAATAAGTGGGATTGCTGATTCCCTCAACAGTTTTGAACTTGCTGACCGCAAGCCGTGTCTAAGCAGCAACACGACTGTGTCTCTTTGGTTACTATCGATCTGCTCTGCCAAACATGTACATTTAATACGGTTTGGCCACCGAATGGGTTAAACAACCATCAAGCCTGTAGGATCAAATGCTGTTCTCCCTCCCGGAAAACTTCTTTGGCTGGAGGCAAAGCGTTTCGAACCATGATTGCCTTCACCCACCGAGCAAAATTGTTCATGACTGTGGCCACATATCCAGGTCTGGACTTTGAGCTTTCGCACCCCATCCCACAAATCACTTGCAAAACCCTTGCTACGCAAGTGCTTCGGTTGCTTTGGTGGGTGTGCCTAGGCGCGAGTAGATCCCGTACTGGCAAGTGATGTGTCATTCCAACTGTTGGGCCAGAATGAGGTGCCCCTGAGCCCTTCGCGTCGCCGAGCCTGCATGACCATGTGCGAAGCCAGTTCCACATCTCAGAGCGTCGCGCCTGCCACGTCCAGGGGCAACACCGATCCACTCAGAGACGGTTGCCTGTTAGTTGTGCCGATGAGGAGCGTCTGGTGGCCGACATGATCGCGTTGACGCTCCAGTATGGTCGGTACGTACGGCTATCGCCGGATCGCAGCTTTGCTCAGTGACGCAGGCTGCCCCCCTATGCGCCTGCCGGGCTATGGATGAGCTGCTGAACGGCGAGGTCTTCTACAGCTTGCGAGAGGCGCAGATCCTGATCGAGCAATTGATGAAACACTACAACAAAACGTCCGCACAGCGCGTTGGGCTATCGCCCGCCTGCACCGGAAAGCATCGTTCCGATGGCCCAGAGGCCCACGAAGCACTAACAATCAAACCGGACCACCCGATGGGGGCACGCCAGGCGTGAGGGCGAGAACCTAACGGCCCAAAGTCGCTGACCCCAAGACGCCTAGAACTGCAGGTTTCGCCCCGAAACAGTTGCCCTCGATGCGTTCGGTGGGTTTGACGTTTGTTTGGATTGCCTAAAGGCAGGTTACGAAAACAGAGCGGAAACTGAGCATTACACTCATTAGTGGCAACGCGGGATCAACAGGTCTTTCGTCGCCCTGGGCCAAATGACTGCTTGTTGCAGAATGATCATTCTGTTATGGCGACCCTATGCCCCGTCCAACATCTTTCACTTCAGACCAACTCGCTGACCGTGCCCTTCAACATTTTTGGGTCAACGGTTTTCATGCCTCATCCATGGATGACCTGGTGAGAGCAACAGAAGTCAGCCGTCATGGGATTTATGCGACCTTTGGTGGCAAAGGAGCTTTGTTTCTGGCCTGTTTCGACAAATACCAAGAAACCGTGGTGACCCCGGCCTTCGGAATCGTGGAATCTACCGATGCTAACCTGCAAAGCGTTTCGGAATATTTCGAACGGCAAATTTCTCTCGGCGAAACTGCCGGACTGCCCGGCCCAGGGTGCTTTGTTGTGAATTCGGCAACCGAGGTGGCTCCAAACGATCCCGCCGTCGCAGAGAAAGTTGCGATCCATAATGACCGATTGAGATTGGGCTTTGCGCACGCGCTTCGCGGGAGTGCGTTCGATCTTGATCAGGACAAGGCGCTCGAACTGGCTGATGTAATGGTCATCTTCACCAATGGGCTTTGGACAAGTTCCCGCAACGTGACTGAGGGTAACGTCCTGCGCCAGGCCGTTGCTCGTTTTCTCAATCTACTGACGGAAGCCATGCAATGACTACAATCACCCATAATCACAAAACAACTTCTCCTGTGTCGCCATTCATCGCGGCGCTGATTGCGAACTTCCTCTGGATCAACGCATCAGAGGTATTCCGGTACTTTATCTTTGTCATGCCTATGATGCGGAGTGCTTTCCCGATGCTGCCCGATGTCGCGCCAATGAACCTGTCTGTGTTCATGATCTGGAGCATTTGGGACACCATTCTGGTGCTCACTGCAACGCTTTTGCCATCGATGGCCATGAAGCTCTTTGGGGCGTCTGCCGTGCATGCAATTCTATACGGCACTGGCGCCTGGATGGCGGTGTTCGTTATCCTTTGGCTGGGTCTCTTCAACATGAACCTCGCCACGACAAACGTACTCGCAATCGCGCTTCCAATGGCATGGATTGAAATGGTCATTGCGGCGCTGATTGCCTGGTGGTTCGCTACCAGAGATCGGGAACGGATTGCATGAGTAAGGCTTTATCCGCATTTTCACAGGTCCCAGATCAATCAGAAATCTGGTCGGCGCAGAAAGGTAGCTTACGCTGCACGGCACTGAGATTAAGTGATGGTTCGCTGTGCCTTTACAGCCCAGTGCTCGGCCTGGGCGATGTTACGAAAGACAGCTTGGCCGACATAGGTGAGGTTTCTGTCTTGCTCGCGCCGAACCACTACCACCACAAAGGGCTCAGAGAATACGCGGAGGCCTTCCCAGAAGCAAAACTTGTCTGCTCTGAGCGCGCTCAACCTCGCCTTGAGAAACAGACAGGACTGTCATTTGACAGCCTTGAGCTGTTGGAGCCGCTGCTACCGGAGGGCTGCAGAATCGCTGAGCCGAAAGGATTGAAAACTGGCGAGGTCTGGCTGATTGTCAAAGCCAGACTGGAACAGGTTTGGATCGTCTGCGATAGCTTCAAGGGGCCCTCTGGAAAGATGGGTAGTGTCGGTGTGTCTGTCGAAATGCTTGGCACATTTCCGAACTACGGAGTTAAAGACATGGATGTCTATACCGCGTGGGTTCAAGCAGAAACGACAACAGGTGCACCGTCGATGATCATACCCTGTCACGGCTCTATGGTGCGTAGCCAAGACCTCGCTACCGATGTTGTGGCGGTGCTAACGCGTTAGCCTCCGCGTTCTACCGAACCGGAGGTTCGTGTTACGTGCAGCATCGGGTGGTTCTGGGCTCTTTTCTCACGCACTGCATTCAGAACAAACGCCAGCTTTCGTAAAACGAACCAAACCGGTGAACTGTCATTCCGTTGGCCTGATCAATAATGTGAAGAGAACGCACCTGACCGGGGTCTAGGGCTTTGTTCCGGCTCGTTCAGATTTTCCAACACGGAAAAAGGGCCGCTCGGATGAGCGGCCCTTTCTATTGTGTGACACCCAAGCGGTTTTTCGGGACATTCATGCCTTGGCGCGAATACCCTGCCACCGCAGGCCAAAGCTCCCTATGGAAACGCGACCCTACTTAGTGAATTTTGGATACAGCTCAGTATGTGCGTCTCGGGATCACTGAATTCAAACAAAAAGGGCGCCCGAGGGGCGCCCTTTCCGTCTGTTCATTCGCAGGTGCGAATTACTCAGTGATCTTCGACACAACGCCGGCGCCGACGGTGCGGCCACCTTCGCGGATCGCGAAGCGCAGGCCCTGCTCCATGGCGATCGGGGCAATCAGTTCAACGTTGAACTTCAGGTTGTCGCCCGGCATCACCATCTCGGTGCCAGCAGGCAGCTCAACGGTGCCGGTGACGTCGGTGGTGCGGAAGTAGAACTGCGGACGGTAGTTCGCGAAGAACGGGGTGTGACGACCACCTTCTTCTTTGGTGAGGATATAGGCCTCAGCTTCGAACTTGGTGTGCGGCTTCACGGAACCTGGCTTACACAGAACCTGGCCACGCTCAACGCCGTCACGGTCAACACCGCGCAGCAGGGCGCCGATGTTGTCGCCCGCTTCACCGCGGTCCAGCAGCTTGCGGAACATTTCCACACCGGTGCAGGTGGTGGTGGAGGTGTCACGGATACCAACGATTTCGATCGAGTCGCCAACGTTGATCACGCCGCGCTCAACACGACCGGTCACAACAGTACCACGGCCGGAGATCGAGAACACGTCTTCGATCGGCATCAGGAAGGGCTGGTCAACAGCGCGCTCAGGGGTGTCGATGTACTCGTCAACAGCCGCCATCAGCTCTTTGATCTTCTCTTCGCCGATTTCTGGCTTGTTGCCTTCCATCGCCGCCAGAGCGGAACCTGCAACGATTGGGATATCGTCGCCGGGGTAGTCGTAGGAAGACAGCAGCTCGCGGATTTCCATCTCAACGAGTTCCAGCAGCTCTTCGTCGTCAACCTGGTCAACTTTGTTCATGAAGACGACCATCTTCGGGATGCCAACCTGGCGGCCCAAGAGGATGTGCTCACGGGTCTGAGGCATTGGGCCGTCAGCGGCGTTCACAACCAGGATCGCGCCGTCCATCTGAGCAGCACCGGTGATCATGTTTTTCACGTAGTCGGCGTGGCCGGGGCAGTCAACGTGTGCGTAGTGACGGCCTTCGGTTTCATACTCGACGTGTGCGGTCGAGATGGTGATGCCGCGGGCTTTCTCTTCAGGCGCGCCGTCGATCTGGTCGTAGGCTTTGAAGTCACCAAAGTACTTGGTGATCGCTGCGGTCAGCGTGGTTTTACCGTGGTCAACGTGGCCGATGGTGCCGATGTTGACGTGCGGCTTCGTGCGTTCAAACTTTTCCTTAGCCATGAGAGGCCTCCTATTGTTTCAGGAGAGGCCCGCAGAGCTGCGAGCCTCCCGATTTCTAGACGCTTTATGCGTATTTCGCCTGGATCTCGTCCGAGATGTTCTGCGGTACGGGATCGTAGTGGGAGAACTGCATGCTGAACTGGGCGCGGCCCGAGCTCATCGAACGCAGGGTGTTGATGTAACCGAACATATTGGCCAGAGGCACGTTAGAGTCGATTGCAATCGCGTTGCCGCGTGGTTCCTGACCGGACACCTGACCGCGACGGGAGGTGAGGTCGCCAATGATACCGCCGGTGTATTCTTCCGGGGTGATCACTTCCACCTTCATGATCGGCTCAAGCAGTTTTGCACCCGCCAGTTTCATACCTTCGCGCATCGCCATACGAGCAGCGATTTCAAAGGCCAGAACGCTGGAGTCCACATCGTGGAACTTACCGTCGATCAGGGCAACTTTGAAGTCGATCACGGGGAAGCCAGCCAGAGGGCCGCTATCCATGACGGACTTGATGCCTTTTTCAACACCAGGGATGTATTCCTTGGGAACAGCACCGCCAACGATGCGGCTCTCGAAGGAGTAGCCTTCGCCAGCTTCGGTCGGCATGATCTCCATTTTGACTTCCGCGTACTGACCGGAACCACCAGATTGTTTCTTGTGGGTGTAAGTATGCTCGATCGACTTGGAGATGGTCTCACGGTAGGCCACCTGCGGCGCACCGATGTTGGCCTCAACCTTGAACTCGCGCTTCAGACGGTCAACCAGGATGTCCAGGTGAAGTTCGCCCATGCCCTTCATGATGGTCTGACCGGACTCGAGGTCGGTCTCCACACGGAAGGAGGGGTCTTCAGCGGCCAGACGGGCCAGACCCTGGGACATCTTCTCCTGGTCGCCCTTGGTTTTGGGCTCAACCGCGATCTCGATAACCGGATCAGGGAAGGTCATGGTTTCCAGAACGACGGGATCGTTGTTGGAGCAGAGGGTATCACCGGTGGTGGTGTCCTTCAGGCCAGCCAACGCGATGATGTCGCCCGCGAATGCTTCCGTGATCTCTTCACGGTCATTCGAGTGCATCATCATCATCCGGCCAACGCGCTCTTTTTTACCCTTGGTGGAGTTCAGCAAGGTATCACCCTTGTTCAGAACACCGGAGTAGATGCGGGTAAATGTCAGCGAGCCAACAAAGGGGTCGTTCATGATTTTGAACGCCAGGCCAGAGAAGGCCATTTCATCATCCGCACGGCGGGCGATGTCACGGGTTTCCGTCTCGTCACCAGGTTTGAAGCCCATGTAATCAACAACGTCCAGCGGGCTGGGCAGATAGTCGATCACAGCGTTCAACAGCGGCTGAACACCTTTGTTTTTGAACGCGGAACCACCCAGCACAGGAACGAAAGCCAGCTCGAGTGTACCCTTGCGCAGCAGTTTGCGCAGAGTTGCCACGTCGGGCTCTTCGCCTTCCAGGTAGGCTTCCATGGCGTCGTCGTCCATTTCGACGGCTGCTTCGACCATTTTGCCGCGCCATTCGTCAGCCATGTCTTTCAGGCTGTCGCGGATCGGAGCTTTGATCCAGGACGCACCGAGGTCTTCACCCTGCCACAGCCATTCTTCCATGTTGACCAGGTCAACCAGGCCTTCCAGCTCGGTCTCGGCACCAATCGGAACACCAACAGGTACAGCGCGTGCGCCGGTGCGGTCTTCAATCATGTTGACACAGTTGAAGAAGTCGGCACCGATTTTGTCCATCTTGTTGACAAAAACCATGCGCGGAACTTTGTAGCGGTCAGCCTGACGCCAAACGGTTTCGGTCTGGGGCTCTACACCAGCGTTGGCGTCGAGAACGCAGACAGCACCGTCGAGAACCGCCAGCGAACGCTCAACTTCAATGGTGAAGTCAACGTGGCCGGGGGTGTCGATGATGTTCATCCGGTGCTTCGGAGAATCAGCGGTTTCACCATCTTCGGTGCGTTCCCAGAACGTGGTGGTCGCAGCCGAGGTGATGGTGATGCCGCGTTCCTGCTCCTGCTCCATCCAGTCCATGGTGGCTGCACCGTCGTGCACCTCACCAATGTTGTGGGATTTGCCGGTGTAATACAGGATGCGCTCGGAGCAGGTGGTTTTACCTGCATCGATGTGCGCCATGATACCGAAGTTGCGGTACAGTTCGAGCGGATATTCGCGTGCCATAGGTCTAGATCCTCCGGCTTACCAACGGTAATGGCTGAAGGCTTTGTTCGCCTCGGCCATCTTGTGGGTGTCTTCGCGCTTTTTAACGGCAGTGCCGCGGGACTGAACAGCGTCCAGCAGCTCGCCGGCCAGGCGCTCTTCCATGGTGTTTTCGTTGCGGTTGCGCGCAGCGGTGATCAGCCAGCGGATGGCCAGAGCTTCGCGGCGCTCGGGGCGCACTTCAACCGGAACCTGGTAGGTTGCACCACCAACACGGCGCGAGCGAACCTCAACAGAAGGTTTGATGTTGTCGAGCGCTTCGTGGAAAACTTCCACAGGGGCGCGCTTGATCTTGCCTTCGACGCGGTCGAATGCGTTGTAAACAATCCGCTCAGCAACGGCTTTTTTGCCGTCGATCATCAGGTTGTTCATGAATTTGGTCAGAACGCGGTCACCAAACTTTGCGTCTGGCAGTACTTCGCGTTTTTCAGCGGCGTGACGACGTGACATATCAGCCTCTCCTTCTTACTTAGGACGCTTCGCGCCGTACTTCGAACGACGTTGCTTACGGTCTTTGACGCCCTGGGTATCCAGAACACCGCGCAGGATGTGGTAACGGACACCGGGAAGGTCTTTTACACGGCCGCCGCGGATCAGAACCACAGAGTGTTCCTGAAGGTTGTGGCTTTCACCGGGAATGTAGGAGATCACTTCGAAACCGTTGGTCAGGCGGACCTTGGCAACTTTCCGCATCGCGGAGTTCGGTTTCTTAGGTGTGGTGGTGTACACGCGGGTGCAGACGCCGCGCTTCTGCGGGCACTGCTCGAGGTGCTGGGACTTCGAGACTTTACGCTTCGGCTGACGCGGCTTGCGGATCAGCTGTTGGATCGTTGGCATTCAGGTATTCCCCGTTTAGCAACATGTCATGCACGCCGGCGCGTGCGGGTTCTTTCGCTGCACTTATGCGTCCACAAGCGCAAAAACCGCAATCGCTCCCATTCCGAGGTGAGACGACGCGGTGTGTTTACAGAGGATCCGGGTGATAAAAGTGCCCGGACCTTGAGCCACTGCAATTTTGAATTCGGCTATTGGAGAATACACTCCGGGTGCCGGATAGGCGCGCGTATAGGGGGAGTCGCTGCTGGTGTCAACAGGGCGCGGCCAAGGAGCTATCTGTTGCGCGCCCAAAAGCTCCGATATGCAAAGACCCAGGCCGTTGAACGCCAATGCGGTGGCCCAAGCGACATCGCTTGCAGCGCTGCCCCCTGCTCGGCATAGTGAACAGAACACCACTAAGCAGTCCCCTATTGAGCAGACAGGGCATATTCATGCAAGTAATCGGATTGTGCCGCTTTTCCTACCCCGCGATCGGTGGGTTCCAGGTTGAACACGGCAGCATTGAGGAGCGTATTCGCTATCTCTATGCGGAAGAGAGACTGGAAGAGCGTTTCCGGTTGATGGAACATATCGCCCTACCTTGCCTACGTGAGCAAACCGATCAGGAGTTTGAACTGATCATCGTAGTTGGAGACAGCCTGCCACAGCAGCACCGCGACCGCCTTCAGGATATGACTTCGGACATGCCTCAGGTTCGGATCCACAGCGAGCCCCCGCGCAAACAGCGAGAGGTCATGAAGGAAGTCTTGAACAAGGCGCGCCGCGATCCTTCCCAGCCTTGTTTGCAATTCCGCCATGACGACGACGATGCAATTTCAGTCGATTTTGTTGAACGCCTGCGCGAGGCTGTCAGGGATTGCCCCGGTTTGATTACAAAGAACAAAACCGTCGGTTTCGATTTCAACAAAGGTTATGTGGCCGAGGTGGATCATAGCGGCATTGCCGCTGCCGAAATTCACCGCCCCTATTATGTGGCTTCTTTGGGCATGTATGTGGAAGGGGGTTGCAGGCAAACCATCATGAACTTCGCCCATGAAAAGATTCCCCGCTTCATGCCGACCGTCACCATCTGCGATGAGCCAATGTTTGTCAGAACTCACAATAGCTATAACGACTCTCGCCAAAAGCGGGTCAAACCAGTTCCCGTCACCCTTCTTTCTGCCGAGCTGTCGGGGGAATTTGAAGCGCGCTTTGCAATGAACGAAGACCGGATCAAAGCGGCTTTCTCAGGGTTCTAATCGATGCACCGAACCAGTCAAAAGCCAGATACAAGAGAGCCGGATCAATGCAGGTCATAGGGCTATGCCGCTTTTCATATGTTGGCTATGGCGGCTACAAAATCACCCACGAGAGCCTGGAAGAGCGACGCGCTTTTCTTTATGCGCCGGAGCGGTTGGAAGAGCGATTTCGCCTCTTTGAAACGGTCTGCCTACCCTCAGTCCTGGGCCAAACGGATCAAGATTTTCAGCTGCACGTAGTCATAGGGGAGTGTTTTCCAGAGCGCTATCAGGAGCGGCTGCTCGAGCTGACAGAAGATCTGCCGAACGTAGCGATTTCGCTGCAACCACCAGAGCGGCACAGACGGCAAATGATCCGGGTTCTGAATGCCGCGCGTGAAGATCCTTCCGAACCCTGCATTCAGTTCCGTCTGGACGATGATGATGCCATGGCGGTCGATTTCATCGCACGGCTGAAACAGGCCGCAAAGGACTTGAAACCCATCTGGCAGGGCTACCCTCTCACGACCATCGATTTCAATCGAGGGTATATTTATCGCGCTACCGCTCAAGGACTGCAAATTGCACCGGATCGCGAGATTTGTTTGGCACTCGCCCTTGGCGTCATAGTGCCCGGTGGTTCAGATCGCACCATCATGCATCAAGGGCACCACCTGCTCTGGCAAGAGAGCCCGACCCTAACCTTTCCGGATCAGGACATGTATCTGCGTGGGTACAACGGATTTAACGACTCCCGCTCAAAAGGACGCGGCAAGAAGGTCCCGCTTATGCCAATGTCTGAGAATGAGGCCGAGCATATCAGACAGCGTTTCAATGTAGATACAAAGAAAGTTGCCCGTGCGTTTTCAGCTCCCGGCCTGCTGCCGCTCCCGATAGAGCGTGAATAGCCCAGCCCCCACAACGATCCCCGCCCCGACCAGTGTCAAAGGACCTGGCCAATCCCCGAAGAAAAACCATCCCAGCAAAAGGGCCCAGAGCAACCCGCTATAGCGGAAAGGGGAAACAACCGCGACATCGCCCGTTCGCATGGTCATCACCGAGAACAGGTATCCTCCGAATATGAAACAAGCGGCGCCAAGCAAGGTTGCAAAGTGCCAGGGCTGCATCGGCTGCCATTCCTGTTGAAAGCTGTAGATCACTCCAAAACCAAGAACAGTGAGCGAAGCCATCAGTGTCACCGTCATCGAAGGCACAACCGAAGACATACGTCGGGTAAAGAGATCCCGTGCCGTCACGCAAACGACAGCGGCCAATGCAAACAGAGAAGCACCATCAAAACCAGTGGGACCGGGGCGTACAATCAGCAGCATCCCGCAAAAGCCCGCGAGGATAGCAACCATGCGGCGCCACCCTATCGCCTCGCGGAAAAAGAGTGCCGCGCCGAGGGTTACCGTGAGCGGAAGCATCTGCAGAACCGCCGTGACATTGGCAAGCGGCATCAGCATCAAAGCGCTCAGAAAGAAGTAAGTAGCCCCCGCCTCACAGAGGCATCTCCCCAGTAGTAGCCCCCAATCCAAAGCAGGCAGTCGGAACCGCAACGATCCCATGTAGCGCGCCAGAGCAAAGATCAAAGCGGTGGCCAATGCCCCCCTGATCACCAATATCTGCGAAAGGGGTAGCTCTGCCCCCACGGCTTTGACCAAAGTATCGTTGAAGGTAAAGGCCGCCATGCTGGCCATCATCAGCAGCGCACCCATCTGATTGTTGGTCATAACTGTTCCATCTCAAACTGAGCGGCGTCGGTCACAGTGGCAAAGCCCACGGCGCAGAGAGCCGGATTATTCGATCAATTCTAACAAAGGGATAGGGCATTCCTGACGCCCAATTGTTCCTTTTGCAGCAGGCGAGATGGCAAAAGAAAACCCCCGCACCATAGGTCCGGGGGTCTTCGCTTTTCAATAGGTAATTAACAGATCAATCACGGCTTTCCGGTGTTTCCACCAGGTTGTCCAGATCATCACCCATCACATCGTCATTCATCATCGGTGCGGCCAGAGCTGCTGCGGCTTCCGCCTCTTCACGACGGGCTTCCAGAACCACATTGTCGCGACCCTGAGCGATCTGACGCACGCGCTGAGTGGCGCCACCAGTACCGGCAGGGATCAGACGACCCACGATGACGTTCTCTTTGAGGCCAACCAGCTTGTCCTTCTTGCCCTGAACCGAAGCCTCGGTCAGAACGCGGGTGGTCTCCTGGAAGGAGGCCGCCGAGATGAAGGAACGTGTCTGCAAGGACGCCTTGGTGATGCCGAGCAGGATAGGAGCACCCTGAGCTGGGCGCTTGCCACGCGACAGCGCTTTCTCATTGGCGGCTTCAAACTCCTGCTTGTCCACGTGCTCACCTTTGAGCAGCGTAGTTTCGCCAGAGTCGGAGATCTCCCACTTCTGCAGCATCTGGCGAACGATCACCTCGATGTGCTTGTCGTTGATCTTCACACCCTGCAGACGATAAACGTCCTGGACCTCGTCGATCATGTAGTTCGCCAGCGCTTCGACACCCATGATGGCAAGGATGTCATGCGGTGCCGGGTTACCATCCATGATGTAGTCACCCTTCTGGACAAAGTCACCTTCCTGAACAGGAATGTGCTTACCCTTGGGCACCATGTATTCGACGGTTTCCATGCTCTCATCCGATGGCTCGATAGAGATGCGACGCTTGTTCTTGTAGTCGCGGCCAAAGCGCACGTAACCATCGATTTCGGCGATGATCGCGTGATCTTTTGGACGGCGCGCTTCGAACAGTTCCGCAACCCGTGGCAGACCACCGGTAATGTCCTTGGTCTTGGCACCTTCGCGCGGAATACGCGCAACTACGTCACCAGCCTGGATCTTGTCGCCATCCTCAATGGAGAGGATCGCATCCACCGACATCGGATAGGTGACCGGGTTGCCCAAGTCATTGCGCATAGGCTCACCGTCTTCGCCAACCAAGATGATCTCTGGCTTCAGATCAGAGCCTTTTGGTGCTGCACGCCAGTCGATCACGATCTTCTGGGTCATGCCGGTGGCTTCGTCGGTCTCGTCGCGAACGGCGATACCTGAAATCAGGTCGACATATTTGGCAGTACCGGCCTTCTCGGCGATGATCGGCAGGGTATAGGGATCCCATTCGAACAATTTGTCGCCACGGGCAATCTGCTGAGCCGCTTTGACGAAGAGCTTGGAACCGTAGCCGAGCTTGTGGCTGGCGCGTTCCTCACCGTGTTCGTCTTCGATGATCAGCTTCATGTTGCGACCAACAACCAGGATCTCGCCATTGGCGTTCTCCAGGGTGTTCTCGTTCTCGAATACGATCTTACCTTCCTGGCTGGCTTCCTGGAAGGACTGCTGTCCACCCTGGGCAACACCACCAATGTGGAAGGTCCGCATTGTCAGCTGAGTACCAGGTTCACCAATGGACTGCGCCGCGATGATACCGACGGCCTCACCGGTGTTGACCTTAGTACCGCGTGCGAGGTCACGGCCATAGCACATGGCGCAGACGCCCTCTTCGGCCTCACAGGTCAGCGGGCTGCGAATACGCATGGAAGCAACACCAGCCTCTTCGATGGTGTCGGAAAGACGCTCATCGATCAGCTGACCAGCAACCGCCAGGATCTCTTCGGTACCTGGGCGCTTCACATCCTCGGCCACAACACGACCCAGGATACGTTCCCCAAGGCTGGCAACCACTTCACCATCGTTCACTGCGGCTTCCGCAGTGATCGAATTCTCGGTTCCGCAATCGTTATCGCGCACGATGCAGTCCTGAGCAACGTCCACCAGACGGCGTGTCAGGTAACCGGAGTTCGCAGTCTTCAGAGCCGTATCCGACAGACCCTTACGGGCACCGTGGGTAGAGTTGAAGTACTCAAGAACGGTCAGACCTTCCTTAAAGTTCGAGATGATCGGTGTCTCGATGATATCGCCGTTCGGCTTGGCCATCAGGCCGCGCATACCGCCCAGCTGTTTCATCTGAGTAACCGAGCCACGCGCACCGGAGTGCGCCATCATATAGACCGAGTTCGGCTCCATAACCGCGCCGTTTTCGTCGCGCTTATCGTCCGAGATGGTGGTCATCATGGCTTCGGTGACCTTGTCGTTACACTTTGACCAGGCATCGACAACTTTGTTGTACTTTTCACCCTGAGTGATCAGGCCGTCCATGTACTGTTGTTCAAAGTCTTTCACCTGATCGCGGGTGTCATCAACGATGGTCCACTTGGTGTCGGGGATCACCATATCGTCCTTACCAAAGGAGATACCCGCCTTGAAGGCTTCGCGGAAACCCATGGTCATGATCTGGTCACAGAAGATGACCGACTCTTTCTGACCGCAGTAACGGTAGACGGTGTCGATAACCTGCTGAACCTCTTTCTTCCGCAGAAGACGGTTGACCAGCTCAAACGGAGCTTTGGCGTTCTTTGGCAGCAAAGCGCCCAGACGCACACGACCTGGCGTGGTCTCAAACCGCTTCAGGACTTCGTTGCCCTCTTCGTCGATCTGAGTGATCCGCGCGGTGATCTTGGTGTGCAGATGCACCTCACCAGCGTCCAGCGCATGCTGTACTTCTTCGATGGTGCCAAAGACTTTGCCTTCGCCAACCATGCCTTCACGTTCCAGAGTCACATAGTAGAGACCCAAGATCATATCCTGCGAAGGAACGATGATCGGCGCGCCGTTTGCGGGCGACAGAACGTTGTTGGTCGACATCATCAACACGCGCGCTTCCAGCTGGGCTTCGAGGCTCAGTGGGACGTGAACCGCCATCTGGTCGCCGTCGAAGTCCGCGTTGAACGCCGAGCAGACCAGCGGGTGCAGCTGGATGGCTTTCCCTTCGATCAGCGTGGGTTCGAACGCCTGGATGCCAAGACGGTGCAGTGTTGGCGCACGGTTCAGCATGACTGGGTGTTCGCGGATCACCTCGTCGAGAATATCCCAGACCTCGGGACGCTCTTTTTCCACCAGCTTCTTCGCCTGCTTCACGGTGGAGGACAGACCTTTGGCCTCCAGACGCGAATAAATGAAGGGCTTGAAGAGTTCGAGCGCCATCTTCTTGGGCAGCCCGCATTGATGCAGCTTCAGCTCAGGACCGGTCACAATCACCGAACGGCCAGAGAAGTCGACGCGCTTACCCAAAAGGTTCTGACGGAAGCGGCCCTGCTTGCCTTTCAGCATGTCAGAGAGCGACTTCAGCGGACGCTTGTTGGCACCGGTGATGACGCGGCCACGGCGACCGTTGTCAAACAGCGCATCCACAGATTCCTGCAGCATCCGCTTTTCGTTGCGGACGATGATGTCAGGTGCGCGCAGTTCAATGAGGCGCTTCAGACGGTTGTTCCGGTTGATCACACGACGATAGAGATCGTTGAGGTCGGAGGTCGCGAAACGACCGCCATCCAGTGGAACCAGCGGGCGCAGTTCTGGTGGAATGACCGGAACAACGGTCATGATCATCCACTCAGGACGGTTGCCGGATTCCAGGAAGCTCTCAACCACTTTCAGGCGCTTGATGATCTTCTTGGGCTTCAGCTCGCCGGTGGCTTCGGCCAGCTCTGCGCGCAGGTGCTCGGCTTCGGACTCCAGGTCGATCTGGGACAGCATCTCACGGATTGCTTCAGCGCCGATATTGGCGGTGAAAGCATCCATGCCATAGGCGTCCTGAGCGTCCATGAACTCTTCTTCGGTCATCATCTGGCCGTATTGCAGGTCAGTCAGACCCGGTTCGATGACAACGTAGTTTTCAAAGTAGAGAACCCGCTCCAGATCGCGCAGGGTCATGTCCAGCATGAGGCCGATCCGGGACGGAAGCGACTTCAGGAACCAGATGTGCGCAACAGGCGCTGCCAGTTCGATATGGCCCATGCGCTCGCGGCGCACTTTCTGCAGGGTAACCTCGACGCCGCATTTCTCGCAGACGACGCCGCGATATTTCATGCGCTTATATTTGCCACACAGACATTCGTAGTCTTTGATTGGGCCAAAGATACGCGCGCAGAACAGACCGTCGCGCTCTGGCTTGAAGGTCCGGTAGTTGATGGTCTCTGGCTTTTTGATTTCGCCATAGGACCAAGACAGGATCCGTTCCGGCGACGCCAGGGAGACTTTGATTTCATCAAAGACTTTTGGCGGCGTCAGCGGGTTGAACGGGTTATTGGTGATTTCCTGGTTCATTTTGATACCTCAAATTCGTGCGGAAGGGAGAGTGGTGTAAGGGCCGGAGCCCTTACTCTTCTTCCGCATCCAGGAGTTCCATATTCAGGCCGAGGCCGCGGACTTCTTTAACCAGAACGTTGAACGATTCCGGTACGCCCGCCTCGAAGTTATCCTCGCCCTTGACGATGCTCTCATAGACCTTGGTCCGGCCGGCGACGTCATCCGATTTCACGGTGAGCATCTCCTGCAGGGTGTAGGCGGCGCCGTAAGCTTCCAGAGCCCAGACTTCCATCTCACCAAAGCGCTGACCACCGAACTGCGCCTTACCGCCCAGCGGCTGCTGGGTAACCAGGCTGTAAGGCCCGGTCGAACGCGCGTGGATTTTGTCATCCACCAGGTGGTGCAGTTTCAAGAGGTACTTGATGCCAACGGTGACGGGGCGGGCAAACTGCTCACCGGTGCGACCGTCAAACAGGATCGACTGACCAGACTGGTCGAAACCAGCACGCACCAGAGCGTTGTTCACATCATCCTCTTTGGCGCCGTCAAAGACCGGAGTTGCAATCGGAACACCGCGGGTCACATTGCCCGCCGCTTCCAGCAAGTCCTCTTCGGACATATCCGCTAGGCCTTCCTCGTAGACGTTCTCGCCATAGGCGTGCTGCATCGCATCACGCACCGGTGTGAGATCGCCAGAGCGACGGTATTCCTGCAGAGCGTCATCCACCTGGATACCCAGACCGCGCGCGGCCCAGCCCATGTGGGTTTCGAGGATCTGACCAACGTTCATCCGCGAAGGCACGCCCAGAGGGTTCAGACAGAAGTCAACCGGGGTACCATCGGCAAGGAACGGCATGTCTTCCATAGGCACAACCTTGGAAATAACACCTTTGTTGCCGTGACGGCCGGCCATCTTGTCGCCTGGCTGCAGCTTGCGCTTCACCGCGATGAAGACTTTGACCATCTTCATCACACCCGGGGGCAGATCGTCGCCGCGGCGAACCTTCTCGACCTTGTCCTCAAAGCGGGCATCCAGCGCGCGTTTCTGCGCTTCGTACTGCTGGTTCAGCGCTTCGACAACCTGGGCGTCCTGCTCATCCTCGAGGGCGAGCATCCACCACTGACCACGGCTCAGCGATGCCAGCAGGTCCTCGGTGATTTCCACGCCGGAGCGAACCCCTTTGGGGCCTTTGACCGCGGTTTTACCCAGGATCATGCCTTTGAGACGCGCATAGATGTTGCGGTCCAGAATGGTCAGCTCGTCGTCCCGGTCACGGGCCAGACGTTCGACTTCTTCACGCTCGATCTGCAGCGCACGCTCGTCTTTTTCCACACCATGGCGGTTGAAGACGCGGACTTCGACGATTGTACCGTAGTCACCCGGCTTCACGCGCAGCGAGGTGTCGCGAACATCCGAAGCTTTCTCACCAAAGATGGCGCGCAGCAGTTTTTCTTCTGGCGTCATCGGGCTTTCGCCCTTTGGTGTGATCTTACCGACCAGAATGTCGCCCGGCTCCACGTCAGCACCAATGTAGACGATGCCCGCTTCGTCGAGGTTGCGCAGGGCTTCCTCGCCGACGTTGGGGATGTCGCGGGTGATTTCTTCCGGCCCAAGCTTGGTGTCACGGGCGGCGACTTCGAATTCCTCGATGTGGATCGAGGTGAAGACGTCGTCACGCGCGATGCGCTCGGAGATCAGGATGGAGTCTTCGTAGTTGTAGCCATTCCAGGGCATGAAGGCCACGACGACGTTCTTACCCAGCGCCAGTTCACCGATATCGGTGGAAGGGCCATCGGCAATCACTTCGCCCTTGCGGACTTCCTGCCCCACTTTCACCAGCGGACGCTGGTTGATGCAGGTGTTTTGGTTGGAACGCTGGAATTTGCGCATGCGGTAGATGTCAACGCCCGCATCGCCCAGTTCCAGATCCGAGGTGGCGCGGATAACGATACGCTGGGCGTCGACCTGGTCGATGATGCCGCCGCGTTTCGCCATGATCGCAGCACCAGAGTCACGGGCCACAACCTCTTCGATACCGGTACCGACCAGCGGTGCCTCGGCGCGCAGAAGCGGAACCGCCTGACGTTGCATGTTCGAACCCATCAGAGCGCGGTTGGCGTCGTCGTTTTCCAGGAACGGAATAAGCGAAGCCGCAACCGATACCAACTGCTTGGGGCTGACGTCGATCAGGTCAACGCTTTCGCTCGGCGCCAGGGTGTAGTCGCCGGACTGACGGGTCGAGACCAGGTCGTTCTTGAACTTACCGTTCTCATCCAGAGAGGCGTTGGCCTGGGCCACGGTGTGGCGCATCTCTTCGGTCGCCGACATGTAGTGCACTTCGTCGGTCACCTGACCTTCGTTCACCACACGGTAGGGCGTTTCGATGAAGCCATACTTGTTGACGCGCGCAAAGGTCGCCAGCGAGTTGATCAGACCGATGTTCGGGCCTTCCGGCGTTTCAATCGGACACATCCGGCCATAGTGGGTCGGGTGAACGTCGCGGACCTCAAAGCCGGCACGCTCGCGAGTCAGACCGCCGGGCCCAAGCGCCGAGAGACGGCGTTTGTGGGTGACTTCCGACAGCGGGTTGGTCTGGTCCATGAACTGGCTGAGCTGCGAGGAGCCGAAGAACTCACGCACGGCAGCTGCAGCCGGTTTTGCGTTGATCAGATCCTGCGGCATCACGGTGTCGATTTCGACAGAGGACATACGCTCTTTGATCGCGCGCTCCATGCGCAGCAGACCAACGCGGTACTGGTTTTCCATCAGTTCGCCAACGGAGCGCACACGACGGTTGCCCAGGTGGTCGATGTCGTCGACGTCGCCCTTGCCATCACGCAGTTCCACCAGTGCCTTGATACAGGCAACGATGTCTTCCTTGCGCAGGGTGCGCTGGGTGTCTTCTGCATCCAGTGCCAAACGCATGTTCATCTTCACACGACCAACGGCGGAGAGATCGTAGCGCTCAGAGTCGAAGAACAGGGTGTCGAACAGTGAAGACGCCGCTTCTACGGTGGGTGGCTCACCCGGACGCATGACACGGTAGATATCCATGAGCGCGGTTTCGCGACCCATGTTCTTATCAGCCGCCATGGTATTGCGCATGTAGGGGCCAACATTGACGTTGTCGATGTCGAGAACCGGGATCTCGGTGATGCCCGCATCCATCAGTTCCTTCAACGAACCGCCGATCAGCTCACCGTCTTTGTCGTGCTCAAGGGTCAGCTCATCACCAGCTTCGACATAGATCGCGCCGTTTTCTTCGTTGATGATATCCTTGGAGACATATTTGCCCACGATATGATCGAAGGGCACCAGAAGCTCGGTGATGGCACCTTCGTCGATCATTTTCTTCACCGCACGGGGCGTGACCTTCTTGCCTGCTTCGGCAAAGATCTCACCGGTTGCGGCATCGACCAAATCATAGGTCGGGCGGGTTCCGCGCACACGATCAGGGAAGAAGGGTGTGACCCAACCACGGCTCTTTTCGAGCTTGAAGTTCACCGTGTTATAATAGGCATCCATGATGCCTTCCTGGTCCAGCCCCAGAGCATAAAGCAGGGTGGTCACAGGCAGCTTACGGCGACGGTCGATACGGGCGTAGACGATGTCTTTGGCGTCAAACTCAAAGTCCAGCCAGGAGCCGCGGTACGGGATGATGCGGCAGGCGAACAGAAGTTTACCCGAAGAATGGGTCTTGCCTTTGTCGTGGTCGAAGAACACGCCGGGGGAACGGTGCATCTGGGAAACGATCACGCGCTCGGTGCCGTTCACCACAAAGGTGCCGTTCGGGGTCATCAAAGGCATATCGCCCATGAAGACATCCTGTTCCTTGATGTCTTTTACGGACTTCGCGCCAGTGTCTTCGTCGATATCAAAAACGATCAGACGAAGGGTGACCTTCAGCGGTGCCGAGTAGGTCATGTCGCGCTGCATGCACTCTTCGACATCGTATTTGGGTTTTTCAAAGGCGTATTTCACGAACTCCAGCACGGAGGTTTCGTTGAAATCCTTGATCGGGAAAACCGACTGGAAGACACCTTTGATGCCTTCACCGTCCAGCGGCTCGACAGAATCGCCGGAGCGGAGGAACAGATCATAAGAAGATTTTTGAACCTCAATGAGGTTCGGCATATCCAGCACTTCGCGGATTTTGCCGTAATATTTACGTAGACGTTTCTGGCCAAGGAACGTTTGAGCCATGTCAGATGTCACCTTTCGAGTTCTCACCGGTCAAGACTGCCGCCGGGCCCCGGCAGCTTGCCCATACGAGACAGCGCGGTCGGATCAATTCATGGCCACCGTCCCGAATGGCGGCCTCCCGATCCAAGTAAACCTCGCCTGAGAAAAAACCTTAACAAAAAAGGCCCTCTCTGAGACAGGTTCGGCTGGAACCGGATTTCTCCGGATCCAGCCTCATATTCTGTTGGAGTGGCTGCCAGGGCAGCCGCCTCCACAAGCGGCTTAGGCCAGCTCGACTTCGGCGCCAGCTGCTTCCAGCTTGGCTTTGACGTCTTCTGCTTCGGCTTTGTCCACGCCTTCTTTGATCTTGCCGCCAGCTTCGACCAGCTCTTTGGCTTCTTTCAGGCCAAGACCGGTGATGCCGCGAACTTCTTTGATCACGTTGATTTTGGAAGCGCCGGCGTTCTTCAGAACGACGTCGAATTCGGTTTTTTCTTCCTCAGCTGCGCCACCGGCGTCGCCACCGGCTGCCATGACAACTGCGCCGCCGGCTGCGGGCTCGATGCCATATTCGTCTTTGAGGATGGTTTTCAGTTCTTGTGCTTCCAGCAGGGTCAGGCCCACGATGCTTTCTGCGAGTGCTTTCAGATCAGCCATTTTATCAGCTCTTTCCGTTTTCAGTATGTGTGTTCCAACGTGTGAGTTTTTACCCCACGCCAGTCATTCAGTGCCAACCGCTTACGCAGCTTCCGCCTTCTCTTCGATGGTCGAAAGGATGCTTGCGATGTTGCTTGCAGGTGCGCCAATTGCGCCAGCGATGTTGGAAGCCGGTGCGCCAATGCAGCTTGCGATCTGAGCAATAAGCTCGTCGCGAGAAGGCATTTTCGACACGGCAGTAACGCCAGCACGGTCCAGAGCATTCTCACCCATTGCACCGCCAAGGATTTCGAACTTTTTGTTCTCCTTGGCGAAGTCCTCGGCAACCTTGGCCGCAGCCACAGGATCCTCGGAATAGGTCAGAACGGTCATCCCTGTCAGCAGGTCAGACATGCTTTCACACGGCTTACCCTCGAGGGCGATTTTGGCGAGCCTGTTTTTGGCAACACGCACAGACCCACCCGCTTCGCGAGCACGCGCGCGCAGGTCTTGCATCTCAGCAACTGTCAGACCGACGTAGTGGGCTACGACCACAACGCCAGAGCTTTCGAAGATCTGGCCGAGTTCCTCGACCACTTTCTCTTTCTGGGCTCTATCCACAGTTCTCTCCAAATTTGGGATGCTTGCGCATCCCGGCTCATATTTGCCGAACCCGAGGGCCCGGCGTTCAGGTCCGATATACGGGGTTAGCCAAATTCGCCCGAGAGTAGAAAACTCTCGATCTTTTGGGTCTTCCCGTCTCAGGAGGGAAATTAAGACCCGATCGACAGGTCACCCACCATCTTGGACGAAACGCAAAACAGCGCACGACGAATCGCACGCTGGCCTGCTGCAGGTGATTTAGATCGGATTAAGCTCTCTGGCAAGGGCTTAGCCCATCGATCAAAGAGGATTTTGGAGACCATAGCAGAAAACCGCCGGGTTTCCAAATCAAGGCCAGGAACTGCGTCACAGGAGCGGCGCCGAGTCTCGCTTGACCGAAGGCTAAAGCTTTATGACAACTCCCTGCCTGACCACAGGGTAGCGCTAGCAGTGTCGCCATGGTGTCTTAATTTGTGCGCCTCCAGCGAGCTGATGGGAAACATTCCACTGGAATGGCGTTTCCGCCAGAAGGCTATCTGATCGTCAAACACCAAAGCCAGCTCCTCAACCACCTCTTCTGCGATAGCCTTGGCCCGGGCATCAGCTGGCATGTCTTCGCCATAATACTTGTAGTGCTCGTGGGTGAAATGCCCGTAGAACACTGTAACCTCCACATGATCATCGCGGAGAACTATAGGCGCCCAGGACGGATGAATCGGAGGGATGGTTGCAATGATATTCGTATCACCCGTGCCATACTCGATACCCATATTGGAAAACTGTTTCTTCAATTCGGAACCTACAAACTGCTTGAGCAAAGCAAATATCCCTTTTAACCAATCACGTTACTAGAGCCGTCCGAGCCCGACTATGCCAGATCGCTCCCTCTCATCACCAGGGCCGATCTATCGTCACAGGCGCTACATTCCCACACGCACTTAGAACCAAACCAACAAGGGCAGAGAATACTCTGCCTCTTTTCTTTAGTTTCTTACAAATTGATTGCTCAAAAACCCTGATCAGCGCTTACTGTCACACCAGCCCTCAAGCCAGCCCGCTGTGGCGGATGTCTCTCTCTCGTTTTTGCCTCATCCAAACAATCGTGCTTCATCAAGCCTGCTTTTCAAACTTTGAAAGCACTGGAAAACCCTCGCGGCAGCTCAGTGCGCATTGCTGAAAGGTTCCGCCGCAAGGTCGTCGCCTTGGCGGTGCCGATCAAGACTGACGCCGCTAGTTCATGCTGCTTGGCAAAGAGCAGTGCAGCCGTGGCAAGAGGCAGGCCAAGCACCTCGGCGGTTGTTTGCAGCTCAGCCACCTGCGCCAAGATTTCCGGACTGGCGGGCGCGTAGTCATAGGTTGCACCTGCCACCGGTCCCGTTGCCAGGATGCCAGAGTTCAAGACCCCGCCGAGTATAAGACTGGTACCTTGTGCGCGGCAGCGCTGGGTCAGCAGCTCTTCCGCTGAGCGATCCAGCAAGGTCAATCGGCCCGCCAATAGGATCACATCCAGTGGTCCGTGCTGCATAACCTCCAGGCACACCTCATTTTCGTTGACCCCAAGACCAAAGGCGTGGATGCGCCCCTGTTCCTTCAATCGCACCAAGCGCTCGTAGCCGCTGCCTAAAAACGCCTCCAAATGTGCATCATTGTCAGAACCATGGGTATATCGGCCAATGTCATGCACAAAGGCGATATCGATCTTGGTAGTGCCCAGACGCTGCAGGCTGGTTTCAAGCGATGCCTCGATGCCATCGCCAGAATAGTCATAGCGCACAGCATTGGGTAGCGGATCGATAAAGCCGTCGGCCTCGGGCATTGCCTGCCCCGGCGACAACAGGCGGCCCACTTTGGTGGACAAGGTGAAGCTATCGCGTGGCTTGGTTTTCAGAACCTGTCCCAAACGTTGCTCGGACAGGCCCCGACCATAATGCGGCGCGGTATCAAAATAGCGAATACCGGCTCGCCAGGCGGTTTCGATAACATCATACGCCTGGGCATCAGAGACCGCGTGATAGAGATTGCCAATACTGGCACACCCAAAGGAGACTTCGGTCACGATCACGTCGGTATTGCCGATGCGGTTGGTCTTCATAAGGCACCCTTTGGGTTAGGCTAGATAGGCTAGGCTTGATCGTTTGTTTCTCGCAGGGACCACACCCGTAGAATTTTTTTGGAGGTACAGGTTTACTCTGCTGCCAGCGCGGGTTGGAAACGATAGGTCGCAATAGACTCCGGTTTCATCTCGATTGAGAAACCCGGTTGGCTTGGCGCCTGATAGGCCCCATTTTTAACCACACAAGGATCCACAAAATGCTCATGCAGGTGGTCGACATACTCAATGCGCTTGTCGTCTTTTTCACCGGTGATTGCGATGTAATCGATCATTGAGAGATGCTGCACATATTCGCATAGCCCGACACCCCCGGCATGAGGCCAGACCGGAAGACCATATTTGGCCGCCATCAGCTGCACCGCCAGCACCTCATTGAGACCTCCAAGGCGGCAGCTGTCAATTTGCACAAAGTCAATCGCCCCATGGGCAATGAACTGTTTGAACAGGATACGATTCTGGCACATCTCACCTGTGGCAACCTTGATCGGCGCCACGCCGTCGCGGATTTTTCGATGGCCCAGAACATCATCCGGGCTTGTTGGCTCTTCGATGAACAGCGGCTTGGCAAAGCCCAGCGCTTTGACCCATTCTATGGCCTGATCCACGTCCCATACCTGATTTGCGTCGATCATGATGTTCATCTCATCACCCAGCTCTTCGCGGGCAATGGTCAGGCGGCGAATGTCATCCTGCAGATCACGACCCACTTTGAACTTGGTATGGGTGAACCCGGCCTCTCTCGCCTCGCGGCACAGACGGCGCAGTTTGTCATCCGGATAGCCCAGCCATCCGGCCGAGGTGGTGTAGCAGGGGTAGCCTTCGGCCTTCAACTTGGCGATGCGATCGGCTTTGCCGGGTTCTGCCTTCCGCAAGAGTTCCAGGGCTTCGTCGCGCGTGAGCACATCACTCATGTAGCGGAAATCCACCAATGAGACGATCTCTTCCGGAGTCATTTCGCCAACCAACTGCCAGACAGGTTTACCCGCTTCTTTGGCGAGCAAGTCCCAGACAGCGTTGATCACCGCGCCTGTGGCTAGGTGGATGGCTCCCTTGTCCGGTCCGATCCACCGCAGCTGACTATCGCCTGTGACATGGCGCCAAAACCGGCCCATATCTTCGCGGATCCAGTCAAGCTCCACGTCAATCAACAGGTGCTGCATCGCCCGTATGGCCGCGACACAGATCTCATTGCCGCGCCCAATGGTGAAGGTCAGCCCGTGGCCTTCATGATCCCCATCCGTTTCCAACACCACGTAAGCGGCAGAGTAGTCCGGATCAGGGTTCATCGCATCAGAGCCATCCAAGGATGCTGAGGTTGGAAAGCGCAGATCGTGAATGCGCAATGCGGTGATTTGAACCATCAGCCCGCCACCACACTCTGTGTCTGCACGCCAAGGCCTTCGATGCCCAGTTCCATCTTATCACCGGGTTTGAGATAGGTTTCCGGCTTCTGCCCCATACCGACACCGGGCGGTGTCCCGGTGGAGATCACATCACCCGGCTGTAAGCTCATGAATTGAGAAAGGTGAGAAATCACCGTGGCCACATCAAAATGCATCGTTCTGGTAGAACCATCCTGATACCGATGGCCATTGACCTCCAGATACATCTCCAAATTCTGCGGGTCGGCCACTTCATCGCGCGTCACCAACCACGGGCCAATGGGGCCAAAAGTATCGCAGGATTTACCTTTCACCCACTGACCAGAGCGGTGAAGTTGGAAATCACGTTCAGACAGATCATTGACCACGCAATAGCCGGCCACATGATCCAGCGCCTCTTCCTTGGTCACATATTTGGTGTGTTTGCCAATCACCACGCCCAGCTCAACCTCCCAGTCGGATTTGACCGAGGTGCGCGGAATTTCAACGTCATCGTTGGGCCCACAGATGGCTGATGTCGCCTTAAAGAAAATCACCGGCTCCTCCGGCAGCTCCATCCCGGCCTCCGCCGCATGATCTGCGTAGTTCAAGCCGATACAGATAAACTTACCCACCTGCCCCACGCAGGCACCCAGGCGCGGCTCATCTGCAACCAAAGGAAGGCTCGACGGGTCAAGCTCACGCAGTTTGGCAAGGCTTTCATCACTCAACATGTCACCTGCCAGATCGCCAATCACATCAGACAGGCAGCGGATATTGCCCTCTTGGTCCAGCATCCCCGGCTTTTCCGCGCCCAATGCGCCATATCGCAACAGTTTCATCTCTTGTTCTCCTAAAACTCTTATACCGACCAGCCGCCATCGATGGCGTGGGTCTGACCTGTGGTAAAGGCGCTGTCATCTGACGCCAAATAGAGCGCCAATGAGGCGATTTCCTCAGCGGTTCCAATCCGGCCCATAGGTTGGCGGGCAACAAAATCTTTCAGCGCCTGCTCATAGTTGCCAGTGGCACGCAAACGACCATGCATCGAGGGACTGTCCACCGTGCCGGGGCAGATCGCATTGCAGCGGATGCCCTTGGTCACGTAGTCGGCAGCGACAGATTTGGTCAAACCGATCACCGCGCCTTTGGAGGCGCAATAGGCAAAGCGATTGGGCACACCTTTGATCGAAGAGGCCACAGAGGACATATTGATGATCGAACCACCGCCCTGCTCCAGCATGGCTGGTAAAGTCAGTTGGATCAGCCGGTACATCGCCTTCACGTTCAGATCAAAGCTGAAATCCCAATCCTTCTCGCTACAATCCAGAATGGTGCCATTGGCCACATAGCCAGCGCAATTGAACAGTACATCCAAAGCCGGGAGATCCTTGGCCGCAGATGTCACCGCTGCGCTGTCGGTCACGTCCAGCCGCAGGGCGGTAACGCCATCAATGCCCGCGAGCTCGGCCAGCGCCTCTTCGTTGATGTCACTGGCAATCACCTGCGCGCCCTCAGCGGCAAAGAGCGCAGCGGTAGCGCGGCCAATGCCCTGGCCTGCGGCGGTGATCAATGCGGTTTTTCCGGCCAAACGGCCCTCTTTCTCTGTCATCATCTCAATCCGTGTGAAAAACTTCGTCCATCATTGCCCATTGCTCTCCCTCCTTGCGGGTGGCGAGCGGAGACTGGCAGGGATCAGTGTGTGCCCACCATTCCTGTGTCCGTGGGTCCTTGGCCATATCGGCCATATCGGCGGCAAAATCCTCACCGTGATATTCCCAATACCCAAACAGCAGGTTCTCTGGTTCACGCAAGAATATGCTGTAGTTGCGAATATTGCTGGCCTTGATCTGCCTCTGCACATCAGGCCAGACAGCCGCATGCAACCGTTTGTATGTATCGATCATCTCGGGTTTTACACCGATCACCATGCCCATGCGTTGCATTATGCATCTCCCTTGATCGTGATTGGCTGCGACAGGGCATCCAGCCGCTGCCAGTCCCACCGAATGCCCAAACCCGGATCGGGGCTGACATGGGCCATGCCATCCTTGACCATCATGCCCGTCTCGGTAATGCCATCAAGCTGGGGGATGTATTCCAGCCATTGGGCATTTGGCACCGCACAGACCAACGGCAGGTGCAGCTCCATCAGGAAATGCGGACAGACCATGACGTTAAAGGCCTCAGCCAGATGCGCTACCTTCAGCCAGGGGGTGATGCCGCCAATGCGGGCTACATCCACCTGCACGATCGAGGCTGCCCCAGATTGCAGATAGTCCTTGAACTGGCTCAGCGAATACATGCTTTCACCCACCGCAATCGGCACGCTAGAGCGGCGCGCCAGCTCCTGATGCGCTGCCACATCGTCTGCGGGCATTGGCTCCTCAAACCAGCCGACTCCGTAGTCTTCCAGCATGCGCGCCCTGCGGATCGCTTCGGACAGGGTAAAACCCTGATTGCCGTCAGTCAGGATTTCATAGCCCGGCCCAACCGCGTCGCGTACCGCCGCGAGGCGCGCGGCATCCTCAGAAAGATGCGCGCGCCCAATCTTTATTTTTGAGCCCTTGAAGCCCTGCGACTGCATCGCCAGCGCGTCCTCGACCAGAGCTTGCGGGCTGAGATGGAGCCAGCCTCCTTCGGTCGAATAGAGCGGAATGCAATCGCGACTACCGCCTGCCGCTTTCCAAAGGGGCAAACCCTGTTTACGACAACGCAGGTCCCAAAGGGCGGTATCGATCGTGGCCAGCGCCAGCGAGGTAATGGCCCCGACCGCAGTGGCGTGGGTGGCAAAGAGCAGGTCGCGCCAGATGCCTTCGATCCGCTCCGCATCCTGGCCAATCAGACGTGGCAGCAGGGTTTGCTCCAACAGCGCCAAGACTGAGGGCCCGCCGGTGCCAATGGTGTAGCTGTAACCTGTGCCACAGGCGCCATCGCTGTCATACAGCGTCAGGATCGGTGTTTCCTGACAGACAAAAGACTGGATCGCATCGACCCGCTCCACCTTTGGAGCAAGGTCCACCATGCGTAGCTCGACATGTGTGATCAGCGCCATGGGTTAGCCCCGCACCGCTAGGCCAGATGTCGCGTCAAACACATGGCATTTGTCCAGCATCAGGCGAAAGCGCAACTGCTCCCCCGGCGCTACCGGGCGCGGATTAAACATCTTGGCCTGCACCTCGCCCCCCGCCATTTTAGTAAAGAGAAGGGTCTCAGTTCCAAGCGGCTCTGTCAGCGTGACCGGAAGGTCCAGCTCATAGACTGCGCCTTCGTCTTCCACCGCATGCCCGACTGGCATCAGATTATCCGCGCGGAAACCAAACTTTACCGCCTGCCCCTCCCGGAGTGCACCTGCGGTGACCGGGACCGGCACAGTGATACCACCGTCGAGAGTAATCTGGCCTTGCCGCACCACACCATCAACAAGGTTCATCGGAGGCGAGCCGATAAAGGTTGCCACAAAGGTATCAACCGGGGTGTTGAACAGTTCCAGCGGGGTGCCGACCTGAACGATATGACCATCCCGCATCAGCACAATCCGATCCGCCAGGGTCATCGCCTCAACCTGGTCATGGGTCACGTAGATGATTGTGCTTTCGACCTTTTGATGCAGTTTCTTGATCTCAACCCGCATCTGGGTGCGCAGCTTGGCGTCGAGATTGGACAGCGGCTCGTCAAATAGGAAAACATCCGGATGACGCACAATAGCGCGCCCCATGGCGACCCGCTGACGCTGACCACCTGAAAGCGCGGCAGGCTTGCGGTCCATCAGTTCATTCAGCCCCAGAATGCTTGCGGCCTCATCCACCGCCTTTGCGATCTCTGCTTCAGGCTGCTTGGCAATTCTCAGGCTGAAGCCGAGGTTTTCGCGGACAGTCATATGCGGATAAAGCGCATAGTTCTGGAAGACCATGGAGATATTGCGCTCGCGCGGAGGCAGGTCATTTACAACCCGTCCGCCGATGGCAACCTCACCGCCAGAGATGTCCTCCAGACCGGCAATCATACGCAGGGTGGTGGACTTACCACAGCCCGAAGGACCAACCAGCACAACAAACTCACCATCGTGAATGTCCAGATCGATACCGTGCACTGCTTGATGCTGGCCGTATTTCTTTACGACTTGGGAAAGGGTTACTTCGGTCATTTCCGTTATCCTTTGACACCGCCGAAAGTCAGACCGGCGATCAAGTGTTTCTGCACAATAAAGGTGAGGATCAGGGCGGGAACGATCATCAGGACCGCTAAGGCACACATACCGCCCCAGTTGATTGTGAACTCCGCCGTGAAATCCAAAAGACCAACGGGCATGGTCTTACTGCCTACTGAGCGGGTCAATTGGGAGGCTAGCGCGAACTCGTTCCATGAGGTCAGAAAGGCAAAGATCGCAGCAGAGGCCACACCGGAGCGGGCAACAGGAAATTCCACTTTCCAGAAGGCCTGCCAGCGGGTGCAGCCATCGATCTCTGCCGCCTCATGCAGCTCTCGGGGAATTTGGCGAAAGAAGCCGTCTGTAAGCCAAATCGTGAAGGGCACATTCATCGCCACATAGGCCAAGATCAGCCCAAGATGCGTGTCGATAATGCCCGCTTTGGCAAAGACGATGAACAAGGGCAGCGAGAGCGCCACGCCGGGTACAGCCCGAAACAGCATAAGCCCCACAAAGTAGCCATTCTTCCCTTTGAACCGATAGCGGGCAAAGGCGTAGCCGCCGGACATACCGATCAGAATGGCGATCAGGGTAGAGGTGACGGACACGATCAACGAGTTCCGAAAGTAACTGAAAACCGGCACCCCGCCCTCTCCAGCACCTGCGAACATGGCGCGATAATGCTCCAGCGTAAAACTCGGCACCCAGATCGCCGGTTTGGCCATGATCTCCACAGTTGGGCGGAACGAGTTCAGCACAATCCAAAGCCCAGGAATGCAGATAATCATCATGGTCAGAAACAGACCGGTGAAATGCAGAGCTTTGAGCGCGCGGCGACGGTTGCGGTGAGATTGATTGCGATCCATATGCCTTACCCCGCCATGCCCAACTCAGCGCGTGCGGCGCTCAGCTTGCGGAAGAAATAGATGGTGAAGAGGATAGATAGGATGATGGAGACATAGCCCATGGCATTGGCCAGCCCCATGCGAGCATCCACATAACCCGTGCGGCTCATCAGGGTCCAAAGCAATTCGGTCCGCCGTGCGGGGCCACCGCCGGTCATGATCTGCACGATGTCATAAGCGCGGGCCACATCCAGGCTCCGGATGGTCATCGCGATATAGATAAATGGCATCAGAAACGGCAGTGTGATGTGACGAAAGCTCTGCCAGGGGGTGCATCCATCCACCTTAGCGGCCTCGAGCGGGTCACGCGGCATCGCAAAGAGGCCAGCAAGGATCAGTATCGCAAAGACCGAGGTGCTCATCCAGATTTCAGCAAACATAATCGAGAACATCGCCAGTTTACCGTCCACCAGCCAGGGCAGTGCGGCATCAAAGCCCATGGATTGCAGCACGTTGTTCACAAGGCCGATATTGTCGTTGAAGATGAACTTGAACTGAAAGCCCACAAGGATCGGCGAGAACATCATCGGAAACATCAAAATGGTGCGCAGAGTGCGCTGCCCCCATGTGACCTTGTTCATCATCAAGGCAATGCCAAGCCCCAGGAGCAACTCCAGATTCAATACAATCGTCAAAAACAGCACGGTGCGCCCAAAGGCTGCCCAGAACTTCGCGTCGCTCAGGATCTTTTCGTAGTTATAGGTGCCCACCCATTTCCAAAGGGTCGACGGGCGGGTCAGCTTATAGGGCGTAAAGCTGGAGTAGAGCGAGAAGAGAAGTGGGATCAGTACCACTGCGGCAATCACAATGATCGCAGGCAACAGCAAGACGAACCACTCGGGCAAGCGGCGACGGGTCATTTCGCACCTTTGTTTGAGTTGAAGGGCGGTTCAAAGGCAGTCTAACCCCGCCTTCGAACCTATGAGAAGGCCTAGTAGTAGCCGGACTCACGCATGAGTTCATCTACGGCCTCTGCCGCATCATCCAATGCTTCTTTTACGGATTTGTCGCCGACAATAGCCGCCTGCAGCTCTGGGAATACGATATTTGTGCTCTCACCCCATTCCGGGATTGGTGGCACCGCAAAGGCATATTTGGCCCCTTCTGCGAAGGCCTCCAGCGCCTCGGCGCGGAACGGATCATCCCCCGCCTTCGCAGCAGCGACATTGGCCTCCCACACAGCGGAGCGGGTTGGCAGCGATCCTCCAGCGCTCTCTGCAAGCTGGCTCTCTTCACTGGTCAGGAACATGACCAATGAGGCCGCTGCCTCTTTGTTGGCGCAGTCATTGGTGACAGAGAAACCATGGTGTCCCGACCAACCCGTGCGCGTGACCGAGCCCATTGGCTGCACGGCCACACCAACATTGCCGGCCGCCTTGGAGGATTCAGGATCATTGAAGAAACCAGCCCAGCCTGGCCAATCCAGGTTCAGCGCGACGGTGCCAGAAGCGAAGCCCTGCCCCAGATCATCCCAGACATAAGAGGTGGTGCCAGCGGGAACCGCCTTTGCGTCGTAAAGGTCAACGAACCACTGCAAGGCACGCTGGCCCGCGTCAGAATTGAAGATCGGCTTTTTGTTTTCGTCCAGATAGTTACCACCTTCGGCCACGACCATCTCGTAGAAACGCCCCACGATGGCTTCATCCTTGCCCGCATATTGCGTGCCATAGAAATTTGGCGGATCCGCAAAGAAGATAGACTGATCCTTCATCTGTGCCCAGGTCTCTGGCACCGCAAGGTCATAGCCATATTCCGTCTTGAAGGCGGCTGCTTTGTCGGCGTCCTCATAGTTGGATTTCAAATAGTAGAGCACAGAGACATCGAATTGCGCGCGCGGCAGCATCAGCAGCTCACCACCAACGGTGGAGGCACCGATATTGCCCTGCACAAACTCAGCTACAACATCCGCAGGTACCAGATCATTTAGGTCGGCATAAAGGCCCTCGTACTGCGGCGCAAATGAAGAGTGGTTGGAGCCGACGCACCAATTGGTGGTGCCCGCCGCCATGTCGGATTTGATCTCCTTGTCGATCTCAAAGTGACTTTTCTTGGAGATGATTTTTACAGTCGCACCGGTGGCCGCTTCCCATTCTGCTATGCGTCCATAGAGGCCTTCATACTGCTGACCCCCAATTAACTTCGCTTCGATGGTCACCCCAGAATGATCGCCCCAATCCGCCGCAAGCGCCGATTCGGGGGCCGCGACCAGCGCGGAGCACGCCATCAAACCCATAATAGCTTTAGCTTTTTGCATCAGATCCTCCCTGAGATGCCAATCTTTGCGACCACCCTCCCAGCGGCCTGTATTTGTATGTAAAGCATTTGTTCAGATACAAATCAAGCTTGACTTACACCACCTCCAAGGCAAAACTCCCCTATAAGGAGGCACGCCGCCTCTGCTATGGGGCGTGCAGGACTTTGATGTGGGACAGGGTATGGCCGAGAAAGACGACAAGTACCGCGCACCGGCGTTGGAAAAAGGTTTGGACATTATCGAGCTGCTTGCCAGCCACGGAGAGGGGCTGACACAGGGTGAGGTGGCCAAGGCCCTGGAACGCTCCCCGAGCGAAATCTACCGCATGCTTTCCACACTAGTGCGCCGCAGCTATGTAATCCGCTCCCTGTCCGGCGATCGGTATTCCCTCAGTCTCAAGATGTTTTCAATCAGCCAGCGCCATCCCCCCATTGGGCGTGTGATCGAGGCTGCCCTTCCCCGTATGCGCGCCATCACGCGCAAAGCCTGGCAATCCTGCCACATGGGCATGGAAAGCAACGGTGACGTCGTGATCGTCGCCTCAGCCGAGTCCCCCGGCAACTGGGGGCTTGCACTAAAGACAGGGACTGTCATCGGCTTATGGAATACGGGCACGGGGCGGGTACTTGCCGCGTTTCGCTCTGATGAAGAGGTGAACGACCTGATTGCGCAGCACCGGCAGGCGGTGGGCGAACCCAGCTTGGATCGCGCAGAGTTTGACGCCCATATCCAGCGCATCCGCACTGTGGGATTTGAGAAAATGCCATCGGCAACCGCCATTGGCGTGACCAATATTGCCTTTCCGATTTTTGGCCCCTCGGGCCATGCAGCAGCGGTTCTGTCCTGCCCCTATCTGGAGCGGGTGGATGATCTAGAAGTGCCCTGTCTGGACGAGATTGTCGAAATGTATGGCGCCTTGGCACGAGAACTGAGCGGGATCTACGGCGGAGAGGCCCCGGACTTCACGCCAGAAACTTAGGATGCTTGCCCAAGAGACATGGGGGACCAGCGCATGAAAATCGATGCCCATCAGCATTTCTGGAAGCTCTCGCGCGGCGATTACAGCTGGCTAAGCCCAGAATTGAAACCGCTTTACCGGGACTTTGGGCCGGAGGACTTGAAACCTCTCCTGGAAGCAGCCGGTATAACGGGCAGCATTGCGGTGCAGGCGGCGGACACGGAGGAAGACACCGAATACCTTCTATCTCTCACCCAGGACCACGACTGGATCTTGGGTGTTGTTGGCTGGACAGATCTCGAAGCGCCCGACGCTCCGGCAAAAATCGAACGTATGGCGCAGCACCCCAAACTCCTCGGCCTGAGGCCAATGATTCAAGACATCGAAGACGATCGCTGGATGCTCAACTCCAGTTTGCGCCCAGCACTTGACGCCATGGTGGCACATGATCTGACCTTTGATGCCCTGGTGATGCCACGCCATCTGAAACACCTGTTGGAGTTTCTAGAGATCTATCCCGATCTGCGCGTTGTGGTCGATCACTGCGCCAAACCCGAAATACGCGACAGGCATTTTGATACCTGGGCAGCTGATATGACCAAAATCGCCCAGTACAGCAGGGTGTTTTGCAAGCTATCAGGTCTGGCAACCGAAGCCGCACCCGGTTGGCGCCCAGAGGATCTGACCCCCTATTTCACCAAGATCCTTCAGGTCTTCTCTCCCGCTCGGGTCCTATATGGATCCGACTGGCCCATCCTGAATTTGGCATCCGACTATGACACCTGGCTAAGCATCGTCCAGGACATTGCCGCAGATCATAGTCAGGAGATTTTTGCAAATTCAGCACAAAGAGCTTACCCACGGCTGAACCTGATCCACTAAAACACGTCGTTCCAAACCCACCGCCCCGCGCCCTCTCTTCAGGACAGCTACTGGCGCATCGTCTCCTTCAGTGAAAACGTGGAATAATCCTGACTGCAAAAACCGCATAGGCCGCGCCTTCGATCGGCGCAAAAATTACTCTGCCCAAAGAAAAAGGGGCGGAGGATTTCCCCGCCCCTTCGAAAAACTCTGTACCGAATGATTATTCGGAAACCGCGTTGTCAACACTGACGGTCACGCCAGGACCCATGGTCGAGGAGAGCGCGATTTTCTTCATGTAAGCACCTTTGGCACCCGATGGCTTCGCCTTTGCCACAGCGCTGATGAAGGCACGGACGTTTTCGACCAGCTTAGCTTCGTCAAAGGAGGCTTTGCCGACGCCTGCGTGTACAACGCCGCCTTTTTCAGCTTTGAACTGAACTTCACCGCCCTTGGCAGCTTCCACGGCCGCTTTCACGTCCATGGTCACGGTACCGACTTTGGGGTTTGGCATCAGGTTGCGTGGGCCGAGGATCTTACCCAGACGACCAACGACAGGCATCATGTCAGGAGTGGCGATGCAGCGATCGAAATCGATGTTGCCGCCCTGGATGGCTTCCATCAGGTCTTCTGCGCCGATCACGTCTGCACCAGCTTCTTTTGCTTCGTCAGCTTTAGCGCCACGGGCAAAAACAGCAACGCGCATGGCTTTGCCGGTTCCGTTGGGCAGGCCAACAACGCCGCGCACCATCTGGTCTGCGTGACGGGTGTCAACGCCCAGGTTCATGGCGATTCAACGGTCTCGTCGAATTTGGAGGTTGCGTAGGATTTCACCAGTGCAACTGCTTCTTCAACGGTCAGGTCAGCTTTGCCAGCGAAGGCTTCGCGCGCGGCGCGGGTACGTTTTCCGAGCTTTGCCATCTTACTTCACCTCGATGCCCATGGAGCGGGCAGAGCCCAGGATGATCTGCATAGCCGCTTCGATGTCGTTGGCGTTCAGATCTTTCATCTTCGCTTCGGCGATTTCTTTCACCTGAGCGGGGCTGACGTAACCAACGGTTTCACGCGACGGGTTGTTGGCGCCGGATTTAATCTTAGCAGCCTTCTTCAGGTAGTAAGACGCAGGGGGCGTCTTGATGTCCATGGTGAAGGACTTATCCTGATAGTAGGTGATCACGGTTGGGCAAGGTGCGCCTGGCTCCATGTCTGCGGTCTTGGCGTTGAACGCCTTGCAGAATTCCATGATGTTGATGCCGCGCTGACCCAGAGCCGGGCCCACTGGCGGGGAGGGGTTTGCCTGACCTGCAGGAACCTGCAGCTTCATCGAACCAACAAGCTTCTTAGCCATTTGGTTGTCCTTTCAACGAGGGCGGGACGCGTCCTGCCCGGAGAATGTTGCGTGGTCGGATTTCAGGATCGCGATCCCTTGATCTCCCACGAGAGAATCTCGCCCTAAGACGATAGAGGCGGCATGTACAGGTGATCAAAGGCTTTGGCAAGCGAAATACCCTATTAATAAGGGGATTCCGCCTTCACAACATCGCCTTCTTTCTAGGCGCCCCAATGCAGCAGTACAGCCTTAAAGAAAAAGGCATGGACAGATTGGCAGAACCTCAATTCAAATCCGTACTAGGCCAAAGCAAAGAGGCGCCAGAATTCCCCGGCACCCCTTGGTTTTCATCTAGAACCATCTCGCGCAACAAATGCGCCAGGTGTTCTATCCAGCTATCAAGCCGCTTTCTGTTTGCGACGGTTGCGCAGCAGAGCTGCACCACCCAGAGCGGTTAGAAGAAGCGGCAGACCGGCAGGCAGCGGTACCGCAGCAACAGACAAGGTCACATTGTCGAGCGCCCAATGATCATATGCACTCCCACTGTTCCGCACCTGCAGGAAAGACAACAATGTAGAGCCAGTCTGAGCTGCCCCAGGAAGTGCCACCACTGCAGTTGCGAGGTCGCCGTGATAGGTGTTGTCTTCAGTATCGATGCGGAAGAATTCTGCAAATGTGCTGCCACCGTCTACAGAATAGGCAACGATGAAGTCTTCGCTTCCATCAGCATTTTCAAAGGATCCGTAGGGAGTAGATCCGCTTGTTCCGAACAGGAAATCAAAGGAGATGCTCGCGGTTGAAGAAAGGTTCAAAGCGCCGGTCGTGGCGTGACGCAACTGCCCACCTGTATGCAGAGTATTCACACCAGCAGGGGTTGTTCCAACCGTGGAACCTCCGCCGGTGAATGACAGGGCGGCATTTGATGGGTTACCGGATTCTGTTCGGAAGCCAAACCCGCTGGCAGAATCAAAGATCGACGGCAAGGTCTGATCGTTGAAGTCATATGTTGTTGCTGATGCCTGCGTACCGATAAATGCGGCTGCACAGGCCGCGAAAAAGGTTTTCATCTTCCCACTCCAGATATTGCCTAACGGAACAATCGCTAAATTCAAGATTTGTTAACTTTAAGTCAACGCGTGAGCTTATCTAAGGCGCACCTCTTTCTGTCAACGCCCCTCAGCCCACTCAGTTTTCAGCACCTAGGGAGTTTCCACGAACTACCCGCCCGGCTTTGTCCCCAGGAAATCGGCAATCGCGCGCAAAACGACCAGATATTGTTGGCCTTTTAAGAAAAAACCCATCTCTTTCCCACTATTAGGAAAAGGAAAAAGAAAAGCCGCGATACCAAGGCATCGCGGCGCAAAATCTGTTCACGGAAAAGAGAGTGAGCTATGATTGTTTCGTCACCTGGGTGAAATCCAACTCCACCGGAGTTTCTCGCCCAAAAATGGAAACAGTCACCTTCAGCTTCTGATTCTCATCATCGACGCCCTCAACCATGCCGTCGAAGTCCTCGAACGGACCATCGTTGACCTTGACCTTTTCACCCACCTCAAAGGAGATGAGGGTGCGCGGCGCTTCTTCGCCTTCCTGGACGCGACCCAGAATGCCCTGCACCTCTGCATCGCGCATCGGCATCGGGCGGCCCTGCGGACCCAGGAAACCGGTGACGCGGTTGATCGAGGAGATCAGGTGATAGCCGCGGTCCGACATCTCCATGTGCACCAGTACATAGCCGGGCATAAAGCGGCGCTCAGTCGAGACCTTCTTGCCACGGCGGATCTCGATCACCTCTTCGGTGGGAACCAGAACCTCATCGATCTCGTCCTCAAGACCCTGCTCGGCAACCGAGGTGCGGATCTGCTCTGCGATTTTCTTTTCGAAGTTCGAAAGAACGCTGACCGAATACCACCGTTTCGCCATGAACTTGACCGTCCTTGTTTTGCCGGGCGCGAGAGGCGCCGCCTTTCATGAATACCTGTTCTTCAACTGACATACCGCAGCGGGCATCGCTTCTGAACAAAAATCGGCGCGCAACTTGATTCGCCGCACGCCTAACTTAGATCTTCTGGGTGACCTACCCCCCCCAAGACCTAAGATCAAGAGCTTGAAAGGGGTTTTGGCTTGGTGTCCGTCAGGAAGCAGCCTCCCGACGGAAGAAGCCCTTAGCCAAACATACCCAAGAGTCCTTGCAGGCCAAAACGGATAAGCAAATCCACCAGGGCAAAGAAAACCGCGGTCAGTGCAGCCATGATAAAGACCATCACAGTCGTAAGCAGCACCTCACGGCGGGTCGGCCAGACGACCTTGCTCACTTCGGCGCGTACTTGCTGGATGAACTGGACAGGATTGATGGTGGCCATGTGCCTAATGTCTTTCTGCTTGCAGGGTCTGCGGCATTTAACGCCCAAACCAACTTATTTCAAGTCCTAGGCTGTGATCCTTGCAGCTTTCGCCCTTGAAATTGCGGCATTCAGGATCAAGGCACCATAGGCACCATTCTTGTGAACAGTGTCGCCATCCACGGCTTCAGACTTGGCGGCATAGTCAATGTGAGTCAAGGCACCCCGGGTCACGGTTTCCTCGGGCTGCGCCAAGAGCGTTACACCATCCTGTGCCATCGCCGCTTCCACCTCACGCCACAACTCTGCCCTTTGTTCCAGCGTGGCGCCAGTGTTGATCGTTGCCTGCACCTCATCTTCCTTGATGAGCCGGTCGTTCAAAAACCCCGCAGGCGCAAAAAGCACCGGCCTTTTCTTTGCGAATTCCCGCGCGACACGGTAGGACCGGCACCCCTCCAACCAGCGATGCAACATAGTGGCCCGAACCGCGCTGGACACAAAAGCAGTCGCATCAGAATGCCCCCGGAGAATAGGGACCAAAAACTCCGAAGCCCTGAGACGGCACCCCATAAAGAGATAGGCTTCAAAATCCGTTGGCGAGAGTTCCTTCCGCCCCTCAAAATTTATGACCTCCAGATATCTCTCTGCTTCGGGCGAAGTTGGCGTGATTCTCCCATCAACAAAATGGAGATCCCGGAACCGAGGGCCTGCTGCCCCCCAGAACTCCAAATCAACACCCGTGAGATCCACCCGATCTTCGTCCACAGCATTCTTGATGCAGGCGATATGGCTGTCTCCATACACGCAGAACTGAAACGTCCTATCCAAAGGCATCCAGGAATTCCTCTTCACATTTAACTGCGCGCGAACTCGCGCTCCCCCCCTGACGCTTTGCCCCGCTCTTAGCCGCTTGCCGCGCAAGTCTCGGAAAGGCTGCATGCTGGCAGGCGAAAAAGCTCTCCATCACGTGGTTCACCCCCTGCGGAACGACGCTGCGCTGGTTGGGCGCGTAGAACATTCCTCGATAAGCTGGATGGGTGATGATTTCATAAGATGGGAAGTAGTCCACGTCATCATGATCATCCGCCAATTCACCCGCAACCGCCCTAAGCACAGATTTGGAATAGCTGGTTGCGGTCAACACATGTTTGTCTGTTGCCGTTGCCGTCAGCGGCACTGGAGAGACCGTCAACAAGACACGCAATCCGGGATTGGCCGCTCTTAGGATCTCCAGACAGGCCCGCATGTCACGTCGAATGGTCGAGAACCCTTGATTGACAAAAACATGCTGGTCTTTGTCGAATTGGCCGCCGACCGTGCCAGGACAAAGCGCATACTCCAGACCTGTCTCGCGATTGCGCCAGGATTCAGTCAAACCCATTGTGAAGACAAATATGTCCGCCTGGGTGATTGCATTACGAATGGCCGCGAGAACCGCATCGCGAGAGGCCAGCAATTCCGCCTCAGAAGCAAAACCTCCAGGCTCAATCGCGGGGCGCAACGGGTCCATAACCCGCCCCTCATTTTTCCAGATTTCCTCTGGCGCCTCGGCCTCTCCAAAAGCATATCCCAGCCATTGCCGCAGCATCCGAGCCGTATATATATTGCCAGTCCGGAACGAGAAAATCCCGTAGTTATAGTCACGCGCCTGATCCTCACTCAGCAATTTGGGGGCTGGCTCTGCGTCCAGCCAGTTGTGACCCCGCGCGACCAATGCACGGCTAAAATGCTGGGCAAAACAGGACCCGGCGGTAATGACCTTGTGCCTGCGCGGCACTGGAAACTTTGGCCGCCAAAGCCCAGAGATTTCAAGCGGATTGCAGGCCGCAACAGCGCTTTTCCAAAAGGCTGTTTCAGGCAGATTGGCATAGGGGTTTGTGGGTCGCTCGCTCATATTTACTTGCCCTTGCTCTTTTGTTTCAGCCTAGGCCCCATGACAGAAAAAGACAATTCCATCTCTTGGAGGGCTGTGGCGGGTCTTATCTCATGAAGCGGTAATGCAGCGTTAAACAGCAACACCTCAAATTTGAGGCAACTCTATTTTAATTCCCTTCGATTAGCGTTTTTCAAAAGGGCTTTCAGCTTCAGAACGAAGTCTGCCTTCAACAGCGCGAAGTGAGATAGGATTCCATGACCATCGCCTCATCTATCAACAAAGCCAATCGCCTTGAACGGGACAATAGGTTTGAGGATGCAGCGGAAGTTTACCGCGACATCTTAAAGAAGTTTCCAAGGAACACGCGCGCGCGTTCGGCGCTCGATGTTTTGCAAAACCGTATTAGTGAAATGCAAAACCCCTCCCAAGAGCAAATGGATACGCTGAAAACCAAGTACAATGCCGGCCAGCATGCAGAAGTTGGCACCAGCTGCGCCTCCCTCTTGAACGGCTTCCGGCATTCCCCTTTCCTGTGGGAAATGCTGGGCAGATGCCATCTGCAGGCTGGGAACTTAAACGAGGCCGCGACCTGCTTGAACAAGGCCTGCGAGCTGGCGCCACGCTCTCCCAATCCCTATTCAGCCCTGGGGGATGTCTACCAAGAGCAATCCCAGATCGATAATGCTATTGCGCTCTACAAAAAGGCGATTTCTCTGGATCCAGAGCACGTCAATAGCCTGAACAATCTGGCGAATACCTATGTAAACCTCGGCAGAATTTCCGAAGCGCTGCCGCTACTGGAAACCGCAAGAGCCAAGGCCCCACAAAACGCTTTGATCGCCTTTAATCTGGGCAGTGCTGTGTTGAAGACCGGTCAGGCCACAAGGGCCAAGACGCTTTTTGAAAAGGCAATTTCACTAGATCCGAACCTGACACAGGCACACTATAACCTTGCGCAATTGCAATCGTCGGCAGGTGAAAAGGAACTCGCCATTGAGCGCTTTGATGCAATCTTGCAAGAGAACCCCGCTGATGACAGAACCAGAGCATGTCGTCTTGATGCGCTGGCCCAGATCAACGATTGGCGCTGGCTGCAGGAATACCAGGAGTGCCGACGTCATCTTGGCCTGACGGGCTGCTCTATTCCTGCCTTCACGGCCCTTAACCTGGAAGACAACCCCGATCTGTTACGGCTTCGCATTCAGGCCTATGCAAATGAGCGTTTCCCTGCCGTCGAACCGGCTCCTCCCTGCAACCATCATGAGCGTCCGAAAAAGCTGCGTATTGGGTACTTTTCTTCCGACTTTCATCGGCATGCAACCATGCACCTGATGGGGGGGCTTTTTGCTGCGCATGACAAGGCCCGCTTTGAGATCTACGCCTACTCCTACGATGCTGCCCCAGCGGATGCGATCCGCAAGCGCGTGCAGGATGCTGTGACCTGTTTCCGCGATATCAGCACTACACAGGAAGCAGCAATCCTGGAGCAGGTGAAGGCTGATAAACTAGATATTGCGATTGACCTGAAAGGGTTCACCGGGAACAATAAATCCCATCTGTTCGCACATCGCTTGGCGGGGATCCAAATCTCCTATCTTGGCTTCCCTGCAACATCAGGCTCCACCGCATTTGACTACTTCATCGGCGATCACAAAACATGCCCGCCCGGAAGTGAGCGCTTCTTTGAAGAGCATCTGATCCGGATGCCAAATAGCTATCAGGCCAATGACAACAGCCGCACCATTTCGGATAAGCAATACACTCGCGCAGACTGCGGCCTACCAGACGATGGATTTGTTTTCTGTTCCTTCAACAACAGTTACAAGATTACCCCACGCGAGTTCGACATCTGGATGCGCCTTCTGGCACAGACCGATGGAAGTGTTCTTTGGCTGCTGCAAACCAGCCAATCCTCCACTGAGAACTTCAGACAGGAGGCCGAGAAACGCGGCATTGATGCTTCACGTTTGATTTTCGCACCACCTCTCCCACAGGCGGAGCATCTGGCGCGGCAACAGGTGGCAGATCTTTTCTTGGACAGTTTTACCGTGAATGCCCACACAACAGGCAGCGACGCGCTATGGGCCGGGGTGCCAATTTTGACCTTGCCAGGCAAGCAATTCGCCGCGCGCGTCGGAGCAAGCCTGCTCCATGCAGTAGGCCTGCCAGAAATGATCGCAACATCAGAAGCCGACTATGAAAAACGCGCATTGGAGTTGGCTCACGATACGGAAGCCATGGCTAAAATCCGTGGGAAACTCTATCGCAATCGCTTGAATTCCCCCCTCTTTGACACAGATCGCTTTGCACGCGACCTGGAAAAAGGGTTTGACCTTGCCTTTGAGCGGTCTCTCAAAGGTCAAACACCTGCGCATATCGATGTCCCAGCTGCGCCCCTAGAGACTCCCATGCCTCCGGCTGCTGCGCTAGGTCAATCAATGGAGGCCTCGCAGGGGCTTCGCGCAGGCTAAACAACAGATGGAGGCCGAAAAGAGAAAATTTGACTTGGCTTCCTTTCAGCACCTGCAACCTGGGAGCGCCCCGTGGCGCTCCCTCTCTGGTTTGGTCAAGGTCCTGTTGAGTATGCGCCAAGCAAGGATAGAGCTTACCCGGTGATTTGAATATGCCGTTGCGCCGCAAACTGGCGTTGTAACGCCCGTTCACGTTGGGATCGTCATGCTGAGCAGAGCGATAGTCCCGGCAGTTGGCCTTGGTGAAGAAAACATCAAACAATGTCTCATCGCCACAGATTTGAAGCGGAACACCTGCTTTGTTCAGCTCTTCGCTTTGCATCTCCTGCAGCGACCTACCAGTCTGCCTGAGCTGATCAAAACTGCCTTCCCGGCGCAGGATCTCCAGTGTTTTCAACCCTGCCGCTGCGGCAACTGGGTTCCCTGATAATGTACCGTGCTGCGTGAGCCATTTATCCACCCCGACAGCAGATCTGTCGAAATGCTACATAATCTCAGTGCTGGCGCCCAACGCCCCCGAAGGAGACCCACCCCCAATGGTTTTGCCCAGGGTGCAGATGTCGGAGGTTACGCCATAGTGCTCCTGCGCACCTCCATAGGCACTTCGAAATCCGGTGACGATCTCATCAAAGATGAGCAGGACACCATATCGACCACCTAAATCATGCAGCCCCTGCAAATAGCCGAGCTCTGGTGGGATGATCCGTTGCAAGCGCTCCAGGATAATTGCAGCAACATCGCCCTCTTCCGCCAAGAGAGCTTCAACCGCCGCAAAATTACTAAGAAGCAATCAGATAATCGATGTACTCGCGACAATCTTCCTCCCAGCCCCTGCTACCCTCCCCTCGAGCAATGACGATACCTGGGACAAAACTCCCAAAACCGTCCGCGGACAAAACGGTGCGAGCGCGATCAATCCATCCGGATTGGGAAGTCAGTATTTGCCTGGGTCAGGTCATTTCCCAAAAACCGACAGCTCCTAATCAGGTTAGACGCCAAGCCCAGGTTCCGCAAAGAGCGCAATTCGGCACCTTTTGCGTCAAGACACAACCCGCCTGAGCCGGGTCATCCTGCAAAAGGACAGATCACAATCAATCATCTGCGAAGATTGCGTTGGAGACATCGCAAAGTGAAGCGCTGCTACGGTCACAAAATCGCTATCAAAGATGCATTTCACATCACTTCTGGGAGCGGTAAAACCGCCGACTTCCACATGCCGTCCCGGTCGCTCATGATCCCTTCGGCATTGCCAAATTTTGGTGGCCAACCCTGTAGGCGCGGCAGAACGGGGCAGTTATTCTCTTTCTCTCATCGAACTGCGCCTAAAATGAGTGGACCCCATTCCCCAAGCTCATTGTGGCAGACACCACCCCGAGGCAAACGACCACCGAATCCTTGCCCCCCTTGATCAACTCCCTCTCAGCGCGTTCAAATAATTGGTAATGCCAAGGCCAGTGCTGAAACCAAAAAAGGTTCCCGCCTCTGCCTCCGCCAACAAGTTGGTAGGGTCAAAGGGTGTTTGCAGCAGAGAGAGCATAGGACGGTGGGTGGCCCAATTTCCTAGGCCAAGACCAAGTATCAATACCACCCAACCACTGTTGCGGTGGTTCCGGTGGCCTCCACACCAATTGCCGAGAACGTTAGGATTTCACCGGCCTGAACCGGATAGGTGATCATGGAGCCAGCACTATCCCTCAGGACTAGATCCCCTGCCGTGAGAACTTTTAGAACCCGTGGCCGAACTGGCAGATCAACCCCATCTACCGGCGTGATCACAAACTGGGTTTCTGCGGGGCTCTCAAGTCCACGCTGAAAATGTGCAAAAGGGTCATTTTGGGGCATGCGAAGCTCCAATCCAGAAAAGGTGCAAAACGACAGGGAGCATGGCAAGGGCCGATTTCCCTGTGAGCCAAAGTCAAAGGCATCGACCAAATGGGATAGCCCTGTTCTCTTGCGACTTTGCTAGTACACCGCGCTCTCTCAGCGCATCGCAACCACGGTAGTTTACGATACCGCCCTAGAGTTTCACTCAAAGATAGAAGTCAAATACCTATGCTCAGGCAGTTTGGCCGAAGTCATGCCAAGCCACGAAACCAGCCTTAGGAGTTCAAGAAGGTCAAAATAGAGTGAGATACTGGCAGGGGCATCAGGGTTCGAACCCGAGACCTACGGTTTTGGAGGCTGGCGGAAATTACATTTTTTCAGCCACTTAATCAAAAAGTTTCCCAAAACAAACCGTGAAAACTAGGAGAACATGGGAAACCACCTTTCTGCCCGTCTATTTTGTTCGACGCCTGAAGGAAGCTTGTAAAACGTATCCAATCCCACAACGATTATCGAGTTGAGCATTCTTTTGCTTCAACGCGCGCTCACAGCCTGCGGCCTTGGCGAAACTGTTTAGGGCATCTGGCCCGTTCCTGGTTCCAGCGATTTCAAAATAGCGATCACGCTTGTAGCGACCAAACCGGCCACACAACGAACAACGCAGGGTGATCATTTCTCCTAAGCCCATAGCCCTCTCCCCGATGCTTCTGGCCTGCGGAAGGAAATAACCGCAATTACCCAAAAGAACAAATCGTGAACGAAAAAGGGCGTAGGTTACGCAAATATAATGGGCTGCAGCCCATATTCACCCTTGCAATTACGGGCTGCAGCCCATATATTGAATTTATCGGCAGGGATAAGAGATCCCACAAAACTAAGGAGAGACCGATGACAATCACCGCCCGCGCAATCCCCGAAAACTCCACCAAGATCGCAATGAAATCTGGTGGCGCAGAGTTCCACATCTACGAAGACGGCAAGGGTCGCCCTTGTGTGGTCTACTATCGTGGCAAGAGTTCAAAAATGAATGCCTTTTACTTCAAAACTGAGGAGCGTCGCGCCTCACATATCGAAGGTGTAATCAAAAATATCACTGCAGCCGAGAAGCGGAAGGCCGAAGAGCGCGCCGCGCGCAACAAGGCTCACAACATGGAGCCAGGTCTGATCCTTTACACTAGCTGGGGATACGACCAGACCAATGTTGAGTTCTACCAGGTGGTGGAAGTTCCTTCCCGATGCTACGTCATCTTGCAACAGATCTCCGCCCCTCTTGCACGGGGTGAAGAAAGCTTCATGTCCGGCAATAGCGTTCCTAATCCAGAGAACAAAATTGGCGAACCTTTCCGCCGTAAGGTCAACATGTCTGGCTCTCGCCCTAGTGTGAAAATTGACAATGTGGCCACTGCCTGGATCTGGGATGGAAAGGAAAAACACACTAGCTGGTACGCGTAAACAGCAAAGCGGCAGGGTGACCCCTGCCGCAATAAATATCTGTTTCGGTGCATTTTTCTCTTGCACGTATGGGCTGCAGCCCATATAGTGATTGTATTGACAGGGACAAGAGGTCCCACGCTTGAGAAAAGGAGAGACGTCAATGAAAGTAGAACTGATCATCCCCGCACTGGACAACGATGGTTCCGACAATTCCGCAGTAATCGAGGCGGCTATCAAGAGCTTTTGCAAGCTCTATGGCGGCGCAACTGTCTATGAGGCGTCCGGTTATTGGGTCAATGACGCAGGCCACCTCTATGAGGATGCGGTTAAAGTTCTGGTTAGCGCAGCCACCAAAAAAGAAGAGGCCAAAGAGCAGCTTCGCGGACTGGCTCGTGAGGTTCTGGCGGTAACCGATCAAGAGGCGGTCTTCCTCTCAGTCGGCGGGGAGGCAGAGATCATAGAATAAACCACCGGGGCGGCTTTGACCGCCCCAACTTTTTTCGGTCTGGCTGCGTTTTTCTCTTGCACATATGGGCTGCAGCCCATATAGTAAATGTATCGGAAGGGATAAGAGATCCCACCCAGGATAAGGAGAGACCGATGAGAAAAGCCACCCGGCGCAATCCCTATACTCTTGCGGAAATGGAAGAGTGGGCCAGGGAGCTTCAAGCGGAAGATCCCGAAAGAAGCGTCTCAGTCGTCGGCACCGAAAAACGCCCCTACATCATCATTTTGAAACCACCTGCCTGGCTCAAGTGAGCCTGGCGCGTGGATGAACCAAAGGAAATTAAAATGCCTATCGCAATTATCATCAGCCATGAAGATATCGCCCCGGCCATCCTGCAGGAAGACAAGGCCGCAGACCTGCTGAAGGCGATCAATGCTTTGACTGTCACACCAGATCTAGGAAACGAGGATAGCGCTCGCCTGTGGCTGCAGGAGCAGCCTGCACCTTCTGGCTGGTTCAACACCCTGGAAGAGGCTCAGGCCCATGTGAGGCGCTGCCACAACCCAGTTCCCATCCTACCTGGAAAGGTAATCCAAAGGACCCGTGAAGCCATGGGTATGACAAGAGCAGAATTTGCCAGGGCTTTGGGAATTGGGAAAACGGATAAGAACCGCCACACTGAAATTTTCAATATTGAGATTGAAAAGATCAACAAGAGCAGCGGCAGGCCACGGGTCCTGAACCCCAAAGCAACAGAGCGTCTGATGGCTCTGGCGGCGGAACACGGGCTGAACCTGCTGAAAGACGACTAACCCCAGCCACCCTACCTGTACTGCCTCTCAGGCGGCTCCTGTGAGCCCGTCAACGGTAGAGGCATGTCAAACGCTAAGAACATTTAGGTGAAGAAAATGAACGCTCACAACCTCCCGGCTCTGCCGGAAAAGATAGACCTCATCATATCGCAGTATGAAGCGAAGCGCGCGGCGATCCCTGAGAGCATAAGCCAAATGCAAGCATCGATCGATGCCGCCAAGGGCAATTGCTGCATGGGCAGCGCCTTTGTCTCTGACCCAATTGGATATGTTCCTTTGCCATCCGAAAAGGCCATGGCTGAAACCTTAACGGAATCGGCCTGGCAGCATGTCTATCGGCTGGCAAAGGTTGATATGCTGGCCCCGGCCTCAGAGCGCGCCGATTTTGAAAAGAGCCTGGAACAACATCCAGAGTTCACCGCCGAAAACGTGATGGCGACCTTTGGCCCCTATCTCGCGGACCCGCGCCACTACATCTTGAAGGGCCTGGCTGAGTGCTTTTCCAAGCTGGACCCGGCGTATAAATCGCATAGCAAGGTCAAGATAGGTGTCAAAGGACTGCCAAAAAAGATCATCATTCAAAGATGCGGTGACGGCGTATTCAATGGCTATGGGCTGGATACCTTGCGGGATGCGCTTAACGCGCTTCGCATGGTTTCAGGTCAGCCACATCTGAGCCGGTTTCAGTTTGAGGATATCTATCGCTGGAACCGGATCGAGGCCGGGAATTTTCCGGAATGGGAACCGGGCAAGGTCTGGCGCAGCGGTGATCAGGTTCACCACGAGGGGCAAACTTATAGAGCCATGGACTACATCCGACCGGCTGACGCTTTTGAGCGTGGGGAAAAAGAATATCGAGGATGGCGGCTGCAAGAGCATGTGATGCCAGGTATCGAGGTTCGCCGTTTTCAGAATGGCAATGCTCACCTGATTTTCAGCAAAGACTGGTTGCGCAAAATCAATCTTGCTCTGGCGGAATTCTATGGCGACGTACTGCCAGAAACTGAAGAAGAGGCCAGCCAAACCAAGCGCGCATCAACTGAGGTTTCAAAAGATCTGGCGTTCTATTGGACGCCTGAAAAGGTCACCAGGAAGATCCTGCGAGAAACCCGCATGAACAAGGATAACTACAGTTACGACTATCAGCAAAAACTGGGCAATTCCCCGGCTGTGCTAGAGCCTAGCTGCGGTGAAGGGCACATGATGGATATCATCGCGCAAATCTGCCCTTCAGCCTGCCTTTCCGGCGTTGAGTGCCACGCGGGAAGAGCCGCTATCGCTGCATCAAAGGGGCATCGCGTCCAGGTTGGAAACTTCCTTGAGTTCACCGCAAAGCCGGTTTGGGATTTGGTTGTGATGAACCCGCCATTTGCCAATGGGCATTGGAAGAAGCATCTAATGCATGCCCTCAAATTTCTGAGGAATGGCAAAACCTGGAACGAACAAGGGGAGCTTGTCTGCATCTTGCCTGCAAGTGCAGAGGTAGACGGGCACCTGAAGGAACTGGGCATCAAATACACTTGGCGAGATTTGCCTATGGCGTCATTCAAAGACGCCGGGACAAATGTTGCCACAGGCTTTATCCAGTGTGGCCCGCAATAGGTCAGAACCACATGCCCAGTAGTGATCTAGCCTCTGTAAGGGGCTAGATTTATTTTTTTGGCGCTACCGCAGAACCGCACTCGCGGCGTCCCAATGTGGCCGATAGCCTGGCACACCTTCTGAGCCCCAATTGACGGTCGCAAAACGCCCAGGACCGCCAGCGCAGGAATAGAGCGGGCTGTCACCGGCCAGCTTGTCGCCTGGCCCATTGATCCCGCTTCCTGCCCCGGTCCAGATCGGGGTGAGATCCGTGCCCGGCCCAAAATACTGGTCACTGACGTAGATATGATGGGTATCGAAGGCGTCGGGCACGATCAGTTGGGCGGGATCGTTCGCCTTGGCTCCAAACAGTTCAAGCGCCCCGCCAACTGTCGCACCGTTAAAATCAGCGGTGCGTTCTGTGTAGACGTCACCCAGGACTGTGTAGCAAGTGTTCCCGTCCCAGGTGACCATCCAGTGCTGCAGCTCGCCAACATTGCCGCCAAAGATGACATTGCTGGAAAACGGCCCCTTGAACCATAGATCACCGCCAGGGCGGATCTGTATCGCCCAGTCCCCGATATAGAGATAACGACTGTCCGCGCTGGCAATCGGCCTGCCGACGATTGAGATTGTGCCCTTGTCTGACAGGCTGGGGAAGTAGTGGCGCAGAGAGGGCTGCGCCTCCCCAAACCGGGTCGCGCCGGTGGCCTCCCCCAGGGAGAGGCGGTTGGAGCCAGAGCCATGCTGGTTGCGAACTTCGATAAAGAAATCTGCCCATTTGCCGCTGGGGGCAGCACCAGGACCCCGACGCACCGTCGTGCCATCCAGGGTAATCGCCTCTGCGTTGCCCTGGTCATTGTTGACAAAGGTTTCCTCTACCGTGCCGAGCACTTCCAGACTGCCGATCACCGCGCCCTCGGGCACGGACCAATCCACAGCCATGTTTTGCGGGGGCATATGGGGAGCCGCATCATTCCCGGCGAGGGCGGCAAGATAGGCGGCTAGCTCACGGGAAATCGCCTTAGAGAACAGAGAACCGGGGTGGATCGGGTCAAACTGATGCCAGGACTCATTTCCGGGTTTTGAACCGAAGGCGTTGACCCGCAGCCCCTCTATCCATTTTTCCGGGAGGTCGGAGCTGTGAGGGGCTAGAAAATGGGCCTCCTTTAGCATGGCATCGGGCCAGCTAAAGACGGGGTAGCCGAGTTTGCGCGCCGAGGCGACAAAACCGTCAGAGGAAGCGCTTCCCCCCACATTGTAGTGGGTCACCACGGTTCTGTCCTTGCTGTATCCTGCGGCCTCAAGCGCGATCAGGTTGTCCAGCAACACCTGCTGGCGGGCAACTGAAGGCGCACCGTCATTGGTTCCCCAGCTCACCACATCCACAGCGCTCGGAGACCCTGCTTCCATGCGCGCGCGGATCTGGGAAGAGGTCTCCCCCGGTTCGCCCTCATTGGATAAGCCCCCCACCAGCTTTTGCACCTCACCGGGCCAATCGCCATGGGCGATAATATCCAGATCTCCGGGGGGCGCATAGTTGAGCTCGGTCAAACCAGAGTACGGAATGCCATTGGCAAGCATCGTGTTGGAGTGGTTGTTTTTGGTGATACTGTCGCCCCAGGCGGCACCAGAGGCCAGCGTGCCATACTTGGTCGGCTGCAAGTCCCACAGATTGTTGATCTGAGGCAGCGGCACTGACCCGCCGCCCTGCGCAATCAGACCTGCCAAATGGGCAGAAGTTACCCCAAGACCAAGGCCCAGCATCAGTACCACCCCACGACAGTGGCCGTGGTGCCGGTGGCCTCAACCCCTTGCGCCGAGAATGGCAGGGTTTCCCCGGCGGTCACCGGATAGACAACGACATTGTTTGAGGCATCCCGCAGGGCAAGATCACCCCCGACGGTTACCCGCAGAACGCGGGGTTTAACTGGCAGGTCAACGCCATCCTGCGGTGCAATGGCAAAGTGACTGTTTGCCGGGCTTTCTAGCCCACGATGGAAGTTGGAAAAAGGATCGATCTGGGGCATCAAAGGCTCCGATTTTAGAGGAGAAAACAGAGGTTGAGGGCGCTAAACCAGCGCCCCCAGGAAGTGTGGGAATCCATTAGCGACCAAAGGCGGGCGCGATCTCCTGCAGCTTGCCAAGAGCCAGACGGCCAAGGACTGCCTCTGAAGGCCCAAGCCGCGCCATAGCATCGGGCACAGAGTCCCGCGCGTAGGCAATCGCCTCCTCAATTAGTTGAGGCGGTTCAGCCTCAGGTCGTCGGCTCAACGCCGCGCGCAAACCGCTCATCAAGGCACTGTGAAGATTTTCACGATGGCGTTGCTCAATATCGATGCCAAAGCGCACCTTCAGAACCTGCGCCACCCGCCCGATCACAACGGTCAAGATCAGGGCAGCGAGGCTCAGCAAATGGGGTTGCAGTTGCAAAAAGAGGTCATTCCAGTTCATCTGGTTTCCTTTCAAGCTTCATTGGTGGAGAGAATGGCGCCGCTTGCATCCAGGATGGGCAAAGGGCGCTGGTGGGCTGCGGGCCAGTTCTTGGGCCAACGCAGATCGATGAGGCGATTTGCTGCAAGCCAGCTATCGCGCACCATGTCGGATTGATTGCCGCCACGGATCAGGAAGCGATTGCGCTGCGGGTCATAGCCAATGGCAAAGCCTACATGGCCTCCCTTGCCGCGCCTGAAGCTGGCAACCGCGCCATAGACCTTGCCGCAGCGCATGCCGTAGCTGGCAAAGTTGCGCGCCCAATAGGGGTTCGCCTCCAGGTTTTTAGGAAGCGGTTCCTCTGGCAGGGTCAATTCAAGCGCCGTGATTGCCGCATCCCCGCACCAGGGCAGTTTGGCCGGGTCACCCAGCGTGGAGCCATCAGAGCGCAGCCAGTCGCTCAAGACGCGATTATCCCGCACCTCATGCAGGCCCATGACCTTCCCCAGCTCTACCAACCAGGGTGGTTCCGGCGCGGTATCCGGGCCAAACTTGCGCGGTTCGGACACTTCTACCGCATCCCGCAAGCGCCCAAGTGTGATCGGGCCAACATAGTCCCGTGGCCAAAGCCCCTGTGAAAGCTTGAAGGCAACAATGGCCTTGCGCGTCATCGGCCCGGAAATTCCATCAACCCGGCCTTTGTAATGGCCGAGCTGCTGTAGCGCACGCTGCAGCCAGCGCACGTCATAAGAGTGCTGTTTCATTGGAAACCTCAAATGCTTGGATTGTCTGGCTTCACCGCGCCAGGGGCGGTCAGTTGCCCCGAGAGAGATCCCGGCGCAGTTCTTTCAGCTCGCGATCGATGCCCAGCATTGTTTGCCGGTCCTCTTCGCGGCGTTCATCCCGCAAAGCCGCTTCGCGCTGCATGATTTCGATCTGCTTTTGATTGGTGAAGACACGCCGGATCAACCAGACCACGCCCCCGGCCCCACCAACCACCGCCCAGCCGATCAGAGACTGTTGCGCCTTTTCCGCCATTTCTCCGAGGGTCATTCACTGCTCCATATGACAAAACCCCGCTCTCTTGGCAGGGCGATTTATGTTTGGTTTCTGGATGGGAAGAGAGGTGCCGCTAGTAGAGCGCGGCGAGTTCAGCCACGCCAGGTGGCACGGCTGGCCAATTGGCGTCATCTGAAAGGTCTGCATCGGCCTCAACAAGGCCAGGCCACGCCGCTTGCATGGCGCGGATCCAGTCGTGACCTGCTTCAAAGGTCAGCTTTTCAGTTGGACTGAGCTTATTGAGCTGGTCAGCAGCCAGAAGATTGGTCTGGGTCACCAGGTCAGCCACCGCAACAATTCGGCGCGCGCACTCTGCTTTCCCCTTTGCCTGAGCCAAGGCGCCCAGCTCTTCTGGTGCCGCGATGTATTGGCTAATCGCACCATTCGCCCAGACAAAGCGGTCCTCATAGCCGCCACCTATGGAGGCCAGATAGGCGTCATAAAGCGCCGCCCCGTCCGTCACCTCAACGATGCGGAATCCAGAAGGCGCGAACCGGCTCAAGTCATTTGTTGCGGAAACAACGTCACCCCCGGCAGAAACCAGGAACCAATGCGCGGGGGTTTCGATAGCGCGCGCGATTTCATAGAAATCCTCTTCTGCCTGGTTACGACAGAAGATGATCCCGTGTGGGTTCTCGCCCTCAGGCGAATAGGCTTCAAACAGCCCAAGATCTTTAAACTGCATTGGTATCTCCTATTGCGCTGTGACGGTAACCCACGCGCCATCGATGAATTTTTGAAGGGGGCGGTAAGCGATACCGGTAACCCGCTCATCTCCGGCTTCCACACCGATACGAACACCGCTCACATAGCTCCCAGCCGCCGCACGGAACCAGGATTGATCCGCCACAGCTCCGCCAAAAAGGGAAGTCACCTCTGCACCTTGCCGGGTATCCTGCAAATAGCGCGCATCATTGTAGCCGCGATTAGGAAGGTCGCCTGGGCCGGTGATGGTTGGGCCATCCGCATCCGGAGCCTCGATTACCCCCGACCCACGAAAGCGGATCTTGGCCGTTCCTGAATTCGCACCAGGTTCAGCTTCATAAGCAAATAGCAGTTCATTGTCGTGGTTGTAGACCATCCAAGTCTTGCTGCCGCCATCAAAGGTCAAGCGCGCAGAGCTGCCATCTCCTGCACCGATTTCCCCCAATAACAATCCGACATGATCATTCATGCCCAGCAATGAGAGCCCAACCTTGGCTGTCAGAACATCTAGAAGCTTTTGATCACTCACCCCGTTGTAAAAGCGAACAACCGGCACGCTACCGGATGTATCTACCCAGACCAAATTCGTCGGCGCATAGTAAGGCCGATCATCTCCAGAATGACCGCTTAGCACAGCCGTACGAAAGGCGTTCAGCAAATCCGCCAGTTCAATTCCCGATAGCTGTGATGGGTCAATCTGCCCAAAGTCAAACTGGGCCATAGCTTCTCCTTTGTTGATTAAGGGGGTTACAAAACATGTCCGTAACCTTTGGCGATCCAGTCAAATGAGCAGGCAACCCCCTGCCCTGACTGGTCTGTAAATCTCTGATGAAATCCTTCGGCGCTCACATTGCTACGCAACTCCACCGCGTCAGAAGGTAAACCCTGACCCGTCACGGCAATTGCAGGCCTTTCTTTGAAGGCAGGGGAAAACGGGACATAGACCCCCTCTGGCGGGCAGACCAAATCAGCCCCTCCATCTGTGCGATCTGGCATATCCACCGTGACCTCCAGCCGGTCGAGGCGCACCGCCACCGTTGAGGATTTACTTTCCAGGATCACTCTGAAGCGAAAGGCGCGCGCTAGATAATCGCCAATCCCCAAGGGCATCCAATTGGACCAATTGACAGCCTCTAAATGTGGATCATCGCGCGTCGTCGAAACTTGCAGCCGGACTTCCCAAGCTGAACTATCAACACCCGAAAGCGCCTCGACATCAGAAAGGTGCCTCCAAGAATCCAGGGTGTTATTCAGCAGGACCCCGCCAGCAACAATCTTACTGGAAATTCGAGAGGTATAGACAGCAGTCAGATCAACGATCTCATAGAAGTTGTAGACACCCGAAGGCACCACCCCAGCGAACCCAAGCAAGGTATCTACAGCCGAAAGTGAGGGCCATTCAGAAATGCTGGAAGAACTTCCAAGCCAAAGCGTTCCCCCAACTCGACCAATTCCAGCGCTTTTGGCTCCGGCAAAATGGGCGTGTTCAATCACCCTTTCAACGACATTCGTTCCAAGAATCTCGGCGCCCTCCACCAAAACAGCAGAGGCCGCTGTACTGGGAGTTCCAAAGAGAGAGACCGCCTTAATCAAATAGCGGCCATTTCTCGCGGAAACAGCCAATCGATTGCCTTGAATGGCATCATCCACCAGGATCGATTGCGCCCAGCCACCAACCGCATCGGCTTCGAGAAACCGTAACTCATAGTGCGAAACCATGCTTTCGCCTGGTGCCCATTTTAACAGCAACTGATTGCCAGAAAGATCGGCCTGAAACCCCGCAACAGGCTCCGGCGTTTGCGCCTTCAGTGACCAGGTGACCACATCCATGGCAGGCCGCGAAACGCCGAAGGCGTTGCGTGCAAAAACCTCAAACCGGTATGTTCCAGGCTCCAAAAGTGTGAAGCTTCCAGATGTGGCGGCAGTTTCTGTCAGCTTGATCCGACCACCTCTTGGGGTGATCATGTAAACAACGTAATCAATGACGCTATGCGCGGACCCCGGTTGCCATTCCAGATAAGCGGAAAAGCCAAGTTCGCGCCCGCCTGCCTCGCTAATTGTTTCAAAGTAGTTCAGACGAGCGGTTCTGATTTCAGGGGGCGGAGGGGCAAGACTGCTATTCGGCCTCACCGTGGTGATAATCGGATCATAAGGCGGGATTTCGCCCTCATCAGCAGTGAGAACGGCTGGGGCCGCAGGAACGCCTGTGAGGGTCGCGGTGAGGTCTTCACCATGCTTGATGGATGTAATCAGCACCTCCAAGCTTTCCTGCGTCATCAGCTCAATGGAAAGCAGATCTCCAATATGGATCCCGGCTGGGCTCACCGCCTCCTGAGCGGTCCAGATGTAGGTATAATCTACAGGAGGGGCCGCGCGAAAGATCCGCTCATCACCATTTCTGAGACGGATGCAAACCCGATAATCGCCCGGCTCTGGTGTCAGGATCTCATCCAGCTTGAAGCCGGACAAATCGCCATTCTGCAGGATAATCTCTGTAATCCGGCCCGCGCCGACCCCAACCTTTGGCACATCATGAACCAGGCGCGCCTTGTCACCCATGTTGACCCGCAGATGCTCAAAATCGACCTGCCAGGAAAAGCTCTCTGGCCGCAAAATCGCCTGTGCCAGGTGGTAACGCCCCAAGCGCCAGGCATTGCCGCCGTCGGTGTCATCTTTCGACAGAACCACGCCGGTCAGTTCCAGGGTTTCAAACTCAGTTGCTGTGTTCACGTCATAGCCATCGGCATAGACCGTGATTTCATCCTGCTGCCATTCAAGCCGCTCTGAAAGACAGCGCACCCGAAAGCCATGGATCTCCTTTGGAAAGGTGATCTGACCCTTGAAGCCCCAGGAATTGCGCGGGTTGAATTGCGCAATCACTGGTCCCGCTGCACCATCGCGAATAATGGAGTATTTAAGATCCCGCAGGAACCGGCGTGCCCGGCCCGTGGCGCAGATCAAATCCAGCACCTCTGCCACAGTAGTGGCCTGATCAATCACCGCATCACAGGTCCAATGCGGTTCCTGGTCTGCCCAGTCCTTCAGATCATCAAGCTGCAGGCGCTCTGCGGTGAGCGGCTTGGAGAGCATGGGCCCCATCAATGCCCTGGCATAGATCCAGGCGGGATGACGCACGGGCTGTGGCTGAGACCATGCACCCCCATCCCAGACCGGTGCCATCTGCATGGCCACAGCGTTCAGGGTTTCGAGCTGGCCGTTCAATTGGTCGCTTGCTTTGATCCGTACCGCAACTTCGGCAATATCCGCATGGCTGGGCAGTGAGCCGGAACGCACCGAGCGGATAGCCGTCAGAAACCCGCTATCGCGCACCGTGGTTTCATCGCTTTCGGCAGTTAGGCGCGTGACCTCAATTTCATATTCGCCCTCAGTCGGCAGCGCGATTGTCTTTGTGAAGCGCAGATTGGCGGTAGAGGCACCGGTGAAGGTTTCGGTTCCTGCATCAGTCCAGGCTTGAGCCCCCACAGCCCTGAAACGATAGCGGATATCGGCGGAATGCTCTTGTTTGTTGTTATTGCCATCAAAGCGCACCAGCCCTTGAAAGGTGACATCCACAGAGACAGAGGTTGTGCGGTCTCTGGTGGCGCGCAGGATAGCGTTGTCCTGCGCCAGAGCGACCGAATAGCTATCTTCTGCCACATCATCAGGATAGAGCGTCAGAGGGGCGTCACCGCTGCGCCAAGCCCGCACCAGGGGGGCGAGTTCCGGCATATGGGCGAGGGTTTCGGCCTGATCCACATTGAGGAATTCCAGCTCGACGCCCTCAAACTCTGTGATGGGGGTCGTGCCGATCCGCAGGCTCTCCAGCGCGACAGGCCCATAGCCAAAGGTAAAGCGCCCCCGAAAGTGAATATTCTCCCCCTCGCCCTCGGTGTAGCCACGCGCGGTCTTGGGCGGGTAGATCAGGTGACGCCCCAAGACAGTTGGATAGATCCCGTATGGCGTCTCTGCGTTGCTGGATCCCGTGATCGAGAAATTCGGGTCATCTTCCCGCGCCGCCGCCGGAGTGCTTGGCGGGGGCACCAGCGCATTGATCAGAAGAGAGCCAACAATGGTCACCGCCGCATAGGCCAGGGAATAGGCCAGAGTGCCCGCCGTGAACAACGCCCCTGCAGCAGTCGCGGCCACGGATGGAAGCACCGCCGAAAGCAAGAGGGCCGCTGCAGGGCCATGAACGCGCGGAGTGATCAACACATGGGTTCCCGCGCGGGGGCGCACCCTGCCCCATTGATCCATTGGAACCACAGAAGCACTCACACCATGGCTGATCACAACCTGGACTGTTCCCATGTAGCGAGGATCAATCTCAGCTTCGCGCACGATATCCGCAATGGTTGCGCCTTCCTGGCGCAGGGCGTTCTTACACTCCCCACGCATTGGATGCAGATAGGCTGTTGTTTCAAACTGATCAGCCTGCATAGGCATATATTCCTTCAAGCCGGGTTCCCCAGTTGCTGGAGGTGAAGTCTTCAATCATGCTCTGGCCTGCCTCACCCGAGGCATGCAGCATGTGGCGATAATCCAGGGCGTAGCCCACATGCAGGGCGAACCCCTTGACCCTAAACAGCACCGCTGCCCCCTCTTCTGCCCTTTCGATCCGTTTCCATTTGGGCCGAACCTGATCAGCCAGGTTCATGCGCGCAGCCGCGGTCATGCTGCAGAGCGGGTCAAACAGATCCCGCCCGTGCCGCACGCGCTGCAGGGCCAGGAAAAGACCCAGGCAGTCATAGCCATCCGGCCCCCTGCCAAGCTCTTGGTAGGGGATGCCAATCCAATCATCTGACCACATCTAGAAAAGCGCCGGTGTATTGGCCGGGTTCATGACCCGCTGCCCAAAGGATTGTTCAAGAATGGGCTCAACACCCATCGTGCCGCGAACCGCGCGCGCGTCATATTCTGCAGCGCGCATTTCCACCTCCATTGGGCCGAGTTGGATCACATCCGGATCTGAGGCCATAATCCAAACTAGGTGCGCCTGGACTGTCCCGCGCACCTGGCGCAATGCCTCGACCATGCGGCGATCCGTATTGTCAGCCACCCAGTTTATGACCGGCACCCCTTCGGCCTCCTCATCCGGCAGGCCAACATCAAAAGCCAGCGGCCTAAACTCATCGCCATTGTGCTGGATGGGCTGGGTGTTCGGTACAAACCTCAGCTCATCTTCCCAGCCAACCTGCGTCAAGGTGATAAGCGGTAGAATGACCTCATCGGTCTGTTGCGCATGCATCGCCTGCAACATCTGCGGGGTTAGGGTGGATCTCATGGCAGGCGCTCCAATTCCAAATGCACCTGCATGCTGCGCCCCGCCTTGTTGGCTCTGTATGGCCTCACAAATTGAAAGGAACACTGCTCCCTGGTAATTGGGTGGAGCGCTGTGAAAGGAATTGAACCGCCCTTCACGTCATTCTCAAACCAGGCCTGAAACTCTGCGTATTGCGCGTTGGTCATGCGAGGCAATGTGAAACGAATACTGATAGGCACAGCTGTATAGCGCCGCCGAGATTTGACAGGGCCGGAATCTGTCTGAGTACGCAGAACTGCATCTTCTGGTTCTTCCCAAAAGCTATCGCCAACCGGGCAAAACTCAACTGCAGTGGTCCAATCAACCATCCTCAGCGCCCCCTTGCCGGTGGTTTGATCCCATAAGTAGATTTCATCATCTGCTTCCCCTTTGGGCCAGCCACGGCATTCAGCGCCACTCTTTCAAGGTGGATTTCCAGAGTGCGGCCATCTTGAGACTGTTGAACCTGGTGTTGGCCCTCGGGGGCATTGTGAATCACCACTGAGAGATTTGCGCGCTCACCTGCACCCACTGCACGGGAGCCGAGCGCCCGCATTTTGTAGTCCTTGGGAAGCACCGGTTCACCAACTTCCAGAATGGCCGGCACCTCACCAGGACGCAGCCCAGCGATGCCCCCTTGATGATAGCGAGGCGCCCCAGCCCAAGTGGAAGGCGCGAAAGAGCGCCCATGGCTATAGCCATCCTTTCCAGCTATCCCACCTGAATGCAGGATGCCCGGAATGATGGCACCACCAAACAACCCGCCACCTCCAGAGCCAGCGCCACCACCGAACAAGCCACCACTAGAGAGGCCATATTTTCCCTTTAGTGGCCCCTCACCAAAAAGAGCCGCCTCAAGTGCCGCCCGGGCAAACTTCTTGGCGATACTGTCCAGCACATCTCCGAGGTTCTCGCCTTCTATTGCAGCATCAAGGATCCCATTCTTCAGATCGCTGTTGACGCCATCGAAAAAGCGCGCCTGCTCTGCAGCAGCTTCATATTTGGCCGCAAGCTCCCCGACCTTCTGCGCCTGCTGGTCAATTGTCTCGGCAACAGTCTTGCCTGTTTTCGCGGAAACCTGGTCAAGATCGATGCCGCGCGCCTTGGCTTCATCCAGGCGCTGATATTTGAAGGTAAGCGCTGCGATTTCCGCACGGGATTTGCCCAGCAATTCTATCTTGCGCTGCAGAGCTTGCACTTCCTCAGCCGCGCGCGCCCCAAGATCAAAATCTTCGGAAGAGCTGGACTTGCCACCTCCACCCTTCTTCCGTTTCGGCGGTTTTGGCAGGCGAGACGGATCAAATGGGGAGACGGTTCCATAGTTGCTGGAAAAGTCACTCATATGGGCCGCAATGCCCGCCAAGCGTGCGTCTCTCTCGTTGTAGCGAGGATCACGCGGATCCAGGACCACATTGCGGCCAACGCCAGCCCCCGACAATCGCCGTGCAAGATCCAGACTGATCCCTAACTGCTCTGCCAATGCCGCCGCCGCAGTCACCGCGCTATTGATGCCGCCCGACAGATCCAGGCCACCAAGCTCAGAAGCTATATTGCGCCCCTCACTCAGGGCTTGCGCCATGCGACGGGCTTGGTCTTCTGCCTGGGCCAGTTGATCGCGCACCCCCTGGTCAATCGTGTCACCCATTGCCGCCAGCGTCTGGCGCATTTCTGACAACACGCTGGCCATCACCGCAAAATCACCGGCATCCCGCGCGGCCTGCAGACGTGCCTCCAGTTCTCGATATGAGGAAAGGACCTCAGGCGGAATCGTAAGATCTTTTGCTAGACTGCCAATATCCTCATAGCGGCCCTCAATGGCTGCCAGCTCCTCCAGCATTTCCTGGCGTTGTTCCTGCAGCGCTGCAGTCACTAGCCCGCCACCGAGTTCCGAAGTGGCAATTTGCGCCTCAAGATCTTGGATCTGCTGCCGGATCAAATCGGCGTTTTCCTTGGCTCGATCTGTACCGCTTTCAATCAAGGCCGAACCTACCGCGCTGAAGATCTTGTCAATCTCAGCCTGGTATTCCTCACCAAGCGTCTTATCGAGCAACTGCCCGATCTCGACCTTAGCCGCGCGCACCTCGATATCTGCCAGAGCTTCCGAAAGGCTGATGACCTTCTGTGTCACCGCGCCGTAGATCTCTCCCAGATCCTCGACGCCTCCAGCGCTCGCCAGTTGCATTGCAGCTTGCGCCCGGCCAATGGCCGATTCCGCCTCCTGCAACGCATCTGCGAAGGTTTCAACCTTCTTTCCGGCCTTCTCAGCCTCTTCCCCGGTTGTCATCAGGAATGCAGCCATTGGAAAGCCGATAGCAGCCACGGTTCCCAAAAGCCCCGCGAGGATGCCAACCGGTCCCGCGAGCATTGTGAAGCCCCCAAGAACCTGGGGGAGCTGTTGCCCCATGATGCGCATCGGGTTGGTGCCCATCTCCCACTGCACTGCCATATCCGCTAGCTGGTTGGTCGTATTCCCAATGATGAAGCGCCCTTGGCGCGAGACATTGAGGAAGGACTTCTGCGTTTCACCGGCGGTGGCTGCGGCGGCTGACACTTCAGAATAGCGCATCTTCGCAATGGACAATTGCCGGTTTGCCTGATCCTGAGTGATCGCCCCGGATTGAACAGCCAGGGAAAGCTGCTCTTGCACCCGCTCAAGCTGGCGACTGTTGCGCACAACGGGATCCAGTTTTTGGGCGATCCGGTCATAGGCACGGGCTTGATTTTCCGCAAAGCGCTCAAACATGCGCGCCTCTTTGGGGTTTGCCTCCGCAAATTTCTTTTTCACCTGATCTGCGGTGAGGTTGGAGGTGCGCAGCACCTCCTTCATTGCCCTGTTGAATTGCCCCTGGTTCGCAACTACCGGGATTTCGAGGCCATCAGCTTCCATGTTTAGAACCCTTCAATCCCCATGCGCGCCAGATCTTCTTCATTCAGATCCCCGCTAGGTTTTGCGCTCTCACGAATGCCATGGACCTGCTTATAGGCGTCCCAGGCGGCGACAAACGGCCAGAGCTGTTGTTGATCTACTTCGCGGGGGGAAAGTCCCATTACGCCGCCCCATCCGTAGAGGGCTCCGAAATTCCATCTTCCAGACTTTCCCCCTTTGGCTTTTCCGGCGGCGCGTCCGGATTGCCAAACAGGCCGGAAGAAAGAACCGTCGATGCGGTCAGGGCGAGGGTGAACCAGTTCACATGACTGCCAGAAGTTACGCGGGTGACGGCGGCGCTGGCCTCATCCTCCGACGCCCCACCCCCAATCAAGCCCAGACGCAGGGTGCTGGTAATGTCATCAACGCGCCAGGATCCGGCATTGAGCCGGGAAAGAACTTCCCCCGGCCCACTGTTGGTCTCATCCTGGAGCGCGCGCAGCTCTCCAATCTGAAACCCAAAGGCATGGGAGCCACCCAGCCAGGTGATGCGCCCGCTCACGCTTTAGCACTCCGCGCCGGGGTGCCGACAAATTCGATTTCTAGCTGGGCACTTACAGACTTACCTTTTGTCCGCTGGTTGCTGAGGCTTGTCAGCAGCGCCGGGCCGCTTTCATATTCGGTATCACCCACGGCTGCATTGAGATTTCCAACGCGCACATTCTTTGCCTGGCCAGAATAAAACCAGTCAGTGAGGGTTCCGTGGGATTGCTGCGCCCAGACACCCGTGGTCGAGACTTTAACGTCAACGGAGCGCACCTCTTTGGAAACAGAGAACGGCTTGCTCTCATCATCGCAATCGGGGATCTCATCGGTATCTAACTGCGCAGACCGGCTGATGGTCACATCCTTCAAGCCGCAGATGCGGGCAAAGGTGCCCTGGACATTGGTTTCCACCTCCAAAACCATCTCTTCATATTTTTCAGTTTCTGCTTCAGCCATCTTGGCTCTCCTTCTTCTGCCCCTTTCGGGCGGGTTTCACAGGCTCCGCAACTCCAGCGGAAATTGCCGCATCGATAAATTCCTGCGGATATGTCTGGGGCTCAGGTCCGGGCTTGGCTGACCAGCCCGCATTGCGGGTGCGCGAGCTGTAGTTGAACGGCTCATTGAAAATCGCTTGCGCCATTTCACACTCCTTTCAGTTCCTTTTTGATTTCGCGCCGCATCCGGGCGACGATGGCCCTGCGCTTCTGGCGGTAAGCCGGGAAGAAGTAAGGATGCGGTTTTGCGCCTGGGTGAGGCCTGCCCTGCCCTGCAGCCAAGGCCACTTGACCGGCCACCGTGCCGCCCCCTTTCGCTACGCTGTGCGGGTCAGTGCCAAACTCAACCCAACGCGCAACAGCCGGAATAGACAGGCCTAGACCCGCATAGATCGTGATCTGCTTTTCTGAACTTTCGACGGTATCGACCGACAAAGCACCCTCTGGGGCCAGGCCCCAGGTCCAGCCGATACTAGCGCGAAGGTCACCCTCCTTGACCGGCACGAGGGATTTCATCAGCTGAACAAGATCTTCAGCAGCATCTTCCATCGCGCGTTCAATGCCGCGCGACACCGCAGAAACGGCGCGGGCCAATCGGGCTTCAAGGGCGGGCTGCATGGCTACCGATGATCTTCCGCAGTCACAGTAATCTGCAAAACGCCTTTCACACCTTGGCCTGCAGGCAGCTCCACCGTCCTACTCAGCTCAACTTGGCAGAAGCAGAATGCATAGGGCGAGGGCAAGACGAGGTTTGGGTTGTTCAGGACATCATAGGCAAGATCGACCATACGCTTTGCTTCTGCGCTGCTGCTCCCATTTGTAGGCCAGCAATCAATTTGCAGGGTCTCTGATCGGCTTTTGATCCCATCTGAATTTGCTTCAACAAAAGAGCTTGGGCCTAGCGTCACATAGGGCCGCGAAAAAGCAGATGGAGCGTTCTCAGCAATCTCACCATCGGTAAAGTTTGAAAGCTCCACAGATTCCTGGAGCGCTTGAAGAATGGCCTTCTGGATTTCAATCGAAAGGCTCATGTTTTAGCCTCACTCTCCACCGCAAGGCAAACCCACCGGCGGTCAGATATGGGGTCAACTTCAATGATATTGAATTGAGCCCCTGGAAACTCACCATCTTGCGCGCCACGGCGCAGATCCCGCATACGCCAATTTGTCTCAATTAGTTTAGCCATCGCGCTTTGATGAATCCGGATCTTATAGGCCGCTTTCCCCTGAAGCCTTGAGGCATTCAAAACCTCACCACCTGAGGAGTAGATTGGCTCTGCGCGACAAGTGAACCTTTGAGCCCACCCAGAGCCAAACCCACCAGCGCCATCGGGCACCTCTGCGGGCGCATCAAAAGAGACATGCAGTTTCAATCCGCCAAGGCTTCCCCTCATCAAAACCACTCCCGATAGGGGCTCAAAAGCGCTTCAGCACCAGGGTGCATCCCCTTTTGTTTCTGCTTATGCGCTTCATCCCCGCGGTTGATGAACATATCCGCCACCATCAAGCGAATAGCTTGCAAGATGTCAGGCGGAAGCTCTGCAGCTTCATCAGCACAGCCAGCCACATAGGTGACCTTCACGCTTTCTGGGGCCTGGATTGTAGCAGGCCAAGAACCTCCAAACGCAGGGCGAAGATAGCCGGGGGAGATTGCCAGGAAGGCTTGAAAATCTGCCTCCGGAACCTCAACCCAGTTTCCCACGGGGGATAGGTATTCAACCTTTTCCACAGACGAAGCTGGGCCTTTGGGGAGTTCAATACGACTGCCGCCAAAGCAATCGTAGATGGCCAGCACGCGCTGGCGTCGCAGCACCTTGCGAAGGTAGTTTTCTGCCTGCGCGCGCGCAGCTGCAATGTAGCCATCTACCAAGGAGTCAAGGTCCGCCTCATCAGGGCCTAAACCCAAATGAGATCGCAACTCCGCTGCGGACAAGATCTCATCTTCCAAAAAGGCGAGGTGCTGAACAGGCATAAGCGCTCCCTGGGCGCCTGGAAAAAATCCAGACGCTCTCTGAGTTTAGAGGGTTACCAATTCCGAAACGCTGGGCGGATTGAGCTTGGAAGCCGGTCCTTGTCGGGGGTGGCTACCCAAAACGACTGCGGAAAGATCCGAGTTTGCGCCTCCGACAGTCACCGTGAGGCGGACAAATACAAAATCGTTCTTGATATCCAGGTCTTCTCCCCAGAATTCAATGATGGCCTGTTTGTTGTCGTCACCATCAGCCTTGGTAAGCTGGGTGATGGCAGCGCCCTCAAGGTCTTTCACCTCTGCGCCAGCGTCATCCTTGGCCTGCTCGATCTTTGCATCGATCGTAGCAGCGGCGCCAAGTGCCCCAACACAAATCAGGGCCTGAATGGCCTGAAAATCTGCCATGCTAAGCCAGCCGGTGGAATGATCTCCCACCGCGGTTGCATCAGGCTCGATCACAGCCAAGAGCGCCACAGAGGCGGAAGGAGGTAAGGTTTTTTGTGCCATTGGAAGACTCCAAAATAGATGTATGGAAGGGGTTGGGCGCCCTCCGGCGCCCAAAGGGGGAGGAGCGTTAAGCGCGCTTTTCCAGCATGACGAAATGAGAACGCGTGCTATCCCCATTTGCTGGCTGCACCGCCTTCGACAGATGGGGCTGACCGCCATAACGGAACGTCCAGCGGAAAGCCCGGATATTGTAGTCAAAGAACAGGTGGATGGACGTGGCATGCTTCAAGCCAGAAGCCCGGCGTGCGCCATAGTACCCTTTGGGCGAGATCAGCTGCACATCACCCACCTCACCGAGGGTCTTGGCAAACTCCGAGAAGCGGATGGGCAAGCCGAGAAGGTATCCACCAGGCGCATTTGCCAGGTCTCCTGACGGCATCCAGATAGGCTTGTCACCCACAGTCATAAACATCAGCTCCGGCAGCACATCCTGGTTGATCAACCAAAACGGTTTGTCACCGGGGATCCGCTGCAGGCGCGCATACATCTTAACAATGTTCTTAGGGGTGACGCTTTTTGCCCCCTGCCCATCCTCTTTGGCAATCTTGATCAGCGCCTTGGATTTCATCCAACCCAGGGGCTGACCAGCACCAGTGCCATCAATGATCGCCTGGTTCTTTTTCCAAGCAATGGCACCAGCTGCTTTTTTGCCCAGTCGGTTGTTGAGCCGAGGCGCATCCTCCAGCAACTCTTCTGTCGCGAGGGCAAAAGTGTACAGCTCATGTAGCGGTACATTCCGCTCCTGACCTTCCATTTTCGAGGGGTCCATTTTGGAGCCTTCACCGCGCCAGTGAGCTACGATACCTGCAGAGCTCCAGGGGGTTGATTCATCTGCGCCCAGTTTGACTTCCCGTTTGCCTGTCGGCTCCTCATCGATAAGAGGGCCGAACTCGTCAAAGTCGTTGACCAGTTCCCAGATTTGGTCGCGATATTGCGGTGGAAGCAGGTAACCTTCCCCGTCTACCGTTCCGCCCTGGTGGGTTGTGGCCACAAGGCTGGCCAGTCGGGGGTCTACCGTGCCGCCAGTGCCGATGGCTTGATGCACGGCGGTAGCGAATTCTCCCAGGGCCGCAAAACCGCCAGTCAGCTCAGGATCTTCATCATGCACGCGGTTGTTGCCAGCCGCCACGCCGGTCATTGTCCGACGGCGCTCTGCCAGATCCTCAGCAGTTTTAATCTCGCCTTGGAGACGGGTAATCTCAGCTTCGATAGCCTGATATTGCGTCTCTTCTTCTGCTGTGAAATCTCGGCCACCTGCTTCTGCAGCCTCAACCAAGGCCAGACCCGCGGCCTTTTTCTCTTCAAGTTCTTTACGGAGTTTTTGCAGTTTGCTCATCTTCTGCTCCATTGCGCCGGGCAAAGACACACCTGCGCCGCACGCCCGGCGCGCGCGGTTTAGGTGACCGATTGTTCGGAAAAGAGTTGGTGCGGTTCTCAGCCCGCGAGGTTCAAGCGCGCTCTGGCAACGCTTGGTTTTGGCACGCGACCCTCCGTAGAAAGTCGCTGGATGGTCTCACTAAGTGTCGCCACCCGATCCGCCATCCCAAGTCTGACAGCTTCTTGTGCATGGTAGGCCCTGCCGCCCCCAAAGTGTGCTTCAGCCTCTTCAGGATCTGCGCGCACAACCTCTGAAGCGACACCGCGGAATTCCGCAACATCATGGGTAAAGCGCTCATAGGTGGCATCTACCTGAGCCTGTGTTGCCGCTCTGGCCTCTGGTGCCAGTTTGCCAAATGGCAGGCTTTCAACCTTGCGCGCCCCGGCGGAAATGACAGACCGTTCAATGCCTGCCTTTTCCAGCGCTACAGCGAGGTTGTCATGCATGGTATAGACACCGATTGACCCAACCCGCCCCGAAGGGGTGACAACCAGCTCATCGGCGGCGGATGCAATCCAATAGGCCGCCGACGCAGCCAGGGAATTTGCCACGGCCACAATGGGCCGACCAGAACGCCGCGCCGAATAGATCATCGACGCTGTTTCCTGAACCTGCTCCACCATGCCGCCGGGGCTATCCACTTCAATGACAATGGCCTGTGCATGCGCATCTGATGCGGCTTGCGAGAAGGCTTTCTGGAACATTTCAAGCGAAGCACCTCCAGACATGCGCGCCATCATGCCACCACGGGGCATAATTGTGCCGTGAAGGCGCAGCAGGTGAACCGTCCCGCGCCGCCCTTGAATAGGCTCCATCGCATAGACCGGTTTAGAGCGCGCATCTTCTGCCCAATCTGATGGAAGACCATGAGCGCGCAGGCTCAAAACGCTCACAATCTCAGCGGCTTTTTCCGGGTCGATCAGCCAGACGCCCGAAGCGACCGACTGCAACACCCGCTCGATTTCATGCGGCATCTCTAATCATCTCCAATCCTGAGCGACCGCCATTGGTCGCAGTGCTTTCGCGTAAAAATGCTATGGACTTTTCAACGCTGCCCTGGTTATCGCGCCGATCTGATCCAGAACCGACCGGGACCATGTTCAATGGCTCAATGTACCGATCACCAGCAGCCCCGATGCCATTCTGGTTTTCCAAGCGCAGAACATCATTGACGCTCAGCCAACCCCATTGGCGACCAAGGGCATAGGCCTCATAGCGCGCCTTGATATCGCCACGCAGGAGGCTGCTTACATTGAACTCAAAATAGAATTCCTCATCCTCGATCAGGAACTTATTCACGGAGGCTTCAATCAGCTCCAGCAATGGGCGCAAGGTGCCAGTGACGTAATCCAGTGACTGCTCTTCAATGTTGGAAAAGGTCGCCCGGTCCAAAATGCCAACTTTGTGGGGCTGCATGCGCCAGAGCCTGGTCAGATCAAGCCACAGCTCTTTGCGGGTATCGAGAAACTGCGCCTCCTCGGATGTCAGGCCCAGACGCTTTGGCTCGATTCCGAACTCTACAACCGCCGGTCGCCAGCGGTTTTTCCCACCAAGCCAGCGCGCCATGGCCTTTAACCATCTAGCCTTATCACCCTTATCGCTGAAACTCTGCCCGGCTGGCATTGCCCAGACATAGGATGGCGTCGCGTCATTGGTAAAAAGGGAATTAGCATAACGCTGCAAGGCAATCGCAACTGCTATGGCCTCTCTTCCGTCATCCAGGATCGGTGAAGTGCCCTTGATGCCATCTTCCACAGGTGGCCGCGGAATGTGCCAAACCTCATCCTCCAACAGGATGTGCTGAACCCCAAACTTGTCGGTGAAGCGAAAACGCTTGGTCTCATCCTGGGTTTCATCAACCTCAACCGTTTCAGGATCGATGCGCTTCAGTCCAACAAGCTCGAATTTTTCGTTCCAGATTTTCTTGGCGTAGAAATCCCCTGCACTGCTCAGATCGCTTACGATCATGTAGACAAATTCGACGGTTGTTTGCCGCTTGTTTGGGTTCCTCAGCAGCTTAACAACCGGGTGGTTGTCCGCACGGCGAACCTTTGATGCACTGACCCTTTCGAACACCCCCAGCTGTAGACTGGAAACGGACTCGGCCAACGTGGAAATGCAATCATTCACCACCGGAACCTGGCGCGCCCGCTTAATCGTCACCTCAACGCCGATCTCGGAAGATCCGCGAACCCCGTTGAACCAGAATTCGTCCCGCGGATCCCGCTGTTCTGGCGCCTCTGGTTCGCTTGAAAAGAATTGCATCAGTCCCAAGTCAGCAGACCTCATAGTCATCAGGGATTGAAATCCCGGTGCTGGTGGCTTCCATCTCTCCAGTAGCGGAACCTACCGCCATGGTGATGGTTACCATCCCGTCAATGCGCCCGCGCGAGCGCCGCTTGTTGAACCATTTGTTTTTTTGCGCATCGGTATCGAGAACCGAATTCGAAGCGCAAATAGTGGTCAGCCGGTTGTCATCGATCAGCACATTCCCTTTGAGGATATGATCCTCAAGGTGACGCACTGAGACCGGCATGCAGAGCATCTTGTCCTCAAAAACGACCTTGCCACCCTGAGCGTGCCTTACGATTTTCAGGCCATTTCCTTCTGGCTCTTCCGGTCCCTCATAGAGCCAAACCTGGAAGCTGATATCATCACAGGCGCGGATAAAGTCTTGAATAAAGGCCGAGTCCACCACCAGCTGAACAACCTCATGCTTGGCGCAAAGCTGCTTCACCTGTTCGGCCACAAAACTATAGTCGATGGTGGCGCTTTCAGTGATTGTAAGTTGGCCCGCCGCCTCAATCTCTCGATAGTTTATGTGGTCTGCAGTTTCCCGCTCCTCCAGCTCATAACTGCGAGTGTAGTACCAGGTCTTCACCGCCAGCCGGTCACCTTCCCAACACCCTGAGAGCGCCGTCAGGTCGTTTTTCTGGGACAGATCCAGCGAGAGGTGCAACCGCCTACCCGCCATTTCGTCTTCATCCACTGAGCCCAGGCTTTTGGTCCAGGCCGCTTGCGAAATCCAGAAACCTGCGGTGCCAACCGGGATCCCAAAATAGAGACGCTTGGTGGTCAGCTGGGTTGAGAGCATCAAGCGTGAGGTCTCAACCTCTTTGCGAACATTCTCCAGCGGGAAGGTGACACCCAGGGCTGGCAAGGCCTTTACCCAGCAAGCCTCATCATTCATGGGATCGTCGGTTTCATCCACCCGCGCGATGTAGGCAAAGGCGGAATCGTCGGTGAATTCTCCTTTCAGGACCTTCTGGAAAAAGGTGCTGTATTCAGTGCCCACTTGCTGATCCACAGAAGGCGTATTGGTGCCCAGGATCATCATTGGATCACCTGGACGTTTAGCGATGGCGGCGCGCCAGATTGAAATGGCCTTGTTGGTCTTCATTTCGTGGATTTCGTCACCAAAAACCGCTACGGGTTTTGGTCCAGAAATCGCATCGCTGTTTGCAACTGGCTCAAACCTTGAGCTCGACTTTGGGTGGCTGATCCGCCAGGCGTTGTCACCACGTCCACTGATATTCACACGGCGGGTGCTCTCCAGTGAGTCCTCCCCCCAGCCGGGAACCGGCGCCCGGCACATTGCGACTGCATCTCGAAACATGACATTCGCCGTGTCGCGGTCCTCACCGATGCAATAGGCCTCGGCCCGTTGTTTTTTCCGGCCAAGGATCTCATAGAGACCGACCCCAGCCATAAACGGTGACTTTGCCTGCCCCTTGCCTGTTTCCAGCCAAATGAACCGATAACGTCGAAGACCGTTTTTGTCGCGCCAACCATAGATCGACCCAGCAACGAACAAGTGCCAGGGCAGCAAGTCAAAGGGCTGACCCTCTTTCTCTCCTTCAGTAATTGTAAGGCAGCTTGGGAAGAAGCGAATGGCCCGATTGGCCTCTTCCAGATCCCAAGACAACCCGCGAGCGTGCCCGCCCTTCAAATCGTCCAGATGGCGTTTCGCCGCCAATCTGACAAACTCTCCGGCTACAATTTTCCCCTCGATGACATCCCGCGCATATTGCGTTGTTGGGTCAGTCGAGGAACTCATTTGCGGGCTTTCCTCCACCCGAGCCGCCAGGAGCTGCTGTGGCGTTTGCGGCTTTTGGCGCAATCAAAAGGGCATCCTCGAACTTCTGCATTTGCACGTTCAAGTCCTTGACCGCCCCCCACTTCATATTCCAGACATCGCCGCCATTCTTGCCCTTGTTGACTGGGCCATCTTTGGCGGCTTCAGGGTAGATGCGCTCATATTCGGCGCAGGCTCTTGCATAGCGATCCGCGATCCGGGCGCGCCTCGTGTCCAGCAAATCGCAGGCAACCAGGTGCCCGATGACATCATGCCAAACCATCTTCGCGACTTCCGCCATTTCGGGGTGCGCTCCGAAGATCTTGGAATAGTTCGGCTGCCTTGGTTTCTTGCCGTTTGACATGCTTGACCCCCACCCCCCTTTTTGCGTGATCTCTGTGCGAACGAATGGGGAGTACGGGTAGAGCCGCAAATCCTCTCCCAGGGATTGACACCCCCCCTCCCCCTTTGGGGCTGAGGGCGGGCGGCCTAGCTGTTCCAGGGGTGGGACGGATCTAGCGGGAAGCCCTGCGCGTCATAGCCGCCAGGGTGCCAAGACATCTTGGCCGCCTTGATTGCTTCCTCATCGCGCCCGTGCTTAGCCTCGATACTCTGGCAGGGACCGTCATGGCAGCCCTTGCAAACGCTCCGGTTGTTCTCTGCTTCAAAGAAAAGATCAGGGCGCAGGTGAGCTGGGATCAGGTGATCCACAACAGCTGAAGCCTTCGGCTTCCGGCCAGTGACCAGAGCCCTGCCACACATCTTGCAGGCCCAAAGATCACGCTTAAGGATAGTGAGCCGGAACTGTTTCCATCGCTCCGACCGACGCCAAACTTCAATCAAACCACTATTTGGGAATTGCTTACGCAGTTGCATCGGCTGCACCTTTCGAAAGGTTGGGGCCGGGCTGAAAAGGGCTTATCTACGTTTCCATACGCTACTCACCACAACCAACAGGTAACAAGTACGAGGTTTCTTATCAAGCCGCGAAAGCTAAAGCTCAATAGCGAGCACTGTCAGCTCCACCACCAACGTCTCTACTTCCCTAGTACAGAGGGAAAGCTTGCCATCTTCTTTCGAGCCAGATACCAAAATTGAATACATCCGACTTCAACGCAAACCAAAGCGTCATCTAATTCTATCCAGCAATTTGAGGGTTTCAGTGTCAACGGAATTGTTAAATCTGAGCAACGAGTTATCGACCGTAGCCGATAACTTTCAAATCCAACACAAAACTGCCCTGAAAGCTGTGATTGACTCAGCCACGCAAGTCCAAAAATCTTGGAGTGGGTCCAACATAGGACACCACGCTTATGTATATTATGAAGGACTAATCCCACGACCGCCTGGTGCGCAGTTTAGCGCTGAATGGGGATTAGAGGACATGAGTTATATAGGTATGGGGTCTATTGGAGCCTGGATCGAATATTCTCCAGAAATTGTCAAAGAAGCTATATATTCATCGGCGGGCAACCCCGAATTAAGCCAAGCTGAATCTGACAGTGAGAAATTAGCCCTAGATGTGGCTGACGCTCGGGACAAAGTCCTCTCCATATTATCAGTTGCGCTTAGCGCCCAGAAAGATTCATTTCTGGAAAAAATGTTGGGGGAAGCGGAAGCGACTAGAGTCCTCAGAGAGGGCGAGATGGCAAAGGCAATGCTGTCCAACAGGCAAATGGTGACGCGTGATATGAACGCGCTAACAGCGGGCCTTCACATAGCGCCACATCAAGAGGTCATCGCCAAAGCCGCCTCTCTTCAATGTCCCGCTGACGCCGCGAAGAGCTTGGCAGCCATTGCAAGGAAGGCAGGGTCACACATGAGTCGCAAAGAGAAGCAAGAGAGGCGCTCCGAGCGCGTTGGCACCAACGTATTTATTGGTCACGGACGCTCCTCTCTTTGGCGAGAGCTGAAAGATTTTGTGGTAGGTCGTCTAAATCTTCCATACGAAGAGTTTAATCGTGTGCCAGTCGCAGGCGTCACCAATATTTCCCGCCTTTCGGAAATGCTAGACGGTGCTGGGTGTGCATTTATCGTCCTAACTTCCGAAGATGAACAAGCCGATGGTTCAATGCATGCCCGTATGAACGTCATTCATGAAGTAGGGCTATTCCAAGGACGGCTTGGGTTTACAAAGGCTATCGTAGTCCTCGAAGAAGGCTGTGAAGAGTTTTCAAACATTCAAGGCCTCGGGCAAATTCGGTTTCCAAAAGGTAACGTATCAGCGGTGTTCGAAGATGTTCGGGCTGTGCTAGAGCGAGAGGAGATGGTATAGAATTAGCACTAACTTCATAACCTACCCAACACTAGTCGATACGCACCAATAGTGCATTCTCCATCAAGCATACATGTTTCGGACGTGCTTGTAATCTCTGTGAAGATGGGTGCTGGCAGAAGCACCTTGTCCCGCTGAGAAATCGATAAGGCTAAGCGTCAATTGAACGAACTCAAGAGATGCGTTGACAAATTTGATCAGTTCATTCGATCCCGCAAGGCGCTGATATCGACCTTCCAGAACGGATTTCGCAATTTCTTCTGCCGTAACCGGCGGAGGAAATGCCTTTGATCCATAAGGATACCACGTTTGCTCGGCAAAGCGATATTGAACCTGATTTCTAACGAAGGAAAGATAATTCCCATTCTCAAACCTGCCGCTGCACGACATGGTATCTCTAATATCGCTGAGTATTTGTACAGTTGTGTCTCGAGATGCCTTCGGCGCAGCGATAGTTGCCGCCGCTTCGCGCAGTTCATCCAGAACAGCATACAACGTAGCCCAAGTGTCTTCGTGCGAGTTCTTTAGCTTTTTGAATTCTAATTTCTGCTGATCAGCAGAAATTTTGATTGTGTAAAATCCCTTGCCTGGAAGCGGCAGATTAAATGCGCTTGCGGCCTCTTTGAGTTTAGCTAGCTCAGCGCCATCAATGTTTGTACATGTGCGGCCGAACAAGCGAAGGAAAGCGTGCGCACTGTAAAATGCAGCGTAGTACGATCTGATGACAAACCATGCCGCGCTCTTTGGTGCCTTGGGTTCGGTGCATAGACCAGCAATGGTTTCACATGCAGCCCGGCTAAATTTGCTACAATCACCGGAAAGTGCGGAGACAAGCTCGTCGCACACATAGGGGCGAAGTTGAAACACTCCGTCTACTGAGCTTGGAGTATACCGCTGTGATGCAACAAACGCTTTGAAATCGTTCGTAGTCGCTCGATGTGCACAAAGCAGATCAAGCCTAACTTGCCTGAGCAATGCCACTGGTGCTTCCATAGCGAGCGACCTTCACAAATGGAAATCAGAATCTAAGCACTCTTCAAGATGCTTGACCAAAGGCTTGTATGCGTTCTTGCTTTCCTTGATCTTTGCTGGTCGAAACTTGTCAGACACCGGACTAAGAACTTCTGAAAAATGATCATAGGTGTAGATCGATCCGAACCTGTCCTTCGTCCGCCTAGCTACGGCCGGGAAGAACCCGCTGGTCGCCTTGAACACGGTAGGTTGAAAAAATTCAAACCCAACGCCCTTAGGTTCAAAAACTGAGTCGTATGTGGCCTGATAATAGGCTTTGAAGATGTCATAGACTTCATCGTCTGACATGGACCGAAATAGCTTTACCAATGGACCGACGGCAGAGTTAAAAACAGTTCTAGTGATCTTTCCTGCAACTTTTTTGGATGGTGATAACTTTCCATACAAAACAGTCTCCGGGTCATCTTTGAACCTGTCAAAAATGATCCGCATCGTTGCCTCAGCGTCATTTTCATACTCAGCCATCTTCTTGATATCTAACAGCAATTCAGATGGAACGCCCTTCTGTTTGGAGTTGATGTCAATAAACAACCGTGACTCTTCTCGTTTGTTCAGGTTGTCGTAAATCACCACTGGTACGCGAAGCGTCTTTTTTGCAAGGGCAAAGCCAAAGACCCTGTGTTGCCCATCGAGTATCAAGAATGCCTGAGGAATATCTTTGAACGAAATACTTTTACGTTTTGAATCATAGATAAGTTCAGCGTCGTCCTGCGACGACAGGACGATCGAGCTGGGTACTGTTCCTAATCCGTTGTCGATGTAGTCGGCGATATCTTGGGCACGTTTTCGATCCAATACACGCTGAAAGCCGTCTATGTTGTTTTCCTCGCGACTGATCGCGACACAGGTTCTTGCAAGAACCTCACTGGGAATGGTTGTAGTATAGAACTTATGCTCGCCCTGCGTGACAAGGCTCACAGTGCCAAAACTGATTCTATCCGGCTCTTTGTTCATTTGGTTTCCTTGAGGCAATCTCTTTATCTAGGGTAGTGTACAGGCGGCGGGATCGCCATTCAGGAGTTCATGATGAAAGTAGCGCGCTAAAAAGCTTTTGGCGCATACGCCCTTGTATGTTCATTTTCTAGCGCAGGCCAACGTCCACTTCTGGCTGTTAGTAAGCTCTGATAGAGAGCTTTTCGTCTCCGCAATAGGAGCAGCGCTGTTTTGCTCTAAAGAAACTTGGGGATCCTGCTAGTTCCCGCGTTTTGTGGTTTGCATGCTGGCGCACTGACAGATCAAGTTTTTGGGTGATGCAGTCATCACAAATGCAATTTGGTGAGACGGTTTTCACAAGATCTCTTACGTTGTCGAGTACAGACATAGGATTCCCTTCCTGGTAGAATAAACTGTACACATTCAAGCGGCCGCCTCAAGGTCCACTCAGGGCTGTGAGCTGCAGAAGTAGCTATTCTTGTATTCTCTCCAACTGCTCCATGGATATCTGCGCTTCCCGCTCCCCCAGCAAGGGCACAAGGATCTTGGCAATCCCTCCGTTCACCTCGGTCACATCCACGACCCAATCACACATTGGGCCATCATCCAGAATGCGCGCTTTGTCACCGGGCCTGACCAGCTTGACGGATTGCGCTTCGGCATAGATCTTCTGAACGATCTTCGGCAGTTTCTTCATGGCGCGCATCTGCTCTTCCGGCACGGGCAGTGGGCGCCCATTGTAGCCAACCACTCCCAGCACCTTGCCGTTTGAGCGGCGCTGTAGCAGATCCCAGGCTATCCGACGCTCTACACAGGCAAAGACATAGCCTGGTGCGATCTTCTGCCGATACTGGACCTTGCGCCGATGCCCGCGGGCCTGGTTGCGCCACGCTTTGTTAGTTGGCAGCCAAGCCTCAAGAACGCCTTCCTGCTGCCCCAGCCACATCTCCACCTCGAACTCTTTCATGGGCTGCACCTTCAGAACGAACCAGAGGGCAACCTTACTCCCATCCCGGCCTTGGAACTCTTCACCCATCAGCCTGCGGCGCTCTTCTGTCTCAACTTTCTGGCCAATAGAATAATTCATGCCTGATCCCAGTATTTTTTTTCGAAGTGTTTTTTGCGGAAGTAGCCAATGAGCCTGTCACGACAACGGCGCGCCCTGAGATACTCGACCATCCAGATTCCCTTCCGGTTCGCTATCTGTTTGGCATCCGCATAGGTCAGCGCCATATCGGGGCAGATCATTCCTTTGAACCTGCAGAACCTCATGCGGCCTCACTCAACTGCGGGACAAAGACCGGGTTAGAGGTCACACGAGCCTGCCGCTGATCAAACAAATACCAGCACACATCATCCTTGCCCGGCGTGGTCGTGCCCTCGATCCAGATTAGCCGGCCAACCGATACGATCATGTGGCAGTGCTGCAAAAGATCCGGCGCGGTGCGCACGCCGTGTTTCTTTGCAATCATCTTCTGCTCTGTATGCGCCCAGCTGGCATCGAACAGCAGCCACGTCGGCAAGATGCGGGAAAAGTGGTCAATCATCGCATGCATGAGAGGGCGCGACCAAACGGGGTTAGTGATGATCGCTTCTGCCCCAGTTGCCATCACATCCGCCGCAGTTACCGTCATCGCATCACAGCGAAACACCCGCTCATCACGCGGCGCAATATCAGAGGCAACCACACATTCATGCCCCGCGGCCTCAAGGCCTGCAGCAAGGTCATACTGGCCGCCACAGGGCTCCCAGAACCTCACCCCTTTGGGCAGGTGTCGCAACAGCGGGGGCAAGGCCTTCGGATCAAAGGTATCGTAGGTATCCTTATCCCGGCGCTTGAAATTGGAACGCTTGCCCATAGGCTACCCCTTGGCCTTGGTGATGAGGATCTCCATCCCCTGGGCGGCAAGGATCGCTTTCTTGAGCTTGAACACATCCGTTTCATGCCCTTTTCGATCTTCGATCACGGTGATGCCCAGCGCGTTATCGACGTAGACGAAATCAGCCTTCCAGGTGCGTTCCTGGTTGCCACTGTCAGTCATGATTGGCCCGTCGCGCCCCTGCAGCACGATCTTCACCTGACGGCGCAAACCGCAGATCTCGCCAGCCTGCTGCAGCAGCTTCAGCTCTTCCCAACGCTCCGCTTCTGTCTTGCTGTCATGGGTGATGCCGTCTGCCGTGGTGGTGCGCTGGGCGCCACGGACCCTGCGTTTGTCACCGCCCTGCCCTTTCGCCAGATGTGCATCACGATATTGCTCTGCGGTCATGCGTTCTGTCATCGTTCACATGCCCAGCGCTTCTTTGTACATCTCCAGCACCGCGTCTTCTTCGGCGATGTCGTCTTTGTCCCGCTTGCGAAGCGCAATCAGCTTTCGAATGACCTTGATGTCATAGCCACGACCCTTGGCCTCTGCCATGACCTCCTTTTGCTGTTCCGCAAGGTCCTTCTTCTCTGCATCCAGGCGTTCAAAGCGCTCGATGAACTGGCGCAACTCTCCCGCGGTGACGCGGTAGTTCTCGCTTTTCTCTTCTTCGGTCAGATCGGTCATCTGCGTTTCCTTTGCTTCCTGGCCAACTGTTGCGCTGCGAATTTGAGGGCACGCGCGATGTCACCAGCTACCGCGTCCCCTCCTGCCTCTAAGCGCAGCTGCTGTACGCGGGCGCCTTCGATCTCATCCAGGCTGTTGAACCGGCGGCTAACGGGCGTCACAGTCATTCCGACCTTGCGGGGCGCCCTCACGATGCAATCCCCAAGATCCGGGTCCACGGTCACGACCGCTTTGCCAAAGGCGATGCCATGGGTCTCTGGGTTCAGGTGGGGTGAGGTCATAGGTTTATCCCCGCATCCCGACATTGCTCAGCCGTCACCAGCCCGGCGGTGATGCACTCCCCCGCCGCATGGGCAGAGATGCTGCGAGTGAGGAAAGATTTGCCTGCGATGATGTCAGCGGCCCGGCGGCGCAGGATCTCAGCTTGATCCACTTTTGCTGCGCGCTTCGGCACGAATTGCTCCCAGAACCCATCAGCAAAGAAGTTCTGGCTGTACTTGATCCGGGATGGGTCGTGCCCCGCAGTTCGCTTGGCATAGGCACGGGTCGCACCTAGCACATCAGCTGGCACAGCGCCGCCATCGATCACGGCTTTCACCGCCTCTTCGGTTTGCGACCAGCTGTCTTGCCGTGGGCACAGACGCCAAACCTCATCAAAGAAAGGTCCAAAATCCAAATCTAGTGGTTGTGTGTGGCCGGTGTCAGCCGGGCACATGGTTCCTTTATGGTTCAAAGGATGGTTTGGGTGCATCTCCTGCACGGGTGGGGGTGCATCTCCTGCACCCGTCAGGTGCATCTCCTGCACGGGTGCATTTCCTGCACCCGCTATATGTTGTGGTAGGGGTGCATTTCCTGCACGGGTCTGCGGAAGGCTGGAAACGGCATCAACATTGATCCGGTATTCGATGGTGAAGCCATTCTTGCACTTGCGCTGACCGACTTCAGAGAGGATCCCAGCGGCCACCAGCTCTGCGATATTGGTCTGTACCGTGCGCTTGCTCTTCATCTCCAGATCAGCGGCCATGTTGCCTTTGCTGACCCAAATCCCAGAGCCGTCATCGCTGGCGGCATCCGCCATATAGAGCAGGATCGCCTTCTTGGTTGGTGAGCCCGCAACCCTACGCTTGATCAGCGAATACATCTCGATGCTCATGCTCTCACCTCCTGCCCTTCTGGGCGACGGCTCGCGTGGTGCCCTACCAGCTCGCCACGCAGTGCTTCTCTATTGATGCGGTCATCCAAGTAGGCAGAGCGCACCTCTTCAGGATCAAACCCCGCCAGCCAGCAAATCCACCGGAAGTCCTTTCGGCCCTCCTGGAACCACCTCTTTGCGCGGTCGCGTGTCTCGGCATAGCGCGCAACGGTGGAGGGAGAAGTTGCGTCCAATAGCGCTTGGAACAGAACGCTCTGAAACAACAGTTTTTCCGGGGAGGCTGATGAACAGGGAGATGGGGCCGCGGAACTCATCGCCACCCCTCCCGCAGTTTGAGCAGGAAGAGCTCAAAGCGATCCGCCCAGCGCGCATAGGTTCTTGAGATGGTGCGAAACCAGGTCATTTCGGCAAACCCTTCCCGACGGCAGGGTTTTCTGGTTTTGCCAGCTTCCCTTCCCATGGCAGGGGAATTTTTGACTGTTGAGGGCCAGAAATGCTCCCCTCGCGAATGGCCTTTTTCCGCTCTGCGTGCTTGTCGTGCCAAAGGTGAAGCTCGGCGAGATCGAGCGAAATCCCTCTTCGTTTCAGCGCCTCCAACAACTTCAGGTCAAATGAACGCGGAATCTCACCTCGGTGCACCCATGCAGCGCAAGCCGAATAGGTGCCGCCCATTTCGCGTTCAATCTCTCCGATTGACGACCATAGCTGAAAGAATTTACTCATAACGGGCATATTATGCAATTTGCATTGACTATCAACCCGTTTTGTAATTTTTTCGGTGCTATGTACCGCTGTATGGAAATTGGAAATCGACTCAGACAGGCCCGCCAATCCGCAGGCTTTCGCTCAGCGGCAGAGGCCGCTAAAAGTTTCGGCTGGACTGTCTCTACCTACGCGGCGCATGAGAACGGCACCCGCGGCTGCAAGCCTGACGATGTTCAGAAGTATTCGTCTGCATTTGGTGCAGACCCATGCTTCGTGATGTTTGGCATAGAGCAAAAAACAACCAACATCGCAGAAGTCTCTGACTCGACACTTTCTGAGATTATAAAATTCGTTCTACGCCATGAGGGGGCAAAAGATGCGCCCCCTGAAGTGATTTCTGATTTGGTAGTTGATATTTGCCGCTATGTCAGCAAAAGCGGAGCCGGTGGGTTACACAACGTTGTCGACTTCGCTTTTCATAAGCACGCCGCTTCTGGTGGGTGAGGTTTTTTAGCAGCTTACCCTCTGTTTCTGAAATATCTGTCTGACAATAACCCACCTCTGGCACGAAGTATCCGCAAATCTCCCGATCTCGCATGATCTTCCGCTTGAGACCCAAAGCCTCGTAGGTGCGCCTGATCGGGTTTCGCTTCCACGCCCAAACAGAGAAGCTGTCCCACCCCTCATCCTTGGCGCAATTGAGCATTTCCAGCATCATTTGCGGACCGGCCAAGGTGCCCCGATAGCCCGGCAAGAGGTAGCAGGCGTGCAATTCCGCTGCTATTCCAGGCATATCCTTATCCCCATTTTTAGTGATGTGCGCAAAGCCAGCGATTATGCCAGCATCTCTCAATACTAGCGTTTTTGATTCGACTTGATGGTTGAGGCGAGACGTCCATTGATTGCTCCTAACGGCCTCATTGCGGGCTTCGTGGAGCCCTCTTGGCAGAAATGAGTAGCACTCCTGCCAGCATGAGACGTGGATTTTGGCGATACAGTGGGCGTCTCTAGGCTTGGCCAGTTCGATTATATACATTTTGTTGATTCCTCTATACGTTTGGCATAGCAATGCTAGCAATGGAGAAGTGAGAAGCGAAAAAATGACCTTTGCAGACCCAGAAGCCATGCAGCTACGCAGCAGACTAGAAAGCCTCAGCGCTTTGTCGGCAGCACCCAATTCTCAACCAGAAGAAGTATCTCCCCATCGGGCGAGATTTGGTCGATTGGCTCAGATCACCAGCGCACTTTTGTTCGGAGTTGTCTTAGGAGTCACGGGGGTTGCCTTTGGGATTCCTCACTTGTTCAGCAGCAAGCAAACGTTAGACCCAAGCGCCCGTGAGTTGATAGTTTTTGAAATAGCTAGCGCGCGAGATATCACGCCCAAACTTGCAGAGCAGATCCTCGATGACCTGATGGGCACAAAAAAAGGGGCGCATTAAGCGCCCCTCTCTCATACAGGATGGGTTGTCCAGCTATTCCCCGCCTGGCTCAACAGAATAGTACACGAGCACGATCCCGAACCTCTCCGATCGTTTCCAATGGGTCGTAACGTTCAGGCCACGAACGTTAAGGGACTTCGAGCCATAGTGGCCATCGAAATTCAGCGCCTCAATGACACGGGCATTCACGTCGGAAAGCGGGCGACTGGAAACGAGCACTTTGCCCTTTTGCACCAGGGAAACCCCGCAAAAGTTGCACATGTTTGAAGTGGGTAAAAGGGTTTCAGGCAGAGCTGTTAAAACAACCACGCGCTGCCTCCGAGCTGTCCCGCCTGGCACAGCCATTGCCAAAGGAACAAACGTCATACCTGATTGGCGCCCTACAACCGGAGGGGAAAATACCAGCGTCTTGGGTTTCGCAGCGTTTGCGGCCTTCCAATACCCCCGGTCACTTAGATCTTTGGCCCCAAGAAACGGGACCGGATTGAAGCTATCAAAGGACAGAATTCCGTCCTCTCCAATCGCCAAAATAGAGCGAAAATATGGGCTGCCATTCAAGACTTGCCTCAACGAGAGGTGGGCATTGATGCCGCCAACGTCTGGGTTTTCGGCCCAGAAATCAGCGCTTGACCTAAGTAGGGCTTCAGCAAGCTCCAGGCGGGCGATGGTGATTTCAAATACTAGATCAAAGTTGTTATTACTCTTAGCTGCGGCACCGCTGCCAATCGCAAGAGACAGCACCAAGCAGCAAAGTGCTTGAAGTAGTCGATTTGCCAAATTCTTGACCTCATTAAATCTTTGGTTGCAGGATACTTCTCTTCTCTCGGTGTTCATAGCTCAAACCTCACATCCTTATGGTTGTGCCGTTGAATTATACATTTTGCATTGACTGATCAATGCTAAATGTGTTTATGTCTTCATAATGAATTGATCGTGGTTCAGCGGCTAGAAGGAGTGAGAGTGCAATGATTGAACTTACCCTAATCCCTGGAGCGACCCCCGCCTATCAAACAGAAGGGGTCCGGGCCGCTCAATCCGCTGCAGCCCTCTTGGAATGGCTGACGCTGGTTTCGCCTGCGAAAGCCGCTGACATGGCTGTTAGGCTCCTGGATGCAACAATCTGCGAGAATGACGAAGCCGCTCACATCACCCTGCATGGGATGGATGCGATAGACGCTGACCTGGGCAATTGCCTGCGCCTTTGGTGCGGTACGGTGCTGCGCAGCCTTGGCGGGCTCTCTGGAATGGATCCCCTACTGACCTTCCTTGGTGCATTTGCGCAGAAGCCAGCAGAGAAGATCCATCTCGTGACCATCGCGGCCGCGCAGATGGGTGCAGGATCGTGGATTGATCCAACCCTGCCCGCCCAGCGCGTCACCTCTCATTTCTATGAAATCGACATGTTCGGCATCATTGGTCGCGGGGCCACCGCACTGGAAGCCGCTGAAAACTGGCGCTGCGCCGCTTTGGCCGATCTACCAGCCCGGATCCTTATGCATGAGTTGAGCGCCGCAGCATGAACAAACACGGTTCCTCCCTGCCCCGCACCGATGCGGGCACCTCACCCGGCAGCCAGCGCGCTGCCGGGGCTTTTCCCACCACTCACGTTGGGGGTGAAGGGAGTTCACCGGGGCGCGCGCCTCTGGGCCGCTTTGCAGGCCTTCAGAGCGGCGCCCTCATGCGCCCAGCGCGCGCCCCGCTAAATCCATTGAAACCCATCGTCTGCGCCGCCGTGGCGCTGGCAGTCGCCATTGTTGTTTTTTGAGGGCCGATAGATGAGTAAGCGCAAGCTAGATATCAACATTCACGACTCACACATAGGGATCTGGCAAGATGACCCAAACGACCCCACCTTTCGGGAAGAGGTCTATTCGGGGCTGATCCGCCAGCTGCGCGGTCGCGGCTGGTCGGTCAAGGAAGATCCGCAGGTGCGCAAGCACTACAGCTGTCTCAGTCCCGGCCATCGCCTTGCTGCCAAAGGCACATTGCGAGCAAAGATTGAACTGTCAGGCCGCGTGACCAAAATCGAATTCTGGTGCACCACTTACCCGCTGGATAACCCGAATGGGCGGCGCTACGACTTCGACAAACTGCAGCGTATGACCTACCTGGATCAGAAGCGCTGGGAGTTGGAAAAGCGGCGCATTCTTACATGGCTTCTGAGTTTCGCCAGCCTGGAAATTAAGGATAAGAACCTCTCAAAACTTTCTGCCGATCAGCTGATCCAAAAGGACTACGCAGAGAGCTGCCACACAAAGCCCGATCTGGGCCATGCCGATTGGCATGCTGACTACAACCGAACCAGCAAGGACGGCGAACTATTGAGCCAAGGGCAAACCGTTTGGTTTGCCGGTCATGATGGACGTATCCGCCGAGGTCAGGCTTTCTACAACCTTAACTCAATGTGGTGGGTCAAAATCTCACCCAACGAGCGCACCAATAAGTCCTGCCGTGAGCTGTTCACAAAACAGCCGGCGAACCTGCGCACAAAACTTAACGAGCGCAGAAGGCGCGGCGTCTTAGAGCGTTTGCTTTCTCGCGCAGTGCAGGCCTCTGACTTTCGCAGAGCGGAACAGTTGCAAGGGATCCTGTTTGGGGATGAGCAGGTCTATCGGATCTGGTCCCGCAAAGATGACGCTTACTACGCGGTCAATTCCTGCGGCTATTGCTCAGACGCAAACCGCGCCGGGCGATACACGCGGGCTGAAGCCGAAAAGGAAGTACAGAGGGTTCCGCACATCCTGTCGATGGTTTGCCCCGATGGTAAACATGTGCGCTTCGACCAGGACGCAGCATGACCGGCCAGAAACGGCCCATCGAAAGGGACATCGACGGGGAAACCGTCCAGGTTGGTGACCGGATTGCCTTTTCCTTCGGCCTGCCGCCGGTGCGTGTTGAAGGCATTATCTGTGAGCGTGATGGCGAATTGATCCTGCCCACCCCTGCCCACAAGCCGACCGAAAGTACCCTGGATGAAATTCGCGATCATTGCGGAGGGTTCTGGAAGGTCGGCTTGTCAGAACACGAATACCAAGCCACGAAATCTAACTGAAATCCGCTAAGAGGAAGTCATGGCACAACGCTCAATGAAAGAACGCGCAGCGGCACTGATGGCCAGGGCAAATGACCCTGCATCAAGTGAAGCAGAAGCCAACCTTTGCATGCAGAAGGCCATGGACCTGATGAGCAAGTTTGGATTCACGATGGAAGAGGTTTCAGGTGATCAGGCCGAGGAAATTGGTGCCAGCTCCACCCCATGGACGGGCGGCAGACCCGGCGGCGCAATGGTCTTTGTACAGAATGCCATCGCTGCTTTCACCAATACTCGCGGCGCGTTCAGAGGCCGCCCCTCTAGTGGATCGGCCATGACCTATTACGGCTATGGCGCAGAGCGCGACCTGGCTGTTTGGCTGCATGGCCACATCCTGAACGCCATCAAGGTTGAAAGTGCCAGCTACGATCCTGGACCCTACTCGCCCGCCATACGTGCAAAGGACAGGAAATCGTTTGCAATCTTCATGGCTCGACGCATTGCCCAGCGCCTGTATGCCATGTCTGAGACGCTAGACGATGCTGGCCGCGGAACCGGAACCGAAGTCATGATCGTCAAGAACCAGAAGCTGGACGAACACTTCGAGAGCCTTTGCCTTAGAAAGGCAATCAACCGCAAAATCTCTGTCTTTTCTGAAGGTGCGGAGGCTGGCAAGCAGGCCGGAGAAAACCTCTCCCTGCATCGACCAGTTACAGGGCAAGGCGCAACGCTTGCGCTGCCCTCAAACTAGGGGCGCAAACCAATGAACCTGCGCATTCTGAAAAAGCTATCCAAGCGCGCGGCGCCTTATCTGGCAAGGATCGGAGATACTCGCGAGCAGTTTCTCGCGGAGAAGGGTGAAAACTACCACGGCTTGATCATTCGGGATCTCGCAAAGCTGGACCGGACTCCGTCATGCCATACCGATATCATTTGCAAACAAACACATGCGGGCACCCTATCGCCAAAATGCAGGGCGGGAAGTGAGTACCCGTATGTCAAGCTGGGGTATCCCTGTCACCCTCTGAAGGGCACCCCAATGGTAGGGGGAATGTCCGGCTACTATGAGCCAGAATGGGATGAGGAGACCGCTTGGACTGCCTTGAGAAATTGGGTTGTCTACCAGTTCTTCAAATACAACTCCGCCACCGATGACGCCTATTTCACATGGACGCCCAGCGGGCCTGGCGATGTGTTCAGAATGGCGGATGAGCTACTTGCAGGAGGCCGGAATGGCTGAGTTCAAGACCACAACGGTTGTCGAAGCAAAGGCAGTCATCACATTCAATGAAAGTGAGCTGCGGGCGCTAGATGCCATGACCGGATATGGCGCGGACGCCTTCCTAGAGGTGTTCTACGAAAAGCTTGGAAAGTCATACATGCAGCCGCATGAGCAAGGACTTCGCAGCCTGTTCAAAACCATCCGTACCCCTGTGGCGCAGGCCCTGCGGGACGCAGATCAGGCGCGCAAAGTGCTGAGAGATGCTCAGAAAACTGACTAGGTGAGACGCAACACCAGGAAGAGAACATGCAAAATAAGAAACCTCGCTTCAATGACCGGATTATTCGAGAGGGCTTTCCTGATGGCTGGTTCATCCAAGATCGAATTTGCCAGAACGAAGCCCTTCTCTGCAGAAAGTCAGACTTCTCAACAGGAGGATTGACCTGTATCTGCACGCGCCCTCGAGCGATGGATACGGATGACTGGGTTTTGCACGCTCAGATTATCGCATTCGGTTTCGAGGCGGAAAACAACCGCCGAATTGCACAACATCAATCTTCCTAATTCTGGAGCGCGACATGAGCCCCAATGCGCCATTGAGAAACCTGCAAAAGCACCGGCCCGCCGTGCGCGCGGTCATGAATGATCGGATAGGCGTGCCTCGCGCATCTGATGCCGAGTTGTCGGCCGCAGAAGAAGCAGGATTGATTAAGTTTAGGTCATGGCCATCCGGGCACTGGAGCCTAACCCCGCTCGGGGCCGACCTGATGACTGATTATTGAAATCCACCCACCCCGATATGGGAAACACCATATCGCCCAGCGCATCCGGAGGTCAAAAATGGGACGCACTGCAATCATTGCCGTTGCTGAAACCGGCGCTGCAAAAATGATGGACATGAAGCCGTCAGAGTTTCGTGAACTTGTAGCTCAGGGAGTTTTGCCTCGGCCAAGGAAGGTAGGCCCCTATGAAAGATGGGATGCAGAAGAGCTGCGGGCCGTCATGCGTGGCGATTTCGTTGACGGCTTTGAGGATGTGAGATGGTGAAGAAGAAATTCACTACAACCAAGAGAGTCAAAGGGAGACTGTATCAGTATTTCCGCAAGGACGGACGCTATGTGCGCCTTCCCGACGACCCCAACAGTGAAGAGTATGACCGGGAATACTGGCGCCTAATGCGCGGTGGCGGGGCTCTCTCACAGAGGTTCACCTTCGAGAAGCTAATTCAGAGCTACAAGAGATCCCCGCGATGGGAAGGTTTGGCGCCAAGAACAAAGGCTGACTATTCAAAAGTGCTGGAATATCTCGCTGGAACAATTGGCCAAAAGGACCCGACCAAGATGCGCCGCTCCACTATCATTGAGGCGCAGATGGCCAACAAGCACCGGGCACGCTTTGCAAACTACATTCCCCATATGCTATCTATCCTCTTCGAGCATGCGGTTGATCTGGATTGGCAAAGGGACAATCCCGCCAAGGGAATTGAAAAGATCAAAACAGGAGAGGGCCACAAGCCCTGGCCAAAGCCTGCGGTTGCGACCTTCCGGAAAAACGTGCGCGGCTTAGAGCGGCTTGCTTTTGAGCTGGCTCTGGGCACTGGGCAGCGAGCCTCAGACCTCACGCGCATGAAGTGGTCAGATATAGAAGACGATGGCATCTGGGTGACGCAAGGCAAAACTGGGGTTCGGCTGTGGATCCCATTCACAGACAGCTTGCGGGCTATCCTGGATGAAACACCCCGCAAAAGCCTCCATTGGATTCTCTCTGACGATTTCGGGCGTCAACTCGGGTATGACTATATTCAAAAGAAATTTCTGAAGGCCCGAAAGGAGCTGGGCCTTGAAGGATACGGCTTTCACGGCCTCCGCTACAGTGCCGCAGGTGAGCTAGCAGAGGCTGGCTGCACTGATCATCAGATCGCTGCAATCACCGGACACAAGAGCCTCTCGATGATCCAGAAGTACTCAAAAAGTGCGAATCAAAAGCGCCTGGCGCAACAAGCTCAAACGCTGCGCGAACAGAACAAAAACGGATCATGAACGTGGGAAACTTTTTGGGAAACCGAAATTTCGGGTTTCAGCAAGTTCAGTCTAAATGCTTGATTTTACTGGCAGGGGCATCAGGGTTCGAACCCGAGACCTACGGTTTTGGAGACCGTCGCTCTACCAACTGAGCTATACCCCTGCAGTGCAGGTGTTCCTAAGCCACCTCAACGCGACTCGCAAGAGGGAAATCGGCAGAAATGCGTGGCTTTTTGCAACCTGTTCTCTGACAGGCTGGCTCCCTGACCTTTGCTATACTATGACTGGCGGGAAAAGAGGGGAACCACTTGAGCCTTAGAAAGAAAATTGCTGATAGTCCCAGGGTGAACCGAGCGGTCGAAGCCCTTTTGGCTGGCTATGTTGCCTTTGCTCACAGAACTTCACGCTGGAGCCGCAGCGGCTTTGAGGAGATGGACGCCTGTGTCGCAAGAGGTGAGCCGGTGATTTTTGTGCTCTGGCATCAACGTCTGATAATGGCACCCTATCTGTTTGATACTTCGCTGGGTCGCATCTGCGCCCTCACCTCTGCGGCCCGTGCCGGGCGTTTGGCGGGACAAATATTGGTACGTCTAGGGTTTGAGACCATCCCCATGTCGAGCCATAAGCGCCATGTGGCGCTGTCGCGTGAGGTATTGCGCCGTACCAAAGAGGGATGTTCAATCGGGATAGCCGCTGATGGACCGCGTGGCCCTGCCCGAATTGCATCCGGGGTTCCCATCACCTGGGCTAGGATGACGGGCTGTCGTGTCTTCACCGTCGCCTTTGCCGAACGTCGGGTGGCCAAGCTCCCAACCTGGGACAAACAGATGTTGCCGCTACCCTTTTCGCGCGGTGTGCTGATGTGTCAGGAATGGGAGAGGGAGGTTCCGAAAAAGCCAAACGACGAAGAGTTCGAAGCGCTTCGCCAGAGCCTTGAAGCCTCGCTTGATCAAATCACCGACAAGGCAGACGCCGAAGTGGAGCGAGAGGGCGAGAACCTAAGTAATCCAAAGTAGCTGATGCCCCCAAGACGCCATAAACTGTAGGTTTCGCCCCGAAACAGTTGCCCTCGATGCGTTCGGAGGGTTTGAAGTTTGTTTGGGTTGGCTAAAGGCGGGTTACGCAAACTGAGCGGAGACTGAGCATTGCACACATCAGTGGCAACGCGGACAAAGTGTGAGTTCGCTGCATCAAGAAGGGAGGAAGGTCCGGTGCTATTTGGAGCAGGACCACAAATTTCTTGCGTGCAGGTCATGAAACACACTTTCTTGTTCGATCATTCTTCATTCTCAATCACCTCACGCCGCTGGGCTGGACGTTTTCGATTGCGCCCGTCTCGGCTGAAGATGGCCAGACCCAACGTGGCCAAGGCCAGGCCTGCGGCTACCAGGAATGTCGTTGAAAAGGCATGGGCAACATCGTCGGCGGGGGCTCTCGTGGCATCATCGGTTCCCAGAATTGTAATAAACAGCGTTGACATGACAGAGGTTCCCGTCATCAGGCCAAGGTTGCGGGACAGACCGAGTAAGCCCGAGAGACGGCCTCGCTGTTCTAGAGCCGCGTCGGCCATAACCGTTGTATTGTTGGCGGCAAGGAACATCTGAAATCCCGGGGTCAGAACGATGAGCGCGACAACGTATCCGCCGACTCCGAAACACCGCGGGAGGAGGGCCAGACAAAGCAGACCCAGCATTGTTTGCAAAAGACCGAAGACCATTACGCGACCCGCACCGAGCCGATCTGTCAACCGCCCCGCCGGAAATCCGGAAAGTGCGGCGGTCGCAGGTCCGACCGCCAGCACCAGACCAATGAACGTCTCGTTTAACCCAAGTGAAAAGGCCAGGAAGAACGAGCCGACGACCAGCGTGGACATCATGATCGTGCCTACAGCTACGTTCATGAAAAAACCAAGACCTGCCGTCCGGTCGAACAGCATGCTCATCGGCACCAAAGGCGATGCGACACGCGCTTCGACGATCACGAAGAGGACGATTGTGACCAGCGCGACTGTGAACAGCACACCCGGAGAAACTGGAACACCAGCGGCTCCTCCGCTTGCCGCCAGGGCATAGGCGCTCAAAGCGAACACCAATAGAAACGTTCCCGGTAAATCCAGCTCCCGGAAAGACGTGCCCTTCCGCTCAAAAGCGCGCGGAATGGAGAAAACCGACATGAGAAGTGTCAAACAGGCAAAGCCGCTGAGAAGCCAGAAAGCCAAACGCCAATCACCCCATGCCAGCAGTAAGCCGCCAAGGGATGGGCCCAATGCCGTCCCGACCGCAGAGGTTGTCCCAAGCAAGCCCATCGCAGTGCCTAGCCGCTCTGTCGGAACAAGGTTGCGCGCGACAGACATGGGAAGCGCGATCAGGATTGCTCCGCCAAGCCCTTGCAGAGCTCGTCCTGCAATCAACAGACTAAGGCTCGGAGCAACGGCATTCAGAACCGACGCGGTAATAAAGACGACGAGCCCGGCGGTTAGAACCCGGCGGTTGCCGAAAAGATCGCCAAGCCGCCCGGCAGAGACGATGGTGACCGTCACGGTTATGAGATAGGCCAGCACGACCCATTGCACGTCTGACACCGTCGCAGAGAAGCTGCGTGCCAGCGTGGGAAGCAGGACCGAGGTAATGCTGATACCCAGAGATGCGGTCAGAGTTGCGGCGGTGAGAGCCATCAGAATGGCCGGGGGCGTACGGGCCCGTGACATGTCGACCATGGTGGATTCACTTGTAAGATTGCCAGTGGATTGCCATCCTTCAACTTCAAGCTGACTTGAGGTCAAGCATGAAACTGCTTGATATCAGTGTTTTTTCGGAACTAAGCGGCGTTTCTCCATCGATCTTGCGTTACTACGAGGAAATCGGACTTATTCATTCGGTCGCAAGGAAAGAGCTGCGGCTGCAGTTCGACACGCAGGTAACGACGCAGCATGCCTTGATATCGCTGGGAAAGATGGCGGGGTTTTCTCTTGAAAAAATCAAAGGCATGCTCGCCAAAGATGGGACGCCGCAATAGCCGAGGTCAGAGTTGCATCTCCGCGCGGATGCGCTCAATGAGCAGATCCGGAGTCTCACCAGGCTTCGCGATGCGCTTCGTCACGTGGCAGAATGCCCTGCGGCCACGCATATGGATCGCCCAAAATTCACACGCCTAGTACAATTTGCAGCGCGCGCTTCAACCCCAAAGGAAGATAACAAAAACCGCCATACCCTAAAAACAGCCATCCCCTGTGTAGCGTTCATTAGGGTTCACTGCAGCATTGGTAAAATGGGCTGATTGTGTTGAAAAACTCTTCCTTGATCGAAGCCTGAATGGCTGGTTCAATTCCTGTATCAGATGAGGGGATCTGGCGGATTTCTACAGCCCTACGGGCCCTCCCTCGGTCGATCCCGAACTGATGATCCGCATGCTGCTGGCCGGCTACTGTTTCGGCATCTGTTCGGAACGACGTCTTTGCGAAGAGACGCATCTGAACCTGGCCTATCGGTGGTTCTGCCGTCTCGATCTAACGGACCGCATCCCTGACCACTCTACACTTTCCAAGAACCGCCATGGCCGCTTCCGTGAAAGCGATCTATTGCGTCATGTTTTGAGATGTCCGTAGCGCTTTGTATTGAAGAGGGACTGGTTGGCGGTCAGGGCTTTGCCGCCGATGCCAGTCTGATCCATTACCCGGCAGGCGATTGCGCAGCAAACTGCCGAGAGGGGGCAGATGTCCAGAAACAGAACCCGAACAACCCGAAGGACTGGGAGGAGCGCGGGGTCACACCGGATGATGCACCACGGGCGGTTCGCGAATTTCTCGACGCTCTTGATGATGCAGCGTTTGGGGCGGCCAATGAGACAAAGCCCAAGTGCACGGCCCATGCTGATCCCGCCAGTCGATGCCTCTCGTGACATTGCTGCGCAATGCACTGCCGGTAATAGACGGCAGCGCGGAAAGGGCCTGCTTTATTCGCCTATTCAGATAATTGCCTGATCGACACGGATCATGGGATCATTGTGGATGTGGATGCCAGTTTGTCGATCCGGTAGGCAGAGGTGGGCGCCATGCGCAAGAGTGAGATGGAAAAGCCAATGATCCAGTGAGTCATTGGCCCATCGAACGACCGGACTGAAGAGCGATTTGGCCTGAAACCAGATTGGGTTGCCGCGGACACCATATTTGGATCAGCAGACAATCTGGTTTGGCTTGCGCTCAAGCGAAAGATCCTCCCGTTCATCCCGGCCTTTGATCACTCAAAGCGTAACGATGGAACCTGGTCACGATCTGACTTTACCTGGGATGAGGAAAATGACCGATACCTCTGCCCGGAAGGCAAGGAGTTGCGACACGCGCGCCGAAACTACTCTGACCCCGCCAGGAATGCGCCGGGCCTGAAAGCGAAGAACTACGGCGCGCTCAAATCCGATTGCCGGGACTGCCCGTCAAAAGCCAAATGCTGCCCCAACACAGTCACCCGCCGTATCCGCCGCGAGAAGTACAAAATTGTTAGGGACTTAGCGCGAAACTGCGTTGCTTCAGAATACAATCCAACAGCGCAGCGACGGCGCAAGAAAGTGGAGATGCTCTTCGCCCACCTCAAACGTATCCTCGGGTTGGGATGGCTCCCATTGCGAGGGCCCTCTCGCGAAATTTGCTTTGCAAATGCGCTGCCGGACAACGCATGTAGCGTTCAGGACGATTTTACCCTCGCAGCCACCGCACAGAACCTCCGGAAACTGGCCAAACTGAAGCCAATGGTGCCTGCCGCCGGGTGAAAAAGCGGCATAGCTACGGATTGCTCCAAAAAATCAGGTCAATAAGCCCGGATGCATCGCCAAAATAACGAGTTTTTCAACAACACCCGCCCTCCCTTCAGGAAAAACTAGGGAACTTCGTCCTCACGCGCCTGCAGCATAATTAGACAAGGCCGAGTCCTCGGCTGCGCCTGCAGGCCGTACCAACTCTAACGAATTATGTTGCACTCGCTACCCCCAACCCTCGCCGGGAGCAGGCTTCAGAGACAAGCGCCCTGAAGGGCTTCTCTCAAAAGCCGTTTTGAGGAAGGAAGTATATTCGACATCACCAAATGGCTGAAGGCAAGGCCATTCGACGCTGAGGCAATGGTCTGTCGCAAAAGACAGAACTATGTGCGTCTCACAATTTGGAAGTGGCGGACCGAGGAGGATTCGAACCCCCGACCCCTTGATTCGTAGTCAAGTACTCTATCCAGCTGAGCTATCGGTCCACTGATGCCGGGATGTAAATGCAGTCAGTCATCGGCGCAACCCCAAAAATGAGATTATTTCCTCTTTCCCACAGCGCCCAAAATTTTGGACAGCTTGATGCTGCTCAGAAGGTGCCATCCCCCTTGGGAAGATGGATCTCGAACTCTGTGCCTTCTGCGCCGGTTGACTTGAGTGAAACTGAACCGCCGTGCCCACGTATCAGTTCCGCAGCAATAGCAAGGCCGAGGCCGCTCCCTCCTTTTCGCGCCCCACCCTGGAAGGGCGTGAAGAGATTGTCTTGAGCTTTTTTCGGAAGACCCGGCCCCGTGTCGGCGACCAAAATGCGCCAGCAATCATCATCTTCCTCAGCGGAAATTGTGACCGTTCCGCCCTTCCCCGTCACCACAAGGGCCTGTCGCGCATTTCTGACAAGGTTCATCACCACGCGGAACAACTGCTCCGCATCACCGCGCAGCATCAACCCCTTGGGCACAGCATTGATCAGTTCAACATCCGCTTCCCCGGCCGCCAGCATCTCGCTTTCGACGATATCATCAACGATTTCGCAGAAAGGCACATAAGAGAAAGTCGGGGCCGGCTCCTCTGCCTTGCCAAAGGCCAGGGTGCCTTCACAAAGAGACACTGCGCGGGTGATTGAATTGACCAATTTCGGAGCCAGGCGCCGCACCAGCGGATCCTCACTCATCTCGATGCGATCGGTGAAGAGCTGGGCAGAGGTGAGGATATTGCGCAGATCATGACTGATCTTCGCAACCGCTCCGCCAAGCTGGGCCAGCCTTTCGCGTTGCCGCAGGGCCTGGGTCAGCTCTGTCTGTAGTTTTTGAAGGGCCTCTTCGGCCTCCCGCAACTCTGTGACCCCTGCATTTGGCTGTATGATCCCACGCGCATCTTCGGGTGCTGCCGCATAGCGCTGCATGTAGTCGACAACGCCTTTGATCGGGCGCACCAGGAAAATACGTACGGCAACAAATAGCAGCAGCGCTGTCACCACAGAAATAACCGCCGACAAGACCAGGATGCGCACCCCATAGTCGATCATCGCGGCGCGCAGTGGCGCTGTCTCCATGGTGATTTCGATCAGCAACCCTGCATCACGGACAGGAGCACCTATGACGCGGACAATCTGGTTTTCCGACGTGACCAGCTGACGCAAAGAATCCCCAATCATGGATGCGGGCGTCGCCATGCGCAGATCAAAGGTGGTGCCAATTTGTTGGGGGATCGGCGACGAGAGCATCAGCTGTCGGATTTCATCCCGTCGCAGCACAACATTGAATACACCGGCGTTTTCCAGAAGCTCCGCTTCCAGCTCTGTCTCCAACATGTCGTCTGCCAACAGCGCCAGAGAGGCGATCTGCGCCCGCTCCAGCCGATCCAGGAGATAGTCTAGCCGAAAGCGAGAGATCGAGGGCACGAAGATCAGCACTTCGGCCAGCATGACAAAGACCGTCGTCAGGATCAGGAATCGGCCTGAAAGTGTATTCAGCATTTAGACCCTTCCAGTTCAAGAGAATCCGACTCAGGGGATCCAGCGCTGCACAAAGCGCACCGCGCGTTTCACAAACTGACTATCAAAAAGCCGAGGTGAGAAATAGGCCCCCGCGACGCGTTTGTTCACCTCCCCAATGGTGGGATAAGGCGCAACCATGGCTGCAACCTGGCTCATTTTCAACCGGTTGGCCAGAGCCAGAGACCAAAGGGAGATCAACTCCCCAGCCTGGTGCCCCACGATTGTCGCCCCAACCGGGCGACCCTTGACCACCATGACCTTGGCAAAACCCTTTGCCTTGCGCTCCGAAAGTGCGCGGTCGTTATGGTGGTAGTCAAAGCGGGCAATTTCCAACTTGCTCCCAAAGCGCTCGCGGGCTTCCGCTTCGATGAGGCCGACCTGGGCTAATTCCGGATCTGTATAGGTCGCGCGCGGAATGTGAACCTCGCTGGCCTTTGAGGGTAAACCAAAGAGTGCGGAACGGATGATCACCCCAGCGTGGTAGCCCGCGACATGGGTGAACTGCAGAGAGCCTGCGACATCGCCGATGGCATAGACCCGACGATTGCTGGTGCGCAGCCCCGCATCCACTTTGATCCCGGTTCTGCTGGGTTCAATACCACCAGCAGCCAAGTTCAGCCGATCAATATTGCTCTTGCGCCCTACGGCCATAAGCAGATGCGATCCTTTGAAACTGCGACCATCCTGCGTTTTGACCTTTATTGCGCCCACTTCTCCGGAAATCTCTGCGGCTAAGGCCCCCTCAACGATTTCAACCCCTTCTCCGCGCAGGGCTTCCAGCACCACAGCGGCTGCCTCCGGGTCATCCCGGCCCAGCGCTTTGGCACCTTCGAGCACCGTCACTTTGCTGCCGAGGCGGATATGCGCCTGTGCCATTTCCATACCAATAGGCCCACCGCCAATGATCAACAGATGCCTGGGCTGTTCGCGCAGGTCAAAGATGGTTTCATTGGTTTCGTAAGGAACCTGATCAAGACCGGGAACAGGGGGCACAAAGGGGGCGCTGCCTGTAGCGATCACAATCCGTCTTGCTGTTAAGACATGATCCCCGGCTTGTACTTCTGTCGGGGAGAGGAAACTGCCGAACTCCCTGATCACCGTAACTCCAAAGCCTTCGAATCGTTCCTGGCTGTCAACGGGTGCAATTGTGTCGATGACGTCATGCACATGGTCCTTGGCGGCGGCGTAGTCCACCTGTGGCTGCTGATCCGACACGCCAAAGGACTGGGCATGGCCCTGCTGATAGGCGACCTTGGCACTGGCAAGGAGCGCTTTGGATGGGACACAGCCATAGTTCAGGCAGTCACCGCCCATCTTGTGGCCCTCCAGCAGCACAACATCAGCACCCATCTGGCTTGCGCCCGCTGCAACAGAAAGACCGCCAGACCCGGCGCCAATCACCAGGAGATCACAATTGATACGGCTCATGGCTCAGCCCTCTTGCTTATGCTTGGCGCGGAAGGACTTCACGATGATCGGCATAGCGGCCAAAACACAGAGACCTAGAATAGGCCCGATCACATGTGGCTCCCACAGAAGCGAAAGATCCGGGTCCTCACCGCGGTCAAAGACCTCACCCACGCCAACACCAATCCATGTGAACACGATGGCGCCCGGAATGATTCCCGCGGCCGTGGTCCACAGGAAGTTGACAAATCGCACCCCAACTAGGGCAGGCAGTAGATTGGCAACAAAGAAGGGAACAGCTGGCACGAGCCGCAGCAAAAGCAGGACTTCGATTTCATTCTGGCGCAGAGCAGCCTTCAGCATCTGCACCCGCCCCTCGGCCGCTTCAAACTTGGCAGTCAGCATCTCGCCCAGGCCCCAGCGCGCGGCCAGGAAAATGCCGGATGCACCAATTGTCGCAGAGACGACATTGAGCGCGGTGCCGGAGACGAGGCCAAAGAGAAAGCCCCCGGTCACGGAAGCAACCGCCGCACCGGGTAGAGAGAAGACCACGATAAGGATATAAATGGCGGCAAAAATACCCACCAGACCAAGATAGTTCTGATCGCGGAACGCCATCAGCGCTTCGCGATTGTCGCGCAACGTATCAAAGGTCAGGTAATCCTTGAGGGTCGCGGCACCAATAATGGCAACCGCCGCAACTGCGATCAGCGGCAGATGCCGCGCAATTCCCTGTTTTGATGTCTCAGCCATTTCACTCATCTCTCCACCTCATCTGCGCTGCGGTCCTATGTAGCTAAACTCAAACGGATTGATCTTCGAGCCTGCTGAGGGCAACTTCACGCCTCCTTGATCCGGAGGGCCTGGAAACGTGAGGATTTCGGCGGTATTTGTCAGCTCTGCAACATTTGCAGCATCCAAAGGGGCCTTTTCCCCCATTTGAAGCAGAAATGTTGCAGTCACCCCCGAAAAACAGGGTGACAGGGTTTGACTTGCCCGGGAATCCCTTCTAATGACCGGGCTTCGAGATAGACCGCCGGGCGGCGATTCCGCTACAGCCCGACATTAGCAATTGGAGACCGGAGCGATGAAACGCACCTATCAGCCTTCGAACCTGGTTCGCAAACGCCGCCACGGCTTCCGTGCGCGCATGGCCACCAAGGCAGGCCGCAAGATCCTGAACTCACGCCGCGCACGCGGACGTAAAGAACTGAGCGCATAAGCTCAGTTCTTGTTCTGACGGACATGACACCGCCGGAGACCCCCATGGATGGCAAGGCTGCCCACGGGGATACGTCTCCGGCGGTGTCCGTTTGTGCATCCCCCGTACAAAAGCCCGAAGTCCTGGCCAAACGCCGTGACTTCCTCGCCTGTGCCCGCCCCCCCGCCCAGAAGCAGGGCACCAAGGGCATGATGGTACAGGGGTTGAACCGCCGCGACAGCGGTGGGATTCGTGTCGGCTTTACCTGCTCCAAAAAGGTTGGCAATGCGGTGGCCCGCAACCGCGCCAAGCGCCGTCTGCGTGAGGCTGCCCGGATGATTCTACCAGTGCATGGTCGCACCGGTTGGGACTATGTGCTGATCGGCCGTGCAAATGAGACTGCCCAGCGCCCCTTTGAAGAGCTGAAGCGCGATCTAGTCTACGCCCTGCGAAAAATTCACGCGAAATAGCGGCCCAAGCTTCACCCCTTACAATCCCAGTTGCTTTGCTTGCGTCCTGCTCCTATCTCTCTGTCATGTCTCCTCTGGCCCATATCCTTGCGCTACCGGTACGCGCCTATAGGCTGATCTTCAGTCCCTGGGTCGGCTTTAACTGCCGCTATCAGCCCACCTGCTCTGCCTATGCTCTGGAAGCTCTGGAGAAACATGGTGGCCTAAAGGGCGCCTGGCTGACGGCCAGACGGATCGGTCGCTGCCACCCGCTAGGTGGCGATGGCTATGATCCCGTCCCAGAGCGCAAAGACCCCTAGCCCCTCTTAGCCTTCCTCAGGGTGAGCGACCTGTGCTCCAAGTGTCACAGTAAGGAATACCAGCATATGCTGAGGCCTTTCGCCATGTTAGGCAGCCGCCACGATCAACCCTTAGCTGCAGGAGGCATGAATGAATACATCATATCAAACATCGCGCGCTCCGGCAGGCTGTGCAGGCGCAGCGGATCTTCGACTGGTTTGAAGTTCACTCCTTCGCCTTGGCGAGTCTGATCTCACCTGATCGTAACTTCCAAACTTCAGCATCCTAGAGCCCTATGCCCAATCTTGGGTAGTTTTGCTTTTGCTGATCCTTTTCACAGCAAACTCACAGGAACCGACTGTCCGCAGTCGGCAAAACCCATGACACATTCAGGATTTCCAAACTCAATCCCAGACACCTACGTACAAGACCCTCATGCAGCCCTGGCGCAAGTCTTAGCGCGCTTTGGACTACGCAGAACCCTGACCGCGCTGGCCAGTCAGTGGATTGCCTCCCGTCGCCTCACCAGCAAAACCGGGCGCCCGCCACCGCTCAACAATCATTTGAGGCGAGACATCGGTTTGCTGCCCCTGCCAGAGGATCTTCCGTCCTCCCGCATGCACTTCTAGATCAAGTTACGGCGCCGCTCATATTTGGGCGGTTGCCGTTTTTTTCTTGGCAAAGGCGGTCACCTCGGCTAGGGGGCCGCCATGCTTGATGATGATCTCGACGAAATTCACCCGCTTTTTACCGGGGCCCCCTCGACCACTGGGTTCAAGAAACTCAGGAAGCGCATCGTGCGCTATGCGCGAGAGGCCATCGAACAATATGGCATGGTGGAGCGCCGCGAAGATGGCACCACGCCCAAGTGGCTGGTCTGCCTCTCCGGCGGTAAGGACAGCTATACTCTGCTTGCGGTTTTGCATGAGTTGAAGTGGCGCGGCCTCTTGCCAGTCGAGCTACTCGCCTGCAATCTGGACCAAGGTCAGCCTGGATTTCCAGCCACTGTGCTGCCTGAATTCCTGGAAAAGATGGGTGTTCCGCATCGTATCGAATATCAGGACACCTATTCCATCGTGATGGACAAGGTCCCGCAGGGCCGCACCTATTGCGCGCTCTGCTCCCGCCTGCGTCGTGGCAACCTTTACCGAATCGCCCGTGAAGAAGGCTGTTCAGCGGTTGTGCTGGGACATCATCGGGATGATATCCTTGAAACATTCTTCATGAATCTCTTTCATGGCGGTCGTCTGGCCACCATGCCCCCGAAGCTGGTGAACGAAGAGGGAGACCTCTTTGTTTTCCGCCCCTTAGCCCATGTAGCCGAAGAGGATTGCGAGAAGTTCGCCAAAGCAATGAACTATCCGATCATTCCCTGCGACTTATGTGGCAGCCAAGACGGGCTACAGCGGCAACAGGTGAAGCAGATTCTCGATCAATGGGAAAAAAACAGCCCCGGTCGTCGGCAGATCATGTTCCGTGCCCTCATGAATGCAAGACCTTCACACCTTCTGGACCCCAAACTTTTCGATTTTGCGGGGCTTGAACGGAATTCACCGGCGGAAAGCGCAGAATCCTCAGAGATTCCCCTCCTGCGTTAACTTCAGAGTCAGAAGCAGTCCCTTAGTCTGCCTCATGCATATCCCTGCTGAGGCGAAAGGTCTGAACATGACACAAGCGAATTCAGGTTTCCTGAAACGCATCCGGACGCGGCTGGCACCGTCACTCTTTGCGCCGCCTATTCTGGCTTTTCTGCCTGCATTGACGCTTGCAACTTTCTGGTTCGGAGGTGAAGCAGCACTGCTGTGGGTTGCCTTGGGTGTTCCATTGATTTTTGCGGCTCTGGGGGCCTTTGCTCAAAATGGGCGAAACGCCACTCCCAGAGACAATGTCACCGGCCTCATGCTGCGCGAGGGTTTTGAACTGGAGCTGGAGCTTGTTGCCAAAGATTGTGAAAATTCTGGCCTTCGATCCTCCCTCTATTTCATCGAAATTGACGACTATAAGGATCTGACCATCCGCGAGGGGCAGGCCGCCAGCGATCACGTCATGCAAACCTGCGGTGAGAGAATCGCCAGCACTCTGCGCAACGGAGACACTGTTGCCCGCATTGGTGACAGTAAGTTCGCAGTCTGCCTTACCCCGGTTCTGCAGTTGGATTTAGAATCCTGCGTCCAGATGGCGGGACGTATGCAAGCGGCAGTCGAAGGGCCAATTTCGCTTGATGGCAGCACCATCTACACCTCCTGCTCGATTGGCTTCTGCCTCAACAGTCGTGCCCCCAGCAGCCAACCCAGTGATTGGTCTCAGGCCACCAACGCGGCGCTGAGTGAAGCACAGCAGAGTGGCCCATCGGGCATTCGGGTCTATTCCTCCGATATGCATGTGCGTACCTCAACTCGCACCAACCTGCGCGACGAAGCCGCCGAAGCTCTGGAAACCGGACAAATCGTACCTTGGTTCCAGCCACAGATCTCGACCGACACCGGTAAAGTCACGGGTTTTGAAGCCCTTGCCCGCTGGATGCATCCGGTACGCGGCATGGTGCCTCCTGCAAAATTCCTGCCGGTCCTACGGGATGCGGGCCTGATGGAGCGGCTGAGCCAGGTCATGCTGTACCACTCGCTGACCGCTTTGAACGCATGGGATTCCGCGGGCTTCAAAATCCCTTCTGTTGGCGTCAACTTTGCGACCCAGGAACTGCGCAACCCCAATCTCGCCGAGAACATCAAATGGGAGCTGGAGCGCTTTAACCTGCCCGCTGAGCGGCTCTCTGTTGAGATCCTCGAAACCGTCATGACCGACCAGCCCGACGATGTGGTCACCCGTAACATTGCCGCACTCAGCGACCTGGGGTGCCAGATTGAACTGGACGATTTCGGCACGGGCCACGCCTCCATCTCCGGGGTCCGCCGGTTTAACATTGCACGGATCAAAATTGACCGCTCCTTTGTCATGCGGTCAGATCAGGACCCTGAGCAGCAGAAGATGATTGCAGCGATCCTCACCATGGCGGAGCGCCTTGATTTGGAAACCCTGGCAGAAGGGGTTGAAACCGCCGGTGAGCACGCCCTCTTGTCGCAACTGGGCTGTGGGCATGTGCAGGGCTTTGGGATCGGGCGTCCGATGCCATTTGATCAAACCCTGGACTGGATCACGGCCCATGAGGCAAAGCTGCAGGATGCACCCGAAATCGGCCGTCAAGGCAGCTGAACCACTGATTTCCGGCTCCGGGACGCAATGCCACTGCCAAAATCCTCGATTCTACTTGACCTTTGGGGTTCACCTCTGTTGAACCCCTTCTGTCATTGTACAGACCGAGGTGGCAGTCCCAGATGGACGATCAGAACAAAAATCTTATTCTCGCAACCGTACTCAGCTTCTTGGTGATCCTGGGGTGGTACACGTTTTTCCCACCCCCAGAGCCAGAGCAGCCGGTTGACGTCGCTGTTACCGAAAATGCCGCCGAAAGCGGCACGACACTGGTTCCTACAGCAGATGCGACCGATGCGGTGGCAAATGCCACGACCGAAGAGGCCTCTGCACCAGATGCGCCACGCCTTGCGATCGACACGCCACGCGTCACCGGTAGTATTGCGCTGCAAGGGGGGCGTATCGACGACCTGTCCCTGAAAGACTATCGTGAAACGCTCGCGGATGGCTCTCCCATCGTGAAACTGCTGAAACCTGTTGGCGAAGCCCAGGCCTATTATGCGCTTTATGGCTGGGCACCTGGCGCGGGCTTGACCTCCAGCGATGTTCCTGGGGCGAATTCGATCTGGTCAGCCCCAGCAGGCGCCACTCTCAGTCCTGAGACCCCGGTCACACTGACCTGGGACAATGGCAACGGTCTGACCTTCGCCCGCACCATTTCCGTGGATGAGGACTATATGTTCTCAGTGACCCAATCGGTTACCAATGCCACCGACGGCACGATCAGCCTCGCGCCTTACGGCACGCTTGCCCGTCACGGTGAACCTGAAGATCTGAAGAACTTCTTCATCCTGCATGAGGGCGTTGTCGGCATGGCGGATGGCGAACTCTCTGAGCTCGACTATTCCGACGTAGCAGATTTCGACATCGACCCCCGTGATGGCTCCCGCTCCGAAGTGAAGCAGGTCACAACCAATGGCTGGATCGGGTTCACCGATCACTACTGGATGTCGACGCTGATTCCAGAACCGGGTCAGGGCTTCCGTTCTATCGCGAAATTCGACGAGCGCCGTGGCATCTATCAGACTGATATCGTGCTGCCCACCGTCAGCCTGGCCGCCGGAAACAGCACGGAAGTCACCACCATGCTCTTTGCCGGCGCCAAGGAATGGGCCAGCATTCGCAGCTATGAGAAATCCGGCATTGCTGGCTTCCTCGACTCCATCGACTGGGGCTGGTTCTTCTTCCTGACCAAACCGATGTTCGCCGTGCTGCACTGGCTGAACCTCCTGATCGGCAACATGGGCTGGGCCATCATCGGCCTCACCGTTCTGATCAAGATCATCGTCTTCCCGCTGGCCTATAAGTCCTACGCTTCGATGGCGAAGATGAAGGAATTGCAGCCGGAGATGGAGAAGCTCAAAGAGCGCACTGGCGATGATCGCCAGAAGATGCAGAAAGAGATGATGGAGCTCTACAAGAAGGAGAAGGTGAACCCCGCCGCGGGCTGTCTCCCAATCCTGATCCAGATCCCGATCTTCTTCTCGCTCTACAAGGTGATCTTTGTCACGCTGGAACTGCGCCACGCGCCCTTCTTCGGCCCCTTCCAGGATCTCTCGGCGCCGGACCCAACCTCGCTGATGAACCTCTTTGGCCTGCTGCCCTTCTCGGGTCCGGAAGCCGGTTCTATCCTCGCTCTGGTGTTCATCGGTATCCTGCCACTCTTGCTGGGGATTTCCATGTGGCTGCAGCAAAAACTGAACCCGGCGCCCACGGATCCGACCCAGCAGATGATCTTTGCCTGGATGCCATGGGTCTTCATGTTCATGCTGGGTGGTTTTGCCTCTGGCTTGGTGGTTTACTGGATCGCCAACAACACCATCACCTTTACCCAGCAGTACCTGATCATGCGCAGTCACGGCTACAAGCCTGACGTCTTTGGCAACATCAAGTCGGGCTTCAAGAAGAAGCCCAAATCGGAGAGCTGATGACACATAAAGTCACTGATATCTGGCGCCACCCGCTCAAGTCACATGGGCGGGAAGCACTGGACGCGGTAACCATGATCGCCGGGCAGACAATGCCCGGCGATCGTGTTTGGGCGGTGGCGCATGAGGCCTCCAAGGCTGATAGCAGCGTCTGGGCGCCCTGCGCCAATTTCACCCGCGGTTCCAAAGCTCCTGCTCTGATGGCAATCGAAGCGCAGCTGGATGACGCCAGCGGAGTGCTGACCCTGACCCACCCGGAGCGTCCAGAACTGCGCTTTGATCCCGAGGATCCGGCGGATCTAGTGCGGTTCCTGGAATGGGAGAAGCCCCTGTTGCCGCAGAACCGCGCTGCATCTGCGCGGATTGTCCGAGTGCCCGGCCGCGGTATGACCGACACGGATTACCCATCGGTGACCCTGTGTAACTGGGCTTCTCACCGGGCAGTTGAGCAGGCCATGGGCCAGGATTTGTCGCCTAAACGCTGGCGCGGCAATATCTGGTTTGATCTGGATGAGCCTTGGTTGGAAAACCAGCTTATTGGCAAAAAGGTCCGGATCGGCGAGGCGGTCTTTGAGATCAAGGAACCGGTTGTGCGCTGCCTGGCGACAACCGCAAATCCGGAGACCGGCGAACGCGATGCAGACACGCTGGGCACCTTGAACAACACCTGGGGACACCAGAATTTTTCTGTCTATGCCGAAGTGCTGACAGGTGGTGACATCCAGCTTGGAGATAGCGTAAAGGTCTTGTGATGCAGATCCAGTTTCCCGTGGCCGAAGAGCCAGACCAAATCACTTCCGAGAAAGGCCGCATGCTCTTTGCGGGCCAGTCGGAATTTGTCAAAGGCGTTGTCGCCATGTCCGGCCTGCCAGAGGCTGACCGGATGGAGGTATGCTTTGCCGGCCGCTCGAATGTGGGCAAATCCAGCCTGATCAATGCGCTGACCGGCACCAAGGGTCTGGCACGGGCCTCAAACACGCCGGGCCGCACCCAGGAGATCAACTATTTCACCCAAGGGCCGGATCTCTTTCTGGTTGACCTTCCGGGCTATGGCTATGCCAACGCCCCTCTACCGGTGGTGGAGAAATGGCAAAAGCTGCTCAAACGCTACCTCTCGGGCCGTCAGACCCTGCGCCGTGCCTTTGTGCTGATTGACAGCCGCCACGGGGTCAAAGAGGTGGACGAGGAGATCATGAAGCTTTTGGACAGTGCTGCAGTGACCTTCCAATGCGTTATGACCAAGGCCGACAAGGTAAAGGTCAAGGACCGTGAAAAGGTCCTGGAGCAGGTCCGCAAGGCGCTTGCCCGCCACCCCGCTGCCTATCCTGAGATTGTTCTTACTTCGTCGGAAAAAGGCGATGGCATCGCCACTCTGCGCGCCTTAATTGCAGGTATTGAATAGGTGATTTCGCGGCTGCTGTCATATCTGATGCTGCTGGCCATCATAGCCGCCGGGCTGATCCCGGCGGGATGGATGCCTGCGCATGACAGCGAAGGGCGCGTCCTCCTGGTGATATGTACCACCGATGGTGTCGAAGAGCGATGGGTGGATCTTGGCGACGATGCCCCTATGCCGGTCCCTGTTGATCAGATGGATGACCGCAGCTGCCCCTTCTCCGCCCTCCCCTCTCTGGCTGCTCTGCCCGAGACACAGCATTCCCTCCCCCTGCTGCCGCTGCTGAGCGCCCGTTGGGATCATGAGGGCTTTACCCACCACAGCGCCGGGTTCCACTGGCGCTATGATGCTCGCGGCCCACCCGCTCTCTCCTGAACATCTGAAAACCTTCTGATTTATGCCTGCCCTCCTAGTGCGGGGCCGGGCCTGTTCCATATGGAGAGAACACAATGGCGACCAGCCAAACGCAAGTCGCGGGCGAAGCACGCTCGCTGTCCGAAAAATTCTATTTCGCCGCCTGGCGCTGGCACTTCTATGCCGCGCTCTATGTCATTCCTTTCATGCTAATGCTCGCTGTCACCGGGCTGATGATGATGTTCATAACCCAGTTTGACGGCCGCGACGGCGAGAAGATCGCCGTAGAGGTCACCGGCAGCGAAATCAGCTATGCCGACCAAACCGCTGCTGTCCTGCAGGCACAGCCCGGCACAATTGCTGAATGGATCGGCCCGAAGTCACCGGAACTGGCTACCGTCTTCCGGGTCAGCACCGATCAAGGCCAGCGGCTGGTAGCGCTTAATCAGTATACCGGCGAAGTCATTCAGGTATGGGACCGCCGCGCGGGCTGGTATGATTTTGCCGACAATATCCACTCAACGCTGCTGATCGGCGACATGGGTGACCGTTTGATCGAAATCGCCGCTGGGCTGGGAATTGTCCTGGTTCTGACCGGGCTTTACATCTGGTGGCCGCGTGGCAATGCGCTTTCTGCCTTTGTGCCTGACCTGCGCGCCCGGGGCCGGGCTCTGTGGAAGAACCTGCACGCGGTGACTGGTTTCTGGATTTCTGCTCTCCTGGTGGTCTTCCTGATTTCCGGCCTGTCCTGGGCCGGCATTTGGGGCGGAAAACTGGTGCAGCCTTGGGGCAGCTTCCCCGCGGCCAAATGGAACGATGTGCCGCTCTCTGATGAGACCCATGCCAGCATGAACCACGGGGCCACGAATGACGTGCCCTGGGCTCTTGAGCAAACCCCGATGCCTGCTTCCGGATCCGAAGCAGGGATCACCGGCCTGCCTGCGGGCACCGCGGTCACCCCGGAGAACGTCATCTACCTAGGCCGGGAGCTGGGCATGGAGGGCCGCTTCCGGCTGGCGTATCCTGGTGGCGAGAGCGGTGTCTGGACAATCAACCGCGACAGCATGAGCAGCGATTCGGATGATCCCTTTGTCGATCGCACCATTCATATTGACCAATACACTGGTAAGATCCTGGCGGATGTCAAATATGAGGATTACTCCTGGATGGGTAAATCCATGGCCGTTGGCATCCCGTTGCACATGGGGCTGATGGGGACCTGGAACTTCCTGCTGAACACGCTCTTCTGCTTCTTTGTAATCTTTGTCTGCATCTCCGGTGCGGTCATGTGGATGAAACGACGCCCCTCTGGAGCTGCGCGGCTGGCCGCCCCTCCGGTTCCAGCGGACCTGCCGTTCTGGAAAGGCGCGGTACTGATCGGCCTCTTCACCGCCATGGCCTTCCCGCTGGTGGGGCTTACCCTGCTGGCCGTGCTGGCATTTGACCTGCTAATCCTGGGCAATATCCCTGCGATGAAACGCGTCTTTAGCTGAGCTGGAACATGCCTGCCGCATCCCTCACGCGGCAGGCATAGGGTCAGCAATGCCCGTTGCGTCCCTTTGAGGCCTAGCTGACCCGAATCGAACCCGCAGAGATTTTCTTTCTGCGGGTTCATCCAGAAGCAGCACTCACACCGCTGCAATAGCCGTCAGACGTGCTGAGCCCCGTTCACTTCGATCTCGGCACCTGAAATGTAGGAACTTTCCTGCGAACAAAGGAAATAGATTGCCGCGGCCACTTCCTCTGGCTGGCCCAGGCGCTGCATCGGCAATTTCTCGACAATCTTATCCGTGCCCGGTGACAGGATCGCCGTTTCCACCTCACCCGGTGCGATGGCATTGACCCGCACGCCCAGGGGGCCGAAGTCATGCGCCATTTCCCGCGTCAGCGCTGCCAGAGCCGCTTTGGAGGTGGCATAGGCCGCCCCGGCAAAGGGATGCACCCGACTGCCCGCGATCGAGGTCACATTGACCACCGAGCCTTTGGCCGCTGCCAGTTCATCCTTCAGCCCGCGCGCCAACACCACAGAGGCAAAGAAATTCACGTGAAAAACCTTGCCCCAGGTCATCAGATCAGTGTCCAGGGTGCTGAGGCGTTCGCCCTCCGGCCCTTTTGGTGAGATCCCCGCGTTATTGACTAGGGCGTCCAGTCGCCCGCCCAGACGCTCCTGGATGATGCCGACGGCATTAATGGTGTCGGAGGGGTCCGAGAGATCGAGCTGCACGTGATTCTCCTGGCCGCCACCCCAGGGGCATTCCTCGGGGAAGGGCTGGCGCGAACAGGTGATCACCCGCCAGCCTTCGGCATTGAAGCGGCGCACAGTGGCATGGCCGATACCCCGGCTGGCGCCGGTCAGAAGCAGGGTTTTGCGGGACATGGTGGCAGGCTCCGTTTCCTGTGGGAGTCTTGCAGACCCTATCACTCTGCGCGACCGCCGCAATGCTCCAAATCATAGGCTCATCGCACTCTTGCCGGGCCTTGCCCTTGGCAGCGGCGGCGGAAGCGCGTAACACCATCGTCCAAAGGGATTGGAACGATGAAGAAACAAGACATGAACCGTGATTGGATTGCCACCGCCGAGACCCTCTCTAGCGCCCTGCCCTACCTGCAGCGCTTTTCCGGGGCCATTGTTGTTATCAAGCTGGGCGGCCACGCCATGGGCAGCGACGAAGCCATGGATACCTTTGCGCGCGACATCGTTCTGATGCGACAAGTGGGCGTAAATCCGGTCATCGTTCATGGCGGTGGTCCGATGATCAACGCAATGCTGGAAAAGCTGCAGATCCAGTCCGAGTTCGTCAATGGTAAGCGCGTCACCGATGCCGCCACCATGGAAGTGGTGGAGATGGTTCTGTCCGGCGTCGTCAACAAGCGCATCGTTCAAGCCATCAACCGCCAGGGCGGAAGCGCTGTAGGCCTATCTGGCAAGGACGCCAACCTAATCATCTGCGATCAGGCCAATCCCGAATTGGGCTTTGTTGGCGCACCATCTGCAATGGATCCAAAGGTCCTCTACGGGCTGTTCGAAAAGGACATGATCCCCGTGATTGCCCCGATTGGCGCGGGCCGTGCGGGCGAAACTTTTAACATCAATGGCGACACCGCCGCCGGTGCCATCGCCAAAGCGCTGGAAGCTGATCGCTTGCTGCTGTTGACCGATGTAGCCGGGGTTAAGAACGGCGAAGGCGAAGTGGTAACGGAACTGAAAGCCGCAGATGTAGAAGTGATGACCACAAGCGGGGTCATTGCAGGCGGCATGATCCCCAAGACAGAAACCGCACTCGACGCCGTACGCAACGGTGTACGCGCCTGCACAATTGTTGATGGCAGAGTACAAAACTCGGTTCTTTTGGAACTCTTCACCGACCATGGCGCTGGCTCAATGATCCGGGCCTAAGCGCTCCCTATTTTTGCAACTCTAAGCGGCGTTCCTGTATCCTGGCGCGCCGTTTTTGACATTTGCCCCCCTTTGATGGCTGCTAAGCTCGACCAATGAGCCAGCGAAAGGGACCCAGCATGACCATTCCGCAAGCCCCACCCGACCAAAGCCTGATAGAGAACACAAGCTACAACACGGTTGAAACGCTCGCCGCAGAGCAAGGTCTTGCGATCTATGGCGCGCTGAAAGCACCGGTTGATGATCACTGCCGCTTGGGCAGCGGAACACTGGTCCTGCTTGGGACTGCGCCAAATTTCTGGCCACTCCTAAAAGACTCACCTGAATTTTTGGATCAGGAAACCGATCCGATTGACCGCTGGTCCGCCCGCGTCATCGGCGATCTTGCTCAAACCCTTGGCGCAAATCCCTTCTTTCCTTCGGATGGACCACCTTACCCACCATTTGTGCAATGGGCCCTGGCCTCGGGACGCGCTTTCACATCCCCGTCACAAATGCTGGTACATGATACGGTTGGTATGATGATCTCTTTTCGCGGGGCACTGCATTTTGAGCAAGGCTTTGACATTCCCCCTCCTCCTTTGGCACACTCGCCCTGTAAAGATTGCGCATCCAGACCGTGTCTTTCCATCTGCCCTGTACAAGCATTGATTGACGGAGGCCCCTATCAACTGGCAACCTGTCACCGTCACCTGGAAACTCCTGCCGGCACGCCCTGCCTGACTGAGGGGTGCCTGGCGCGCCGCGCTTGCCCACTGAGCCTTGGCGCTGAACGGCAATTTGAACAGAACGCACATCACATGAGGTATTTTCACCCATCATGACCCGAACTTTGATCTTGACCCGACATGCCAAATCTTCTTGGGGTACCAGCGCCCCAAGTGATCACGCCCGACCTTTGAACAAACGTGGACGAAAATCCGCAGAGGCTCTTGGCCAGTGGCTGCGTGAGAGCAACCGCATTCCGGATCAGATCCTCTCCTCTTCTTCGCAACGCACCCGGGAGACGCAGGAGTTGATGTCAGTCAATGCCCCAGCTGTCTTTATCGAACGACTGTACCACGCTAGTTCAGAGATGATCTTTCAGGTTCTGCGCGAGGCGGAGTATCCCACGGTTCAGCTCATCAGCCACAATCCAGGCATAGCGGCCTTTGCCCATGCCATTGTAACTTCTCCCCCTGAACACCGCCGCTTTGACGACTATCCAACAGGCGCTACACTGATTGCCGAGTTTGATATAGACAACTGGTCTGACCTTGCCTGGAGTTCAGGAACCGTAGTCGACTTTATCGTACCCCGTGAACTTTTGAACGAAGAAATCCAAGTCTGACGCTCAATACCCAAGCATTCACAGAAAAGCGGCCTCCGGATCTCTCCGAAGGCCGCTTTCTTTTTCTCAGTTCTCTATCAGTGGCCGAGGATCTGGCTGAGGAACTGCTGTGTCCGCTCGCTTTTTGGATTGTTGAAGAACTCTTCCGGCTCATTCTGTTCAACGATCTGGCCATCTGCCATGAAGATCACCCGGTTCGCCACCTGACGGGCAAAGCCCATCTCATGGGTCACACAGAGCATGGTCATGCCCTCTTCCGCCAGTTCGATCATGGTGTCGAGCACCTCTTTGATCATCTCTGGGTCCAGAGCTGAAGTTGGTTCATCGAAGAGCATGATGCGGGGCATCATGCAAAGCGAACGCGCAATCGCAACGCGCTGCTGCTGGCCACCAGAAAGCTGGCCAGGATACTTCAACGCTTGGTCAGGGATCTTCACTTTTTCAAGGAAATGCATCGCCCGCTCTTCAGCTTCTTTCTTGGGTGTCTTGCGAACCCAGATCGGCGCCAAAGTGCAGTTTTCCAGGATGGTCAGATGCGGGAAGAGGTTGAAGTGCTGGAAGCACATGCCAACTTCGGACCGGATCTTGTCGATGTTCTTTAGGTCATTGGACAGCAATGTGCCATCCACAACGATCGAACCCTGCTGATGCTCTTCCAGAGCATTGATACAGCGGATCAAGGTCGACTTACCGGAACCGGAAGGGCCACAGATCACAATCCGCTCACCTTGGTTTACCGTCAGGTTGATGTCCCGAAGCACATGGAAAGAGCCATACCATTTGTTCATATTATCAATGGTGATGGCGATTTCGTCGGAGACTTTCATTTGAGAAGTGTCAGCCATTGTCTGGCCTCCTTAGCGATGACCAGTGGCGAGACGACGCTCGAGCCACTGAGAGTATTGAGAGATGCCGTAGCAGACGATGAAGAACAGGAAGGCCGCAAAACCCAGCAGTTCCCAATAGACGCCGTTCCACTCTGTAGAGGCGAGGATGGGACCACGGATCATACCAACCAGGTCAAACATCGAGATCACGGAAACCAGAGTTGTATCCTTGAACAGGCCGACGGCCACGTTCACGATACCTGGGATCGAGATCTTAAGAGCCTGTGGCAGGATGATCAGGCGCATGGCCTGCGGATAATCCAGACCCAGGCTGTCTGCCGCTTCATATTGTCCCGTTGGTAGGGCCGCCAGACCACCCCGGATCACCTCGGCGATATAAGCCGCTGAGAAGAGGGTAATCATGATGACCACGCGCAGGAACAGATCCACCGTCGCATCTGGCGGGAAGAAATAGGACAGCATCACTGATGCCACAAACAGCAGCGTGATCAGCGGAACGCCACGAACGAATTCGATGAAGATCACGCAGATCCATTTGATCAGCGGCATGCTGGACTGACGTCCCAGGGCCAATGCGATTCCCAGCGGAACCGACAGCGACACACAGGTTACGCCCAGCATCATGTTCAACATGAAACCACCAAGATCACGACTCGGCACCGACGAAAGCATCGCGTTTTCTGAAGCCCCTTCCGGGATCAGAAACCCGCCGACCTTCCAGACCACCAGCGCAGCGACAAGAGCCCCAAAGAAGCCCGCAGCAAAGCTGCCCTTACCAAATCGCTGGAAGACAACCGCTGCGGCGACAAAGCCGAGGAAAGCAATCACAGGCACCAGGATAGAACCACCCCAAATCAGCCAGAAGGCTATAAAGGGATAAACCACGGTAAAGCCAAGAAGCTGACGCGGGAGGTCAAAGAACAGCACAGGTGCCAGAGCGATCAGCAAAAGCACAAGCGCCAGGTTCGGACGCCAATAGGCTTCGGTTGGATATTTGAAGCCGTAAAGCAGTTGGTTCCAGCGCTCGGACAGAACCGAGAAACAGGCGCCAACCTTGCCATCCAGAACCTCACGGCATTCAGCAAGGGAAGAGGTCGTCCAAATCCCGTTCAACAGCCAAGGCAGAGTATTCGACAGAACCGAATAGATCAGCGCTAGCGCGACGAGGGTGAGGATCGAGTTGGGGATGTTAGAGAAGAGGTTCTCGCGCGCCCATTTATACACTCCAGTTTCACGCGCCGGAGGCGGGCTTTCAGGAATGGTGCCTTCTGCGACAAAGGCAATCGAATTTGTTGTCTTGTCACTCATGGCTTAGCGCTCCTTCAGCTTCACGGAGGCGTTGTAGACATTCATCGCCATCGAAATGAGCAGCGAGGCAGTCAGATAGAACAGCATCAACAGGAGAACGCACTCAATGGCACGGCCGGTCTGGTTCAGCGTAATACCACCCAGAGTAGCGGTAATATCAGCATAGCCAACGGCGATCGCCAGAGACGAGTTCTTGGTGATGTTGAGGAAGTTCGAAATCAGCGGTGGAATGATCACGCGCAGCGCCTGTGGCAGAACAACCAGGTTCATGATCCGACCAGGACGCAGGCCCAGGGCCGCGGCCGCTTCGGTCTGACCCTTGGAAATCGCCTGAATACCAGCACGTACGTTTTCTGCGATAAAGGCGCCGGTGTAGATCGACAGAGCGAACCACAGCGCAATCAATGGACCACCGATCTTGATGCCACCCTTGAAGTTAAAGCCCTTAAGCTCCGGCACTTCCCAGGTGAGGCCCATAACGAACAGCAGCAGGACGATGGGCAGGATCCAGACAGCCAGACCGATAAACAAGGTATTAGGGCGAATACCCGTTTCTTCCTGTTTCTTGGTGGCGTTCTGTTCAACCTTGCGCATGACAAAGAAGGAGCCTGCAAGCACCGCCAGAACCAGAACCCAGTTCATACCGGCAGAGGCAAACAAGCCCGTCTCGAACCAGGGCATCGGGATGTAGACACCGCGGTTTGTGAAGGCAAATAGGTCCAACACCATACTGGCTGTGGGCTCCGCGCCTCGGAATTCCCGTGGCCCAGGCATCACAGCGGTCATGATGGTGAAAATGATGATGATCCAGATCAGAACAGGGATGTTCCGGAAGACCTCAACATAAACCGCCATGATCTTCGAGATCAGCCAGTTGTTCGACAGGCGCAGAACACCAGCGATCACACCAAATATCGTAGCGGTAATACAGGCAAGGAAAGCGACCAAAACGGTATTAAGGATACCGACAATCGCAGCGCGTGCATGGCTGGATTGGCTATCGTATTCAACCAAACGCTGATTGATATCGTATCCCGATGGGTCACCGAGGAAGGAATAGGAGATATTCAGACCCGCTGCGCGCAGGTTCTGAATGAGGTTGTTGCCCAAATACCAAATGGCCAAGGCCAGAACGAGTGCAGCAATGGCCTGGAAGGTCAACGATCGATACCGCGTATCGTTGATCAACATAGACAGCTGAAACTGCTCCTTGGGAGGGTCAGTAAGAGTTGACATAAAGATGAGATCCCCGTGGCTTACAGATCCTCTGTTCGGCGGGGTTGGTTCCCTGCTCGCGACAGATCTAAAGCGTTTTTGTTCGGAAGTTTTGAGTAGGAAAAAGGGCGCAGGTTAACCTGCGCCCTTTCCTAAGCAGTTTTTAGCGGAAAGGAGGCGAGTACAGCAGGCCGCCTTCGGTCCACTGAGCGTTCAGACCGCGTGCCAGACCAATCGGTGTGTCCTCACCGATGTTCTTGGCGAAGACCTCACCGTAGTTGCCGCCAGCGGCAACAGCGTTCTTACCCCAGTCAGCGGAGAGACCCAGCATCTCGCCCAGAGTACCTTCGGTACCCAGCAGACGGTTGATTTCTGGGTTGCTGGTGCCCGCAGACATTTCAGCGATATTTGCAGAAGTCACGCCCAGCTCTTCAGCAGTGATCAGAGCGTTCAGAGTCCAGCGAACAACATCACCCCACTCGTGGTCGCCGTGGCGGACCAGCGGGCCCAGAGGCTCTTTGGAGATGATTTCTGGCAGCAGGACGTGATCCGCAGGCGCGTCAAAGGTGGCGCGGGTTGCGGCCAGACCAGAAGCGTCGGTGGTGTAAACGTCACATGCACCTGCCAGGTACTGCTGCTGTGCTTCGGCGTTGGTTTCGATTGGAACCGGCTCATAGGAGATGTTGTTGGAGCGGAAGAAATCCGCCAGGTTCAGCTCGGTGGTAGTACCGGTCTGAATGCAGACAGTCGCGCCGTCCAGCTCTTTTGCGGAGGACACGCCCAACTCTTTTGGAACCATGAAGCCCTGACCGTCGTAGTAGTTAACGCCGGTGAATTCGAACTTCAGGTCAACATCGCGCGAGAAGGTCCAGGTGGTGTTACGGGCCAGCATGTCGATTTCGCCAGATGCCAGCGCGGTAAAACGTGTTTTACCGGTGGTTGGTACAAATTCAACAGCGGTCGAGTCGCCCAGAGCAGCCGCAGCAACCGCGCGGCAGACAGCAACGTCAAAACCTTCCCATTCGCCGTTCGCATTCGGAGCTGCGAAGCCAACCAGACCGGTGGTGACGCCGCAGTTCAGTTTGCCGCGGGCTTTCACGTCGTCCAGTGTGCCGGCTGCAGCTGCACCAGCTGCCAGACCAGCAACGGTCAGCGCGCCCAAAAATACGGTATTTTTCATTGTTACCTCTTCCTGATGTTCCGCCTATTGTGGCGGATTTTTTTTACCGGCCTACGTAGAAGCCGGAGATGGTAAGAACTGGGACAGAGCCCCAATTCGTAGGGGAGTTTGGGCGCATTCATCAACAAACGTCAAGGGCGTGATCATGAAAAACGATGTCCGGATTGCGAACATTTCCCTGATAGAAAGAAAAATTCCTATTTAGGGATTAAACCCGCAACAACCTGTCGCGCTAGGAGAAATCAAAGAAACGCTTTGCGTGCAAGAAGGCCTGCTCCTTGATTGCGGCAACCTCCGTCGCTTCCTCATCGACTCCCCATTGCTCTTCCTGCCAAGCCTCATCCAGACGCGAAATGCGCCAAATTTCCTCTGGGCTGCGGCAATCTTTGGCTGCAGCAAAGCCCAAAACCAGAGAACCGGACATTGAAACCAGGTCATGAAAGGCCGCGAGCTGAAAGGGGGTCATCGCATGAACCGAGGCCCGCAGCTTCGCCAGAGCTTCCGGTTTCTGTGGCTGGTGCATCAGCCCGCTGCGCGGTTCCAGACGTGCGTTGAGTGCGTTTTCAGCCCAGTCCAAAATCGGGTCCCAGGTCTCATTTTGACGCATCACAAGTTCCTGAGGCGCCTCTGCGCGATAGCAAAGCAAGTCCGAATCACCGTAGTCCGCCAACATATTCGCGACCTCCTCGTGCTGATTCGCGACCTTATCGATGGCTGCATTGGCGGATTTGGTGCAGGGCATCGTCTCTGGATTGATCCCTTCCTCCTGCGCGTCCCACTCCGCCGCGATGGCTTCGGCCATCGCACGACTTGGTACCACCAGGGCTGCTTTGGCCGGTGTCTTTACCTTGCGGCCGTCCAAGGTGATGGCAAAACCATCCCCCTCTTCCACTACGGAGACTTCTTTCCAGAAACGCTTTTGCTTCCATTCGCTCATAGGTCAAACCTTCCAAATCTTCTGCAGCAGCGGTTTCAATTCTTGAAAACCGCTGATGGTATGATCCGCGCCCAGTGTCTCTGCCTGATGGTAGCCCCATGTGACGGCAACGGTGGCGACGCCAGCAGCGCGGCCCATTTCTATGTCAAAGGCCGTATCACCAATCATGACTGCATTTTGCGGCTCAACTCCCGTTTCCGCGAGGGCGGCAAAAATCATTGAAGGATGCGGTTTTGAGGGGTGGTGATCTGCCACCTGGCGCGTCACAAAACACTCCAGCCCATGGGCCGCGATCAATGCATCCAATCCACGCTGGGATTTGCCGGTGGCGACCCCCAGCAGATATTCAGGCACAGCGTTGAGTTCCTTCAGGATCTCAGCGGCACCCGGAAACAGGGGGGAATGATCTGCCCCAGCCCTTAGTCGCGCCTGCATATAGGCGCGTTTGTAGCCTTCCACCAATTGGGACTGAGTTCTGTCATCCTGCTCCGAGGCAAGATCAGCAATCGCCAAAGGCAAAGAAAGGCCCACGATGGAGAGGATCTCTGGTCGGGCCGGTGCTGGCAGCCCAACACCCATAAAAGCACTCTCCATGGCTGACGAAATCGCGTTTTGGCTATCCGCCAGCGTACCGTCCACGTCAAAAAGGATCAGCTTGAGGTCTTGGCTCACTGCAGATCCTCAAAAGGATCCTCGGCGGCCAAATCTTCTGTCCAACCCAGGGTGTCCCAGCTTTCTTTCATATGCTCCGGCAACTCAGCCTCAACCGAGATCGGCTTGTGACTCACCGGGTGTTCAAAAACCAGGCGACGGGCATGCAGGTGCAGCTTCTTGCTGATGATGCCCCCCAGCTGTGCCCCCCAACCATCGCCAAGGTTCTCCTGACCGGAGCCGCCGTATTTCCCGTCGCCCGCAATCGGGTGGCCAATCGCCGCCATATGGGCGCGCAGCTGATGCGTCCGCCCGGTGATCGGCTCCATCGCCACCCAGGAAGCGCGGCTCGCCACACGATAAAGGGTGGCATAATGGGTATGCGCCCGCTTGGCCCCTGGCGTGTCATCGATGTCGCGCGGATGCACCGGGATCATTTTCTCCCCCTCACCGCTGCGCCCGTGACCCGGAGCTTTTACCAGGCCGGTCTTGATTTCACCCAAATAGGGCGTTGGCACACCGGCCACGAGGGCCCAGTAGATTTTGCGGGTGTTCTTGTGCCTGAACGCGGCAGTCAATGCCTGCGCTGCCTTGCGGTTGCGCGCAAGGACCAAAACCCCCGAAGTGTCCTTGTCCAAACGATGCACCAGACGCGGCTTTTCCTCGGCCTCAAGGCGCAGAGCTTCGGAAAGCCCATCCACGTGGCGCGTTGTGCCGCTGCCACCCTGCACTGCCAATCCTGCAGGCTTGTTCAGAACGATGACATCATCATCCTTGTAGATCACGCAGCCACGGATCATCTTGGCATCCGCGTCAGAGATTTTGGTTGCCCGTGGTTCTGCCGGTTTCAGATCAGAGGCGGGAAGCGGCGGCACCCGCACCACCTGCCCCGTCGCGACCCTGGTGCTGGCCTTTACCCGGCCACCATCCAGACGCAGCTCACCTTTGCGGCACATCTTCTCAATACGCCCCTGATTCACATGCGGGAACAGACGGCGCAGCCAGCGGTCGATCCGCTGGTCATCATCCTCTTCGGTGACGGTGATCATCTGTACGCCGCTCATGCGAACACTCCTCTCGCGAGCCAGAGGCCCAGAAACAATCCCCCGACGGACAGTGCCACCGAAAGACAAACATATATGGCGGCCTGCCCCAGGGCGCCGCGCTCTATCAAAGTGGCCGTTTCCAAGGAAAAGGCCGAGAAGGTGGTGAAGCCACCAAAGAGACCGGTCATCACAAAGGGGCTGAGATGTGTGAGCCCCTTATGTGCCGCTGTCACCGCAAAGACACCCATCAGGAACGAGCCAATGACATTCACCGTGATGATCGCAAGCGGAAACTCCTGATGGCCAATCAGCCGCAAAAGGCCGATGCCCGTCAGATAGCGGAGCGCTGCTCCGCAGGCGCCGCCCAGGGCGACAAGAGATACCGTCGAAATCATCCCGGGTCTGTGGCGCGGGCGCGCTTGGATGTCAAGTTTTACGGCTGCAAGCCCGCCTTGCGGCCAATGCTAGGCTCTCATGCCCCGAACCACAGCCTCTACTTCCGCTCAAATGCTTTTGGCACCGGCCTGCCCGTGACCCGCTCCCAATATTCATCTGCGCGCTTTTCAAAGGTTGCAGCCTCGCGCGCTTCACTTTGATAAAAGCGCCCCGGCTGCATCCCCGGCGCATAGGTCTGATCGACCCAGCCCCTGGGGTCGTTATGCGGGCTGCGATAGCCGCCATGACCCAACTGTTCCGCCCCCTGATAATGCGCATCGCGCAGGTGCAATGGCACCGGCAAAGGTGGCTCACTACCGACAGCGCTGAGGGCAGCAGAGATCCCATGATTGGCGGATCCCGATTTTGGCGCGCGGGTCACATGCAGGGCCGCATGGGCCAGAATGATCCGTGCTTCAGGATATCCGATCATTTCAACTGCCTGTGCAGCGGCCACTGCAGTCTGAAGTGCTGTATTATCCGCAAGACCGACATCTTCCGACGCCTGGATCATGATCCGACGTGCAATAAAGCGGGGATCTTCGCCACCATGGATGAGACGTGCAAGCCAATAGAGCACCGCCTCCGGGTCGCCGCCCCGCATCGATTTGATAAAGGCGGAGATGATATCATAGTGCTGATCGCCCGAGCGGTCATGATTCACTGGGGCAGCACGATAGACTTCCTCCAGCATATCATCGGTGACTTTCACACTGCCGCTGTCCCCATGCCCGATCGCCAGGCTCTCAAGTGTTGTGAGCGCACTGCGCGCGTCCCCGCCAGAGCGCCCCGCGATGATGCGCAATTGCTCTGGCGCCAGAACTACTTCGATACCCATTTCTGCCAGGTGTTCGAGCCCCCGGGCCAGCACGGCTTCCATATCCTCAATCGCGATCGGCTCCAGCTTCAGGATCGTTGAGCGCGAAACAAGAGCCTTTGGCAGCGCAGTATAGGGGTTCTGAGTGGTCGCACCGATGAAATCCGCCGTGCCTTCCTCGCAGATGGACAAGAGATCATCGGCTTGGGTCGCCGAGAACCGGTGAACCTCATCGACAAAGATCAGAATGGGGCGAATACGCGCCTCATCCGCCAATTGCCGAATATCCTTGACCCCTGCACGCGTGGCGTGGAGCTGCTTGAACTCCTTGTTCAGCATCTCGCCAACCGCGCGCGCGATGGAAGTCTTACCCACGCCCGGAGGACCATAGAGAACGATGCTGCCCAATTGATTGGCGGCGATCCTTCGCCGCAATACCGACCCTTTGGCGGTCAGAGTTTTCTGTCCAACCACCTCGTCCAGAGAGCGCGGCCTAAGGGCCGCTGCAAGCGGTTGGTTTTCCTGCTCACGACCAACATCAAAAAGATCTGACAATTTGACACCTCACATTTTGGGTGAACCGGCGGAGACGGTTGCGGACCATGACAAAGGCAAGCCTCAATGGCCTCGCATCTCTCAGCGGCGCATCCGCAGGCTGACCCGCTGGCCGCGCCGGTTCAGATCCAGCTGAAGCCAGCGCCCAGCATCAGCCAAAAGACGCGCAACATCTGCAGGCTCAGCCACGGGTTCTCCGTTGATACCAAACAGAATATCTCCCGCAAGGACCCCTGCGCGTCCGGCATAGGGGCCAGGGTCCAGCACCGCAACCCCTTCAGCGGAAAGCGGCAATTGCAGTTGGACAATGATCTGCGGATTGATCCGGCCCAGAGTAAGCCCCGGCAAGGCGCTGTTCTCGTTCAACTGAATAGGCTCAGCAGCGGGCCTATCCGGAGCGGTGAACATCTCAACCAAGATTTCCTCACGGTTTTCACCGCGCAGACGCTCTACCTGCGCGGTTCCGCCCAGCCCAGCCACCGACATGCGGAAGAGCATCTCGGACGGGGAGTTTACCTCCAGCCCATTCACACGGCTGATGACATCGCCAACGCGAAAACCCGCCTTGGAAAAGGGGCTCTCGCTGTGCAGCTCGGAAATCAGCATCCCCTCAGGCAATACCATCCCCAAGGAGGCCGCAAGATCCGCATCCACCGGCTGCCCCATCATCCCAGCCCAAGGGCGTTGGAAATCTTCTGCCCCATCGCGGGCCTGATTGACGAACTCCTGAACTAGATTGGCCGGGATGGCAAAACCGATGCCATTGGACCCGCCAGAGCGGCTGAGGATGCGGGTATTGATGCCGATGAGGTCGCCGTTGATATCGATCAGCGCGCCGCCGGAGTTGCCCGGATTGATTGGCGCATCTGTCTGAATGTAATAGCCGATGCCCTCCCCGGATGCAGTGCCACTGCGCGCAAGGCCCGAGACAATCCCGCTGCTCACCGTCTGGCCCACACCAAAGGGATTGCCAATCGCCAGGGTGAGTTCCCCGACCTCCACCTGGTCACTATTGCGCAGGTTCAGATGTGGTAAACCTTCTGCCTCTTCCAGCTGCAGAATGGCCAGATCGCTGGCCTTGTCTGCCAGCACCACACGCGCGTCATATTCGCGCCGGTCGGTGGTCACCACCCGGATCTCCGTCGCCATTCCGACCACATGGTAGTTTGAAACCACAATACCATCCGCAGAGAGGATCACCCCTGAGCCCAGAGAGTTCTGCACCCTTGGGCGCGGGTTGGCGAAATTGCGAAACAGATCGTCAAAGAATGGATCATTCATAAAGGGGGAGCGCTGCCGCTGCCGTGCCTGGGTGACGATCTTGGCATAGATATTCACCACCGCCGGGGAGGCTTGCTTGACCAAGGGCGCAAATCCCAATGAGATCTCCGCCTGCGTTTGCGGGATGCGAGTTTCAGCAAAGCTAGCCGGAGCGGCAGCAATTCCGCAAACCAGGGTCAAGAACAAAGAGACAGAAGGGACGATGCGGATCATGGGGGCTCCCGGAATGGCTTTCCCCAAAGGATATGCTTGCCGCACCGCTTGAATGCAAGCCATGCCGCAAGCTAAGATCTAAGGGGTCTACCCAGCCATCTGGGTCGGCAAGCTGCGGCGCGCCCGAACCGCATCAGCCAGGCCGTGCAGTTCTGTCACCGTATCTTCCCAGCCGAGACAGCCATCGGTGATGGACTGACCATAGGTCAGCTCCCCCTGCCCCAGATCCTGACGCCCCGCCACCAGATGGCTTTCGATCATCACGCCGGTAATGCGCTGTTCGCCAGCGCGCAGCTGATTGCCGACATCCTGCAGTACCAAGGGCTGTTTCAACGGATCCTTGCCGCTGTTGGCATGGCTGGCATCAATCATCACATGGCCGCGGATGCCGTCCTGCTCTGCCTTTTGGCAGGCCGCATCAACAGAAGCGGCGTCATAGTTGGTGCCGCCACCACCGCGCAGGATCAGGTGGCAATCGGGGTTGCCGCTTGTGGCCGCAATCGCCGCGCGGCCATTTTTCGCCAGAGCCATGAAATGATGCGGATGAGCCGAGGAGCGCACCGCATCGATGGCGATTTGCACATTGCCACGGGTGCCGTTCTTGAAACCAACGGGACACGATAGGCCTGAGGCCATCTCGCGATGGATCTGGCTTTCGGTGGTGCGTGCGCCAATGGCGGCCCAGGCCATCAGGTCCGACAGGTATTGCGGTACGGCAGTATCGAGGAACTCGGTCCCCACCGGCAGACCCATCTGATTAATGTCCAAGAGGAGCTTGCGCGCCATCTCCAGCCCCTCGTTGATGCGGAAGGACCCATCGAGCCTGGGATCATTCACCAGCCCCTTCCAGCCGCTGATGGTGCGCGGTTTCTCGAAGTAGACACGCATCACCAGTTCCAGCGCGTCGCCCAGCTCATCCCGCAGCGGCTTCAGCCGCTCTGCGTAGTCCAGGGCCGCCTTGGTATCATGGATCGAGCAGGGGCCAACAACGACGATCAGCCGGTCATCCGTGCGGCGCAGCACCTTTTGGATTGCCGCGCGGCTATCCAGCACGGTCTTGCTGGCCAGATCATTGCTGGGCAGTTTTTCCGCCAGTTCATCCGGTGAAATCAGTTCCTGCATATCGGTGATGCGGAGGTTTTCGATTTGGGTGGTCATGGTTCTCAGGTTCCTTGCGGGAGGCCCTGTCTCGAGTGACGGCGGATACAAAAAAACCGCCATCTGCTGAGGGCGGTTGGTGTGGTATCTGCTTTGCGTCGCTTATGTCGTCAGCACGCCAAGACCCCTCCGTCCGCCTGTCGGCCCGGATAAAAATAAAACCAGATTGCAGCATAGGTTTGGGTCATGCCGGTGACGCTAACGGAGATTCGGCGGGTTGTCTATCTGGAAAGTTGACCTTTTCAAAGGGATCATGCGAATGTTTGTTGTGCAACAATTACAAGCCTGTTTTTGTATTCACGTATTCAATTTCTTACTTTTTGCTTGGAACCTAAATTGTTTGAAAGACTGCTGAACTTAAGAAAGCTCCACAGAAAAAAGATGAATGAGCTCTCAGATTTTAATAAGAAATGGTGTCTGGAAGAATACCCGCCAGAGCGGGTCGACCCGGGACAGCTTGACCAGGCCGAGCAGCTGCTTGGGATAAAGCTCCCAATGGACTACAGGTTCCAAGTTCTAAGCTTCGGACTTCCCAAACCTACCCTTGCCTTGCTCACGGCTATTACCGATCGTGAAATTGATTTGCATGACCTTTCGGAACTTTATCAGCCTGAGATGATCGTTACGCAGACCCTGGACTGGTGCAAAATCGGTATGCCCGAATCTCTTGTAGCAATCGGAAGCGATAGCCTTGGCAATTTATTCTGCTTCGATAAGCAACATCTTCAATCCGAAAAACAAGCAAAAGCACCTATCTATCATTGGGATCACGATTTTGACTATAGGTCTAGGGTCGCCCCTTCCTTTTCGAAATGGATAGCGAAATACCTAGCCGGCTGGTCTCATGGCATTAAGCCTTCGGACTTTTAGAACCTCGTCCAATTAAACTGAAGCGTTTGTTGGAGAGCACAAGGGCAGTGGCCGACTTTCAGCAGGTGCAGAGAGCCTTCTCGTGGGGAAGGTCAGGCGCTGCCCGGCCTACCAGCCGGGAAGGACCTCATAGGCAAATCTTTCCAAATTGTCAGGTCGTTGCTTTGGAGAAGGACTGGTTAGTATTTCTTTTGTTTTGCTAGTTTCGAGGTAATAGCGAAAACCAAATTGTAGGGCCTCTTAAACAAGAAACCCCCGCTCCAAAGGAACAGGGGTCATGCCGTCTGACGATGTCAGACAGTCTTATTCTTCTTCGACTGCTGCTTCCAGCTCGGCCACACGGGCCTTGTCGGCGGCGCCTTTGGCGGCAACGTCACGGTCGACGAATTCGATGATCGCCATCGGTGCCATGTCGCCATAGCGGAAGCCGGCTTTCAGGATACGGACATAGCCGCCCTGACGCTCAGCGTAGCGGGGGCCCAGAACGTCGAACAGTTTGGCGACATACTGATCTTCTTTCAGGCGGGCACGGGCCTGACGGCGGGCGTGCAGGTCGCCGCGCTTTGCCAGAGTGATCATCTTTTCGATGATCGGGCGCAATTCTTTTGCCTTGGGCAGGGTGGTTTTGATCTGCTCGTGCTCGATCAGCGAGCCTGCCATGTTGGCAAAGAGCGCCTTGCGGTGCTCGTGAGTACGGTTAAGGCGGCGGTAACCACGTTTATGACGCATTGGAGTGTTCCTTCGGTCTTGCGTTTTTGCTTTGTCTGTCAGCCGATGCGTGTCAGCTGATCTCCTTGGGGCAGATGCCCGCTACTTCCCCCGCACCCGGGGCATTTCGGGGAGGGTCGCCCCTCCCCTGAATTGTTTGGCTTAGAAAGTGTCTTCGAACTTCTTGGCCAGATCTTCGATGTTGTCCGGCGGCCAGTCCTCGACATCCATGCCGAGGTGCAGCCCCATACCCGACAGCACTTCCTTGATCTCATTCAAGGATTTGCGGCCAAAGTTCGGGGTGCGCAGCATCTCTGCTTCGGTCTTCTGGATCAGATCGCCGATGTAAACGATGTTGTCGTTCTTCAGGCAGTTTGCCGAACGCACGGAAAGCTCCAGCTCGTCCACTTTCTTCAGGAGAAGCGGGTTGAACTCGAGACCATCGTCCTCGTCCTGGCGGTTTGCGGACTCGGGCTCTTCGAAGTTGACGAAGATCGACAGTTGGTCCTGCAGGATGCGCGCAGCATAGGCCAGCGCGTCATCCGGAGTGACGGAACCGTCGGTTTCGATCTTCAGGGTCAGCTTGTCATAGTCCAGAACCTGGCCTTCACGGGTCGGCTGAACGTCATAGGAGACCTTCTTGACCGGCGAATAGATGGCATCGATCGGGATAAGGCCGATGGGTGCATCTTCCGGCTTGTTCTTGTCAGCGGAGACATAGCCCTTGCCGGTGTTGACGGTCAGTTCCATGAACAGATCGGCGCCATCGTCCAGGTGGCAGATGACGTGATCGCGGTTCAGAACCTCGATGCCGGCGCTCTCGGAGATGTCGCCTGCGGTGACAACAGCCGGGCCCTTGGCATTGATCGAGAGGCGCTTGGGGCCTTCGACTTCCATGCGCAGGGACACGCCTTTGAGGTTCAGGATGATGTCGGTCACGTCTTCACGCACGCCAGCAACGCTGGAGAACTCGTGCAGCACGTTGTCGATTTGAACGCTGGTGATAGCCGCGCCCTGCAGCGAGCTCATCAGAACCCGGCGCAATGCGTTGCCGAGCGTCAGGCCAAAGCCGCGCTCCAGCGGTTCGGCGATGATGGTCGCCTGGCGAGCGGGATCGTTGCCCGGTTTAGCTTCAAGCTGTGTTGGCTTGATCAGCTCTGCCCAATTTTTATGGATCATGCCTTCCCTCCATTCCTGTCTGAACCCCATGTCCGAAGGTGCAGACGCCCGAGGTTTAAAATGACGGACTGGGGCCCTGCAAAAATGCGGGGCCCCAGCGTAGGTCTAAGTATTAGACGCGGCGACGCTTTGGTGGGCGGCAGCCGTTGTGTGCGATCGGGGTTACATCACGGATCGAGGTGATGTTGAAACCGATGGCAGCCAGAGCGCGCAGTGCGGATTCACGGCCGGAACCAGGACCCTGCACTTCAACTTCCAGCGTTTTCACACCATGATCCTGGGCTTTCTTGCCAGCATCCTCAGCAGCCATCTGAGCCGCATAAGGCGTGGATTTCCGCGAGCCTTTGAAGCCCATGGAGCCAGCAGAAGACCAAGAGATCGCATTACCCTGAACGTCAGAGATGAGGATCTTGGTGTTGTTGAACGAGGAGTTCACATGAGCAACGCCGGTGGCGATGTTCTTGCGCTCTTTTTTCTTAACGCGAGTCTTATCACGTGCCATTGATCAAACCCTCCCTTACTTCTTCTTACCAGCGATGGCCTTTGCGGGGCCTTTGCGGGTGCGAGCGTTGGTGTGGGTACGCTGACCGCGAACGGGCAGGTTACGGCGGTGACGCAGGCCGCGGTAGCAACCGAGGTCCATCAGGCGTTTGATGTTCATCTGAACTTCACGGCGCAGGTCACCTTCGACGGTGTAGTTCGCGTCGATGTGCTCACGGATGGACAGAACTTCTGCGTCGGAGAGCTCGTTCACACGACGGGTTTCGTCGATATTCACGGCTTCGCAGATGGCTTTGGCCGAAGTCGGACCAATACCGGTGATATAAGTGAGGGCGATCGGTACCCGCTTTGCAGTCGGGATGTTTACGCCGGCAATACGTGCCACGTGTCACTTTCCTTTTCGTTGCGGTTCCGTAGTTCCGGAACCTTTTTTCACAACGCTTGACTTTGGCAGTGCCGCCAGAGAGTCCAGCATTTACGAGGTGGTCTCGCAGACACAGTAAGGGCCTGCATAGAATCATCCCAAGGAGGGATGGGCTTGCCTATGAAGAATTCAGAGTGCCGTCAAGGGTTCTGCGGTTCGCCCAAGACTAATTTCATCGTAAAGCGAATTTCTGTGCCAAAAGAGATACCTGTACAGCAGTTTCTATCCCCAGAAGCAATCCAAACTGGACGGCAGAGAAACGGTGTTCCGGCATGGATCTTTTGCGCAATTCGCTGAGGGATTCAACTCATGTGGCCAGTGTGGTAGCTGGCTGGTATGCGAATTTGGCCCCCTAGGAAGTCTCAGACGAAAAGCTCGCGGTTGTTGAAGTGTTCGCTGAAGCAGCAGGGTGCCTAGGACTCTGATTTGAACCCGTGATGGGGTGGCGTTTCCAAGCAACCGGAAAGCGAAATCACTGGACCTAGAATAGCGACACGGCGATCCAGATTTGCCTGACAATGACGGTTCTTTTTAGAAAATCCCTTCGCCAGACGAGTGGGATTGTCGAAAATTTATTGCAGCCGACAGGCCTCGACTGGAAAGAGACGGGCACCAGCACTCTGTGCCGCGACCAGAAGGCATTGAATGTCGCCAGTCCTGATCCTAGCGGATGCTGATCGAGGTGATCGGGGCTCTCCATTTTCCGATAGATCCGGCCGGGATCGAAGCGGAAGGTGAAGGCAAGTGCTCCCCCCTCTCGCACATACAATACATGTACTGCCGTTTAGAGGGCGAAAATCAAAGATACCTGTGGCGTAAGCTTGATCTCGATATAGACAAGGAACCACTGGAAGCGTTGCAGCTGCCCCCTAATTAGCCCCAGACTTGCTGCTGTCCGCTGGTTTATGACGCTTAATAGAGGATACAAGTATCTTGAGCACTCAAGCTGCCAAAGAGCGTTCAAGCCTGACCCGGTCTCAGTGTTTAAATCTTACCCACTTTTTTGGTGTAAAGCCCCCAGGCGATCCGCCCGCACATAGTGCGTCCGCCCTGTGGGCTTCGTTTGCGCGGCGGTTATTTTTTCTGCGCTGTTTACTCTTGGCGAACCGGTAGGACGTATTGCCTCTTTCGATGATCGCATAGTGAAGTGAGGGATTTGCGCCATTGGTTCAAGGTCAATGCCGAACGCGATGCGCATTTGATGCTGGCCTCTCGGCGATAGCCAGCAATCGCCGTTCAGCTGACAGATGGAGCGCACCCGGCGTTCTACAGTCTCAGAGTCTATCAGCTGCATCATCGCGGCCGTCAAACTTGGTGGTTTGCGTCCGGACAGCAAGTTTTGGGCGAAAGCTGTCATCCCGTGCAGCCTCAGGGCAATCATTTGGTCGACGAGGGCGTTCTCCTCAGCTCAGCACAGCGTCTCCTTGCGCTTGCAATCAGCCCTGGGCCGTAAGGTCAGTTGCAGATAGGTATCGGCATCGCTGAGCGGTGTGATGAGCGACTCCTCCAAATGGTTGCTCCACTGCCCGGCAGGACATTGCGAAACAATGTACCGAGAGGGAGATTGATGATGTCGGCAAGACCAGGATGTTATATTCCGCTGCCAGTTCGCAAGTCGTCTCGACCACTTCGATCCCAGGATCCTGCGCCAGCAAAAGCGGTTCGACGAACTCCCGCCCCACCTTTACCTGTTATGTAGCACTCTCTTAACAGGTGCATCGTGCCGAGCAATTGCCATTCCCCAAAAGGTCCGCCGTCACGCAGAGCGCCAGGCCTACGATTCAATAGAGGCGCGTTATGCCAGGACTCAAAATAGCTGACATTGCGAGTGAAGCGACGTTTGTGCCCTGCGATGACTTCTTGGCCCGACATCAACACGATCCGGCCTGCATAAGCCCCCAGCGACACATGCTGTTTGGCGAACTGGGAGGGCACACTGTATCGATTTCTGGCATATTGAACCAGGCAGGTGGAGCGGACGCGGACGCTCTTCTCCACGTATCTCTCAGATGCACGCCCCTGGGAGCCAGCGCGGAGCATTCGACTTCGAACACTTCGGCAACTGTGCGATCCGATTGTTCGGAATGGGGCCGGTTTGCCAGTTCTTCACAGCGCAGGCGCTACCACTCGTTCTACACATCGAGATCATCCAAGGTAGGTTTCGGGGGCCATATTTCACTAAAGGCGTGAGGGGTTCACTGCTTGAATCCAGTGGGGTAGCAATGGAGCATGAGCAATTGGCCCCCTACAACGAAGACCATCGACTACGGCCCAGTTCTCCTCCCTATCGCTGGCCACATAGAACCCAGGCAAAGATATCCTCAGCAAAAGAGATTCGATCAAACGACTCTTCTGCTTCAGGTTCCAGATCCCGGCATTCCGCTGAAAATCGGGTGACAAATCCATTTCGCCATGCTGAATACGAGTGTTAACAAGCTTTCGGTCTTCGTCGCATTGTACTGGGCGGCTCTGCCACGATCCACGAGCTGGATGAAGAGGTGATTTCTCTGTGAAGGCGTCACCGAAGCCGAACGGGCTACATGATGACCAATAACAGTGGCCCACGAGTGAATCACTATCTGTCATGGGCGCGCACCTATTTGAAACGCGGTGGAGCGCTAGAGAACTCGGCGCGTAGTGTATGGGCCTTGACGGAAACTGGGGCCAAAATTCTGGATGTTGCCGCGACGCGCGCGATCTATGATCAGGTCACACAAGAAGAAAAAGAACGAGCCAAGGCAAAGCGCCAAAAGGAACGCGACCGGCTGCAAGCAAAGCGTGACAAGCAAAAGCGCAAAGCGTCTGAGGTTGAAACAACCAGCGAAGAAGAGCCGGACACCCAAAACGACTGGAAGTCCAGCCTGTTGGATGTAATGAAAACCATGGGCCCAGATGCATTCGGCCGCTCGGCACAAAGACTGTTGCGAGAGGCTGGTTTCGTGAAGGTCGAAGGACGCGGCAAGTCCGGTGATGGCGGCATTGATGGTGTCGCGGTTCTGCGGGTTAACCTTGTGTCCTTCCAGGTCTACTTCCAGTGCAAACGTTACAAGGGCAGCGTTGGCTCAAAAGAGATCCGGGACTTTCGCGGCGCATTGGAAGGCCGTGCCGACAAGGGCCTATCTATCACTACCAGTCATTTTACTCGGAGGAGGCGACCCGTGACGGAGCAAAGGCCATTGACTTGATAGATGGTGAACACCTGTGTGACTCAGTGAAATCGAATAGGTCGGGTGTGCGAACCGAGATGGTTGAGAAAGTGACCATAAACCAGGAGTGGTTTGCTAGAGTTTAAAGTGTTGTACCTTCACAACAGCACTTTGCTCAATTTGCTTCCACGGTGCTTCCACGAAGTTTTGGGCCCAAACGGGTAAAGCGCGCCTTTGTGCGCTATCATTCTGCTATTTCTGTTGTGTTTTTGGTTGCGGGAGTAGGATTTGAACCTACGACCTTCAGGTTATGAGCCTGACGAGCTACCTGGCTGCTCCATCCCGCGACGCTGTGTTAGTCCTACCGCCTATTCGGCTGCTTGAGGACAGGGTTACGGGCTTCTGAGCGTATCGCTTTTTGGGCCCGTTTTTCCTCACTTAACGTATAGATTTGTCAGGCGAGGTATTTTTGATTGATCGTTTAGAGAGGATTGTTGGATTTTACTAGGTTTGGCGGTGACCTACTCTCCCAGGGCTTAAGCCCAAGTACCATCGGCGCAAAGGCACTTAACTTCCGGGTTCGGGATGGGACCGGGTGTTTTGCTCTCGCTATGACCACCAAACCGAGTAAAATCCAAGAACCTGCGGTTCTTGGATTTTCTCGGTTGGCGGCTGGCAGCGTAGTTGCGTGGCAACTGCGCGAGAAGCCGCACCCGAGTTATGTCACGATGGTGTTTCGTGACACTTCCAAGAGCGCAGGAATACAATCAAGTGTTGTCCAAGTCTTGCTTGGTGCTTTCTGTTTGGCTGTCTTTTACTGGATCAGATCAAGCCAATCGGGCGATTAGTACCGGTCAACTGAGCATGTTACCATGCTTACATCTCCGGCCTATTGACGTGGTGGTCTTCCACGGCCCTCAGGGATACCTTGTTTTGAGGGGGGCTTCCCGCTTAGATGCCTTCAGCGGTTATCCTGTCCGATCATAGCTACCCAGCACTGCCGTTGGCACGACAACTGGTCCACCAGTGGATCGTTCACCCCGGTCCTCTCGTACTAGGGGCAACTCCTCTCAAGTATCCTACACCCACGGCAGATAGGGACCGAACTGTCTCACGACGTTCTAAACCCAGCTCACGTACCTCTTTAAACGGCGAACAGCCGTACCCTTGGGACCTGCTCCAGCCCCAGGATGAGATGAGCCGACATCGAGGTGCCAAACACTGCCGTCGATATGGACTCTTGGGCAGTATCAGCCTGTTATCCCCGGCGTACCTTTTATCCGTTGAGCGATGGCCCTTCCACTCGGGACCACCGGATCACTATGGCCGACTTTCGTCTCTGCTCGACTTGTCAGTCTCGCAGTCAGGCTGGCTTCTGCCATTGCACTCAACGAGCGATTTCCGACCGCTCTGAGCCAACCTTCGCGCGCCTCCGTTACGCTTTAGGAGGCGACCGCCCCAGTCAAACTACCCGCCACGCAGGGTCCCGGATCCGGATAACGGACCGCGGTTAGACATCAAGAGTGCGAAGGGTGGTATCTCAAGGGAGGCTCCACAGGGACTTGCGTCCCTGCTTCGATGCCTACCACCTATCCTGCACATCACAATCCTGATGCCAGTGCGAAGCTGTAGTAAAGGTGCACGGGGTCTTTCCGTCTAACCGCGGGAAGCCTGCATCTTGACAGGCAATTCAATTTCGCTGAGTCGATGTTGGAGACAGCGGGGAAGTCGTTACGCCATTCGTGCAGGTCGGAACTTACCCGACAAGGAATTTCGCTACCTTAGGACCGTTATAGTTACGGCCGCCGTTTACCTGGGCTTCAATTCGGAGCTCTCACCCCTCCTTTTAACCTTCAGGCACCGGGCAGGCGTCAGACCCTATACGTCGTCTTGCGACTTCGCAGAGCCCTGTGTTTTTAATAAACAGTCGCCACCCCCTGGTTTGTGCCCCCGGATTCCACTTGCGTAGGACCCGGGCCTCCTTCTCGCGAACTTACGGAGGTATTTTGCCGAGTTCCTTCAACATCGTTCTCTCAAGCGCCTTGGTATTCTCTACCAGTCCACCTGTGTCGGTTTAGGGTACGATCTTATGGAGGTGCTATTTCCAGGAACCTCTCAGCAGCCCATTCAATCCAATAAGGATGAACTACCTTCGAGATCCGTCACATTCCTCCTGGCCCAGGAATATTAACCTGGTTCCCATCGACTACGCCTTTCGGCCTCGCCTTAGGGGTCGGCTTACCCTGCTCAGATTAGCTTTAAGCAGGAACCCTTGGACTTTCGGCGAGAGTGTCTCTCACACTCTTTGTCGCTACTCATGTCATC
>NZ_AAYC01000001.1:0-205000 GCF_000169455.1 Roseobacter sp. SK209-2-6 | reverse complement strand
TCGGCGTGACACCGATGCCACCGCCCATCAGGAAGGATTTCTCTGCTCCCTCCTCCAGCGGGAAGTGATTGATCGGGCGGGATATGAAGACCTTGCGCTCTTCGGCAAATATCCGGTGAAGAAGTTTGGAGCCACCCCGACCACTGTCTTCGCGCAGAACACCGATCTGATAGGTGCTGCAATCCGCCGGATCTCCGGACATCGAGTATTGGCGCAGGAATTCGGGCGCCACCACGATATCGAGATGTGCCCCAGCACTCCATTCCGGCAAAGGCGCGCCATCCAGGCTTTGGAATTCGTATTTTGTCACGCCCTCACTCATGGCTTCGACCTTGCTGACGCGGACCTGTAGAACGGGACTATCGGCATCATTGGTGTAGCGATGATCCCAGGCGCCACTCTGCCCTCTGGCGCGCCGCGCTTTGTACTCCTCAGCGGTAATCATCTCTTGATAGGCCTCGATCCCCGCCTCCCGGTCCATCGGGAAAGGATAGGGCCAGGGGTGCGGTGCCAAGTTCGCAGGATAGACCGCCAGAGTCTGGTCTTCGAACTTCAGATCCAGATCCTTCTGCAAGGCGCGCGCATTGACCGGATGGCGAGTCGGCCGGTAACCGCCATCCTCTTCCATCTCCAGGTCCCACCACCATTTCTTGACCGGGCTCATTTCACCGTTGCCTAGCGCATCGTCCAGCTTGGCCAAGACCGGCGCGGCTTTGGGCAGGTTCATCGCGGCCCAGCGGAAGGGGCGCTCGGCAAAGAGACCCTCAAGGTTCCAGGGGCAGGTTTTCATACAACGGCCACACATGGCGCCACCGGGAGTGGTGATCCGGTAGGTGGTGCATTTCTGGCTGTCGCTTTTCCAGATCTCATAGCCATTGAACATCAGCTTGGGGCCGGCAGTGATAGCGCCTGAGGGGCATTCGCGGGCGCATTTATTGCAGCTCTCACAGAATTTTTGCAGGCCGAAGTCGATCGGCTTGTCATGGGCCAGCGGCATGTCGGTGGTGACCACCCCGGATTTAAGCCGCGGTCCCAGGAAGGGGTTGAGGATCACTTCGCCGATGCGGCTCACCTCGCCCAGGCCCGAAAGCAGCAGGAGCGGCGGCTGCAGCACTTCACCGTCCATTACCGTATGGGCCTTGGCCTTGTAACCGAGGTTGCGGATCTGGCGGGCTATCACCCCGCCAAGCAAGGAAAACCGCAGATAGGCGCGCATTGACTGCGCCACGGCGATCCAATCATCGCCCGAGGTTCCTTCGGTGGTTTCAAAGCCCTGATCCACAATCATGCTGATGGCCTGATCATGCTCCGGCACAATTTCGGCCCCGGTGGCGTCATGGCTGTACCAGCTCCAACCCGGACAGCGGCTAATGCCGACTGCGTCGATCCCCAGCCAATAACTGGCGGCTTTGATATTGGCTGCATTGCGATCCGCATCAGTCGGACGGGGGCCGCCAGAAGCGGACTCTCCGTCCTGCAAGAGGACAAAGGCCCCGAGCATGCGGCGCTGTGCCATCGAGGGCGCAGCCTTGCGCACGTAGAAGCCGCCGGTCGCAGCCTTCTGGTTGCCTTTGCCCATGTCTCCGAACTGGCTGCGGGCAAACATATCGGTGCGTTTGGGCACCCGTGCCACATGCGCTTCGTCTATATAGGTCGTAGGTGTCTCGACACGGCTCAATGTCTCAAACGGGTGCGGACCATCCTTGAACGCGCGACTACGGAAGGGGTCGCGGTTAAATGCGGATTTCTGTGACCCAAGGCCAAGCCACCATTTGGGGCCCTTTACCTGCAGCAGAGGCTGCTGATCCAACGGCAGCAAGGGGCGATCCTGTGCGAGGTCAAAATCAGTGGTGACCGCCGCCAGGCCAAAGCGCTCGCCCAGGAATGGGTTGACCAGCTTGCCGCCCTCGATCGAGGCAAGCCCTGAGGATACCGCCAGCTGGTTGAGGTCCACATCCGACGACGTGCCGGTATGGGCCTTGGCGTCCCAGCCTAGAAGACGGATGTAATTGGCCAGGACTACAGCGGTTTCACTGGCGCGCAAGCAGGCACGGTGCTGCTCCGCCTCTTCCAGCCAATCACAGCCCTCCTCACCCTGCCGCGGATCGCGCGGCATCTCATAGAGAAAGACAATCGCGCGGGAGTGATCACCAATCGTGGTGGGCGGCGCCTCCATTGCCTCTTTCAGATCGGCCATGATCAGATCAATCCCGGCCGCTAGCGTCTTGGTCTGGCGGGTCTTCAGATCCTCCGCCAGGCGTGAGATGTCCGGGTTGCGGTAAGGGCACGCCAACCGGGCCGACGCAGGCAAGGGCCCGATCCCCACCATCGAGGCATCCGAGAAAAAGCCAAAGGCTTTGATGTGATCCGCACGTTCTCTTGGATCACTCGGACAACCAGCCTGCGCCTTGTTCACCAAGCCATCCCGGATCGCATCCATCATCGCCTGATATTCGCCCATGGCATTGACGATAGAGGCAGGCGCACCCGGGCGTTGGAAATCCAGCGGTTGAAACGGCTGAACCGCCGTGAGGTCCGGCATCGGACCACGCACCAAACGTTCCATCGGGTAGGGGCCCAGGTGAATGGGGCGGTTCTTGCTGGAAAAGATCTGGGTCATATCTGCCTGGTCCGGGATTTTGTGTCTCGCTTTGTGCTTGACTATTCCACGGCAAATCTCTCAGTCTGTCACCCGAATGAGTGACATCTTCCCACCAACTCCCTTGCCGCGTGATGAAATCACAGAGCTTGTCGCCACCGTAACACAATGCGGTTTTGCCGAACGGTTGCTTGCCTATGTGTGCAGGGCTGCTGATATAGCCAATTTTGGCACCTTCTATGTCGCCGACATGAACCGTCCCGAACCTGTGCTATCAATCTGGGCGGGAGAAATGAGCGGCTATTGGTTTAATCGCAACGCCCAAAAGATCCTTGCCAATATGGCATTGATGCAGAGCATTTTGGATCGCATCGAAGCCGCACGTGGCGGCGGGCTGATGATCGAACGCTGGCGTCCCGCTCCCGATGATCAAATCAGCCCGATCTATGTGCGCGATGGGATGATCGAACGCGTCACTGTTTCCTCATATTCTGAGAGGGTGGGCTTTCAGTCCTTTTTCCTGCGCAGCGAAAAATCCGGCTGGTTTACCGATACGGAAATGGAGCGGCTGCAGCAGGTTCTGCCACTGGCCCATGAGCTCATTGGCCTCAGGCACCGGATCGCAGGAGCCACGGCTTTTGCCCGGGCGGCAAGTGGACGTGTCACCGACCTGCGCCTGCGCAATGCGGGCGCTTTCGGCGCTCTTACGGCACGGGAAGCCGAGGTTTGCGATCTGGCCTTGCAAGGAAAAAGCGTGGCAGGCTCGGCGCTGGATCTGGGCGTTTCGGAAAACACCGTCAGAACATTGCGGCGCCGGGCCTATGGCAAACTGGGTGTGAGCTCAGCCACCCAGATTGCCACGCTTATCCTCAATGCCATGGGCTGACCCTTGCTGCTGGCCCTGACTGCGGCCGGCCCCTAGCCCTGACGTCCGCAAAATTGCGCGACCTGCACGCCGCCGCCCTCTAATGAGCCGCGCACGGATTTTGCCAGCTCCACCGCCTCAGCCGTGTCGCCATGCAGGCAGATTGTATCGATTGCGGTGGGGATACGCTTACCGCTTTCGGTGATGATTGCGCCTTCCTGCACCATTTGCAAAATGCGCGGGCCCGCCAGCTCTGCATCATGGATCACCGCGCCTGGCAGGCTGCGGTCCACCAGGGTGCCGTCATCATTATAGGCCCGGTCAGCAAAGATCTCTCCACACCAGTTGCAGCCAAGCTCTCGCACCACCTCTTCCATCGCGGTGGCGGCAAGAACCATGATGATGATATCCGGATCCACATCCAGCGCCGCCTCATAGCAGGCACGCGCCATCGCGTGGTCAACACAGGCCATGTTGGAGAGCGCGCCATGCAGCTTCAGATGCCGAACCTTTGCACCCTTTGCAGTGGCCATACCCTGTGCCGCTCCCAATTGGTAGCGCACCATATTGCCCAGACTACCTGGGGTCATATGCATCTTGCGCCGGCCAAAGCCCTGCAGATCTGGAAAGCCCGGATGGGCGCCAATGCCGACGTCATTCTCTCGCGCCATTTCCATGGTCTGCGCCATCACATCCGGATCACCTGCGTGAAACCCACAAGCAATATTGGCAGAGGTAACAATATCCAGCAGCGCTTTGTCATCGCCCATATTCCAAGGGCCAAAGCTCTCTCCCATGTCGGCATTCAGATCAACTGACTTGGTCATTTGAATTCTCCATCTGAAAAAAGATCAGCACCTGCCGAAATTGCACCGCTGATCAACTGATAGGACAGTAGATCCTGCATTGTCGCAGGATCGCGCACCAAGGCTTTGCAGGCACTCGGCAAGGCCCTCATCGCTTTGTCGAACTTTCCCTGAATGCCCAAACCCTCATTCAGGGAAACCCACCGCAGCCTCAATGGCTCCCCAGCCTGCGCCTGCGCTGCACGGAATAAATCACAGGGTAACACGGTGCCAATCCGGGGATAGCCGCCGGTCGTCTGTGCTTCCCGCAACAAAATGAAGGGTTTGCCATCACCGGTCATCTGCACATCCCCAGGCACAATGATTTCCGATAGAATATTGAGTTGTCCGGCCGCTGCGAAACCCTCCCCTTCAGAGATCAGCTCCACCCCCATTCGGTTGGCGCGTGTGCCCCGGGTAAAACTGGTCTCGGCAAAGCGCTTCCGCACCTCAGTTGAGAAGAGATCGGACTGAAAACTCTCAACAATCCGCAACTCCCCCCCGCCAAAGCGATCCTCTGCCGGAAGCGTCATCCCGACATCGCGACCGGCGTCAGCACCCGCCTGCAGGAAATCACCCACAGCAACTGCACCACCAAGCCCGGAAATCAGATGGGTTGCACGCGCACCCAAGAGGGGGGCACTGTCGATCCCTCCGCCAATATGCAGATAGCCATAGACCCCGCGCTTGGCCGCGCCAATTTCCAGACGCTGCCCATCCCGCATTAAGTGTGAGGCATTCCAGGAGAGGGTCTCTCCATCGCGCTGCACTGACATTGGCGCCCCTGTGAGGGCAATTCGCAGATCACCTTGCGCCTCAAAGATGCCACCCATCCCTGCCAGTTCCAATGCCGCAAGATCCGGGCTCTGCCGCAACAATGCCGCCCCTTCGGCCAAGGCCAACAGATCTGCAGCACCACCACAGGAAAGCCCCTGGGCCAGACGACCCGGCCTGCCCTGATCCTGGACTGTCACAGAAGGGCCAACACGCAGTGTTTTCAGCCCCTTCATGCTGGAATCTCCCGGCATTTTGCGCCGCCAAAATAGGGGTCTTTTTCACAAAGGCGCGCAAACTCGACCTGAGTCACCGGCATAAATTGCATTTCGTCCCCAGCCCGCAGTGCGATTGGATCTTTGCCGCCGGGTTGAAACCCGCGAAACCCCGTTTGCCCGATGTGACGCCACCCCGTTGGCGCCTGTGTTGTGAAGAGTACGAGCTGGCTGATCGCCACTATCAGTGCGCCAGCTGGTACCCGTGGCGTTAACTCACGCAGCCGCGGAATGTCCCATTCCGCTCCAAGTGGCCCCAGATAGGGCTGCCCCGGCGCAAAGCCAATGGTCAAGGCACGAACACGCGCTGCGCTGAGGTTGTCGATGGCCTGGCTTTCACTCATCCCGGCCAGATCGGCCGCTTCCGCCAATTGCGGTGCCAATTCCGTGCCATAGACGCAAGGCACCTGCCAGAACTTCCGTCCCGCTGGCAAAGCCGCCTGAAACCAATCACGCGTTTGCAGCAGGTCCAAGAGAAGATCCTTTAGAGCTTCATGACGAAGCTGGGAGGTGTCGAAACGCAAGAAAACGGAGGCCAGCGAGGTAGAGACTTCGAATATACCGGACCAGTTTTGCGATTTCACCGCCTCACTAAAGGCCAGTGAGGCACGGTTTGACCTCTCACTCAGTACATCAGAAAAGGTAACCAGCACCCCCTGTAACCCAATTGTTCGGATCACCGGGAACTCCGGATTGGCAGGCCCTGTCATGTTGTCCCCTAGCTGTATTTGCCGCCAAAGTTGCGGTCCGATGACGAAGAGTCAACACAGGTTTCGCGCGCAACGCGGCGACTAGGCCGAACATATCAATAGGTAATGGGGACAGGACGCCCAGCGGTCAGTCACATATTGTTGACCCCCACAGATCTGTAGGAGATCTGCCGCCCTTTTGACTGGCCCAGAGTCAGTTTAGAGATAAATATAGAGACCAGCCCGAACCTCGGCCCAACGCTTCTGCGACGTTAGAACCAGGGGTGAAATCCCATCGGGCGACCCACTAAGGGCCGCCCTTCCACTCACTACTCGGCTAAGTGGGGGTTGGACCAGCGCAGATTGGCTGGGCCTTAAAACCCGTGCTTAGAAACTCAGTTTAGAAATCTTCCCAGCCTGGAGGGGTCGCTGGGGTATCGCCGCCATTGCTGACCGAAAGAGAAACTTCAGGCTTGTTCACAGGGGGGGCTGCCTGTGGCATCCGGACAACATTGGCTGCTGATCCAGACGCGGTTTGGAAAGTCTCCATTTGCCGCATAAGCTGCTGTGCATCATTTGAAAGGGTTTGGCTAGCTGCGGTTGTTTCTTCCACCATGGCCGCATTCTGTTGTGTTACCTGATCCAGCTGGGTCACGCCGGTGTTGATCTCCAGCAGAGTTGTCGACTGTTCAGAGGCTCCGCGCGCAATCTGGCTGATATGGCTTGAAATGGTGCCGACACTTTCAATGATGCACTGGAGTTCTGCGCCGGTTTTCCCAACCAGATCCACGCCGCTGCCAACGTGATGCTTGCTCTCGCCAATCAGCTGTTTGATTTCCCCAGCAGCATGCGCGGAGCGCTGTGCGAGTGCGCGCACTTCTGAAGCCACCACAGCAAAACCACGTCCGGCTTCACCCGCGCGGGCGGCCTCCACCCCGGCATTCAAGGCCAGGAGGTTGGTCTGAAAGGCAATATCATCGATCACCGTGATAATCTTAGCGATCTCTTCCGAGGAGTTTTCGATCTTGGACACGGCATTGATCGCCTGTTCCACAACCAAACCACTTTGCTCCGCAACCGATTTTGCATTGTCGACGATCTCTTCGACTTTGCGCGCACCATTTGCCGCGTCCTGAACAGTCGAGGTCAGTTGCTCCAACGCTGCGGCGGTCTCTTCCAGGGTGGCCGCCTGGCTTTCAGTACGATGCGACAGATCACTGGTGGACTGGCTAATTTCAGTAGCTGTCTGCCCGACAGTAAAGGAGACCTGTTTTGCGGTTGTCACGGTTTCGTTCAGCTGCTTGACAGAGTCGTTATAAGCACGCCCTAGATCGCCGATATCTTTGATTTCACTCACTTTAACACGGTGACTTAAGTCACCGTGGCGCAGCGCCTCCAAACCTTCGGCGATCGCCGCCAGACCCTGACGTCGCCCCGTGACATCGGTAGCAACCTTGACCACACCAGTCACCTTGCCGGCATCATCAAAGCAGGGGGCATAGGTGGCCTGGATCCAGATTGTTTGCCCGGCTTTGGTGACTCTTGGGAACTGATTGGTGAACACTTCACCTTCGCCCAGGCTCTGCCAGAATTGCTTGTATTCCGTGCTCTGCGCGTAATCCTTATCCACGAACATCGCGTGATGTTTGCCTGCAATTTCATCCAGCGAATAGCCCAGCGCATTCAGAAAATTCTGATTGGCGGTTACAATATTGCCTTTGGGGTCGAAGTGGATCGTCGCCTGAGTGCGGTCGATCATATCCGCAATGACCATTCCCAGGTCTTGCGCGGAACTCTCATCTTGAGCTTTCTTCCTGAAAAACAATGCCATGCTCCTGATTGCGTCACCATAACTAGTGCATGGGTGATAAATGCCATTCGATATTTTTTCCTTAATTTCACGATGACCTCACGCAGGAGTCAGCTAAGGAATGGCCCGAAAACCGGTTGGAACGTGTAATTCGCTTCAAACAAGATCAATTCAAACATTCGGGACTCACCTTTGAAGCCAAATTTTGACACAGAGCGATCAAAGCAATCCCGGGCTGGGAATCAGCTGAATGGGTCGTCTGGATAGCCGACACGCGCCAGATAGAGGCCATGACCCGGACAAACAGGCCCACATGCGGAGCGGTCACAGGCTTCCAGGGCGTGTTTCACATCCAAGGGTTCCCAGGATCCTGCCCCGACGCGCTCCAGGGTTCCAACAAAACTGCGGACCTGATTGTGTAGAAAACTGCGGGCGCGCACATGGAAGTGCACTTCGGGACCAGACAAACCCTGAACAGTTTCAATGCGCAGCTCATCCAATGTCTTTTGCGGGCTGGCCGCCTGACAAATCGAGGATCGGAATGTGGTAAAATCGTGATTGCCGATCAAATGGTCCGCGGCTTCCTGCATCGCCGCGACATCCAGCTCATGATTGATCTGCCACACCTGGCCCGCGTCATGCGTCGCCGGCGCCCGGCGCATCAGAATTCGAAACAGATACTGGCGTTCGATCGCCGAGAAGCGTGCATGCCAATCCTCATCGACCCCGGCACAGTCCAGAATTGCCACAGGTGCGGGTTTCAGATGATAATTCAACGCTTCTGAAAGACGGAATGGGTCCCAGTCCTTCTGCAGGTCACAATGCGCAACCTGACCCAGCCCATGCACCCCTGTATCGGTTCGCCCCGCAGCCGCGATGGTATGAGCCCCAGGTTCCAGTCGGGACAAGGCATCCTCTATCGCACCCTGAACAGAGGGCAGGTCCTTTTGCCTTTGCCAGCCGGCAAAGGGTTTTCCATGGTATTCGACTTTGAGAGCAAAACGCGGCATGTCGGGCAAGTAGCGTGGCAACAGCCGACTGACAAGTACCCAGGTGGCTCTGGAAACACCCGCAGGGGTTCCTTATCTTGATGACAACAAGACACAAACAAGCGAGCAGACATGGTCCTGTCAGTTGTAAGCGATGGCGCAATGCGTGGGCTGGATAGCTTGGGCAATGGTCTCACTTCTCCCTTCTTCGAACCAACCTTACGGCTGGGTGTGACCGGACTAGCGCGTGCGGGCAAAACAGTTTTTATCACCTCCCTGGTGGCCAATCTCCTCAACCGGGGCCGGATGCTGCAGCTAGAAGCCGCGCGATCTGGGCGTCTGGAAAGTGCTTTTTTGCAGCCCCAACCGGATATGACCGTTCCGCGATTTTCTTACGAGGATCACCTGGCGGCCCTCACCGGTCCGAAACCACATTGGCCTGCCAGCACACGAGCGGTGTCAGAGTTGAGGCTCAGCCTCACCCTACAGCCCAGTGGCCTCCTGTCCGGCTTTCAGGGTAAGCGCCGCCTGCACCTGGATATCATCGACTATCCAGGTGAATGGCTGCTGGATCTCGCGCTCCTGGACAAGGGCTATGAGACTTGGAGCCAGGAGGTCCTTGCACGCATGCCGCAAAGAACCTGTGCGAAAAAGTACCTTCAGGCCCTAGGTGAGACGGATCCCACTGCAGATCACGACGAGGTGCGCGCACAAAAGCTGACGGCAGAGTTCACCGCCTATCTCCATGCCAGTCGCAAAGCTGGTTTCTATGACTGCACACCCGGTCGTTTTTTGCTGCCCGGCGATTTGGAAGGGTCCCCGGTGCTTACCTTTGTGCCCTTAGAGCGGCTGGAAACCGCCCGGCGCAGAAGTCTCTGGCGGGAGATGGAAAGACGCTACGAGGCCTACAAGGCCAAGGTCGTCAAACCCTTTTTTCGCGACCACTTTGTCAAGATTGATCGCCAGGTGGTGTTGGTTGATGCTTTGTCCGCGATCCATACCGGGCCTCAGGCGGTTGAGGATTTGCGCCTGGCCATGGGAGATGTGCTTTCAGCCTTTCGGCCAGGGCGGAATGGGTTCCTCACCCAACTTTTAAGGGGAAAGCGCGTTGAAAAGATCCTCTTTGCAGCAACCAAGGCGGATCATCTGCATCACCAGCAGCATCCACAAATGACCGCCATTATCGAAGCCCTGACTGCCGAAGCGCGGGATCGCGCACAATTTGCCGGCGCTCAGACAGCGGCACTTGCCCTGGCTTCGATCAGGGCAACAACCGAAGAGATGCGCAGCCACAATGGCCAGGATCTGCCCTGCGTGCGGGGGAAACTGCTCGAAAGTGGACGGCAAAGCGCCTTCTATCCCGGCGCCCTGCCGGACGATCCCGCACGCCTGTTGGCCCCCGCACGCAAAGGAGCGGAAGCCTGGCTGGGGAGTGAGTATCAGTCGATGCAATTCGCACCTGCGGAGCTGGATCTGAAACCAGGCGATGGGCCACCGCATATTCGTTTGGACCGAGCCGCAGAGTTCCTGATCGGAGATAAGCTGTGACCCCTGCTTCTTTCTCCCAACAGTCCACCTATGATGCCGCCTTCCTTCGACCCGGACAGCCCATTGATGCCGGGCGGCTAGGGCAGATCCTGTTCCAGTACCAGCAATCGACACCTTGGTTGCCTAAACTCTACGCAGAGGTTGAGATGATAGCCTTTTGCGGCACCATGATTGACCAGGGCTGGGTCACGGTCGCTCTTTGGCATGGGCATACCGGTGGTTTCATCGCCCGAGATAGCGATGAGATCTGCAGCCTCTACCTCGCTCCTGAAGCCTGTGGGAAAGGTATCGGAACCCAACTTCTGAACGCGGCAAAAGCCGCCTCGCCACGGCTCTGGCTACGCGCCTTTGAAGCCAATGAACTGGCGCGTCGATTTTATCTGAGTAAAGGCTTTCGGGCAACCTCCAGAGCCACTGGCTGCCACAATGAAGAGGGCCTGGCAGAGGTTCGATTTGAATGGGAACACCAAAGCAGGCTGGAGAGCGCCGCATGAGTAACAAACCCGTTTTGTTCGACCTGGAAGAAACCGAGAGAGAGACCTCCCCCAGCGTGTCTGAGGCGCCCCCCGTTCCAGACACAATGGATATCGACGGCCGGCACGATTCCGCAGTTTCCACCAGGGCGACCCGGGTAACATCTTACCAGCCCTCGCGACTGGCGCGTTGGTTCTGGGCAGTTGTGCTCTCTCTTCTGGGTGCGGTCATTTCCATTGCCGCCTGGGATTTTGCCCTCGCAATGATCGCGCGCTTCCCCGTGGTCGGCTGGGCTCTCTCTGCGGGATTTGTGATCGCGCTTTTACTGCTCTTGCTATTGGTTCTGCGTGAACTCGCTGCACTGCTCCGCCTTCGAAAGCTGGATGGGCTGCGCCTGTCGGCCTCTCGGGCCACATCAGATATTGCAGCCGCGCGCGCCTTCGCATCCAGCCTGTCTGATCTCTACCGCGACCGGGAAGATCTGTCCTGGCAGCGAGCCCGCCTGAAGGAACAGCAAGACGAGGTTCTGGATGCAGATGCCCTGCTGATGCTGACCGAAGAAGAGCTGTTGAGCCCGCTGGATGCGCAGGCTCTACACGAGGTAGAGATAGGGGCCCGTCAGGTCGCTACGGTTACAGCTCTGGTTCCCCTTGCCTTGGCTGACGTCGCCGTTGCTTTGCTCACTTCGATGCGCGTGATCCGCCGAGTCGCGCAAATCTATGGCGGCCGCCCGGGGCATCTCAGCTCCTGGCGATTGCTGCGGGCCGTTTTAGCGCATCTCGCCGCAACTGGGGCCGTGGCTGCAGGCGATGATCTGCTTGATTCCGTCTTGGGCGGTTCCGTCCTGTCCAAACTGTCCCGTCGCTTTGGCGAGGGGCTGATAAATGGCGCGCTGTCCGCTCGGGTGGGCATCGCCGCCATGGAAATCTGCCGCCCAATGCCCTTTTCGCCCAAGAGCAAACCCTCCACCAGAAAGGTCATCAAGGGGGCGCTGGCTGGCCTATTCCAGCGCGAAAAGGGAACCTCAGAATAAGGTTCCCCTTTCTCTTTTCTCTCAAACCAACTGCAGCCTTCAGATGGCCAGCACGCGTCGGCAAGTTCACTGCGCGGTAACTTCTAGGGCTTTGAGAAATGACCTTCGGCTTTCAACCGATCAAGCGATGGTACCACTTTGACTTCGTAGTACTCTTCAAGCCCCAAAGCCCCGCCTTCGCGCCCGATGCCAGATTGTTTATAGCCCCCTGTGGGAGAGCCATATCCCCGCCCCTGCCCATTGATAACAACAGCACCAGCCCGCAAGGCCCCAGCGACCCGTGAGGCGCGCGCGGCACTGCCAGTCTGGACATAGGCGCAAAGCCCATAGTCGGTGTCATTGGCAATCGAGATGGCTTCTTCTTCTGTTTCGAATGGAATGATGACCAGCACCGGGCCAAAGATCTCCTCACGCGCGATGCGCATTTGGTTTGTCACATCCGCAAAGACGGTAGGCTTGGCAAACCATCCCTGCTCCAGGCCTTCTGGTTTTCCCAACCCTCCCGCAATCAAACGCGCGCCCTCTTCAAGTCCGACAGAGATCATCTGTTGCACACGGTCATATTGGATCTGATCAAAGAGAGGCCCGATGTGTGCGCCTTCCTGCGCCGGATCACCGATTTCTTGCCCTTCGGCAATCTCTGTGGCCATGGCAACCACACGATCATAGCAGCTGCGCTCAACCAGCAACCGGGTGGGCGCGGTGCAGGTCTGGCCAGTGTTATGAAAACACCCGTGAACCGAAGCCCGAACACGGGTTTCAAGATCACAATCAGCGAAAAGGAGATTTGGTGATTTCCCACCCAACTCCAATGCCACACGCTTTACCGTTTCAGCGCTATCTTTGGACACCAATGTTCCCGCGCGGGTGGAGCCGGTAAAGGACATAAAGGCGATATCAGGATGCCGCGAAAGCGCCGCGCCCACTTCTGGCCCATCTCCGTATACCAGATTGAACACCCCAGCCGGATAGCCCGCCTCATGCACCATCTCAGCAAAGAGAGCGGCAGAGAGCGGCGTATGTTCTGAGGGTTTCAGAACACAGGTACATCCCGCTGCAAGAGCAGGCAGAACTTTGAGTGCGATCTGATTGAGCGGCCAATTCCATGGCGTGATCAGACCACAAACACCAATTGGCTCCCGCCGGATTTCATCCCCATTGCCCAGCGCTTCGCAGGCCTCGAACTCTTCCAGCACTTTGAGGAAATCATCCGCATAGCCAGAACCGCAGGCCGCCTGTTCATTGCGCGCCATGGTGATGGGGGCGCCCATCTCCTGACTGATGGCCCGGGCCATCTCCTCATTGCGTGCCTCCAGAATGTTGCGCAGTTTTCTGAGCAGCTCCAAACGCTCTTCTTTTGAAGTCAGCGAAAAACTCGCAAAAGCGCGGGACGCGGCTGCGACGGCGCGATCCACATCCGCTGCCGCCCCCAGTGTAACGGTCCCAATAACTGAGTCAGAAGCTGGGTTCTTGATCGGAAACTTGCTTTCGACCAGGGGCGTCACCCAAGTCCCGTCAATGTAGAATTTGTCTAGCAGGATCATTAGATGCTCCACTTAGTTATCACTGCACCACCGGCTCATGCGCCAGTTCTAGATGGAGTTTGCTGCCGGTATAGGGGCTGGCGGCAATGGCCTCGTCGTTCAGCTCAACCCCAAGACCGGGCTCTGCGGACGGGATGACATAGCCTTCCTCCCAGGTGATGCTGGATTTCAAACAGGACATGTAAGGTCCTTCGAAACGACCAATACTCTCGAGGATCAAAAAATTGGGCGAACAGGTGGAGATCTGGATATTCGCCGCTGCAACGACAGGCCCACAATAGAGGTGAGGTGCAATCTGCGCCTGTCGGGTTTCGGCCATGCTCGCGATTTTCTTGGCCTCCAACAGCCCGCCAACCCGTCCCAAATCCATCTGCAGGATCGAAGCTGCACCGGTCTCCAGAATCCGTGCGAATTCATGTTTCGTGCACAGGCGTTCACCAGTGGAAATCGGAATGGAGGTGAAACGAGCGACCTCAGCCATGTCTGCTGGGTTTTCAGGAGTTGTGGGTTCTTCGAACCACAAAGGTTCATAGGGTTCTAACCGCCGCGCCATCCGTTTTGCGCCAGAGACCGTGAATTGCCCATGGGTCCCAAACAGGAGGTCCGCGCGGGTACCAACCGCTTCGCGAATACGTTTTACAAACAACTCGCTCCGCTCCAAATCCTCCAATCGTGGCTGATGCCCATCGTAAATTGTATAGGGACCAGCCGGATCGAATTTGATCGCCGTAAAGCCTTCTTCGACACGCTTCAAAGCGACTTCAGCCGCCAGGTCAGGGTCATTATAGACATTTGGCGCATCAGGGTCCGGGTAGACATCCCCGCTGTCGGGATAGAGATAGGTATAGTTTCGCAGCCGTTCATGCACCCTACCCCCAAGCAACTCATAGATCGGCTTACCAGCTGCTTTGCCTACAATGTCCCAACAGGCCATCTCCAATCCGCTGAGAACGCCCATAACGGTCACATCAGGGCGCAGGGTATAGCCCGCGCCATAGGATTGCCGCCAGAGTTTCTCTATGTGATGAGGGTCCATGCCCTCGAACTGACGCGCAAACATTTCTTCTGCCATGGCACAACAGAGGTCAGGACCGAAGGTAGCGTTATAGATCTCGCCCACACCTGTAATACCACAGGCTGTCGTGAGCCGCACAAACATAAAGTAGCGCCCCCCGTGTCGCGGTGGCGGGTTCCCAAACACAAAGGTTTCGATTTTTTCGAGCTTCATCAGAATCTCCCTATCATTCTGCTGCTTGCGGCGCATTGCGCGTGTCTTCCAGGACCATTTCAGCGCCGCGCGCGGCCAGCATCATGGTTGGTGCATTGGTGTTGCCGGATGTCACATTGGGAAACGCCGAAGCATCAATGACCCGCAACCCTGAGATACCATGCACGCGCAAACGCGCGTCCAATACGGAATCCGACGCGCCCCGCCCCATTCTGCAAGAGCAGCTGGCGTGAAAAACCGTACCCGCACGTTGGCGAAAATTCTCCAGCAAAGCTGCGTCATCCATTTCGAGGATATCAGGATCCCTGTGCGCCCGAATGACCTTCTGCAGCGCAGGCCTCTGGCTCAGTTCTTGCAAAAGATGGCTGGCGCCGATTGCGCTTCGCCTGTCCTCTTCGGTCGACAGGGAGTTGGGTTGGATCAGAGGCGCATCAAGCGGGTTGGCCGACTTCAAAGAGATCTGCCCCCGGCTGGTCGGTCTACAGGGCTGCACGCACAACAGGAACCCGTTGTCCCGGTCGATACTTGGCTTGCCATTTGGCAAGGTCGCATAGGATGCCGGATTGCAGTACACCTGCACATCCGGCAAGGCGCTCCCCTTTGATCGTGCAAAACCACTTACCTGGTTCACGGGAACACTCAGCGGCCCCTTGCGACCGAGAAGATAGCGCAGCCCGGACAAGGCCTGCCCCAGGCGATTGCCAAGCGTGGCATTCAGGGTTGGTTCATTGGCCCATAAGAAGTGAGACACTGCCAGATGGTCCTGCAAGCCTTGCCCGACCTCAGACAGATCTAAGTTCACCTCGATGCCATGTTGTTTCAGTATTTCCGCAGGGCCAATTCCCGACAACTGCAGGAGCTGAGGAGAATTGATCGCACCAGCACTGACGACAACCTCTCGTGCCGCATGGATGTCCCTCAGCTTGCCCTTCTGACTCAGCCGCACACCACTGGCCCGTTTGCCGGACAACAACAGCTTTTCGACCAAAGCGTTTCGCAGAACCGTGAGGTTTTTCCGCTTCAGTGCCGGACGCAGGAAAGCATCCGCAGCGGACCAGCGCACTCCCCTTCGAAGGGTGCTACGCACATAGGAAAGCCCTTCCCCGGCCACCGCATTGCTGTCCTTTGGGGGAAGAGCATTCATGTGTTCCGGTTGCGGCCAGCCCATCTCCTTACCAGCTGACAGAAAATGCCTGGTGAACGGGTGCATACGCGCGGTCAGGTCACTGACGACAATCTCCCCATTGCCCTGTTCCTGGCCAGTATCGGGATTGGCCTGTCTCTCTAGTGTCTCATAGCTGCGGCGGACAGCGTCCCAGCCCCAGCCAGTGGCACCTGCCGCTTCCCAGTCCGAGAAATCATGTGGCAGCCCCCTCACATAGGCCATGGCATTGATCGAACTCGAGCCGCCAATGACGCGGCCACGGGGCCAATAGGCTTCACGCCCAGCCAAACCAGGGTCGGGCGCAGCGCTATAGCGCCAATTCACCGAAGGATCAGAAAAGGTGAAGCCATAGCCAACGGGTATCTTGACCCAGGCTCTTGCATCGCTTCCCCCCGCTTCAATCAGCAAGACCTGATAGCGACCATCTTTACTCAACCGTTCTGCCAAGACACAGCCGGCCGAGCCTGCGCCGATGATGATGAAATCATATTTGGGTGTCATGCCAAGGTTCCGAAACTGTTTCCGCGACCTTGCGAGGAACAGGAGCCTTCACGCAAACAATGCGTTTTTACCCTATGGCCTAAAAAAAGTTACACCATCTGAAATGGGAAAGAGGTGTACCACGCAGCTCTGACCCGCAGCGTCTCAGAACTGTGCAAAGGCAAGCAAAGGTCTTAGCGAGCCATGGCCAGTGAAAGGTCGATCTCAGCTCTTGATCCGAGGCAATGGCCGCGCCTTCCAATAGGCGCCTGTTCCTCCCCGCGCCGCTTGATAGTCTCCGGTACGTCGGCGCGCATCCTCCCCGCATTGCAGGATCAAATGGCCCAGCAAGACCCCCAGCACGGTCTTCGCGCCGGTGAAACAGCCGAAGTGGTGTTGCGACTGGACTGCGACCGGAAAATTCACATCCGGTGTGATCCCCGGCGCGATTACTTCGCTGTCACAGATAACAATAAGCTTCACCCCCTTTTGCTGAGCGAAGCGTAAAGAGATGATCGTCTCGGCAGAATAGGGCGCCAGAGTGACCGCCAACAGACAAGCACCTGGCTCTGCTTGAACCAACTCATCAACAGCGGAGCCCAAGTGCCGCGGAATAAGCTGCAAACCCGGCAAAGCCATCTGCCCTGCATAATGAAAAGAGGAAGACAGAGCATAGCTTGCGCGGGCTGCGGTAACATAAGTGGCCTTCGCCCCCTTAAGCAACGCCAGGGCATCCTCCACCCGCTGTTCCGTCACAAGAGCGTCCCGGAAGGATGCGCTAAAGGCATCGAAATTCTCAAAACCCAGCTTCTGTGCCAATCTCACAAGAGAGTTTGGACTGACCCCAATTTTTCTCGAGGTTGTTCTGATCGGATCCATGCCAAAATCGCCGGGATGGTCGATAATGTACTTCGCCACAGCCTTCAGTCGTGGCGACAACCATCTATCTCGACCTTCAACCGGGTAAGGAGGTCATTGTTGTGTTTTTTCCATGCCTTATAAGAACATTTGCATCAAACTGCTCAAGGTGCATCGTTAAATGCTTTTCTCAAAACGATCAGTTTGCTCTCACGCCTCACTCTATTCAAACGGAGCGGCCAAAGAAAAACCTCTTCCTTACAAACAAATGGGTTGCATCTTCCTCGTGCCCACTTTAGATGCCCGCCCAGTGGACCGATAGCTCAGCTGGATAGAGTACTTGACTACGAATCAAGGGGTCGGGGGTTCGAATCCTCCTCGGTCCGCCATTCCACTTTTGTTGAATGTCATACGAACCTGACCCAAGTGTCATAGTGTGACCCTGAGCAGCCTCATCTGACTGGTCCAAGTTGATTGTTAGTGGATGATTGGCCTGCTTTTCATCGGGATGATTGCCTCTGGCGCTGGCGGGCGATAGCCCAATGCACTGTGTGGCCGTTTGGTGTTGTAGTGTTTCCTCCATTCTTCGATCAGGATCTGGGCTTCACGCAGGGTATAGAAAATCTCCCCGTTGAGCAGCTCGTCCCGGAACCGGCCATTGAAGCTTTCGCAGTATCCGTTCTCCCATGCACTGCCCGGCAGGGCATCGCATGGCGATGTCCCGAGAGGGGTGAGCCAGGCTCGATATAGGTGGTCTTGGCACCCACGGCCGCAATCCAGTTCCGGGCAGCTTGAGCCACAAACTCAGGACCGTTGTCTGACCGGATGAAGGCTGGCGCCCCACGCAGGATGAACAGATCCGTCAGGGCATCAATCACGTCTACAGAGTTCAGCTTTCGCTTCACCTTGATCGCCAGGCATTCCCGGCTGTGCTCATCAATGATGTTCAGCGTCCGGAACGCCTTCCCGTCATCTGTCCGGCAATGAACGAAGTCATAGGACCAGACATGGTTCTGATATTCCGGCCGCAGCCGCACGCATGATCCGTCATTCAGCCAGAGCCGCCCCTTCTTCGGTTGCTTAGCTGGAACCTTCTGCCCTTCACGCCGCCAGATACGCTCGACCCGCTTGTGGTTCACACATTGCCCGGCAGGCAATTGCGAAGCGATCTGCCGAGAGGGGGCCAGCCTGCGTTGGTCAGCAGGCCAGTGACCATGCGGTAGCCATAGCGCCCCTATTGGTCGGCCAGTTCGATGATGTCGTCGGTCAGACGCTCTTCATCGGCCCGGCCTTGGGGCACCTTGCGCTGCGTCGTTCGATGCTGACCCAGAGTGCGGCAGGCCCTGCGCTCAGACACTTTGAACTGGCTGCGGACATGGTCGATGCAAGCACGAAGACGAGCGGGGCTCAGGGGCTCCGCCCGTTCGGGCCTGAATTGATCCACAGGATCAATTCCTAGACGGCCATCACTCCCTTCGCAGCTTCCCTAAAGATCAGCTTGTCGAGCGTCAGGTCAGACACAGCTCGCCTCAACCGGTCGTTCTCCTTCTGAAGACGCTTCAGTTCCTTCAGTTGATCTACGCCCATTCCGCCGTATTGCTTGCGCCAGCGATAATAGGTCTGTTCGACAACGCCGATCTGTCTGATCGCGTCCAGACGGCGCATGCCTTGCCCCATCAGAACTTCAACCTGCCGCAACTTCGAGACAATCTCTTCGGGCTTCGGTCGCTTGTTCGCCATTCTTGGCCCTCCGGTTCCTTAAAATAGGGGTGGACCAGTTCAGTTGGGGAGGCTCATCACCACGACTGCACGAATGGCTGCTTTTTGTTCAACCTTTAGTCAGTCGATCCAAACAGAAACCACCAATGGCATCGCTAAATTGTCGCAAAGCGATAGGCACACCAACGCAAAAAGAATCAGAATTTTGCGGTATTTTAAGGAGATTTAGAGAAGGCTCACAGAGCCTCAGAAACCCCAAATAGAATGCTAGCGGTTATACTGAGCGGACATGGCGACCTTGAAAAGTTGGAAGGTGAAGAACCGCTATCCAACGGAACCAACGTCACAAAATGTATGGAGCGCTTTCTTTGCGGCCCTTCATGAGACGGGCAAAATGGGAAAACAAGGCCGCGGACAAGGGCCTTTCAGTAGCCCTGTATTCCGGGTGCCATTGAACCCCAATAATTGGCTCGCCCGAACTGTGTTCAAAGGCTTCGACGATCCCATCATCGGATAGGGCTACGGGCGTCAAGTCTTTGGCCAGTTCCTCAACAGCCTGTATATGTACAGAATTCACAAACACACGTGGCTTGCCAATGGCGGCACCCAGTTGGGTTTCGGGGTTCACACTCACCGGGTGTGCTTCCCGATAGACAAGGTCCGGGTCCGTGACTTTGGGCAACCGTGGATGGTCCGGGTAGTCAGCGCTTCCGGCAAACCCTGTGCGGATAGTGCCCCCAAAGGCGACATTTATCTCTTGCATGCCACGGCAAATGCCAAGTAGGGGCAGTTTCCTCTTGCAGGCCGCGTTGACCATATAGAGCGCCGATGCATCCCGTTGCGGATCAAAAGGGCCGTGGCTCTGACGGTCGCCGGTAGCGCCATAAACGTCAGGTTCGATATTTGATTGATCGCCGGTCAGAATGACCCCATCAACCAGGTCAAGGAAGGCCTCCAGTTGCGCCGAACTGGAGAGGGTCGGAACGATAATCGGTAGAGCGCTGCAACCTTCGAGCGCGGCCGTCAGGTATTTGTCGTCCAGGGTTTGCCGTGTCAGGCCAATGCCCGAGTCAAACCCCGAGTTGGCCATCACGGCCACTCTTAACGTACAGTCACAATAGGCAGTCATCTTGACAGTATTTCTTTCTGTTCTTGCGGTTAGCGGATCAGGGATTTGGAGAAATGCAGTTCAATCCGCTTTTGGACGAGCTCCAGGACAATCGACATCAGCCAGTAGACGATCGAGGCTGTGATCAGCATTTCGAGGATTTTGAAATCAGACCGGCCAACGGTGCGGGCCAGGAACATCAGGTCCCAAACCCCGACAACACTTACAAGGGAGCTGTCCTTTAGCATGGCGATGAACTGATTACCGGTCGGGGGGATGATAACGCGCATTGCCTGCGGCAGGATCACCTTGCGGAAGGTCACCATGCGGTGCAGACCCAAAGCATCGGCGGCCTCCCACTGGCCCGCGGGGAGCGATTGAATTCCGGAGCGGAAGATCTCTGTCATATAGGCACCATAGACCAGCGAAAGCGCGGCAATCGCCGCAGGCACTGGATCCACGACAAAGCCAATCTGCGGCAGTCCCAGGTAGATCAGGAACAGCTGCACCAAGAGCGGCGTACCGCGAAAATACGAAGTATAGAACGACCCGATACCTTCAAGAATGCCAATGCCGGAGAGTTTTGCAGTTGCCCCGGCAAGGGCAAAGACAAAGGCCAGCGTGATCGAAATCGCTGAGACATAGAGCGTAGTGACCGCCCCCTGCGACAAGAGATAGGGCAGTTTCTTGCCAATGAAACCAAAACTCAGATCAAAGGAATAGAATAGCCCAAGAGCAATAGCGGCCAGCACAGCCCAGGTCAGATAGGCCTGCAGGCGGCGCCGAAGGCCAAGGAGGGCGTAGACCACGCCCCCCCCGATGAGAAAGGCCACCAATGCCACTGAAAACCGCCCCCAGGTTCCGGCCAGGGTCTCAGGCCGCATGGCGGGCAATAGCAGATCGCCCAAGGCCCCCTGATTGGCAGACAGCAGGAAAGTGGCCGCAAAAACGGATAGCGCAAGACCTGCTGCCAGCTTCAGCCGCTCCGGCCCATGCTGGAAGCGGCTTTTGAACAATGTGACCATTGGCTTGCCTTAGTTGGTGCTGACGAGGTCAGTGCCGTGCCATTTGACCGACAGTTTGGCCAATGTACCGTCGCTCTTCATCTCTTCGATGATATTGTGCAGGCGGGCATTCAGCTCTGCATCCCCCTTGTCGGTGGCCAGCGCGAGTGGTTCAAAGAAGACTGGCTCTCCCAACTGTTTGATCGGAAGGCCAACAGCAACCGCTTCGCCGATAACCGGTACCGATTGCAACACCGCATGGAGCCGCGCGCCATCGCCAAGGGCAAGGTCATCAAACTCGTTCACATCGCTATAGGCCCGGATCTCACCGGGAGTGACATCATAGGTAAAGGCAGGCATTCCTACAACGTCGAGCTTCAGATCGTGCTCCAGATATCGGTTGTATGTTGAGGCGGAAACTACGCCCACGATTTTTCCATCCAGATCGCCCGGTTTTTCGGCGGACGATGTCTTGTGCACGGCAAAAGCAGCGGGGCTGAAGTAATAGATCGCCGGAAAGTCCAGAACCTCGGCGCGGGCCTTTGTCGGCGTCATCGAGCCAACTACCATGTCCCAGCGACCAGCCCATCGCCCTGCGGTCATGACCTCCCATCCAGGAGTTACGAATTTAACGTCGACCCCCAAGCGTGCGGCAACTTCCTTGGAAACCGCAATATCAAACCCGTCGAGTTCATTATTGTCATTCATGAAGGAATTGGGGCGGTAGTCCGAATTGGTGCCGACGGTCAACACGCCGTCGCTTAGAATGCGATCAAGCGTTTCTCCGGCCTGAGCGGCCAACCCGCTGAAGCTCACTGAAAGCGCCGCAGCCAAGCCTTTGATCGCCGTTCTCCTTGAAATTGTCATGTCCATCCTCCCATTTTGACTGGAACCAAAACCTGGCTGATTATTCGCCTTGCGGGTGGCTTCTGACAAATCAGTAAAGTTGAAAATCCTATAGAGAACATCTATGAATCGAGCATGAGTGCCCCACGTAGATTCATCCCAACGCTGCAAGAAGCACGATCGCTAGATGCGGTTGCACGGCTTAATTCGATCTCCGCTGCGGCGCGAGAACTCAATTTGGCGCAACCTACAGTATCTTATCATATCAGTAAGTTAGAGGATAGGTGGAGTGCAAAGCTGTTTCGTGCGAAGGGGAGAAACCTGGAACCGACAGAGTTTCTGCGTGCAATTATTCCAGACATTCGCGCAGTAACATATCAGCTGGAACATATTGGTCATTTGGTGGGGAGCCAGTATCATCAAAAGGTTCTTTCGATAGGAATAGCCCCCTCTCTTGCCTCCATCGTTCTACAGCCCAGGCTTGATGGTTTTCTCCGGCGGTCCCCTGAAATCAATGTCAGGATCTGCGCTGCAAACCGTTTTGTGAACCTGGAGGAAGAGCGGATTGATGTCGCATTGCGTCTGCTTCCACGCTCTCATTCGCAGGAGGCAGATGTAAATGGCAATGCCCTGGTTCCCGTGCCCCAAGAACACATGAGGGTGGTATGCTCCCCTGACTACCTGGCCTCCCTGACGGGCCTGTTGCAGCCGGACGACGGCCCAGATGTCAGGCTGCTTTTACAGGCGCAACTTATCCACGAAGATGAAACCGTTCATTGGGCCAAATACTTTTCTACCTTTCTTGCCGGGCACCCATTCGAAGCGCGACCGCGCCTGACCTTCAACAATGCAGATATGATCCTTCAGGCAGCGATCTCGGGGCAAGGTTTTGCCCTGCTGCGTGACGTCTATGTAATGGACGCACTTGGAAAGGGTTTTTTGGTTGAACCCTATGAATCTCGTTTGCCCTGCGAGCGCGTCTTTCAGTTCCTTGCTCCTGAAGCCATCGGTTTCACTCAACCCGCCTCCAGCTTCGTCACCTGGTTTGGGGCTGAACTAAAATCCCTGCTAAACCAAGCTTGAAACCGATGTCTGCATACCTGGGACGGCACGTCAAATGGCCGGTCTAGAGGGCTGCAAATGGAAGGTTAGCAAAGCCCGTTTTCTGCGCTTCGCTGCCCCCGGTGAGCCCGCAGCAATGAGGAGTGTTCACTAGGGCCAACGAAGGGCCGCTTTCGGGAAGATCCGCTGAAAGTTGTACGGTTGCGGTATACTGGAAGCAGTGCGTCCATCCAATGACTGCATTGAGCTGCTAGCGCCATTCTGCAGCCGAGACCTGGAGCGGCTTTGCTGCAACCGTGCTACCGCATCGCCGCATGGCGGCGGCGAGCCCATATTGACCGATGCTGCGGAATCAACCAAAGTCCGCTTTTCAATCGACGGACGTTTTCGCAGGTGGTCTCCAATGAGCTGGTTTTGGGAAAAAAACGGTGATGACCGAGAGTACTCTATCTATTCGACCGCTTATGATGTTGAGATTACCGGCGAAGAATTGAGCCAAGAGCTTTCTTCCGTCGACAGAAAGTCGCTGGAGGAGCAAGTCAAAGCCTTCGAAAGAGCAACTGCGGTGCATCGAACAAAGACCAGCTTGAATTCATTGAGCCACATCGACGCTATCCTCTCGCACAACGCCAATCTTGGTGAAACGACCGCCGTTTCGCTCGTCGTAGACCATTCCGGATCGCTTAAGGGCCAAAGGGCGATAGTTGCCTGTCTAGTGGTCCAAATGGTCAGCGATTTCTTGAGCAGACTGGACGTACGATTTGAAATTCTCGGTTTCACAACAGCAGCATGGAAGGGCGGAAAATCTCGCCAGCTTTGGATTGATAGAGGGCGTCCCAGAAATCCCGGGCGCTTGAATGATGTTCTGCACATTCGCTATCGCGATGCATCAAATACAAATCCTAGCGCGCCTTGGTCAGTCCACAACATGCTCCGAAGTGACATTCTGAAAGAAAACATAGACGGTGAAGCCGTGTTCTGGGCGGCCGAGCGGCTAAAGAACTTAGAAGCAGATCAGAATTTGGTCATCGTGATCACTGATGGGGCACCCGTTGACGACAGCACTCTAAGCGAAAACCACCCGGATTTTTTGTGGCGTCATTTAGCGGCAGTCATTGCTGATATAAAGACGACGCCGGGATTTCGCATTGCCGCCATTGGCATCGACCATGATGTTAGCCGCCTTTATCAATCGGCGTTGCGGGTTGATCGGCTCGATCAAGTCTCAGCCGAACTCCCAAATTATCTTAGTGGGCTTTTTCAGTAAGCCGTCATTGGCGCGACCCTCGCCAAGGTGAGCTTTGTCCGAGTCTGTACCGTTCGGCCCTGATTTGAGGCTGCACTCGCGGCGAAAGTCTGCTCTTCCTGGTTCCTTCGCGGCATAGGTCCTCCATCATGCCGCCAGATCCCGCGACTTTGCAAATAGTGCTTTCTGCGCTTCGCAGCCCTTCGTGCCAGGCGCAGCATCCGGTGCTTTGGGCTCGTTCCTGACTTTGTTCGCGATGGAACCTGAGAGTGTTACCTTGGATTGTCAACGTCCGGTTGGCGCTGTGGTGGGTCGTGGCAGATGGGAGAAACCATCATGACCATTGCCAACTTACCTGCCATTCGTGCACTTCGTCCTGCTTGGAATAAGGGGCGCATGGTTGGACAAAAGCGACCGTTGAAGCCCAAACATGTCTGGGCAATCAGGGTTCAGCTCGAGCTGGCAGATAACCAACGAGATCTTGCTCTCTACAACCTGGCAATCGACAGCAAGCAGCGCGGCTGCGATCTGGTCAAAATGAAGATCATCGACGTTATGGCATCAGGCCAAATCAAGGAACGCGCATGGGTTTTTAAAAGCAAAACGCAGAAACCTTTACGCTTCGAAATCTAATAAGGCACGCCGACATCACTGGAAAAGTGGATACAAGACCCGCTGATGGTCGGATCTGAATACAGATGGCCCGGCCGGTTTCACGAACGTCTTCACATCTCAACCCGTCAGTATGCACGGATTGTCCGTGACTGGGTGACGTCGATTGGTCCGGAGGCGAGCGCATACGGCACCCATTCCATGCGGCGCACCAAGGTGACCCAGATCTACAAGAAGACGGGCAATCTGCGCGCAGTTCAGCTCCTGTTGGGCCACACCAAGATAGACAGCACTGTTAGATATCTCGATGTTGAGTTGGAAGATGCACTTGCGATTGCAGAGGCCATTGAAATCTTAGGTTATGGGCCGTCTTCAAGGACGGCCCAAAGTCGACATAAGCGGTCGCGCTCCGTGCTGCAGCGCAGTTTCCTCAAAGCAGCCGCTCATACATTGCTCAGATTTTCAGTTGATTGGTATCCAGATCACGGACAAGTAGGACCATATTGGCAGGAGGGCGGCGGCAGGCAGGTTCACCGACAGCGAGCCTCATGACCGTACATATTGAGCCAGATTTTTAGGAGGATGCCCGGAGCTGAGCACCCCGAGCTCTGTTTCCGATGATCAGGCTTGATCAGACTTCTTAAGTTGTAAGAAGCTCATCACTGCAAGAAAAGCAAAGAAGGCGGGATCCGACCAGCCAAAGCCGGTGAAGACACCAATCATGGCGGCATATAGCGTTACGATAAACCCAAGCGCGTTGGTTGCCATCAGCCCAGTCAGCAGCTTCCGGATGGTTGTCCCATCGGTCACTTCCCGAAGCAGGAATCCCAGAATGGCAATCCCTCCAAGAAAAATACTGTTGTGCTGTGACAGAAACCAGGCATAGCGGTCATTCAGCTCCACGCCGTAGTTTGGCCACAGAAAGCCGGGCAGAAAAAACAGCGCAAAGGCGAAGAACGCGTAGATTATGCTGTGAAGGGATAGGAAGGTTCGGTTGCTCATCTGAAAACTCCTTTCCTTTGTTTCAAGGGACTTCCCTCAAGGGAGCATGGGTGATTGCGCTGAGGTCTTCCATGATATCAAACACATAATCCGACGTTACGGTGACACCGATGGATTCCAACCGCTTCACGTGCATCGCTTTATAGACCTCCAGCGCTGCGAGATCTCGGAATAGGTAGGTTGAACCGAAATCACCGGTGTTTTCATCTAAGGTCCAGATCTTCCAGATTACGCCGGATTCCTGTGCAATGCTCTCGGCCAATTGTTTGGTTCCTTGGGCAAATTCTTCAGTCATTGGGCCGTCATAGGTCATGTGCAGGTCCCAGATTTTCATCGTGCTCATTTGCTTTATCCTTTTGACTTATCTCGCTCCGGCTAGGTGAGTTGCGAAGCGTGTCATTTCCATTGCCAAACAAGATAGTCAGGGGTAATTGTTTGGAAAATTACTTATTTTTGATCGCAGTGTAAGGAATACCGAACAATGAGACGGAATGAGTTGAGCGATGTTTCGATATTCGTGACCGTTGCCCAAGAGAACGGCTTTCGAGCGGCAGCCGATAAACTGAAACTGGGTGCGGGGTCGGTCAGTGAAGCCGTACAAAGGTTTGAAGATCGTCTTGGTGTGCGCCTGATCGAACGCTCAACCCGGACCATCGCCCTGACCAAAGCAGGAGAGCTGCTTTATCGCCGCAGTCTGCCCGCGATCAACGATCTGAAATCAGCGCTGAAGGATGTGCATGACCTGAACGAAGGTGTGTCGGGCACACTTCGGCTGACTGCGCCGACCGCCACGGGCCAATTGTTTCTGGATGCTCTGATCACAGGGTTTGCAAAAGAGCATCCGGCGGTGACGATTGAACTTATCTATGACGAAACCAAGGTCGACCTCGTGACTAGCGGAGTTGATGCCGCAATCCGTGCCGAGATCCTGCTTGATCCTGACACACATGCCATCGCAATTGGCCCCACACAGGAGATGGCGATTGTCGCATCCCCCGACTATCTGGCCAAAGGCCCATCGCTTGAGGAACCTGCGGATGTGGCGGCACATAGCGGAGTCTGTTTTGCCATTACAGGCGCCGACAATCTGGCTCCCTGGGTGTTTACAGGTGCCGACGGCCCCTATTTGGTGATGCCGCGCCCCAAGATCGTCACCAATGACGTGACCTCCATCCTTGAAAGCGCAAAGGCGGGGCTTGGGCTGGCCTACATTTTTGCAAGCTCTGCGGAATGCTCGCTGAAAGACGGCAGCTTGATTCAGGTTCTGGAAGGCCAGGCCGCTACGCTGCCAAGATTCTCGCTTAACTACCTGTCCAAGCGCAACATGCCATCCCGCGTCCGGGCGTTCGTTGACTTTGCGAAACGGCACAAATCATAAAATGCGACACCGTGTTTTGTTGCGCCATCGAACAAACTCTGCTTTTTGAATCGAATTGCAGCTTAGCAGTGCATCATCCAATGTCCTTCACGGACAGTTGGCATGACCTTGTGAGGGTCACTTGCCACCCTTGGCGCAGAACACATCGAAGATGCCAAAGTCTCCCTTTCGGTGGATGGCCGCTTTTCTCAATCTGGGCTTTTGTTATGCGGCTTCGACGAAGGTCCGTTTTTGGTATTGGATCAGAAATGCTTGACGTTTGGATCAGAATTGAATGACATGATTTGCTCATTTTTGAGGCTTTGGCTGTCGATTGAGTCAAAGGTTCGTGGCGTTCCACAACTTTTTGTCGGGCGACACACAGTTTTGCCATTAGACACAGACCCGTTCCTTCTTCGTGTCTCTGAGCAGCCTCATCTGACTGGTCCAAGTTGATTGTTAGTGGATGATTGGCCTGCTTTTCATCGGGATGATTGCCTCTGGCGCTGGCGGGCGATAGCCCAATGCACTGTGTGGCCGTTTGGTGTTGTAGTGTTTCCTCCATTCTTCGATCAGGATCTGGGCTTCACGCAGGGTATAGAAAATCTCCCCGTCGAGCAGCTCGTCCCGGAACCGGCCATTGAAGCTTTCGCAGTATCCGTTCTCCCATGCACTGCCCGGCAGGGCATCGCATGGCGATGTCCCGAGAGGGGTGAGCCAGGCTCGATATAGGTGGTCTTGGCACCCACGGCCGCAATCCAGTTCCGGGCAGCTTGAGCCACAAACTCAGGACCGTTGTCTGACCGGATGAAGGCTGGCGCCCCACGCAGGATGAACAGATCCGTCAGGGCATCAATCACGTCTACAGAGTTCAGCTTTCGCTTCACCTTGATCGCCAGGCATTCCCGGCTGTGCTCATCAATGATGTTCAGCGTCCGGAACGCCTTCCCGTCATCTGTCCGGCAATGAACGAAGTCATAGGACCAGACATGGTTCTGATATTCCGGCCGCAGCCGCACGCATGATCCGTCATTCAGCCAGAGCCGCCCCTTCTTCGGTTGCTTAGCTGGAACCTTCTGCCCTTCACGCCGCCAGATACGCTCGACCCGCTTGTGGTTCACACATTGCCCGGCAGGCAATTGCGAAGCGATCTGCCGAGAGGGGGCCAGCCTGCGTTGGTCAGCAGGCCAGTGACCATGCGGTAGCCATAGCGCCCCTATTGGTCGGCCAGTTCGATGATGTCGTCGGTCAGACGCTCTTCATCGGCCCGGCCTTGGGGCACCTTGCGCTGCGTCGTTCGATGCTGACCCAGAGTGCGGCAGGCCCGACGCTCAGACACACCCAGCTCCTGCCGCACATGGTCGATGCATTTACGACGACGCGAAGGGCTCAGGGGCTCCGCCCGTTCGGGCCTGAATTGATCCACAGGATCAGTTCCTAGAAGGCCATCACTCCCTTTGCGGCCTCCGTCAAGATCAGCTTGTCGAGCGTCAGGTCAGACACAGCTCGCCTCAACCGGTCGTTCTCCTTCTGAAGACGCTTCAGTTCCTTCAGTTGATCTACGCCCATTCCGCCGTATTGCTTGCGCCAGCGATAATAGGTCTGTTCGACAACGCCGATCTGTCTGATCGCGTCCAGACGGCGCATGCCTTGCCCCATCAGAACTTCAACCTGCCGCAACTTCGAGACAATCTCTTCGGGCTTTGGTCGCTTGTTTGCCATTCTTGGTCCTCCGGTTCCTAAACATAGCGGTGGACCAGTTCAGTTGGGGAGGCTCAAGCAAGGGACGCTTCTTTCCGCGTTCAGCCCCTAGCGGTCACAGGGACCGGGCTTAGCATTCACGATGCTGCCCCTGCGCACGGCCAGAGATGATTTTCCGAAAGCAGCCCTTCATCAGCCCTGGTGAGCACTCCCCAATGATGCGACCTGCACAGGTGTCAGCGGTGCGCAGAAAGCTTCATTTGCAAAGTCGCGGAATCTGGTGGCAGGGCCAAAACTGAGTGTCGCCCACGCACTGGAAAAGGCTACCCTTCGCCGCGAGCGCAGCCGCCAAATGTCATCGAACGGGAAAGGTGCGGGACTTTGCGACCATTCGTTTGTTTGGGATCAAGGACCGCTGGCAGCCCTCTCCGGACCTCTCAATTTTGTGCTGCGAGCGCACGCTGCGCAAAAAAGGCCGCACCTCCGCGGGAATCTTATTTTGCGACGCGGCGGAGATTGCAGCCGTTCATGCAGGTTACAGTAAATCTGACACTGTGAATTCACAAGTCGCAGGACAAAGCGAAAGTTCCTCAGATTTGTTCCAACGGCAGATGTCAACACTTTGCGAGAGTGGCGAGCATTTTTTGGTCCAAATGCGGGCTTTCCTTCCAGGCACATCTGTTTGCATCCGGCAGCCTGCAGAAGAACGCGAATCGGGCCGGCTTTCGCCAGCCCTTTCCCTGATTTGTGCCTCAATCACCCAAGCACGGATTTGACCGCCCTCTGGGTTGCGGCAACCACCTGATCGGCCTCTGCGCGTGTCAGGCAGAAGGGCGGGGCGAAGCCCAGGATGTCACCCTGCGGCATGGCGCGGGCAATGACCTTGTCCTGCTCCAAAAGCTTGGCCGAGATCTGCGGGCCGATCTTGTCAGCAGCGTCAAAGAAGGTGCGGTTGTCCTTGTCCTTCACAAATTCCACCGCACAGAGCATCCCCTCACCGCGCACTTCACCGACATGGGCATGACCCGACAGCGCCTCTGCCATGCAAGCGTTCAGATAGGCGCCCACCTCGCCGGCGTTTTGCACCAGGTTCAGATCGTCAATCAGCTTGAGGTTGGCAACACCGGCTGCGGCCCCGATAGGGTGGGCAGAGTAGGTCCAGCCGTGGCCGATCGGTCCGTTCTCATCCGTGCCCTGCTCCAGCACCTTCCAGACCTTGTCCGAAATGATCGAGCCGGAGAGCGGCGCATAGGCCGAGGTCAGCCCCTTGGCGATGGTGATGATGTCGGCCTCGATGCCGTAGTGGTCAGAGCCGAACATGCTGCCAAGGCGCCCGAACCCGGTGACAACCTCATCCGCCACCAGCAGGATGTCGTGCTTTTTCAGAACCGCCTGAATGGCGTCCCAATAGCCTGCGGGCGGCGGCACAATGCCACCGGTGCCCAGAACCGGCTCGCCGATGAAGGCGGCGATAGTGTCTGCGCCTTCGCGCTCGATCAGCGCTTCCAGCTCCGCCGCGCAATGGGCCACGAACTGCTCTTCGCTCTGGTCCAGATTGTCCCGGCGGTAGTAATAGGGCGCCTCGGTGTGGATCACCTGTTCCACCGGCAGGTCGAACTTCTTGTGGAACAGCTCCAACCCGGTCAACGAGCCGGTGATCAGGCCCGAGCCATGATAGCCGCGCCAGCGGGAGATGATCTTCTTCTTCTCCGGGCGGCCCAGGATGTTGTTGTAATACCAGATCAGCTTGACGTTGGTTTCATTCGCGTCAGAGCCGCCAAGGCCGAAATAGACCTTGGACATATTCTTCGGCGCCCGGTCCAGGATCATCTTGGACAGGGTGATCGAGGCCTCGGTGCCGTGGCCAACGTAAGAGTGGTAATAGGCCAGCTCCTTGGCCTGATCACCGATGGCCTCGGCGATCTCCTGGCGCCCGTAGCCGACGTTGACGCAATAGAGCCCGGCAAAGGCATCCAGCAGCCGGTTGCCGTCGCGGTCCTCGATAAAAACGCCGGAGGCAGTCTTGATCACCCGGTTGGGGCTTTCGCCGCGGGCGTGCTGGGCCAGATGGGTTGAAGGGTGAAAGAAATTCTCGCGGTCCCACTGGTCGAGTTGGTCATTCTTCAGCATGTCTTTTCCTTACGATTTGCCAGCGGGCTCAGGCCCAGTCGCGGCAGATGTATTTGATTTCGGTGAATTCTTCCATTCCGAGGCGCGCCCCTTCGCGGCCCAGCCCGGATTGCTTAGTGCCGCCGAAAGGGATTGGCGCGCCGGTCACTTTGGTGCGGTTCACCGCCACCATGCCATATTGCAAGGCGCGGCTGAGGCGGTAGATGCGGCGCGGGTCATGGCTGTGGAGATAGGCCACCAGCCCGTATTCGCTGTCATTGGCGCGGGCGACCACTTCTTCTTCGGTATCAAAGGCGGTGATGGGGGCCACGGGCCCAAAGGTTTCCTCCGACATGATCAGCGCATCTGCGGGCACATCCGTAAGAACCGTGGCCTCATAGAACAGCGGTCCCAGCGAATGGCGCTTGCCGCCGCAGGCAAGTTTAGCGCCCTTGGCCAGGGCATCGGCCACATGCTCTTCCTGTTTTTGCACCGCTTTTTCGTTCATCAGCGGGCCGAGGTCGCAGTCTTCCATGCCCCGACCGATGGTCAGTGCCTTGGATGCTGCGGTGAATTTGGCGCAGAATTCGCCGTAGACGGGGCGTTCCACAAAGATCCGGTTGGCGCCGAGGCAATCCTGGCCGGAGGTGGCGAATTTCGCCTTGATGGCCTCATCAACGGCCTTGTCCAGATCGCAGCCCTTGAAGACAATCACCGGCGCGTGGCCGCCCAACTCCATCACCAGCCGTTTCACCGTATCCGCGGACTGGCGGTACAGGAGCTTGCCCACAGCGGTAGACCCGGTGAAGGAGAGAGCGCGTACCCGGGCATCGCGGGTCCAGGGCTCCACCACGGTTGAGGCCTTGCCGGTCACAACATTGAACACCCCCGGCGGGAAGCCCGCGCGCTCCGCCAGCTCCGCCAGGGCCAGGGCGCTGAAGGGGGTCTCACCCGAAGGATGCGCCACCACGGTGCAGCCCGCCGCCAGCGCGGCAGCGGCCTTGCGGGTCAGCATGGCAGAGGGGAAGTTCCACGGCGTGATCAGTGCTGCGACACCAACCGGCTCACGCCAGAGCTCGACTTCTGCATCGGGCAGGTGGCTGGTGACGCCCTCGATATTGGGGCGTTTGGCCTCCTCGGCATAGAACTCCACAAAGGCGCCGCCATAGTCGATCTCGCCGCGTGCTTCCGACAGGGGTTTGCCCTGTTCCAGCACCATGATGTGAGCCAGGTCTTCCTTATGCTGCAGCTGCAGCTCGAACCAGCGGCGCAAGATTGCGGCACGTTCCTGCGGCAACAGCCCTGACCAAACAGGAAATGCTGCCTGGGCGGCATCAACCGCGGCAGAGGATTCTTCTGCGGAAAGACTGGCAACATGGCCCAGTTCAGCCCCGTCCGCCGGGTCGGAGACCGGGAAGGTCTCACCATTGGCGCCACTGCACCATTTGTTGTTTATATAGGAAAAAGAACGCACAAGAGCCTTGTCGGCAATTTCGGTGCGGGCAGAGAGAGCGGTCTCTGTCATGATTGTCCTCCAGATTTCTTACAGAGGAATCTGCCTGTTTACAGGGGAGGAAGTGACTGAAGTTTGCAGGGGTTCCAGAGGAATCCACTGGACGCCCCCCGGAAGGTGCCGGTTCAGTCTTTGCCCAGCAGAATATCCAGGGGCGGCGCAGTGGCACCTTTGACGGGTTTGGTCACCACATAGGTAAAATAGCGGGATAGGCCGATGCGGGCATCGAGCATCTCGTCGATCAGCCGCTGGTAGGCGTCGATGTCGCGAGTGACGATCTGCAAGAGGTAGTCAAAGCCGCCGCCCAGAGCCCAGCAGGCCATGACCTCCTCATACCGCTGCATAGCAGCCTCAAAGGCGCGGAAGCTGGCAGCGGTGTGATCCGCGATTTCGGCCGCAACAAAGACGGTCACATGGGGGGCGAGTTTTTTCAGATTGATGCGGGCGCCGTAGCCTTCGATCAATCCGGCCTGCTCCAGCTTTTTCAGCCGGTCCCAGCAGGGGGTCGGCGACAGGCCGATCCGTTCGGCCAGCGCGGCCTTGGTGATGCGGCCCTCGGTCGAGAGCACGCGCAAAATTTCGAGATCGCGCCGGTCCAGTTGCATATCTTTTGCCTTATCAGCCACCGGTGACGCCGACAACGGCCACACAGTCGCCGGATTTGATCAGCCCGGGGAAATGGCGGCTGATCACCAAGCCGGCGCGGCGGGCCCGGTATTCCACCGGCGCCTCACCGGTGCGGTCCAGCGGCCAGACCCGTGCCACCAGATCCCCCTTGGCCACCTCTTCGCCCAGATCGGCCATGATCTCAAACAGCCCATCGCCCTCGCTGAACAGGAAGCAATCATCATCAGGCATGGTCAGGTTGACGGTCTGATCCAGCTGCATCTCACCCTGCAGAATGCCCGCATGGATCAGCACATTGCGCAGGCCCTTCTTGGCGATGGCATTGCTGCGCGCCGTGGATGAGCCGCCGCCACCCAGCTCGGTGGTGACCAGCACCTTGCCCATCTCCTCAACCGCGGTGTCATACATGCCCGCGCTGTCGATCTCCAACAGCTCCACCGAATAGGGCGCATTGAAGGCCTTCATCGCGGCAAAGCAGGCCTCCTGCGTGGCCTTATCATCGAGGATATGCGCGGCCGCGAAGGGGACAAAATCCAGCGTCTTTCCGCCGGAGTGGAAATCCACCGCCAGATCCGCCATGGGCAGCAATGTGCGCTGGAAGTAATCCGCGATCTTCTCGGTCACGGTGCCGTCGGGGCGGCCCGGGAAGGACCGGTTCATATTGCCCTTGTCGATGGGCGAAGTCCGGCTGCCAGCCCGGTAGGCCGGGTAATTGAAGGCCGGAACAATGATCAGTCTACCGGTCACATCCTCAGCCTTGGTGGTCGCCGCCAGTTCCTGTAGCGCAATCGGGCCTTCGTACTCATCGCCATGGTTGGCGCCGGTCAGCAGCGCCGTCGGCCCCTCGCCGTGTTTGATTACCGTGAGTGGGATCATCACCGAGCCCCAAGCGGAATCATCGCGGCTGTAGGGCAGTTTCAGGAAGCCATGGTGCACCCCGTCCTGATCCAGCGGAATGGTGGGGGAAATCGGATTTTCCTTCATGGGTCAGTCCTTTACCAGCATTTTGCGCGGCACATCGGACAGGCACTCCGGCCCGTCTGCCCCGATGCGGATGCTTTCGGTGATCTCAAAACCCCAGTCCTCCATCCAGAGACCGGTCATGAAGTGGAAAGTCATGTTCTCCTGCAAGACCGTGGTGTCACCCGGGCGCAGCGACATGGTTCGCTCGCCCCAGTCCGGCGGGTAAGAGACGCCGATCGGATAGCCGGTGCGGTTGTCCTTTTCGATGCCGTATGTCTTCAGCACCTTGAAGAAGGCCTTGGCGATGTCCTCACAGGTATTGCCTGCCTTGGCCACCGCAAGCCCCGCTTCCATGCCCTCCAGCACGGCTTTTTCCGCATCCAGGAAGGTCTGCGTCGGCTTGCCCAGGAACACCGTGCGCGACAGCGGACAGTGGTAGCGGTGCACGACCCCGGCGATCTCAAAAAAGGTGCCTTCGCCCGACTTCATCGGCAGATCGTCCCAGGTGAGATGCGGCGCGGCAGCATCCGGCCCCGAGGGCAAGAGTGGCACGATGGCGGGATAGTCGCCGCCAAAGCCCAGCTCTGCGTCATAGCGCAGGGCCGCATCATAAATGTCCGCCACCAGATCGCATTTGCGCATCCCCGGCTCGACACGCTCAAAGATCCGCTGATGCATGCGTTCAACGAGCTTGCCCGCCTGGCGCATATAGGTAAGCTCTGCCTCGGATTTCACCGCCCGCTGCCAATTGACCAGGGAATTGGTATTGGCAAAGCGCGCATTCGGCAGATGCGCCTGCAAAGAGGCATAGGCGGCAGCGGTGAAATAGTAATTGTCCATCTCAACGCCGATCACACCGCTGTCCAGCCCGCGGTCCTTCAGCTGCGCGGCAAGGTAGTCCATCGGGTGGCGTTCTGTGGACTGCACGTAGTGATCCGGATAACCGATGATATTGGCGGGATCCATAAAACAGGTGCGCAGGGCGCCATTGGCATCCTGGCCGCGCCCGTACCAGAGGGGCTCTCCCTCTAGGGTCAGCACCACGCATTGATGCACATAGAAGGACCAGCCGTCATAGCCGGTCAGCCAGTTCATGTTCGAAGGATCGGTGACGATCAAAAGATCAACACCGCGCCGGGACATCTCGGCGCGGGTTTTGTCCAAGCGCTGCTGGTATTCAGCGCGGGAGAAATACAGCTTGGGGTCTGCCATACGGGTAAATCCTGATTGATCAGCTGGTGAAAGTGGAACCGGCACCCACGGCTTTTGCGCGGCTACCTGCTAGGGTGGCGATGGCGGTGTCCTGAACACCGGTGCCGGTGAGGTCGGCAATGATCAGATCACTGTCTGACTGGCGGCCCGGGGCCTGGCCGGAGGTGATCTGACCCAGTTCGGGAAAGCTGTGCTCTGCACTGAACAGCCCGGCGCTGATGGCGCTGCGCAGCTCCCCCTTAAGGGCGCATTGCGCCTGGCTGTCGGGCACATAGAGATCCGCCCTGGTCAGGCAGGCGGGCTCCAGCTCGCATTTGTGCTCCTGGTCCGAGCCCATGGCGACAACCAGCTGGCCCGGCTGCAGCCAGTCCGCCATCACGACAGGTTCGGCTGCGGGGGTGGTGGTGACGACGATATCGGCTGCGGCGACGGCCTGGGCGATGTCTGTGCTGGTCGTGATCTCGATGTCCAGCTCTGCGCGCAGGTCATTGGCCAGGGTCTCGGCCTTGGCTGCATCCCGCGCCCAGATCACCGCGCTTTTGATATCGCGCACCAGCGTCATGGCCATGAGCTGCATCTTTGACTGCACTCCTGCGCCGATAATACAGACATGGGCCGCGTCCTCACGCGCCAGATGCCGCGCGGCCACCGCCCCGGCGGCAGCGGTGCGCACATCGGTCAGATAGCCATTGTCCAGCAGCAGTGCCTCAAGAAGGCCGGTCTGGCTGGAGAAGACCACCATCAGACCCGTGGTGCTGGGCAGGCCGATCTTGGGGTTGTCAAAGAAGCCGGGGCTCATCTTCATCGCAAAGCTGTCGATCCCCGGCACATAGGCGGTCTTCACGCAGACCTCGCCGTTATGATCCGGCACCGGCAGGGTCATGATCGGCGGCATCACCACCTTACCGCCGGCCAGCGTGGTAAAACCCTGCTCGACACAGTCCACCGCATCCGCATCCAGAGACACCAGCTGGCGCAGCTCGGCCTCTGTCAGGATCTTGATCTCAGGCATCTGCGCCTCCTTTTGTGTCTGCTGCCACATCCACGTCCTCACCATCGATGATACGTTTGTGCAGGTCCATGGCGATGTTCTGGCCGCTCACCAGCGAGATGCAGCGCCCCGGGTTTTCAATCTTGCCCGCCAGCAGGGCGGCAATGCCGACGCTGCCGGAGCCTTCGATCACCTGGCGTTCCTCGTAATAGGCGTGGCGGATGGCGGCGGCGATTTCCGCCTCGCTGACCAGAACCACGTCATCGACAAAGCTCTTTGTCATTTCAAAAGTATAGGCGTTGTCCAACCCGATACCGCCGCCCAGGGAATCCGCCAGGGTGGGCAGCTCCTCAACCTGGATGGGCCTGCCCGCTTGCAGGCATTCATGCATGGCCGCACCGCGCTCCATACTGACCCCGATGACGCGGATATCCGGGTTTGCCGTCTTCAGCACCATGCCGACGCCGGAGATCAGCCCGCCGCCGGAGAGCGGCACCAGAACGGTCTCCAGATCCGGCATCTGCTCCAGCATCTCCAGCGCCACGGTGCCCTGGCCTGCAATGATGTCGCGGTGATCAAAGGGGGGCAGCATGGTCATGCCATCTGCCACCAGTCGGTCGACCTCCACCTGCGCGTCGTCCTGCGAGCGGCCCACAATGCGCACTTCGGCGCCATGGGATTTGATGCCCTCGACCTTGTTCTGTGGCACCAGCTCCGACATGCAGATAATGCAGCGCACCCCGGCCTGCGCCGCCGCATAAGCCAGCCCGCGCCCGTGGTTCCCGGTCGAGACGCCAACAATTCCCGCCGCGCGTTGTTCCTCTGTCAGCGACAAGACCGCGTTGGTGGCACCGCGCAGTTTGAAACTGCCAGTGATCTGGGTGCTTTCCAGCTTCAGCGAGACCTGGCCGCCGCTGGCAGCACTGAGCGAGGGCGAGGGTACCAGGGCGGTTTCACGGATGCGCCCGGCAATCCTGGACCGTGCCTGGATACTGTCCTGAAGGGTGATTTTCTGTGTCATTGGACCTGTCCAGCCTGTTTAAAGTTCAAAAAGCCTGCCGTAACCCTGCACCGGATCCGTGATCCCTGCCAAGCGCTGACAATGCCAGGCCATCGCCTGGTTTGAGGTGACCACGGGCTTGCCCAGACGGTCCTCGATCTGCTGCACGCAGGTGGCCGCACGCAGGGCGGTGCAGGAGAGAAACAGCGCGTCAGCCTGGCCGCTGCAGGCCGCAATCGCCGCCTCTATGATGCTGTCTTCACTGATCCGCGCCATCTCGCGGTCATCGGTCAGGCCAAAGCAGGTAGCATTGACCACCTCCGGGCCATGGGCAGCAAAATACTGCGCCATTTCCTCGGTGACCTCAGCGCTATAGGGGGTCAGCAGCGACACCCGCTTGGCGCCCAGGGCCGCAAAAGCAGCAAAGGCCGCCGAGCTCGGCGTGACGCAGGGCGTATCCGGCTTGGCCGCGTTCAGATGCCGGGTGACCGCATCATTGCCCAGCACAATAGAGGCGGCGGTGCAGCCGTAGGCCACCACATCGACCTCCTCCCCCGGCAGGATCTGCGCGGCGGCCTCACTCAGCCGCGGGCCGGTCTTCAGCAATGTTTCCTTGGTGGTCGGGTTCTCGAACGCAATGCGGTTCACATAGACACCGATCCGGTCCGGATCGCAGATCCGGGCAAAGTCGCGCTCTGAGGTGTGGTCGGTGGCCAAGGTCACCAGGGCAATCCGCTTCGGGACCGAACGGGCGTCCAGCCGGGCGGGCACGCGCGAAGGCGTGGCGTGAATATCAAGAGCCATAGCTGTTTTCCTAGACAATTAGAACCGGCGTTTCCGCCAGACTGGTTACCTTATGAGAGACGCTGCCCAGCAAGCTGCCCTCAAGCGAGCCCAGGCCGCGGCTGCCCATCACGATCAGATCATAGCCGCGCTCTTTTGCAAAACCGGTGATGGTGCGCGCCACCGGGCGGGCTTTGACAAAGGCACGGGGGGCGGCAATGCCGCTTTCTGCTGCCAGGGACTTGCCGTGCTCGGCGACCTCTTTGGCATGGTTGCGCATGATCTGGTCGAGCTTCTCGGGCTTTTCCGAATGCATGACATGCATCGATGCCTCCAGCAGCGAGTGGTGGCGGTAAACCGTGAGCAGCACCAGTTCAGACCCGCAGAGCTGCGCCAGCTCCGAAGCCCTGGACAACGCAGCCTCGGCACCGGGAGAGCCATCAAAGGAAACAAGGATGGATTTGAACATTGTCCTCCCCTTACTTGGCGAAGGCCAGGTCGCGCAGGAACAGCGCAATCTGCGGAAAGAAAATCAGCGCCACCGAGACCCCCAGCAGCATCAGAATGAAGGGCGGGGTGCCACGCACCACCTCGGCGTAGGGGCGTTTGAACACCGCAATCGCCGTGAAGATGTCGCAGCCGAAGGGCGGAGTGGCCGAGCCGATGGCCACCTGCAGGGTGATGATGGTGCCGACCAGAACCGGATCCAGCCCGACGGATTTCACCACCGGAGCAAAGACCGGCACCAGCACCAGGATCACCACGATGGGGTCGACAAACATGCAACCGATGAAGAAGGCGATGGAGATTACGAAGAGCACGCCAATCGCGCCCATATCGGCAATGCCGATGGCACCGAGGATCTGCTGCGGCACCTGGGCAAAGGAGATCACCCAGGAAAAGGCCGCGCCCGCGCCCACCAGGATGAACACAACAGCGGTGATCAGCCCGGTGGATTTGGCGGTATCATAGACATCCAACAGCGACATCGAGCGGAACACGATAACCTCGAGGATCAGCGCATAGAGCACACAGGCTGCGGCGGCCTCGGTCGGGCTGAACACGCCGCCATAAATGCCGCCGATGATGATCACCGGGAACCCCATCGGCCAGAGCGCCTGGCGCATGGTCTGGAAACGCTCTGCCCAGGTGGCTTTGGGTTCCGTGGGCACATTGTTGCGCACCGCATAGATGTAGGCATAGAGGGAAAACAGCACCAGGATCAGCAGACCCGGCCCGATTCCGGCAATGAAAAGCTCCGCAATCGAGGTGCTGGACACCACACCATAGATGATCATGCCAATCGAGGGCGGGATCAGAAAAGCAATGTCGCTGGCGTTCACGATCAGCGCCAGCACAAAGCTGTCCTTGTAGCCCGCCTTCAGCATCCGGGGCCTGAGCGGCGAGCCGATGGCCACCACGGTGGCCTGAGTCGAGCCGGAGACCGCCCCGAACATGGTGCAGGCGGCGGCGGTGGAGATCGCCAGCCCGCCGCGGATATGCCCAATATAGGCCATCACCACATTGATCAGCCGCCCGGCTGACTGGCCGCGGGTCATGATGTCGGCGGCAAAGATGAACATTGGCACCGCGATGAGTGACGCGGGCCGGATGCCTGCCATCATCTGCTGCACCATGGTTTCAATCCGGGCCAGGTCGCCGAACAGCATCAGAAAGCCGATGAACGCGCCGGCAATCAGCGGGATCATCATCGGAAAGCCCAGCAGCAGCAGGACAATCATTGTCAGGAAGATGGTAGCAGCCATGGACCGGTCCTCAGATTTCGATTTCGTCTGCGTCCTCGTACCCTTCCTGCACGTGGGTCGAGAGATAGATGCCGGGAGAGGTCAGATTGCGCACCGCTGTAAGCAGGTATTGGATGCCGGTCATAAAGAACCCCGCAGGCACCCAGACCAGGATAGTCCACACCGGTATCTGCAAGGCGGGCAGCACCCTCCCGCGCGAGGCCTGCGCGCCGATGTATTTCACCGCGTAAAAACACAGCAGGAACATAAAGCACGCGGTGACCACCGAGATCACCACGACCATCACCTTGCGCAGATGCGGCGGCAGCAGGTCATAGATGGCGGACATGCGGATATGGCGGGCGTTCCGTGCCGCATAGCTGATGCCCGCAAAGGTAATCAGGATGATCAGGATCCGGTTCAGTTCTTCGGAGAAAAAAATCGAGTTTCCCAGCACAAAGCGGCCCACCACATTGGCCACGGTATTAGCGGCCATCAGCAGCACACCCGCGGCCAGCAGGAATGACTCTGTACGGCTGATGGCACTGTCGATCACGCCCAAAAACCCGGGCAGCGCTGACTCATGTGTAAGCATAGCTTCCTCCGAAGATCCGCGGGCCGCTGAGCAAGCAGAAACTGCTCAGCGGCGGTTGTAGTGCGGACGTCAGTTAGCGGTTGCCGCCAAGTCTGCTTTCATCTGCTCCAGAATCGCGGCGCCGCTGTCGCCGGTCATCTCGATGAATTTGGCTTCGACCTCAGCCGCCGCACCCTTAAAACAGCTGCGTTGTTCATCGGTAAGCACGGTGACTTTCATCTCCGGCTTGGCTTCCATGATCTTGGCAAGCTCAGTTTCCGCAGCCTGCTGCTGATAGACCACCGTATGGTCATAAGCGGCCTGCGCCGCGTTCTGGACAACTTGCTGATCTTCGGCGCTGAGGCCGTCATAGAAGTCCTTGTTGGCCATCACTGCGGTGGTGAAATTGTTGTGGCCTGCATAAGTGATGTAGTCGGTCACCTCGTAAATCTTGGTCGAATAGAGGAAGAATGTTGGGTTTTCCTGCCCCTGAATCACATTAGTTTGCAGCCCGCCGTACACCTCACCCCAGGGAAGCGGCGTTGGGGTGGCGCCAAAGGCTTTGTAGCTTTCAACCAGCAGCGGATTGGTCATGACGCGGAACTTCACTTCGTTCAGGTCGGCGCAGGTGGTGACCGGAGTCTTGGTGGTCATCGCCACTTCGCCTTCAGGGAACATGTTCAACAGCTCCAGTCCCTGTGCGGCATAAAGCGGCTTGAACATGCCGTTGATAGCCTCGCTCTCCTTGTAGAAGCGCGCCAAATGCTCCTGATCGGTGGGCAGCAGGTAGGGCACAAAGAACACCTGCGCCTCGGGAATCAGTGATCCGGTGAAGCCTGGCGACTGATCCACGAACTGCAGGATACCGTCCTGGGTCTGCTCCATGATATCGGCGGATTCACCCAGGGTACCATAAGGGAACAGCTGGATCTCATGATCCGAGTTCGCCTCGATTTCCTCTTTGAATTTCTGAGCATAGACACCCTGAACGTCGGTCATCGCCTCCTCGAAGGCATAGCGCCAGGTGTCAGCCTGAGCAGCCGTACCGGCGGCCAGTGCAATCCCCGCGACCGCAACGGCCCCAAAGGTGAATGTGATGGATTGAGCCATGATTTCCTCCCAAGTCTCTAGGATGCCTGAGCATCGCTGCGCCAGACTTGGAATCAATTGTACTGCATGTCAATTTTTTTATTGTCACGCGACAATGTTAGTAAGCGAATGGCGCCACCCCCTCCGGCGGGCGGTTCAGCATACCGCCAAGCAACTCCATCGCCTGTTTGAACCGGCCTATGTCCTGAACGCTCCCCAATGAAATCCGCACCGCGTTCTGAGGCGGGGTCTTGGGCGTCAGAAATGGTGCATCCGGAGCGACAGCAACTTTGAGTTCGCGGGCATACGACACAAAACTGGCCGTGGTCCAACCGGAGTCAAGGGGCAGCCAAAGGTGTAGTCCTGACGGATGTCCCCGCCATTGACGGCCCTGCAGCGCTTGCAACGCGATTTCATATCTCTCTGCCAAGGCGTGCCGCTGCCAGTGGGCAAGCTCCAGTGCGGTACCGTCCTGTACCCAACGGGTGGCAATTTCGCACATCAGCGGTGTTGCCATCCAACCGAATACGACAATCCGCCCCATTATTGCCGGCAGCAGGTGTTCGGGCGCCGCCATGTAGCCTGCGCGCAAGCCGGAAACGGTGCATTTAGTAAAGGTCGTCAGGTAGATCGTTCGTTCAGGCGCTAGGGCTGCAACCGGAATGGGCCGGTCTTCGGCAACGGGGCCGAAAGCATCGTTTTCGATAATGTGCAGGTCATGTTTGCGGGCAATCTTCACCAACTCCAGACGGCGTTCTTCCGGTATCATTTCAGCTGTGGTATTGGCTAAAGATGGAAGCAGAAACAATACCTTAGCATTACCCTCAGAGCAGTACCTGTCTAAGGCATCCGGCAGGACCCCATGATCGTCGCAGTCAATTCCGGCGAGGTTAAGCCCAAGGTAGGAGCATCCGGAAACCAGAAGGTGATGCGTGATACGACTGGACACGACCGTGTCGCCTGGCCGGGTAAGCGCAGATAGCGCAGCTGACATGCCATGGCTGACGCCATTGGTCATGATGATCCGTTCCGGTGGCGCATCCAGTCCGCAAATCCGCAGCCACCTCTCCCCGGCAGCCCGATGCGCATCATGCCCGACATTCGGACGGCAGGCCAGAAAATAGCTAGGGTCCAGCCCCTGAGGCAGCTCCGTCAACGCCTGCTGAAACAGCTCTACATGACGCTGGGAGAAAGCAGGCCTTGAAATTGACAGATCGAAACTGTGCCCGCGTTCAGAGCTCAACTGAAACGGCTGATCATCTGGGGCATCCGGACCCAAGACATAACTGCCACGCCCGACCTGGCCGTCGATCAACCGCTGCCGCCGCAGGTTTTCATAGGCCTTGCTCACCGTGTGAACACTTAGGCCAAGTTCCTCAGCCAGCTTTCGGTGTGTCGGCAGCTGGGCGCCTTTTGGCAGTTTCCCCTCCGAGATCGCCTTTGCAATGGCAAGCGCAAGGCTGGTATGCAAAGGGGAACTAAGGGCGGAAGGGTCAGGCAGCCAGTTTGTCATGCGATACATTTACAATTGAGTGGCGCACATTCGCAAGGCAATTGCTGCCTTGCGGAAACTTTTCAAGACGAAAACAGGATCTCGGAGGGGCTTCGCCTGTGTCGCCCGCTGCATCTATCGCGGCTCGTTTTCACCGATGCACTGGCTGTTGCACAAATACCAGTTAAGGAGCGGTAGTTTTCCTTGAAAGAGTTAGGTTCCAGACTCATTGATTTACAGCCAGAACAAGACCGTGGCTGCAAGTGCTATGGCTGATAGGAACACCTTTGGGCATCTGTCATAGCGGGTGGCGACACGACGCCAGTCCTTCAGGCGTCCGAACATGATCTCGATCCGGTTGCGTCGTTTGTAGCGCCGCTTGTCATATCGGATGGTTTTGTCGCGTGACTTCCGCCCTGGAATGCAGGGCTTGATCCCCTTATCTACAAGGGCTTCGCGGAACCAGTCCGCGTCATAACCGCGGTCTCCCAACAGCCAATCGGCTGATGGCAGGCTGCTGACCAAAGCCCTGGCTCCGGTGTAGTCGCTGATTTGACCGGCCGTCATAAAGAAGCGGATCGGACGACCGTTGGTGTCAGTGACCGCATGCAGCTTGGTGTTCATCTCCCCCTTTGTTCGGCCAATCAGCCTGCCACGCCCCCCTTTTTAACCGCAGGCTGGAAGCCGTGCGGTGAGCCTTGAGGTAAGTGGCATCAATCATGATGGTCTTGTGATCAGCGGCTTCCGCCGCCAACCCTTCCATGATCCGAGCAAACACGCCCATGTCGCTCCACCGTTTCCAGCGATTGTAGAGTGTCTTGGGCGGACCATATTCCCTTGGTGCATCGCTCCAACGCAAGCCATTGCGATTGATGAAGATAATGCCACTCAGAACACGCCTATCATCGACGCGTGGCTTGCCATGGCTCTTCGGAAAGTATGGCCGGAGCCGCGCCATCTGCTCGTCAGTCAGCCAGAAAAGATTGCTCATCACGCCCCCTAAAGTTTGGGAGCTTGAATCAAGATCGCGCGGAGACCGCAACCAAATCAATGGGTCCAGAGCCTAACGGAACTGCCATTAGCTGCGTCATCAAAATGTCCGCTTTCGCAAATTTGCCGCGTCGCTCTGATCTATTCACAACCACCTTTGACGCTTCAATCGAAGGCGCATTGCGTTTGAGCCCACTCATACAGCGGGCATTTGTTGTGTTGCACAGTGAATGCCACCGCCCATTTCACCCAAAGGGTCCACGTTCAGCGTGACAATTTCGCGCTTTGGATAATGCTTGGCCAATGTGTCGCGGGCGATCTGATCGGTCTCGCCATCCCCAAACTGGGCCGCGATAACTCCGCCGTTGCAGACGTAGTAATTGGCATAAGAGGCCACAAAATCGATGCTTGCGATACGGCGACGCACAGGCTCGGGAATGACCTCCACTTCAAGGCCTTCGGCAACAATACGGTCATAGGTGTCAGCCGCAGCCACATGAAACGGGTCAGACAAATCAAGGTCGTCTGGCAGGTTGATCAGCACGCGGCCCGGCCCAGTAAAGCGTGCAAGACTGTCGATGTGATAGTCGGTAATATCTTCGCCCCAAACGCCTTTCGACCATATCATCCGGTCGGCACCGTAGGCGCGCAAAAGGTTGGTTTCGATCTCATCTCGTGAACGCCCGGGATTCCGATTGTCGTTCACCCAAGAACTTTCGTGTGCCAGCAACAACCCATGGCCGTCTTGCTCTACGCCGCCCGCTTCGCCCTGCAGCCCGGATGGAAGGAGGTCCAGACCTAAGCGTTCAGCAACCAGCCCAGCGATCTGACTGTCGCGCGTATTCACCTGTTTTTCACCCCAGCCGTTGAACTGGATATGACGCATGGCGATGCCACCTCTTCCGTCTATAACAAAGATTGGACCAGCATCGCGGCACCAGAGGTCCTCGGTAGGGATGTCCCAAAGCTCCACTCGATCAGACAGTTTCTTTCGTGCGCCTGCGTGGTCAGAGACCGCCGCCAGCATTGTTACCGGCTCAAATTCTGAGATGGTATTGGCGACATCCGCAATCGTTTGCTGCGCCATGTCTAGAAATACCGGATCAGGATAAACCCGCCGGTTGACAGGCCATTGCATGAAGGTGCGCTGGTGGCGCGCTTCTTCCGGCGGGACATAGAAGCCATCACCGGACTGCGCAAAAGAGGGGCCTGTCAAAGTTATCGCGCCCAAGGCTCCCATCCCGCCAACTACATCACGTCTAAACACTGCGCCGCGCCTTCTTGTCTACATCCAACCTGATCAACGGTTTTAGGTGCTTGGTCAATAGTAGACAAAGCGAACGCTATCGTAAGGGGAAAGCAGACGCTAGTGCGAGGCGCAGCTTTCCTTACTTTGGGCTCTCAGCCGCCTTACAGCAGTGCGGCAGCAAGTCCGCAGCAAGATCGTATGGAGATCTGGGAGCCCGATAACAGCAGGCAGCCCAAAGCGGACGAAAGCGCGCTTCCAGCTCTAACGAAAGCGGACCTTCGCAGGAAATTCACCGACGACAGAAAGGTCGGACAAACCCGCCTTTTGTTCTCATCGCTATTGCTGATGCAGAGGGCTTTCGCTCTTGCGTCAGTCTTCTTGCGGCGAGGCAACGAATTTCCCGATTTCGGTCTTTCATCGGCGCAAGATCCGGCAAGATCCAATTCGCGCTTTCGCCGCGATCAGGACCGACCATCAAGGGGTTTAACTTTGCAGGCATTGTCTCTCCGGGTGTTTGCTGATGCAGAACTCACTAGCAGGCGTGGCACACCAAACGTTGCGTTGCAGACGAAGTCTGCCAGACCAGACATTGCAAGCCTAATTGCACCTGGATCTTGGCGTAACGACGAAAAAGTGCGCACCTTTTTTCTAGGGTCAGGATACATTGATTTTGGTCTTGCATCGTGATCCACGGGTCAGAAAATGGAGCGGTGACATGAGCGGTTTTTCTGGCTGACTGACGCGCAGATAGCGCGTTTTGAACCTTTCCTCCCGAAGTCACATAGCAAACCCTGTGTTGATGACCTGCGCGTATTGAGTGGAATTATCTCCATTAATCGCAACGGCTTACGATGGCGCGATGCACCCGCAGAATACGACCCACATAAGACGCTACACCGTAGGAAACGGTAGAGCGACAAAGGCATTCTCGCCAAGATGATGGCGGGGCTGGCCGCCGAGCATGGCGAACTGAAGACCATGATGATCGATACGACATACCTCAAGGCACACCGAACGGCGACCAGCATGGCCGCCAAAATTGGGGCGTGGTTGTCTAATCGACCGGAGTTTGAAGGATTGGGGTTTGACCCGAGGGATCAAATGCGCTGAAAACGGGCGACTTGAACACCAAGTTGCATGCCATCTGCCACAGCAAGGGACGACCGATTGACCCGTTTGTCACCGCTGGACAGTTCGGTGATTATTTCGGAGTACGGGCACTGCTCGGTGGCATGCCAAAGGTCGACTGGTTGCTCGAGGATCACGGCAATGACACGGATTGCTTCTGAGAAGCCTTGTAAGACAAAAGGATCCACGCCTGTATCCCTGGCAGAAAGCAACGCAAGGCACCTACCAAATACGACAAACGTCGCTACAAACCGCATAACTGCATAACTGCATAACTGCATAGAGATTTTGTTCGGCAGTCTCAAAGACTGGTGGCGTGTCGCCGCAGGCTATGACCGATGCCCAAAAGTGTTCCTAACGGCCATCCCCCTCGCTGCGCTCGTCATCTATTGGTTAGGAACCCTGACCCTAAAAGCTAGAGTTTGGATCGGAGCTGAATAGATTCCACGGGAAACATTTCGCAAATTGCACTGTTCGAAATAGCAGTGCCGACATGTGCAACACTACCGCAGAATTGCGCCCGGCACGCCAGATCATATTAGACGCGCCAGGCTTTCGCGGCTCCTGCTACTGCAGACGCCAGGGGAGTCCTCAGGCTTTATTGTGGAAGATGAAGCCGATGAAATTCAGCAAAAGCTGTGCCGCCAGAATCTGGGTGCTCTCAGACAGATCGTAGGCCGGGGCCACTTCCACCAGGTCGATGCCAACAACGTCGCCACGTTTTGCTAGACCCTGAAGAATTTCCAGCACGTCGTAATACTGAAATCCGCCGTGGCTGGGGGTGCCGGTACCGGGCGCAATCGAAGGGCAGAAGGCGTCGATGTCGATGGTCACATAATAGCGGACGCCTTCGGGGATGCGGTCCAGCACGGCATCGGCGCCCAGCTTACGCACTTGGCGCACTGACAGGATGTCAGAGCCGCGTTCGCGCGCGTCGATGTAGCCTTCCTTGGCAGTAGATGACACGTTGCGGATGCCCAGCTGGGTCATGCCGGAGACGTAGTCCTTTTCGATCGCGCGACGCATTGGGTTGCCGTGGCCATCGGTGACGCCGCGGCGTTCATCGACAAAGTCCAGATGCGCGTCAATCTGCACCACATGGATCGGGCCGTTCTTGGCGCAGTCTTCCTTATAGGCTTTGATACAGGGGATGTTGACCGAATGGTCGCCGCCGATGGTCACCGGAATCGCGCCTGCGTCCAGGATCTTCTTGACGCCATATTCGATATTGGCGTGGCTTTCCTCGGTCTTGGTGTGGATGATGTCGGCGTCGCCCAGATCGACGATCCGCACCTCCTCGCCCAGGTAAGTCGCGTCATCCTCATGGTCATAGGCGCCGGCATGGCCGAAGCTGAACAGCGTCGAGGCCTCGCGCACTGCCCGCGGGCCGAAGCGCGCACCGGAGCGGAACTGACAGCCGAAGTCAAACGGCGCGCCCAGGATGGCTACATCGGCATTGATGTTATCCCAATCCTCGACATAAGGCTTTTTGCCGAAGGTGGCGATACCGACAAACGGCAGGTTCAGGCGGCCGGATTCGTAACCGTGTCCAGACATGTTTCTCTCCAGTTTCTTGTTTTAGCGGGAAGCCAGTTCCGGCAGGAACAGGGTGATTTGCGGGAAGGCGACCAGCAGCCCGGTCGCGATCAGAAGGATGATGAGGAAGGGTGGCACACCGAGCACCACTTCGACAAACGGTCTGCGAAAGACTTCGATGGCGGTGAACAGGTTGCAACCAAACGGCGGGGTTGCGGCGCCGATGGCCACCTGCAGGGTGATCAGCACGCCGACCAGCACCGGGTCGAGACCAGCCGCTTTGATTATCGGCGCAAAGATCGGCATCAGGATCAGGCTCACCACAATCGAGTCGACAAACATGCAGCCCACGAAGAAGGCAGTGTTCACCGCCAAGAGCACCATCAGCCCTTTTCGCATCCTTACGGGCAGTGCGTCATAGATCGCCGACATACGGATATGGATGCCCTTGCGGGTGGCATAACCCAGCCCCATGAAGGTGACGATGACGATCAGGAACTCGTTCAGTTCCTCAGAGAAATAGATCGACGGGTTGAACACATACTGCCCAAAGACGTTGGCAATTGTGTTGGTAGCCTTCAGGATGATCCCCCAGCCCAGGATCCAGGCCTCGATACGCCCGATGGCACAGTCAGTCTTCCCCAGAAAGCCGAAGGGAACAGATTTGCTGTCTTGCATAATATCCTCCCTTGGTGTGGCCCCGCGCATAGCGGCGCAGGGTCGGAGGCGGGATCAGTTGCCCACCAGCTCCGCCTGCAACGCGTCCCAGAGCTCCTGGCCGCTGGCACCGGCGGTTTCGACTTAGGCCCCAGCAGTATCGCCGGAGCGGGCGCGGAAGACGTCACGCTCTTCCTCGGTCAAAACCACCAGGGCGATGTCAGGCTTGGCCTCCTTGATCACGTCTATACAGGCCTGCTTGAAATCACTGACCACGCCGTCGATGAAGCCGGTCAGGCTTCAGAGTGGCAAACCAGACGGAGCCTGCAACCCGGTGATCACCAGTTCCTGCTCACCCGCCCAGATCAGGTGGCTAATGACCTCGTAGAATTTTATCTCTTCGAAGCTCGGGATCGGGTTCACCTGACCGTCCACGGCCCCAAGTTGCAGCGCACCGAACACCTCGCCAAACGGCACCGGCGTGGGGCTAGCGCCCATGTTTTTGTAGGTTCCCTGCAGGATCGGCGACACCATCACCCGCATCTTGAAGTTGTCGAAATCTTCCGGTGTGCGGATCTCACGGTTAGTGGTCCAAACCTGCGGGCCTTCGGAGTACATGGTCAACACTTCCAGGCCGCGCTTCTGGAATTCAGCGTTCAGATCGCCATAAATAGTGTCCGAACTGCTGAGGATCTTTGAGCTCGTCGCCGGATCTGATGGCAACAGGTAGGGCAGCAGGAAGACCTGGCTTTCCGGCACGATGGTGCCCAGGTTGCCTATCGACACATTGGTGAACTGGATGATGCCGTCCGCAGCCTGCTCGACGGTCTCGGTCGGGGTGCCCAGCGTGCCCATCGGATAGACGGCCACGGTCACATCGCCATCGGTTGCCGCCTCGATACGCTTTTTGAACTCCTGCGCATAGGCATCCATGATCGAGCCCGGAATTTCCTCAATCGAAAATTTCCAGTCTTCGGCAAACACGGCTGTCGGCGCCAGGCTCAGCAATGCTGCGGTAGCGGTGGTCTTTAGGGTTTTCAAGGTAAAGCCCATGCGGGTCTCCTCCCAATTGGCATGATTGACCAGGGTCGGGAAATACTTCGGCATACGGCAAAGCATCAAAAAATATTATATTGATTATCTTCACAAGAGAAATTTTTATGTAATACCTGCGCTAGCCCAAGGAGGATCCGCGCCATGAAACTGCTGCGCAACACGCTGCTGGAAACCTTTGTCACCGTGGTGGACTGCGGTGGGTTTTCCGATGCACAGTTCGCGCTTGGCGTCACTCAATCCGCTATCAGCATCCGCATTCGAGACTTGGAAACCTCGCTGGGTTACCGACTCTGTGAACGGGGTCGCGGTGGTTTTCGCCTGACCGAGCGCGGCGAAATTGCCTACCAAAAAGCCCGCGATATTTTGCGAAGCGCCCGCGATTTCGACGCCGAACTAATGGAACTGCGTGACACGATTTCCGGAGACCTTCGCATTGGTGTCGTCGATTCGATCGACAGTCTGCCCGGCCTGAACCTGGTGGGCGGCTTGCAGCGGTTCCTCGCGCGCCCGAATGAAGTCAGGGTCGAAGTTGTGGTTGCCTCCCCCACGGATCTGACGCAGCAACTCATTAGCGGTGAATTGAACGTTGCCATCGCTCCGTTTCGCAATCAGGTGCCAGAGTTGGAGTATGTGGAACTCTGTAGTGAAGAGCATAGGCTCTACTGTGCGAAAGGGCATCCGCTGTTCGACGCAGAGGACTGTGAAATCAACCCTGAAACGATTGGGCAGTACCAACTCTGCCAGCGCTCTTATGACATGTTGGTCTCACCCGAACTCGACTCGCCTGAACCCACCGCAATTGTGGCCAACATGGAAGCCATGGCAATGCTCATTGAGACGGGTCATTTCCTAGGGGCATTGCCAACACATTTCGCCCATAGTCGGATAGTAGAAGGCAGGTTTCGGGAAATCGGGAAAAGCCAAATGCGATGGAACTCAACCTTCTATCTCGCAACCCGCCGCGTGCATGTCCTCAGGCATGCAGTGGAGCTTTTCACTCAAGACTTGCAGAATGCCTGCGTTGAAGAAAGTAATCATCTGGGTTGAAACAAAACCGCTCTGACCCGCCCTATTCTTGAACAGCATGTGAACCCCCTGTGGTGCAGGGGAACTTCTCTTGGCGGCCCTTATTGCAGCGCAGTAGCAAAAAAATTGCAGTTTTTCCAAACCTCATATTGAACTGAACAGTTTAGTTCCAATATAACCTCGACAAACCTTCCAATGATAGGAAAGCTGATGTTTTTGGAAAAACTGAACTGGCGCTATGCGACAAAGAAAATGGACCCAAACAAACAGGTCCCGGAGGAAAAAGTCGCTAAGATCGTGGAAGCGGTTCAGATGGCGCCAAGTTCCAGCGGGTTGCAGCCATTCGAGCTTTTTGTGATCCGCAACAAAGACACCCGTGCCGCGATCCGCCCGGTCTCCTGGGATCAAGCGCAGATCACCGATGGCTCGCATCTGTTGGTTTTTGCGGCCTGGGACAATTACAGCGAAGAGCGTATTGATGCAGTCGTTGACCAGATGGCGGAAGAACGCGGCGGCATGAATGATCTGCTGAAAGGGTACTACGACAATCTGAAAGCGATGTATCTGCCCCGTAGCGCAGAGGAAAACTATGCACATGCCGCGCGTCAAGCCTATATCGCGCTGGGTTTTGCCCTGGCAGCGGCAGCAGAGCTGGAAGTGGACAGCACCCCGATGGAGGGATTTGACCCTACACAAGTAGACGAAATCCTTGGTCTCAAGGAAAAGGGGCTACGGTCCGTCCTGCTACTGCCTTTAGGCTATCGCGCGGAAGAGGGCGACTGGCTGCTACCCATGAAAAAAGTACGCAAACCACTTGGCGCTCTTGTGACTGAGCTCAACGACTGATGACAAAAAGCGGCGAGAGGCCAGCGCGCCCCTTGCCGCTCTTCACACGTTTTTTTTGTCAAACTACTTTTTTCTCTCTGAAATCAAGCTAGATATCTGCACATTGCACCTGGCTTTTCCGAATTGTTCCAGCGGATCTAACAGGCCAACTGCAGTGGGAAACGGCGTAGGATACCAGTTGTTTGATGTTTACATCTGACTTCTCAGTTGGTGACCTTGAACAAGGGCTAAAACCCCTGTTTCTCCTTTGGCACGGCGCCATGGACGGTACGAACTATCCAAGTTTGTCCAAGCTGGGGTTGCCCAATACCGAATTCACCCCAGACATCCTGTCGATCTATGAGATTGAACGCGATGCTTGCAGACAAGTTTCTGATTTCAAAGCACTCTACGCGAGATCCAAAGACTGCAAAACTCTGCGAAATAAGTTTGTGGGCACCCGGCTTTCACAGCATGAGGGGTTTGGTCCAGAGTCAATGGTTTGGACAGCTTTTGCTGAACTTGCCGCTGACCCGCGCCCGCTTTTGGTTACACTCCCCTATGTCGGCCCGCTCTCTGATTACCAAAGCACCGCTGAGATCTATCTGCCTCTGCAAGGGGAGAGAGTTGATGTGCAATACATCCTTGTGGGCGTTGAGCTCTTGGAAAGAGCTTTCTCGCCGGAGATCTCGAACCCGCATTAGGGTTACCGCTTCACCCTCTTTCCCAGGGCTTTTCCCTTGCACAGCAGGCGGAATCCCCTTATACGCGCGCTGTCAATACATGGGCGGCAAACGTCCGGGCGACATATCTGAGCAGGGCTGGGGTACACCTCGGCCCTTTGTGTTTGTTTGATCAGATGTGTTCCGGGCCACGTTCTGTAGGGCGAAACCAAGACCGGTGGAGACAACCACCCGGCCAGAAAACACTTAGTAAAGGAAACCTGAGACCTCATGGCTCAAAACGTATCTATGGAGGATTTCGAAGCCCTCCTGAACGAAAGCTTCGAAATGGACACCCCAAATGAGGGTTCCGTTGTTAAGGGTAAAGTGATCGCGATCGAAGCTGGTCAGGCCCTGATCGACGTTGGCTACAAAATGGAAGGCCGCGTTGAACTGAAAGAATTCGCAAACCCCGGCGAAGCCCCTGAAATCGCAGTTGGTGACGAGGTAGAAGTCTACCTGCGTTCCGCTGAGAATGCCCGCGGCGAAGCGGTTATCTCCCGTGAGATGGCGCGCCGTGAAGAAGCATGGGACCGCCTGGAAAAAGCCTACGCAGACGATCAGCGCGTCGAAGGCGCGATCTTCGGCCGCGTCAAAGGTGGCTTCACCGTCGATCTGGGTGGCGCAGTTGCCTTCCTGCCCGGTTCGCAAGTTGATGTGCGCCCCGTGCGCGACGCAGGCCCGCTGATGGGTCTGAAGCAGCCCTTCCAGATCCTGAAAATGGACCGTCGTCGTGGCAACATCGTTGTGTCGCGCCGCGCGATCCTCGAAGAGTCCCGCGCCGAACAGCGCGCCGAAGTTATCGGCAAGCTCTCCGAAGGTGATTCCGTTGACGGTGTCGTCAAGAACATCACCGAATACGGTGCATTTGTTGACCTCGGCGGTGTTGACGGCTTGCTGCACGTCACCGATATGGCATGGCGCCGTGTGAACCACCCATCCGAGATCCTGTCGATCGGCGAAACCGTCAAGGTTCAGGTCATCAAGATCAACAAAGACACCCACCGTATCTCCCTGGGCATGAAACAGCTGCAGGAAGATCCATGGGATCTGGTTGGCGCCAAGTATCCGCTCTCCTCGGTCCACAAAGGCCGTGTTACCAACATCACCGATTACGGTGCATTTGTTGAGCTGGAGCCCGGTGTCGAAGGTCTGGTCCACGTTTCAGAAATGTCCTGGACCAAGAAGAACGTGCACCCAGGCAAGATCGTCTCCACTTCCCAGGAAGTTGACGTCATGGTTCTGGAAATCGACGGCTCCAAGCGCCGCGTTTCCCTGGGCCTCAAGCAGACCCAGCGCAACCCATGGGAAGTCTTTGCTGAGACTCACCCAGAGGGCACCGAGGTCGAAGGCGAAGTCAAGAACATCACCGAATTCGGTCTGTTCATCGGCCTCGAAGGCGACATCGACGGCATGGTTCACCTCTCCGACCTGTCTTGGGACGAGCGTGGCGAAGATGCGATCCAGAACTACCGCAAAGGCGACATGGTTTCGGCCGTTGTCTCCGAAGTGGACGTGGACAAAGAGCGTATCTCTCTCTCCATCAAAGCCCTGGGCGGGGACAAGTTCGCTGAAGCCGTTGGCGGCGTGAAGCGCGGCTCCATTGTGACCGTGAACGTCACCGCGATCGAAGATGGCGGCATCGAAGTGGAATATGAAGGCATGAAGTCCTTCATCCGCCGCTCCGATCTGTCCCGTGACCGCGCAGAGCAGCGTCCTGAGCGCTTCTCGGTTGGCGACAAGGTCGACGTCCGCGTCACCAATGTCGACAGCAAGACCCGCCGTCTGGGCCTGTCGATCAAGGCACGCGAGATCGCAGAAGAGAAAGAAGCCGTCGAACAGTATGGCTCCTCCGACTCCGGTGCATCGCTGGGCGATATCCTGGGCGCGGCGCTGAACAACGGCGACTGATCCCAGGCCTGCAGAATGCAGATCTGAAACGGAAAGCCCCGCTACTGGCGGGGCTTTTCTATTGTGCCGGAGCTTTGGCAACTGCCTGGACTTCGCGGTGCCCCTCTGACAATGTCGCCGTCATGCGAGGCTATGTATCAAAACGCGCCCTGGATTTTGGCAAGCGAATTACCTGCCCGGCCTGATAGGCCAGGCCGGGTGATCCCTATTCGAATTCCCAACTGCACTGTTTTGAACAAAGGCCACTTCCATGTCCGTAGAACCCGCAGTTCTGCACCTCGTGTGCGGTAAGATCGCTGCCGGAAAATCCACCCTTTGTGCCGAACTCGCTGGGCGGCACCGAGCCGTAATCATTGCAGAAGATGACTGGCTAGCGGCGCTTTTTGCCGATGAGCTTGCCTCCCTGCGGGACTATGTCCGCTGCTCTGCCAAATTGCGCAGTGCCATGGCACCTCATGTGGCAACCCTGCTACGCGCGGGCATGCCCGTGGTGCTCGACTTTCAGGCCAATACACGTTCCGGTCGGGCCTGGATAAAAGGTATCGCAGACATGGCTCGCGCCGACTGCAAGCTGCATTTCCTCGACACCCCGGATGAGGTCTGCCTAGAGCGGCTGAGGATCCGCAACAAAAGCGGCGCACACCCATTCCATGTAACCGAACAGCAGTTTCATCAAATCACCCGCCACTTTGAAGCGCCCAGCTCCGATGAGGGGTTTGATACTCTGCTCTATGGCGCTGGACGGCCAGCCGGGGCTTTAGAAGGATCAGAAGGAGAACCCCATTGCAAGCCTGCGGAGATTCTGAATGACTGAACGGGAAATTTCTATTGAGGTTAGCGAATGGTATTTGAAACTTGGCTGCTTTTTCTCCTCGTTAGTATCATTCCAGTGGTCAGCCCTGGGCCAGGTGTTCTATTGGCCATTACCAATTCACTACGCTACGGGGTCAAAGCAACGATCCTTGTATGTTTGGTGAATGGCGGCGGGATCGCCGTGCTGGGGCTTTTGGTGGGGTTTGGCCTTGGCGCTTTGATGCAAGCCTCGGCTCTGGCTTTTCTGGTACTCAAGACCATTGGCGCTGGCTATCTGATCTGGTTGGGCATCAAGATTTGGCGCGACCGCAATGCCTTTGTGGTAGAAGTTGGCAACAGCGGACAGGCTGCACCGATGCGCAGGCTCACCCTACAAGCGCTAGCGATCTCACTGACCAACCCCAAGGCAATGATGGCCGCCGCAGCCCTGTTCCCACCTTTTCTAAATGCCAATGAACCGGCAGCTTTGCAGGTGGTGATCCTGTCGTTCAGCTATGGCGCGCTTTGTGCCTTGAACCATGTTCTAATTGCTTTTTGCGGCTCCTGGCTGCGTCGGTTTCTACAATCTCCGCGCCGGATCAAATGGGTGCGACGTCTCACAGGTGGGGCCTTTGTTGGGTTTGGCTCATTACTGGCGGTAACCAGTCGGGCCTGATCCCGACGCTCTCCAGAGCGCGAAGAGCAGGCATTTTGAGCGCCGAATCAATGACTTCCTCTAGGGCTTTCGCTGACAATCCGCAGCCGGTTTTCCTCCCTTATGATAGCTTTCTGCTGCTTCACCGCTCTCACCGGCAGGTATTTGCCGCAAAGAGGCGGTTTTTTAGCTGCCCCTGTGACAATTCGTTCCCAAATGAGCCAAACCATGCCTATACTCTGGAAATAACTGCATAAAACACAGCGGCACCCCGGGAGGAACAGTATCATGATCCGTTCTGAGTTGATTCAGAAGATTGCAGACGAAAACCCGCACCTGTATCAGCGGGATGTCGAAAGGATCGTGAATACGGTTTTTGAGGAAGTGACGGATGCCATGGCGCGGGGAGACCGGGTCGAGCTGCGCGGTTTCGGAGCTTTCTCTGTGAAGCAGCGGGACGCCCGTACTGGTCGCAACCCGCGCACCGGAGAAACGGTCGAGGTTGAAGAAAAACATGTTCCGTTCTTCAAGACTGGTAAACTCTTGAGGGACCGCCTGAACGGAAAGGCCTAAATGCGCTACATTCGCTATGCTATCCTAGGGATCCTAGGTATCGCCCTGGTTTCAGTCTGCTTCGCAAACCGGACCGTTGTTGATCTTAAGCTCCTTCCAGAGGCACTGGCAGAGCTTGCGGGAATGAACCTAAGCATCTCCCTACCGCTTTTTGCTGTTGTCATTGGCGGTGTCGGTGGTGGCTTGATCATCGGCTTTATCTGGGAATGGCTGCGCGAACATAAGCATCGCCGCGAGGCCGGAAGCAAAACCCGGGAAGTTCGCAAACTCTCGCGGGAAGTACAGAAGCTCAAAAAGCAAAAGCATGAAGGTAAGGACGAAGTCCTGGCCATCCTTGAAGAAACAGCCTGAGCAAAACAATGCGGGACATTAAGGTCAAAATCTGTGGGTTGAAGAGCCCGCAGGATGTCGATGCTGTTGCAAAAGCTGGCGCAAGTTACGCCGGCTTTGTCTTCTTTCCCAAATCTCCACGCCATGTTGAAATCACTCAAGCGCGGGAGCTCGCGCTCTGCGCACCTGTAGGTCTGTGCAAAGTGGCGTTGACGGTGAATGCGGATAACGAAGCACTAGATGCGATTACAGCAACCGTTCCACTGGATATGCTGCAACTCCACGGCAACGAGAGCCCAGAACGCGTTACTGAAATCAAAGCCCGGTACGGGCTGCCAGTGATGAAAGCGATTGGCGTCGCGGATGCCGAAGATCTGCAGAATATTGATCTCTATTCACAGGTTGCAGACCAGCTTTTGATTGATGCGAAACCGCCAAAGAATGCTACTCTCCCGGGTGGGAACGGGCTTTCCTTTGATTGGAGACTGCTCGCGGGACGGAAATACTGGCAACGTCCCTGGATGTTGGCCGGTGGCTTGAATGTCGCGAATGTCGCTGAGGCCATAAAGATGACAGGCGCTCGCCAAGTCGATGTCTCTTCGGGCGTAGAAAGCGAGCCAGGTCAAAAAGACCACACTCTCATTGCGGGCTTTGTCGACGCTTCACGCGCCTGAGGCCCAAAAGCGACGCAGAAGAGGCTGTCTGACAGCGACAGGTTTCCTTGGGAAGCGTGGCGTTTGATGTTGCCCCCTTGTAAGATCACAGAATCTCCACGGTTATTTCGAGCCGCGGGATTTGATCTCCATTGCAACCCCTTCACTCACACCACCCCTCTGCTTGATCGGGCGAAGCTATGGATACCAACAGGTCCAAGTAACTGAAAACACCCGCGGCGTCCGCGCACAGGTTCCACTCACCCGTCTGTTTTCCGTCCCGGTACTTCCCCGGGAGGCGCATAGCGCTACGCAAAGGCTTCATCAAATGTCTGTCATTTCCACCCAGAATTAGGAGTCTGTTCAGAAATTGAGCAGAAAACCAGCCCGAGCAATAGCAGGAGGTATCGATGGGTCTAAGCTACACAATCTACCAGAGTACAGCCCTGGTCCCTGCGGAAGTCGCTGCGCATAATGAAATCCTCAGATCCTGTCAGACGCATAACAAAAAGAATGATGTCACCGGATTTCTCCATCGTGAAGGTAACTACTTCATTCAGTACCTGGAAGGGCCAGAGGAAGCGATCATCGAAACCATGCTCAGAATTGGAAAGGACCCCCGGCATGAAGATCTACTTGTCCTAGATCTTGGCCCCTTGCAGGAACGTCGGCTACCTGACTGGCAGATGGGTTTTGTCGATGGCAGCCAGCTATCCCTGCACGAGTTGATCGAAGCCCGCCCAGGCGTTTTGAATTTGAAAGCAGAAGATCCGTTTGATCTGGTCGTCTTCATGACTGCGAATGCCCACAATCTACGAGAGGATGCGACCAGGGTAGCGTAGCCTCCTGCAACGGTGAGTTAGCGACGGGCCTCAATCTCACGCAGAGAGGCCGCGATAGCCTCCTCGATACTCAGCTCGCTTGTGTCGATGATCACCGCATCATCGGCGGGGCGCATTGGCGCTTCTGCTCTGTTCATGTCGCGCTCATCGCGCGCCTTTACATCCGCTAGAACCGCTGCGAGAGAATCGGCTTCTCCCTTGGCAGAAAGTTCCAGAAACCGACGCTGCGCACGGACCTCCGCACTTGCAGTGACAAAAAGCTTTACCTCAGCATTCGGGCAAATCACTGTTCCGATGTCTCTGCCATCCAGGACGGCCCCACCAGCGCGACGCGCAAAAGCCCGCTGGAAGTCTACCAGAGCAGCCCGGACCTCTGGCAACACGGCAACTTTGGATGCCGCCTGTGCAGCCTCAGGCCCTCTAAGATCGGTTCGCTCCAGGTCTTCAGATGTCAGGCCCTGCGCCGCCTCAAGGGCCGGACACCCTCCCAGCGTTTTCACCCCAACAGCACGATAGAGCAGCCCAGTGTCCAGATGAGCAACATCCAAGGCACGCGCCACAGCCTTTGAGATCGTTCCCTTCCCCGCAGCCGCAGGCCCATCTATCGCTATACAGAACATCTGAAATTCCTTCATTCTCGCAACAGCGCTATCAATTGATCCCAATGGCCACAAGCCAAAGCACTAGCTGTGGCGCTGCTGACCTTCCACAGCTTGCGAGATGTTAACTAGGTTGATGAAGGGGTCACTGGCCCCCGCTCTCCAATTTGGCGCCCAGTTGTTTCATCAAGGGTTCGAACACCGGGAATGAGGTTGTGATCGGATTGCCATCATCCACAGTCACAGAGGCCTGAGCCCCCATACCCATAACCATAAAGGACATGGCGATCCGGTGATCCAGGAAGCTTTCGCAGGTGGCGCCACCGGGGACGCCCTCTGGGCCCATCCCCTCAACCGACCACCAGTCATCACCCTCATCCACCATAACGCCATTGGCACGCAGCCCACGTGCCATGGCATCGATGCGGTCGCTCTCTTTGACGCGCAGTTCTTTCACCCCGGCCATCATCGTCTTGCCTGTTGCAAAAGAGGCCACAACAGAGAGGACCGGGTATTCGTCAATCATCGAGGCCGCGCGTTCAGGCGGAACTTCGATGCCTTTCATATTCGGAGAGTATTTTGCGCGCAGGTCCGCGACTGGCTCTCCCCCTTCTTCACGCATGTTCTCAAAGGTTAGATCGGCCCCCATGTCTTGCAGAGTATAGAACAGCCCTGCCCGTGTCGGGTTCAGGCCAATGCCTGGCACCAGGACGTCAGATCCCGGGGTGATTAGTGCCGCACAGACCGGGAAGGCCGCGGAAGACGGATCCCGCGGAACCGCGATGACCTGAGGCTTCAGCTCTGGCTGACCGGTCAAGGTGATGACGCGCCCTTCCTCCGTATCCTCAGCGGAGATTTCAGCACCAAAGCCAGCCAACATGCGTTCGGAATGATCGCGAGTTGCCTCCTTCTCGATCACCACGGTCTTGCCCGGCGCATTCAGGCCGGCAAGCAACACAGCAGATTTCACCTGAGCGGAGGGCACCGGCACCTCGTAGCGAACCGGTACGGGCGCAGCCGCGCCGACAATAGTCATGGGCAACCGTCCGCCGGAACGCCCCACCGATTTTGCTCCAAAGAGCGCCAGCGGATCTGTCACCCGCGCCATTGGGCGGCCATTGAGGCTGGCATCGCCGGTGAAAGTGACCGAAATCGGCGAGGTGGCCATACAGCCCATGATAAGCCGAACTCCGGTTCCGGAGTTGCCGCAATCGATAACCTGATCAGGCTCGGCAAATCCGCCAACGCCCACACCATGGACCGACCAGCTGCCACCGCCGTGGTTTACAACCTCTGCTCCGAATGCCTGCATTGCCTTGGCAGTATCCAGTACATCATCGCCTTCCAACAATCCGGTGATCTTGGTTTCGCCAACGGCCATGGCCCCCAGAATCAGGGAACGGTGAGAGATCGATTTATCTCCTGGCACCTCTGCCACACCCGTCAGCGGGTCCGCACGGTGGGAGGTCATCGGGATTGGCGTGCCATGTCCGGACATGTGGCTTCCTTTGTCAGATCGTATCAGTCGTTGCTACCGCTATCGGTAACGAATTGAACCAGCAGGGTCCAGCGGTGATCGCCCACTGCAAATCCTGGCCTGCTTAGCCTTTGCGTCGGAATGTCAGATAGTAGGGGGTACGCCCTTCCCGCAGCGCTTTTTGCTCATACCGGGTTGAGATCCAGTCCTCCCAGGGAGTGCGCCATTCAGCCGCATCGCTCACCAACCATTCAAAACCGGCCTTTGGCACCTCTTCCAAGGTTTGGCGCACATAATCGGGAATATCAGTTGCGACCCGGAACATGGCGCCTGGTTTCAGGCACCGCGCCAGCGGCTCCAAATGCTCTTCGGTCACAAAACGGCGGCGGTGGTGGCGTGTTTTGGGCCAGGGATCGGGATAAAGCAGAAATGCCTTAGAGAGAGACTGCGGCGGGATCACATCCATCAAATCGCGCGCATCGCCCGGATGCACGGCAATATTCTCACAGCCAGCCTTGCGGATCTTGCCCAGCAGCATCGCAACACCATTGATAAAGGGTTCTGCCCCAATGATCCCGACATCCGGATTCTGGCTAGCCTGATGAACCAGATGCTCCCCTCCGCCAAAACCCACTTCCAACCAGACGTCACGCCCTCCGAACAGCGCCTGTAGATCCAGGGGGGTGCGTTCAGGGTTTTCTTCCCAGCTCACAGCTCCGGGACTAAGACCTGCCAGATCTTCATCCAGATAGCGGCGTTGGCTATCCTTCAGGGTCTTGCCGCTAAAGCGGCCATAGAAATTCCGCCAGGGCGCACCGCTCTTGTGGGTTCCTTCCTCGGCACTGCCAGAGGAGGTTTGGGGTTTCTTGCCGTCAGACATGATGCGACACTTTCTCTTTGCAGGAACCGCCAATTGAGTTGGCAGGAGGATCTCGAAACTGGCCGTCCATCTGCCGCAACCGCTGCCTCAGGTCAAGTTGCAGAAGCTATTCTGCGCCGACTTCCTCTCGCAATACACCTGCTGCGATCAATTCCAGACGGCTTGGATACCATTCTTCGCTGGGTTCCGCCTGCATCGTGCGAATTGCAAAGGCTGCATCCACACCACGAGACAGCATGAATTCGAGATGCTCAAAAACCTCTGTCTGGGTGTCGGAGTAGATCCAGGACCCGAACTCAAAAGGTGTCGCCCATTTGCGCCGTTTGCGCCATTGGCGATAGTAGTTCTGCACTGCTTCCGCCCGCCAGCTGCGCTGGTGGAACCCAATTTTCGAATCGAGAGTCATCCGCCGTCGTGCGCCCGCCAGAAAGACATCCACGCAAGCGCTGATGCATTCCCCATCCACATGGGTATCCAGCCCATGCTTGATGATTATGGAGGCCATTTCCGAGCCCGCATAGACACTCCCGCCATCGCTGTTCAGGCGCAGCTCCGTTATAGCCGAATGCCGCTTAAGCATCCTTTCAAGCTCCGAAATATCCTCATCACGGATCTCATCGTTGTTCTTTTCGGTATCATAGATCAGGACGTTTCCCTGCACTTCGAATTTTGCATATTTCACCTCCTTCGCCTGTAGGAGCATAGGGGCTATGGCAAAAAGAAAGGCAAACAAAACTCTGATCATGCAGGGGCTCCCTCTACCGGTTCGGTTTCCTATTGAACCATGGAGCTGGCCGCCTGTCACTGCTAAGCACGACACGTCTTTTGGGAACAAGAAAGGCGGGCACCGGGCCCGCCTTTGAAATTCACTCTGTTGCTCGCTCAAACGGCTTTTTTCAGAGCTTCAACCAGGTTGGTCCGTTCCCAGCTGAAACCGCCGTCGGCATCAGGCTCTCGCCCGAAATGCCCATAGGCTGCGGTGCGCTGGTAGACCGGCTTGTTCAATTCCAGATGCTCACGGATGCCACGAGGGGTCAAATCCATGACCTGATCAATGGCTTTCTCGATCTGCGCCGCATCAACCTGGCCAGTGCCATGGGTATCCGCATAGATAGACAGAGGCTTGGACACACCAATCGCGTAGGAAAGCTGGATGGTGCAACGCTCGGCCATACCCGCTGCCACAACGTTCTTTGCCAGATACCGCGCCGCATAGGCCGCTGAACGGTCAACTTTGGTTGGATCTTTGCCAGAAAAGGCACCGCCACCGTGGGGGGCTGCACCACCATAGGTATCCACGATGATCTTGCGGCCGGTCAGGCCTGCGTCCCCATCAGGACCACCAATCACAAATTTCCCGGTTGGGTTCACATGCCACTCGGTGTTGGCCGTCAGCCACCCCTCCGGGAGAGTTTCGCGGATATAGGGTTCGACGATCGAGCGGATATCCTGCGAGGTCAGCGTTGGATCCAGGTGCTGGGTAGACAGCACAACAGAGCTGACACCAACCGGTTTCCCATCTTCATAGATAACCGAAAGCTGTGATTTCGCATCTGGTCCCAGAGAGGGCTCGGTTCCGTTCTTACGCACTTCTGCCAAACGACGCAGGATCGCATGAGAGTACTGAATCGGAGCAGGCATCAAGGCAGGGGTTTCGGTCGTCGCATAACCAAACATGATACCCTGGTCGCCTGCGCCTTCATCTTTGCCTTCGGCAGCATCTACCCCCTGTGCAATATGGGCCGATTGCTCATGCAGCAGGTTGGTGATCTCCACGGTCTCGTGGTGGAACTTTTCCTGCTCATAGCCGATGTCTTTGATACATGCGCGCGCAATCTCATCGATTTTGCCCATGTAGTCATGCAGCTTCTCTTGATCAGAGAGGCCAACTTCTCCACCAATAACCACCCGGTTGGTGGTCGCAAAGGTCTCTGCTGCAACGCGGGCCTCTGGCTCTTCCGCCAAGAAGGCATCCAGAACCGCATCGGAGATCCGGTCACAGACCTTGTCCGGATGCCCTTCTGAGACTGACTCCGAGGTGAAAGTGTAATTCTTACGTGTCATGAAATTTGCTCCACTGAGGTCACCTCGTCACGCCAGGAAGCCGTTGTGACAGGTATCGCATTGCACTACGCGGGTCGGCTTTCGCCGTCAATTCATATTCGCAAGACGTTAACCGGCTATGACTTTGATGCAATCTTCTTTGCCCGACGAGTAAGTATGAGCGATAAACCTATGGTGAAGAGAAAAAAGGGAAGATCCCCGCGCTTCCTGTAAAAGGTTGGTGCCAAAGCTTCCGGCACGGCTCCGTCCAACGCACCAGCTTCACCAAGCGGCAATGACTTGATCACACGGCCATATGGATCAATGATCGCGGAAATGCCGGTATTGGCGGCGCGCAGCATCGGAACCCCCTGCTCTGCCGCCCGCATCCTGGCCTGAACCAGGTGCTGATACGGGCCGGAGTGGGTTCCAAACCAGGCGTCATTTGTAATCTGCACAATCAGGTCAAACCGAGAACCTACCCCCGCCACCTCATGCGCAAAAACCGCTTCATAGCAAATGAGTGGCAAAGCCGCACCAATAGGTAGCTTCATTGGCGTCAGGTGCTCACCTGCACTGTAACCAGCCCCAGCCTGCGAGGCGAAACCATGGATACCAAAGCGCGCCATGAAGTTGCCAAAGGGTACATATTCGCCAAAGGGCACCAGATGCACCTTGTCATAGATCTGATCGGGGCGCCCCTCCTTGTCCGTCAGCACGGCGGAATTGTAATAGCGACCATCCTCTTCACGCTGGATCCCGGTCAAGAGCGGCACTTCACCGGTATGTTCAGAGATCTGTCGCAATATCAGGCCCGCATCCTCCAGAAATGTGGGTAACGCGGTTTCCGGCCAAATAATGAGGTCAGGCTTCTGCCCCTCCTCACCCGCAGCACTTAAGCCGACGGCGCGGCGAACAAAGTCCCAGCGCTTTTCGGGGTGCCATTTCTCTTTTTGCGGGGCATTGGGTTGCACGATGCGCACAGTCTTGTCGGTGTACCCTACCGCAGGCGGATCTGGCCAAAGCCATAGCACCCCACCCAAGAGAACAAGTGGAAGGGCTGCCAATGCCCTGCGCGCTCGAACCAAGGCAAGCGGCAGAAAGGCCGTCAACGTCAGGAAAGACAAGCCATGGGGACCAATCCAGGGCAAAAGACCCGCAGCCGGGGTATCGATCCAGAACTGTCCAAAGGCAGCCCAAGGAAACCCTGTCAGCAAGTAAGCGCGGGCAGACTCCATAATCGACCAGGTCACGATAAGCAGGAAAACCTGCTTCTCCCCATCTTGCCTATTTGCCGCAGCAGCAAATGCAGCCGCCCAAAACAGAGCGAGTCCTGCCGCCAGGAAGACCAGTGCAAAGGGCGCCATCCAAGCATAGCGCTCTGCATCAATCTGAAACGGTTCGATGATCCAGGAGAGGGCAAAGGCAAAGTAACCGGTGCCAAACATCCACCCCAGGAATGCCGCCCCACGCCAGCTTTTTGCAGCCAGCAGCAAGGCGCCAATCCCACCCAAAGAGAGTGGCAATACCCAGAGATCATTATGAGGCGCCAAAGCCCGAGAGAGCAGCCCGCCCAAAACAAAGGCAAGGACAAAGCTCCAAAGGCCCTTTATTCGTACTGATGAAATCACCCGACCCCGCCTTTGGTTCTAGGCCGTGGAGTTTGGCAACATGACACGCAGGCGTTTGATCCGACGTGGATCCGCATCGATCACCTCGAACTCAGCACCATCGGGATGCTCAATCACCTCTCCCCGTGCGGGGACACGCCCAGACAACATAAAGACCAGGCCACCCAGCGTATCGATCTCTTCCTCGTCCACGTCTTCATGACTGGTCAAGGACCGACCAATTTCAGTTTCGAATTCATCAAGTGGTGTGCGCGCCAGCGCAATATAGCAACCCGGTTTTTCCTGATACCAAGTCTGATCCTCGCCGGGATCATGCTCATCCTCGATTTCACCGATCACCTGTTCGATCAGATCTTCGATGGTAACCAGCCCATCGACACCGCCATATTCATCGATCACCAGCGCCATATGCCTGCGCTCGGCCTGCATCTTGGCCAGCAGCACGCCAATTGGCATCGAAGGCGGTACAAAAAGCAAAGGCCGCAGCATGCGCGACAGGTCAAATGGTTTAGTGTTGCCGTTAAAACCATGAGTCAAAGCAAAATCTTTGAGATGGGCAAAGCCCAAAGGCGTATCCAAGGTCCCTTCATAGACCGGCACACGCGTATAGCCGCTATCTCGGAAGACCTTTACCAGGTCGTCCCGCTCGATTGAGACAGGAACCGAGAGGATCTCTGCCGAGGGGATGGCGACATCCTCAACACGCATCCGCCGCAGGTTGATCATACCATGGGGCTGCGCTTCAGGAGCCGGGTCTTGTGCGGCCTCTTCCACCTCTTCGGGTGCATGCCCAGCGAAAGAGCCGAAGAATCGACTCCAGAACCCAGCCTTATCTGCAGTTTCGGCTTTCTCCGAGAAACTGCTCATGTTCTGCAGCGCGCTATGCGCTGCGTTAGAACTGCCTTCTATATCGCCCATCTATCCTATCCAAAATGCTCCCTCAGGAGCGACCATCTATTTCATATGGGTCATCGATACCCATTTTGCCAAGTATTTCGACTTCCAAAGCTTCCATGACTGTGGCGTCAGGGTCGCGAATGTGATCATAGCCCAAAAGATGCAACACTCCGTGAACAAGGAGATGACGCAAATGATCCGCAAGAGGCTTCTGTGCGGCTTTGGCCTCACGCAGACAAGTATCAAAAGCGATTGCGATATCCCCTAGCGGAATCTCGCCGGTAAAATCGGGTTCCGGCTGCAGAGGCTGTCCGCCCGGCTCCTCAGCGGCCAGGTCCTCTGCAGGCCAACTGAGCACATTGGTAGCAACCGGCTTGCCACGAAACTCCGAGTTGAGCTCTGCGATTTTCTCATCACCGCAGGCCAGCAAAGCGACTTCGCAATCTTCTGGCTCCAGATCAAAATGCATCAATGCAGCGGCAATGGCTTCTGCCGCGTGAGCATGCAAATCTGCCTGCTCCCAGCGCGGATCCTCTATCGAAATTTCAAGCATCGCATTTCATCCAGACCAAGGGTGCTTCCACCCTCGACACCAATCACCAAATCGTACTGCGGTCAGATCATGCAGGAGGGGTGTCTGCGTCATAGGCTTCAATGATTGCCGCCACAAGCGGATGACGGACAACGTCACGCGCCGTGAAATAGTTGAAACTGATCTTTGGAATTGGTTTCAACAGCCGCTCTGCATCAGCCAGACCAGATGTCACCCCACGCGGCAAATCCACTTGACTTCGGTCGCCGGTGATCACCATCCGGGAGCCTTCTCCAAGACGGGTCAGGAACATCTTCATCTGCATCGAAGTGGCGTTCTGCGCTTCATCCAAGACCACAAAAGCATTGGAGAGCGTCCGCCCCCGCATAAAGGCGAGAGGGGCAATTTCAATCTGCTTCTCTTCCAGGAGCTTTGCCAGTTGCTTGCCAGGCAGAAAATCATTCAAGGCATCATAGAGCGGCTGCATGAAAGGATCGACCTTATCCTTCATATCACCGGGCAGGTAGCCCAGTTTCTCACCCGCCTCGACCGCAGGACGGGACAGGATGATCTTATCCACCTGACCTGTGATAAAAAGCGAAACCCCAACAGCAACAGCCAGATAGGTTTTACCGGTCCCTGCGGGTCCAATCCCAAAGGCCATTTCATGTTCAAACAGATTTTGAACATAGGCTTTTTGCGCATCTGTGCGGGGTTCAACCAGCTTTTTGCGTGTCTTGATTTCGACCGCGCCACCTTTGAACATTTCCAGCTGGTCTGCGGGCAGATCATCCTCACTTTGCCCCATGCGCAGCTCTCGGTCGATGTCACCGCTCTCAACGCTGCGGCCAGTTTCAAGACGGTCATACAATGCGCTCAGCACTTCGGCCGCCTGTTCGCGTGGTTCAGCCTCGCCCAATACGGACAACTGGTTGCCCCGGCGCACAATCTGAACACCCAATTTCTGTTCTATATCTGCAAGATTGCGGTCGTATTCACCGCAAAGATCAATCAGCAAACGATTGTCAGGGAATTCAAGCAACACTTCATGTGTGTTGGTGGTATCTGGCGCTTCGGTCCGGGCACTGCTGGCCAATGGGCACTCCTGTTTCTTGCAGTTCTCTCCTCAGTCTGCCTCTCTGGGCGGGCAGGCGCAAGCGGCAGGCAGGGAATTTCACCGAATTGCAACAAAAAACAGCCACCCGAAAGGGTGGCTGCGCATCACTAATTTGACATTTCAGACACTTACAGGATGTCAGGGAAACTGGAGCCAGACTTGAACGGGCCAGTTGCAACACCAGAGGGCGCGGCACCTGAACAGACCGGACGACCGCTGGGACCGAGGCGCTGTGACAGGTAGCCCTCGACGCCATCATCGATGATCCAATGGTCACAGCCCTGCGGGTCAACCCAGATCCCAGCCTTAAGCTGTGACAGGTCCTTGCTGTCAAAGCCCCGGTCAACTGTCTTGTCAACGGCTGTAGCACAGGCCGAAAGGCTGAGACCTGCAAAAAGAAGGACAATTGCCTTGGTGGTCTTCATGATGTCTCTCCTTATCGCAGGCAAATGATTTCGACACGGCGGTTCTCCGCCATATTTGCCGCACTGTTGTTTGGCTTACGCGGATCACGCTCACCATAGCCGCGCACCTCGATGATACGGGCGCCAATCGAGTTCCCTACACGTGCAACCGCATTGGCGCGACGCTCAGAGAGGCGCATGTTGTATTCATCCGAAGCCCGGCTATCGGTGTGACCGCTGATGATAAAGGCTCGAGCATTGGCCTTTTGAAAGAACTCTTTCAAACGCTGCTGGCCGGCCGCGTTGATCGCATGCCGATCGGTAGCAAAGAACTGGTCCGTTGGCATCACACCGCAGATATTGCCACGTCGGCAAACCGGTTTACCGTCGCGCGTCACATGGGGTGTCATATACCCTTCTGCGCCATCATCCATTGCCCAGTGTTCACAGCCATCGGGATCCACCCAAATCGTTGGAACATAGCGTTCGCCGACAACGACGCGCTGTTGCTGCTGCTGCGCACTAGCAGCGGTGACACTCATTGAAGCTGCTGCTGCCGCCAGCAAAGCAATTATCTTTTTTGATTTCGAAATCATCACAACCAGGTTTCCTTCACCTAAGTCCCCCCAGGGAGCTCGCCGCTTTTTTCTCTAACACTCAGGTTATCAGCGTTAATCTACACTGTATTTTCGGTAAAATATCCCTTTACGTGATATTTTTCTTTACAGGTTAGCCGCAAACTCAGGACACTTTGAATATACCACCCGGATTGTTTCGCAAAAGCGCGGCAAATAAGACTCACAGTGCTGCGCTTGCAGATTACGAGCAGCCCTTTTGTAATCTCCTGTTCCATCACTATGAATCACTTCATCAGGGCGGTTTTGCGTGGGGGTTGGCCTGCGTCAGACCTTTTAACGCAGGAGTTCACCAGCAAGCGAGTTCGGGCCAGAGGAGACGATACGAACCTTAGCCAGTTCTCCGATCTCACGCGGGCAATCCGCAACATGAACCGCATGCAGGTAGTCCGATTTACCGACCATCTGCCCTGGCAGGCGCCCCGTTTTTTCAAACAGAACGCTGACTTCGCGACCAACCATGCTTTCTTGCACTTCGCGTTGCTGGCGCCCCAGAAGCGCCTGAAGGCGTTGCAGCCTATCGTCAGCCGCTGCGGGATCCACCTGCGCGCGTTCTGCTGCCGGCGTGCCCGGGCGGGTGGAATATTTGAAAGAATAGGCGGTACCGTATTTGACTTCTTCTACCAGATCCATAGTCGCCTGGAAGTCTTCTTCTGTCTCTTCTGGGAAGCCAACGATGAAGTCGCCAGAGATCAGAATATCCGGACGCGCGGCGCGGATACGCTCGATCAGGCGGATGTAGCTTTCGGCAGTATGTGAGCGGTTCATACGTTTCAGAATCTTGTCCGATCCGGCCTGCACCGGCAGATGCAGGTAGGGCATCAGCTTGGCACAGGTGCCATGCGCTTCAATCAGATCATCCTGCATATCGTTAGGGTGGCTGGTGGTGAAACGGATACGTTCCAACCCATCAATCTTGTCGAGCTCCCAGATCAGCTGCGCCAGGGTCAGATCGCCATTGGCACCAGCACCGTGATAGGCGTTCACATTCTGCCCCAAAAGGGTGATTTCCCGCACGCCACGCTCCACCAACTCCTGCGCTTCACGCAGGATGCGGTCAGCCGGGCGAGAGACCTCGGCGCCGCGAGTATAGGGCACCACGCAGAAAGCACAGAACTTGTCGCAGCCCTCTTGCACAGTCAGAAACGCGGTGGGTCCGCGCTTGGCTTTGGGACGGCTTTTCAGCTTTTCAAACTTGTCTTCTTCAGGGAAATCGGTGTCGAGCACCTTTTCCCCTTCGCGCGCTTTGGCTTCCATCTCTGGCAGGCGATGATAGCTTTGCGGGCCGACCACCAAGTCAACCAGCGGCTGACGTCGCATGATTTCTTCGCCCTCGGCCTGGGCGACACATCCAGCAACACCGATTTTCAGATCAGGTTTCTCTGCCTTCAACCCCTTGAAACGGCCCAGCTCAGAATAGACCTTTTCAGCCGCCTTTTCGCGAATATGGCAAGTGTTGAGCAAAATCATATCAGCATCATCAGCCGATTTGGTCTCAACATAGCCCTCGCCGCCCAGCGCCTCTGCCATGCGTTCACTGTCGTAGACATTCATCTGACAGCCATAGGTTTTGATAAACAGCTTCTTTGGCGCGCTCATTTGTGACAGCCTTCCAGAGAGGTTGGGATCAGCCGCGGCTCATAGCCTGAAAAGCCTCAGCTTGCAATGCAGGCCGGATTACCCGATTTTGGAGAGAATTGCCAGAAAGGCAGAGGCGAGAAGAGCATGATGTACAGGTCGCTGGACGATTTTCTAAACAACGCGGATCAGATCCTATCAAAAGGGCCGATTGCCCTGATATTTGTGGAAGATGACGTGGAAATCGCAACCACGCTGCGTCATCACCTCCAGTGCGGTTTTGAGGCGGTCATTGCCCTGATGCCCGATGCTTTTGATCTACCCAAGGATATCAAGCAGAAGATCCATCGGGTTCCCTTTGACAGTGCTCAGTCAGAAGCAGTCTTTGACGCAGTGAACAGGATAAGTAGCGCTGCCAACCCAGGGTGTTGGATTTACTACTGCTATAATGCGGAATTCCTTTTTTATCCCTTCTGCGAAACCCGCACAGTCAAAGAGATGCTAGGCTTTCACGCGGAAGAACGCCGTAGTGCCATGCTTACCTATGTCATCGATCTCTATGCAGGTGATCTATCGAAACATCCAAATGCGGTCTCTCTGGAGAGCGCATTTCTCGATAAATCCGGCTATTATGCGCAGTCCCGATGGGATGACGCCAGCAATGGGCCACACGAACGGCAGCTTGACTTCTTTGGCGGCGTGCGTTGGCGCCATGAGGAGCATATTCCCTGGAGCAGCCGCAAGATTGATAGAATTGCCCTGTTCCAAGCGAAACAGGGCCTAACACTACAGGCAGATCACACCTTTGATGATCAAGAATACAATACTTACTCCTGCCCTTGGCACCACAATCTGACGGCTACCATTTGCTCCTTCAGAACCGCCAAGGCCCTAAAAATCAATCCCGGGTCTTCTGACGCGATCAGTAGCTTCAAATGGCACAACTCAACCCCATTTGAGTGGCATTCGCGGCAACTGCTGGATCTGGGGCTGATGGAGCCCGGGCAGTGGTTCTAAACTACGACCATGCTGCCGAAATGTATGGACTGCATAGCCTTAGGCCAAGAGGGAGCACCCCTTGGCCCTGCAAGCTGATCAACGCTGCAGCAGCATAGGAAACCAATCTTCGCGCAGGCGCTGACCTGGCTTCATCTCATGCCCCGGATAGGGTGGGGACGTTCGGCCCGGGCGCTCCACATAGCGCGCATCATCACCAACCAAACGCAGGGAAAAGGCGCGACGGCGGCTGTCGCTGGTATTCGCACGAGCCCCGTGCAGAACTTTGTAGTTAAAGGCCACCGCGTCACCTGGCTCCATCTCCCATTCGCGAATGGTCATTCCTTCTGCCTCTGGGTCCGGTACAGCCATATACTGCCCTTCATCTGGGAAGAAATCTTCCTCAGAAACCCAGCGCGTCGGCAAAACCTCCTTTTCCCATTTGTGCGACCCCGCCACACAGCGAAGAGCAGCTTCTTTTACCGGGTCAAGGGGAGACCAAAAGCTGACCGTTTGCTCACCGTCCACAAAGTAATAGGGGCCATCCTGGTGCCAAGGTGTCGCCATGGAGGTGCCTGGCTCTTTCACCAGCACATGGTCGTGGAACATCTGCACCGATTGCGAGCGCATCAAATCAGCAGCCACTTCGGCCACCGGAGAAGCCTTGATCGCCTGCTCAAAGGCAGGGATCCGGTCCCAGTTGCAATAGTCATCAAAGAAGCGACCGGTTTGCCCCGCTTTCTCGTTATTGGACGCATAGGGGCCTGGCTCTGCCATATTCTGCTCCACACCTTCGCGCAGCAGATCCACCTGTTCCTTGAACAGCCCCCTGATGAAGACCACCCCTTCTTTTTGGAACTGATTAACATGATCTTGGGTAATCAACGGATGGGTCATGTTTTCCTCCCCTTTGAAGATGCATTTTTGCTGTGGCGAAACTGGAGCAACAAATAGTTAGTTTCAAATCATATATTCTTAATGCAATCTTAGTCTGATGTTATATCTCACCCTTCGCCACTATGAATATGTCTGTGCCACGGCCCACCACGGCAGCCTATCGGCTGCGGCAGAGGCGCTGCATGTCAGCCAACCCGCCTTGTCGGCTGCGCTGTCCCGGATTGAGGAACAGCTTGGAAAGCAGCTGTTCCAACGAAAACGTGGCGCGCCACTGACACTGACGACAGAAGGCAGAGCTTTTGCAGAAAAGGCACAGGCCCTTGTCGAACAAGCGGCGCGTCTAGAGGCTCCTGACGCCCCTGCCCCCATCACTCAGAAACTTGTATTGGGCTGTTTTTCCGACCTCGCCCCGTTTTGCCTTGCCCCCGCTCTTCGCCAGTTGCGAGCAGAGCTACCCGGACTGGCTGTCTATTCCCAGGTGCTTGGTTTTTCCGAACTCACAGATGGTATGATGCAAGGAAAGATCGATCTCGCCATCACCTATGACCTCGGGTTGGATGCGGGCTTTGAACGTGAAATGCTGGGTGAGCGGCAACCCCAGGCGCTTTTTCCACCCAGTCACCTGCTGGCAAAGGAAAGCAAGATCACCTTGAAACAGTTGGCGAAAGAGCCTCTGATCCTCTCGCAAGAAGGGCTTTCAGTGCAGCATATGCTGGGTCTGTTTCGCACCCAGGGCCTGTTGCCGCGGATCGTCCACCGCGCGGCCTCTCTGGAACTGTTGCGCTCGCTTGCAGCAAATGGGGAGGGAGTGGGTATCAGCTACAGCTCCCCACCAACTCCGGTCAGCTATGACGGCAAATCTATAGTTGCCCTACCGATTGCAGACGACAGCGCCAGAGAAGCGATCATCCTGACAAGTCACGGCAAACCGCCTGCGGAATCACCTCTGGAACAGGCACACAGCATTTTACGAGATCTATTCAAACGGGAGCATCCGATCTGAGCCCTCCCCTAGCGGGTCAAAGCTTGCGCAGCCGGATGACCACGTCGACCGAAGCTATCTCCATGCCCTCTGGGGCCTCTGGCAGATTTTGTATCACCAGCTGCTCGGCAGGCGCATCGGTTACCTTGCTGCTGTCTTCCCAAAAGAAGTGAGGGTGATCATGCGTATTGGTGTCAAAATAGCTTTTTGACCCATCGACGGTGATTTCCTGCAACACCCCTGCATCACAAAACGCGCGCAGCGTATTGTAAACGGTGGCAAGAGAAACCGCCGCCCCCTTGGTTTTGGCAGAATCAAAGAGGCTCTCTGCGGTCACATGGCGATGCTTCCCATCGCCGACCAAAAGTTCAGCCAAAGCAACCCGTTGCCGGGTCGGGCGCAATCCGGCCTCAACCAGCCAGCTTGTTGCCAGATCTTCACTATTTGGCGTCATGTGCGGGTCCTGCATCGCGTTGCTAGTGGTATTTATAATGCGAATGAGTTGCGTTTATCAAACAGATTCCCTCCTAAGTGCAAAGGATATGCGATAGTTTCTCTTTGTTTTGGCCTCCTCCATATCTTGCAGGACCCTCAGCGCAGGTGTTACAGGAAGCGGAAATCTAGGATACTTCAGGCAGGAGGCGTGCCAGCATGGCCGATTACCCCAGCAGCTTTGACAAAGACGACTTGCTGAAATGTGCACGTGGAGAGCTCTTTGGGCCAGGCAATGCCCAACTCCCAGCACCGCCAATGCTAATGATGGATCGCATCACTGAAATCAGTGGGGATGGCGGCGCTCATGGCAAAGGTCATGTGCTTGCAGAATTCGATATTACACCGGATCTGTGGTTCTTTGACTGCCACTTCCCCGGCAATCCGATCATGCCCGGCTGCCTTGGCCTGGATGGCCTGTGGCAATTGACCGGCTTCAACCTCGGCTGGCGCGGCTGGCAGGGGCGCGGCATGGCCGTCGGCGTCGGTGAAGTCAAACTCACCGGTATGGTTCGTCCTGACCGTAAGATGCTGACCTATAAGATCGATTTCAAGAAAGCGATCCAGACCCGCCGCCTCACCATGGGTGTGGCAGATGGTATCGTGGAGGCCGATGGCGAAATGATCTATGACGTCAAGGATATGAAGGTCGTACTGTCCGAGGCCTAATCGGAACCGGCCTTTGTTGTGACACCAAAACGACCAGGGGCTTCCGGGCCTCTCTAACACGACGGATTTTCGAGGGAGAGTCCCTATGCCGATCACCGAAGCTGAACTGGACGCGGCCCGCGTCGCTTGGGGCGATGCCCTGATTGAAATCGCCAAAGCCTATGAAGAGGGCGGCATCACCTCCGCCCGCGAGGTGGCCGGAGGCGTGCTGGACGCGGCCTATGGCTACAACATGGGCCCGGTTCTGTTCAAACCCACGCTCTCCGGCGGCGAGAAAACCTTCCGCCCTACCCGCAAGGGCGGGCTGTCCTATTTCGTCGGCCACGACGATGACTACCCCAAGGACGGCGGCTTTGGCATCAAGGGCTGGCGGCATGTGACCTCTGAAACCTCCGCCAGCTTCATCGAAGGCGATGTTGCCATGTGGATGGGCTGGGTGATCATGACCGACAAGGACGGCAATGTGACCAAGGTCGACAAGAGCTTTGGCTACAAAAAAGACGCCGAAGGCACCCTGCGCATCGTGCTGCACCACTCGTCGCTGCCGTTTGCAGGGTAACAAGCTGCTCCTATCTGAAGCGTTTGCTGTGAAAGAGGCCTTTGGGCCTCTTTTCTTTGTTAGCCTCACTTCGCATGAACTTGCTGCGGGCTGCACTCGACTCTAAAGTCTCGAGATGAAAAACGCCTCCCCCCAAGCAGATTCGAATTCGCACATCGCTTCTTTGGGCGGTTTTTTGGAAGGTCTTAGCTTCTTGAACAAAGACCAGCGTTCGAATTTAGCCTCTGCCTTCTCCATAGATGCTCAAACTGAAGATGAGCTCCTTGCGGAATTAAAATCCAGTTTTGAACAGCTTCCCAACTTGGATCTGAATATTGACGCCACCTTCCCGGGCACCTTTGGACAACTAGGGAAAGACATCAAAACACACCTTCTGATTGCCCCTCATATAGAAAACCCGAGCCAAGCCAGCGATCTTCGATCCCATTTGTCTTTCAAAATCATGGACAGGCTTGACGATATTGCCGGGGAAGAAAATTTTCTTAGCCCTAAACGCATAACCGGGACCAGCCCCGTCACTCAATCTGCAATGACATTCTATTGGCTGCAGACCAGGCAGCTCAGTTTAGTGATCTATTTTTGCTCCGCGGGGACCTGCCGGGAAGCTTAGGTCTTGGCCGCCACCGCCCGCCAGCGAAATGGAACAAAGCCATGGCAGCGCAGGTAAAACTGGTCAGCAACCTCGGTCGTCTCGGCTTGAGCATTCAGGCGTTGCTCAAAATTCCGGATTGCAACAGTTCAAGCGCCCCTGTTTAGGGCAGATCCAATCCTTCTTGCACCCCTTCCCCGCAATGCATACTAAGGCTTAAGCAAATAAGGGAGTGCACGTATGCGTCGTGTCGTCGTCACCGGTCTGGGGATTGTCTCCTCCATCGGCAACAATGCTGAAGAAGTCATCGCCTCGCTGAAGGCTGGAAAATCCGGCATCGAAGCAAGCCCGGAGATGACCGAACATGGTTTTCGCAGCCAGGTGGCGGGCACGCTAAAGATCGACATCAAAGAGCATGTCGATAAACGTGCGCTGCGTTTCATGGGGGATGGTGCAGCCTATGCCCATATCGCCATGAGCCAAGCCATTGCAGACTCCGGCCTTACCGAAGAGCAGGTGGTCAACACCCGTACCGGCCTGGTTGCAGGCTCCGGCGGCCCCTCGACCAGCGCCATGCTGACGGCCCACCAGGTGGTGGCAAAAACCGGCGCGACCAAGCGTATCGGACCTTTTGCGGTGCCGAAATGCATGTCTTCGACAATTTCCGCCAACCTGGCGACCGCCTTCAAGATCAAGGGCATCAACTATTCGATCACCTCGGCCTGCTCCACCTCGCTGCACTGCATCGGCAATGCGGCCGAGCAGATCATGATGGGCAAGCAGGACGTGATGTTTGCCGGCGGCGGCGAGGAGCTGGACTGGACCCTCTCCTGCCTGTTCGATGCGATGGGCGCGATGTCCTCGAAGAAGAACGATGACCCGACCAAAGCCAGCCGCGCCTTTGATCAGGATCGCGACGGTTTTGTCATCTCTGGTGGCGGAGGCATCGTGGTGCTGGAAGATCTGGAGCACGCCCTGGCCCGCGGCGCCAAGATCTATGCCGAGGTGACCGGCTTTGCCGCCACCTCCGATGGCCACGACATGGTGGCTCCGTCCGGTGAAGGCGGAGAGCGGGCGATGCGCCTGGCGCTTTCGACTCTGCCAGAGGGCCGCAAGGTGAGCTATATCAATGCCCACGGCACCTCGACCCCGGTCGGCGATGTGGGCGAAGTCGAAGCGGCCCGCCGTGTCTTCGGCGCAGGCAATGTGCCGCCGATCTCTTCGACCAAATCGATGACCGGCCACGCCCAGGGCGCTGCAGGCGCGCTGGAGGCGATCTTCTGCCTCCTGATGCTGGATAACGACTTCATCACCCCCTCGATCAATGTCGAGACCCTGGCCGAAGGCATCGAGCCGGGCGAAGTGGCCACCGAATTTGTTCCGGATGCCGGCCTCGACAGCGTCATGACCAACAGCTTTGGCTTTGGCGGCACCAATGGCTCGATGGTCCTGTCGAAATACCAAGGCTGATATCAGCCGACCCATTCTAACAGAAAGGCCCGGACCTGAAGCAGGTCCGGGCCTTTTCTTTTTCGGCGCTCACCCGGCCTTTATCCCAGCGCGGGCCGCCCGGTCATGCGGCCGACGCCAGAAACCGCCAAGCTAACCAGAACCAGCAGCGTTGAAAACGCCATTGAGGCAAATTTTGCGGCTGCGAAGCCCGAGTAAACCAGTGCCAGCCAATCGGCGAACTCCAGCGGATTGGCTAGCATGACAAAGGAAACCAGATTCTCGCAGGCCTCCAGCACTGCCCCCGCGACCGCAAAGCCTGCTGCCGCAAAACCAAGCCGCCGCCCTCAGGAGCCCGGCTGCCTGGTGCGGGCAACCAATGTGCCGAGATCGAGCATATGGGCATAGAGCTCCTTGACGCGGGCGGCATCAAAAGTGGTTTGCCCAGTGGCATAGTCCGCCGGATGACCGCTGGCGGCATAAAGCCCATCCAGACGTATCTGCACCAGCCGCATCACGCCGAGGGAGGCCAAGGCAGCAATGCGGTGAGTCCAGACCGGCAGCGACATCAACTTGCTCACACTCATCAAACGAATCCCCTTACATTCCCAGGAATGAAATATAAGGGCCCCAATGAGAGCTGCCCCCGAATTCATAGAGTGCGTCACCCGCTTCGGGATTGCATCGCAGCTCTTCCAGACTCTCCTTGCAGCAGAGGCTTGCCAAGAACGGCCTCACCCCTGCTCAATTGGAAGTCCTGTCGCATCTGGCACGGCTGCGGCAGCCGCAAAGGGTGACCGACATTGCCCGCGCCGTGCAATCCGGCCAGCTCGCAGTCACCAAGATGCTGGCAAGGTTTGAAGAGGCCGGCTGGGTTACGATAATCCCAGACAAAGAAGTCCGCATAAGCAAAAGCGCCCAGGTCACAGCAGCCGGGTATCAACACCTGCAAATAGTTCAGCGGGCGGCGCTGCCTGAGCTTAGAGCATTTCTCAAAAGCTGGCCCAAAGAGGGCCTGCGGCGCTTTGCGGAAGACCTCACCAGATTGGGGCGTTTTCTGGATGATCGGCGAAACCTTGACGAATAAGGGCGAAAAGGCCTATCCAGCGGCAAATTTTTCGAGGGAATACCATGACTGCACTTACCGGCAAGCGGGGCCTGATCATGGGCGTCGCCAACGAACGCTCCATCGCCTGGGGCATCGCCAAAGCCATGGCGGAGGCAGGCGCAGAGCTGGCTTTCACCTACCAGGGCGAGGCCTTTGGCAAAAGGCTGGAGCCCTTGGCGTCCAGCGTAGGCAGCGACTTCATGGTTGACGTGGATGTCACCGATGACGCCTCTCTCGATACGGCCTTTGAGCAGCTCAACGCGCGCTGGGACCGTCTTGATTTTGTAGTCCACGCCATTGCCTATTCGGACAAGTCCGAACTAACCGGCCGTTTCCTTGACACCAGCCGGGCCAATTTCAAGAACTCGATGGACATCTCCGCCTATTCCTTCATCGAAGTGGCGCGCCGTGCCCACCCGATGATGAAGGAAAATGGCGGCACCCTGCTGACCTTGACCTATGGCGGCTCTAACCGGGTGACCCCCAACTACAATGTGATGGGTGTGGCCAAGGCAGCCCTGGAAAGCACGACGCGCTATCTGGCGAATGACCTGGGGCCAGAAGGTATTCGCGTCAATGCGATTTCTCCCGGCCCGATGAAAACCTTGGCCGGTGCAGCAATCGGTGGCGCCCGCAAGACCTATAAGCATACGGAACAGAACTCCCCGCTGCGTTCAAATGCAACGCTGGAAGCGGTGGGTGGTACAGCGGTTTATCTGGCATCCGACGCCGGTGCTTTCACCACAGGTGAGGTCATTCGGGTTGACGGCGGGTTCCATGTCCTGGGTATGCCACAGCAAGAGCATCTCTAGGCCTTGACCAGTGCACGTCATTCACGGGCGCCATTTGGCGCCCGTTTTTTTGTTCTATCAGTTTTCCTCTTACGGCCTAGTGGAGGATTGGACGACAACAGGCCTATCTGTGCCATCCATTGCTTTCTATTGATCCGACAGTCCCAGCTTATCCGGGTTACGTTGGATATAGATCCAGGCAATTCTTCCGTCCTCCCCCGGTGCCAGGGTGGTAACAGAGTCGAGCACCTCAAAGCGATACCTCAGCAATGAGGGCTTGCCGTTGACTATCCCAACACGGTTCGACCAACCCTGCTCCTTCTTTGCTTTCTCATGAAGAGCCTGGAAGACTTGCAGGATCTCTGCGCCGCCAACCAGCGGACGCCGCGCAGCCCGCCTGCGCGCACCACCATCGGAAATCGCAATTGTATCAGGGGTCAGGATCTCAAAGGCCGCCTCATAGTTCTCTGCCATGACCGCCATGAAGAAGCGCTCACTCAAGGCTGCGACCTCCTCCGCTGAGGCGTCAAAACGCGGCCCGGTTTCCTGCAGTTTCTTTTGAGATCGGCTGACAAGCTGGCGGCAGGCCGCTGGCGTGGTTTCCAGGGTCTCGGCGATTTCGTCATAGCCCGCATCAAAGGCCTCGCGCAGAATAAAGGCCGCGCGCTCCCTCTCGTTCAACCGTTCCATCGCCCAGAGCAGGGCCAGCTCACATTCTTGCGCCAGCTCGAAATGCGGCACGATTTCCTGGGGTCCATCCTGCATCAAGGGTTCCGGCAACCAAGGGCCCACGTAGATTTCGCGCCGGTTTTGTGCGGCCCGCAGAGTATCTATCGCAATATTGGTGGCGACACGCCGCAGCCAGGCCGATGGGTTTCGGATCTGCGCCCTGTCAGCCGCCGCCCATCTAAGCCAGGTTTCCTGAACCGCGTCTTCAGCCCCGGACCTCTCCCCCAGCATTCGATAGCACAGGGAGGTGAGCTTGCAGCGCTCAGCCTCAAATATGTCTGTCTGCATGTTCATGTCTGATGCGCGACCTCGATCATACGGTTTTCAATACTCACCCGGCTGCAGGTATGACCATAATCCAGCCCGCGTTTGAGCACAGGATAGACCCGCCCGCTGGAGGCTGCAAAAGACGCAGCGATCACCGCTTCTGGTCCAAAACCTTTTTCGATCTCATGCCGCAGGGCCTCAAGCTCTGGTAGATCAGCTATTGCAGCCTGGGCAAAGCGAAATCCCAACCCCATCTGGCCAGCTTCCGCTGCCCTCCCCTGAAGACAAAGTTCAATTTGTCCCGCCGGAACGCCAGCTTCCAGGGCCATATCGACAACCAGCTGCACGCATGGGCCACAATCGCCTTCCATGGTCGAGGCCACAACCGCGCCAGCCCAGATGCCCAGCGCCTTTTCAGGACCACGAAACTGGCCATAAAGAGGTAAGGCCAACAGACGGAGACCCGCCGAAGTCGAGTGATCCACAACATGGGACATGTAGCTCGCATCATAGGAATAGCGCGCCGAGAACTTCTTTATGCCCATTCGGAGTAAGTGCTTGATCATGCTTCAACCCTCCGCGCGGGCAGGCGCATAGCAGCCCAAATCGCAAGCCCTGCAGGGAGTTGAATGCCCGCAAGATTGGTAAACGCGATAAAATCAACGGGGAGGCCGCGATGAACCCAAATCCAAATGTGAAACAGGGCATGAAGACAGAGCCAGGACATCCCGCAAACAGCGGCTGATCTATCCGCGTGCCGCGCGGCCCAGATCAGGGCCAATCCGCTAGAGAGAAAAGCCAAAGCAACATCTTTTGCGAAGTGAAAGTTCAAAGGGCCCGTCTGCAGCACACCAGGCACATTCGCGTACCAGTGCTGGGTTGCGACCCAAATATATGCAGCGTTTATAAGCGAGTAACCGCCAACACCTGCCAGAATGACCCTATTCATCAATACCTCCAGAACTCTTGGTCTGAAGGTAAGACGCACAGCCGCCCAGGTTTGTGACAAGAATTGGAGAAAAATCACCAATTGGGCAAAAAGAGAGGCCGTCGCGGGAAAGTGCCAGCACTTCAAGAGCGCTGGCACTGAAGTTTATCCGATCGAAACCAGCTCGATCTCAAAGATGAGGTCCTTGCCCGCGAGCGGGTGATTTGCATCCAATGTCACGGTGGCTTCCGTTACCTCAACAACAGTGACCGGCAGCACATGGCCTTCGGGGCTTTGCATCTGCAACTGAGTACCCAGCTCCAGGGGGATCTCTTCCGGGATACCTTCGCGGGGGATAGCCTGGCGCGCCTCTGGGTTCAGCGGGCCATATGCATCGGCACAGGGAATTTCCAGACGCTTCTTATCTCCAACAGCCATGCCCGGCAGGCCCGCGTCCATGCCTTTAATCACCTGTCCAGAGCCGACAGTGAACTCCAGAGGATCGCGCCCCTCAGAGCTGTCGAAGACAGAGCCATCCTTCAAAGTTCCGGTATAGTGGATACGGACGGAATCTCCGTTTTTTACCTCGGTCATGTGAACTCCAGTCAAACCATCAAAGGTCAGCACCCTACAGCGCCTGCCGCCAGTGTAAACCCGTACCACCTTTGGCTTCTTGACGCAGGAACCCGTCGCGAGGTGACGCAAGAGAATTGTATCAGTCACAACTTCGCGCTTTGCAGTCTTCCCTTGGCCGTGAAAAGATCCCCGCCAAGGGGGATGCCATGCCTATTACCACTTGTGTTTTTGACGCCTACGGAACCTTGTTTGATGTTGCCGCCGCTGCCCGGCAGGCCGCAGCAGAACCACAGTTCCCTCACTTGCGGGACAATTGGGCACAATTGGCTGAGCATTGGCGTCTTAAGCAGTTGCAATATACTTGGTTGCGCGCAATCACGGGCGCCCATTGCGATTTCTGGCAGGTGACCCAGGAAGGTTTGGACTGGGCGCTGGAAGCCTGTGACCTGAATGCCGATCCGGATCTCAGGCAACGGCTTCTGGATCTCTATTGGGAGTTGCAAGCCTATCCGGAAGTGCCCGCCATGCTGCGCAACCTCAAGGAGGCTGGTTTCAATACCGCCATCCTCTCAAATGGATCCCCCCACATGCTGGATGGTGCGGTGCAATCTGCCGCCATAGGCGATCTTCTGGATGATGTCCTGTCAGTAGAAAGCGTCGGGGTCTTCAAACCGGATGCCCGCGTCTATGATTTGGTGGAACAGAGGTTCCAATGCTCCAGAGAGCAGGTGCTATTTGTCTCTTCCAACGGCTGGGACGCTGCTGGAGCCTCAGGGCATGGGTTCACCACAGCATGGGTCAATCGCGCAGGCGACCCAATGGACCGGCTGCCCTGGGTCCCCCAGCATATCCTAACAAACCTCAGCTCCATTCCAGAGATTGCGCAGCAACAGCAATAACAAGGGACCGCCTATCACGATGAGCAGTTTTTCTTCCAGTGACGGCCTATCGCTGCATTTTGAAGACTGTGGTGACCGCGCTGGTCAGCCCTTGATCTGCCTTGCAGGCCTTACCCGGGCTGGCAGCGACTTTCGCTACTTCTTGCCCCAAGCCTCGCATCTGCGCCTTATCCTTCTGGACGCGCGCGGACGTGGCCAATCCGACTATGATCCGGATTTCTCCAACTACAATGTCGCAAGAGAAGCGCAGGATGTATTGGAGCTGATGGTCCATCTGGATCTGGAAAAGGCTGCGATCCTTGGCACCTCTCGTGGTGGAATGGTTGCCATGGCTTTGGCGGCGACAGCCAAACACCGTTTGCAGGCTGTCATCCTCAATGATGTCGGTCCGGAAATTCCCGCAAGTGGCGTTGCCCGGATCATGGAATACATCGGCCGCCGTCCCGCTACCAAAACCCATGCAGAGGCTGCCGAGACTTTGGCCAAACTGATGTCCCCGGCCTTCCCGGATGTGGAGATGTCACGGTGGCAAGAAGAGGTAGAGACCTTTTACACCGCTTCCCCCGAAGGTTTGCAGCTACGTTATGACCCGCGCCTTCGCGATGCCCTTCTAGCCCAGGCCAATGCAGGCCCAACACCGGATCTCTGGCCGCTCTTCAGATCCTTGGGATGTCTCCCCTCCGGAATCATCCGTGGTGCTAACTCCGATATTCTAAGCCAGGAAACCTACCACAAGATGCAGGAATGCCTGCCGGAAATGGAGGCGGTGGAAGTGCCCAATCGCGGGCATGTGCCCTTCTTGGACGAACCAGAAAGCCTGTCTCTCATTGAAACCGTATTGGACCAGATTTGATGTCTTCGATTGAACAGATCCGTCAGGCTGCAAGGCGCCTGAAAGGCCACGCGCGCAAAACGCCTTTGCTGTCTTCACCCTTCCTGGACGAAATCGCAGGCCGGCGCCTTCTGGTGAAAGCAGAATGCCTGCAACATACCGGGTCTTTCAAGTTTCGCGGTGGCTGGTCAGCGGTATCGGCTTTGTCAGCGGAACAGCTTCGCAAAGGTGTTATCGCCTTTTCCAGCGGCAACCACGCGCAGGGGGTTGCTGCAGCCGCCAAAGCCCATGATGCACCAGCGGTCATCGTGATGCCCTCAGATGCGCCTAAGTTGAAGATCGAAAACACCGGTGCACTGGGCGCGGAAGTCGTGCTCTATGATCGTGCGGCGGGTGAAGATCGCGATGCCATTGGCAAAGAGCTCGCAGAGGCCCGAGGCCTTACCTTGATCAAACCCTATGATGAGCCACAGGTTATCGCCGGTCAGGGCACCACCGGGCTGGAGATTGCAGAACAGGCCCGAGCTGAAGGCATCGACAAAGCAGAGGTTCTGGTCTGCTGCGGCGGCGGTGGGCTGACCAGTGGCATCGCTCTCGCCCTGGAGGCAGAGGCGCCGGGTTTGCGCGTGCGCCCGGTAGAGCCGCAGGGGTTTGATGACGTCAAACGCTCACTTGAAGCCAGAGAGATTTGCCACAATGCAAGTGCTTCCGGTTCCATCTGCGACGCAATCCTGACCCTTGCACCGGGCGAGCTGACCTTTCCCATTCTCAGCCGCCTCTGTGGCCCAGGCCTGGCCGTTACCGAAGAGGAAGCTCTACACGCCATGGCCCTGGCCTTCACCCGTCTCAAGATCGTGCTCGAACCTGGTGGAGCGGTCGCCTTGGCTGCGGCACTTTTCCATGCGGATCAAATTGAGGGTGAAGCAGTCATAGCCGTCGCAACAGGCGGCAATGTGGACGCGGCGCTGTTCGGCAACGCTCTCTGCCGCTATGCTTAGAAAGCGCAGGGAGCTAAGCCGAAGGGGGCAAAAGTCATGAACCGTTTCACCATTGCCTCATTCAATGTGAAAAACCTGATCGGCCCGGATCAGGAATACTACCGTTTCCAAAGTTACACCCCCGAGGAATACGCCTGGAAGGCCGATTGGATGGCAGACCAGCTGCTGACCATGGATGCCGATATCGTTGGCTTTCAGGAGATTTTTGACGCAGAACCCCTGCGCGCCGTTATCTCCGAAGCGGACACCAGGGGTATCGCTGCCAATGCTGCAACCATTCCAGACCGATCCAAACGCTACCACCGCAAGGCCATTTTCCGCAAACTGGCCTATGGCCCCTACGGCGACGCCGGGCTTGCCTTTGCGCCAAATGTCAATGACACCGGCGAACCCGGTCACCGGCGACCCGGACTAGCGATCCTCTCGCGCTTTGGCTTTATCGGTGAACCCGAGGTGATCCAGGAAATGGAACAGCCTCTGGATATCCCTATGTCGGGCCTGGGTGGAGACGAAGAAGAAGGGTTTTACACCCTGCGCCGCCTCTCCCGCCCGATCCTGAAAGCTCGCATTCCTGTAGGTGATCAGATCCTCACCGTGTTCAATTGCCACCTCAAATCCAAGCTGGGGGAATTCATCACTCCCGCGGGCGCCCCCTATGCCCCTGAGAGTGTTCTCACTGCCTATGATCCCGCGGGGCGCGCACTGGGATCCTTGCGCTCAGCCTTGCGGCGCATGGCAGAGGCCTGGGTACTGCGGCGCGCCATCCTGGAAGAGTTGGAACAGGACCGCCCGGTCATGGTTCTTGGCGATTTCAACGATGGTGAACATGCGGTGAGTAGTGAAATCATCTCTGGGGAGATGCCATTCCGGAACTATGCCTGGATGCTGCGCCATGATGCCAAACATGGAAGCGACCGCTACAGCAAGGGCGATAACGAAGAGATCCGGGAGGCCATGGACAAGGTGCGTCTGCGGTCGGCTGAGAAGACCTTCCTCAAACGCTCCTTGCGGGATGTTGTCTACACCACCGCCTTTGGTGGCGTGCATGAGAGCATCGACCAGATCTACATGTCACGACACTTTGACCCTGAATGGGGCGGCGCAATTGGCAATATGCAGTACTACAGCGTCTTCAACGACCACCTGACAGACGGAAGTCACCCCGAAGCCCCGTACAACAAGCTCGCCTCGGACCACGGTCAGATCATGGCCCATATGGAGTTGAAAGACCCGCCTTCGACAAAGACTTAGGTAAGTCGCGCGCCAACTAGCTGTTTGCCCCTTCTGGCGCGCGCCTCTAGACTGCGCACGGCCAAAATCGGAGAAAGCCATGCAGATAGCAGACCTGGGCGACGTCCAGCTTCACTACCGTATTGACGGCGATCCGGACGGCGCGCCGATTGTCTTTGCCAATTCCCTTGGCACTGATCTGCGGGTCTGGGACCAAGTCGTTGAACGCCTGCCTGCTGGGCTGAAAATCATCCGTTTTGACAAGCGTGGCCATGGGCTATCCTCCATGCCTCCGGCTCCATACTCCATGGGGGCACTGGTGCGGGATGCGGAGCGGCTGCTTGATCAGCTGGAGGTACGGGACTGTGTCTTTGTCGGCCTCTCCATCGGCGGCATGACCGCTCAGGGGCTGGCTGTGAAGCGTCTGGATCAGATCCGCGCCTTGGTGCTGTCCAATACCGCAGCCAAGATCGGCACCGCAGAAATGTGGCGTGAACGGGTGAGAGCCGTCGAAACCGGCGGTATTGAGGCCTTGGCGGACAATGTCATGGAACGCTGGTTCTCCAGAGGTTTTCGCAAAACGCCGGAGCTGCAGCTGTGGCGCAACATGCTGGTCCAGCAGTCGAGGGATGGATATGCCGGGTGCTCTGCCGCAATCGCTGGCACCGATTTCTATACGCCTACCAGCGGGTTGCGCCTGCCCTGCCTCGGCATTGCCGGAAGCGAAGATGGATCCACCCCGCCGGATCTGGTGCGTGAAACCGTTGATCTCATTCCCGGTAGCCAATTTCACCTGATCCGCCGCGCGGGCCATATCCCCTGCGTCGAACAGCCCGACGAATTTGCAGAGCGTCTCACCCTGTTTCTAAGGGAAATCGGACATATCAACTAAATCCGCTTTCATCGGCGACTTCCAAAATGCAAAGGACCTGTGATGGCAGCATCCGTCTTTGACAGCCAAATCTATGGTGCACTATTCAAGCCTGGTGAGCTGGGCCGTCTCTTTACCGACACCGCAGAGACCCGCGCCATGTTGCTGGTTGAAGGTGCCCTGGCAAAGGCCCAAGGGGACCTCGGCATTATTCCATTGGAAAGCGCTCAGGCGATAGGGCGCGCAGTGGTTGAGGTTGCTCTCGACCCCGCAGCCCTGCTGAAGCCCACCGGCCAGAATGGCGTACCAGTTCCCGGACTGGTCGCGGCTTTTCGTGAGGAGATGCAGGCCCCGGAACATGCCCAGTATCTGCATTGGGGGGCGACCTCGCAGGACATCATGGACACGGCACTGATGCTGCGTCTGCGTCAGGCGTTGACGCTGATCGAAGATGATCTGCAGTCCGCTGTCGCCGCCTTGGCAAAACTCGCCCGAAGCCATGCCAACTTACCCATGCCTGCACGCACCTACGGGCAACATGCCACCCCAACTAGTTTTGGCGCAGTCGCAGCCGCCTGGGGCGCGCCTCTGCTCGACTTGCTTGAAGAACTGCCCGCTCTGCGCAAAAGCTGCATCTTGATTTCGCTCTCCGGAGCAGCCGGGACATCCGGCGCCCTTGGGCCCAGATCCGCCGAGATCCGCGCCGCCATGGCCAAGGCACTTAGCCTGGGGGATCCGGAGCGCAGCTGGCATAGCGACCGTGGCCCCTTGCTTCGGCTGGCCGATTGGATGGTGCGGGTCAACGCTACCCTCGGCAAACTGGGAGAAGATTGTATCGCCCTGACGCAGAGCGGTATTGGAGAACTCTCCCTAGGAGGGGCCGGTGCCTCGTCCACCATGCCGCAAAAACAGAACCCTGTTGCCCCTTCCGCGCTTGTCGCCCTGGCGCATCAGGGCAGCGGTTTGCTTACCGCCCTGCAGGGGAGTGCCCTACAGCAGAACCAGCGCGATGGGGCTGCTTGGTTCACCGAATGGATGTGCCTGCCACAGATCGTTCTGGGCGCTGGCAGCGCCGCCCGCCTCGCCCGGGATCTTTGCACAGGCCTCACCCCGCAAGAGGCCGCGATGAGGCGGGCTCTGGAAAGCGGCTTCGGCATGATCCACGCTGAGGCGCTGAGTTTCGCTCTGACTGAAATCCTACCCCGGCCAGACGCGCAGGCCGCGGTGAAACGGCTGTGCCGTGAAGCCCAGGAAAAGGGCTGCGAGTTGCTGGAACTGGCCGAGCGTGACTTCCCGGATCTCTCCCTCGCTGCAGTCTTTGACCCCCTGCAGCAAATGGGAAGTGCCCCAGCGGAAGCCTTGCGTTTCGCGCAAAAAACAGAGGATCTATCCCTAGGCTAGCAGGTGCTTGAACCCCGTTTCTGCACACAAATGTGATGAGCCTATTGCGAAACCGGAAATTAGCCAAAATCACCTCATGCGCCTTTCTTTGCTTTTTGTACTGATCACCGTGATGATCGATGCCATGGGGATCGGCCTGATCATGCCGATCATGCCCAATCTGATTGTTGAGCTGCAGGGTGGAAGCCTGGCAGACGCCGCGATCTGGGGCGGCATACTGAGCACGGCCTTTGCGGTGATGCAATTTCTCTTTAGCCCAGTTTTGGGGTCGCTTTCTGATGCATTGGGGCGGCGGCCTGTTTTGCTGGTCTCACTCTTTGTCATGGCACTGGACTATCTGGTCATGGCCCTGGCGGGGTCGCTGTGGTTACTCCTTATCGGGCGGATCGTCGGAGGCATCACCGCTGCAACCCATTCCACCGCTGGCGCCTATATCGCCGATATTTCAAAGCCTTCGGAAAAAGCTGCAAACTTCGGTCTCTTGGGGGCAGCTTTTGGCGCAGGCTTTGTGCTCGGCCCACTTATTGGCGGCCTCTTGGGTGAGTTTGGCACCCGCGCGCCATTCTATGCGGCGGCTATTTTGGCGGGTTTGAACTTCGTCCTTGGCTGGTTCGTCATGGGAGAAACCGTAACGGAGGAAAAGCGGCGGCCCTTTGACTGGCGGCGAGCCAATCCCTTTGGTGCCTTCAAGGCCATGGCTGGCATCCCCGGCATCAAGAGCCTGCTTTGGGTCTACTTCCTCTATTCGGTCGCGATCTACGTCTACCCGGCCATCTGGTCCTATTTCTCGGCTGAGCGCTTCGGCTGGCAACCGCAAATGATCGGCCTGTCACTGGCCATCTACGGCATCTCCATGGCCTTGGTGCAGGGATGGCTGATGCGCTACCTTGTCCGCTGGTTTGGGGAGCGGCGAACCGTTGTCTGGGGGCAGGTTTTCGATTTTATCGCCTTTGGGATCCTGGCGTTCATCACCAGTGGCAACCTGGCCCTTGCCCTCATCCCGATCTCTGCGCTGGGTGCCGTTGTGCAGCCTGGCCTACAGGCGATCATGTCCAAGGCGGTCGAAGACAATCAGCAGGGAGAATTGCAGGGAGTAATGACCGCAGTACATGCCCTGTCGATGATCGTTTCCCCGTTGATGATGACTGCCGTGTTTGCGCAGTTTTCGGACCAGTCCACTGGCTACTACCTGCCTGGCGCTCCCTTCCTCTTAGCTCTGGTTCTTATGCTGATCGGCTGTCTGGTTTTTCTGCGCAGCCCCATACTGCGTGACATGGACAGCAAAGAACCGTGACGTAACGGCGCTGCATCCATTGGGCTTTCCAGCTTGAACCTCTCTTGCCTGCGGGTCACCCTTGGCAAGAACACCGGAGCGCAGGAGAGAGAGATGCAAAAGATCAAGGCCGCCGTCTGCTATAGTTTTGGCGAACCTCTGGTGATTGAAGAAATTCAGATCGCCCCACCGCGCATGGGTGAAGTCGAGATCACGCTTGAGGCAGTTGCGATCTGCCACAGTGATATCTCCTTTGCGGAAGGCGCCTGGGGTGGGCATTTGCCAGCAGTCTACGGCCATGAAGCCGCGGGCAAAATCACAGATGTTGGCCCTGGGGTATCGGGTTTTGAGGAAGGGGACAGCGTGGTTGTCACCCTGATCCGCAGCTGCGGCAGTTGCCCCAGCTGTGCCAGTGGCAAACCAACAATCTGTGAAACTCCATATGACGGTGTGAAATCCGGACCACTTCAAACAGCCGAAGGCGCGCCGCTATTACAGGCCATGGCCTGCGGCGCATTTGCAGAAAAAGTCGTGGTGGACCAGCGCCAGATCGTGAAAATCCCTGACGACATTGGCAAGGATGTCGCGGCACTCATCTCTTGCGGGGTAATCACTGGCGTAGGCGCCGCTGTCAACGCCGCCAAATTGCGGGCGGGCGAAGATGTTGTTGTGATCGGTGCCGGTGGCGTCGGCCTGAATGCAATTCAAGGCGCCCGGATTGCCGGTGCACGCCGTATCATCGCTGTCGATATGAATGAGGAAAAACTCGAAATCGCAAAGGAATTCGGTGCGACCGATGCGGTTCTAGGAACCCTGAAATCTCCGTGGAAGGCGGCCTACAAAGCCTTAGGGGGTCGTGGCGCCGATGTTGTTCTGATAACGGTTGGCGCCATCCCCGCCTATGAGCAAGCTCTACGCTACCTCGGCTATGGGGGGCGTGCGGTGATGATCGGCATGCCGCATTCCGGCGAAAAGGCGAGCTACGAACCTGTCATCATGGCGGCAATTGGCCAAGGCATGACAGGTTCTAAAATGGGAGATGTGGTCATTCAGCGCGATATCCCCTGGATGGTGGATCTCTATCAGCAAGGGCGTTTGAAACTGGATGAGTTGATATCCGGGCGTTGGCATTTGGAGCAAATCAACGAAGCCATTGCAGATACAAAAAGCGGCAGCGCCAAGCGCAATGTGATCCTCTTGGGCGAGCGCTAGCCCAACAAGGTCTTGCTACCAAGTAGCACCTTGCTCTTGGGCATAAAGCCAATATCATAGGCGCCGCTCAAATTGACTACTTCAGGACCTGCCCTCGTGCCTAATCTCGTGGAAGAAGAGATAGATGATGCCGGTGAAGCACCAGCTAACATGGTTGAACGTGCTTCAGAGGCCGCCGCGTTTCTGAAAACGCTGGCCCATGAGGGACGCTTGATGATCCTCTGCCATCTGGGAAATGGCGAAAAGTCAGTGGGCGAACTGGAAAGTCTTCTTGGATCCAGGCAGGCCGCCGTCAGTCAAATGCTTGCCCGCCTACGTGAAGAAGGGCTGGTTCAAACCCGCCGCGAGGGTAAGACAATCTTCTATTCACTGGACGACCCAAACACGCGTGAAGTGATCACAGTGCTTTATCGCCTGTTCTGCAACGACGAATAAACTTCAGCTTCTTTCACGGCTGACTGGTCGGCCTTCAAACCAGCCCTATCGCTCACCAATAGCATATGCCAGCCAAACAACGAGAAATCGCTATGGGATGAGGCAGGCTAGTTCCCGACGTAGCCCGCGACGACCTGAAGCAGCTTAAAGGCAGTATTGGCGTCGTTCTCAACCACCGCCAAGAATTCTTCTTCACCAATTCGCAGGCAGGTCAGTTCGCTCTGGGCAATCATGCTTAGCGCGCGGGTCTCTTGCCGGATGAGACCAAGCTCTCCGACCAACCGCCCAGCGCCAACCCGCGTGATCAAACGATCTTCACTGCTATCCTGTGGCAGGAAGAGGCCAGCCTCACCATCGATGATCATATAGACACCATCACTGGCCACATCGTCCTTTTGGAACACCACCTCACCCTTCTCGGCGTGATACCAGCGCGCACCAAAAGCGAGCAGGCGCAACTGGCGTCTGTTCAACCCAGAGAAAAGCTCCGTCTGTTCAAGCGCACGCAGTTTGCGGGCCAGATCCTGACTGGCGGCACTGTCTTCTGCGATTTCCTGCTGTGGATCGTCACTTACCAAGCGCCCCTGTCGCATTTCATAGTAGACATCAAACACATCAGGGCGTTCAAATCCGGCGCCAAGATAGATCAACGTCGTATCCGGCAAGAGACGGCGCAGGTTTTTATGCACCGTTACACGGGTCTCCAGATCATAGCTGACCAAGGCCTGATCAAGGATCAGCACATCCGGCCGCTTCACTGTGGCACGGGCAAAGGCCAAAGGTTCAGCATAGCTGGCAGGCAACCCCTGCCCGCCCAAGGAGATTGGCAGATCAAAGATCAGTTCCACCACCATGTCGCGCGCGCCATTCTTAACCAAGACATCAGAAATCAGGCGCCGCAGATCATCCCCACGCGCCCCGGCACTATCGGAGATCTTACCGAAGAGCGCATTTTCCAGAACCGTAAGTCCAGGCGCAAACTTCGCTTCATCCAGGCGTTCAAATGTGCCGGCCAGGGTCCCCATCAACTCATCCGAATGACTTGCACGCAAAGCCAGGATCCGTTCCTTCATTTCATCCGTGAAGGCCGGACCGATCTGCTCGGCGGAAATACTGAAAGGAACAATCATCAGCTGCGCAAGTTCATCGCGCTCCAGCGATTCAGGTCCTTTGATCTTGGTCCGGTCCACCAGCGCAAGCGCTGTTTCATAGGCTTTGGCATCCAAGCCAAGCTTGCGAAAGAGCGGATGGTCAGTACCATCAATGCCAAAGATTTGCCGTAGAATATCAACGACATCCTGGGTCAGAGTGACCAGATCATCGACCAGTTTCAACTCTTTCAAGCGGTTCAGGAAGTCTTCGTGTCGCTGCAGCGCCTCAACACTGATGGGTTCGCAAAGCGTCGCAAACAATAGGTTCTCCGCCACAGGCAGCGCCGGGTTGTAACTCTCACGCTCAAAGGCATGGACTTGGCTTTCCAGCCCCTCTGACCTGAGGGCTGTCTGGATTTGCGGACGGATATCAACCAGACACTGGGCCAACTTGGGGTGGATCCCTTCGTCAAAAACCTGCTCCATCCCACGCTGGAACAGGGCACTGCCAGTGCCGATACCACTCAGCAATTGCACCCACCAATCACGCAACTCTGCTTCACTGGCAAAACCCGCCAGTTTGGGATCCAGCCAGGGCGCATCAAAGGGATCCGGGCTATTGCCGGCCTTTAGCGCAGCCTCATAGCGCAGCTGATTGCGGGCTGTTCCCTTTGGGCGGTGCCGAACGGGCATTAGGACATTGTCACCGAATGATCCCTGAAACAGGATTGGTCTGGAGGTCACATGGCCGATACGCAGCGCCAGAACCGCCTGATGCAATTCCCGCATGTCACGTCCAGCGATCGACAATTGCCCCGCGGATGGAAGCACTTCCCGTGTCAGCAATTCTGCCAGAGCATGCCGGTCTTCTTCAGAAGGCGCAGCAATACCGATCACCTGCCCTTGGGGCAGCTTGGCATTCAGATCTTCCAGCACCAGATTCCCATCTGCATCCCGAACATTGACCCGCTCCAGAGAGATATCCCCCTGCAACCGATCAATCACTTCGGGCTCCCCGGTCATGAGCTCTTCACGCACCATCCCGGCAGGCGCAAAGCGTTCAAGTATGACTTCCCAACGCAGGGACATGTCCTGGGTCTGATTGTAATAGGCCAGAAGCTCTTTCCAGGGGGAGGCCAAATCCTTGTAGGCTGCCAGGGCCGCAACAAGGGCACCCAGAGACACTTTCCCTTCCAGGACCAAATAGCCGCCAACCGCATAGAAGAAGAACGGCGTGAGTTGAGTAATGAAGTTGTTGAGAAACTTCATGAAGAACTTTTTCTGGTAGATCTCAAAACGGATCTCGTACAGCCTTCCCAACCGATCCGTAATCGCAGCCATCCGGTAGCGCCAGCCGCCATTGATGCGCAGAGTAGAGGCCCCTGCAGCGCTCTCTCCGATCTCGGACGCGAGGGAGCGCACCTGTTTGATCCGCTTCTTGTTCAACAGGTTGATGCGCCGCTGCAGCATCGGGATCAGCCAGCCCTGCAGCGGAATCAATGCAACCGCCGCCAGCCCAAACCAAACGCTCTGCGCAAAGAGGAAATAGAGGATCGTCAGCATCTGACCAGCCTGCAAGACTGGCTGGCTGACCGCATCCCCCATCAGTCCGCCCATGGGTTCGGATTCCGATGTGATCATCGAAACAAGCTCACCCTGGCTGGTGCGTTCAAAATAGGGCTGCGGGAACCGTAGGACCCTCGCGATCAACTTATAGCGAAAACGGCGAAGCATGCGCTCGGCCAACACACCCTTCATGGTGTTGATCCGCATCTTCAGCAACCCGTGGCACAGGACCGCTAGCAGGAAGCCTCCGCACAAGATCCACAAGTAATCCAGCTGGGCAAAACTATACCCCAGCACATCGATCTGATCACTCTGCGCGCCGATGGCATCGTTGATGATCCGCTTGGGCAACTCAAGCGTCAGATACAAAAGAGGGAAGAGACAGGCGGTGACCAACAGCAGAAGGATTTGGTCACGCTTGGAATACTTCCATATGAAACGGAACAAAGAAGGTTCTATGGGACTGCTCCGGGTTTTGCTTTTGCAAAAGATTACCCATGCCTAGCGCGGTTTGCCCAAGACAGGCAATGGTCGCGGCCAAAAATCCCATCGCAATTTCGTGCTGTCCCGTTGCGGAAAGTCGCAAACGGAGTATTTGCCAGCCCGCTAAAAATACGTATGGTTCCAGCAGGCTAGATTGTCGCAGGGGAATATTTTGCCAGAACTTGTCGGATCCGTTTTGCTATTGCTCTGCCTTTTGCAGATCAAACACCTCTTTGCCGACTTTTTCCTGCAGACCACAAAAATGCTTTCGGGGCGCGGGTCCTATTTGCATGCTGGCCGGGCACAGCACGCTGGGGTGCATTGCCTTGGCTCGATCCTGGTTTTTGTGATCATGGGTGCGCCAGTTGTTTTCACACTGATCGTATGCCTCGTGGAATGGGTGGTGCATTTTCACATCGACTACGGCAAGGCGCATTATTCCGAGAAAAAGGAACTGACGCCTCAGCAAGCCGTTTTCTGGCGCGCCATGGGCACGGATCAGTGCCTGCATCAATTGACCTATATCGCGATGACCGCGGCATGGGTCAAATGTGTCGCCATGTAACCAAACCGACGGAAAAACCGGTTAAGAAACACCTTTGGAACGGATTAGGGCAGAACCGGCCTATCACGTTTTATCGTACGTAGAACAAGATTGGTCTGCGCACTGGCCACCGCTGGCAGCCGAAACAAGAACTCTTCGAGAAAGTGATTATAGGCGTCGAGATCTGGAGCCAATACGCGCAAGTGATAGTCCGCTTGCCCGGTTGTGGCATAACATTCCTGAACCAATGGGCTGGTTTCAACCGCACGCACGAATTCCAGCGATTTATCCTGATCATGCCGGGTCAGATGAACATGCACGATGGCTTCAAAACCCAACCCCATGGCCTTGGCATTGACCACGGCGCCGTAACGCTCAATCACCCCAAGATCTTCAAGGGCGCGGACCCGTCGCCACAGCGCAGATGCCGACATCCCCACCTTTTCAGACAGTTCTGCATTGGAAATGCGAGAATCTTCCTGCAGGAGCCGCAAGATACGCTTGTCCCGATCATCAATCTCCACAAAACCGGTCCATTCATTCGGCACTCCCGCAATATCTGAATAAAATAACCAAACTAGAAGAGAAAACAAGTCATTCAGGCACATCTTTTCGCCCAATCCGGAATACCATGTCAGGGACATAGGAACTTTGGCGCGAAGGATACTTCTTCATGACCGAGCTGAGCCACGAATTTCGCAGCTACCAACTCAACGATCGTTACGACCTGACAAAAGGACGCGTCTTTCTTACCGGGACCCAGGCGTTGGCCAGGATCATGCTTGATCAGGCCCGGAGAGACCGCGACTCTGGCCTCAACACGGCTGGGTTTGTTTCTGGCTATCGCGGCTCCCCTCTCGGCGGTGTCGATTTGGAATTCTGGCGTTCCCGCAAGCAAATGGAGAAGAGCAAAATCACGTTCATGTCGGCCGTGAATGAAGATCTCGGCGCCACGGCTGTCCTGGGGGCACAGCAGGCCATTCTGGACCCTCATTGCGAAGTAGAGGGTGTCTTCTCCATGTGGTATGGCAAGGGGCCTGGCGTCGACCGTTCCGGCGATGCGCTAAAGCACGGCAACGCCTATGGCTCTTCGGATAAGGGCGGCGTTTTGGTTGTTGCCGGGGATGACCACGGCTGTGTCAGCTCCTCAATGCCGCATCAATCCGATGTGGCTTTCATGGCTTGGTTCATGCCGGTTTTGAACCCGGCTGATGTTTCCGAGTTCCTGTCCTTTGGTGAATATGGCTTTGCGCTCTCGCGCTATTCCGGCACCTGGGTTGGTTTCAAGGCAGTCTCTGAAACCGTCGAAAGCGCCCGCTCTGTCGAGCTGCAACCGGATCGCGATTTCACCTATCCTGAGCTACCGGACTACCCCGGTGGCTTGCATATTCGTCGCGCCGACCTCCCCTCTCCCGAGATCGAAACCCGCATTCGGGCCAAGATCAAGGCGGTGCGGGCCTTTGCCGAAGCCAATCCAATTGATCGCCGTATCTATGATATCGAGGAGGCCAGTTTTGGCTTTGTCACGACTGGCAAGGGTCACCTAGATCTGATGGAGGCGCTGCGTCTCCTTGACCTTGATGAGGCTGCCTGCCAGCGTCTTGGCATCGACATCTACAAGGTCGGCATGGTCTGGCCGCTGGCCCGCCCCGAAGCGCTGCGCTTTATGCGTGGCAAAGAAGAAGTGCTGGTGGTCGAAGAAAAACGCGGCATCATCGAAAGCCAGTTCAAAGAGTATTTCTACGATTGGCCCGGTGACAAACCGAACAAGATGACCGGCAAATATGATAGTAAGGGCAACCCGCTGATCCCCTGGACAGGGGAGCTGAGCCCCTTGATGCTGGCACCTATCGTTGCAGCGCGGTTGGATAGGTTTTTCCCAGATGAGAACCTGCCCGCTAAGGCCGCCGCCCTGGTGGCGGAGCCTCCCAAACTAATCAATGTTCCCGGCGCCACCCGCACGCCTTACTTCTGTTCGGGTTGTCCGCATAACACCTCCACCAAAGTGCCAGAAGGCAGCGAGGCGAAATCTGGCATCGGCTGTCATGTCATGGCCAGCTGGATGGATCGCGAAACGGCTGGCTATGCGCAGATGGGGGGCGAAGGCGTGCCTTGGTCGGTGGCGTCACAGTTCAACGGCGGCAAACATATCTTCCAGAACCTGGGTGAGGGCACCTGGTATCATTCCGGCTCCCTGGCGATCCGCCAGGCCGTCGCTGCCCAAACCAACATCACCTATAAGATCCTTTACAATGACGCGGTGGCCATGACCGGTGGTCAGCCTGTTGATGGCCCGGTCAGTGTCCTGGGGATTGCCCAGACCTGCCGTGCCGAAGGTGTGGAGCGCATTGCCCTGGTCTCTGATGACATCAGCAAATTCAACCCAGCCGATTTCCCGGCCCGCGTCACATTTCACGACCGATCCGATCTGGATCTGGTGCAGCGTGAGCTGCGTGAGGTCAAAGGGGTTTCCTGCCTGATCTATGAACAGACCTGCGCCACAGAGAAACGCCGCCGTCGCAAGCGTGGCACCATGGAGGATCCAAAGAGATTTGCCTTCATAAATGACCTGGTTTGCGAAGGCTGTGGAGATTGCTCGGTGGAAAGCAATTGCCTGAGCGTAGAACCGAAAGAGACCGTTTTGGGGCGCAAGCGCAAAATCAATCTCTCCAGCTGCAACAAGGATTTCTCCTGCCTAAATGGGTTTTGCCCCAGCTTTGTCACCATCGAAGGCGGACAAAGACGCAAGAAGAAGCCCACCGGGCTGGAGGCCTCCGCAATAACCGCTGATTTGCCAAGCCCGACGCTGCCTAGTCTCGCTGAACCCTTTGATCTACTGGTCACAGGCGTCGGCGGCACCGGCGTTGTCACGGTTGGAGCGCTGATCACCATGGCTGCACATGTGGAGGGCAAAGGCGCCAGCGTGCTGGATTTCACCGGCTTTGCACAGAAATTTGGCACCGTACTGAGCTACATCCGCCTCTCAGCCGATCCAAAGGACCTCAATCAGGTGCGCATTGATCAGGCCGCTGCGGATGCGGTCATTGGCTGTGATATTGTGGTCAGCTCCGCACCCAAAGCTTCGACCCACTTCCGCGCGGGCACAAAGGTCGTTCTGAACCGTGCCGAGATGCCAACGGGCGATTTGGTGCTACGCCGCGATGCAGATCTGCTGGCAGGGCTGCGGGAACAAGAAATCGCCAAAGCCGTTGGTTCGCAGAACCTCTCTGGATTTAATGCCAATGAAGCATCAGAGGCACTATTGGGCGATACGGTTCTTGCCAATGTGATGATGCTGGGCTTTGCTTGGCAAAAGGGGCTTGTCCCGGTGAGCGCCACAGCCCTGGATCAAGCAATTGAGCTCAACGGTGTGGCCATTGAGAAGAACCGTCTGGCCTTTGCGCTAGGCCGTGCCTTTGCCCATGATCCTGAGCGCATTGCCAAGCATTATAAGGAAATACCACAAGACCCCGAAAGCCTGGAGGAGGTCATCGACCACCGTTCGGTTTTCCTGGCCGGATATCAAGACACCGCCTATGCCCAGCGCTACAGAATGACCCTGGAGGATCTCCAAAGCTCCCTACCTGCAACGCAGTCCGACGAGCTGATGCTTGCCGCAGCTAAATCTCTGTTCAAGCTGATGGCCTACAAGGACGAGTATGAAGTGGCGCGTCTGATGACGGGTGAGTACTTCACAGAGCAGCTTACGCAGGAATTTGAAGGTGATTTCCAAGTCAAATTCCATATGGCCCCGCCACTGCTATCCCGTCGCAAGGATGCGCGCGGACGCCCAGAAAAAAAGACCTTTGGTCCCTGGATACGATCTGCACTTTCGCTACTTGCACGGGGAAAATCACTACGTGGTGGTCGCTTCAACCCCTTTGGCTACCATGAAGAAGCGCGGCTGCACCGGGAGCTCCTTGCCTGGTATGAAGATATCCTTTGCGCATGCCAGAACGGCTACAAAGCCGAGCATCACGACCAATGGTGTGACATTCTCAAAGCACCTATGGAAATCCGTGGTTATGGCCCCGTTCGTGTACAGGCAGCGCAGGAGGTGCGCGAGGCCACAAAGGCGCAACTCAGGAATCTCCAGCCTTAAAGACCCCAGATAGCACTGTGGGTTGGCGGCTATTGACCCGCTGCGAACCACATCAGTCAGCAAGATCTCTGTCAGACCTCCCAGTGTTGCTGGGTAAAGACTTCAAAGGCCTCCAGCTCTTCTTCTAGGGGGGCGATGCCGGTGAAGGCCTTAAGATAGTGGGGAACCATCTTTAGACGGTGGGCATAGGTTTCATTTGGCTCGGCCATGTCATAGCCAAGCTGCATGTAATACAGCACCTTGGCTCTGGTCATGGCTTCGACCTCTGGGAAGTCAAAACGCGAGAACATCTGCGTCAAGGCCTCCACGCGTCGAGCATCCGAACGGTCCAGCAGGTTTCGAACCTTGCCGGACCGGCGCGCCCAATCCCGGATCGCAAAATCCAATGCCGTATTGAACAGAGCTGGATTGGCAATGCAGTGAAAGACATTCAGCACAGCGCCGGTAATTTGTTTAGTCGGTAACTCGGACTGGGCCACCATGGCGGCCGTGTTGGTTTCTTCCCAGGTTTTCAAAAGCGCATCCAACAGGTCCTGGCGGGATTTGAAGTACCAATAAAAGGAAGAGCGCGACACATTCATACGCTCCGCCAAGGCCAGGACCTTAACCTGTTCGACCCCATCCGTGATCAGGACATCCATAGCAACATTGAGCCAGTCATCACGCGTGACTTTGACATTCCCAATCAAGGGAGCAGCACTTGGATCATCGCGGTGTAAGACAGGTTTTCCAGGCATCCAGTCGGTCTCTTGCATAGTCGAGTTAATCGCATCCTGCGATGAAGCGGGTTAAATTGTCCAGACAGTGCCGGAATGACCTTGGACGCCGTGTCTTTGTCTTACAGGCTGGCGCTTGGGCGTTCCTGAACAGAGGCATGCCATGCTCGGGCGTTTGCATGCTCCTCTGGCAGGCGCATTTTGATGACCCGTGCAAACTCCACAAAAACAAATGCCGTAATATCTGCCAGTGAAAAGCGCTCTCCTGCCAGATAAGGGCTTTGGCTCAACCTCTCCTCCAGAAGGTCAAAAAACCCTCGCACCCGGGTGAATCCGCGCTCCGCAAGATCGGGGAGCTGCGCATGGTTTACCGGCCCCGGCAAGGCGCGATCTTGAAACGCTGGATGGCTGTTGCGGAGGGCCTCGGCGATGGGCATGCCCCCCTGCTGCTCCGCAATAGCGTTCCACATCAGGACCAGCCCCTTTTCATCGGCATTGCGCCCCATCAATGGCGGGTCAGGTTTATAAGCTTCAAGATAGGCAGCAATGCCAAGATTTTCGGTCAGCACGGTGCCTGCGTCCGTAATCAGAACCGGCAGTGTGCCACGCGGGTTTACGCTACGAAATTCGGTCCCGAATTGCTCTCCATTCGCGATGGAGATGTCCAAGCTCTTAGGCATCAGTCCTTTTTCAGCCAGAAACATTCTGGCACGTCGCGGACTTGGCGCAGTAGAACAGTCGTAGAAAATCATAAGAAGCCCCCTTTGATCAAAGGCAGCCTAGCGGCGATAGAGGCAATAGGACTAGCATAACCGCGCGTCCCATTTCCCCGAAATCTACATGATGAAAAACTCAGGCGTTGCGACGATAGATGAAGCAGCGCCCCTCAACCGCATCTGCTGGCAGAGGAAGCTCTTCCAGTGCCTCGAAATACATCCGATCAGAGGAGACCATAAGCCCCCCAACCACCAGGAGGGGCTCGACCAGCGGCGAAACCATCCGCGCAAATTCGTCATTCTTGGCCCGATTGTGTCCACCCAGATCGGCATGGATTAGGCTGGCGCCATCGCCAAATCGGGTCAAAGCTGCTGGCAATGTCTCACGCACATCTCCCAGAATGGTCAGCTCCTCTGCGGGGCGACTATCGGGGTGAGAGGCCACCGCCCGTTCAAAAACAAAAATGTCGCGGCCTGAAATACGCTCACGCATATGATGGTAGGTGCGCCCATTGCCAAGGCCCAGTTCGAATACAGGCCCAGCCATCGAAGCGGTTTGCGCAATCGCAAAATCCAGGCAGGCGCGCTGCGAGACCATCCTATTGATAAATAGATCCAAGCGCGTGCTTTGCTCAGGAGCGGTCATATTCTTTTTCCTTGTTCAGCCTGGTTTGGTTGCGTCTCAACTTGCTTGCAGGAGGCGTGCTCTCCCCGCAGTTTCCTGATTTCTCGGGAAACCTGCAATACTGCGCAACTAACACAAGCATTGAGGCAGTGGAATGTGGCCCCATGGTGCCGTTGGATCAATTTTTCTTCAGCTTTGGTCAGCTTTGGCAAATGAGGTTTGACTCCCTTTGCCTCTGCACGCGAAGGTGAGCAAAAAATAACGGGGAAGACAAGGAATGCCGGGACAACCAGATCGGGGCGTCATGCCAGCGGGACGCGCTGTATGACGCCATTGCTGTCCGTCGAAAACCTAAGCATCGGTTTTGGGGAAGAAGATCCGGTCGTTCAGTCGGTCAGCTTCGATGTGGCCGCCGGTCAGACCCTGGCCCTGGTAGGTGAAAGTGGTTCTGGCAAGACCATAACCTGCCGAAGTGTTCTGCGCATTTTGCCAAAAGCCGCCCAAATACGTTCTGGCTCCATCACCCTGAATGGCAAGGATCGAGCGATTGATCTTTTGACCCTCGGCGAACGCAAGATGCGGGATCTGCGGGGCAATCAGATTTCGATGATTTTTCAGGAACCGATGCGCTCTCTTTCCCCTTTGCATCGCATCGGCAACCAGGTGGCAGAAGTTCTCTGGCTGCACGGACGTAAAAGCGAACGTGAAGCCAAGAAAGAAGTGCTTGAGTGCTTTGAGCGGGTTGGCTTCCCGGATCCGGAGCGCACTTATGGCTCCTACCCTTTTGAGCTGTCAGGCGGGATGCGCCAACGTGCGATGATCGCAATGGCAATGGTTGCAAAACCCAAACTCCTGATTGCCGATGAACCGACAACTGCACTGGATGTAACAACACAGGCCCAGGTCCTGGGCCTGATGAAAGATCTGCAACGCGACACCGGCATGGCAATGATCTTGGTCACGCATGATCTGGGTGTTGTGGCGAATATGGCCGAACAGGTGGTCGTGATGCACAAGGGCCGTGTAATGGAAGCAGGTGCTGCTGAACCTCTGCTGTCCGCCCCTGCACACCCCTATACACAAGCCCTAATAGATGCGGCACCCAAGGTTCCTGAAGCAACCGCAGCGACTCCACCAGCTCCTGCCTCGGAAGACCTGATCCTAGAGCTTAAATCCGTCTCCAAGACCTATAGTATGCGTGCAGGCAAAGGCTGGCGCGCTCCAAGTCTGATCTCCGCCTGTAGGGATATCAATCTGCGCCTACCACGGGGTAAAACCCTGGCGATTGTAGGTGAGAGCGGATCGGGCAAAACGACCGCCGCACGCATCGCGCTCGGCGCCGAAGCCCCTGATCCGGGTGGCGAAGTGATTTTTCGTCCGCAAACTGATGGCCCCGCCACCAAGGTCCATGAAATGAACCGGGCTGCGCGTACAGCGTTCCAGCGGGAAGCGCAGATGGTGTTTCAGGATCCCTATTCCTCGCTGAGCCCTCGGATGCGCATTCTCGACACGATGATTGAGCCGCTGGAGATTCACCGCATCGGCCGTCAGGAGGAGCGGCGGGCCAAAGCTGCTGACATGTTGGAGATGGTTGGACTGGGGCGGGATATGCTTTTGCGCTATCCGCATGCCTTTTCTGGTGGACAGAGACAGCGCCTCTCTATTGCGCGTGCCTTGATGCTGGATCCTTCACTCATCGTTTGCGACGAACCGACTTCGGCCCTGGATGTTTCCGTGCAAGAGCAAATCCTCTGCCTGCTGGAAGAAATCAGAGACGAGAGAAACCTCTCTTATCTTTTCATCAGCCATGATCTGGCGGTTGTCGCCCGCATCGCTGATGAGGTTGCCGTCATGCGGCGTGGTCTGGTGGTGGAACAAGCCCCGCCCGAAGCCCTGTTTCACAACCCTCAGCACCCCTATACCAAGGCCCTTATCGCAGCCCAACCGGAACCCAATATCCATCGCCCAATCAACCTAAAGCTTGTGGCGCAGGGAGCCGGAAGCCCCGAAAGCTGGCCAGAGGACTTCAGGTTCTCAGGTCAAGAGGCCCCACCGCTGATCCCGGTTGAGCCCGGACATAAGGTACGTTGCCATGCTTAAAACCCTCAAAACCGCCCTACCTCTTGCGGCAACCCTATTTGTCTCCGTGAACGCTGCCTTTGCCTCTCCGCGTTTGAACGAAAGCCCTTTCTGGCAGTCAGAAGTCTCATCCGGCAACTTACCCCCCGTGGAAGAGCGTGTGCCTGAAACGCCTCTTTTCGTGGATCTTGCCCAGGAAGGCCGAGCCTTTGGGCAGCAGGGAGGCACCCTGAACACCATGGTGACGCGTTCCAAGGACATCCGCCAGATGGTTGTCTATGGCTATGCGCGTTTGGTTGGGTATGACCGGGAATATAAACTGCAACCCGATATCCTGTTGGGCTACGAGAATGAGGGCAATCGGCGCTTTACTCTTAAACTGCGCCCCGGTCATCGTTGGTCCAACGGTGATCCATTCACGTCAGACGATTTTCGCTACTGGTGGGAAGATGTTGCGGGAAACCCAGCGTTAAGCCCGGCCGGCCCGCCTGATTTCCTTCGCGTCGATGGCACCTTGCCCAAGGTCAGTTTTCCAGATGAACAAACTGTCATCTACGAATGGAAAACCCCAAATGCACAGTTCTTGCAAAACCTTGCACAAGCGCGGCCTCCGTTCATTTACCGCCCTTCGAACTATCTAAAACAATTCCATGCAAACTATGCCGATGCGACCGCGCTCGCTGAAGAGGTCGACTATGCACGGGTGAAAAGCTGGGCCGCCCTGCACAATAAATACGACAATATGTACAAGTTCGATAATCACGAACTACCCACCCTTCAGCCCTGGATCAACGCAAGCGCTGGCAAGAAAATCCGCCACCAGTTTGTCCGCAACCCCTATTACCACAGGGTAGACACCCGTGGGGTTCAGCTTCCCTATATCGATACTGTCGAAATGGAAATCGTCTCAGCCGGGCTTGTGGCAGCCAAAACAAACGCCGGTGAGAGCGACCTGCAAGCCCGTGGCCTTGGCTTTCGCGACATCCCAATTCTGCGCAAGGGAGAGAATGACGGGGCCGATTATAAGACCTATCTCTGGGGAACCGGAGCCGCTTCGCAAATTGCCATCTACCCGAACCTCAATGTGAACGACCCGGTTTGGCGGACAATACTGCGGGATGTTCGGGTCCGCCGCGCGCTCTCACTTTCCATCAACCGCGCTGCCATCAACAGAGCTCTCTTCTTCAAGCTGGCAAAACCTGGCGCGATGACCGTGCTGGAACAAAGCCCCTTCTTCGACCCCGAGATGCGCAAAGCCTGGGCGTCATTTGATCCAGAACTGGCAAATCAGCTGCTGGATGAAGCAGGCCTCCACGAGAAGGATCACTACGGGATCCGCTACCTCCCGGATGGTCGCCTAATGGAACTCATTGTGGAAACCGCTGGCGAACGTCAAGAAGTTGAAAACGCTCTGCAGATCATCACTGATGACTGGCGCGATGTCGGTGTGAAACTGGTGATGCGCCCACTTGATCGCGACATCCTGCGCAACCGCGTCTTTTCCGGAACCACCATGGCCTCGGTCTGGTTTGGCTGGGACAATGGTCTTCCTCAAAGCTATACTTCCCCGGCCTATCTGGCCCCTACGGATCAGGTTTTTCTGGCCTGGCCAAAATGGGGGCAGCACTATCAAACAGGCGGCGAGGCCGGCGAAGCCCCTGACCTGGTACCCGCCAAACGCCTGATGGAATTGATGCATGACTGGGAGAATGCAACAAACGAGGCTGAGCGCGAAAGCGCCTGGCATGAAATGCTAAAAATTCATGCCAATGAGGTTTATGGCATCGGCATCGTTGCCGGAGCGCCGCAGCCGGTCGTGGTTTCAAATCGCTTGCAGAATGTACCGACCAAGGGGATCTGGGCCTGGGAGCCCGGCGCGCATTTTGGCATCTATCGTCCAGATGAGTTCTTCTTCACTGATGGTGAGGGCTGATGGAAATTCTGCGCTACGCCATCTACCGCTTTGGAACCATGCTGCTCACACTCTGGGTGGTTTCGATCCTGGTCTTTGTCATCATCAACCTGCCTCCAGGAGATTATCTGTCCAACCAAATCGCTGAGCTACGCGCCAGCGGGCAATCCGCAGGTGTTGCCAAGGCTGAATTCCTGAGGTCGGAATACGCTTTGGATAAACCCCTGTGGCAACAGTATCTGATTTGGGTCGGTTTTCTGCCTGGTCCACATGGGTTTTCGGGTTTGATCCAGGGGAATTTTGGTTGGTCTTTTGAATTCGACCTGCCCGTGGCTGAGATCGTGGGCGACACGCTGTGGTTAACTGTTCTGGTCAACCTCGCAGCGGTTCTTTTTGTCTATATGGTCGCCCTGCCCCTTGGTGTGCTGGCCGCGGCCCGAGCCCGCAGTTGGGTAGACTATACCTCTGCCTTTGTCGGTTATCTGGGTCTGGCAACGCCCAACTTCCTGCTTGCACTGATCCTGTTTTACTACGGCCATCGTTGGTTCGATTTGCCCATTGGTGGGCTAATGGATCCTGCCTTCGAAGGGGAGCCGATGTCCTGGGACAAGGTGAAGTCGATCCTGATCCACCTGATTGTCCCCACCTTTGTGATAGGCACATCGGGTGCCTCTGCCATGATGCAGCGGTTGCGTGCAAACATGCTGGATGAACTCGGGAAACCCTATGTTGAAACCGCAGTGGCCAAGGGCATGTCCCCCTCACGCATGTTGGCGAAATACCCTCTCAGGGTCGCCTTCAATCCTTTTGTCGCAGATATTGGCAATCTGCTGCCTTCAATGATCTCGGGCTCGGTCCTGGTATCCGTGGTGCTAGGACTGCAAACTATTGGGCCAACGCTGCTGACCGCCCTGAAAACCCAGGATCTATTCTTGTCAGGTTTTGTTCTGATGTTCGTGGCGCTCCTGACTTTGATCGGGACAATGATCTCTGATGTGCTTTTGGTTCTATTGGATCCACGCATTCGGTATGAAGGGCGAGATGCATGACCCAGCTTCCTGACGGCCGCTATGTCGACGATGCGCCCTATGACCCAGGCGCCTCTCTGCAAGAACTAGAGCGCAAAGATCTGGACGCCCCGAACTGGGTTCTGATCTGGCGCAAATTCAAGACCCACAAACTGGGTCTTGTCTCTGGTGCCTTCCTGCTGTTTTGCTACCTGTTGCTGCCGATTGTCGGTTTCATTGCCCCCTATGGCCCCAATCAGAGGCACAGCGAGCATCTTTATTCACCGCCGCAATCCATAAACTTGTTCCATGAGGGCAAGTTCATCGGCCCCTTTGTCTATCCGATGACTTCAGAAGCGGATCTGGAGACCTTTCAATGGGTCTTTAAGCCAGATTACCAGACGCCAATGAAGCTCGAGTTTTTCTGCGAGGGGAAAGAGTATAATCTCTTTGGTCTCGTCCCTTCGGATACCCATCTTTTTTGCGCGCCCGAAGGGTCGACCCTCTTTCTTTGGGGCTCTGACCGATTGGGCAGAGATGTGTTCAGTCGCATTCTCTATGGCGCCCAGCTTTCCCTTACTGTGGGTCTTATTGGGATCTCGGTTTCTTTTGTACTGGGCATCTTCTTCGGGTCCATCGCAGGCTATTTTGGTGGGCGCATCGATTGGGTCATCAATAGGGTGATCGAAATCCTGCGCTCCTTGCCGGAACTGCCGCTTTGGCTGGCCCTTTCTGCCGCGGTGCCCTCAAACTGGTCACCGGTGGCAGTGTTCTTCATCATCTCAGTGATCCTGGGGATTTTGGACTGGCCAGGTCTTGCGCGCTCTGTCAGGGCCAAGTTCCTGTCCCTTCGTGAAGAAGAATATGTGCGTGCAGCGGAAATGATGGGGGCCTCTTCGGGACGGGTAATTCGAAAACACCTGCTACCCAATTTCATGAGCCACCTGATCGCCTCAGCCACTCTTTCTATTCCGGCAATGATCCTCGGCGAAACGGCTCTCTCCTTCTTGGGTCTTGGCCTGCGCGCTCCCGCTGTTAGCTGGGGAGTAATGCTGAACGACGCGCAGAACCTCGCCAATATCGAGATCTATCCCTGGACCGCGATCCCGATGCTGCCGATTATCATTATTGTCCTGGCTTTCAATTTCCTGGGCGACGGCTTACGGGACAGTTTGGATCCTTATCAGCAATGACCCTTTTTCAAAACCTCCCCACGGCTAAGGACTACAGAGTAACCGGTTCGGGAATTCTGCCCAGCGCATTCGCTGTCAGCGAGTTGGCCAACGCCAGTTTCGCCTCGGTAGGCCAGCAGATGGCACAGTTGATGCAAGCCACAGGCCTTGCCAACACGCGTCCCGAGGTCACCGTTGACCAACGCTTGGCCTCGCTCTGGTTTGGCTACAGCTTTCGCGCCATTGGATGGGAGCTGCCCGACCTATGGGACCCCATTGCCGGAAACTATGAAACCAAAGATGGCTGGATCCGGCTCCACACCAATCTTGCGCACCACCGCGCCGCGGCTCTGGCTGTTCTCGAATGCCAAGAGGATCGAGAAGCAGTCCAGCAAGCTGTTCGCACCTGGGAAGGGGACGTGCTGGAAACCGCGATTGCCTCGGAGGGGGGCGTTTCCGCCAAGATGCGCAGCCGTGCGGAATGGCAAGCCCATCCTCAGGGGCAGGCCCTTTCCAAGGAGCCGCTCATTCACTGGGGGGAAGCCCTTGCGGGGAAGATCCGGGCCGGTCTGTTTCATGATCCCAAACGTCCATTGGATGGCCTCCGGGTCTTGGATCTGACCCGAGTTCTGGCGGGGCCTATTGCAACCCGCACTCTCGCAGGCTTTGGCGCAGAGGTCTTGCGCATTGATCCGCCCGGTTGGGATGAACCCGGAGTGATCCAGGACATTTCCCTGGGCAAAAATATGGCCTCTCTGGATTTGAAGACCGAAGCTGGCCTGACCCGCCTCAAAGAGCTTGCGGCCAAGGCTGACGTGTTGGTTCACGGATATCGCCCCGACGCCCTGGAGAGATTGGGCTTTGGGACGGAGATCCGTCGCCAGATTGCGCCACAACTCGTTGATGTCTCTCTTGATGCCTATGGTTGGACTGGACCATGGGCAGCTAGGCGTGGCTTTGACAGCCTGGTCCAGATGAGTTGCGGAATTGCCGATGCAGGTCGAAACTGGGCCAAAGCTTCGGAACCAACACCTCTACCGGTACAGGCCTTGGATCATGCCACAGGTTATCTGATGGCTGCCGCAGTGCTCTGTTCCTTGCGCAACTTGGTGCAAACCGGACAAACACAAAGCGCAAAGCTCTCCCTCGCCAGAACGGCAGAGCACCTCGCCTCTCTTCAGAATTCTGGGACTAAGGATACCACTGAGATTTCAAGTGCCTCAGAGGCGGATTTCAGTGCAGAGCCCGAATTCAGCAGCTGGGGACCGGGTCAACGACTACAACCAGCCCTGGAACTTGAGCAATGCCAGATGCACTGGTCGCTTCCCGCGCAATGTTGCGGATCGTCAATCTCATCTTGGAGAAGTTGAGGACGGAGAGACAAACCTAAAATCCGCCTGCTTTGAGCAGTCTACAGGAGCCCAACAGGCCAGTAAAGCGCGGCCTGCACACCACCCAAGTCCCGCGGGACTAACCTTACTGGGAAACTTTAGCGATCATCACCGCCGGGGCCGCCCATCTCATCCAGAAGATCCTCATCAATCGCGGCCTGCACAGCGCCAACGGCCGCTTCTTTCTGTTTTGGGGAAACTTCACCTTCCTGATCAGGTGCCAATCTGACGGTAACCTCACGGTGGGCGAATTTGATCCCTTCACGGGCAAAGAGCTCACGGATTTCCTGGTAGACCTTTTTGCGCACCAACCATTGATCACCGGGTTTGGTCATAAACTTGACCCGGATGATCATTGCGGAATCCTGCATTTCAATCACCCCCTGGGACTTCAGGGGCTGGATGAAATTGTCACCAATTACCGGATCACTCAGAAGCTCTTTGCCAAGCTTCTTGATCATCTTGCGAACCTTTTCCACATCGGTGTCATAGGTGACCCGCAGCGGCAGCTTCATCATAACCCAATCACGGGAGTAATTGGTCAGAACCTTAATCTCTCCAAAGGGTATAGTATGCAGAGCGCCCAGATGGTGGCGCAGCTGGAAAGACCGGACGGAGATCTTCTCCACCGTGCCTTTTACATCGCCAATGTCGATGTATTCTCCTTTGCGAAAGGCGTCATCAACCAGGAAAAATGCGCCGGAGAAAATATCGCGCACCAGCGTCTGAGAGCCAAAGCCAACCGCCAGGCCTACAACACCGGCACCGGCGAAGAGGGGACTGACGTTCACGCCCAGCTCCATCAAGACGATGAGAACGATCGAGACAATAACAATGGCCAGGATGCCGCCACGGAACAATGGCAACAGGGTGGCCAGACGGCTCGCGCCACCCGCTCCGCCTTCGTCGCCAAGTTCGGCCTCAGGAAGGTCGCCCCGTTCTTCGTCAATCTTGCTGTCAATCCAGATCCGCGCCACGTGATAGATCACATAGCCGAGGAACAGAATGACGGTAATGTCAATTCCTCGTTCAGCCGCCGAGGTCTGCAGCCAGCTGGCCTCCGGATCCCAGACCAGCACCAATGCAAAACTGCCGACCAAGAAGGCAAGGATGCCCGCAACCCGTCGCGCCAGATCTTCAAAACTGGAGATCTGATGCCCGGGGTGGGAAGCCATGGCCTGAATTTCCCCTTCGGTCAGCTCACCATCAGCGTCGAATTGTTCGTCAACCAGTGCTTCGCCCAGGCTGGCATCAAGGACACGCCGACGGCGGGAATAGGCTTCGATGATGTAGTTGATGACACCATAGACAACCAGAATGGAGGTCAGAACCATATAGGTTCCGGCCATCAGTGGCACCGACATGTCGCGCTCCAGCACCAGATCAAAGGCAAGTTCAAGCCAGCCAAAAATCACATAAGCGGCAACTGCAGGCGCCCAGAGTACAGAGAGGATTTTCAGCAGCCAGGAACAATCCTCCTTTGGCCGTCCGACCCGAATAGCATTGCTGATCGCACGGGCATTGATCGCAAGTAGGACCAAGCTGCCAGCGGCTCCAACCAAGGCCAACACGCCATAGACCATGGCATAGACATTGTAGTTGAGACCAAAATCACCGATCCAGGTGGCAAAAATCAGCGAAAAAATATCATAGGTCGCCAGGATCGAAGCGGAATAATACAAGCGTTTCGCATCACGATCCGAAAAAACCGGCACGCGATATTGGCTCAGATAGGGCGAAAGCACCATGCGCCACAGGTCAGAGACAACGCTTGCGACAAAAAACGCTGTGTATATCGCTGTCACAGTAAACTCTATCGAGCTATCCCCAGACGCACCAAAGATGAGGTAGGAGATCAACAGCGCAAAGACCATCGCAAAAATGGTCCCCAATACGCCCATCAGAAAACGATAGATCAGGAAGGGCATCTTTTCATAATAGCCCTCGGGAGAGGCCTTGATCCGAGCAACGACAAAACGCTTAGCAAAGCGTTTTCCATAGATCTCAACCGAAAGCCAACGTCCGATCAGGAGGAACAAAAGGCTCCAGCCAAGCACTTCGACGTAGGTAAAGATCTCACCATTAGGGCTTGTTTGACGCAGGATGTAGTTCATCTCAAAGACCGAATAGGGCAAGGCCTCCAAGCGGCTTTTGAGTTCCTGTCTGAATGCCTGGAACTCAGACTGCGCCTGCATCAGCGCCGAAGGCTTATCCATTGGGTTTTCGGGACTTGCTGCACTCTGCAGGGCATCTCCTCCGGCTACAGAGCCATCGGCACCCACAATGATGACGTCCAGACCACTTTCCTGTGCCAGCTCTACGGCACGGGCCACCGGATCAGATGAGGGCGCATCACTACCCAGAGTTTGTGCCGTCAAAGCCATTGGCACTGCCAAAAACAAGACAAATATGCTCAAGCGAATGAGCCAGGACATTCCTGCAGTCATGGTGAATCCTCTCCCCCGGACATTCCGGCCAGACTATCGATGCCATCGGCAAGGCGCAATCGCCTGCAGTCTGCTGCCTCGTCTCATGGTTCACATTGACAGGACCATCCCGATCAACAGTTGCATTGCTTTGTAAACATCTCTCAAGAAAATGTAATTTGGTCGACACGGCGCCTCAAAAACCAGTGTTTTGAAGGTCGCCCCCCTTGATTTCAGCCAATTCCTAAGGCACCAGTCCCTATGTAGCTCCTTTCAGGCCCGCCAATGATCACGACCCCAAGTACTTACTCCGAAAGGGACGCTAAATCGCGCGGTCCCAGGGTCATGCTATACAGCCATGATACCTTTGGCCTTGGGCATCTGAGGCGCTCGCGCGCGCTTGCTGGGGCAATCACTGCGGCGGATCCCACTGCCTCGGCCCTGATATTGACAGGCTCACCGGTTGCTGGGCGTTTTGACTTTCCCACACGTGTCGATCACATGCGCCTTCCAGGCGTCATCAAGCGTTCCGACGGCAGCTATGCTTCACGTACCATGGGTATGAGCATCGAAGAAACCACCGACCTCAGATCCGGCCTGATCCTCTCCATGGCGGAGCAATATGATCCCGATGTGCTGATCGTGGACAAGGAACCAACGGGCTTTCGCGGAGAGCTGTTGCCCGCTTTGGAGCAACTTGCCAACCAAAGGCGCTGCAAGCTGGTTCTTGGGCTTCGCGACGTATTGGATGAGCCCGAGGTCCTGGCTGCGGAATGGGAGCGCAAAGAAGCCATTGCCGCCACTGAACGCTTTTACGACGAAATCTGGGTTTATGGGCTTCGCTCGATTTATGATCCCACCCAGGGTTTGGATCTAAGTGCGGATGTTCAGGCGCGCATGCACTGGACAGGCTATCTTAGGCGCGATCTTGGACGGTTGGATGAGCCACCTGAGCAACCCTATGTGCTGATCACCCCCGGTGGCGGTGGCGATGGCGCAATGATGGTCGACCTCGTTCTCTCCGCCTATGAGAGAGACCCACAGCTGGCGCCCCGCGCCATCCTAGTCTATGGGCCATTCCTCTCCGGTGAAACCCGCGAGGCCTTTGAGGCGAGGGTCGAGGCGCTGAACGGCCGGGTGAGCGCCGTTGGTTTTGAATCCCGTATCGAGACATTATTCTCGGCCGCTCAGGGGGTCGTCAGCATGGGCGGTTACAATACCTTCTGCGAAGTGCTTTCCTTTGATCGGCCAGCGGTCATCGTCCCGCGCACTACACCACGGCTCGAACAATGGATCCGTGCAAGCCGGGCCGAGGAGCTGGGTCTGGTGGCAATGCTCGACGAGAACCGCGATGGCTGGACGCCAGAGGCAATGATCCGTGCTATCCGAAAGCTTGCAGATCAACCCTCCCCCTCTGCCGCCTTCTCCGAGGGGCTGCTTGATGGGCTGGACTATGTTACGGAACGGGTTGCCGCTATTTTGCATGAAACACCGCGAAAGGCAGCGGAATGACACATCAGACCCCCACCCTTGCCGTTCTGGTGAAGGGGTGGCCAAGGCTTTCCGAAACCTTCATCGCACAGGAACTCGTCGCGCTGGAAGCAGCTGGCCTGGATTTTGAAATCTGGTCCCTGCGCCATCCCACCGATGTAAAGCGTCATCCCCTACATGACCGGCTACAGGCCCAGATCCGCTACCTCCCGGAATATCTGCATCAAGAGCCATCCCGTGTTTGGGAGGCCCGGAAAACGGCGCAGGCTCTACCGGGCTATGACGAAGCCTATCGTGTCTGGCGTCAGGATCTGCGCCGCGACCCCAGTCGCAATCGCATCCGCCGCTTTGGTCAGGCCTGCGTGTTAGCCGCAGAAATGCCCGCTGAGGTTCTGGGTCTTTATGCCCATTTCCTGCACACACCTTCTTCGGTCGCCAGATATGCAGCGATCATGCGTGGGCTTCCTTGGAGCTTTTCCGCCCATGCCAAGGATATCTGGACTTCTCCAGATTGGGAGATTTCGGAAAAGCTGTCCAGCCAACACCACGGCGCCCATTTCGGCGCGACCTGTACCGGTTTTGGGGCAAAACACCTGCAAGAGATGTCGGATGACCCTGCGCGCATCGATTTGATCTACCACGGACTTGACCTCAGCCGTTTCCCGGAGCCGCCACAACGCCTTTGGCGCAGGGCAAGCGATCCGCTGCAGCTGATGTCCGTTGGGCGTTTGGTAGAGAAAAAAGGTTTTGACCGCCTCATTGCGGCCCTTGCGTTACTCCCCAAAGACCTGGACTGGCATTGGGTTCATATCGGCGGAGGCGGGTTGAAAGACCTGCTGCAGGATCTGGCAGATGATGCTGGCATCGCGGATCGGATCACTTGGCGCGGTGCCTGCGACCAACCCGAAGTGATCGAGGCCATGCGCGCTTCCGATCTATTTGTTTTACCGAGCCGCATTGCCAGTGACGGCGATCGCGACGGGCTTCCCAATGTTCTGATGGAAGCCGCATCCCAGCGCCTCCCGATCCTTTCGACACCCGTATCCGCAATCCCAGAGTTTATCACCAACGGCACCCATGGGGTGCTCAGCCCGGATGCCCCCGAGGATCTTGCCCAGGCGCTGGTGTCTCTGGCCCGGAGCCCGGATCAGGCCTCCAGGATGGCCGAAGCAGCCCTCAACCGCCTGCGCCAGGATTTTGGCATGGATCCCGGCATTGCCCAGCTCAAAGAGCGTCTGGATGCAATGCTGCAGGGATCATGACGGAGATCGACCTGTCAGGCATCGCGTTTTACGCGCCGATGAAATCCCCAAAGCACCCTGTCCCATCAGGGGATCGAGAAATGGCACGCAATCTGATGGCCTTGCTTGCAGGCGGCCCTCCGGGACAGCGCGCGCCCTTGTCCGTGGAGCTGGTCAGTCAGCTCCGTATCTTTGACAAAGAAGGACGTACAAGCCGCCAGCAGGACCTCGCCGCAAAGTCAGATTTTGAGGTGGACCGCCTATTGCAAGAGATGCCGCCACTTGACCTTTGGGTTACCTATCACAACTACTACAAAGCCCCTGATCTAATTGGCCCCCGCGTGGCGCGCGCGCGCAACATTCCCTATGTTCAAATTGAAAGCACCCGCGCCCAAAAGCGCCTAATTGGTCCCTGGTCAGAGTTTGCAGCCAAAGCGCATGCAGCCGCAGATGCTGCAGATGTGATTTTCTATCTGACCAACCAGGACAAAGAGGCTCTGGAACGTGACCGCTTCGCGGATCAAATACTTGCACCTCTTCCGCCTTTCCTCCCCTTTGCCTCATTGCCCAAAGCCTCTACCGGGCTGGGACCAATGCTGACCGCCGGGATGATGCGCGAAGGGGACAAACTGGCCTCTTATCAACTGATTGCAGACACCCTGGGGCACCTCAATCAAGACTGGCGTCTCGATATTGCAGGCGATGGGCCTGCACGTGCTGCGGTTGAGGCTCTGATGGCGCCCTTTGGCACGCGTATACGCTTCTTGGGGCAGCTTGCTCGTGAGGAGCTGGCACGGCACTATGAACAGGCCAGCCTCTTCCTTTGGCCCGGTGTCAACGAGGCCTTTGGTATGGTCTATCTAGAAGCACAATCTCATGGGCTGCCCGTCGTTGCGCAGGATCGACCGGGGCTGCGAGATGTCCTAAGCCCCGAGGGCCAATACCCCAGGCCCGAAGAAGGCAGTCTCGCCATTGCACAACGGGTTGGGCAGCTCCTTCGCGAAGCAGATCTGCGCCATACCTTGGGACAAAAGGCGCGCAGATGCATCGCGCAAAATCACCTTGCCACAAGTGGATCAGCTGCGTTCTGGTCCGCCGTCACCCCAGTCTTGAGGGAGAAAAGCCATTGATCCGTCTTGCCCTTTTGCGCCATGGACATACTGCCTGGAACCGCGCTGGCCAGATCCAGGGCCGCAGCGATATACCGCTGGATCAAGAGGCGCGAGAAGAACTGGCGGGCTATGAACTACCAAAGGAGTGGCTGGGGGCTGACCTCTGGTCCAGTCCACTCTGTCGTGCGGTGGAAACCGCGCGTCTGGTCACTCATAAGACACCGCAATGCGCACCGGAACTTACCGAAATGTTCTGGGGAGAGTGGGAAGGCTGCAAGGGCCTTGAACTCAAGGCCGATCCGGAAAATGGATTTCGTGACATCGAAGACTGGGGCTGGGACTACCGCCCCCCCGAAGGAGAAAGCCCGGCAGAGGTCTGGGCACGTATTGAACCCTGGCTGTACAGTCTCTCGCGTGACAGCCTTGCGGTTTGTCATATCGGAATCATGCGCATGATCCTTGCAAAGGCCTATGGCTGGAACTTTGACGGACCGGCTCCTTTTCGGATCAAACGCAATCGGTTGTTTGTCGTCGAAATCACAGGCAGAGACCTCTCCCCCGTCCAGGATCCCGTGCGGCTGGTCCCGAGAGATCCCCAATGAAGGTTTTCATCGCGGTCACACATCTTCTTGGAACCGGGCATCTGTCGAGGGCACTGACCCTGGCGCGGGCCTTCCTTGCCGCGGGTCATCAGGTTCGCCTCGCGTCTGGGGGAACTCCTGCACCTCAGCTCAATAGCGCGGGCGTGGATCTTTTGCAGCTGCCTCCGCTCCGGTCTGATGGGGTGAATTTCAGTCAGCTCCTGACGCCTGACGCCCAAATCGCGGACAGCCATTACATGGCTGCCAGAGCCACCCAGCTCTGCACCGCTATGGAGCAGCTGCAGCCTGACGTTCTGATAACAGAGCTCTATCCTTTTGGCCGTCGTTCTCTGCGCCATGAATTCCTCGCACTTCTAAAAGCGGCCAAGGGCCTGCCTAAGCCGCCCATCATTCTGTCTTCTATACGGGATATTCTTGCTCCACCCTCCAAACCGGAAAAGGCCACAAAGGCGGATGAAGTTCTTGCGGCATATTACGATGCGGTGCTGGTACATTCAGATCCTAACGCCACGAAACTGGAGATCAGCTGGCCGGTTTCGCCTCTTCTTCAGGGCAAACTGCGTTACACGGGTTATGTCGCCCCTCCTGCGGCGCGCCCCCATCCTGACCGCCTCGGCGAGGGCGAGATTTTAGTCAGTGCGGGCGGTGGAAACGTGGGTGAAGAGATCTACCGAACAGCTTTGGAAGCGGCAAGACTGATGCCAGGTCACACCTGGCGCCTACTGGTCGGTGGCCAGGATGCGCCTTCCCGGATCAATGACCTGCAACAAATCGCGTCTCCGGCAATTTTGGAACCGGCCCGTCCCGATTTCCGCCAGATGCTCCTTCATGCTGCCGCCTCTGTAAGCATGTGCGGATACAATACCGCCCTGGATCTGCTCCAGGCGGGGACCCCTGGCTTGCTGGTCCCTTTTGATGCCGGCAATGAAGTGGAACAAGGCCTGCGGGCGAGCAGTCTTGCACCCTTGCCTGGATTTGAGGTCCTGACCGCCGCAGAGCTGACCGCTGAAACACTGGTTGAACGCGTTTCCCATCTTATTGCTGCTCCCCGGCGTGAGAGGAGTGCTTTCCAGTTTGACGGCGCTGCACGCTCGGTAGAGATTGCAGAGGATCTGGCTGGAGCCCGCTGATGACCCTTGATTGGACCCCTTTGGACAAAGAGCTGAGCCTCTGGAAGGCTGAGGCGCTGAAACTCCCGCTTTGGTGGCGCGATGATGACGCGATTGAACCAACGGAACCTTTGCACCGGTTGAGCGATCTTTCCGCGATATTGGGCCTACCCGTCCACCTTGCGGTCATCCCCGCCGCCGCGACATCGGAACTCGCTGAGTTTCTGCAGAGCCAGCCTCAGATGATCCCCGTGGTTCACGGTTGGCAGCATCGCAACCTGGCGGCTGAGGGGCAGAAGAAATGTGAGTTTCCAGAGGATCGCCCCATAGACCAAGCCCTGCTGGAAATGGAAACTGGATTGTCAAAGCTGCAAGAGCTGCTTGGCCCATCCCTACAGCCAATCTTTGTCCCACCTTGGAACCGTTTGGCGCCGCAGTTTCTGCCATGGATGGCGGGTATTGGCTATCACGCCATTTCCACCTTCACGCCTCGCAAATCCAGCAGAGCCTCTGGTGCTCTGGAACAGATTAACACCCATCTCGATCCCATCGACTGGAAAGGAAGCCGCAGCCTTGTCGCTCCGGAAAAACTGATCCATCAGGTAGCCGAGCAATTGCGTGCACGCAGGGTCGGCGAGGCCGACAACCAAGAACCCTATGGCATTCTCACCCATCATCTGGTTCATGATGAATCAATCTGGGATTTCACCGAAGCGCTTCTAACCCGGTTGCTGCAGGGGCCCGGAACCGTTTGGCGATTTGAAACAAGGACACATTGAATGAGCAGATTGGATTCCATGCTGCGCCGGTTGACCGCACAGCGCGATGGGCTGAACTGGGCTGCAAAAATGATCGCCTCTCTCGAGGGGGATGTCCTGGATCTGGGATTGGGCAATGGTCGCACCTATGACCATCTGCGTGAGACCTGCGCCGACCGGCGCGTTTGGGTCATTGACCGTGTGTTGCAATGCCACCCCTCTTGCGTCCCTCCGGCAGAGAACTTCCTGCAAGGAGAAGCAGAGCCGATGCTGGATCGCCTGGCCCTGTCAGGGCACAGGATTGCCCTGGCCCATTATGACTTTGGCTTTGGCGTCAAAGAAAAAGACCTCGCCGAAGCGGTTGCGATGTCGCCTGCAGTTGCGAAGGTCATGGTCAAGGGCGGGATCATCGTCTCTGGCCAACCTCTCGTCGGCTTCGAAGAGCTGACAGGACCCGAGGGAATTCCCCCCGGCCGCTACCAGTTTTACCGGGCCTGAACAGCCTCTTCTCAGAGTTGAAGGGCATGCAACACGCCGAGCTGACGTTAGGCGACCCTGTGACCGCGGGACCAGACCCCTCTGACCGCGGCCGTATCGTCGACCATGGCAAAGCGAACCAGATCGGCTCTTTTGCCAATATCAATCCGGCCACGATCAAATAAGTTCACTGCATCTGCTGGTGCCTGAGTAACAGTTGCAACCCCCCGGGCCAGATCGCCCCATATCTGGCCCAGCTGGACCGCTGACATCAACAGAGCGCCGGGTACATAGTCGGAAGAGACAATATCCAGCAGCTCCAACTCGGCAAGCTCCTGAGCTGCGACATTGCCCGAGTGAGACCCGCCACGGATCAGGTTGGGCGCCCCCATCATCACCTTGATGTCATGTGAGCGACAGGCACGGGCAGCTTCCACAGTGGTGGGGAACTCCGCCAGATGGATCCCATGCCTAGCGGAAACTGCCACTTGGTCCTCTGTCGTATCATCATGGCTGGCGAGTACCGCGCCAAAGCGCTTTGCCGCCCTGACGGCTTCAGCTTCGTGCAGGTCACCATATCTATCCCGCAGGGTCTTCAAATGGGCGATATGCGCCTGAAACTGTGCATCATCAAAGCCATGCTTGCCTTTGACATAGGCCTCCAACTTGGAAACATCACGGAACTGCCGTTGCCCTGGAGTGTGATCCATCAAAGAGACCAGACCAACCCGATCCTCTTCTCCAAAGGCATTCAGCTCTTCAACCAGGGTATCAGAGCACACCTCAGCCCGCAGATGCAGAAAATGCGAAATCTTGAGAGCCTCTTTGGCCCGCATGTCCAAAAGCTCACTCGCCAGGCCTCGCGCATAAGCGCCATAGCGGCTCTCTTTGCGGCTGACAGAGCCTACGCGCATTGCATCAAAAACCGTAGTAATGCCGGTTCCAGCCAGCTCCGCATCATGGGCGAGAATGGCCGCGGCATGGGGCCAATCGACGCCTGGCCTCGGCTGAATATGCCGCTCCAGATTATCTGTATGCAGTTCGACCAACCCTGGGCAGAGGAAATCTCCACCGCTGTCAACTGCCCCTTTCGGGATACTGCCTCCTTCGGAAATATCTGCAATAACGCCTTCTACAACCTTCACAGATCCGCAAAGGGTTTCGCCCGGCAGAACCAGTGTGGCATTGGCAAGGATCAATTCATCTGTCATCTGAATTTCACAACTTTCGAGATATAGCTTCGGCCACGTATAGGAGGCCAATGTGACATTCACGCGATACGCGATCTATTTTGCGCCCCCGGCGGATGCCGAATGGGGACGGTTTGCGACCCGCTGGCTGGGCTGGGACATGGGAGCGGGCTGCGAGGTCACGCAGCCTGAAATTGATGGGCTGGATCTGGCGGCAATCACTCGTGTACCGCGCAAATACGGGTTGCATGCAACGCTGAAGCCGCCGATGCGCCTTGCGCCCGGAACCAGTTTGGCTGAGCTGCAAACGGCCTGTGCTGATTTGGCTGCCCGTCAGGCGCCTGTTGTCCTGGACGGGTTGCATCTGGCCCGCCTGGGACGTTTCCTCGCGCTGCGCGTCACCGGTAATGAGGCCGCTCTGAATGTCCTGGCCAGCGCCTGCGTTGCCGATCTTGACGGATTTCGTGCCCCCGCCAGCGAAGCAGAACTTGCCAAACGCCGCTCGGCTGGATCGAGCATGCAACAGGATGCCAATCTTATGCGCTGGGGCTACCCCTATGTGATGGAGGCTTTCAAGTTTCATATCACGCTGAGTGGGAAATTGCCCAAATCTGACCTCCCGGCTGTTGAGGCTGCGCTTGACACGCATCTTGCACCCTTGCTGCCCACGCCTTTTGAAATCCGGGATCTGGCGCTGGTGGGCGAAGATAGCGAGGGTCGTTTCCACATGTTCCACCGCTACACCCTCACCGGTTCTACCGCGGCATAGATTGCAACGCGGGCCGCTATCACTGCATCCGCCAGATCTCCTGAGTTATCGATCTGGTACAGGCGACGGAGCCCCGCAGGCAGCGGGTGCGATGCGCGGGCGAGACGACGTTCGACCTCGGCGGTCCCCTCGCGCCCGCGCTGTGCCAGCCGCTGTGCAAGGACCTCAGATCTGGCAGTCACCGAGAGCACGATAAAGTCTTCAAACACTGCCTGCGCCTGCAGCAGGACTGCGCGGGAGAGATTGACCAACACCCCTCGCCCTTCAACTCTCAGCTCATCAATGCTGCGTGGAATGCCATACAGCAGCCCGTGGGCAGGCCAATGCAAAGCAAAGCCGTCTGCCTGCATCATTTTGGCAAAAACCTCCTCGCTGACCGCATCATAGTCTTCGCCCCCAGCCTCTGGCGCGCGGGTTACGACCCGCCGCATCAAGCAGAGCTTGGGATCTGCGGCAACCAAAGCCTGCATCAGACTGTCCTTGCCAACCCCGGAAGGGCCGACCACGGCAATGACCGGCCCTTTTTCTGTGCTGGCACTCATGCTGCCACCTGTGGCGAAAAGATTGAAACATCAACAAAGCTGTCGCAGACCTGATTGCGGGCTGCCTCGTCATGGAAAATGCCTATGATAGCTGCGCCGCGCGCTTTGGCACCTTCGATCAGGCGCAGCACTGTGGCGCGATTCTGCGCATCCAGACTGGCGGTGGGTTCATCCAGCAATAGCGCGGGATAATCATAGGCAAAGCCCCGTGCGATGTTCACCCGCTGCTGCTCACCGCCCGAAAAAGTGGTCGGGCTAAGGCTCCAGAGCCGTTCTGGGATGTTCAGCTCCGTCAGCAGCGACACCGCCTTATCGCGCGCCTTTTCCTGCGTTGTTCCAACTGCCAGGAGCGGTTCCGCCACCACGTCCAGCGCAGGCACACGGGGCACCACCCGCAAAAACTGGCTCACATAGCCCAGGGTCTCACGGCGCAGTGCAATGATCTGACGTGGCTCTGCCTGAGCCACATCCAGCCCCCCCACCATGATCCGTCCTGAGGCCGCCAGGTAGTTGCCGTAGATCAACCGCATCAGGGTGGATTTCCCCGCTCCCGATGCGCCCACCAGCCCGACACATTGCCCCGCTGTAACCTGCAGGTTCACCTGCTCCATCACCGGGATCACGGCGCTGCCCTGGTTGTGCAAGGTGAAGCTCTTGCTCACATTTTCGAGTTCAATCATCTTCTTCATCCTTCACACCTGCAGCACGCTAGAAACCAAAAGCTGGGTATAGGCATGTTGTGGGTCATCCAGCACCTGATCGGTGAGACCGCTTTCCACCACATGACCGTCCTTCATCACCATCAGCCGATCGGCGAGCAGCCGCACGACGGCCAGATCATGGGTCACGATGATGGCGCTGAGGCCCATTTCGCGCACCAGACCGCGCAACAGATCCAGCAGGCGTGCCTGAACGGAAACATCCAGCCCCCCGGTAGGTTCATCCATAAAAACCAGACGCGGAGCGGTGACCAGATTGCGGGCAATCTGCAGCCGCTGCTGCATTCCACCAGAAAAAGCGCTGGGGCGGTCGTCGATACGCGTCTCAGCAATCTCCACCCGGCCCAGCCAATCAGCAGCCTGAGCGCGGATTTCACCATAGTGACGATCACCAACGGCCATCAGCCGCTCACCGATATTGCCCCCGGCCGAGACCGACATGCGCAGCCCGTCACGGGCATGTTGATGCACAAAGGCCCAGTCGGTGCGCCCCAGCATCCGCCGTTCGGGCTCGGACATTTTCAGGGTGTCCCTTGGCCCCTCAGTGCGGGTGTCAAAAATCACCTCACCCCTGTCGGGGGCATGGTGACCCGCCATAGCATTGAGCAACGTCGACTTGCCCGACCCACTTTCGCCTACAATGCCCATGACCTCTCCGGGATAGAGGTCAAAGCTCACATCCTTGCAGCCGATCCGGGGCCCGTACATTTTTGTCAGCCTGTTCACCTGCAACAGCGGTGTCATCTCCTGGCCTCCTGCTGAAATACTCATCACGCAGCCGCCCCTTCCTGCTCTCCCAGACGCCCGACATGCCCCTCGGCACGGCGGCTGCGGCAATAATCCGTGTCCGAACAGACAAACATTCGGTTGCCCGCATCATCGAGGATCACCTCATCCAGATAGCTGTCCTCCGCTGCGCAGAGATCACAGGGATGATCCGCCTTACTCGCGACAAAGGGAAAATCCTCGAAATCAAGGCTCACCACCTTGGTGTAGGGCGGCAGCGCATAAATCCGCTGTTCACGGCCTGCACCAAAGAGCTGGATCGCAGCCATCTCCAATTTGGGATTGTCGAATTTCGGGATCGGCGAAGGGTCCATGACATAGCGGTCTTCCACCTTGACCGGATAGGCATACGAGGTGGCGATATCGCCATGTTGGCTGATATCCTCGTAAAGCTTCACATGCATGAGGCCATATTCCTCAAGCGCATGCATCTTGCGCGTCTCGGTCTCGCGCGGCTCCAGAAAACGCAGCGGTTCTGGAATTGGCACCTGATAGACTAGGATCTGATCCTCATTGAGTGCCGCCTCAGGTATACGGTGGCGGGTCTGAATAACGCTGGCCTTGGCGGTTACCTCGGTTGTCTCGACACCTGCTGTTCTTTCAAAGAATTTACGGATCGAAACCGCATTGGTGGTGTCATCGGCGCCCTGATCGATCACTTTGAGCGTGTCATCCGGTGTCAATGTCGCTGCAGACACCTGCACACCGCCGGTGCCCCAACCATAGGGCATCGGCATTTCACGGCTGGCAAAGGGAACTTGATAACCGGGGATAGCCAGGCCCTTCAAAATAGCCCGACGGATCATCCGCTTGGTTTGTTCATCAAGGTATGCAAAATTATAGTCAGACATGGTTTTCTCCATTTTCTGACGAGGTTTCAGTTTGGCTTTTTTCTTTCTTGGCGCGCTTGTAATCTTGGTTGTGGCCTTCATTGTTTGGGACATTCGCCGCACCCGCAGAAGGAAAGAATCGCTCTATCAAGACCACACGGGCGCCTGGGTTTGGATCGACCACAGTGGAGAAGAACGTCGTTCGGACACCCATCCGGAAGAACCCGGGGGAGAGTGGTACTCTGATGGGTCTGGAGATGGAGGAGACGGTGGCGGTGGAGATGGCGGTGGAGGGGACTAAGTGAGCCATTCTGACGAATTGCTGGGTACGGTCCTGGGCATTGCCATTGTGTTTCTGGTGGTGGCGGTGATCCTGGTTGGGCTGTTCTACCGCCCCAAGGCCCACAAAAAGACGCGCAGCCGATCGGGTTTCACTCATGGGATTGATGATACCTTGATTGATGGCGATGGCAGCAGTGGCGACTGAAGCGGAGTGGCTTTGACCTTTCTCACCCGGGATGCTTGCAGCCCGGGCTGCGCCTGCCTGCCCCCCGGCAGGCTGCGCCCTCTTGTTTCGGCACCTCATTCCGCAGCCTCCCGCGCGGCCATGTCCTCGGCTAGCTCCTGCGCTTCGCGGCGCAACTTGCGCACCAGCTCCAACTCGGACTGGAAATCGACGTAATGCGGCAGTTTGATATGCTCGAGAAAACCCGTCGCCTGGATATTGTCGGAATGACTGAGGACAAATTCCTCATCCTGGGCCGCAGCACCAAGATTATCCTCGCCCAATTCTTCCCAGCGCAGGGCGCGGTCCACCAGCGCCATGGCGATGCTTTTGCGTTCTGACTGGCCAAAGACCAGCCCATAGCCACGGGTAAACTGCGGCGGCACCGTCTTGGAGCCCTTGAACTGGTTCACAGTTTCACATTCGGTCAGCTCCACCTCGCCGATCTCAATGGCAAAGCCCAGCTCGGGGATTTCCATCTCGACAGGCACCTTGCCGATGCGCAGCTCGCCCACAAAGGCATGGTTGCGGGCATAGCCGCGCTGGGTTGAATAAGCCATGCCGAGGATAAAGCCCTCGTCACCGCGTGACAGCGATTGCAGCCGCACCGCGCGCCCGGCAGGAAAAGAGATTGGCTCGCGTGTCAAATCCCCCGGTTCGTCGTCCAGTTCCGGTTCCTGTTCGATGATGTTTTCACCTTGCAGGAACTCCAAAATATGGGGCGTTTCCTCGGTCCTCGGCTCCGCTGTCGGGGCCTCTGCCACTTCGCCATCCGCCGCCAGTTTGAAATCCAAAAGACGATGCGTGTAGTCAAAGGTTGGTCCCAGCACCTGCCCACCGGGCGCATCCTTGAAAGTGGCCGAGATCCGGCGATCACAGGCCATCGCTCCTGTATCAACGGGTTCGCTATAGCCAAAGCGCGGCAGGGTTGTGCGATAGGCTCTAATGAGAAAGATCGCTTCGATCAAATCACCGCGCGACTGCTTGATCGCCAGCGCCGCCAGATCCGGATCATAGAGTGAGCCCTCCGCCATGACCCGGTTCACCGCCAGGCTCATTTGCTCACGAATTTGCGCAATGGAGAGTTCCGCAACCGACGTATCACCCCGGCGTTCTTCTGCGAGCCAGGCATGGGCGTTGTCGATGGCGCGCTCGCCCCCTTTTACAGCAACATACATCTGATTATCCCTTTGCCGTGATAGAGGTAGAGCGCGGCAGGGCCATCAGCTCTGACCCTGAGGTGAAGAAGAAATCCAGCCCCTGCGGGTAACTTAAAGCGTTCTTTTGAAATGGAGCTACCGCTGGCAGAAAGACGTCCCGGCTGTCTTTGATCCCTGGTCCCCGCAGGGTGGCATTGGGCGCTTCACCAAAGGGCATTTCTACAATCAGTGTGCAGGAGCGGTCTGGATATTCTGCGGTGCCCATCCGAAAACGCTCAAGTGGTGCAATGGCCTCCCAGCCACCCAAAGCGAAATCGGCCCTCTCCGGAGCAACCACCGGCGCCCCGGTATGAAAGGCAATCCACTCTCTTAGCGCGGGCGTATCAAACTCAGACGTCAGATAGATGGCTGTTTCAGGATCACACAACGTCAGGAGCAGACTACCGGCCGCATCGGACACTCCGGCAGGCGGAACCGCTCCACCAATTTCCTGACGCTCTCCAGGGCGAGCCATGGCGCGCATGGCAGCACGAAAACCATAGGCTGCATCAAAGGCCGGTTCGGAAAAACCACCTGAAAAACTGCTCTGTTCGATCGTTTTCTGCATCAGTCCTCTCCCCGCACCATGGTGAAAAACTCAACCTTGGTTGCAGCCGCTTTGGCGGCTCGGTGTTCCTTGAGTGATTTTTGTTCCGCTTCCAGCGGGCGCAGAACGGCCTCTTTCAGAGCAGAGGCCACCGGCGTTTGCATCAGCGCATCGATCTTCGCCGCGATCTCAGCCTTTTGCGTGCTGCGCCCCTGTACATAGCCATGCCCGACAGTGCCGTCCTGCAGCGCCAGCGCACAGCGTGTTACGGTCATCTCACCCAAATTGAAGGGCGCACCTGTGCTGCCCATTCGGCCACGTACCATGACGCCACCAAACTGCGGCGCGCGCAGCCATTCAAAGGCTGGGTCACGATCAAAAGCTGCCCATAGCCCCGCAAGACGCGTTTCTTCTGAGCGGGCCAAAAGCCCCATCCAGGCTTTTCGCGCCCCCAGGGCGGGTTCATTTGTGGCGTTTTCTGTTTTCATGTCCCAAAACCTCTTGGCCAAGCTGTCTACTTGGCCTATACAACTAGACAAATATTAGAAAACTTGCCTGTGATTGCGCAACAGAAACCTTGTGAATTTTTCATGACATGACCGAAACAGAGCAAACTCCCGATCTGGCCAGAGCCAAAACAGCGGTCTGGAAATCCATCGCGATTTCACTGACCGATGACATTGCACAGGGGTGCTATGAGCAGGGCAGTAAGCTGCCATCAGAGGCTAAGCTTTCCGCTCGGTTTGGCGTTAACCGCCATACGGTTAGGCGCGCGCTGGCAGAGATGGCAGAGCAGGGCCTGGTTCATGCAAGGCGCGGATCCGGGGTTTTTGTGGCGGCACGGCCAACGGAGTATCCCATCGGGAAGCGCGTTCGTTTTCACCAGAACATTTCTCGTGGCGGTCAGGTGCCAGCCAAACGCATCCTGATGCTGGAAACCCGCGCAGCTTCTGCCACTGAGGCAGAAGCCTTACAAATTGCCGCAGGTGATCCTGTCCATGTCTACGACGGGCTCTCTTTGGCGGATGAGCACCCAATTGCTGTTTTCCAGAGTATTTTCCCGGCCGGCCCTCTGCCTGGGCTGCTCCACGCATTGGAGGAAAGACAATCAGTGACTGCCGCATTGGCGGCCTGCGGTGTAGCCGATTACACCCGCCAGGAGACCCGCCTCACAGCCAAACTGGCGACTGCGACCCAGGCGCTTCACCTACAGATTTCGGAAGGCGCACCAATCCTGCGCTCCACTGGCGTCAACGGAACTGTTGACGGCAAACCTATCGAATTCGGGAAGACTTGGTTTGCTGGAGATCGGGTTACTCTGACCCTGGGTGCACAGGACATCTAGCACTTCGATCGCCCGCTGTGGCAGGCTGGTATTCCAACCCCTTCCGTCCCACGCTCCTGAGAGCAAACAGGAAGAGTGCCGCCGCAAGACATTGCGACGGCGAAAGCCTCTAGTTCACGGCCTTTGCATTAAAAACAAAGAGTGTTTCCCCATTGATCTGATATCCGTCGATCAGACTCTTTGCCTTGTCGGACACCAACCACTCTTCGAGCGCCAACGCGAGTTCATGGCGCACATGCGGGTGCTTGTCAGGGTTCACCGGCAAATAGGCATATTGATTGAACAGCACCGGATCCCCGGCATAGAGCAAGCTAAGCTCCCCCTTGTTGCCAAAGTTCAGCCAGCTTGCGCGATCGGCCATGATATAGGCTTCCATCCCTGCTGCAGTATTCAACGCTGCCCCCATTCCGGCGCCAACTGCGCGATACCAACCACTAAATTGCTCTGGGTCTAGATCCGAGGCACGCCAGAGGCTCAGCTCTTTCTTGTGGGTACCACTGTCATCGCCACGGCTCACAAAGGGTTGCTCTGCGGTGGCTACGCGCTGCAGGGCTTCGGCGGCACTGGCAGAGGAATTGATGCCCGCCGCGTCGCCGGTTGGGCCAATGAAAACAAAGTCATTGTACATGATTTCACGCCGGTGGGTGCCGTAGTCGCCCGCAAGAAAGGCCGCTTCGGCCTTTTTGGAATGCACCAGAATCGCGTCGACATCGCCAGCCTCACCCAAGCGGATCGCTTGGCCCGTTCCAACCACAAGAAGCTGAACCTCCAGTCCAAGATCCGTCTGGATTTCTGGCAGCAGAATCTCTGCCAGGCCGGAGTTGTGAAACGAGGTGGTCACCGCCAATTTCATCTCTTCTGCCCAGGCCGCACCACTCAGGGCGAGGCCAACAAATGCGCCAAGCAACAACTGTTTCATTCGACAATATCTCCGTTCAAAAAGGCCTGAGCCTGCGAGGTTTGTGGCCCGGCAAAAAACGCGGCAGCGGGACTGAACTCATGGATGCGCCCATGCAGAACAAAGAGCACCTCATCCGCCAGGCGCTGCGCCTGCCCCATGTTGTGGGTCGACATGATTAGGCGTGTGCCCTCGGCGGCTGCCTGTTTCAGGATGTCTTCGATCTCGCGAGTGGCCCGCCCATCAAGCGAGGCGCAGGGTTCATCCAGGAACAGAACGTCTGGCTTGCGGATAAGGGCCCGCGCCAGTGCCAGTTTCTGCCGCTCGCCTCCGGACAGCCGTGTTGCCGGACGGTCCAGCGCATCGCCCAGGCTGATCCGGGCGGCCCAATCCGCGGCCTGCGCGCGCGCGTCTTTGCGCGCAGTGCCGGCCAGCTGCAGCGGATAGGCGATATTGTCCACCACAGAACGACGCATCATCACGGGGGACTGGAAGACAAAGGCTTGGCGGCGCTGCGCTTCTTCGCGCGCACAGCCCCAATCCAAGGAACCACCATTCATCCGCATGATGCCATGCAACATCTTCAGCAATGTTGTCTTGCCAGCGCCGTTTGGCCCAATGACGATCGTGGTGCCCTTGCCTTCGAGCTGCAGGTCAATCGGCCCAACCAGCACCCTACCATTGCGGCGCACCAAGGCGTCCTTCGCCACCAGAGGGAACATCTCTCTCACCAGCGGCCCTCCCGCTCTGTGTGACCCAGCCAGTGGATGGCGAGGTTCACCGCAATGGCCAGCGCAATCAGCACAAAGCCAAGGCCCAGCGCCATTGCAAAATCGCCTTTGCCTGTTTCCAAGGCGATGGCCGTGGTCAGTACTCGGGTGGCATGATCAATGTTTCCGCCCACCACCATGATGGCGCCAACCTCACCAATCGCGCGGCCAAAGCCTGCCAGCGCAGCGGTCAGCAGGGCGCGGCGCCCATCCCACAGAAGCGCCTGGATACGCTGCACCTGAGTGGCATTCATCGAGATTAGCAGATCGTGATAGTCGCTCCAGAGTTCGCGCAGCGACTGATGCGCAATGGAGGCAATCAGCGGAACGATAATGATCACCTGGGCGATGATCATCGCCGTAGGCGTGAACAACAATCCAAAGACCCCAAAGGGGCCAGAACGCGACAGGAAGACATATACGATCAGCCCAACAACAACCGGCGGCAGCCCCATCAGAGCGTTGAGCACCGCAATCGTGGCACGACGCATCCGGAACCGGCGCACTGACAACAGTGCCGCCATAGGCAAGGCAATGACCGAGGCAATGATCAATGCGGTCAGAGTCACCTGCAATGAACGCAGTGTAATCTCCACCAGATCACTGTCCAGGGTCACCAAGAGCCAAAAGGCCTGGACCATACCCTCCAAGAGATCAGACATGCTCTGCGCTTTGCTCCCCTAGCGGCAGCTTTCGCTGCCAGTTCTCTTCCAAATCGTCAAAACCACAGGCCTCTGTCCAACAACAGTGGGAATCTTGGCACAGGGTTAGATTCGGTCAAATTGACCAGCTCATGAATGCCCTTTCCTCGACAAAAGGTCAGAACAGAGCCCGTTCCTAGCGCGCACCCCTCCAAAATCCGCCTGCAAAACGGACAGGGCAATCCTCAGAAGCGACCTTGAAACAGTGTTTTTACCGCCTATATCGATATCGGGCCTAGAAAAAGCGCTTGTCTCCCGCGCCAGAGCGCCAAATTCGCACATCCCTCCTCTAAAACCGGCCCTTTTGCTTGCGTGCGAGATTTGAACATGAAACAAGCCCGTCTCAAAGTTTCATCCTGAAAACAACTTCGAGGATAAGCCATGTTCGATCTGCAGACGATGCGTGATCAGCTTGCCAATACCTATGACCTGGCGCCTAACCCTGACCTGGCGCAGGAGATGGCTGAAACCTTCGCCCGTATGGATCGGGTTGTCTCTCCGATGGACTGGGCCATGCATGCGCCCTATGTCGCCGCGATCCAGAAGCTCAAGAAAGAGCGCAACGCGGTGATCTTGGCGCATAACTACATGACGCCTGAAATCTATCACGGTGTTTCCGATGTGGTTGGCGACAGCTTGCAGCTGGCGATTGAGGCAACCAAAGTCGAGGCCGATGTCATCGTACAATGCGGTGTACATTTCATGGCCGAAACCTCCAAAATCCTGAGCCCGGAAAAAACCGTGCTGATCCCGGATATGGAAGCAGGTTGTTCGCTTGCAGAATCGATCACCGCCGAGGGTGTCGAAGAAATGCGCCGCCGCTACCCCGGCGCGCCGGTGGTCACCTATGTTAACACCACGGCTGAGGTAAAGGCGGCATCCGACATCTGCTGTACTTCTTCCAATGCGGCGCAGATCGTGGGCGCGATGGAAAGCGATACTGTGATCATGACGCCGGACCAGTATCTGGCACAAAATGTCGCCAAGGAAGTCCCGCATAAGAATGTCGTCTGGTGGGAAGGCTCCTGCATCGTGCATGAGCAATACAGCGCCAAAGATCTGCGTGATTTCCGCGAATGGAACCCCGGCACCCGCCTGATCGCCCACCCGGAATGCCCACCCGATGTGGTGGCCGAGGCGGATTACTCCGGCTCCACCAGCGGTATCATCAAATATGTCACCGATGAGAAACCGGAAAAGGCCCTGCTGATCACCGAATGTTCGATGGCTTCGAACATCGCTGACAGCCTGCCTGAGGTTGACTTCGTCGGTCCTTGCAACATGTGCCCCTACATGAAGATGATCACGCTGGAGAAAATCCTCTGGTCGCTGCACACCATGAGCGAACCGGTCGAAGTAGATCCGGCGGTAGCTGACAAGGCCCGGATCGCCGTCCAGCGCATGATTGATCTTTCGCAGAAACTGGGTATCTGAGGAGAGCCAGGGCCGGGATCGGTCTAAGCCAGGATTTGAGACTATGTCCCGGAGGCATCGAATTGCCCCAAGCCCTTGAAACAGATCGTATCGGGACCGACCGTATCGTGATCGTCGGCGCCGGCCTTGCAGCTCTCTATGCAGCATTAGAACTGGCGCCGCGCCCGGTCCTAATGATCTCCCCGGAAGAACTTGGCCAAGGCGCAAGTTCAGCCTGGGCACAGGGCGGTGTCGCCGCCGCCATGGCCAAAAGCGACAGTCCCGAAGCCCACGCCCGTGACACTGAGGATGCCGGTGCAGGCACCGTGGATCCGGAAGTAGCTGCCATGGTTACCCGGCTGGCACACGAGCATATTCTTGATCTCAGCGCGCTTGGTGCGCCCTTTGACAGGGATGCCCAGGGCAATTTCCTGATGAACCGCGAGGCGGCCCATTCTGCGGCACGCGTGGTGCGGGTCAAAGGGGATCAGGCCGGGCATCAGATCATGGAAACGCTGATTGCCATTGTCCGGGAAACCCCATCCATCCAAATCCTGGAGGGCACCGAGGCCCTGCGCCTGGAAACTCAAGGGCAACGCACCACCGGCGTATGGATCAGACTCTCCGGACCATATTCTGCTCCGATGCTGATCCGCTGCCCAGGTGTGCTGCTCGCAGGGGGTGGCTCTGGCGGGTTATTTGCCCATACTACCAATCCTCCCCGCGTTCGCGGGCAGGTGATTGGTTTGGCCGCGCGTGCAGGCGCTGTGATTGCGGACCCTGAGTTTGTGCAGTTTCACCCCACCGCAGTCGATTGCGGCGAGGATCCCGCCCCTCTGGCCACAGAGGCCCTACGCGGCGAAGGCGCCACGCTGATTAACGCGGATGGTATCCGTTTCATGCTGGATCAGCACACTGATGCGGAACTGGCTCCGCGCGACATCGTCGCTCGCGCTATCTTTGCCGAAGCCCAAGCCGGGCGGCGACCCATGCTGGACACCCGAAGCGCCTTGGGATCCGAAGTCCTGACCCGCTTTCCGGCGCTCGCAGAGACCTGTAAGCGCGCAGGCATCGACCCGCTCACCCAGCCAGTGCCCGTCGCAGTAGCCGCTCACTACCATATGGGAGGCATTGCCACCGATCAGAACGGTCGGGCCAGTCTGGGGCATCTTTGGGTCAGCGGTGAGGCCGCCTCTACCGGGCTTCATGGGGCCAATAGACTGGCCTCCAACGGCCTGCTCGAAGCCCTGGTCTACGCGCGGCGCGCGGCGCAGGACATTGCTGCAAGTCTCCCTGCTCCGACCGCTGAGACGCCAGAAGTCGAGCCAGCCTTCGGCCCAGGCGTCGCCGCGATGAACCCGGAGGCCGTCAGCAGGCTGCGCCAATGCATGACAGACTATGTTGGAGTGCGGCGCGACGAAGCTGGATTGCGGCAGGCCCTGACAATACTGGCGGAATTGGAGCAGGTGCAGGCAGAAGACGAGGGTTTCTGCAACATGTGCGCCACCGCAACCCTGATCGCCGCAGCCGCCCTGATGCGGCGCGAGAGCCGGGGCGGGCATTTTCGGGATGATTTCCCGCAGGCAGACCCCGCACAGGCGCAGCGCAGCCGCATTACCCTGGCTGAGGCTCTGACCCTCAGAACACAAGTCACTGAAGAGGCCCGGAACAGGGCCCAGAAGGAAACCACATGATCCTCTCTGCCCCCCTGCCCGACCTGCTGCTGGAACCTCTGGTACGTGCTGCTCTGCATGAGGACCTGGGCCAGAATGGCGACATTACCACCCGCGCCGTGATCCCGCCTGCCGCCCGCTACAGCGCAACGCTGAATGCACGGGAGGCTGGGGTGATCTCGGGCATGCAGATTGCGCGCATCGCCTTTCATCTGGTGGACCCCAACCTGAAGGTTGAGGTCCTGCGCGAAGATGGCAGCGCCTGTGGAGCCGGGGATACGCTGATGAGCATTGAGGGCTCTGCTGCTGCGATCCTGTCTGGCGAACGTGTGGCGCTGAACTTTGCCGGACGCCTGTCGGGCATTGCCAGCCTGACCGCCGGGTTCGTAGCCGAAACCAAGGGCACCAAGACCCGGATCACCTGCACCCGCAAGACCACGCCGGGCCTGCGGATGGTGGAGAAACAAGCGGTAATCCACGGCGGCGGCTCGAACCACCGTTTTGGCCTCTCTGATGCGATCCTGATCAAGGACAATCACATCGCAGCAGCAGGCGGCATCCCTCAGGTGCTCGAGGCCGCCAAATCCAGCGTCAGCCATATGATGAAAGTCGAAATCGAAGTCGATACCTTGGCGCAGCTCGAAGAGATTCTGCAGGTTGGCGGCGCGGATGTTGTGCTTTTGGACAACATGACCACAGATGAGCTATTGCAGGCGGTGAATATGGCCAAGGGTCGGCTAGTGACCGAAGCCTCTGGCAATATGAAGCTGGAGCGCATCGCCGAAGTCGCCGCTACGGGCGTTGACTATATCTCATCCGGTGCTTTGACCCATTCCGCTAAGACCTTGGATCTGGGCTTGGACTTCTAGGATAGATCAAAAGGTGATGCCGGACGCAGCCGCCCGGCATCACTTCTGTGCATCCTGGGCCCTGGTTAAAGGCAGCCGCGCGGGATCTCCTCCTGCCATTCCCTGGTCAGAACCTCAGTCCCCACCTCCCCTTCGCGTGCTGTGAGGCGCCGCCAGAGGTAAAAGTTCTCCCGGTCGCAGGTCATCTTGTTTTCGGTATCGACCTCAACCTGCCAGTCCCCGCGCTGGAAGGTGAATTTCCAGTCGCTGGCAAAAACAGCCGAGGCCGGATCATCAGGATGAATGGCATAGTGCATGGTCACATGGCTGCCCACGGTCATCCCATGATAGGGGTCAACTGCCTTTCCGTAGTCGTCAAAGGTATCCAGCACCAGAGTACCGTCTTCACGCTCATAGGTTTCGGAACGCCCGCCCGCGGGGCGCAGCTCTTCGCTTTGCAACTGTGGGTATTTGCGTGGAGCACCCGGGTTTTGCGGCTCTATTTCCGCTTCTGCGCTGACCTTGCGTTCTGGCAAGATCAATTGGCAACCTTGCAAATGCAGTGTCACCTCTGCCGCTTCGGGCGCGGGCCAGACAATGGGCCAGTAAGAGGTCGAGAGCGCCAGACGCAAACGATGCCCTGCCCGCAGATGATGCGCACATTCGTTCAGCTCGATCTCGGCCTCATAGCGTTTACCCGGCTCCAGCAGCTCCGGCGCCTCATGGCTTTGGTAATGGTTCAGGTTCAAAGGACGGAAAGTAATCCGCTGCGAGACCCCATCCGGCGCCACATCGCAAAGACGCGCCACCAGCTGCGCCACAGGTTTGTTCACCGTAAAGGCCACCCTCAGGCGTGGCCGCCCCAACAGCTCCAATGGCTCTGGCAATGCCCCTGTATCGAAGCAAAGAGAGAGCGCATCATCGTCGGCCTGATCCCCGGCCAGTTCATTATCATAACGCATGCCAGGGCAGAAATAACCCCCTGCCTGACCCAGCGTGGCGGGATTGCTGACGGTCTGCGTTCCCTCTACAGGATCTTGCTCTAGGGTCCCTGCCCCCAAATGCACAACGCGTTCGCGCAGATTTGGCGATGGCCAATCCTGTTCTGCGATCCAGCGCCCCCGGCGCGGTTTGTTCTGCATCGTGGGGTCAAAATGCTCCTGCATATAGGTGCGGTAGTCCGGCAGCGCCTCGACGCCTGTTTCTTCACCCCTTAGCCATTTGCCGAACCAGGCCAGCACCTCACCATGGAAATCCGCTGGGTCAAGCTTGGCAATATGGGCGTAGCGATGCTCCCAGGGGCCGATCAAGGCTTTGGCAGGGGCAGTCATATTGGCAGCCAGCCGAGGGGGCGCATTCACGTAGGCATCGGCCCAACCGGTAATGGCCAGAACCGGAGCCTCTATGCGCGAGAAGTCTTCGCAGACAGAGCCATGTTTCCACTGCCCAACCCGGGCTTGGTGACGCAGCCAATCGGCAGCCATAAAGGGCATTTCTTCCAGACGCCGTATCCAATCCTCCCGCCAGTCCGGCCGGTTTTCCGGATCTGAAGGGCGCGACTGATAGGCAAACATCTGGCTGCCCCAGTTGGCATTATCGCTCAGCAGGCAACCGCCCATGTAGTGAATGTCATCCGCATAGCGATCCGTGGTTGAGGCTACCGAGACCACCGCCTTCAGTGCGGGCGGCTGCCGGTAGGCCAGTTGCAACCCGTTGAAACCGCCCCATGAAATTCCGATCATGCCAATATTGCCATCACACCAATCCTGCGCGGCAATCCAGGCCAAAACCGCTTCACCATCGCTCAGCTCTTGTTCTGAATACTCGTCATCAAACAGCCCTTCGCTGTCACCGGTTCCGGCAATATCGACGCGAATGCAGGCATAGCCTTCCGCGGCGAAAACCCGATGCGTGGTCTCATCCCTCGGAGCGGTGCCATCGCCTTTGCGGTAGGGAAGGTATTCCAGGATTGCAGGCCCTGCGTGATCCACCTCCGGCAGCCACATGCGCGCGGCCAGACGCCGCCCATCCGGGAGAGGAATCCAAGTATGGTCAATGGTTTGAAAGGTTTGCGGCATGGGGGCCTTCTACTGGTTCGAGGTTTGATTTGGTGCGTTCTAGCCGCTCGAGCTTCGCTTTGAAAACAGCCAGGGGAAACTTCGCAGTTGCAAGCACAATTTCGCATTTGTTAGCAGTTAGAGAGCGATTCAGGAAAGGAAAGCCTTTGGAAAGTGACTTCCCGCGCAATTTGCGTTGGCTCTGTGCAGAACACGGTTCCATCGCCGAAACCTGCCGCGGGCTGGGCATCAACCGTCAGCAATTCAATAGATATTTGAATGGGGGCAGGCCCGCCGCCCAGATCCTGCGCCGTATAGCCAAGTATTTTGCCATCCCCGAAGACAACCTGCTGATGCCACATGCTGAATTCCTAGAACAGCAGCCTAGCTCCTCTGGCCTGGAAAAGAAGCCTGCTCTGGGCCATTTTTCGGGGCTGTTTCAAAATCAGGCCCGCCCGCTGCGACGGTTTCTGGGCCATTATCATGCCTATTACCGCACGCCGACCTGGCCCGGCCTGATCCTGCGCAGCCTGGTTCAGCTGCGCGCTGAAGACGGGCTTGTCCTGACCCATACTTTCGAGAGGGCTTCCAGCAGCGATGGCAGCATCAGGCAACGCAGCCGCTATCAAGGGCTGGCTGCCCTTCGCAATAATCGGCTCTGCATGTATGAAAGTGCTCGCCGTGAAGACGGTTTTCTCTCTGAGACGGTGCTCATGCCGGAGCATGCGCAGCAGACCAGCTATCTGCAGGGGCTGACACTAGGCATTTCCGCCCGTCCTGATCAGCAACCCTTTTCCACCCGTACTGTCTGGGTGAGGATCAGCGAACGTCTAAGCGCCCGTGATGCCCTGAACATGACTGGGGCCTATCCTGAAAACAGCCGGAACATCGACCCAAAGGTGCGCAGGCTTCTGGGAGAGGAAAACCCGCTTTGCATCAACAGGCCTCTATCCCCGGCAGAGGCTGGATCTGCCACTATTTAGGAAGCGTAGGCGCTGACTTCTCCAAGGCCAGTTCGGCGTCTGAGAACCTCCAGGGGCCGCGTACGCCTGGGATACCCTCCGGCTTGATCTGCATGTCTCGGTGTTGAATCTGCGGATCGGCAAAGGCCTGACCGATAGTATTGATCGGCCCCGCAGGCACTGTAGCGGCCTCCAATGCCGCCAAGAGATCCGCCTGCTGCCAACCACCAACAACCGCTTCCAGAAGCACCGTCAAAGCCTGGCGGTTCTCGACCCGCTGCTGGTTGGAAGCAAAGCGCGCATCCGATTTGACCCCAGCCAGCCCCAGCACATCACAGAGCCGCTGAAACTGGCCATCGTTGCCAACGGCCAAAATGACATGCCCGTCCTTGACCGCCATGACCTGATAAGGCGCAATATTCGGATGTTCATTGCCCAGCCGCGAGGGGCTGTCTCCGGTGGCGAGATAGTTCATCGCCTGATTGGCCAGAACCGCCGTGGCACAGTCCAGCAAAGACATATCGATGTGCTGCCCGCGCCCGGTGCTGTGGCGCTGCTCAACCGCGGCCAGAATGCCGATGGTCCCATATAGCCCGGTGACAATATCGGTAATGGCAACACCCACCTTCTGCGGCTGTCCACCCGGATCACCCGTAATCGACATGAGGCCAGACATGCCCTGCAACAGGAAATCGTAGCCCGCCCGTTTGGCATAGGGACCATCCTGACCGAAACCGGTAACGGAACAATAGATCAGACGCGGGTTCACCTCCGCCAGGCTGTCATAGTCCAACCCGTATTTCCTGAGGCCCCCAACCTTGAAATTTTCAATCAGGATGTCTGCATCCTTGATCAGCTCAATCACCGTATCACGCCCTTCTGGAGTGCGGAAATCAGCAGTGACACAGGTTTTACCCCGGTTGGCCGAATAATAGTAAGCAGCAGTCTTGTCACCGTCGCGCTCGATAAAGGGAGGGCCCCAGCGGCGGGTATCATCTCCCTCCGGGCTTTCGACCTTGGTCACCTCTGCACCCAGATCCGCCAGCGACTGGCCGATCCAGGGGCCTGCAAGAATACGGGCAAGTTCAACAACTTTCAGGCCGGAAAGCGGGGTCATCGGGCAGTGCTCCTATTGGGGGAGGCGTACTCCCCAATCCAATCCTACCCCTTCCTTAGCCGAACATGAACGAGATACGCAAGAATTTGATCAAATTACCTCGGCCAATCCACTCAGCGCCCTAATTGCCTTTGATCCGGACGGTAAAGCGGGTACGCGCACCAGCGGGTGGCGGTGGGAAGGGCGCTGCACGACGCACCTGCGCCAGAGCAATACTATCCAGCTTCCCAGAGCCAGAGCTGCGCGCAATGCCAACCCCAGCCAGGGATCCACCAGGGCCAATGGAAAAACTCACGACCGCGACGCCCTTGACCGATGCTGGCCGCTTGGCTCGCTGGATCTTACGCATCACTTTGCCAGGATAATTGCTAACCGCAGCATTACCCTGCACCCTCGCTTGTCCGTTCTGACGCTGTGACTGCCCACCTTGGGCTTGGCGGTTCGATTCTGTCACGCCTCGGTTTGTGTTCACGACACTGTTGCCCCGTGGCTTTGTGACAGGTTTTGGCAAGAGTTCGGGCTTGGGGTTTGGACGAGGCTGCTGCACCGCAAGCGCCTGCTCTGCCTGTTGCGGGCGTGTTGGTTGTGGTTCTGGACGGGTCGGTGGGCGTAAAGATTGTTCAACCTTCGGGGCCTGCGCCGCTGGATCCGGCACAGGTTGTTGCAACTCTTGTTGCACTGATACCTGCTCGCTTACCCGGTCTTCAGCCGCAATCGTAGCAGATCTCTCTAACACTGGCTCTTGTTGGACCTTCTGTGAAACTGGAAGTATGGCGACTTCCCCCGCGCCCTCGACAACACTCTCCTCCGCGCTTACGGGCAGTAGTGGCACGCCGCCAGGAACCAGTTCCAAATTCTCCTGTTTCGAACTCTCTTCAGCGCGGACAAGAAGAGCCTTTGATGGCGCTATCAGGGTCGTATTGGCTGTCTCTGGAGCAACAGGCAAAGCTGTCTGATGGACCTTAGGCCGGACAGTCTCTTGCGTGGGGAAAGGGGACATTTCCCCTTCGGCCAGATTGGCAAAACTGCTCCCTCTCGCGGCGAGTTCAGTTTCACCACCTGAGTTTTCGACGGCCAGTTCTTGTTTGAAGGGCGCAAGCCCTGCATGCAAAAGAAGCGCAAGTAGAAATGCCCCAACAGCAGCCAACACAGAACCCGGAACAATGGGCGCCCCCACAACATTTGGCGCGACAGCCAATACCTGACCTGAGAGGTTATTCATGGGAGGGCGCGCTCCGAAACCAAAAGGACCCGCCCGGCACCGGACTTTCGCAAACTGTTGGAAATCGCGATCAACTGGCGCGCCGGAAGATCCCGGTCCGGCACCAATTTGACCACACTCCTGGCTGCCTCTGGCAGGGTTGCAAAATAGGCCTCAGCACTTTCGACCTGCTGCCCTCGCAGCTGCAATCTGCCATCCGCATGCACGACCAGAGTATCGGGGGGCTCTCGACCATCCAAATCCGCAGTCTGAATCAACTTGATCTCCTGATCGAGGGGGACCGCCAGCGTCCCTGCAATCATGAAAAAGACCAACATCAGAAAGACGATATTGATAAGAGCAATCGTTGGTTCTTTCTGCGTAGGTCTGGTTCGATTGAGCAGCATCACCCCAGCACCACCCATTGCAATCCTTCAACCTGTCGTAGCTCCGCCAGCAGATCGACAAGGTGCTGTGATGTGGCACTCTCATCCGGGCTGATCAGGACAACATGCCCACGCCCGTCATCAGGCTGACTGCGTAGGAGCCCCGCCAGACTTTGCAAATCCGCTGGCTGGCCATTTAGCGAAACGCTCTCTGCACCCAGTTGGACAAACAATCTTTGTGGGGCTTCCCCCGCTGTGGCTTGGCCAGCGGCCATCAACTCGACCTCCCCGTATTTCGAGAAAGTCGAGGTCAGCATAAAGAACAAAAGAAGTAGGAAAATCACATCGATGAGAGATGTCATAGAGAGGCGGCCACGCCTTGGTCCATGCAGCTTAACCGGCATAAGAAAGGCCCTGGACAGGTTGGGTATGGTCTGTGTCATTCACCCGCTCAGACTGCACCATCTTTTGCGGGGAAAAGGCAACGCGAAGTGCGTGATTTGCAAAGACCCGCTCTTGCTGCATGCGCGCTGTCAGCCAGCCCAAGACGAGGGCGGCGGGCATCGCTACGGCCAGCCCTGCGGCCGTTGTCAGCAACGCCACCCAGATCCCCCCAGCCAGGAGCGATGGGTCCACGGAGGAACCGGCGGATTGCAGTTTTTGAAAGGCTTCGATCATGCCGATCACTGTACCAAAGAGGCCCATCAGCGGCGCCAGTTGCGCTACCATATCCAAAGCCCCGAGCCCACGTTCCAATCGGGCAAAACGCGCCTCTGCTTCTGCATCTGCACGCGCGGCCAGCCTCTCGTCCTGTGGCGCAGTCAAAGCCATGTGCAGAACTGGCACTAGATAGGACCGGCTTTGGGCAACCGCAGCCAAAGCTCCCTGACTGTCGCCCCGATCCCAGGCGGCGACGGCCTGTGACAACTGCTTATGGTTACCCACCCGTGCCACCTGGTATTGCCAGATTTTGTATAGCACCAAGCTCGTCGTCAGAATGGAAACCACCAGTAGCAGCAGGACCACCGGACCACCCAGGTTCAGCACCCGCTCCAAGGCATTCAACACAAGGTTCATCCTGCCAGCTCCATTTTTTCACGGCTCAGCAGACGCAGGTTGTCAGAGCAGGCGCCTTGCGCGATGCCTTCTCCCTGACAGGTGGAAGCCCCATTGATCAGCACACGACTGATATCACTACAGAGCTGCGGGAATTGAAACTGCCGCACACGGAGGCGCCCGGCAGGAAGATCTTGAAAATCCAACAAGGTCAGCTGTGAAACCTGCCCCTTGGCATCAAACAGGACGGTTTCAAAAACCGCCTGTTCAATGGAGGTGCCAAGCGCATTACTGACCACAAAGGATAGCCTGCAAGCATCAGGAGCCTCCTCAGCAGTGCTGAGTTCTATTGAGAGGCCAGGCTTTTGCTCTCGGTTAGTCTCAGCAGATGCCTGCCCTATCAAACCAGCCACAGCCATCGCGATAAACGGGGCTGAACGTTTGGAGGAAAGAGTCATATGAGGTCTCCTCTATTTGTTTGTGCTTTCGCCTTTGGGGGAGTGGATCAGAAAGTTTTGGCCAGGGTCAGCTTGAAGTTCCGACCGGGTGCAAACTCGGTTGCAAGGTTGGGCTTGTACTGCCGGTCAAAGGCGTTTTCGATGCCAAAGCGTACTTCTGTTCCGGCTAGAACACCGCTTTGCGGACGGTAGGTTGCACGCAGATTGCTAACCCCATAGCCTCCGTAGTTGTTGTTGCCCTCTTCGGCCACAACCTGTTCCCAGCTTAGATCCCAGGCCTCACCGATGCGTTTGCCAACTGTCAGGCGCGCGGAGTTTGCAGGCGCATTCCTCCAATCTCCACGAACCCCGGCAGAGGACAGGGACTCATAGTCGCCATAGGCCGCATTAACATCCACATAAAGACCACTTGCCATGGCATAGGTGACTTCCACCTCCACGCCTTCACTTTGGACAGAAGCGATCGAGGAATACGAGGTCACGTCCCACAGATCGCTGCGGAAGAAATTGACCTTGGCCTGCAGGCTGTCTTCGCTGGTGAAGACATCGCTACCCGCATAAGAGGCGCCGATCTCGTAGGTGCGAGATTTCTCCGGCTGGGTCATAAAGGCCGCATTGCTCAGATCGTCAATGATCGGCAGACTTTCGGTATAGGCTGCACTGGCAAAGAGAGCGAAACCGGAGTTGAACTCATAGCGCGCCGAGATACCGCCCATCGCTGCCGAGTTGTCGTAGCGATCACCCGCATAGGTCTTACGCCCCTCCACAGTCTGATCCTCCCAGCGGAAGGCGGGACTAAAAGTCCAATTGCCGAGGGAGATTTCATCCACTGCAAACAGGGCAATACGCTCATCCGTGCCACCAGGCACAGCCACACTGCCGGAGAAGGGGCTAACCTGGCTTTCCAACCTGTCCCGCTTGGACCATTCCACACCAAAACGCAGATCATGTGACGCTGCACCTGTCTGGAAGAACATCGCGTTTTTCACCGTCAGTTTATCGATGGTGTAGTCGTGATCGCCGTTCAGCAGGTAGTCGGCAAACCCACCAGGGTTAGCAGCTTCGCTTTCGATAAATATGTCCGAATAGGAATACTGAACCGACAGATTGATCAGGTCATTCCCTACTGGGTTGTACTCATACTTCAGGGTCGCAACTTCGGATTCGGTGCGCCGGTTCACGTTGCCAAAGTTGACGACGTTAAAGGCATCATATGGCGCATCAAACTCATCCGTCGCAGTCTTCTGGTAGCTTACGGTCACCGCGTGCTCGCCATCCTCCCCGAAGGTGTATCTGATCTTGGCCAACCCAGAGTAAGGCTCTGTTGCAGAGTTGCTTACCAGAGTGCCATTTCCATCTTCGTAGGCATCCGTATCCCGCTTGGTATAGTTCAGCAGGACTTCCAAATTCTCCATCGGCTGCCAGGCAATGATGGAAGAGCTGTGGTAGCCCTGCGCATTAGAGGAATACCCTAGTGTTTGGCGGAAGCGCAGACCCACTTCGCCGCCGGTAAAGTCAGAGGCATCCTTGGTTTCGAACTGCACCACGCCACCGACAATACCAGAGCCAAATTCAAACGACCCAACAGTTCCGCGGATAACCGAAACTGACTTGTAAAGGGACGGATCCGTGAAAAGCTGGGTCCCAATCCGGTAGATCTCTTCGGAACCCGTGGTCGCGCCATCGATCACGATGGCCACCTTCTGGTCGGTGCCATAGGTGCCATTGGCGCCGAAACCACGGATGTTGATCCCCGACCCTTCAGGACGAGAGCCGTTCACCAGCGAAACACCCGGTACCGAGTCAATCAATTCCGCCACAGTGCTCGCCTGACGATCGTCGATTTCTTCCTGGTTGATCACGGTGACCGGAGTCGAGGTCGCGATTTGGACCTCTCGCTTGCCCTGGCCCAATTCAACCGTTCCAAGGAAGCCATCTTCCGTGGTCTCAATCAGCTCATCAACCGGAATATCCTGGGCCAGCGCCCCGGTTCCCAACATCAATCCCAAAATGGATACGGTGCCCAGCAAGTGCTGGTTCAGCCGAAACTTTCCCATCGCATGTCCCTCTGCATCATGGAGTGTTTACCGATGCTTGCGGAAAGGGGCTGGCGTGGTAGTCGTCGTCTTGTTTTCTAGCGGAATCATCAATTTCCGCTTGAGCCTGATATTAAAGGTGATAAAAACAGTCAACATAAATTAAGCAATGCTTAACCAATCCGCCAGCCGTCTGCACATGCTCTCACGCAGGCCCGCGCCAGCCCTTTCCTGCACCATCTGCACATGCTGAAAGGGCCCAGATGAACCAAACTGCCCCCCTCACCCCGCTGGAAATCCGGCAAGCGCGGAAAAACAATCCAAAGTTGCGCGACCGTGATTTCGCCACTGAATTTCAAATCTCTGAAGCACAGCTTGTTGCTGCCTTTGTCGGCACCGAAGCAACTTGCATTTCGGCGGATATCGATAAAATCTTCCCACGCCTTGCCACTCTTGGAGAGGTGATGGCCCTCACGCGAAACAACTCATGCGTGATTGAGAAGGTTGGTTGCTATGCGAATTTCCACGCTGGGAAGCACGCAGCCATGGTTTTGACCGAAGAGATCGACCTGCGCCTATTCCCCCGCCATTTTGTCTCTGCCTTTGCGGTAGAGCGGGAGGGGGCGTCGGGCATCCGGCGTTCGCTTCAGTTCTTTGATGCCGCCGGAGATGCAGTGCACAAAATCCACCTGAGGCCCGAATCAAATCTTGATGCCTGGCAGACCCTGGTGGACGAACTTACCCTGGCTGAGCAGAACGACAGCCTTGAAGTCTCTCCCCGGATCCCGCCAGAGATGGCAAAGGGAAGTCCGGAAAAGGCAGCAGAGCTCCGCCGCGACTGGGAGGCCATGACAGACACGCACCAGTTTCGCAGCATGACCTCGCGACTGAAGATGAATCGCCTCGGCGCCTATCGCATTGTTGGCGAGCCTCTTGCACGTGCCCTAGCCCCCGAAGCGATCGATGACTCCCTGCAGGCGCTATGCGGTAGCGGAACGGAAGTCATGATCTTTGTGGGCAATATGGGATGTATCGAAATTCATGGTGGCCCAGTGCAAAACCTGCGTGCAATGGGCCCCTGGCAGAACATCCTAGATCCCGGATTCGATCTGCATTTGCGCCTGGATCACATCGCCGAAGTCTGGGCCGTCACCAAACCCACCCGCAATGGAAATACCCAGTCCATTGAAGCATTCGATGCCGAGGGCGGGTTGATCCTGCAAATCTTTGGCCGCCGAACCAAAGAACAAGACCACCGACCCGAATGGCACGCCATCATTGCACAACTGCCCTCCCTTGCCAGCAACTCTCCGACCAAATCCTCGGAAATGGAGGCCGCAGAATGAGCCTGTTCTCTCGCCTCTTCGCGTTTCTGAACATTCTGTTCCTCGCGCTTTTTGCCGCCCAGATGGCGCGTGCTGAGCCCCACAACCGTGTTGTTTCGATTGGCGGGTCGGTCACTGAAATCGTCTACGCTTTAGGTCAGGACAAACGCCTGGTTGCACGAGATACCACCTCCTCCTATCCGGCGGAGGTGACCGCGTTGCCAAATGTTGGCTATGCCCGTGCGCTGTCTCCTGAAGGGGTGTTGTCGATTGCCCCTGACCTTATCCTCGCAACAGAAGGTGCCGGCCCGCCGGAAACCCTGGAGGTTCTCAAGGCAGCAAATGTGACTTTTATCGAGGTGCCAGAGGTCTTTTCGGCGAAGGGTGTAGCCCAAAAGATCGAAACCGTTGGCGCAGCCCTTGGCCAAGAGGCCGAAGCGCGGGCCCTGGCGGATCAGGTGAGCGCAGAATTGGAGGCCGCTCTGTCTCGTGCGAAGGCAGCCGCCGGAGATCGCCCCAAAAAGGTTCTGTTTATTCTCTCAACCCAAGGCGGGCGGATCATGGCAGGGGGACAAGAGACCGCGGCTGATGGGATTATCAGCATGGCCGGCGGCGTAAACGCGGTGCAGGCGTTTAGCGGCTACAAGCAAATCACCGATGAGGCAGTTTCAGCAGCGGCTCCGGATGTAATCCTTGCCATGGATCGGAGTGGCGACCAGGGGATGAGCGCGGACAAAATGCTTTCAATACCAGCCTTGACCCCAACACCTGCAGCCCAAAATGGCGCTTTGGTTCGCATGAATGGATTGCATCTTCTTGGCTTTGGCCCCCGCACAGCCTCTGCAGTGACAGAGCTGAGCAACGCGCTCTACGGAGCCCAAGAATGAGCACCGTCACTGCAGAGCTCTCCGAAGCTTCGAAGCAAAGTAACGTTGCACCATTGCCAGACCGCCGCATTCGCGCCAAACAACTGACTCTGATCCTGGCGTTCTCTTTGCTCCTGGTTTCGATTTTCTCGCTCACCTCAGGGGCCTCTGGCATCTCACTTTGGCGCACTCTGAGTGATTTGATCCAAGGTCGAGAACTCGCCACGCTTGATCGGGTGGTCTTGTTTGACATTCGCCTGCCTCGCCTGGCGATGGGTATTCTGGTTGGCGCCGCCCTAGCTGTTTCCGGCGCCGTGATGCAGGGCCTTTTTCGCAATCCCTTGGCAGATCCCGGAATCGTCGGGGTCAGCGCAGGTGCCGGGCTCGCAGCTATCACCGCCATCGTGCTGGGCAGCCTTTTGCCCGCAACGCTGCAAACCTATCTTGGCAGCGCCTTGGTGCCCGTCTCGGCCTTCCTTGGTGGCTGGGCCTCCACGCTGTTGCTCTATCGCGTATCTACGCGTGCGGGGCAGACCTCTGTTGCGACCATGCTCCTTGCCGGAATTGCCCTCGGCGCTCTATCCGGAGCGGCCTCCGGAATTCTGGTCTATATTGCCGATGACAGCCAACTCAGAGACCTGACCTTCTGGGGGATGGGATCCCTGGCCGGAGCCACATGGGGCAAAGTACTTACCGCTTTGCCGATCATCGCCTTGGCTCTTGTGGCGGCACCCATGCTGGCGCGCGGTTTGAACGCACTTGCTCTAGGAGAGGCGGCGGCGGGCCATGTCGGCATTCCGGTGCAGCGGGTAAAAAACACAGCAATTCTGGCGGTTGCAGGCGCCACTGGGGCCGCGGTTGCGATCTCGGGCGGCATTGGTTTTATCGGCATCGTGGTACCACATCTCTTACGGCTTGCTACCGGGCCGGATCATAATACGCTTTTGCCCAATGCGGCCCTGCTTGGGGCTATTTTGCTACTGGCAGCGGATATGATTGCCCGCGTTGTGATCGCTCCGGCGGAACTTCCTATTGGCATCGTCACCGCCATCCTAGGGGCGCCTGTTTTCCTTTGGATTCTCTTGAAGCGACGGGTGGACCTGGTCCTATGAGCAGAGCATTCACACTGGAAGCCCAGGGAATCCGCGCGTGTTTGGGACGCAAGGAAATCCTCCATTCGGTCAACTTCACCGCAGCCGCTGGGCGTGTAACTGCCATTGTTGGTCCCAATGGGTCCGGCAAAACAACATTGCTACGGGCAATAACTGGCGAAATCGCGCACGAAGGCTCGGTTACCTTGAATGGCCTGGATGTCAACCACTTGCAGCCCTGGCAGCTAGCCGCCATCCGTGCCGTTCAGCCGCAAAGCAGCACCATCGCCTTCCCCTTCACGGTGCTAGAGATCACACGGTTAGGACTGAGTGCCGGCCTCTCTGCTGCGGATAGTTCGATCCCCATTCGGGCGCTTGAGGCTGTTGGCCTTGGTGGTTTTGCGGGCCGCATGTATCAGGACCTCTCTGGGGGGGAGCAGCAGCGGGTGCAATTGGCCCGTGTTCTAACCCAGGTCTGGGAACCTGTTGTATCGGGGAAACCCTGCTGGCTATTACTGGATGAACCCGTGGCCAGTCTCGACATTGGGCATCAGTTCACGGTGATGGATCTGGCGCGCAACTATGCAGCCCACGGAGGCGGCGTGATCGCCGTGATGCACGATCTGAACCTCACCGCCATGTTTGCGGATGATGTTGTGCTGATGGATGGGGGCAATGTTGTCACGCAGGGCACACCCACCGAAGTCTTGACGGACAGCACGCTTGCACAGACCTATGGCTGCCCGGTGCCGGTGAATACCACGCCGCCCGGCCATATCCCCTTTCTCTTGCCGCAGGCACGGGTGCAGATGGCCAGTCGCAGCATTTGAACTCAAAACAGCACCTCGTTCCAATCGGCCGGGGTGCTTCTTGTTTCCGGGGCAGAGGTCATTCAAACCAGCGCGCCCAACCATCCAGATAATATCCGACCAGAGCATGGGACTGGAGCGAGTTCACCTCCACCTCCAGCGGTCCCGTTTCCGGATCAAAGACCTGCGCCGCAGTCCAGACTTCCGGGGTCAGATAACGCAGGCCTTCAGGCAGGTCGAAATCCCGTGCCGCAGGTTTTTGCGGAGAGGCAAGGATAAATCCCCAATCGCCAAAGCTGGGCAAATAGCTATGATAGGGTAGGATCTGCAGCCCCTCACCCGGCGCTTGCGGGTTTCGAGTGGCCTTTAGGGTCGCTGCGATCGACCAAAAGGCCTCTCTCGCAAATAGCGGAGATCCAGCCTGGGTCACCAGCACCCCATGCGCGCTCAACCGCTCTATCAATGCACCGTAGAATTGGCGCGAATAGAGTTTCGACAGCGCGAGGTTTTTAGGGTCCGGCAGATCTATCAGGATCACATCAAAGATCGCTTCGCTCTCTTCGACAAAACGCCAGGCATCTTGGTTTAGGATTGAAAGGCGCGGGTCCTTCAGCACCCCATTGTTGAGCTGCGACAGATCAGGGTGATCGCGAAACAGCTCTGTCACCCTAGGATCCAGATCCACCAGGGTTACGGCCTCCACATCGGCCCAGCGCATCACTTCGCGCACTGCCATCCCGTCGCCTCCGCCCAGGATCAGTACTGAAGCCCGGCGCGGTGACAAAGCTAGGGCCGGATGCACCAGACTTTCATGATAGCGATGTTCATCCAGCGTATCGAACTGGATCGAGTAATCCAGGAACAATCGCGTGCGGTTGCGATAGCGCGTGACTGTAATCTGCTGATAGGGCGTGGCCTCGCTAAAGATCACATCATCCTCAAACAGGCTGGCTTCACTGACCGAAACCAGTCGTTCCGATTGCCACAGTCCCGCCAACGTCAACAAGAGCGCAATGGCCCAGGTCAAAACCTGCAATGGGCTGGCCTGGCTGCGGAAGATCCAAAGAGAAAGACCTGCAACACCGAGATTCAGCGCCCCAAAAGTCAGGCTTGCGGGCATCAGCCCCAGGTAGGGAATAACCAGCAGTGGAAAGGCAAGAGAAGCAACAAGAGCACCGATGTAATCAACGCTCAGCACATTTTCAAAGCGGAACTCCGGCGCACCGATCTCCTTCAGAACCCGCGCGATCAGCGGGATTTCCATTCCTGACAGCACACCCACGGTGATCAGCAACCCATAGAGTGGCAGTGTGACGCTCTCCATCCAGGCAAAGGTAAAGAACACCACTGGCGCCATAAAACCGCCTGCGATCCCCAGAAGGATCTGCGCCCAGATAAAGCCACGCATGGCTTGCCCCACAAAGCGTGAGAGCCAGGCCCCCAGCCCCATGGCCGACAGAAAAATCCCAATCACATAGGAAAACTGCCGGACCGAATCCCCCAAGAGGTAGCTGGAAAGCGTTGCTGCAATGAGTTCATAGATCAGCCCTGCAACGGCCACCAGAAAGGTCGCCGCCAAGAGCCAAGTCTCACGCAGGCGCAGGCCCGCGCTCTCTGCAGATGCGACGCCCGAAGCGCCTGCCCCGCCTGGGCTTTCTGCCGGATCAAGAGACAATGACTGCGGCGATGATGATCGCGATGGCGATGAAAAGCATGCCGATCAGAACGGCCAAAGCCATGTTCTGATCTTCTTCGATCTCCTTCATGATCGGAAAAGGCGTAAGCCAGTCGATCACTTTCCAAACGACCCACATCAGGGTCATGCCCACAAAGGTGAAAAACACGGTGCTGATCAGCTCAGCCAGCTGAATCGCGGCAAAATACTCCATGGTGTCCTCTCTATTTGACACTTCCATTCAATCCCCGCCCGGCGCTGACGGCGCGGATGGAGCGGTCTAGATCGCGGCTTTCGCCGCCATGCCCAAGATAGGCAGCATAGGTTGTCCCGGTGATGGCCAGCGCGGAAAGCAGCAGAAAGACCAGGCGAAAAATACTCATATTCAGTCCTCGTCGCTCCAATCACTGCCGCTCCAGCGTCTTTTGTGATGCAAATATCGCCGCAGCAAAGGCAGGCCTCCAATGACCCCAAAAACCAAACCAAGAACGACCAGCCAAAAACCACTGGAAACCCCATTGGTGACCTTCACTTCCAAGCCCTTGATCGCAGGTGGCTTTTCCTGACCTGGGGCAAAACTCTGTGCCCAATAGCCAGTTTCCTCCAGCTCTATGGATAGGATATAGGTCCCAGCCACCGGAGGAAAAAAGTTCAGCTCGGCGCGATTGCTGCCTTCACTCCAATTGCCATCGCCGTCGCGGCCAAAGTAGTACTCGATGGTGCGGCCGGATTCAAAGAGCACCTCACCCTCAGGATCCTCCAGCTCTACTGCAAAATAGCCCCAGCTGTTGCGCGCGTCCCCTCGCATTTGCACCCGCGTCAGTCGACCCGGTTTGTGAACTTCAAAAGGGATTGAGACTGGCAGGTTGTGAACCGCGAAGCTCTGCGGTTGTATGGCAGAAGTACCGCTCAGCGACGATAGGAACCCGGCAAGCAGGATACATAGCACCGCCAGGAACAATCCGGATTTCAGCAAGAACAGGGAATGTTCCCCAGCCTTCAAAGCTTGCGTTGGATGCACGCCACGCGGACGTAACCCTGTCTTGATGTCAAAACCAGCCTCAACTTCCGCTTTTGGCAAGTAAACCGTTCGGTAGGTTTCCCGTTCCTGCCCTTTGCTGGAAAACCCCAGCATCGCCCTGTCGGAAAGAGCCGAAACCGTAGTGGTTACCTCCCCTGTCTTGGGCGCCCAGGTGAATTCCCCTTCGGCAAAGATGACCTGGCTGGAGGATGTGTCGTAGTACTTGAAAACTTCGCCTGGCAATCGAACGCGAGGTTGGTAATGCGCGGTTTCAACCTGTCTCTCTGACATCCAGGCAACGGCCTTGCGGTCACGTCGCGAGAAGGTCAGGTGCCCGTCCTCAATGGTCAGCCAAGCATAACCATGAGTCGGCGAAAACAGCTGATGATCGATCCAGGTCCAGCTTTTACCTGCCCAGCGCTCCTCATGTTGAAGAGTGCCAATAATGGTCCACTCCACATCGTAGAGATGTCCGACCATGCCGATCCAGAACGGGCTCTTGGGTCTTGCAGCTTGGTCGAATTTGGCCAGCACCTTGTAGTTGTCCTGCGTGTCCAACTCTGATCCGCAATAAGAGCAGATATGGGTGGTCACGCGTCCCCCGCCCAGGATATCCAAACCGGCACCACAGGAGGTACAATTGATGCTTTTGAGTTCGGGGTTAAGGCTCATCGATGTAAAACCTCTACCTCAAATGGATCGAGCCAACGGCCCAAAAACCACTCCCGGCTTCCTTCTTGCATTTCTGCAGAAAGCACCCGACCGCGATCCCCTTGAAGGTTATAAAATTGATAGGTTTCACCAACATACAAGGTATGGCCAAAACTGCCCTGTAGCCCGGTACACTCTCCGCTGCCAATCTCTGTAACTGCAAAGATCTCCGCATCATATTCGACGGTACTGCCCAGCTGCAGATAGCCGTCATAGCGGGGCCATTCGCTGCGGGTGAGGCTCTGCTGCAGGATGAGGTCCCCTTCATCCACTGAGATCCAGGCACTTTCCTGATCTTCCCTGAGAGCCCAAAACTCATCCCAGGTTCCACGGCCATAAGAAAACCGGGCCTGCCCTAGGATCTGATACCTTGCTGCATTGATCTGGATTTCGTCACCCAGTCCAAAGAGCATTGGAACCTGGTGCAAAACGCCCTGCTCTCCGGCCAGTCTTAGCCCCTCGTCCTCTAGAAGGATCGTGGTGGTACAGGACTCGCAGCTCAGCATTTTCACCTGCTGAATCGCGGGGCGAAGTAATGTTCCGCAGTTGGGGCAATTAAATTCACTCATGCGCCCAAGTTCACTATTCAACCTTTCCGCGCAAGCGGGAATTTCTCGCCCGATGGCTCAAGTTCCCCAGTTTCAACGCTTGACCCGCCCAAGCGATCAGGCCTCAACTAACTCTGCATTCATCACTTCTAAGCAACCCAAGAGTTTCATCATGTCACTAATTTTCAGAACCTGCCTATGGGCATTCCTCACCTCGTGTTGCTTCGCAACGCCTGTACTGGCCGAAAGCTGTATTGATCCTCAGACAACCTTAGAAATGCGGCTTTGTGCCTCTCAGGACTATGAGGCGGCTGATGCCGAACTGAATGCAGTCTATAAAGAGGCTCGCGCCGTCATGAAGGCACTTGATCAGGACCTGCCCGAAAACCTCAAAGGCGCGGGCGAGGCCTTGCTGCAGGCGCAGCGCGCTTGGATCCCCTTTCGCGACAAAGCCTGTGAAAGTGAGGGTTTTCTGTTTCGCGGCGGCAGCTTTGAACCCCTGACGGTTTTGCATTGCAAAACCGAATTGACCCGCCAGCGCAGTGAACAGCTCCGCTTCCTTCTCGAAGGGCTCTGAGTTTCAGGTACTCTGAACCAAGCAATGATCTTGCATGTGATGCATGGCGGCTATTCCAACCCTCCTCTACCAGCGGGCCCTCTACAGGACTATCTTTGACCTCAGATAAGGCAGCAGAACATAGGAGTGAAACTCAATGGCCCTCGCCCTCACACAGACTCGCAACTCTACCAGTGTCCTGTCCTTGCTCTTCAAGCCATTCACACTCTTCGGCGATCTTCTCATTTCGATCGGAGAGGCCAATACGCGCGGTGAAAACCTGCGGCGCCTTATGGCATTGGACGACGCAGAACTTGCGGAACGCGGTTTGAAACGCGACGAGTTGGTTCACCAGGTCTATACCGATAGCTATTACCTCTAAGCTCATTTCCCTCGGAGCTTAAGTGGCAAGAGGCGGTCCTTTGGGCCGCTTTTTCTGTTTCTGACACCCTTTGAATACTCCTGCAGCCCCAATGGCACTCTACTTTCAATTTTCCATCCGATGTTACGTGCTTTTAATGCCCGCTTTGCTAAATCTGAGTATCCGCTTGCCTTTATGTTATCGATAACGGTATTGCATAACTAAGGGAGCTATGATTCGGCGATGTCATGTCGAAAAGGTAATTTATTATGCATGAACTTTGGTCGGACCTGATGGCCCATAGGCGGCAGACGTCGCATGTGACCATTGCGAATCTCTTTTCCGAGTCTGAGGAGCGGTTTAATTCTTTCTCCGCCTCCAGCAGCGGGTTGCTGCTCGATTTCTCGAAAACCTCGTTGGATCAAACCGCTCTGGGCCACTTGATCGCCCTTGCCAAATCGCAGGACCTCCCATCGAAAATTGACGAGATGTTCAGCGGCGCAGCAATCAATGCCACGGAACAGCGGGCTGTACTGCATACGGCACTGCGGGCTGATGCAGGCACGCCCGTGGTATTGGACGGGCAGGATATCATGCCCGCCGTCACTGAGACCCTGCAACGCATGGAGGGATTTGCCGGCGCCCTGCGCAGCGGAGATTTCAAGACAGCCAACAACCAAGTCTTTACCGATGTCGTGAACATCGGGATTGGTGGCTCTGACCTCGGTCCCGCCATGGCGGTTCAGGCTCTTGCACCCTATTGCAATGGCCCCCGGTGCCATTTTGTCTCAAATATCGATGGGGCACATGTTTCCGACATTCTGCGCCAGCTCGACCCCGAAACCACATTGGTCGTGATCGCGTCAAAAACCTTCACGACGATTGAGACCATGACCAACGCCAAGACTGCGGTTGCCTGGCTCGAAAAGGCCCTGGGCGAGGCAGCTCCACTGCACCTGGCCGCGGTCTCCTCTGCGCTGGACAAGACCGCCCAGTTTGGCATCCCACCAGAGCGCGTCTTTGGCTTTGCCGATTGGGTCGGTGGACGCTATTCGCTTTGGGGGCCTGTTGGTCTTCCGCTCTTGATCGCAATCGGCAGAGACAATTTCCGCGCTTTCCTGAGTGGTGCCCAGTCGATGGATCAGCATTTCAGAACAGCGGATCTAGCTGAGAACCTGCCAGTCCTGTTGGGCCTTGTGGGCATCTGGCACAATAATATCTGTGGCTATCCCACGCGCGCTGTATTGCCCTATGACCAGCGGCTGGCCCGCCTGCCCGCCTATCTTCAGCAACTCGATATGGAAAGCAATGGCAAACGCACGACCCTTGAAGGCACCCAGGTCAAACAATCCACCGGGCCAATTGTCTGGGGAGAGCCTGGAACCAACGGTCAGCATGCCTTTTATCAACTGCTCCACCAAGGCACCCATGTGGTCCCTGCGGAATTCCTGATTGCAGCGCAGGGCCATGAAGAAGAACTTGCCCATCAGCATGACCTCCTGATTGCCAATTGCCTGGCGCAGTCCGAAGCGCTGATGCTGGGCCGCAGCCTTGAGTCAGCGCGTGAAATCGCCGCCCAACGAGGATTTGAAGGCGAAGCACAGGAGCGCATGGCGGCGCACCTCAGCTTCCCTGGCAATCGCCCCTCGGTGACATTGGCCTACCCCAAACTCACACCCTTCTCGCTGGGGCAGATCATTGCACTTTATGAGCATCGGGTTTTCACCGAAGGTGTAATCTGGGGGATCAATTCCTTTGACCAGTGGGGTGTTGAGCTGGGGAAAGAGTTGGCCGTCAGCCTTCTTCCCCTGGTTCAAGGAGGCGAGGATCCGAACAAGGATGGCTCCACACTAGGCCTGCTAGATAAACTCAAAGGTCCTGGCATTTAGAATAAACCGGGTGCCAAAGGACCCGAACCGAAACAAGGATAAAGACCCTATGGTATCCCGCGTTATCCCAGTTGAGAGCTTCGACCTCGTCCTGTTCGGGGCAACTGGTGATTTGGCACGTCGCAAAATCCTGCCCAGCCTGTTCCACCGTTTTCAGATTGGCCAGTTCGATGACAGCAGTCGGATCATCGGCTCTTCGCGCAGCAAGCTCGACAGGGCTGGTTTTCAATCACTTGTGGCGGATGCAATTCGTGAGTTCGGCCAGGCGGGTGAAGTCAGCGAAGGTGACATCTCAGCTTTTGTTGAAACATTGGACTACGTGGCGGTTGATGCAAGAGGCGACGCGGGCTGGTCTGAACTAAAGGCCCATCTGCGCGACGACAGGGTACGCGCTTTCTATCTCTCTGTTGGTCCCAGCCTTTTCCCGGAAATTGCAGAGCGGCTTAGCGCCACCGGCATCGCAACGGTTGAAAGCCGCATTGTTCTGGAAAAGCCCTTTGGGCACGATCTCGCCTCCGCCAAGGCGCTGAATTCAGCCCTGCGCAAACATTTCTCCGAAAGCCAGATCTACCGCATCGACCATTACCTGGGCAAGGAGACCGTGCAGAACCTGATGGCCCTACGTTTTGCCAATTCGCTGTTCGAGCCCCTATGGAACTCGACGCATGTGGATCATGTGCAGATCACCGTCGCCGAAAGTATCGGGGTTGAGGGGCGCGGTGAGTACTATGATCGCTCCGGTGCAATGCGGGATATGGTGCAGAACCACCTGATGCAGCTCCTGTGTCTCACCGCGATGGAACCGCCTGCCCGTTTCACGCCGAATTCCGTTCGCGACGAGAAAGTCAAAGTGATCGAAGCACTGGAACCGGTGACGCAAGAGAATATTGCCCGTGGACAGTATCGTGGCAAAAATGGTGACAGCTATCTTGACCATGCCGGCAACCCAGCCAGCACGACCGAGAGCTTCATCGCCATGAAGGTGCAGGTGGCCAATTGGCGCTGGTCGGGAACCCCATTCTATCTGCGCACCGGCAAATGCCTGCGCCAGCGTGAGAGCGAGATTGCGGTGCATTTTCGGGATCCACCACATAACATCTTTGCCGGTGCGGCAGGTGTACATGGCAATGTGCTGGTGATCCGGCTACAGCCCGACGAGGGCATCACATTGCGCACAACGATCAAGGATCCTGGTCCAGGTGGCATGCGGCTTACCTCGGCCAATCTGGATATGACCTTCGCCGATTCCTTGCCCGAAGCTGGGCGCCCCCAGGACGCCTATGAACGGCTGATCATGGATGTGATCCGTGGCAACCAGACCCTCTTCATGCGCGGGGATGAGGTTGAGGCCGCCTGGGCCTGGGCAGATCCAATCATCGAAGGCTGGGCTCATTCGGGTGGCGCCCAACCACAACTCTATGACCAAGGCAGCTCCGGGCCCGAAGATGCGCTGCTGCTCATGCATCGGGATCACCGCCGCTGGCGCAGCATCGGCGACTGAAGCTACCACCTCTGAAAGACACCCCAAAGGCATCGCTCATGACATTGAACAAGACAGTCAAAGAGGTCACCGAACGGATCATTGCCCGCAGTGCAAAGACACGATCGGCTTACTTGGAGCGGATGCAAGCCGCGCAGAGCAAAGGCCCTGCAAGGGCCCATCTCTCTTGCTCTGGTCAGGCCCATGCCTATGCGGCAGCGGGCGGTGATCAGGAGACTCTGGCTGCAGGCGGGGCGGGCCACCTCGGCATTGTCACTGCCTATAATGACATGCTCTCGGCCCACCAACCTTTTGAGACCTATCCGGCCCTGATCCGTGACGCCGTCCGGCCAGCAGGGGGCACCGCGCAGGTGGCAGGTGGAGTGCCTGCAATGTGTGACGGTATCACTCAGGGCGAAGCAGGCATGGAGCTGAGCCTGTTTTCGCGCGACACCATTGCCATAGCCGCAGGCATTGCCCTCAGCCATAACGTCTACGACGCGGCGGTCTACCTGGGTGTTTGCGACAAGATCGTTCCTGGATTGGTGATCGGCGCCCAGGCCTTTGGCCATATCCCTGCAGTTTTCTTGCCAGCCGGGCCAATGACCAGTGGTCTTTCGAACGATGAAAAAGCCAATATCCGGCAAAAGTTTGCCGCTGGCGAAATTGGGCGCGAGGAACTCCTGAAGGCGGAGATGGCCGCCTATCATGGCCCTGGCACCTGCACCTTCTACGGAACTGCCAACACCAATCAGATGCTGATGGAGTTCATGGGTCTGCACTTGCCTGGATCTTCCTTCGTCACCCCCGGCACCCCCCTGCGTGAGGCCCTGACAATCGAAGGCGCCAAACGCGCGCTCTCCCTCAGCGCATTGGGCAACAGTTACACACCCGTTTGCGACGTTCTGGACGAGAAAGCCTATGTCAACGGCATCACCGGGCTGATGGCGACCGGTGGCTCGACCAATCTTCTCATCCACCTGATCGCCATGGCGCGGGCTGGCGGGGTGATCCTTGATTGGCAGGATTTTGCAGATCTCTCTGACGTTGTGCCCCTCCTGGCACGCGTCTACCCCAATGGGCTTGCGGATGTGAACCACTTCCACGCAGCCGGCGGTCTTGGCTATATGATTGGGGAACTACTGAACGCAGGACTGTTGCACCCGGATACCAAAACCGTGGCAGGCGGTGGCCTGGAAGGCTATCTGCAAGAGCCCTTCCTTGCGGAGGATGGTCTCACCTTCCGCCCCGGCACCAAGACGTCCCTGAATGATGCGATCCTGCGCCCCGCGAGTGCGCCCTTCCAGGAGACCGGCGGCCTGGCGCGTTTAACCGGGAACCTTGGCACTGCGGTCATGAAGATCTCTGCCGTGGGTGAAAAGCACCGAGTGGTGGAGGCTCCTGTGCGTGTCTTCCACGACCAGGAGGAAGCAAAAGCGGCCTTTAAGGCAGGTGAGCTGACCGGTGATGTCATCCTCGTGGTGCGCTTCCAGGGGCCAAAGGCCAATGGCATGCCGGAGCTCCATTCTCTGACGCCTTTCCTCTCGATCATGCAGGGACGCGGGCAAAAGGTCGCCCTGGTGACGGATGGGCGTATGTCCGGCGCCTCTGGCAAGATCCCGGCCGCAATCCATGTGGTGCCAGAAGCCCTGGATGCGGGACCCATTGCCAAACTGCAGGATGGCGACCTTCTGCGCGTTGACGCCGTGACCGGCGCTCTTGAGATCCTGACCCCAGGCGTGCTGGAGCGCCCTGCAGTCATCGCTGATCTATCTGGTAATCAACATGGCACCGGGCGCGAGCTCTTCTCGGTGTTCCGCAATACCGTCACCTCTGCCGATACCGGCGCCTCTGTATTTGGAGATTAAGCCATGGCCATCACCCCCAATGAAGCCAGCCGACGCGCCCGCGAAATCTGCGGCATGGCACCGATCGTACCTGTCCTGGTCGTCAAGGATGCCACCAAAGCCCGCCCATTGGCCGAGGCCTTGGTCGCAGGCGGTTTGCCAGCCCTGGAGGTAACCCTACGCACTCCGGCAGCGCTGGATGCTATTCGCGAGATGGCACAGGTTCCGGGGGGCGTTGTTGGCGCGGGCACTCTGATCACGCCAGAGGATGTCCTGGCAGCGGTCGATGCGGGTGCCCAGTTCGGCGTCTCCCCCGGCGCAACCGATGAGTTGCTGGCAGCCTGTGAAGAAGCTGGCCTGCCCCTGCTTCCGGGTGCAGCCACCAGCAGCGAAGCGATGCGACTTCTGGCACGCGGCTATGACATGTTAAAATTCTTTCCCGCAGAGGCCTCTGGCGGCGCACCCGCACTAAAGTCCATCGGCGCGCCACTGCCGCAAATCTCTTTCTGCCCAACTGGTGGCGTCAGCCCTGAGAATGCTGGTAGCTACCTTTCTCTGCCAAATGTTGTCTGCGCCGGAGGCAGCTGGGTTGCGCCCGCAGATTTGGTTGAGGCTGAAGATTGGGCCGGCATCCAATCCTTGGCACAGGCCGCAAGCCAGCTGCGCTAGCCCCCACGCGCTCTCTGGTCACATCTGTCGCCCTTGACTTATGTGGGGCAATCTGGTCGCTATTGGACCAATTCTAAATTGGTTCAATAGCGGGATCACCTGAAAATGCAGCCCTTTACCACCCGCCCGGAAATCCGGGGCCGCTTTGGTGTTGCCACCTCGACCCATTGGATCGCCAGCGCCGCAGGATTTGGCATACTGGAGCGGGGCGGCAATGCTTTTGATGCCGCGGTGGCTGCGGGACTGGTTCTGCAGGTGGTGGAGCCGCACCTGAATGGGCCTGCAGGCGATCTGCCGGCCATCTTTTTCAGCGCGACCACCGGCAAAACCCAGGTACTGGCTGCACAGGGACCTGCGCCAGCAGGGGCAACCATTGAGCACTACAAATCGCTGGGGCTGGAGCTGATCCCAGGCTCTGGTCTGCTCTCGACCGTGATCCCCGGGGCCTTTGACGGTTGGATGCTGATGCTGCGCGATCACGGCAGCCTGCCCCTAGCCGAAATCATGGAGCCCGCAATAACCTATGCGCGTGATGGGCATCCCCTCTTGCCTCGCGTAGCGGCTACAATCGCTGGTTTGCAAGATTACTTCGAAACAGAATGGCCCAGTTCGGCAGAGACCTGGTGCCCGGATGGAAAAGCGCCCGCAGCCAATAGCACCTTTCAGAACCCTGACCTTGCGCAGACATACCAACGCCTTGTGGATATAGCATCCGCCGCCGGAACCGATCGGAAAGTTCAGATAGAGGCAGCGCGTCAGGCTTGGTCACAGGGCTTTGTAGCTGAAGCAATAGGCGATTATCTGGACCATGCTGAGGTGCATGACGTTTCCGGGCAGAAGCATCGCGCCGTTCTCAATCGGGAAGATCTGGCCGGGTGGAGCGCCACCTATGAGGCCCCCCTCAGCTATGATTATCACGGCTGGACTGTCCACAAGACCCAAAGCTGGTCGCAAGGCCCCGTCCTCTTGCAGGCTCTGGCCATTCTGAAGCATTTTGACCTCGCCGCCATGGACCCTCTGGGGGCTGAGTTCACCCATACGGTTATCGAGGCCATCAAACTGGCCTATGCGGACCGGGAAGCCTACTATGGCGACCCCGCGCAAAGCACGGTACCGATCGAGGTACTCTTGTCCGATAGCTACAATGCCGAACGCGCGGCATTGATAAGCGGGCAGGCCTCTCTGGAGCAGCGCCCAGGTCGGGTGGATGGATTTGAGCATCTGGCCGAGGCCTATATCGAGCGCGCCGCGCGTGACTTTGGGGTTTCTGATGCGCCGCCGCAGGAACCAACCATGGCGCATCTGACAGAAAAGCGGGGCGACACGGTACATCTGGATGTGATTGACCGCTGGGGCAATATGGTCTCTGCGACGCCCTCCGGAGGCTGGCTGCAGTCGAACCCTGTGATCCCGGGCCTCGGCTTTCCTTTGAACAGTCGCGCCCAGATGTTCTGGCTCGAAGATGGCCTGCCAAGCTCCCTCGCTCCGGGACGCCGCCCCCGCACCACCTTGACACCCAGCCTAGCCGAAAAGGATGGGACAAGACTGGTGTTTGGCACCCCAGGAGGGGATCAGCAGGATCAATGGCAGCTCATTTGGTTCCTGCGTTTTGTTCACCATGGGCTAGACCTGCAGCATGGTATGGATGCACCACTGTTCCATTCCATGCACTTCCAGAGCAGCTTTTATCCACGCGCGGCTCTGCCGGGTGAGATGATGATCGAACAGGCCGTAGGACAAGCCGTTGTCGAGGATCTGCGCGCGCGTGGCCATATCGTGACCGTGGCGGAAGATTGGAGCGTAGGGCGGCTGACCGCAGCCCTGCGCCACAGCGATGGCAGCCTGCAGGCCGCCGCGACCCCGCGCCTGATGCAAGCCTATGCCGTAGGACGGTGAGATGCTCGCTGCGCCCCAGATCAATTGCCCGATGAAACTTATGAGGTGAACCCGGATGCTGGAAACTGAAATCATGCTGCCCCTTGCAGCCGTTGCCGCCGGATCTGGTATCCTCGGCGGCATCCTGGCCGGTCTCCTAGGGGTTGGCGGGGGCATTGTCATTGTCCCGGCGCTCTATTTGGCCCTATCTCTGACCGGCATGGAACCCGCCTTGACCATGCAGGTTGCAGTCGGCACCTCCCTGGCGACAATTGTCTTTACCGCGCTCTCCTCTGGCTATGGTCACTACCGCAAGGGCGCCATTGATATGAGCCTGCTCAAGCTCTGGGCGCCTTCAATCCTGTTGGGCGTGGTGCTGGGGGGTCTGCTGGGCGGGGTTGTGTCCGGCAAGGTCTTGATTGCGGTTTTTGCCACTGTGGCCGCTTTGGTTGCGCTGGATATGGTGCTACGCAAAGGGGCGGATAGCCCCACCCCCAAGAGCTTCTCCAAACCCGTCTGGGCAACTTTAGGCGTTCTGGCCGGTGCGATCTCAGCGATGATGGGTATCGGGGGGGGCACGGTCTGCGTTCCGATGCTCAACTTCCTGGGCTATGACATTCGCAAAGCTGTTGGCACCTCTGCTGCCATTGGATTTGTTATCGGCGTGCCCGGTGCCCTGATCTATATGGCCACCGGATTTGGGGCCGAAGGGCTACCAGCTTTCTCATTTGGTTATGTCAATCTGTTCTGCGCGGCCGTCATCATCCCACTCAGCACCAGTTTCGCTAGAGTGGGCGTGAAGCTGGCCCATAGCATTCCACGCCCTGCCCTACGTTTGGCCTTTGGGCTGTTTCTGGCGCTGACCTCCATGCGCATGTTCAGCGACCTTATTCAGTTATGAGCGCGAATTCCTCGCCCCCATTTGAAGGCACTGCCCTTGATCTGGCCCAGCTCTTGCAAAGTGAAATCGCGACAGGACGCCTGTGCAAGAACGAACGCCTCTGGCCGGAGAGAGATCTGGCTGCTCAATTCAGGGTTAGCCGGGCCAAACTGAGACAGGCCCTGGGGCATCTGGAAATCTCGGGGCTCCTCTATCGTCGGCGCGGACAGGGAACCTTTGTCACTCCTCCGCCTGCCACGGATGCTGCAAGGCTGCAGCCGCTGGCAAATTGCACAAGCCTGCAAAACATGATGGAAGTCCGATTGGAGGTCGAACCCGCGTTGGCCCGCCTGGCGGCCAAACGCGGCAGTCAGGATGCCAAAGCGCGTTTTGCAAAAATTGCCTGCGAGACAGCTCAGGCCGATGACCCCGAAAGCTATGAGCGCAGCGACGACAGGTTTCACTACGCTATCGCTCAAATGGCTGAAAACCCGCTGTTTCTGAATGTCTACGAAGCCATTCGCACGGTACGCGCCCAGGCCAACTGGACGAGCCCGCGCGCAGCCGCTTACTCTGCCGATGTCCTGGAACTCCTCTCAGCACAGCATGATGAGATTTCAAAGGCCATTCTGGACGCAAGGGCGTCGGAAGCTGAAGAAGCAATGAGGCGACATCTCGAAACCGTTAGCCAATTGCTGATCCGACCAACAGCAGGCCAAGCCAGTTAAGGGCACAAAACCGCGCCTCAGCTTAGAGCATCTTGAAACCGTCGCAAAATAGGGATTTCGCAAGAGGCGGAGGTTGTTACCGATCTGACGGGCCAGCTCAGCCCACCGGTCAAATCAGCCCGCTGAACCCTGGCTGAGACGGCGGGTGTCAGAACGCCCGCATCAACAATCGCACAGCCTGCCCCTTCTGCAACCAATGCGGCAATCGCTGTTTGGGTGCGCGCCTCTGCCCGCACCCGTAAGGACACCCCTGCCTGGTCAAACAGTTTTTCAACCGCGCGCCGAAATGGACTACCTTTCGGAAGCATGACCAAAGGCAGCTTTGCCAGTTCCGCCACCGTTACTTCCTGCTTGACCTCCGAAGAGTGGTTTGCAGGAAAAATCGCAACAGGCTGAATATCGGCAAGCCGCCTGCAATGAAGATTTGCATCCCCGGGATCCGAAGAGATCACGGCACAGTCAACGCGGCCCTCACGCAGCGCGGCCAGCCCCGCCTCTTCACCCATCACATCGATATCGATGCGCAAATCCGCATGCAGTGCCATCAGGTGTCCAGCAGCTGCGGCAACCCTGATATCTGCAACCGCTGGCACCGCAGCGATGCACAAATGCCCACCAGTTCCCGAGGCAATCTGCAAAGCCGTCTCACGTACCCGCTCCAGCCCTTGAAAATGCCTTTGCACTGCCTGTTGCAGGCTATGTGCAGCGGCGGTGGGCTCAAACCTGCGCCCAGTTCGGTCAAACAGGGCAACACCCATTTCCGCTTCGAGTTCGGCCACCACGCGACTGATCGCCGGCTGAGAGATATGCAATGCCTCTGCCGCCTTGCGGGTCGAGCGGTGCAGATAGGCCATATGGAATAATTCGATCTGTCGGGCAGTAAGGCGCATGCCAATTGATAACATTCACTTATCTAAAAATTCAATAAGATGATTTTTCCTACATGCCTGCATGGGTTAGTTTGCGCCTGATCTTGCTTCCATTTGGACTATCTGGTGACCTTCGACCTTGCCCTTCTGCTCTTCGCAATCCTCTCCGGCGCCGCGCTGCAAATCGGTGTCGGCCTCGGCTTCAGCATCGTCGTTGCCCCCGTCATGATGGTACTCTTGGGGACAGCGAGCGCCGTGCCTGTGCTCTTGATGCTAAACACATTGGTCTCCATCTTGGGAACCGAGCGCGAAACCTGGAGGCAGGAACATCAACTAGTCCGCAGAGCCATCGTCGGTTGCCTGACAGGAATAATGATCGGCCTCCTGATCTACCCCTATCTGAGCGAACAGATCGTTCTCTTCCTGACTGCTGTCTTGCTCCTTTTTGGCTTTGCCAGTTCCTTTTTGCCCTTGGGGTCTGCGCGCAGCTCAGCGACCTTTGACAGCCTGTCCGGCCTTTCCGGTCTTGCAACGATCTGGGCCGCAACCCCCGGCCCTCTCTTGATGTTCGGATTGCTTCGCCTGGGGCGAAAGCCACAAGAGGCACGTAAACTGGTACAGCCTGTGGCGCTGGTTGCCTATGGGGTTGCATTTGCCCTGCATCTCTTGTCCGACATGACTGTTTTTCTCCAAATCCCCTGGCTATGGCAAATGTCGGCGACCACGATCTGTGGCTGTCTTTTGGGGCGATTTTTCGCCCCATTCCTTCCGCAAGGCGCAATCACCCAGCTCATACGCGCCATTTCACTCCTAGCCTGCGTGGTCCTGCTGCGCCGCGCATTTCTGATTGGATAAAAGGACGGATAAAATGGATTTTGACCAGTACCTCGACAGCTTCCCCCGCGCCAAACTGCTCGGCGCTCCAACGCCGGTGGAGCGGCTCAACCGCCTTTCAGATCACCTAGGCATTGATCTCTGGATCAAACGCGACGACCTCACTGGATTGAGCTTCGCCGGGAATAAGGCCCGACAGCTAGAGTTCTACCTCGGGGAAGCCCAGCAGCAGCGGGCCGATACCATTCTGATCACAGGTGCTGTGCAATCGAACTTTGTCCGATCTGCCGCAGCTGCTGCCGCAAAACTGGGTATGGAATCGATCCTGCAACTGGAAGAGCGCGTTCCCGGCATGGGCGATATCTACCGTAGATCAGGCAATGTGCTCCTGGCCCAGATCCTGGGGGCAGATCATATCGGCTATCCCCGCGGAGAGGACGAACAGGGTGCTGATACCGCGCTGGAAACCCGCGCAGAGCAATTGCGCCGCGAAGGGCGCAAGCCCTATGTTATCCATCTTGGCATCAATCATCCGCCTCTTGGCGCTTTGGGCTATATTGCGGGTGCTGCCGAACTCTCACAGCAAATCGGAGGGTTTGACCTGGCTGTTGTCCCGTCAGGCAGCGGCGCAACCCATGGCGGATTTTTGACCGGATTGAGGATGATCGGTGAAACAGCGCCGGTATTTGGCATCTGCGTCAGGCGTGACCAGAAAGCGCAGAAAACCCGGATGCAAAACCTCTTGGGCAAACTGACTAAACTCATCCGGGTAGACCCCTCCCTTGTTTTGGAAAGCATAGAGCTATGGGATGGCGCGCTGAGCCCCGGCTATGGACAGGTCGGGCCACGAACCCGCGAAGCTCTGACTTTGATGGCGCGTGCAGAGGGCATTTTCCTCGATCCTGTTTATAGCGCCAAGACCTTTGCAGGCCTTTTGGACTTGCTGGAAGCAGGAGCTATTCAAAAGGGCACAAAAGTGGTTCTGCTTCATACTGGCGGTCAGCCTGCTCTCTTTGCCTATCAAGAGGAATTACAGCCACAATCAAGCTAACCCACCAACACATGCCCTTAGGCCTCTCGCCCAGGTCCCCACCCGGCTTGGTTCAGATGAAACCTCAGCCGGGGCGCGAAACGCCTTTAGGTCCTTTTGCGGCAAGATGCTGGATCTCACCCCTTTCAGCGGTTGCCAAGCTGTGGCACCCTGCTCTAGTCCCAATGATCCAGACCCCACCCAGAGAAACAACAAATCGGGCCCGCGCCTATGAGGATACTTCATACCGCTGATCTGCATCTTGGTCGTCAGTTCAATGGGATCTCGCTAGAAGAGGATCACGCGGCTATTCTGGAGCAGATCCTGTCTGCGGTAGTTGCACATGATGTGGATGTGCTGATTATCGCTGGTGATATCTTTGATCGTGCTGCCCCGCCCGCCTCCGCTGTACGCCAGTTCAACAGCTTCCTGTCCGACCTCTCCGCAAAATCTCGGGCTTGCGTTGTGTTGATCGCCGGCAATCATGATTCCGGTGATCGGATAGAGGCAATGTCGGTTCTTACCGACAGAAATCGCGCCCTCATAAGGGGGGCGCTCAGTACTGATGAGACGCCCCTCATCCTGCGGGATGAATTTGGCCCGGTTGCCTTCACGGGTCTCCCCTTCGCCTATGAACATGCTGCGCGCGAGTGCTTTCAGGATGAGGACATTCATTCCCCTGAGGATGTGCTGACAACGCAGATCGAAAGCGCCAAGAGCAACCTCCCAGAGGGCATGCGCTGGGTCGTTACCGCACATGCTTTTGTTGCTGGTTCGATCCTGGGCGAAAGCGAGCGCTCTCTCACCCGGGTTGGCGGGATCGAAACGGTTAGTCCCAGTATTTTTGAAGGGGCACACTATGTCGCCCTGGGCCACATCCACCGCCCACAGACCGCTGGTGCCCCTCATATCCGTTATTCTGGTGCGCCCCTTGCCTTTGGGTTTGATGAAGCCGATTGCCTCAAATCCGTTTGCCTGGTTGATCTTGATGCCCAGGGAGGAACTGAAATCTCGCAGCTGCAGCTGCAACCACTGCGCGGGGTGCGCAGGCTCAGAGGATTGCATCGGGAGGTTTTGCAGTCAGACCCTTCAGAGGATTTTATTCGCGTGGTGCTGACGGATAAGGCGCCTGTCATTGACGCTATGAAACGCATCCGAGAGGTGTTTCCCAATGCCTGCGAATTGACCTACGAACGGGACACCCCAGAAGCAGGCAACCACAGCACGGGCCCCTCAAGTCCCAAAATCACCGACCCCATCGAGATCATTAGGGGCTTTATCGAACAGGTCCGAGGGGAGCCTCTTTCACAGGAAGAGCACAAAACGCTCCTGCGCGGGGTTGATGAGGCACAGGGAAAGGAACGCCCGGGATGAGGCCGGTACAGCTCACCCTGCAGGCCTTTGGCCCCTATCCAAATCACACCGTCATCGATTTTCGCGATGCAGTCTCCACCGGGCTATTTGGCATCTACGGGCAAACAGGCTCGGGAAAGTCAACACTCTTCAGTGCCATGACATTTGCGCTGTTTGGTGTCCCGGCAAAACCCGAACAGGATGCGCCATCCCTTCGGTCAGATCATGCGGCACCTGACCTACAGACCAAAGTAGAGTTCATCTTCGATCTGGGTGGCAAACGCTATCTGGTGCAGCGCCGACCAGACCAGTTGCGCCCTAAAACCCGCGGAACCGGGGAAACGCGCAGCTCGCACGAAGCCTATCTATTTGATGCAACTGGGCTCTCGCTGGACGAGATAAACAGCGGCAAATGTGGAAAGATCATCGCCGAGAAAAAGGTCCGCGAAGTGGATACGGCAATCACCGGAATACTTGGCTATAGCGTCGAGCAGTTTCGCCAGATTGTCCTGCTGCCACAGGGCCGTTTCGAGAGTTTTCTAACTGCCAAAACCCGAGAACGGCTTCAGATCCTGCGCGAACTATTTGATGTATCGCTTTTTGAAGCCTTGATGGCGAAATTCAAAACCCAGGCCGATCAGGCAGAACAGCAGGTCCGCGAAGAACGCGCAATTTACAAGCGGCACCTTCTAGCAGAGGGGTTTGAGGATCACCTAGACCTGGCGAACCACTTAACCGCCGAAGTCCTGCATCTGTCCGACCTAGAGCAGCGCGAAGAAGCGGCGCTGGCGAAATTTGATATCGCAACAAAGGAACTTCAAAAGGCCGAAAGAACCGCCGAACTCTTTTCTCAAGCGGCAAAATACAAAACTCTTTTTAGTAACCTCGATAGGCGCAAGGCACAGATTGAGGTACTCAGCGAAAAGGTCCAGAAGGTAGAACAGGCAAGCCCGATCTTGGATGCGGAACAACGCCTGCGCGATGCCCATATCGATCTTGAAACAGCCCAGAACGCCCTGGTCAAAGCTGCGGAACGCGCAGCACAGGCGCAAGATGCTACTCGGATCGCTGATAAAAATCTGAAAAAGGAAGAGGCCCGCTGCGAAGAAGGCGAGACCCTGCGGTGTAACCTTGAGGATCTCACCCGGTTTGAAAAGCTACTGGCTACGTCAGCCGCAGGAGAAGAAGCCGCCAAAACGGCTCGCAAGATCCAGCAACAGGCAAAGCAAGAACTGGAAAAGGCAGAGCATCAACACGCCGCCCTGTCGGGTGCAAGAAGTGCAAAAGCAGAAGCGCTCAAACTGGCCCGAATACGCATGGAACAGCGGCAGCAGATCGTGATCCGACTGACCGCTCTCGCTTCGCACCAAAAGGCCGCCGAAGCCTATGAACAGGCCGAGGAAGAGATCCGAACAGCCGAAGAAACTGCCGCGCAGCTACAACAAGAGTACGAACACGCCAGCCAAAAGGTTGAAAGTGCGCGACAGGACTTGGCGGTTGCAGAACAAAAACTGTCTGATGAACAAGCTTTGCATCTTGCCCAGCATCTAGAGGACGGCGCGCCCTGCCCTGTTTGCGGTGCTTTGGAACACCCCGAACCTGCCGCCGGGACCATGGAAACTGCTGACCGCGATGCACAGGTTCAACAGGCGCGCGCGCATCGCGAAAGGGCCGGGCTGAATTTCCAGAACATCAAAGATAAGCTGACCCGGTTGGAAGCGACACTAGCGGACCGAAAAAAGCGGCTGGCTTCGATGGAGCTCCCCTCTGAAAGTGCTGCCGCCTGTGTTGCGAAAACCGCCATAGAACAATTGGCTCTGAAAGAGCTGGGAGCGGAGGCGAATATCGCAGATGCGGAAGCAGAACTCGAAGCCTTTGATGCAAAGCTGGTCCAGTCTCAGCACGGGCTTGAGGCCTTGCGTCGACAGTATGAAACCAGCAGCTCCCAAGCTGCGGAAGCGACCGGCACCCTCGCCGGGATGCTCTCGGAAATCCCACTTGAGCTTCGCGACACCTCAGTCCTTGCAGCCAAGTCCAAAGCCACAGCCCAAGAATTGCAGGCTCTTCTAAAGGCAAGATCCGAGGCAGAGGCCCTCGCACGGCAGTTGCGAGAAGATGCAATAAAATCAGAAAAAGACCGCGAGAGCGCAGAGAAACTTCTGGCTGCCAGCCAGGACCGCATCCAAAGCGCCACGCATGATTTCCAAACCCGCCTTTCGGCCGCAGGTCTGACGGAACAGGCCTTGGCGGACCTGAAACCTGCCATGAGCACGCTGGTCGTTGACAAACAGACCATCACCGCTTTCTGGCAAGATCACAAAAGTGCCCAAGATGCGGCAGAACAAACTGCACTGGCGGTTGCGGGTTTATCTCAACCCGACCTTGCTGCACTGCGTGAAGTCTTGACAGCAGCGCTGGATCACAGTCGGCAAGTCACCGAAGGCAGGGTTAGCTCCCAGGGACGAATAGCCCAGCTCAAAAAGCTCACCACCAATCTGCAAGAGACCATACAGAAGATCGAAGAGTTTGAAACCGCAACCGGGTCATTGAGAGAACTCTCTGCCTTGCTGAATGGTCAAAACGAGCAACGCCTCACACTCGAGACCTATGCAATTGGGGCCATGTTTGATCAGGTGCTGGAGGCCGCAAATCTGCGGCTAGGGCCGATGACATCTGGCCGCTATCGGCTAGACCGTGAGATCGGTGGATCCGGACGCGGTTCCCGTGGTCTTGGCATTCAGGTATTTGACTTTCACACCGGGAAATCGCGCGCCGCCAATACGCTCTCCGGCGGGGAGAGCTTTATCGCGGCTTTGGCACTGGCCCTGGGGCTGGCGGATACGGTCGAAAGCTCCAGTGGCAAAGTCAGGCTTGATACCATTTTCATAGATGAGGGCTTTGGCAGTCTTGATACAGAGAATGGCTCTGGCACGCTTGATCAGGTTCTGCAGGTCCTAAACGCGCTGGTCAGTCAAAACCGTTCTGTTGGGTTGATTTCACATGTCCCGCTGGTTCAGGAAATGATCCCAGGCGGCTTTCATGTTCGAAAGGGCCTGGGCGGAAGCTGGGTTGAAAAGAAAGATCCTCTCTAGGATTTTGAACAAATGTTCAAAGCCAATTGGTTAATCCTGTTTCTTCCTGGACAGGGGCCACGACATATGTTGCTGCGACCCTAGTCGCTTCTCCCCTATCAGAATTGTTGCAAGCAAAAAAACTGTGTTCACTTCTAATTCTTTTTTACAGATCTCACCTCTGAATCACGCTGAAATCACGCAGGCTCTTTAGATCGGGTCCCACAAGCGGTCGGGGAAACCGGAGAGTAAAAATGTTTGACAGTCTAAAAGAGGAAGCCTCCAACGAGAGGCTGAATGATCTATTGCGGGGTATCCGCAGTGACTACGGTCAACAGGATTGGTTCCGCGGCGCGGATGCCGGTTTTCGTTGGCGCGCAGGGCAAGCCCAAGCGGATATCTGCATTCGTGTGCATGTCGATCAGAAGAAATCACCTGACTTGGTGCTGGCGCCGCATATGTTGCCACAGGAATTGGACGGGATTCGCATAGATGTGATCGGCGGCGCTCCTTCACCTGTGCCTTTGGACACCGCCGAAAGTGGCTCCAATCAGCACCAAAGCTACGCGATGGGTGACATACAATGTCAACGTGTCGATCGCTGGTCGGGCAAGGGCCAGATTACACTGATTGCACGATGCAATCAGACTGGCGCACCTGGGATTTTGTCTACTTGGCAAGCCCTTGCAGGAGCAGGTGCAGAACTGAATGATCCCATCGCCCGCCCCTCCAGCAACAGCGATTGCTTTGATCCACGCAATTCCTTTGCGATATTGAAGCGTTGGCACCTTGGTGCCGCAGGTGATGCGGCCTTTGCGGAACTTCTGCCGGAACAGCCCTGGCTGCCCATTCAACATGGCAATTGCCAACCCGTCGCAGGCATTCGAGCCCCCAAGCTCGGAGAGGTTCTGCAAATTTCTTCACCTTGTGGTCGTGGCGTGATCCAGGCCCGTGTTGATGGCATCGGTCAATATAAGCTGCCCTATGAGACCAAACCGGGTCAGACCTCTTACCAAGAAATCGAAGGTTTCCGTCTGACGCCCCTGCCCCCCCGCGAAGGCACGCAACCTCTTTTAGTAGATGTCGCTACAAGCGGAAGCGCCTGGATCTCTGCGGAAACCAAAGAGGCCGTTGGGTTGAATTTCGGCGTAAGCCACGCACAATCGACACTCGATACGCAAGAGCACACCTCCTTCTTTGCCTGTAGCCTGCCACTAGTCTTCGACGCCCTGGATCTGCGCCTGGCGACATTCGCTGATCTCGTTGCACTGGGCACGTCTGAAAACAGCAAAACCCCAAGCCAAAACGCACATGCACAGTTTGCCTATGGTGAGAGCTCTTCCCCCATACTTGAGTTTGCTGAGGAAGACAGCTCTCAGTCTTTTCCTATGAGAGAGACCACCCTAAGCACTGTATCGACACGCCAGGAAGGAGTGGAAGTGATAGATCTACCAAATGTGCTTGCCCTGAAAAACCAGGTTCTTTCCTAGCAAAGACAGCTCTCCCTGATCCACTCATGCCCCCGAAACTATTGCAGCTTCGGGGGTAGTTGTGTTGTTAGTAGCGCGCCAAATAATAATCACTTCCTATCAAATGTATAGGAAACTACAATTTCACTTTATTAATTACCCGCGCTAGCCTGAGCCTATCTCGGATGGGTGAGGCTTCTGATTGTGCTCTCTCCATCCCCCAAGCCTGTAGAATAGATAGCCCGGAGATAGACATGGACGGAAACGACATCCCAAAGGCAGGTGGCTGCCCCGTGATGCATGGCGGTGCGCAGAGTGCGACAAGCGGCTCCCGCTCCAACAAGGATTGGTGGCCAAACCAGCTGGATCTGAAGATCCTGCACCAGCATTCGGAGAAGTCCGACCCAATGGGCGGCGCGTTCAACTACGCGGAAGCCTTCAAGTCCTTGGATCTCACGGCACTCAAGCAGGATCTTTATGCCTTGATGACTGATAGTCAGGATTGGTGGCCGGCCGATTACGGGCATTACGGCGGTTTGTTCATCCGCATGGCCTGGCACAGTGCCGGGACCTACCGCACCGGCGACGGGCGCGGTGGCGGCGGCACCGGCAATCAGCGCTTTGCCCCGCTGAATTCCTGGCCGGACAATGGCAACCTCGACAAGGCGCGGCGCCTGCTTTGGCCGGTGAAGCAGAAGTACGGCAACAAGATCTCCTGGGCGGATCTGATGATTCTGGCAGGCAATTGCGCCATCGAATCCATGGGTGGCAAGACCTTTGGCTTTGGCGGTGGGCGTCCAGACATCTGGGAGCCAGAAGAGGATATCTATTGGGGTGCCGAAGACACCTGGCTGGGCGACAACCGCTACAGCGGTGACCGGGCGCTCGATAACCCCTTGGCAGCGGTACAGATGGGCCTCATCTATGTGAACCCCGAAGGCCCCAATGGCGAGCCAAACATTCTGGCCTCTGGTGAGGATATCCGCGACACCTTTGGCCGCATGGGTATGAATGACGAGGAAACCGTTGCCCTGGTTGCTGGTGGCCACACCTTCGGCAAAGCCCATGGCGCAGGTGACCCCGATCTGGTGGGACCGGAGCCCGAAGGGGCCGCGATCGAGGAAATGGGTTTTGGCTGGATCAACGCCCATGGCAGCGGCCATGGCGATGACACCACCACCAGCGGGATCGAAGGTGCTTGGACCGCCAACCCGATCAAATGGGACAACGGCTATTTCGACCTCTTGTTCGGCTATGACTGGAACCTGACAAAATCCCCGGCAGGCGCCTGGATCTGGGAGCCGGTGAACGTCAAGGAAGAAGACATGGCGCCCCAGGCCCATGATGCTTCGAAGAAGGTCAAAACCATGATGACCACCGCCGATATGGCGATGCGCATGGACCCGATCTATGGCCCGATCTCAAAACGGTTCCACGAGAACCCGGAAGAGTTTGCCGAGGCCTTTGCCCGCGCCTGGTTCAAGCTCACCCATCGCGACATGGGGCCGAAATCGCGCTATCTGGGCAGCGAAGTGCCAGCGGAGGATCTGATCTGGCAAGACCCGCTGCCTGCGGTGGATCATGAACTGGTCGGAGCCGAGGACATTGCGGCGCTGAAGGCCAAGGTTCTGGCCTCTGAGCTTGCCATCTCTGAGCTGGTTTCAACCGCTTGGGCCTCTGCCTCGACTTATCGCGGCTCGGATCATCGTGGTGGTGCCAATGGGGCGCGGATCCGCCTTGCGCCGCAAAAAGACTGGCCTGCGAACGAGCCCGAACAGCTGGCCCGCGTGCTGGGGATTCTGGAAGGCATCCAGGCGGAGTTCAACGCTGGCGGCAAGCAGATCTCCATGGCAGATCTCATTGTGCTGGCGGGCACGGCTGCGGTTGAGAAAGCCGCAGCAGAAGGCGGCAACAAAGTCGAAGTAGCCTTCACGCCCGGGCGCACCGATGCCAGCCAAGAGCAGACTGATCCGGAAGGATTCGCTGTACTGGAACCGGAGGCCGATGGCTTCCGCAACTACCAGAAAAAGCAATACAGCGTCTCCCCGGAGGAGTTACTGCTGGACAAAGCCCAGCTCCTGACCCTGACAGCGCCGGAGATGACCGCATTGATCGGAGGATTGCGGGTGCTGGGTGCAAACCACGGCGGTTCCGCCCATGGTGTCTTTACCGCAAGCGAAGGCGTGCTCAGCACTGATTTCTTCGTAAACCTCCTGGATATGGGCACCAAATGGTCCCCTGCTGAGGGTGGGTCATATGAGGGGCGAGACCGCGCCAGCGGTGATCTGAAGTGGACTGCAACCCGCGCCGATCTCGTGTTCGGATCGAACTCGCAACTGCGGGCCATCGCAGAGGTCTATGCGCAGGACGATGCCAAAGCGCGTTTTGCTCAAGACTTTGCTGCCGCTTGGGTCAAGGTTATGAATGCAGATCGCTTTGATCTGAAGTGAGCCACCTTGCACCTAGGCAATTGACCTCAATGAAGAAGCCCGGCCATTAGGCCGGGCAGCGCTTGCCCCTCCCCAGGGGAGGGCGCTTCGCTTCTCCCAGGGTCAGCCGTAACAGGGCCCGCTTATCGGAGTCCTTTTCCCTCAAGTCTCGTTGAGGACATTTGACAAGGCTCGGTCGAGTTTCTCCACGATTTCGCCGATCTGCTCCTCGCTCAGGATAAAGGGCGGCGCCAGCAGGATATGATCCCCCAGCCGCCCATCCCGTGTGCCGGACATTGGATAGCAGATCAGCCCCGCCTCAAAAGCAGCTTTTTTGATCTTTCCTGCCAAGCCTAGCGCAGGATCAAAGGGGGCTTTGGTCTCGCGGTTTTCGACCAGCTCGATACCCCGAAACAGCCCGCGGCCGCGGATGTCACCGACATGGGCGTGCTGGCCGAATCGCGCTTCCAGGGCCGCTTGCAGTTTCTCGCCCATTTGACGCGCACGCGAGACAAGATCCCGCTCCAAGAGCTGCTTTACCACGGCCAAGCCGGCAGCCGTTGCGACGGGGTGGCCAATATAGGTGTGGCCGTGCTGGAAGAAACCCGAGCCATCGGCGACGGCTTGGTAGATCTGCTTGCTGCAGAGCATTGCGCCGATCGGCTGGTAGCCCGCGCCGAGACCTTTGGCGATACACAGGATATCAGGCGCAACCCCGTCCGCCTCGCAGGCAAAGAGATGCCCGGTGCGCCCCATGCCGCACATGACCTCATCCAGGATCAGGAGCACACCATATTGGTCGCAGATTTCGCGGATCCGCCTAAAGTATCCTTCGACCGCCGGCACCGCGCCTGAGGTGGCCCCAACCACGGGTTCCGCGATGAAAGCCATGACGGTTTCCGACCCCAACCGCAGGATCTCTTCCTCCAGCTCATTGGCCACCCGCTGACCGTAGTCAAAAGAGCTCTCACCCTCCTTGCTTTCGGCATATTCAAAGCATGGGGCGATATGGGAAACGCCGATCAAGAGCGGATCGAACTGTTGCCGACGCCAGGCATTGCCGCCCGCTGCCAAAGCGCCGAGCGTATTGCCGTGATAGCTTTGCCGCCGGGCGATCAGATGTCGCCGGGCGGGCTCTCCGCGTTCCAGGTGGTACTGCCGCGCCAGTTTGATGGCGGCCTCGGTGGCCTCGGAGCCGCCAGAAACAAAATAAACCCGGTCAAGATCCCCCGGTGCATGCTCAATCAGCAGGTCCGCCAATTCCTCTGCCGGATCGGAGGTCATAAACCCGGTATGGGCAAAGGCCAGTTTGCCAACCTGTTCCTGTACTGCCCTAATCACTGCCGCGTCCGAATGGCCAAGACAAGAGACAGCCGCGCCCCCAGAACCATCAAAGTAACGCTTGCCCTTAGCGTCGATCAGGTAACACCCCTCACCCGCAACAGCGGTGGGCAGGTCGGATTTTGTATGCCTTGGAAATACATGGTTCATGCTGCGTCTTTCCTGTGAAGATGATGCCCATTCAAAGAGGCCGATTTAACAAAAGCTGCGACAGAGGCGGCATTGTCCTGCCAGAGGGTGCCCTCTGCCGACATAATGCTGTTTTCAAATCCTAAGCGCAGTCCACCACCTGCGTCGAGCGCGGCCAAAAGACAGGCGTGTTCATGACGGCCAAAGGCACAGACAGACCAGTTGAGTTGCATGCCTCGGGTTGCCGTCAAGAACTCCGCAAGATCCTGCGGCTGGGCCAAAACCTCCGGTTGATACTTGCCCAGTACAAAGATCACATCGCGCATCTTCACTGGAACGATGCCTTCCTTGTACCAATGGTTCAACTGCGCAATGCAATCCGTAGAATAGAGGATATGTTGAACCCTCGTGCCTGCCTCTGCTGCGACGGCGTAGGCCCGTGATGCCACCTGCTTATCCCTGGCCATTTCCCGGATCGAGACAGAGGCTGAAACTGGGCAGAGCGCTTCCAGGCAAGAGAGTTGATCCTGAGGACTATAGAGATCCGCACTTTCGGTGGTGATCTGGATTGCCATATCCGGCGCGGCGGCGGCAACTGCTGCTATGGCCTCTCTATAGCGACCGACATCCAAAGAATGGCGCCCATTTTCCTCTCTCACATGCAGATGAATCGCCTGCGCGCCTGCGGCAAAACAAGCCTGCGCACAATCCGCCAATTCCCCCGCAGTGAGCGGCAGATTTGGATGGTCCATGTTACTGCGTCTTGCGCCGTTTGGGGCGACCATCAAATCATATTTCACGAGGCCAAATCTCCGGAGAATTCTTCGCCCCGGATCATGAAAATCAAACGATCCAGCCTCAATAGGTCAATTCAAGAACATATGTTCTTTGTCACAATTCCCGCAGGGCCTGCCGCTCTTCCCCTTCGAAATACAGCAAAATCTGTCGCAGATTTGCGCAGAGATTGTCGGAGCAACCAAAGACCACAACGATGGAAAAGCGTAATTTTACCAATTGGTTAAAAATCATGCTTCACAGAAACTTCGACCTTTCGTGCAAACTGGACGCAAATGACCCTATCAACTGGCCCTAGAGTATCGGCAGAATTTGGCGTTTCGTCACATTAGAACAATTCCGGCTGACAGGCAGCTGGCAGACACTCATCTTAAGTAAGGAAGGACATGTCATGGACGGCACGTTCAACGAAAACGATCTCAGCCGCGTTGTTTCAGCTGACAAAGCCCATGTCTGGCATCACCTGGTTCAGCACAAGCCTTTTGAAGAAAATGATCCGCGTATCATCGTCGAAGGCAAAGGCATGCGCGTCTGGGATCAGAACGGCAAGGAATTCCTGGATGCCGTCTCTGGTGGCGTGTGGACCGTCAACGTCGGCTACGGTCGCGAAGAGATCTGCAAATCAGTCTATGACCAGTTGATGAAGCTCTGTTATTTCGCACAGTCCGCAGGCTCGATCCCCGGCGCTCTTTTTGCCGAGAAGCTGATCGACAAAATGCCCGGCATGAGCCGCGTCTACTACACAAACTCCGGATCCGAGGCGAACGAGAAAGCCTTTAAGATGGTCCGCCAGATCGCTCACAAGAAATATGGCGGCAAGAAAACCAAAATCCTGTACCGCGACCGCGACTACCACGGCTCCACCCTGGCGACCATGTCCGCGGGCGGGCAGGATGAGCGTACAGCGCAGTACGGCCCCTTCGCGCCAGACTTTGTCCGCGTGCCGCACTGCATGGAGTACCGCAAGCACGAGCTGGGTCTTGAGCATCTTTCCGGCGCCGAATTCGGCCGCGCAGCAGCAGATGCCATCGAAGAGGTGATCCTGCGGGAAGGCCCTGAAACCGTTGGTGCCCTTTGCCTGGAGCCCATCACCGCAGGCGGCGGCGTTATCGAAGCCCCCGAAGGCTACTGGGAGCGCGTTCGCGAAATCTGCGACAAATACGACGTGCTCTTGCATATCGACGAAGTGGTCTGTGGCGTTGGCCGCACCGGCACCTGGTTTGGCTACCAACACTATGGGATCGAGCCTGATTTTGTCACCATGGCCAAGGGTGTGGCCTCTGGCTATGCGGCAATTGCCTGCATGGTCACCACCGAGAAAGTCTTTGATTTGTTCAAGGACGACGCCTCTGACCCGATGAACTACTTCCGCGACATCTCCACCTTTGGTGGCTGCACAGCCGGCCCGGCAGCGGCATTGGTCAACATGCAGATCATCGAGGACGAGAACCTCCTGGAGAACACCACCAAGATGGGTGAGCGCATGCTGGCCAACCTGAATGCCCTGATGGAAAAGCATGACGTCATCGGTGATGTGCGCGGCAAGGGTCTGTTCCTAGGTGCCGAGCTGGTCAAGGATCGCGAAACCAAAGAACCCGTCGAGGAGGCCCTGGCACAGAAAGTTGTGGCGGAATGTGGCGCGCAGGGTGTGATCATTGGTGTAACCAACCGCTCGATCCCAGAGCGCAACAACACCCTCTGCTTTAGCCCAGCGCTGATCGCAACTGCAGATGATATTGATGCCATCACCAATGCAGTGGACACCGCCCTAACCAAGGTCTTTGGCTGATATCTCTCCCCGTCAAAGCAACTGACCGCGCCCCGGCCAAAGGCCGGGGCGTTTTACGTTTCAATCCATAGTGGACTGCTTTACTTGAAATGCAACCTTAACCACCCATCTCGTGTCAGAGCCCTGTACTCGGAACTATTTCAAGGATTGCGACGATTTCTTTTCTGGCCCGCATACTGGAACGATACAAGTCAGGGCTACTTCGATACTACGTCAGAGAATATGCCGTTCTTTCCCTTGCCAGTATACTCTGGATAGCTGGAATGACCGCATTGGTCTTGTGGTTTAGCCCCGAAAAACATGTTCATGACGGCTACGTCCTGGCTAAAGTTCAAGGCATCGTCCCGACCGGCAATAAATACAGGAATTATTTTATCGTTGATGTATTCCTTGCGGATGGCACACCTTTGAGGCTGACGACAGCTAGAGGCGCAATTGTTGGATCGATCACCGAAAAAGCATGCCTGGAACGCAGACGCAAAGAGGCAAGTGGCCGAGTATTCTATGGTCTCACTGTACCCAGAAGTGCAAAGACTGGTGAGAGAATCCTTCTAGAGATGTAAATTGGACTACTCTGTTTGGACAAAAGCGGATATTTCAAACCACCCGAAGCTTCTCCAATCTGATCACTACAGGACGTCATGTAAGGAGATCACCATGTGGGCCAAACCCGTCACTCTCAAAGGCCAGCATGTTACACTTGCCCCGCTCTCTCCAAGCCATACGCCGGATCTGGCCGAGGCGAGTGCGGACGGAAACCTCAGCAGCCTCTGGTACACCTCCGTGCCACCCCCAGATGCAATGCCAGCGGAAATCGCCCGCCGTCTGTCCCTGCAGGAAACGGGCTCCATGCTGCCCTTTGCGATTCTGGATGCGCAGGGCAAAGCAGTCGGAATGACCACCTATATGAACATAGATGCGGCCAATGACCGGTTAGAAATCGGCTCAACCTGGTATCGCAAATCCGTGCAGCGCAGCGGCATGAACACCGAATGCAAATACCTGATGTTGCGCCACGCCTTTGAGACCCTTGGCTGTATCGCGGTAGAGTTTCGCACCCATCGCCTGAACGCTCAGAGCCGTCGTGCCATCGAACGTCTCGGAGCCCAGCTCGATGGCATTTTGCGAGATCACATGAAGATGCCAAACGGCACCCTAAGAGATACCGCAGTCTATTCGATCATCTCTTCTGAATGGCCAACCATCCAGGCCCATCTGCAACATAAGATGGCGCGTTAAGCGCGGGACCTGGATCTTTGCGGTGCCGCGCCGCGCATCTGCGCGGCGCCAGGCCCAACTCTTTGGGACAATTTTAATTGTCCCAAAGCAGGCGGGAGCCTTCGCCTGACCAGAAAGGGGCAGTTTTTTCCCGATGTCATGCTACTGTCGCCTACTGTCGTGGCGCTGACGTGGTTAGCTTGCTATCCATAGCGCAGAGTTTCAGCAGGAACAGAAGGATTGCATCTCTTGCTCATCAGAAAGCTTCGCCTTGAAAAGGGCTATTCCCAAGAGCAACTCGCCGAAATGGCGGGGATCAGCACCCGCACGTTGCAGCGCATTGAACGCGGCGCAAATGCGAGCCCCGAGACATTGAAATGTATCGCTTCCGTTCTGGAGATAGATTTTTCCGAACTGCGAAAGGAACCAGACATGACAAGCGATACCCCTGCAAGCCTTCCTGAACTTGAGACCCAAGAGCGTGAAGCGCTTGAATATGTCCGTGACATCAAATCCTTTTACACCCATGCGCTGCAATATGCCCTGGTCATGGCAGGACTTTTGGTACTGAACCTTATCACCAATCCAGGTTATTTCTGGGTGATCTGGCCTGCCTTGGGATGGGGCATCGGCCTCATTGCTCATGGGTTGAGTGTTTTTGAAGTGATCAACTTCTTTGGGACCGATTGGGAAAAACGCCAGTTGGAAAAGCGTTTGAGGAAAAACCCTGACCGCTAGGGCTGACGCAATCAATTAGGGGATCATTGTCCTCTCTTTCGCCCCAACGGAACAATTGCCCCCCTTTCGACATTCATGCGAATTGACCAGCATCGGCCGCAACCACCAAGGAGCATCATTTTGACCTGGGCAGAAATTTACACTTTCACTTTGGTGGCCTCTTTGCTGGTCATGTCTCCCGGACCAAACGGGCTGCTGATTGCGAAGACAGTCCCGACCTCTGGCCGTCAGGCAGGCTTTGCAAACATCGCGGGCTTTGTTGCAGCCTTTTATCTACATGGCGCCCTATCGGTTCTAGGAATTTCGATCCTGCTTGTTCAGTCCGCACTGGCCTTTGCTGTGGTTAAATACCTAGGCGCGGCCTACCTCTGCTGGATCGGGGTCAAATCTTTGGTTACGGCCTTTCAAAACAGTGCCACAGCCCCTGCCGTAACACCTGCCAAACGCACCCGAACTCTCCCCAAAGCCTTTGTTGAAGGGTTCTTGACCAATGCACTCAACCCCAAGGTCTCTATGTTCTATCTCGCGGCCTTCCCGCAGTTCATAACAATGGGTGAGAGCTCTGCAGCAAGTGCCTTCTTTTTGGTCTTCTTGCATACCCTTATCAACACCGCCTGGTTCACCCTGATGATTTTGCTGCTGTCGCGCATGGCCAAAGCAACCTCCAGCCAGCGCTTTCAACGCTGGTTAAAAGGCATAACCGGAGTTGTCTTCGTTGGATTTGGCCTGAAGCTTGTCAGCCTTAAACCCAGCCTCTAAGGCGCGGGACCTTTTGAAAGAAAAGTGATCAAAATCCTGCCTCTGGATGGTAAGTCCAGATTGCACTGGATTTAAGGCCACCCTAAAGTGGCCTCATGGCTATTTCCGTTGATACTTTCTTCCTAAACCCGGACGCGCAGGGCACCTTGCAATCGCAGATCCAGGAGATGATCGCAGAGGGCATCCTCTCCGGTCGCTTCCGCATGGGTGAGAAGCTCCCCTCCTCCCGCAAACTCGCGGTCCATCTGGGAATCAGCCGTATCACCGTGACGCTGGCCTATACGGAACTCTTGGCAAATGACTACCTGACCTCCCGTGGTCGCTCTGGCTACTATGTCTCAGAGAATGCGCCGGTCCCGCCCAGCTACACCCCTCCGATACAATCAGAGGATGCTGTAGATTGGTCCCATATGCTGGTGCGCAGCTTTACAGGCGGCGATACCCCGCGCAAAGCTCCCGATTGGCGTAGCTATCGCTACCCCTTTATTTATGGGCAGGCGGATCCTTCGTTGTTTGACCACGCCAATTGGCGCCTCTGCGCCCTCAGAGCGTTGGGGCAAAAGGATTTTGCCGCTCTGACGGATGATTATTTTGATCAAGATGACCCGCTTCTGATCGAGTATATCGCCCGCCACACATTACCGCGACGCGGGGTGACAGCACGGCCGGAGCAGATTCTGATCACTCTCGGAGCGCAAAATGCGCTGTGGATCGTCACGCAGCTTTTGCTCAACCGGGGACGGAAAGCCGCCCTGGAGGATCCGACCTATTACACCGTGCGCGATCACCTGCATCACGTGCGTTGCAATATCGACAACATTCCCGTTGACGCCGACGGGTTGCCACCACAACAAATCTGCGATGACACCGACGTCATATTCTGCACCCCCAGTCATCAAAGCCCAACCACCGCGACGATGCCCATGGCCCGGCGCAAAGAGCTCCTGCAGCGTGCCCGAGACATTGATGCAATCATCGTTGAAGATGACTATGAGTTTGAAATGTCCTTCCTCGGAGCCCCTTCCCCCGCTTTGAAGTCGCTCGATAGCGATGGACGGGTAATTTATATTGGCAGTTTCTCCAAATCTCTCTTTCCCGGTCTGCGGTTGGGCTACATGGTCGGGTCAGAGGCATTCATTCGTCAGGCTCGCGCACTACGGGCCTATGTACTGCGGCACCCACCGGGACATGTGCAGCGCACCGTCGCCTATTTCCTGTCGCTTGGACACTATGACGCGCAGATTCGGCGCACCGCCAAAGTTCTACATGACCGTCGTTGCGTCATAGAAGACGCCGTCAAAAGACATGATCTTACGGTAGCTGGCGTCGGTGTATATGGAGGATCATCCCTGTGGATGCGAGCCCCGGACGGATTGGATATGACCGCGGTTGCCGAAAGGCTGAAAGAGGATAGTGTCATCATCGAACCTGGTGCGCCTTTCTTTTCGGCAGAGCATCGCAAGCTGAATTACTATCGCATCGGCTACTCCTCCATAGCCGCATCCCGCATCGAACCGGGGCTTGGCCTGTTGGCAAAGGCGATTGTAAAAAGCTGACCTCTCGGTGAGAACCGAAAAGCGTTGTAATTGAGATTTTTTGTCTCACTTATTGCACGTCAAGATAGGTTCACGACATACTCCGATCCCTTGAAGCATATAAGAAAAATCCACTGAACCAAGATGACTGGCGTAAATTGGCCCTAGTTCAGGAGGCAAACTGGCCCTAACCCGCTCCGCCCGGCCTGCCTAAACCGGTATCAATCCCCGGCTTAGGACCGGGAGCCTTTGCGTCTCACTTAGGAGCATTCGCCATGAAAATGACCACCGAGGAAGCCTTCGTCAAAACCCTGCAAATGCATGGCATTCAGCATGCATTCGGGATCATCGGCTCTGCCATGATGCCAATTTCGGATATCTTCCCGCAGGCTGGAATCACCTTCTGGGACTGTGCCCACGAAGGCTCCGGCGGCATGATGGCGGATGGTTACACCCGCGCCACCGGTAAGATGTCGATGATGATCGCCCAGAATGGCCCCGGCATCACCAACTTCGTGACCGCCGTGAAAACCGCCTATTGGAACCACACTCCCCTGCTGCTGGTGACCCCGCAAGCGGCAAACAAGACCATCGGTCAGGGCGGCTTCCAGGAAATGGAACAGATGCGCATGTTCGCAGACTGCGTCTGCTACCAGGAAGAAGTGCGTGACCCCTCTCGTGTTGCCGAAGTTCTGAACCGCGTCATCATGAACGCCAAACGCGCCTCTGCTCCGGCGCAGCTGAACATCCCACGCGACATGTGGACCCAGGTTGTCGACATCGAGCTGCCCGCGATTGTCGAATTCGAACTGCCTTCCGGTGGTGAGACCGCGGTTGCTGACGCGGCGGCCCTGCTGTCGGGCGCCAAGAACCCTGTCATCCTGAACGGTGCTGGTGTGGTTCTGTCCAAAGGCGGCATCGCAGCCTCCAAAGAGCTGGCCGAGCGTCTGGACGCCCCGGTCTGCGTTGGCTACCAGCACAACGACGCCTTCCCAGGCAACCACCCGCTGTTTGCAGGCCCTCTGGGCTACAACGGCTCCAAAGCCGGTATGGAACTGATCAAGGACGCAGATGTTGTTCTCTGCCTCGGGACCCGCCTGAACCCCTTCTCCACCCTGCCAGGCTACGGCATGGAGTACTGGCCGACCGAAGCCAAGATCATCCAGGTGGACATCAACCCTGATCGCATCGGCCTGACCAAGACAGTCTCTGTCGGTATCATCGGTGACGCCGCCAAAGTGGCACAGGGCATCCTGGCGCAGCTGAGCGATACCGCTGGCGACGAAGGCCGCGAAGAGCGCAAGGTACGCGTCTCCGAAGCCAAGACCCGCTGGGCGCAGCAGCTGACCGAAATGACCCACGAGGACGACGATCCGGGCACCACCTGGAACCAGCGCGCCCGTGACGACAAGCCGGAATGGATGTCGCCCCGCATGGCATGGCGCGCGATCCAATCCGCACTGCCAAAAGAGGCGATCATCTCCTCCGACATCGGCAACAACTGCGCTATCGGCAACGCTTACCCCTCCTTCGAGGAAGGTCGTAAGTATCTGGCCCCCGGTCTCTTTGGCCCCTGCGGCTATGGTTTGCCAGCGGTTGCCGGCGCCAAGATCGGCTGCCCTGACGTTCCGGTTGTCGGCTTCTCGGGCGACGGTGCCTTCGGCATCGCAGTGACCGAGCTGACCGCCATTGGTCGCGAAGAATGGCCCGCCATGACCCAGGTTGTTTTCCGCAACTACCAGTGGGGTGCTGAAAAGCGTAACTCCACCCTGTGGTTCGATGACAACTTTGTCGGCACCGAGCTGGACCAGCAGGTCTCCTACGCCGGTATCGCCAATGCCTGTGGCCTGAAAGGCGTTGTTGCCCGCACCATGGACGAACTGACCGCCGCATTGAACCAGGCGATCAAAGATCAGATGGAAAACGGCATCACCACCCTCATTGAGGCCATGATCAACCAGGAACTGGGTGAGCCCTTCCGCCGCGACGCGATGAAGAAGCCTGTTCGTGTAGCAGGCATCGACGCTGCAGACATGCGCGAGCAGCAGGTCTGATCCCATGACACTGCCCTTTGATCTCTCCATGGGCCAAGGGGCATATCTGGCCGCCGCATTATTTGCGGCGGCCTATATCCGGGGCTACTCCGGCTTCGGCTTTTCCGCGATCTTTATCATCCTGGCAGCACTCACCACCAATCCGCTGCCCCTGATCCCGGTCATCTTTTCCTGTGAAATCGCAATGACACTGTTCCAGGCGCGCGGCATCCGCCCGCATGTGGATTGGTCCCGAGTCTGGCCTCTGTGGATTGGGGCCGGGCTGGCCACTGTGCCGGCAGTTGCAGTGATGGCCCGCCTCGGCGAAGACCAGGCGCGTCTGGCGATCTCCGCGATCATCCTCTTCCTTAGCCTTGTTCTCCTGAGTGGCTGGCAGCTGCGCCAAACCATCGGCACAAAAGGTAATCTGGCGGCCGGGTTCGTTTCAGGCATGGTCAACAGCGCAGGCGTGGGCGGGCTGCCCGCTGCGGCTTTCCTGACCGCTCAGCCGCTGGCCCCTGCCGTTTTCCGTGCGGTGATGATTGTCTATCTCACCGGCATCGACGTGATGGCGCTGCCGGTGATGGCCGCCAATGGCCTGGTCGGCACCGACACTCTGACCGGTGTTGCGATCGCCTTCCCGATCCTCGGGGCCGGTGTCTGGGCCGGAGGCCTGCGCTTTTCCTCTGCCTCTCAGGCCCAGTTCCGCCGTGTGATTGTCATCATGCTCACGCTCTTTTCCATCCTAAACATCGTCAAGGTTGCCGCATGACCCAAGCTCTGTCTCCTTCAGCTCTGCTCGGCCAGACGCCTGCATCCTCGCGCGCTGTGATCGCTCTCAGTGAAGGGAGTGATCCCCGCATTGTGGCTGGCGCCATCAAAGCACGCAGCCTTGGATTGGCCGATATCGTACTGGTCGGTGCAACCGCGGAAGTCGAAGCTGAGCTCAGCGCGCAGGGCACTTCCTCCGGCCCCGGCCTCACCATTCAGGACCCTGCCAAATCCCCCTTCACTTCCGATTTTTCCAAATCCTTCCACGCATTGCGCAAACATAAGGGTATGACACCTGAAAAGGCAGCGGAAATGGTGCAAGACCCCCTTGTCTTTGCCGCCATGCTCGTGCGCGAAGGCCATGCAACCGGGACCGTAGGTGGCGCTGTCGCCACCACTTCGGATGTGGTGCGGACCGCCCTTCAGGTGATTGGCAAGGCCCCGGATGCCGCGATGGTTTCCAGCTTCTTCCTGATGTATCCCCCAAAAAATGCAACCGCGCACAGTCGTGCCATGCTCTATTCAGACTGCGGCTTGGTCATTGATCCTAGCGCAGAGGATCTGGTTGCCATTGCCAGCGCCTCTGCCCTGTCTTGCCAAAACCTCCTGCGGCAGGAACCAAAGATTGCGATGCTCTCCTTCTCAACCAAAGGCAGTGCACGCCATCCGGCGGTCACCAAGGTAAGCGAGGCCACCGCAGCGCTGCACCAAACACGCCCGGAGTTGCAAGTCGACGGCGAGCTTCAATTCGATGCGGCCTTTGCCCCAGAAGTTGGTGAGAAGAAATCTCCTGGCTCCAGTGTGGCAGGCCAAGCCAACGTGATGATCTTCCCTAATCTGGATGCCGGCAATATCGGCTACAAGATCAGCCAGCGCCTGGGCGGCTATAGCGCCATCGGACCCATTCTGCAGGGACTGGCGCAGCCAGCCAATGACCTCTCACGCGGCTGTAGTGCAGAGGATGTGGTGGAGATGATTGCCGTAACCGTGTTGCAGGCACAAAACGCCGGATCATAGCCAAGCATTGCAGCCCTCATCGCGAACAACTGCGCCAAAACATCAGAAAAACCGAAATCAAGTTTCGCAAAACCATCAAGACACAGAAAATTCTCGCGAAATCCAGCTAAGACGCCTAGCCTGCGCCAACGCGACGAACAAGGAAACCCATGGCCATTTCACCGCCACATACAGACGCCAAGATTGTAGCCAGAGGGACTGCCAATCTGAAGGCAAAGGCTCAGGAGCTTTTCCCCGGTGTTGCAATGGCCATCATCGTGGCAGTCACCGCGCAGTTCCTGGCTGAGCATTACGCGACTCCGGCGATGCTGTTGGCCCTGCTGTTGGGGATCGCGGTGAGCTTTCTGGGAGAAGAGGGCAAGACCGTACCCGGCATTTCCTTCTCCGCACGTACCTTGCTGCGGCTGGGCATTGCCTTTCTTGGTGTACGCGTTTCCATGACCCTGATGATGGGCCTGGGATGGGATCTTATTGCGCTCGTAGTTGGTGGGGTTGTTGCCACCATTGGATTTGGCCTGCTGGTCGCGCGTTTCTTTGGTCACAAATGGCGCTTTGCTCTGCTCACTGCCGGCTCGGTTGCAATCTGCGGTGCTTCGGCAGCCATGGCCATCAGCGCCATCCTGCCGCGCGACGAACGCTCTGAAGAGCGCCTGATCTTTACCGTCATGGGCGTCACCGTGCTGTCAACCATCGCCATGATTGCCTATCCGATCCTGGTGAATTTCCTAGAGCTGAACGCGACCCAGGCTGGCGTATTTCTGGGCGGTACCATCCATGACGTGGCTCAGGTGGTCGGCGCCGGCTTCTCGATTTCAGAACAGGCGGGCGACAGTGCCACCCTGGTTAAGCTGATCCGGGTGGCCATGCTGGCCCCTATTGTTCTGGTAGCCTCTCTGGTGATCCGCTCCTTTGCCGAGCTGCCAAGTGATGGCAAGCGCCCGCCGCTACTACCTGGCTTTGTGGTCGCCTTCCTCGGTCTGGCTGGTCTCAGCTCCTTTGGTCTGATCCCAACTGCACTTAGTGAATTCCTCAGCCAGTCATCGCGCTGGCTTCTGCTCATCGCAATCGCCGCGGTGGGCATGAAAACCAACCTGAAACAGGTGCTGGCCGTGGGTGGAGCGGCCATTGCCCTGATCATCGTAGAAACACTGTTCATTGCCGGGCTGATACTGGCAGGGATCACGGTTCTGACCTGATCCAGAAAGAACAGGCAAGGGAGGCCAGATGACGTTCCAGCAACCCCGGGTGGAGACATCCCCAAAAGTGTCGGACGAGGTCCGTCAAACTACCTGTTACATGTGTGCATGCCGCTGCGGCATCAATGTGCATATGAAAGATGGCAAGGTCGCCTATATCGAAGGCAACCGCGACCACCCGGTCAACAAAGGTGTGCTTTGCGCCAAAGGCTCAGCTGGGATCATGCAGGTCAATGCACCCTCTCGCCTCAAGGCACCGCTGAAACGGGTCGGCCCGCGCGGATCTGGTGAATTTGAGGAGATCTCCTGGGACGAAGCGCTGGAGATCGCGGCGGGCTGGTTGGAGCCAATCCGTGAGGATGACCCCTCAAAGTTGGCCTTTTTTACTGGTCGCGACCAGTCACAGAGCTTCACTAGCTTCTGGGCGCAGAATTTCGGCACCTGCAACTATGCGGCCCATGGCGGCTTCTGCTCGGTCAATATGGCGACCGCCGGCATCTACACCATGGGCGGTGCCTTCTGGGAGTTTGGACAGCCCGATTGGGATCACACCAAACTCTTTATGCTGTTCGGCGTTGCAGAAGACCACGACAGCAACCCGATCAAGATGGGTATCGGCAAGATCAAAGCGCGTGGTGCGCGTGTGATCGGCGTCAACCCGATCCGCTCTGGCTACAACGCAGTTGCCGATGATTGGGTTGGAATCACACCGGGCACTGACGGGCTGTTCATCCTGTCGCTTGTCCACTGCCTGATGAAAGCCGGCAAGATCGATCTGGAGTATCTCTCGCGCTTTACCAATGCGCCGGTGCTGGTCAATCAGGACCCGAACTCACCTGACAAAGGTCTGTTTCTGCGCGACGATCACGGCGCGCCGCTGGTGATCAACCGCACCACAGGAAAGCTCGCGCCCTTTGATATGCATGGTGTACGCCCCGATCTCGGCGGTAGCTTTGAGCTGGACGGTATCAAACATATCACCGTCTTCCAGCTGATGGCCGAGCGCTATCTGAAGGACGAATACGCCCCTGAGGCTGTGGCAGAGCGCTGCGGAATCCCTGCGAAACGCATCCGTGCCATCGCCGCCGAACTCGCCCGCGTTGCCTTTGAAGAGGCCTTTGAACTCGATCAGGAATGGACCGATTTCCGTGGCGAAAAGCACGAGAAAATGGTTGGTCGCCCGGTCGCCATGCACTCCATGCGCGGGGTTTCGGCCCATGCCAATGGGTTCCAGACCTGCCGTGCCCTGCATGTTCTGCAGATCATCCTCGGCACGGTTGAGGCCCCTGGCGGGTTCCGCTTTAAGCCACCCTACCCCAAGCCGGTCGAAGCACACCCAGCCCCCCATTGCCGGGTCACCCCCAGCAAACCGCTGGATGGCCCGCACCTGGGCTTTGTGCATGGTCCTGAGCATCTGGCACTGAAGACCGACGGCAGCCCGGCCCGAATCGACAAGGCCTTCACCTGGGAAAACCCGATGAGCTCCCACGGGCTCATGCATATGGTGATTTCCAACGCCCATGCAGGCGATCCCTACAAGATCGACACCCTGTTCATGTATATGGCCAATATGTCCTGGAACTCTTCCATGAACACCAAGGGTGTGATGGAGATGCTGACCGACACGGATGAGAACGGCGATTATGTGATCCCCCGGATCATCTACTCCGATGCCTATTCCTCCGAAATGGTGGCCTATGCGGATCTGATCCTGCCTGACACCACCTATCTGGAGCGCCACGACTGTATCAGCCTGCTGGACCGCCCGATCTGTGAGGCGGACGGGGCCGCGGATGCGATCCGCTGGCCGGTCATCGAACCAGACCGCGATGTGCGTGGCTTCCAAACCGTGCTGGTGCAACTTGCCAACAAGATGGGGCTTCCGGGCTTTACCCGTGAAGACGGCACCGCCAAATGGCAGGACTACGCAGATTACATCGTCAACCATGAACGCAAGCCAGGCATTGGCCCCTTGGCGGGCTTCCGTGGTGAGAACGGTGACAAGGTCGGGCGTGGTGAGGTCAACCCAGAGCAGCTCGACAAATACATCGAGAATGGCGGCTTCTTTGTGGAACATATCCCGGATGAGGCAAGCTATTATAAGCCCTGGAACATGGCCTATCAGGATTGGGCGGTGAACCTGGGTCTTTATGACAGCCCGCAACCCTACCTGTTCCAGCTCTACTCAGAGCCAGTGCGCAAGTTCCAGCTGGCAGCAGAGGGCCATGGCGAACGCCAACCACCCGAACATCTGCGCGAGCGTCTGAAAGAGACCATGGATCCGCTGCCGATCTGGTATGAAACCGATCAGACCGGCAATGAAGGCTTCACCGTCAATGCGCTCACTCAGCGTCCGATGGCGATGTATCATTCTTGGGGGACACAGAATGCTTGGCTGCGCCAGCTGCATGGGCGCAACCCGCTTTATGTGCCGACCAAGCTGATGCGTGAGCATGGGCTGCAGGACGGTGACTGGGCCAAGGTCTCCTCTCCGCATGGGTCGATCACGGTGCCGGTGATGGAAATGGCGGCGCTGAACGACAACACCGTCTGGACCTGGAATGCCATCGGCAAGCGCAAAGGCGCCTGGGCCCTGGAAGAGGATGCACCCGAAGCCACCAAAGGCTTCCTCTTGAACCATCTGATCCATGAGCTGCTGCCCGCGCGAGGGGATGGTATGCGTTGGGCCAACTCTGACCCGATCACCGGTCAGGCGGCCTGGTTCGATCTGAAGGTAAAGATTGAAAAAGCCGGTGCCCCGGAAGAGATCGCAGAAAGCCAACCCGCTTTCCCGGCTCTCAAATCCCCAGTTGGTACCGGGCCCAAAGAGCTGAAGTGGAAGGTGGGCAAATGATCTCAAGGATCACCCCAGCTCTGAGTAAGTCTGCTAAAAGGGACACTGGCCGCATCCATTTGAAAACGGACGCGGCCAGCAAAAAAGCGGCCCAACACCAGGGCCGCCCAGAAAGGTTAGCCTTTAACAATGCGGCGACGCAGACCCAATCCTCCGATGGCACTCAGCAGCAGCAAAAGGCTCGCTGGCAGTGGCACGGCGGCAAGGGTCACATTGTCCAACCCAACGACTTCGGTAAATCCACTGGTGCTCTCAGTCTGGATCCGAATCTCGGTCACATTTGTCAGAATGTTCGTCCAGGTGCTCTGCGACACGCCAAAGGTGCTGGCGGAGAACCCAATCGAGGCCGTTGCCCAGGTGGAACTCGGGTCTGGACCAATGATGTCGAGGCCAACCGTCTGGCCACCACCGCTCACCCGCAGAAAACCGAAGCTGCCAAAAAGAGAGCCGCCGGACGCAGGCACGGTACGGATGTAATCGAGCGAGAAATCGCCCCCGTCAAAGCCCGAAAGATCACCGGTCCATCCGTTGCCGAACACCGCATGCATCCAGGTGCTATTGGTGTCATCAAGCGAAAGCCAAGCATCCGAGGCGCCACTGGGCCCACCAGACGGCTGAACTACGATGGCAGCCCCATTGTCAGCGGTCCCTCCAGGTTGCTGAGCACCGGAAGTGCCAAATACCCGCCAGCCGTTGAGGCCAGAGGAAAAATCTTCGGTAAGGGTCGTCGCCCCCACCGAACTGCCGCCAAAAAGGCAGAGTGTTACAATGACTGTCTTCAAAATATTCATCTGGAATTCTCCATTCACACAATAACCCACGCGCAAGAAGCTAGAGAGCCCCTCGCCTTCGGACAAGTAATGAATCCAGCAAGCCCCCTCACCGGACGGAGCCAGATATGACGGAACTTCCTACCACCACCGACCGCAAGATGGGTCTGGTCATTGATCTCGATACCTGTGTTGGATGTCATGCCTGCGTGATTTCCTGCAAAGGCTGGAACACCGAAAACTACGGGGCCCCACTTAGCGATCAGGACGCCTATGGCGGGGATCCGTCAGGCACCTTCTTGAACCGGGTGCATAGTTTCGAGGTGCAGCCCGACGAGGGGCACGCCCAATTGATCCATTTCCCAAAATCTTGCCTGCACTGTGAGGACGCGCCCTGCGTCACCGTCTGCCCCACCGGCGCCAGCTACAAGCGAGTTGAAGATGGTATCGTGCTTGTCAACGAGGACAATTGCATCGGTTGCGGACTCTGTGCCTGGTCCTGCCCCTATGGCGCACGGGAACTCGATCTGGCCGAAGGCGTGATGAAGAAATGCACGCTTTGTGTGGACCGGATCTACAACGAGAACCTGCCCGAGGTGGACCGAGTCCCCTCCTGTGTGCGCACCTGCCCCGCGGGTGCCCGGCATTTTGGTGATCTGGGCGACCCCAATAGCGATGTTTCCAAACTGGTGGCAGAGCGCGGCGGTATGGATCTAATGCCCGAAATGGGCACCAAACCCGTGAACAAATACCTGCCACCGCGTCCAAAAGACCAGATCGAAGATCAGATCGATGTCCTTGCCCCGCTGCTCGCACCCGTCACTGAGGAGGCAGGCGGCTTTATGGGCTGGCTCGACAAGGCACTTGATAAACTACCGGGAGGAGCTTCCTGATGCATCCCGCACCATCAGTTATCCTTTTCACCACACTTTCAGGACTTGGCTTTGGCCTCTTGGCCTATCTGGGGCTGGGCTTCCCGCCGGTTACTGGCTGGGTCGCCTTTGTCTTCTACGCCATCGCCTATGGGCTGGCGGTTGGCGGATTGCTGGCCTCGACTTTTCACCTTGGCCATCCAGAACGTGCCTGGCGTGCTTTCACGCAGTGGAAGACCAGCTGGCTCAGCCGTGAGGGCGTCTGCGCTGTTGCCGCACTCCTGGTCATGGGGCTCTACGCCATTGGCGCCGTATTCCTGGAAACCCACTGGACGCTTCTTGGTCTCATTGGCGCGGCCCTCAGCATTGCCACCGTCTTCACCACTTCGATGATCTATACGCAGCTGAAGACCATTCCGCGCTGGAACATGTCCGTGACCCCGGTCATGTTCCTTTCCTTCAGCCTGTCGGGCGGTGCCCTTTTGGCAGGACAAGAGAGCCTGGCTCCTTGGCTTTTGCTGGCTGCGGGCGTTGTCCAACTGGCCTATTGGCACAAGGGGGATCAAGCCTTTGCCTCCTCTGGGACCACCATGGGAACAGCAACCGGCCTGGGAGATCGAGGTGCAGTGCGCGCCTTTGAACCGCCCCATACCGGCAGCAACTACCTGCTGCGGGAATTTGTATATGTGGTTGGCCGCAAACATATTCAGAAACTGCGCGGCATCGCTTTGATCCTGGGCTTTATCCTGCCAATCCTGTGCCTTTGGCTGCCGACGGAATCGAGCATGGCAAAACACCTGATGGCCGCTGTTGCCGTGCTTGCGCATATTGCCGGCATCATGGCCTCACGCTGGCTGTTCTTTGCCCAGGCAGAACATGTTGTTGGCCTATACTACGGCAAACGCTAAAAATCACAGCGAAACGTTGAATGACAGAGCGCCCCATCTGGGCGCTCTTTTTTCCTGTTACCTGTCACAACCTGCTGCGCCGCTTCGTCTTCTTTGCATGTCACCAAACAGGAGAAGACAATGACAGCCCGCATCGACCATTTTTCGGTTGCCCCAGATCTGATGAAACCCATGCTCGCGCTGGAAGAAACCATCGCCAACAGCGGTTTGGAGCATAGCCTGATCGAATTGGTGAAACTCCGCGCCTCTCAGATCAATCACTGTGCCTTTTGCATTCATATGCATAGCCATGACGCACGCAGGCACGGGGAAAGCGACACCCGCATGCACCTGCTGAATGCCTGGCGAGAATCCTCTCTCTTTTCACCGCGTGAATGTGCAGCGCTTGGCTGGACCGAATGTCTGACCGAAATCAGCACCAAAGGAGCGCCCGATGAGATCTACAAAGAGTTGGCCAAGCACTTTGACACCCGCGAACAGGTGGCGCTGTCCCTCTTGGTGACCACGATCAACGCCTGGAACCGCCTCGCTATAGGTTTTGCAATTCCACACCCCGCTGAGGGTGAAACCGCTGCAGCGTGAGAGGTGAAAAAAAAGGCCCCGCAGGATATGCGGGGCCTTAGTCAAATTGATTTGGGTCGCAAAAGGTTACAGCAAACCAGCATGCGCCATGGCGGCGTCGATGGCGGCCTTGGTGCTTTCCTCAAGGCCAGTGAGCGGAGAGCGAACCTCTTCGCTGCAAAGCCCCAATTTGCTGAGACCATATTTGGCACCAACCAGGCCTGGCTCGATAAAGATCGCCTCATGCAGCGGCATCAGCTTGTCCTGATACTCCAGCGCCTTTGCATAGTCGCCCGCAAGGGTTGCGGCCTGGAACTCAGCGCAGAGTTTTGGCGCCACATTGGCGGTCACGGAAATGCACCCGACGCCACCATGGGCATTAAAGCCCAGCGCAGTCGCATCCTCGCCAGAAAGTTGGACAAAATCTGCACCGCAAGAAGCGCGTTGCTGGCTGACCCGGGCGATATCACCAGTGGCATCCTTAACGCCAATGATACGTGGCAGTTTGGCCAACTCACCCATCGTCGCAGGGGTCATATCCACAATGGAGCGACCGGGGATGTTGTAAATGATGATCGGCACATCGGCGCAGTCATGGGCTGCCTGAAAATGTGCCAGCAGACCGCGCTGTGTCGGCTTGTTGTAGTAGGGGGTCACAACAAGGGCCGCATCGGCGCCAACCTTCTGCGCGAACTCAACAAAGCGAATCGTTTCAACGGTATTGTTGGAGCCTGCACCGGCGATGACCGGCACGCGACCAGCTGCAGCCTTGACCACCTCGGCAATAACCGCCTCATGCTCATCATGGGTCAGGGTTGGGCTTTCACCGGTTGTTCCAACCGGCACCAAAGCGCTGGACCCTTCGGCAATATGCCATTCGACCAAGCGTTTAAGCGCATCCAGATCCAACTCGCCGTTATTGAACGGAGTGACGAGGGCTGGCATAGAGCCTTTGAACATGGGCACGCTCCTTTAGCATCGGGATCTGACAGGCGGAGGCCTGCCTTGAAATGGACATGACCAGATTTTGAGTTGATACTGGCCCTGCACGAACTATCGTCAATGCCTCTATCCTTTGAAGGCATTAAAAAGCAAGTCATGACACGCATTCTAACTCTTATATCTCTGCTGCTTTTCAGCGCATTGCCCCATCAAGGTGCCGCGCGCCCGCTAGAGGACGCGCTGGCACTGATGCAGAGCGAGAAATGGAATGAAGCACTCACCACGGCAGGGGGTGAAGGCACTGTGGCGCGGGATATCGTGGAATGGCACCGTTTGCGCGCGCGACTTGGCTCTGCTGGGGATGTCATGATGTTCCTGTCCCGCAGGCCAGACTGGCCCGGGCTGCCCTATCTCCGGCGCCGCAACGAGCCCCTGATAGCGGCAGAGCCTCATGATGTGGTGCTGGAATTCTACAAAGACGCAAAGCCGCAAACCGCTGAAGGGGCGCTGAGCCTTGCGCGCGCCTTGATTGCGCGCGATGAGCGCGGCAGTGGAGAAGCGGAACTGGTTCTGGCCTGGCATACCATGCCAATGGGGAGCGCAATCCAAGAAGCCTATCTGAAGGATCACGCAAAGCTCCTGGCCCCCCATCACGCGGCACGGGTGGATCGCCTTTTGTGGGACAGTCATGATGTCAGTGCGGGTAGGATGTTGCCCCTCTTGCCCAAAGGCCAGCGCGCCCTGGCAGAAGCACGTCTCGCGCTGCAAGAGCAAGCCAATGGGGTTGACGCTAAAATTGCTGCGGTTCCGGCTGAACTGCAAAAATCAGCCGGCCTTGCCTATGACAGATTTGCCTGGCGTGACAAAAAGAAGCGCCGCGATTCCGCAGTTGAGCTGATGATGGCGCGCAGTACCAGCGCTGAAAGCCTTGGCGAGCCGGAAAAATGGCTACGCCGCCGTCGCGATATGGCGCGCCAGTTGATGCGCGACGGCAAGAACGAACAGGCCTACCAACTGGCCGCGCATCATTTCTCCACTCCGGATGCCGGATATGGCTATTCTGATTGTGAATGGCTGGCAGGCTATATCGCGCTCCAGAAGCTGGATGACCCAAAGCTCGCGATCTATCATTTTGAACGGTTCCTGGCCTCCATCGAGACGCCAATCTCGATAGGACGCGGCGGTTACTGGCTGGGCCGGGCCTATGCGGCACTTGGTGAAGTAGACAAAGCGCATGAGGCCTATGCCAAGGCGGCGGAGTATCAGACCTCCTTTTATGGGCTCCTGGCAGCGGAAACCCTGGGGCGTGGCTTTGATCCAGCGCTTGCTTCCCCCCCCAAGCTGCCGCCCTGGCGCAGTGCGGCCTTCCTGAACTCTTCTGTCACCGAAGCGGGGTTGCTTTTGCTGCAAGCGGGTGATGTCACCCTGGCAGAACGGTTCTTCACCCATCAGGTCGAAAGCCTGCCACCGGTACAGGCCCGACAGCTGGGCCAGATGGCAGTCGAGCTGGGCGAGCCACATCTAGCCGTCATGATTTCCAAACGTGCAGCCCGCGCTGGATTGGAACTGGAGGGGGCCTATTTCCCGCTGCATCCGGTGGCAAAAAAGAACCTCCCGATGGCGACAGAGATGACCCTGGCAATCGCGCGTCGCGAGAGCGAATTTGACCCGGTTGTCATCAGCCATGCAGGCGCGCGCGGGCTGATGCAAATCATGCCCGCCACGGCAAAGCTGGTGGCAGGTGAGCTGGGGATCCTTGCCAATCACCAAACAAGCCGCCTGACTCAAGAATGGGACTACAATGCAAAGCTTGGCAGCCAATATCTGGCCAAACTTGCGGGGGACTTCAGCGGCAATGTAGTGATGATGGCAGCCGGGTATAACGCCGGCCCTCATCGCCCGACCCGTTGGATGGAACGCTATGGCGACCCTCGCGGCGGCACGCCTGAGATTGTCGATTGGATCGAGCACATTCCCTTTAATGAGACCCGCAACTACGTGATGCGAGTCACCGAGAGCCTACCAGTATATCGCGCACGCCTTGGGAAGGAGCCGTTGCCAGTGCCCTTCTCAAAGGAATTAGCTGGCAGTACGCTTGCGGCTTTCGCGCCATAGGGTGAACAGACCCGCAGCAATAATGATGGCCGCTCCGGTGGCCACATTGATGCGGATGACTTCACCAAAGACCATGACCCCCAAGATGGCAGCCCAGATCAGGTGGAAATAGGCAAAGGGCTGCACCGCCCCGGCCTCGGCCACCTCATAGCATTTGATCAGCAACCAGTGCCCGGTCACCCCAGAGACGCACAAAAGCGCCATCCAACCCCAGTCTCCCCGGCTCATCGGCTCCCAGAACCAGATGCCTACAGCAGTCATGAAAACCATCCCGGCGACCCCGGTCCAGAAAAAGCTGGTGGCGGTACTATCCCGGCGCGCCGCATAGCGTGTGATCAACCCGTAGACCGCAAACATCAATGCAGAGACAAAGGGGATGATCGCAGCAGGGTCGAAAACGCCAACGCCGGGCTGTAGAATAATCATCACCCCGATCAGGCCAACCCCAATAGCGGCCCAGCGCCGCCAGCCGACTTTCTCACCCAGGACCGGCCCGCTGAGTGCAGCCACCAAGAGCGGATAACAGATGAACACGGCCTGGCTTTCGATGAGGCCCAGAATGGTAAAGCCATAGACCGCAACGCAGATTTCACCGACCAGCAACACGCCCCGGAATATCTGCAGCCACAATTGATCGGTGCGGGCCGTTTCACGGATGCCACCCGGTGCACGCATCGCCAGAAAGACCACAAATGCGGCAAAGAACCAGTAGCGTACCATGACCACCATATAGGTGTTATAAGTGCCTGCCAGATGGCGCGAAATCCCATCCTGTAGGGCAAAAACAATTGTCGCCCCGATCATCAGGAGGATGCCGAGTGTCACATTGTTTGTCTGGCCTTTGCCGGAACTTTGACCTTGTTCCAGGGCCTGCGCGTTGCTCATGCCAATTCCGCTTTCGTCATATGCCGTTTGCGCCCATAGCCGGGAATGCGGGTGACGGCAAAGCCCGCCGCTTCAAGCCCTCTGCGTACAAAACCCGCAGCCGTATAGGTGGCTGCCGATCCGCCCGGACAGGTATGATCCGCCACCGATTGCAACAGATCCTCTTGCCATAACTCCGGGTTCTTCGCGGGTGAGAACCCGTCCAGAAACCAGGCATCTGCCTTACCTGCCCACTCTGGCAGCGACATGCGCGCGTCGCCAATGACAACCTCGAGCTGCAGGTTCCCCAGATCACAGTGCCCTTGCCCTGACCAGTGTTCCAAAAAACGCTCAGCCCAAGGCGTGATGGCAGGAAAAGCGTCCAGCGCTTTTGCCATTTCATCCGGCGTCATGGGAAAGGCCTCAAAACTGGTGAAATGCAGTGTTCCGCTCTGTCCAGACTGCTCCCAGGCCCGCCACACAGCAAGCATGTTCAGACCCGTGCCAAACCCCAATTCAGCAATCTGGAACCCAGGAGTAAATCTGGCTGGCAGGTCATTGCCCGCAAGGAAAACATGCTCAGTCTCTGCCAGGCCATCCTGGATCGAAAAATAAGGGTCGTCGAATTGATCGGAGACCGGAATCTTACCATCGCGCCATGAAAGGCGGGCCTGCTGGTCTGCCATGCTAATATCCCTTATGTGAAGAGCCGGATCGCGCGCGAGACTGGCGAAAGGGAAAGAAAATGGCAATGGCAGATGTAACAGTCAGAGGGGCGGGCGCCTTTGGGCTCTCGATTGCCTGGGCCTGCCTCAAACGTGGCGCAAGGGTCCAGGTGGTTGACCCCTATGGCATAGGCTCCGGCTCCAGCGGCGGCTTGGTTGGCGCCCTGGCCCCACATGTACCCGAAAATTGGAACGCCAAAAAGCAGTTCCAGCTGGAAAGCCTGCTGATGGCACAGGAGTTTTGGAGCGCTGTAGAAGAGGTCGGCGGAGTTTCCACGGGCTATGGCCGCACCGGTCGCCTGCAGCCGCTAAATGATGCCCGCGCGCTTGAACTTGCCCGCCAGCGTGAAGTCACCGCGCGCGATTTCTGGCAAGGGATGGCAGAATGGCGGGTGTGCAAAGCCGAGGAACTTGGCACCTGGTGCCCGCCCAGCGCTACCGGCTTTGTGGTGCATGACACGCTGAGTGCCCGCATGCACCCCCGCCGTTGTGGCGCTGCCCTGCAAGCCGCCCTGTCGGTACACGGGGTTGAGGTTCAAAGCGAAGCTCCTGATCAGGGTAAGGTTGTCCATGCCACGGGGTATCGGGGCTTGTTGGAGCTATCTACAGTCTTTGGCAAATCCGTCGGTAATGGTGTCAAAGGCCAATCCGCACTCCTGCGCTTTGACGCCGGAGAAGTACCGCAGCTCTACGCCGATGGGTTGCACATCATTCCCCATGCGGATGGAACCCTGGCGATAGGCTCCACCAGCGAGCGCGATTTTGATGATCCCTCCAGTACTGACCAGCAGCTTGAGGACGTCATTGCCAGGGCCTGCACCGCCCTCCCACTTTTACACGGGGCAGAGGTCATCGAACGCTGGGCAGGCGTGCGCCCCCGCGCCAAGACCCGCGCGCCATTGCTCGGAGCTTGGCCGGACAAGCAAGATCACTTCATCGCCAATGGCGGCTTCAAAATCGGCTTTGGCATGGCGCCCAAAGTGGCAGAGATCATGGCAGACCTCCTTTTGGAAGGCCAAGACAATATCCCTGAAGGGTTCCGGGTGGAAGATAACCTCTAGGAACGGTTCCTCCTTTGACCCTACTTTTTAGGATACCACTCTCGGACCTTTGGCGGAAGGATCTTTGGTGGGTCAAGGGCGGCGCAGCCGCCGCGCAAAATGCGTGGTTTACCCTTGAGGCACCAAAGATCACATCACAATCAAATTGGCGCTTTTAAGAGCAGCCCTGCTCTTAAAACGCTTCTCAGCCCAATTCCTTTCGCCGCGCCAGCGGCGCCGGGCCCAAGTCCCTAATCTGTCCCAAAGGGGCAGCTTGGGACGCGGGAGCACATTGCCTTCTTTTGCATCAGATCTTTGCCGCAGCACTTGCCTGCATGCATTGCCGCCCATCCGGTCCGCGCACCCAGAGTGATCCGTCTTTGATGCAAAACTCCGCCTCTTCGAAATGCATCAAGGGTGAAGTTGCCCGAAAAGAGAATTCTCCCAAGGTTCCTAGGTGCTCCTCTGCCAGCAACATCAGATGCTGCGCCAACAAGGGTCCGTGAACCACCAGCCCGGCATAGCCCTCAACCTCGCGCGCATAGTCAAGGTCATAGTGAATCCTGTGCCCGTTGAAGGTCAGCGCCGAGTAGCGAAACAACAAAGTGGAGCCAAAGCTCTTTTTCACACAGGTAGCCTCATCCACTCTGGCTTTGGGCGGAACTAGTGGCGGTGCATTAGGGTCCGGATCCTCGCGATAGACCAGATCATGCCATTCTGTCAGACAGAGGCGCTCCTGTTGCCAGATTTCATGACGCAGAGTGACAAACCCTAGCAAGCCACTGCGGCCGTCCTTTTGGGTGCAGCTTTCCAGGGTGGAGCGTTTATCAGCCTCTATTCCCGCCAAAAGAGGCTGCTCAAACCTCAACCGCCCCCCGGCCTACATGCGTCTTGGCAGCCCCAAATTCGGAATGATGCCACCTGCTGCCAAACTGGGGTGCCCATCGCGCCCCAATAAGTCAGGAGGCTGTGGAGTCCAGAAATAGAGCTGGTGGAAAAAGGGCGGCAGTGCAGCACCCATCGTAACATCAGGCTCCCGCCCCAGCGCGATTTGAAAAGCCGCAGCCCGAGCAGGGTCTAGAACATCCTGAACGCGAGTTTCGAACTGCGCCGATAGGTCCAAGTTTTGCGAAAGAAAGGTGCCATTCATTTGCGCAGATTAGAGTTTCTACGTGCAAGAGCAAACCCTTCAGTGATGTCCGCTTATTCTTGGATCTCTTTCCTAAGCTTCTGCATCAGCCGCTCCAATGTAGAAGCATAGTGATCGCTCAACAGACGGCCGTCTTCCGAAAAGGCCTCCCCTGAACCAGCCAGATGCACTTCGGGGCCGGTGATCAATCGCGGCTGAAAAGGCGTCAGGAAACCACGCAACACCATCTGCGCCCTCTCCCCGCCCGCACGACCGGCAGCGGCGGACATCACTGCGACCGGCTTCCCGTCCCAGGGATTGCCCTGGGTCCGGCTAACCCAGTCGAGCGCGTTTTTCAGAACTCCAGAAGGACCTTTGTTGTACTCCGGTGTCGAGATCACTACCGCATCCGCCTGAGCGATCTGATCCGCGAGGGCCTGCACCACGCTCGGCACCCCGTCACGGGCCTCATCATCCCCATCATAAAGCGGCAACCTCAGATCCGCTTCCGTCATCTGCGCCAATCCAAACAGTCGCACAGCTTCACGCAAAAGCTTGCGGTTCGTTGCCTCCGCGCGCAAGGAGCCAGAGATCGTGAGCAGTTTCGGATCAGCCATTGTCATCTCTCCGTTTAGAATGCTGTTTCACACAGCAAAGATCTAAGAAAATTACCTGAACAGAAAACCCGAACCACCGCGCAAGTCATGTGCAACCCTGCGGAAGCCCCTGCAAAAAAGAACAGACCCGCTTTTCAGAGAGAAATGCGGGTCCTTTTTCGTTCAGGCTCTGGACTGCACTATCCTGCCTGGGGAATGATCACCACTTCGACCCGACGATTGCGGGCCTTGCCTTCAGGTGTCAGGTTCGAGGCAACCGGCTGCTCTTCACCCAGGCCAATAATCCGCAACCGGTGATAAGGTACACCCCCGGCCTGGATCTGATCTGCAACCGCATTGGCGCGACGCTCAGAGAGGCCCTGATTATAAGAGGCATCGCCATCACTATCCGTATGGCCAATGACCTGAACTGTGCTGTTTGGATAGCGAACCAGACTACCGGCAACGCTCCGCAAATCCGCCTGCACCACCGGGGAAATCGCGGCACTATCGGTGGCAAAGGTCAGATCATTTGGGAAGGACAGGATCAACCGGTCACCAGTGTTCACGATCGAGATGGAGTCATTTGCCAGCGACTGCCGCAGCTCTCGCTCCTGCGCATCCAGCTGATTGCCAATCACGCCACCAGCGGTTGCCCCCACCAAGGCACCGGTGACAGCCCCGAGCCCCCGATCAGAGTCATTGGCGATAGCGCCGACGCCCGCGCCAATGATGCCACCCAAGATGGCCCCGCGCTGGGTGTTGCTGTCTGGCGTACCGATGGTGGCTGGGTCCGTACAGGCGCTCAGGCCAAACAACGCGCAAACTACACCAGCGCTCGTGATTTTCTTAAGGGTCATTTCAAAACCTTTCTGCTCTGCCGCTCCTATGGGGCGGTTCGCTCTCTGGTTTTTCTGATTTTTCCCGCTTTGACCAGAGCGGTCGAACTTCCGTGCGTTACTGCGCGAAATACTGCGCACCTCTCTTCACAGACATAAGCCTGTTATTTTTACCGAAACCACAACCATTGGTGCAATCCTTGGGCTCACACCAATTGTGCCATCTATTGGTCTTCACTGCGCGCAGACTCATAGGCAAGCATCGCCCGTTTGACCGGTTGCCCCCAATGATAACCGCCGATACCGCCGGATTTTTTCAGTGCACGGTGACAAGGGATCAGCCAGCTGACTGGATTTCGCCCCACGGCTGTGCCCACAGCCCGCACCGCTTTTGGCGCACCGATTGATTTGGCGATTTCCGAATAGGTGGTGACATGGCCGTTTGGGATATTCAACAAAGCCTCCCAAACCTTGAGTTGAAGAGGTGCCCCAATCAAATGAAGCATGGTCTCGCCTTTGCGAGAAAACGCAGCTTCAACCATGGGGCGGAGTGCCATCGGGTCTTCGACGAATTCGGCCAGCGGCCAGCGCGCGCGCATATCAGCCATGGTGGGTTCGGCGCCAGTCTCAGCGGCAAAGCCCATGCCGCAGATCCCCTTGACCGTCCCCATAACCAACGCCAGCCCAAAGGGGCTATCAAACCAACCCCAGAGAATTTTCAGTCCCGCGCCTTTGCGGGCATATTCACCGGGGCTCATCGCCTCCCAACGCAGGAACAGATCATGCAGGCGGCTGGACCCGGACAGTCCAACCGCATGGGCGGTTTCCAGGGTCGAAAACCGATCTCTCAAAAGCGTTTTGGCATGTCCCAACCTCAGATACTGTTGATACCGCTTGGGTGAGACCCCAACCCAGGCAGAAAACAGGCGCTGGAAATGAGCGGGACTCATTTCCATCCGCCGGGCGAGCTCTTCCAGAGAGAGGTCATCCCCCCCCTCATCAATGAGGTCGATAGCACGCCGCATAACACCATAGTGGTAGCTGTTTTCCTGTTCCTGAGGCTGGACGTTCATCACCGATCTCATTTGCTGTTGCTTGCCTCATACCATAGGCGCAGCCACCAACAGCAGGCGACCCGAAACTTGCGAAAAGCGATTGCGCCAGAGCAGAGAGCTGATCAGAAATTTCGGCCAGGAGCCATAAACGATGCAGGTGCATGGCATTCGACACTCCGCTGTGGCCAATGAGCAAAGCAGAAAGCCCTTGTAAACCAGCGCTGCGCTTTGTCGTTGCAGCAGGCAAAGAAAAACAGCCATAAGGCGCGGTATGGCAAAGCAACTCGACTATCATACACTGCGCGAGATCTTCACGCGGTTTCAGGCAGCTGAACCAGAACCCAAGGGTGAGCTGGAGCATGTCAATGTCTATACGCTGGTTGTCGCTGTGGCACTTTCTGCCCAGGCGACCGATGCAGGCGTAAACAAGGCAACCCGCGCCCTGTTCGAAATAGCCGACACACCACAAAAGATGCTGGATCTCGGCATCGAAGGCGTGACGGACCATATCAAAACCATTGGCCTGTTTCGTCAGAAGGCCAAGAATGTAGCCAAGCTCAGCCAGATCCTGGTGGATGACTACGGCGGCGAAGTGCCAAACTCTCGTGCAGCCCTGCAATCCCTACCAGGTGTCGGGCGCAAAACCGCCAATGTGGTCTTGAACATGTGGTGGAAACAACCTGCACAGGCGGTAGACACCCATATCTTCCGGGTTGGTAACCGTTCAGGAATTGCACCTGGCAAGGATGTGGATGCGGTCGAACGCGCGATCGAAGACCATATCCCTGCGGATTTCCAACTCCATGCCCATCATTGGCTGATCCTGCATGGGCGCTACCACTGCAAAGCGCGCAAGCCGCAATGCGGCACCTGCTTGATCCGCGATCTCTGTCAATTTGAGGACAAGAACCTATGAAAACCTATGAAATCACCGGCATCGGAAACGCGGTTGTCGATGTCATCTCGCAAAGCGATGACAGCTTTCTCGACCTGATGGGGATCGAAAAAGGCATTATGCAACTGATCGAGCGGGAGCGCGGTGAGGTGCTTTATGCGGCGATGGAAAACCGGGTGCAAACTCCCGGTGGCTCTGTGGCCAATACCATTGCCGGTGCAGGCGCTCTGGGTTTGAACGCTGCCTTTATCGGGCGCGTACATGATGATGCCCTGGGGCATTTCTATGCCGATTCCATGAACGAGGACGGCGTTGATTTTGTAAACCCGCCAGTGGCTGGCGGGGAACTGCCCACCTCACGTTCCATGATCTTTGTCTCTCCGGATGGCGAGCGTTCGATGAATACCTATCTGGGCATTTCATCAGAGTTGAGCAGTAAGGATGTGCCTGTTGAAGTTGCTGGTAGCAGCAAGATCATGTTCCTCGAAGGCTATCTCTTTGACAAAGACAAAGGCAAAAGCGCGTTTATGGAAGCAGCGCGGGACTGCCGCAAGGGCGGTGGCAAATGTGGTATCGCCATCTCTGACCCCTTCTGCGTCGAACGTCACCGCTCCGATTTCCTGTCACTGATCGAGAATGACCTGGATTTCGTAATCGGCAACGAAGATGAGATCCGCTCCCTCTTTGAAACCGAAGAGCTGGAAGCAGCGCTGGCAAAAACCGCCGCAATCTGCCCACTGGTTGTCTGCACGCGCTCCGGAGATGGCGTGACCGTGATCAGCGGCGAGACCCGTCACGATGTCCCAGTGAACAAAGTTGTACCGGTGGACGCCACCGGTGCCGGAGATCAGTTTGCAGCGGGTTTCCTCTTTGGTCTGGCGACGGGCCGTGATTTGGAGACCTGCGCAAAGATTGGCAATGTCTGCGCAGGCGAAGTGATCAGCCATATCGGTCCCCGCCCAGAAGCCAATATGCTGGAACTGCTGCGCGACGCTGGCCTGCTCTAAGAAATAGAAATCCCTGCGCGGGTGGGCTTCCCCTCATCCGCGCAGGCCTTGCATTGCATTTCCAGCAGCGTCATCGCTTGCGCTCAGCCGGAGCTTTCCACCACCGACAATGCCCGCTTCAGCAGGACCTCAAATCCTGCGCGCTCCTCCTGCGACAGACCTGCAAGCATCTCTGATTGCCTGGTCACATGGGCCTCAAGCACCCTGTCGATCAGCAGCAGCCCCTCTTCGGTCAATTCAATCAGAAAACTGCGGCTGTCATCAGGGTTGATAAAGCGCTGCACCATTCCATCCGCCTCTAGCCGCGCTATGCGGTTGGTCATGGTGCCAGAGGTCACCATGGTCGCTTTCAAAAGATCCCCGGGTGAGAGCCTATAGGGCGCACCTGCCCTCCTGAGAGTCGCCAAAACATCAAACTTCGCAGCATTGAGCCCAAAGCACGCAAAGTTCTTCTGCATGCCTTCCCCATAGGCCAGATAGAGCCGTGCCACACGGCCGATTACGCCCATAGAAGAGACATCCAGGTCCGGGCGTTCCTTTGCCCACTGCTGGGTTACAAAATCTACATGATCCATGCGCAGAGCATTGCAGATATTTTATCTTGACGTCAAGATTTTTACTCATATCTTGACGTCAAGATAAATGAGGAATCCAAAATGACGCGCACCGATCTTCTGATAACCGGATTGGCCCCTGCGATCTGGGGGTCCAGTTACATCGTCACCACCAGCCTGCTCCCCGGCCAATCACCGCTGCTGGTTGCCCTGCTCAGGGCATTGCCAGCGGGGCTTTTGCTGCTTCTTTTGGTACGTCAACTGCCACCCAACCGCTGGCTGCCACGGCTGGCCATTCTGGGGGCGCTCAATTTCTCACTGTTTTGGGTGCTTCTCTTTGTCTCCGCCTACAGATTGCCCGGTGGGGTCGCTGCCACACTGGGGGCAGTTCAACCCCTCTTGGTCCTGCTCTTTTCCGTGCCCATTCTAGGCGCGCAACTTCGACTAACTGCTGCCGCTGCAGCCGGGTTCAGCTTTGTTGGAGTTGCCTTATTGGTCCTAACTCCAGACGCCGAGCTGGATGCATGGGGTGTATTGGCAGGACTGGGGGGTGCTGCATCAATGGCGCTTGGGGTGGTTCTGACCCGGAAGTGGCAGCCGCCTGTCCCTCCGCTCACTTTTACAGCTTGGCAGCTTACCGCCGGGGGCCTCCTGTTGATCCCAGTCACAGCCCTGAGCCTAGAAGCCCTGCCAAGCCTGGACGCAGGCAATCTGCTAGGCCTCGCCTATATGAGCCTGATCGGCGGTGCCCTGACCTATATCCTGTGGTTTCGCGGAATAAGCAGGTTGGAACCTTCGATGGTCTCACTCCTGGGCGTTTTCAGCCCTCTGACCGCTGTGGCACTTGGCTGGATCTTCCTGAAGGAAGGGCTGACTGTGATGCAGGTCGCGGGGGCAATCCTAGCTTTGCTCAGCATCTGGTTGGGACAAAGCAAGCTGAGGCTTTGGCGCGAAAGTAGGGCACCAAAAGGCGCGATCAATGCCCCGGATTGATCGGAGGCCAAACTTGTTGTGCAGCAAGGCGATGGTCAGAGATGATCCCTGAATTCTTCCACAACGCGGGCATAGACCTCACGTTTGAAGGGTACAATCTTCTCCACCAATTGATCCACCGGCTGCCAACACCAATCAGAGAATTCAGGATGCTCGGTCTCGATGTCGATCTGATCATCGCGCCCGGTAAAGCGCATCAAGAACCATTTCTGCTCCTGGCCGCGATATTTACCCCCCCAGAACTTTGGTACCACATCATGCGGAAGGTCATAGGGTAGCCATCCCTTACTCTCCGCTATGATCTCAACCAAATCAGAGGAAACGCCGGTTTCCTCTTCCAGTTCCCGCAGGGCCGCCAGCTGAGCGTCTTCGCCTGCATCAATCCCCCCCTGTGGCATCTGCCAGGCATCCTTGTACCGGTCCTTGCGCTGCGCCACAAAGACCTGCCCCGCAGAATTGATCATCATCACCCCAACATTGGGGCGATAGGGCAATTTGGCGATTTCCTCAGGCGTCATTCTTCCGTGCTCCAGGCATGTGAGACAAGTCCCTTCCTTTAGACCCCCTGCCGCTGGGGCATTCAAGGGGGTGACGCCGCGTTGCACAGTGACAATTCCCTGCGCGGGAGGTCATATTTACGTTAACGTCAAGGGAGAGTATTATGACTGTGTACCCAAACCTGCTTGCACCGCTGGATCTCGGCTTTACCACGCTCAAGAACCGGGTGCTGATGGGCTCCATGCACACTGGGCTTGAGGAAACCCGCGACTGGAACCGGGTGGCGGAATTCTATGCAGAGCGCGCCCGCGGAGAGGTTGGCCTGATGGTCACCGGCGGCATTGGCCCCAATCTGGAAGGCTCAGTTCTGCCCGGCGCCTCAATGATGACCACAGCAGAGGATGTCGCCAACCATAGCATCGTCACCCAGCGCGTTCATGACGCGGGCGGCAAGATCGCCATGCAGATCCTGCACGCGGGTCGTTACGCCTATGGGCCGAAATGCGTCGCCCCCAGCGCCATCAAATCGCCAATCTCTCCCTTTCCGCCGACCGAGCTGGACGAGGAGGGGATCGAAAAGCAGATCTCCGACATCGTGAATGCCGCCCGTCTGGCACAGGAAGCGGGCTATGATGGGGTCGAGATCATGGGCTCGGAGGGCTATTTCCTCAACCAGTTCCTGGTCACCCACACCAACAAGCGGGAGGACCGCTGGGGCGGCTCTTATGAAAACCGCATGCGCCTGCCCATCGAGGTGGTGCGCCGCACGCGCGAGGCGGTGGGAACAGATTTCATCATCATCTATCGGCTTTCGATGATTGATCTGGTGCCCAATGGTTCTACCCATGATGAGGTGGTGCAGTTGGCGCAGGAAGTCGAGAAGGCAGGCGCAACGATCATCAATACCGGCATCGGCTGGCATGAAGCGCGAATCCCGACCATCGCCACCTCTGTGCCCCGTGCGGCCTTTGCCTGGGTCACCAAGAAACTGATGGGTAAAGTTTCCATTCCGGTAATCACCTCCAACCGGATCAACACGCCGGAAGTGGGCGAGGAGGTGCTGGCCACGGGCTGCGCTGATATGGTCTCACTGGCCCGGCCGATGCTAGCGGATGCGCATTTTGTCGCCAAAGCCATGGCTGGTGAAGGGGCACGCATCGCACCTTGCATCGCCTGCAACCAGGCCTGCCTGGACCATACCTTTGGCGGCAAGCTGACCTCTTGCCTGGTCAATCCCATGGCCTGCCATGAGACTGAACTGGTTCTGGAAGAGGCCGCGCAGAAGAAATCCGTTGCAATTGTCGGTGCAGGGCCCGCCGGCCTCTCCACCGCACTTGCCGCCGCCGTGCGCGGACATCAGGTGACGCTTTATGATAAATCGGACGAGATCGGTGGCCAGTTGAACATGGCAAAGCAGGTGCCGGGCAAGGAAGAATTCTGGGGGCTTGTTGACTGGTACCGCACGATGGTGCGCGATGCCGAAATCTCTCTGGAACTTGGCCGTGCGGTGACAGCCGAAGATCTGACAGGTTTTGACGAGGTTGTTATTGCCACCGGTGTTTCCCCACGCGACCCCGAGATCCCCGGCCAAGACCGCGACAATGTGCTGAGCTACATTGACGTGCTACGCCACAAGAAACCCGTTGGCAAAAGCGTTGCCGTTATCGGCGCTGGGGGTATTGGTTTTGATGTGAGTGAGTATTTGCTGCATGAGGGAGTCAGCCCGGCTGAGGATCTGCCGACCTGGATGCGTGAATGGGGGGTTGCGGACCCTGAAGAGCATCGCTCGGGCCTTGCGCCGGAAGGACCCCGTCCAGAGGCACCCGCCCGCGAAGTCACACTGCTGCAGCGCAAGAAACAGGCCCATGGCAAGGGGCTGGGCAAAACCACGGGCTGGATCCACCGCGCAACCCTCAAGATGAAAGAGGTGAATTTTGTCGGTGGCGTCAACTATGAGCGCATTGACGATGAGGGGCTGCATTTGAGCTTTGGCGAAGCGCGGGAGAACCCCACCGTGATCAAGGCCGAAACGATTGTTCTTTGCGCCGGGCAGGTCTCGGATCGCAGCTTGGCTGACGATCTCGCAGCAAAAGGAATCTCCTGCCATGTCATCGGTGGTGCGGATGTTGCGGCCGAGTTGGACGCCAAACGCGCAATCAATCAGGGTACTCGTCTGGCCGCACAGTTTTAGGCACCACACTCAAATCGAGCGAATAGAAACGGGAATCTCCCGCGCCCGCAGGAGCCTCGGCTGCGCCGAAACCCCTTCTGTGGAACTTTGGCGTCTCAAGTAGAGCCCGTGTCCAGCATCAGGATATCCCCTTGCTGCAAGGGCCGGCGCGAGGGCGGGGAGATCACATCCTCATAGCCGCCCTGATCGGCGCCGCCGACCAGATAGGGCACATCATCTGCACCCTGCAAAAGCGCTTCGCGGCGGTAGGCGCGAAAGACCTCCTCCAGCGGCATGCCTGCCGAGACAAATTCCCGGCACGCGCTCGAATGTGGCGGAGCCTATGCCGCAGATATGGCGCACTTGGCGACCTCGGCCTCGGATTTCACCATGCGCAGCCCTGCACCAGAGCGGTGGCATCGCCGA
>NZ_AAYC01000002.1 GCF_000169455.1 Roseobacter sp. SK209-2-6 | reverse complement strand
ATAGGCCTTGCGCAGATCGTGGCGGAATTGTTCGGGTACGATGGGGGCATCGTCCCAATCGGCTTCGGAAAGGTGGATATAGGCAATGCCAATGTCGTTCAGGGCACCGGCGGCCTTCAGGATCACTTCAATGATCTCATCATCCGCCATATTCCGCTGAGTGATATAGGGAGACAGCCGGATACCGGTCCTATCGGCCCCGATTTCACCGGCGACGGCCTCTGTAACCTCACGCAGGAAGCGGATACGGTTTTCTTGCGTCCCGCCGTAAGCATCGGTGCGCTGGTTCGAGGAGCGCCGCAGGAACGCGTCGATCAAGTAGCCATTGGCACCGTGGATTTCGACACCGTCAAAACCGGCAGCGATGGCATTGGCTGCACCCTGGCGGTAGTCCTGGATGACCTCTTTGATTTCAGCTTCGCTGAGCGCGCGTGGAACAGGGCAATCCACCATTCCTCCTTCGCCGGTATCAGGGTCTACGATCCAGACCTGGGCATCGGGCGACAACGCGGAAGGCGCCACGGGTTTACCATCGGTGTGAAAGCTCTCATGGCTCATCCGGCCCACGTGCCAGAGTTGCAGAAAGATGCGCCCGCCCGATTTGTGCACCGCATCGGTGACCAGCTTCCAGCCCTCGATCTGATCCTGGGTGAAGATGCCCGGCGTGAAGGAATAGCCTTTGCCCTGGCCGGAAATCTGGGTGGCTTCGGAAATGATCAATCCGGCGCCAGAGCGTTGTGCGTAATACTCGGCCATCATGGCATTAGGAATATCGCCCGGCTGGGTCGTGCGGGCCCGCGTCATCGGCGCAAGGGCAATGCGGTTCGGCAGGTTGAGGTTTCCGAGCTCTAGCGGCTTGAATAGGGTCTCGCGCATGAAAGGTCCTTTCGAATTGGTTATGCGTCAGGCAGGGAATGTTTGCCTGTTCGATTGGACCTTCGCTTTTTTAGTAATTCTTGTTAATAATATCAAATGCACAAAACCTTTTAGGATTCTAAAATAATATGATCGAGAAGGTATCTGACCTGAAACTGTTCAAGCGGATCGTTGAACTGGGCTCTCTCAGTGCGGCGGCGGGCGATATGGGGATTTCGCCGGGATCCGCTTCCCTGCGGCTGGCGGCGATGGAACGATCCGTTGGCGCAACTCTGTTTCGCAGGACAACGCGTCAGATGCATCTGACCCCGGCCGGGGAGGAGTTTCTTGAGCTTGCCTCGAATGTCCTGAACGACCTGGCCGCCTTTGACGAGCATATCTCACGCGAGAAGCGAGAATTGTCCGGGGTGATCAAGGTTACTGCACCTGTCGATTTGGGGCGGAACTATATTGCGCCGTCGCTGGACCGCTTTGTGGAGAGCAATCCGGGCATTTCGGTGGATCTGGTCTGTACGGACCGGGTGGCGGATCTGACCGAACGCGGCATCGATATTGCGGTGCGCTATGGCGCGCTGATGGACAGCAGCCTCCGCATTCGCAGGATTTCTTCCAACAAGCGTATTCCGGTAGCCTCTCCCGAGTATGTCGCGTGCATGGGGGTCCCAGAGCATCCAAAGGATCTGGCCGGGCATGACTGCATGCTATTGTCCTCTCTGGGTGACAAGAATGATTCATGGACCTTTGTCGAAAATGCCAAGGCGCTGACTCTGCGGGTCAACGGATCTCGGGCAACCAATGACGGTGAAGTGCTACGCAGATGGGCATTGGAGGGAAAGGGAATTGCCCTGAAATCGGCGTGGGACGTGGCAGAAGATATCAATTACGGCCGTCTGGTTCCTTTGCTGATCGGTTTTTGTCCGCCCAATGTCGATCTGCAGCTTGTCTTCCCGCCGCTGGCGCGCCAGCCGACAAAGGTACGTCGGCTGGCGGATCACCTGGTCCGAGAGCTTAAGATACTAGACAAATGCCTTGAGACCATCAGTTTGGCACCGCATTACCTGAACAAGGAAGAGAGCAGCCAAAGCTGAGCACTCTTGCCTTTAGCCTAAGCGCTGGCCAGCGCATGAGAAGAGGTGAAACCGGCTAGGCTCCATTTCTACGGCTACTGCCGAGAGTGAGTGCAGATCATCCTCAGTTTCAACTGAAGCGGTCATTTGAAATCCGTTGATATCCAGTATCAGCGTGGTCCTGTTTCCAAGGGGCTCCATGTCAATGACACGCGCGGTTTGTGCCCCTGGTTCGGCGCTTTCGACCTTGAAGACCCCAATGTCTTCCGGGCGAATGCCCAGCAGTACGGTGCCATCACAGGAGGTCGCGGTCTTTTGAGGCAGCTCGAATGTCAATCCGGCCAGATGGGCCTCAGCCCCTCCGCTGGCTTGGGTCCGGATTTGGGCGGGTATGAGATTGATTGGAGGATTACCGACGAATTGGGCAATCTCCGTGGTTTGTGGTATGGAGTAAAGCTCATTTGCGCTCCTGGATTGAACGATCCGCCCCCCATCATCACATTGACATTATCCCCCAAAGCCAGGGCTTCCGTATAGTCCGGGGTGGCGAAGATGATGCTGTGGCCGGTGGTGGAAAGCAGCCGTTTCAATTCGGACCGCAACTGGCTGCGCAGCACGGCGTCCAAGCTGGAAAGCGGCTCATCCAAAAGGTAGATGCCCGCCGGTTTCGCGAGGGCGCGGCCAATGGCGATGCGCTGTTTTTCGCCGCCGCTAAACGAAGCAGGCTTACGGTCAAGTATATGGCAGATATGAAGAATTTCAGAGAGTCCTCTGACCTTTGCCTCAATGTCTTGCGCGGCCATTCCCTGGATGCGCAAAGGGTGGGCGATGTTTTCAAAGGCGGTCAGGTTGGGGTAGAGCGCGAGGCTCTCGAACACCATGGAAACCGGCCTTTGATTGGGCTGCAATCCGGTCACGTCCTTGCCGTTGATCAGGATTTGGCCTGCGTCCGGGGCTTCCAGCCCGGCGACCAGCCTTTGCAGCGTGGTCTTGCCGGCACCTGTGGGCCCCAACAATACGACCAGATCCCCCTTGGGAACCGTCAGGCTGACGTTCTCAAGCGCTGTGGTCTTGCCAAACCGCTTGCTGAGGCTGTGGATTTCTAGAGCATTCATGCTGCGATCTCCTTGCTGACAGGGGATGCCATAAGCTTGACCCCGGTTTCTGCGTCAAACAGGCTGACCATGCCGGGATGAAAGCAGAGGCTGCATCTATCTCCGATGTGATGGCTGACATTCTGCGTCGAGCGGAGCTTGAGTTCATGTGTGCCGAGAAGAAGCGTAACAATGGTATCGGCGCCCAACTGTTCGATCAGCAGGATCTCTGCGCCTAGATCGGTTGCGCCCACGTCCAGAAGATCTATGGACTCCGGTCGCACTCCAAGGGTCACTTTGCTACCGCTCTGCAGCGAAAGACCCAGCGGGGTTGCTTCGACATCGATCGTAGCACAGCCGATGTCGACGCGATGCCCGGTCTGGCTTGCCTGGACGGTGCCGGGCAGAAAGTTCATTGGCGGGTCTCCTAGGAAACCGCCAACAAAGGTTTCTTTTGGGAAGTGATAGACTTCATGGGTGTCGCCATAGTGGACAAGCCTGCCGCGATCCATGACCGCAATGCGATGCGCCAGCGACAGAGCCTCAATCTGGTCGTGCGTCACATAGATCACGGTCTGTCCGGTCTGCTTCTGGATCCGCCGAAGCTCCTGACGCATTTCATTGCGCATCGCGGCTTCGAGGTTTGACAAGGGTTCGTCCAGCAACAGGATCGAAGGGTTGGTGACCAGGGTGCGCCCCAGGGCAACGCGCTGCAGCTGCGATCCGCCCATTACTGATGTCGGGCTGTCCAGACTATTGCTCAGCCCCATCAGATCGGCAGTCTTTTCGACTTCTTTGGCAATATCGCGTTTGGTCATGCGACGGACCTTCAGGCCGAAACTCAGATTTTCGCGCACCGTCATATTGCCGAATACGGCGTAGTCCTGAAACACCAGCCCAATCCCGCGCTTGCCAGGTGGCACGCCAAGCATCGAGCGTCCATCGATGCGGATGTCGCCGCTGCTGGGGTCCGTGAGGCCGACGATCATATTGAGCGTGGTGGATTTACCGCAGCCCGAGGGGCCGAGCAAAGCAACAGTCTCACCTTGTTCGATTGACAGGTCCAAACCTTCAACTGCGGTGAAGGCGCCATAGGTCTTACGCAGATCTTTGATTTGTAATTTTGTCATGGGATCACCTTTTGACTGCACCAAAGGTCAGACCCCGCACCAGGTGGGTCTGGATGAAGTAGCCGATCACCACCAGCGGCAGCACGGCAACAACGGCAAGGGCCGCTTGCACGCCATAGAGCTGGCCGGCCGTGGCGGCGAAATATTTGGATAGTTGGACCGGGATCGTCACCACATCCTTGGCGGTGAGCACGAGGCCAAAGAGGAATTCGCTCCAGTTCAGTATGAATATGAAGAGCGATGTGGAGATCAGCCCGCCACGAATGAGGGGAATGGTAAAGCGGATATGCGCTTGCACCCGGCTGAGCCCATCCAGCATGGCGGCTTCTTCGATCTCTTGTGGCAGGTCGTCGATGAAGCTTTTGATCATCCAGACCGAGAAGGGCAGGGTGAAGGCCGCATAACATAGGATCAGCCCCAGATAGGTATCGATCAGCCCAATGGAATTGAACATCACCAAAAAGGGGATTGCGATTGCGATCGGGGGGAACATGCGACCGCTGAGGATCATCAGTGGTGTGGAATTGCCGCCAAAACGATAGCGCGAAATCGCCAGGGAGGCCGCCAGCCCGACCGAGATCGACAGGGCGGTGGCACAGATACTGATGATGATCGAACCGAAAATGGCGCGCCAGCCGGTTTCACTGACCGCTGTGGCTGCTGTCTCTGCCGCTCCGGCCTGTGAGATGAACACCGCGCTAAAATTGTCCAATGTTGGCTGCCCGGAGATCCAGACCGGAGGTATGGCGACCCATTCGGTTGATGGCTTGAAAGCTGTTGAGACGATCCAGAAAATCGGAAAGACCGCAAAGAACAGCGCCAAGGCCAGTGCGACCCAGGCCCACCAGGTCATTTTCTTGCTGACAAACATTGTTATTCCTCCCTCAGGATTTGGCGGGTGATCGGGCGCAGCATCAGGTTGACCCCGATGACTGTAAGGACCAGCACGATGAAGGCCGCAGCGGCGGCATAGGCGAGCCGGAAATCCTGAAATGCGAGCTTGTATAGATACTGGCTGACCATCTCAGTGGCGGTGCCGGGGCCGCCCCGTGTCATCAAAAAGATCTCGTCAAAGATCTTGAGGATCTCCATCGACCGGATGACAAAGGCGATGATGATGACCGGCAATAGATTTGGCAGCACCACCGACCAGAATATCCGCAGAGGCCCCGCTCCCAGCATCACCGCAGCCCGGATCGGGTTTTGCGGAACCGCATTCAGGCCCGACAAAAGCACCAAAAAGAACAGAGGGGTCCAATGCCAGACCTCGGCCACCACAATGGAGGCAAAAGCAGTGGCATCATGCCGGAACCACTCGACCTGCGGCAGATCTCCCTGCAGGGAAATCCAACCGATGATCTGATTGATCGGCCCATTGGTCTGAAACAGCATGAACCAAGTGTAGCCGACCACTACCGGCATGATCATCATTGGGCTGAGCAACAGGGAAAACAGAAGTTTGCGCGCCGGAATGGCTTTGAGGAACAAAATGGCCAGCCCGAGCCCAAGCAGGAATTCAAGAGACAGGCAGATCACGGCGAAAAGCAATGTGCGCCCCAGGGCCTGCAGAAAGCGTGGCTCATAGAGGATGAGCTCCTCGTAGTTGAAATAGCTGATGAATTCGGCCTCCCAAAGCGATCCGAAGGTGGGTTGCCAATTGGTCAGGCTGATCCAGAGCTCCAAAAGGAAGGGAAAGACCATCATTCCCATCAGCAGGACTTGCGATGGGATGATCAGAAGAAGCGGCAGGGTCCCGGGATCATTGGGATCCCGCCTGAACAGGCCTGACGGGGGAGGTGCCATTTCCGGCACCTCTTGCGTTGTTGTCTCGGTCATTTGATCTGTCTCCGGCTCAAGTCCAGGTATGGACGCCATGGCGCGCCTTGATCTTCTCCGGGAAGGTCCGCGCCAGCGAATTCCAGGATTGAATCTGACGCTCTTTGCCCATGCGGCGGGTGATGCGCGCCATCTCCTTGGCGGCGTCATTCATCGCCTCTTCGGCGCTTTTCTTGCCCAACACTGCTTCGACGCAGTTTCTGTCCAGCGCCTCGGAATACTCAAATGTTCCGCGGATCACGAAATCAGGGATTACATCCCCGATCTGATCCCAAGCGGCATGCAGCCAGGCCTGGGTGTATTTCTCCTTCATCGCCGCGCCGGGCGCTTTGAAGTGATTGGTCCGCGTCGGGTCGAAATAGCCGCCATTCATCGGAATGGCCCGGTCCGAGACATCCGGCGCCGTATGCCATTGCGCAAAGAGGTATGCCAGTTCCGGGATCGCCGAATGCTCATTCACCACATAGAGCCAGCCAAAGGCATTGACTGATGCGCGGATCAGCTCTCCGTCTATCCGGGTGCCCGGCACAGGCGCGGACAAGAGATTCCCGGCAACGGCTTCGGAGATGGCCGGATCATTGTTGTAACGGAAGAATGAGGGCCAGCTGAAGGTGCTGAACACATTGCCGATGCCATATTGATTGTAGTTTTCAGACCAGCCATTGGTGAAGGCCTCTTTGGGCAAATATGCCTCGCTTGCAATCAGCTCTTCCAGTGCTGCAATGCCCTCGGGGCTGTTGCACAGGGGGTTCATGTCCTTGTCAAAGTAAAGCATGCCCTTCGAGCAGAAGCGCTGCATCCATTGCCATTTGGTGTAAAAGGGCGCGCGGTATTCCAGAGATCCATAGCGACCCTCTTCTGGGCGGGTGAAGAATTCGATCAGTTGATCATAGTCTTCCCAGGTGTCTGGGGCCGTAAGATCGCGCCCGTATTTTGCTCTGAATGCGGCCTGTTCGGCGGGATCTTCCATCCAGTCCTTGCGCATATAGAGCGCCCAGTTGTCAGCATCCGCATAAAGCGCGCGGTAGCCGCCATCATATTTGCAGCCGAACTCAGAGAAGGGGTAGGGGATGCGATAGGCGCCGTGGTCCAGCTCGGGCTGATATCTTTCCACATAGAGGTCAAGATCCTTGGCCAGTCCTGCCTCGGTGAAGTCGGGCAAGGCAAAGACCGGTCCAATGATCAGATCATACTGGCCGGTCTTGGCCACGGCTTCCTGCATGGCTTTGGAATAAAGTTCGGTATTGGGAACCTCGATCAGGTCAACCGCAAGCCCGGTCAGAGTTTTCCATTCCTCCAGAAAGGGGGTGAGGTTGCCGCCGGAGCCGCCCGGAATGAGGATGGATATGGTTTTCTTACCGGCGCTAGGGGCCAGAGCAGAGGCGCCCTTTACTGCTCGGTTGGCAATGTGATGGATCGCATCGGTATTCGCAATGGCTGCATCGACATACAGGACGCCGGGCAGCGCCGTCCCCGTTAGGGCCGCCGCTGTGCCTTTCAGGAAACTGCGGCGGCTTTGATCAATATTTGTTGGTTGCTTGGGGTTATGCATTTGACGTTCCTCCCTAGTGATGGGAGCAACGCTAAGATTTTAATTTTTTAGATCAATCGCTAGCTTTCTTAAAAGATTTTTCAGAAAATTTAAAATGTGAACCGATCATCCGGCCCGCAGCCACGCCTCACATTGTGCGTGATTGGCATTGATCCATGCGATCGCAGCGTCGCGTGGGGTCTTCCCATCACAACAAATCTCACGATCCAATTGCGAAACAAGGTCATTCCCAAGCTGAATGCGCTCCAGCAAGGTTCTGCCCTGCGGGGTCAGCTTGTGGGCCGCATCCCGCCGCAGCACCAGCGTAGCCGCGTCTTGCCCGCCAAGAAGACCTAGAGGGTCCTCCAATTCGCGCAGGTTGCGCTGGCTGTTCAGCCATTGCGGATGCCAGAGGGGAACAATGGCCAGATCCCCGGCGCTCTCGGCCTCCAGATATGCAGAGGTACAGTCCTCCAGCGTGCCGTTTTCGAAATGAAACCCCTGTGCGTCGAGTTGGTAGTCCTTCAGCATTTGCCGCGAAAACCGGCTGATGCCCGCGCCAGTCCCTATGCCCTGAATGCGCTTGCGGAAAAGCGCGGCAACCTCAGGCCTGGCCAGATCGGTGACCGAACGAATATGCTGCGGGGCCTGATCCGAAATGCCCCAGATACAATAGGGCTGGTAAAGGACCGAGAGTTTCAGGAGCTCATCTTTGTAAGGTGCAATGTAGGTTCCGTGAGAGGCGGGAAGCCAGGCGGAGACCACAAGATCCACTTCTCCCCCCCTTTGCATGGCGTACATGTCTTCATGAGGGGCTTCTTTCAGCTCTACTTTATGTCCTGTTCTTTCAAGGAGCTCGCAAATCACCGCCGCTGCGGCCTTGTGAAAGCTCAGGTCGATTTGCCCGACAACCATAGGTTTGCTCATCTGTCTAACCCTCCGGTTAATCCGTAACTTCTGCCCAGAGCACTACGAGAGTGGCGCAGTTCAAGCACATGGCCGGATCAGAATAGATCATGCGCGAATGGCAGCCTTTTTCGCCAAATACATCGTTGACAAGGTCGGAGGCACCATTCAATGCCTCTGGCTGCTCGGTGAAATCCGGCGTGCAATGGGCCGTTCCTTCGACCCTCAGGATACGTTTGATGCGGCGCAGATCGCCAACAGCGGATTTGAGCTGGGCGATGCCGTTTAAGGCAGAGAGGCGAAAGGCGTCGTACCCGTCCAGCAAGCTCAACTCGGCCCCCATTTTTCCGGTGTATTTCAATTTGCCATCGATCCAGGGCAATTGCCCGGAGGTGTAGACGACATTGCCCGCACGAACCCAGGGTTCATAGGCGCCAACCGCCTTGGGTACCGATGGCAATTCCAGCCCCATCTCCTGCAGTCGCTGCTCTGGTGTTTGGTTTTCTGTGGCTTTGGCTGTTGCGGCTATGCTCATGATGTCCTCCCGTTTTCCTATGCTTTGGGTGCCGCGAGCGGCCGGGAGGAACAATCTTTCTGTTCGAAAATCAGACTTTGCCAGATCTGAAGAATGGCAAGAGTGACATCTATTCTGGGGATATTGCGCCCAATTTCCGTACATTGCCCGATCCAGGTTGTGGCTTTGTAACCACAGGGGAGCGCGCTGCTCCATTGCGCTTGGGGCATTGGAACAGCGGCTTGTCCTGCGGATAAAGGATCAGCAATAGTAGATAGAGCATCTTCCAATGCTCCTGTTTGGGTTGCACATGCACTTTCATAGGAGGAGGGGGATTCAATTTATGGTAGGGTCAAAAAGCTGTTTACTGCCTAGTCAAAGGGTCAATCTCGTTTTTTGACCCCAACCCGTTCAATTGCCGCGGGTGCGGCGAGGAGTTACCCGGGCCTGTCAAAGTTTACCGCGATTTTCCCAATTGTAGTGCCGGTTTCGATCATTTTGTGGGCTTCTTTCAAGGTCTTCACGTTCAAGCCCTTCAATTCATGGTTCAGAGTTGGACGCAGTTTTCCGGCATCCACAAGGCGTGCGATCTCGCTGAGAATTTCACTTTGCCGTTTGAGATCAGGGGTACCAAATAATGAGCGCGTGAACATGAGCTCCCATACGAAAGTCACAGACTTGCCCTGAAGCTTTGAAAGCTCGACACCTCCATCAAACTCAACAATGGCACCGATTGTCCCCTGCGGCGCAATGAGGTCCGCCATGGCATCCCAATGCCCTTTGGTGTCCGCCGCATTGAAAATATAATCGACATTCTCAAACCCAAGGTCGCGCACGGATGACACCAGATCGCGGTGATCAGCCACATGATCCGCGCCCATGCGCTGAACCCAGTTATGGGTTTCCGGGCGCGAAGCCGTTGCGATGACCGTCATGTTTGTCAGCGCTTTTGCAAGCTGGATCATTATAGAACCCACGCCGCCGGCTCCTCCAATGATAAGCAGCGTTCCTGTTTGTCTTTTGCGCAAGTTCATTCGATCAAACAGAGCCTCATAGGCCGTCAAACACACCAGAGGAAGGGTTGCGGCTTCTGCATTTGTCAGGGCTTGCGGAGCTTTTGCGGCAATCCTGGCATCCACTGCCTGATACTCGGCATTTGAGCCATCACGGGCTACGTCGCCTGCGTAAAACACGCGATCTCCAAGCGCAAAACCTGTTACCGCCGAGCCCAATGCTTCAATGGTTCCTACTGCGTCATATCCGAGGATCCGTGGAGTTTCTCTTTCTTGATTCTGCGCCGACCGATTGCGGATTTTGGCGTCTGCAGGGTTCACGGAAACTGCATCAATCCTCACAATCAAATCGTTTTCAAGTGGTTCGGGCTTGGGTACTTGGTACTCTTGGAGTGAAGCAGGATGATCGATGGGGTGAGAGCGGGTAAATCCAACGGCTTTCATTTGGTGTCCTTTTCGTTGCTGCTTTGGATATAGGCAACGTTCAACGAAGGATAATCTCGGTGGAGCCCAAGTCAGATTTCGGGTTTATGAAACAATCTTTCCAAGGCCGGTTTTGCGAAACCGTTCCTCAAGAAAGCTGGTAAATGCCTGTACTCTTGGTGGAGTGGTCCGGCTGGCGGGACGGACTGCCCATACCTGCCATTCTGGTGAAACGGTATGACTGGGCAATACACGTATCAGTCGCCGGGCCTTTAAGTGGTCTGATATGTCCCAGACTGATTTAAGCCCGATTCCCATCCCCTGAAGCGTGGTGTCGGTCACCGCCTCGCCAAAGTTTGTGGTGAAGTTTCCGCCGACCCGTACCTCGGTAATGTTCCCTGCCTCATCCTTGAGCGCCCAGTTTCGCGTTTCGCCAAGCACGATACAGCGGTGTGATTTCAGATCCGAGGGTTGCTGTGGAACGCCGAACCTCTCCAGATAGTCCGGCGAAGCAACAAGCAACCGTGGATTGGGCGCAAGCTTACGGGCCAACAGCGTTGATGAGTTCAGCATCCCAACCCGGATTGCCAGATCATAGCCCTGCTCCACGATGTCGATGATGGAATCATTGAGGTCGAGCTTCAGAGTGACATCTGGATATTGGTCAAGGAATTCGCCGATATATGGGACAATCTGTGAGCGCCCAAAAGAGGCCGAAGTGGTCACGCGCAGTTCACCTGTAACCCGTCCTTTGACAGTGGAAACCGCTGCTCTTGCCTCTTCGACGCTATCGAGAACCCTTTGCGCATGCTCCAGGAATAGCTCGCCGTCCGGTGTAAGAGACACTGCTCGGGTTGTCCGGTTGAGAAGCTTGGTTCCCAGATCCGCTTCGAGCATCTGGATGCGCTGGGTCGTCGCCGTTGGCGACAGCCGGAACTCTTCGCCCGCCCGCCCGAGGGCTCCAAGAGCGGCCACTCGGACGAACAGTTCCAGCGATTTCAAGTCAAAGGGCATTCTTTGAGTGAGCCAAATAAAGGAGGAAAAATCAATCGCTCTATTTGCAACAACGGCATGGCCTCAAACGGTCAGAATGACTTTTCCGGCAAAGCCGCCCTGTTCTGCGAACTCATGCGCGGCCACAATCTGGTCCAGAGGGAATTTCCGTTCGACCTTGAGTTTTAGTGCTCCGGTCTGAAGACATGCGTTTATGTCCTCAATCGCATCCTGTTGCACTTGGGCGGGGATTGCATAGACAAACACGAACCTGACGACCGCATTTGTTACCAGAAGGGAACGATAGGGCAGGGGAGCGGCTGGATCACTCGTAGCATAATGCGCAATGACACCGCCCTGTTTGAGGTAGAGATGGGCCTCGCTCATCGTATCGGATAGGGCCACATCGACAATCCGGTCAATTCTCTTGCCACCAGTGATGGTCAGGACCGCAGCGGGCAGGTTTTCTTTCCGGTAATTGACGATGTGGTCTGCCCCGGCTTGTAGAGCGATCTCCGCTTTTTCGGGTCCGCTGACCGTGGCGATCACCTGCGCACCGGCCCATTTCGCCAGGGCGATGGCGCATTGGCCAACGGCACCGGCCCCTCCAGTGACCAGAACCCACTGGCCATTGACCGGCCCGTCTGCCATCAGCGCGCGATGAGCGGTCATCGCAGGCACACCTAGACAAGCACCCTGTTCGAAAGAGATGCCATCGGGGAGCGGAGCCGCAAGTTCGGCTTTGACCACGATCTGCTCCGCAGCGGTGCCCCGGTTGCCTTGGGCTAGGCCGTCTTCGCTACGATTCACATTGAACAGCCAGACACGCTGGCCGATTTGGTCGGATGAAACCCCCTTGCCAACAGCCTCAATAATGCCGGCACCATCTGAATGAGGGGTCACAACACCATGAGGCAACGGGCCCTGAGCACCCGAGCGGACTTTATAGTCTGACGGATTGATTCCGCTGGCGTGAATACGCACGCGTATTTCGCCCGACCCAGGTTCAGGCGCGGCGCCGTTTGTGATGCGGAAACTGTCTTTCGCGGCTCCTTGGCCAATTGCGGATACGGTTCTCATGTATGTGTTTACTTTCAAAAAAGGGTCCGCACGGTTATCCGCGCGGACAAGTTTGGGGATAGGTCATTAGTGTCCGATACGCCCTGGTGCCTCAGGGCGGAATCGGTAAATCAGATAAGGCGCTTCGTTCTTTGCCTCACCATCGTTGAACATAGCGGCTTTGGATATCTGGGCTGCGGAAACATACATGTAGCCGTCCAATGCATAGCTTACGCCATCAGGCCAGGACAGATCCTCTGCCACGGTGTAGCGGCGGTATTCCCGGCTGTCTGCCGGGATGATCCCGACAGCGTTGGTTTCCACCTCGGTCAGATAAAGGTTTCCGGCCTGGTCGATTGACAGGCCTCCGTTGTTGGGCTTGTCGGCATAGCGTTCGACCCGCGCGCCCAACTCAGTCTCGGTCAGGGTTTCATTCAGAAGATCGGCAAAACGGATGCGATAGATGGCGGAGCCGTTAAGTGGACCGTAATACAGCCAATCGAATTCCGTATCCGCAGCGATACCGTCCGCACCCACCTTGATCACGGCCCGCCCGCCATTGCCATCCGGAACGGTCAGCGGCTTGCCATCCACTACGATCGCTACATCCTCGGGCAAGGTCGACACGTGACCTTGCAAAACGCGCCGCGTGGCGCCAGTCTTCATGTCGACGATGACCAATGCCGCGGTCGTTCCGTCGCCACCTGGCCCGATGCCTTCGTCGGCGATGACAAACACGCCATCCTTGTGATTGACGACAAAATCGTTGTGCTGGCTTTCGGGGCGCGAGGCCGGGGCAGGAATGTAATAGATCTTTTCCAGCCGATCTTCCCAGGTGTTCCAGCCCACCAGCTTGGGTGTCAGCCCGGTGCGCTGACCCATGTCGAGGATCCAGACGATCCCGTTTTCATCGCCGCGAAGACCCAGCACGCTGTCGAAATAGCGGTCGGTTCCATCCCGCGGCGTGTTCCATTCGGTATTGGGAAACGGGGCAAAGGATTTGCCGTCTTCGCCCAGTTCGGCCACCCGGATTTCAGGAGAAAAGAACGGGTGGTGGCTATAGATGATCCGATTATCCGGCGTGAATGTGATATTACCGACAGATTGCGGGAGTTCGGCCACGATTTCAGCAGTTTGCGGGGTTTCACTCCAGGCGGGAAAGGCGGTGGCCGCACTCATGCAGAGCGAGGTAACAAGATGTTTCATGGAATCTTCCCTTCTTGGTTTCAGCTAATTCGGGCCAGACGGAGCGGGCGTCCGTTGAGCGCTAGTTCCGCCGCTCGCATGATCGCATCGGCATCGATGCGGTGAGCGCGGTACAAATCCGCAATTGATCCGGTTTGACCAAAATGCTCGACTCCAAGAGGGCGAACCCGCTGACCCCTAACAGACCCAAGCCAAGACAAGGCGAGGGGATGTCCGTCCGTGACGGTGACGATGGCCGCATCCCGGCTGACCGCTGACAACAGCGTTTCGACATGGGATTGCGCATTGGGATGCCCCAGGGCGCGAGCCCGGTCCGCAGCGTGCCACCCTGCGTTAAGCCGGTCCGCTGATGTAATTGCCAGGACCCCGATGTCGCGCTGATCCTGTCCAATTCGACCGGCAGCGGTAATCGCTTCGGCTGCGACTACGCCAGTGTAGGCGATCACAAGGCCGCAACCCGGACCCGGCTTGCGCAACCAGTAGCCGCCATTGACGATGTCGCGCCTGAGCCCGTCATCCAATGTGCGTGTCGGCTGTTCCAGCTTGTGGGTGGACAGCCGCAGATAGACCGATCCGCCAGTTTCATCGCGCAGCCAGTCGCCTTGTTCAGGGGTTTCTTCTCCGTCACGCTGCAAATAGTCGAATGACCATTGCAGGATGCAGGCAAGCTCGTCCACGAAGGCAGGTTCGAAACTGGCCAGACCGTCTTGCGATATGCCGATCAGCGGTGTTCCGATGGATTGATGCGCGCCGCCTTCGGGTGCCAGGGTGATGCCGGATGGCGTCGCGGCGACGATGAAACGGGCATCTTGGTAACAGGCATAGTTCAGCGCATCTTTGCCGCGTTCGATGAAGGGGTCATATAACGTTCCTATAGGAATGAGCCGCTCGCCGAACAGCGCGTGCGACAACCCTGCTGCACCGAGCAGGGTAAAGAGATTCATCTCGGCAATGCCCAGCTCGATATGCGCGCCATCGGGCGATGCAGCCCATTTCTGCATCGATGCAATGCCCCGATCCCGAAACTCGTCCGCAATCGGGGTCTTGGCAAAAACCCCCTTTCGGTTCACCCATCCAGCCAGCCCAGTCGAGGTTGCCACATCCGGCGCCATTGTCAGGATGCGATCCGACAGAGGGGAGGCGCCGCGCGCAAGATCGTCCAGAAGCTTGCCGAATCCGTCCTGTGTCGACCGAGCAGCTTTGACCGATACCGGCGTCAAATCCGGCACGTCGATACGTGCGGCAGTGTAACGCCGACAACCTTGCGCGATAAAGGGCACCTGATTCAGGAATGCGTCGTATTCGTCGGCGGGGCGGGGTAGACCCTCGAAAAGGTCCCATTCATGGCCGGTGCGAATTTGGTGCGCATCACGCAAGATTCCCAACTGGGCGCTATTGATCTGGCCCGAGTGGTTATCCTTGTGACCCGCAAGAGGCAGACCATGGCCCTTGACCGTGTAGAGGATGAAGCAAACGGGCCGGTCATGGTCTATTGCGGCAAGAGCCAGCATCAAGCTGCGCTGGTCGTGACCACCCAGGTTGGTCATGAGCCTAGCCAGTTCGTCATCCGTGAGGCTCTCGATCAAGCGGCTGACATCACCTTGATCGCCAAGGTCGTTCAGCAGTTGTTCGCGCCAGGCGGCCCCGCCGGAAAACGTCAGCGCCGCATAGATCTGATTGGAACAGCCATCTATCCAGTCGCGCAACTGTTCACCCCCAGGTTCGGCGAACGCTGCCTCCAGAAGTGATCCGTACTTGAGCTCGACCACCTCCCAGCCCATCGAAGAAAAAACATCGCGAAAGAACGCGTTTTGCGCATCTTTTGTAACTGCATCAAGGCTTTGCCGATTGTAGTCGATGAACCACCAGCAATTGCGAAGATCGTGTTTCGTGCCCTCAAGCAGCGCCTCGTAGAGGTTGCCTTCGTCCAATTCGGCATCGCCGAGGATGGAGATCATGCGCCCGGGAGCTCGCTTGCTCCAACCCTTGGCCGCGACATAGTCCTGTACCATCGCGGAAAACACTGCCATCGCACCGCCCAGGCCGACCGAACCGGTCGAAAAATCTACGTCATCGGCATCCTTCGTGCGGGATGGATAAGACTGGGCACCACCAAATCCTCGGAAGTTTTCAAGGTTCTCGCGGGTCTGTCGGCCAAGCAGGTACTGCCAGGCATGAAAGATGGGGGAAGCGTGCGGTTTGACGGCGACCCGGTCCTCGGGACGCAACACCGCGCCATAGAGCACAGCCATAAGAGTCGAAAGCGAAGCGGATGACGCCTGATGTCCACCAACCTTGAGAGTATCCGATTTCGGGCGGATGGTGTTGGCGTGATGTATCGTCCATGTCGATAACCAAAGTGCCTTCTTCTCGAGGTCTTCTAGAATAGTTGAATCTGCGCTGCTGTCCGACATCGAAAATACCCTTGGTTGTCGGCTTAGGGTACGCGGAGAGGTTGCCGCGATCATCGGATACTGAGCGAAATCAATATTTGGATATCACAAAGAAAAGTCGACCGGTTGGCACATGTTGACCAAGTCGGGTTCATCCCGCCCGCAACTACGAATAGGGTCCAGCGCGCAAACTTAGGCTGTGTTGGAAAAAGTGGCCTCCAAGACAAGGTTTTGGCCGCTCAAGAGGTCACTTCACGACCAAGATTCACCTCCGCGTCAACGCACAGGGATTGCCATTGAGGAGGGAAATCACGCCGGGCTGGACATCGGATTTTCTGGGGTCTGATTTGATGATGGCTGAGAATCTGCCGGAGTCAGAAGGCCCGCTAGCGGATCGGGGCTATGATGCTGATCGCATTCGCAAAACCATGACTGAACGCGACATCCCGACCCAATTCCCTATGCGCAAAACCCGTAAGATGCGGGTCGGTGCGGATCATGCGTTGTATTGGTTGAGAAACTTAGTCGAACGCTGCCTCGACAAACTTAAGAGCGCCCGTAGAGTCGCGACCCGATACAACAAAACTGCCGAGAGCTATCTGGGGTTCATCGATATCGCTTCTATCAGGCTATGGATGCGCCATTTGTCAACATGACCTTGAGTTAAACCCAGCGGCCCAGCGGTACTGGATTGGCTGTGTTTCACTCCATGGCCGCTCTTTCCAGGGTCTTGCGGGCCCGGTCCAGAACCGGTTTGTCGATCATCTGGCCCCGGAACCGAAAGCTGGCTCTTTCGTTTGTCGATGCTGCGAGAACGGCTCGTGCCCACTCCAGATCTGCTGCATCGGCGCAAAGTGCGTGTAGGGCTTCACTGCCGGGGGTGGATGCACATCATGCCTACCATGCTGCGGCACGGGCATAGACTGCGGTCGTGATTAAGCCGTCTGATCCTCCAGAGAGGCCAGACGCGTCAACAGGCGGCGGGATTTTGCGCAGCGAGAGGCCATGAGCAGGGCAAAACGGGCTTGATCCAGCATTGCTTTCCCGCCCTGGTGCGCTGCGTCCAATCCCATCTCAAGCGACAGATCGATGGTCCCAAGCATAAGGCGTGCAATGTTCCCAAGCGAAGCAATTTCTGCGGCTCGGGAGAGACCCTCAACCGTTTCGATCAATGGCCAAACCGGGCATTTCAGTTTTGCACCGAGCGCCCTTGTGTTTTTTAGGTTTGCTTTCGGAAGGACCACCCCAGCAAGCGCGGGGTGCTGCGATGCTTCTAGATCCTCTTCGAAATAGGCGCTCTGCGCGTCGTTGATCCGGAGCAGGACATGTCCAGACGGCCCGCTGTTCAGATAGTTCAGAGCATGTACCCGCGCTGTGGCCTTTGCATCAGGTGAGACTGCGTCTTCAAAGTCTATGATGATGGCATCGGCACCGGAAGCGACGGCCTTGGCAAAGCGTTCCGGGCGATCCCCCGGCACAAAAAGAAAGCTCTGGCCAGTTTTCAGATCAGGCATCAGATCACCCTATTCGTTCGAAGTGCGGCAATGTCTCTTTCAGAGTGGCCAAGTTCGGTCAGCAAGGCCTGCGTGTGTTCCCCTAGGCCGGGAACCGCTCCCATCCGGGGCTCCGGCCCGATCCCGCCTGGAGGCAGCAAGGCGGGAATACGGCCTACCGGCGTATCCACCTGGCGCCATCGGCCGCGCGCTTCAAGCTGAGTGTGCTTCCAGACATCCGCCATGTCATTCATACGTGCATTGGCAATCCCGGCCTGGTTCAGACGTTCAATCACGGCCTCCGTTGTCAGATCCTCAAATCTAGCGACAATGATCTGCCGGAGAATGCCCTTGTTTTCGGAGCGGGCGCTGTTTGATGAAAAACGGGGATCGTTTGAAAGGCCTGGGTCTTTAAGCACAACGCCGCAGAAGCTTTTCCATTCGCGTTCATTCTGAAGCCCGAGAAAGACCGTCCGCCTGTCCCCCGCCGGGAAAGGACCGTAGGGGAAAATTGTGGCGTGGCTTGCACCGGCGCGGTCTGGAGACCCGGCGCCTTGATAGGCATAATAGAGCGGGTAGCTCATCCATTCGCTCATCGCTTCGAGCATTGAGAGGTCAATCTCGCAGCCTTTGCCCGTCCGGCCGCGCTGGAGGAGGGCCGCCAGGATATTGCTGTAGGCATACATTCCGGCGGCGATGTCCGCGATTGAGATTCCTGCTTTGCAGGGATCGGCAGCGGTGCCGGTGGTGGAAAGGAAGCCGGCTTCGGACTGGATCAGAAGATCATAGGCTTTGCGTTTCTGATCCGGCCCGCCCTGGCCATAGCCGGAGATATTGCAAACAATGATCCCCGGATTGTCCGGCGCTAGCGCCTGATACCCAAGACCAAGCCGCGCTGCAGCGCCCGGTGCGAGATTTTGAATGACCACATCCGATTTTGCAACGAGCTGTTTTAGGATGCTGACCCCGTCAGGGTGTTTGACATCCAAGGTCAGGCTTTCTTTGGACCGGTTCGTCCATACAAAATGCGAAGCCATCCCATTGACGCGTCGATCATAATTGCGGGCGAAATCCCCAGTCCCGGGACGTTCGATCTTGATGACGCGGGCGCCCAGGTCAGCAAGCTGGCGTGTCGCAAAAGGGGCTGCGATCGCGTGTTCAAGGCTTAGAACCGTAATTCCTTCGAGTGGCAGCATCAGAAAGACCTCGGCAGACCGAGGACATGCTCGGCGACATAAGAGAGGATGAGATTGGTGGAGACCGGCGCGACCTGATACAGCCGGGTCTCGCGGAATTTGCGCTCAACATCGTATTCATTGGCAAACCCAAATCCGCCGTGAAACTGCAGGCAGGCATTGGCGGCTTCCCAGCTGGCTTTGGCGGCAAGGTATTTGGCCATATTGGCCTCGGTGCCGCAGGGTTGGCCTCTGTCAAAGAGCTGACAGGCGCGAAACCTCATCAGGTTGGCGGCCTCGAGCTCGATCTTGGCTTCGGCAATGGGGAACTGGACGCCTTGGTTCTGTCCAATTGGCCTGCCAAAGACCTCTCGCTCTTTCACATAGGCGCAGACCTTGTCGGTGAACCAGAAGCCGTCGCCAATGCATTCGGCCGCAATCAGCGTGCGTTCCGCATTCAGCCCGTCGAGGATGTAACGAAAACCCATTCCCTCTTTGCCGATCAGATTCTCTGCGGGGATCTCCAAGTTGTCAAAGAAGAGCTCGTTGGTCTCATGATTGACCATGTTGGGAATGGGGTTCACGTCCAGCCCGTTCCCAATGGCTTCTTTCAGATCGACCAGGAAAACCGACATGCCAAGCGACTTCTTTTTTACCTGATCAAAGGGTGTGGTACGCGCCAAAAGGATCATCAGATCGGAATGCTGAACCCGGCTGATCCAGACCTTCTGGCCGTTGACAATGTAGCGGTCTCCGTTCCGGCGTGCCGTTGTCTTGATCCTGGTCGTATCCGTGCCGGTGGCGGGTTCTGTGACCCCCATGGATTGCAATCGCAACTCGCCGCTGGCGATGCGGGGCAGAAAGCGCTGTTTCTGTTCTATGGATCCATGGCGCAACAGCGTCCCCATGTTGTACATCTGCCCGTGGCAGGCGCCGGAGTTGCCGCCCGCTCGGTTGATTTCCTCCATGATGATGCTTGCCTCAGTGAGGCCCAGGCCGGAGCCGCCGTATTCCTCGGGTATCATCGCCGAGAGCCAGCCGGCCTCGGTCAGGGCCTTGACGAAAGCCTCCGGGTAGCCGCGCTGCGCGTCAATTTCACGATGGTACTCGGGTGGAAATTTTGCGCAAAGCGCGCGGACGGCATCGCGGATTTCGATATGATCACTGGTCATGCTGGTTTCACTCGGTTGTTGCTTTGGCATCCATGGCAAGCGCGCCGTCCTGGCGGCGTGCCCATAGGTGATAGGTCCTGCCATCCTCCCTGGCTGCGCCATGAAGTGAAAACCTCTGGGTTTCATAGATTGTCGAGACCGCCCGGAATTCGAAACCTGTCACTGCGCGATCGGGTTTTTCCCGGCGGAGCAGATCAAGGAGGAGCGTTGCCAGCAAGGGGCCATGCACCACCAACCCCTCATAACCCTCCGAGTTTACACAAAACGGCTGATCGTAGTGGATGCGGTGGCCATTGAAGGTCAGCGCGGAATAGCGAAAGAGAAGAACCGGATCAGGATCAATTTCCCGCGCAAAATCCCAGTTGTCCGGAACCGGAGGCGGCGCAGGCAGCGGCCTGTCCGGTTTTGCCGCTTCGCGGTAAACGATGTCGTGCTCCTCATCTATGCCCAGGGTCTCGCCGTCAAAAAACTGATGTCCAACTGTGACAAAGACCAGTTGGCCAGATCGGCCTGTTTTTGCCTTTACGGATTTGATGGTGGAAACCTTTGTCAGCTCACGGCCGATCAGCATAGGAGCGTGGAAATTCAGCCTGCTTCCTGCCCACATACGGCGGGGCAGGGGCACTTGGGGCAAAAACCCTCCGAGAGCGGCATGGCCATCATAGCCCGCGTCAGAGAGTTTGAAGAGTTGCAGAAAGTGCATCCAGTGCCAAAGCGGCGGCAAGGCCGTTTCATCGGTATAGAGGGGGTCATCACGGTTTAGCGTCAAAGCCAAGGCATTGGAGGGAAAGGACGCAATGCGCTCCACATAAGTTTCCGATCTCCCGATCCATTTCTCCAAATGCTCCAGATCCATCTGATCCTCCCGCCAAAATGATTGATGGGTGATCTATCGCATAGCTTCTGAATTCTAAAAATTCACATTTCAAGAACGTTGTATTCGTTGTACACTAATACAAATGAATATCGACCTCGTTGATCTCCGGCTGTTCAAGAATATTGCCGACTGCGGCAACCTCACTCGGGGGGCGGAGAAGTCCTGCCTCTCCCCGCCATCAGCCAGTGCGCGGATCAAATCTCTGGAACAGGAAACCGGCCAGCAGCTTCTGGTTCGCGGAAACAAGGGCATCAGCCTTACCTCTTCCGGGGAGCGCCTCTTGCGGCAGGCGCAGCTTGTGCTGCGGCAGATGGATTTTCTGAAACAGGAAATGATGAACGGCGAGGCGGGCCATATTAGGATTTTTGCCAATACAACGGCAGTTACTGAGTTCCTGCCTGAACTGCTTGCTCGGTTTCTATCGTGTCGCAAAGGGGTGACCGTTGATCTGCAGGAGCGCCTGACAAAGGACATTCTGCGTGCGGTCGCGGATGGCACGGCCGATCTGGGGATCATGTCCGGTGAGGCAGAACCCGCAGGACTGGAGGCCATCAAGTTTTCAACAGACCGGTTGATGCTGGCTGTGCCTGAAAACCACGTGCTGACGCGCCGTGACCGCGTCGCGCTCTATGAGACATTGGGTTTTGAGCATATTGCGCTCCATGAAGGCAGCACCTTGCTGGATTTCTTGCGGCGTCAGATGCATCGCAATGGGTTTGACCAGATTTTGCGGGTTCAGGTTCGCAGTTTCGAAGCCATGTGCCGCATGGTGGAAGCAGGTGCCGGGGTTGGCGTAGTGCCGGAATCTGCAGCAAGGCGCCATGCGCAGACAATGGGTATCGAATTGCTCGAGCTAGTCGACGAATGGGCTGTCCGGGACCGGTTTGTGGTGATCCGCGACCGAGAAGCCTTGCCGGGCTCCGCAAATGCATTGATCGATTTGCTGGTCCAAGAAGGACTTGGCGGGAAAGCTTAGAACTCGGCACCATGAGCACTGACCAGATCCAAGATGGCTTGTGCCATAAAAAGATCCTGAACCGAAATGCCTGAGCTGTCGAAGATCGTGATCTCCTCTTCGCTGGTCCTCCCTTCGGATCTGCCTGCCAGGACGTCTCCTATCGCGGTCAGACGCGCATTCTTCGGTGCATGCTGGAACTCGCCGATCACACGGGACTGGCTGGGCAGGTCGCAGAATAGTCGCCCTCTGGCAAACAGATCGGGCGGCATTTCCTGTTTCCCCGCTGTGTCGGCACCCATGCCAGCGACATGTGTCCCCGGTTTCACCCAGTCCGCCTCAAAGAGCGGCGCTGTGGCAGGCGTGGCTGTAACAATGATGTCGGCGGTCCGGCAAGCCTCCTCTGCCGGGCTGACCTGGGCGGCGATACCGTCATTTCGGAGGTCCTCGGCAAACTTTTCGCCACGAGCCTCATTGATGGAGACGACGTTCACCATTTCAATGGGGCGAAAACGGGCAATTGCACGGGCCTCATAGCTGGCTTGGTGCCCGGCGCCGAACAAAGCCAAGGTCTTGCTGTCTTCCCGCGCCAAAGCATCGACGGCAACTGCATCTGCTGCTGATGTGCGATAGGCATTCAACCGACCGGCTTCGACGGCAGCTCCTATCCGTCCGCAGCTTTGATCAAACAGCAGAATGATCGAGTTGTGCCTAGGAAGCCCCAGTGCTTCATTGCCGGGCCAATAAGAGCCAACTTTCAGTCCGGCGAGCCCAGCTGCAGCAGAAGATTTGATCGCATAGGTGTCACCTTGGCTGCTGCCATGGGCTTGTATGACGGGGAAAGTCACTGTGCCAGTTTCTGTGGCCGCAATTAGCGCTTTGTACATGGCATCATAGGCCATCCCATGGCTTGCGAAGCCTGCGGAAACTTCTTCGGGAATGAATTTCATGTTTTCTCTCCTTACCAGCCGCCAAACCGCTGCCAGGTCTTCAGAGTGGTTCCAGCCTCCTGCGGAATGACTTGATATTCTTTAAATTGTGCAGCCACTGCACAGGCGTGGTTCGGCAGGATGCGAAGGCGGCTTCCTAAAGGTAGATCGGGCAGCACAGCGTTGCTGCCGGGGCGCACTGTAATGATGCCGTGTTCCTGGTTTGCTTGGCTCACAATCAAGTCAGGGATCACCCTGCCGGCCTCATCGCAAACAACACCATATCCCTGGTCCAGCCGTTGTGAGGCGGTGCCGCGATCCTGCGACAATGCCATCCAGCCCGCATCAGTGATGATCCAGCCCTTGCGGCGCTGTTGGCCAAGAACGGTGGTGAGAACAGACAAAGCAATGTCATCCGTGCTACAGGTTTCGATGCCAGCCTGGAACAGATCAAAAAAGGCAAAGACCCCGGCACGGATTTCGGTGATACCCTCTGCCTTTTCAATGGCATGGGCTGTGGGTGTGGAACCTATGCTTACAACAGGGCAGGGCAGGCCGGCTTGGCTTAGGACCTCCACCGCGCGGACTGCCGCACGCCGTTCAGCCTCGGCACATTTAGCATGGGCCGCACGGCCGCAAACAGCGTAGCTTTCTCCGGCATGGGTCAGAACACCGCGAAGACATGCACCGCCTCCCTCCAGGATATGCCCAATCTCGATCAGCTCTGGGGCACCCGGCGCCGTTCCGCTGCGGTGACCGTCACAGTCTACCTCAATCAGGGCCGGAATGGCCTGTCCGTGCTTCCTCGAGGCCGAAGCCACCGCCTTAGCCTGTTCCGGACTGTCCAGGAGCACTGCAAGATCGCAGCCTCTTGCCCGTATTTCAGCTACTCGGTCGAGTTTCTGCGGAACAATGCCGACAGCATAAATAATGTCGCGGATCCCGGCCGCGGCAAAAATTTCTGCCTCTTCCAAAGTGGATACCGTTGCGGGACCAGTGCCTCCTGTGAGCATTTGCCGCGCAATATCGACTGATTTCACCGTTTTGAGATGCGGTCGGAGAGTTACACCCAGCGCCTGAACCCGTTTTTCCTGCCGCTTGATGTTTCGCCGCATCTTTGCCTCATCAACGACGAGGGAAGGTGTCGGGAGATGTTCGAGGGCAGGAGCGGCAGACAGCATGACGGAATTCCTTAGATTGATACACAGAAGGTAATGCAGCGGGCTGAATGATGTTATTAACATTTTTCACCTTCTGAATTAAGCTCACCTTTATGCTGGAGACACCTGATCTGAAATTCTTCCTTGCTATTGCGCAGGCCTCTTCGCTGGCTGCAGCAGCGCGTAGTCTCAATGTTACGCCGCCCGCGGTGTCCCAAAGGCTCGCGCTGATTGAGGAGCGCATCGGCTTGCGCTTGGTCGAGAGGGGGCGGCGGTCACTGACCCTCACAACGGAAGGAGAAGCCCTCGCCCGGAAATCCTCCCGGATACTCGGTCAGCTTGCCGAGTTGAACGAAGACCTCGCCGCGCGCCGCGGGGATGTCGCCGGACCGCTAACGGTCATAGCCCCATTTGGCTTCGGCCGACTGCATGTGGCTCCAGTCATGAACGCATTGCTGAAAGAACATCCAGGCATCGTCCTCGATCTGATTTTGAGTGATGATCCATATGGTGCCGGCGCAAAGGAAAGTTGGGATATCATCGTCCATATTGGACAGCTGAAAGATCTATCTGCCATACAGCGAAAGCTTTGTTCCAACCGCCGCTATCTGGTTGCTTCGCCTGACTACTTGGCCCGGTGCGGGGCACCCGAATTGCCCGAAGATTTGCCGGAATTCTCCTGCGGTGTCATTCGTGAGGATCAGGCGGATGTGACGATGTGGCATTTCGCAGGCCCGGATGGCAAAGGCCATTCTGTTCGGGTTACCCCCGATTTCGCCAGCAATGACGGCGAAGTTGTCAAATCTTGGGCTCTAGCCGGACAAGGGATTGTTCTGCGTTCGGAATGGAATGTGTCGCAAGAGCTGGAGGAAGGAAGCCTTGTCCGGGTTCTCGCTGACTATTCTCTGCCGGAAGCTGATATTGTTGCCTTGCTCAGCCCAAAAACCCTCCGGTCTGAAAGAGTCAACCTTGCCATGGATTGGCTGTGCAAGGCAGTTCCAGGCTGAGAAGGACGGATCGGTGACACACACCTCAAGGTGGAGTCATCGTCTTCCTCAAGACTAAGACTACGGAAAGGGTTGTGAAGTGTTTTCCGTTTACCTGTAGCGGATTAGTGATAGTTCTTTAAGTCTCTTGTGAAGCTTTCCAGTATGGTATCAGCCTCAGATTTCGAAAAAGAATGCCCTTATAGCGGGTATCTCTGGTTCAGGAAACGCGCCCAGTTATCACCTAGCCCGTAGCACGCCCCTGGTTCGTAGTTCAGGAAGAACACCGGAGAGTAGCCGAATGAGATATCTATCGGTAGACCGCTTGATTTCTCCAGTTTCTGCCGGAAACTCAGCTGCCAGGCGGGCGTGCTCCAACTGCTTTCTTTCACCTGAAAGCTTCAGAGTATGGCCCCCAGGAAAGACCATCTAGACCTCCTCCTCCGTTAGAGACTGGGTATCTTCGCCAGACGGGACTTCATGGCTAGGGGTTTTGATGCTCCCCCCCCAGCGCCTGAGGATCCACCGCCTGCGGCGGTCCCCGGCAATCACAAGCAGTAAGCCCGCCGTTTCAATGCGATCCGCAAGAACCCGCAAGGGCCTGCTTTGTTCCCAATTCAACTAATTTGAAGGCCTAACAGCCATGCTCGATACTGAAAAAACTGCGGTTCTTGAAACCGCTGTACTTGCCTATGACGCTCTGTTTGACGATCTCGGACCAGAAGCCAGCGCTGCATTTAAGGAAGCAGTTGCATCCTATTTGGAGACGGGTGTTGCAATTCCAGAAGTACAGTCAGTCAGCAAGGCGACCTATTATTCGAACTGGAATTACCACCTGATTCATAGCCTGGAGGCGAAAGTCTCCAGCACCGATCTGACTGGAGAGAATGAGGAGGTCAGCCAAGATGCAGAGCTCGCTCAGTTCATCGCCAATGATCTCAAGATCGCCGCCAAGATCGCCGCTGCGGTAGAACAGCAATACGCAGCTGGGCACCTAGCAGGGAACAATACGCAGATCATCAATAATTTCAAAGGTTTCCTGACTGATGATCTCTCGCGGCTCCAAGTTGAGACACAGGTTCTGAGTGAACAGTATCAAAGGCTCAGCGACAGCACACATGTGGATTTTGATGCTGAGCGGGCGCAGGCGATTGGCGTCAAGCTCAACACAACACGCGAGCTGATTACTGCGGCCGAAGACATGCAAAACGGGCTGTCGCAATACAATTCTGGCGATGACATCACTTCCTTTGCGGCCGAACAAGGGGACTATCTGCAACTGCGGATCGATGCCTTGGAGCTTTCCAAACAAGAGAAACAGGCAGAATATGAGACCTTTGCGTCGGAAAATTACACTGGCAGTGCTGATCTTGCGGAGGTTGCCAAGTATGAACTGGAGGAGCTCTCTCGCGAAAGCCTGGATCTGACCGCCAGAAAACATGGCTTGGACGACATCGAGCAATATGACAGCACCCTGCGATCCGCCTCTTTCAAAGCGGGGGTAAACCTGCTGAGCACCTCCCGAGCGGCTGCTGCTTTTGCGGTAAATCCTGAGAATTCAGTTGAAGGACACGTTACCAACGCCGGGTTCTTGGGTGAGGCGCTCCTGTCGTCTTCGGGCGACCTTCTGGAAGCCGCAGGGCATCTGAACGTTTCCAAAGGGGCGCGGGGTTTTGCTGCGGTTGCTCTGGTGGCAGGGGCCTCCGGCAGTTTTGTGCCGACGGCCAAACTGCTAGCCGATCCAGACCTTTCGCCGGAAATGCGGCGTGTCGTCGAAGCGGAAGTGGGGCTGCAGGGGACCGCACTGGCTTTTGCTGCGGTCGAAAATGTCCTGGGAATTGCTGAGCTGGCAGTTACAGCAGGGTCTAAGGCTGCCACGGTCCTGGGAAAAGCTGTGCCAATCATTGGTGCAATCGGATCCGTCATCGGGGCGATCAACCCGGTCAAATGGGCTGAGTTTGAGCAAAAACAGGACCGTATAGACGCAATCCGGGACTCTGGAACCTATAGTTCGGGTTTACTGGGCGACCTGCTGCAGGAATCCAAAACGGCTGAGGCCGCATTCTATGGCACCACGACCGCCCTTGATGTCACCACCGGCGTCACTGCGGGGGTTCTTGCCGCCACAGGTGTTGGCGCCCCTATATCGGCAGCTGTTGGTTTGATCGGAGGCGCCATCTCTGCAATTGTCGGCGCTTTTGAACAGGTGGCGCTGGAAGCCATAGCCGACCGCTATGCAGACAAGATTCGCACCGATGCAGAGGGAAACCCGCAGACGGTAGAGGCCTTCTTTAAAGGCAGCTTCGATCAGAAACAGGAACGGATCAAAGAACATTACACGGAGTTTTTCGAAGAATTCATCGCCGAAAATGATGTCGATCGGGTTCTTGCGCTTGGTGGTCAGGGGCTGGATGCAACCGATATTGAATTGGCAGCCATCAGCAAAACCAGCGGCGAGTTGAACAAGACCGCGCGGAACTACGTTGAAACCTTCACCACCAATGGATGGCAGCCGGGGAGCCATGCGCTGTCGCCGTCATCCGGGTTTGAAACCAATGTCATTCAATTGGACAAAGCCCATGGCTCCAAAAGTTTCCTGACCTTTACGACACCTCTGTTTGCGGCAGGGACAGAGGATATTTCCCGCCGCGAAACCGGCAAGAACGAATATCAGACAACGCTGAGGATCAAGGATCTTTCCGGCTGGGAAATCCGGGACCATGGCGTGAATGAAACAACCTTCAATATGAGCAAGGTGGTTTCGAGCGCTCAGGACCGTTTTGGAAATTCAATGGAGATTGGCATCGCAATTCAGGCTGCGGCCGGAGACGATGCGTTGTTTGCTTATGAAGCCCAGACCAGTTTTGACGGGGGCAGCGGTCAGGATACAGCCTCCTACGCCCGTCTGTCAGGTGTTGAACTGGCGGAAGGGTTGGAGATCCGTGCGACCGGAGCAACAACCCTTTTGGTTGAGAAGAATTTGAGTGCGGGATCCAAGTATTTCAAGGAAAGCATCGACTCGCAAACCACTCACCATGGCAAGCGCACCGAAGTTGTGCAGTTCCGGAAGGTTGGGCTGGAAGAGCGCGAAAACCAACACGCAGTTACGGACTGATCCTCCCCCACTGAAGTGATCCGCCCGTATAGTTAGGAAACGGAGGATCAGATATGGGAATCAAGCGACACAAGCCCGAAGAGATTGTCACGAAGTTACGGCAGGTTGAGGTGCTTTGCGGCCAAGGGATGCCGCGCGTAGACGCCATTCGACAGGTGCAGATTACAGAACAAACCTTCTATCGCTGGCGCAAGCAATATGGCGGTATGGGAACCGACCAACTGAAGGAACTAAAGCGACTTCAGAAGGAGAATGACCGGCTGCGTCGGGCAGTTTCTGATCTGACATTGGACAAGCTCATTCTGTCGGAAGCTGCACGGGGAAACTTCTGAGCCCCTCGCGCCGCCGTAACTGCATTGATCATGTGCGACGCCAGTTCCACGTCTCAGAGCGTCGCGCCTGCCGTGTTCTGGGACAGCACCGTTCCACACAGAGGCGGGTGCCTGTTGGACGTGCTGACGAAGACCGGTTGGTGTCTGACATGATCGAACTGACACGCCAATATGGTCGATACGGTTACCGTCGGATAGCGGCTCTTCTGAGAGACGCCGGCTGGCAAATCAACGACAAACGTGTTGAGCGCCTATGGCGGCGTGAGGGGCTGAAAGTTCCAATGAAACAACCGAAGAAAGGACGGCTCTGGCTGAACGACGGGTCGTGTGTTCGACTCCGGCCCGAATATCGTGACCATGTCTGGTCCTATGACTTCGTGCACCATCGAACGGATGACGGGAAAGCGTTCCGGACACTGAACATTCTGGATGAACACAGCCGGGAATGCCTGGCGATCCGGGTGAAGAGGCGCTTGAACTCGGCAGAAGTTATTGACGCGCTGACAGATCTTTTCATCCTGCGTGGCGTTCCTGCTTTCATCAGATCAGATAATGGCCCAGAGTTCATTGCTCAGGCCGTTCGAGATTGGATCGCAGCGGTCGGTGCCCAAACGGCCTACATTGAACCAGGATCACCTTGGGAGAACGGATACTGTGAAAGCTTCAACGCGCGCTTCAGAGACGAGCTGCTGAATGGAGAGGTATTTTACAGCCTGCGTGAAGCCCAGATCCTGATTGAACAATGGAGAAATCACTACAACACAAAACGGCCGCATAGTGCTCTGGGCTATCGCCCACCGGCTCCGGAAGCCATCGTTCCGGTGGAAACCAGGCCGATCATGCACTAACACTCACACTGGACCACTTCGATGGGGCTGATCACTTTGAATAGCCAGAGCTTTTAGTTCCAATTTTCCTGTTGCGCCGCTCTGGTCTCCACACAACCATTCAGACTTTCCTATACTGCCTTGGGTCAGCAGACATTCGTTCAGTGCGCAGCACTAGTCAACATGGGCTCAAACTGGCTATTCGCCGCTAACTCAACGAACGACAGCTTCGGGCTGGACACAGTCGTAGGCGCAAAGCTGAAGGGAGTGCCGCCACGCGTTCAAAAAAGACAAAGAACCTTCAGTAGGTCCCGACGCAGCATCTATTCGTAGCCGCTGCGTAATCGCAGTATCGATGAATTGCGTAATATCGAAACGGTCGTTGCTGTGTCTCGAATTGGCCTAAATTGAGACCATAACTTCGTAGGCAATCCGGACGCAGAACAAGGTGTCATTTTGTTGTTTTGGTACCACTGGCTTCTTTTGCAACAAGGTGTCGCGCTGCTATAAGGCGAAGGCAGGGGCTAATTTCGAAACACTTAGATGCCCCATACTGCTTTAGGGCCATAAGTCCGTGCAGCCTTGGCACCTTTTAGCAACGTGCCCCCCGAAACAGCACATGTCAGGATAAGCCCGATACCCTCTCTGACTGACGCCCATGATCCTGCACATCCGTTCGATTTGCAGCATGCCACAGATCTTTGCTTTCATCGCAAAGAGCTGGGTGGCCGTTTTAACATCTCCCACTCCGCCCGAAGCATATGGTTATTTTTCAGCAACCCGGCGATCTCACGATCATGATTGGATTGGACAGTGGGTTTCTCCGGATTGAGATTGTCCTGATGGATCCAGCGGTTCAGTGTCGGGAAGCCAATGCCGAAATCTGCGGCCACCTTTAAACGTGGCAATCCGCTCGTCAGCGCTAAGAGCATTGATTCTGAACGAAATTTTTCGGTTGATCGTGATGCCATCTGTGTTTTCCTTTGCGACACGATACGTGGTCAAAGGAACGGAACAATCCTGCGACAGGTCCACATCCTTGTGGGGGGCCGCATCCATCCAATCACTGCCAGATCAATCCTTGTTCAATCAAGCGTTGTCATCCTGACATAGGCAATCAGGATATGCAGCCCGGGCCATTTGGCGTGGTCTTGGATTAGCCTGCTTTTGTGCTGCTTTCTGGTTTTGCGACGATTTCGCGAGCTTTTTCTAACGACATGGGTTTGCCAAAGAAGAAACCCTGAACCGATTGGCAGTTTTCCCTTTGCAGGAATGTCAGTTCATCCGCGTACTCGACACCCTCGGCTAGAACCGGAATGTCCAGTGCCTGTCCTAGCAGCAGGGTTGAACGCACAATGGCGGCGCGCTGGTGATCCTTGTGAACATCTTTGATGAAGCTTCGGTCAATTTTGATTTTGTCGAAGGGAAAGACCTGAAGCGTTGAGAGCGAGGAATAGCCGGTGCCAAAGTCGTCCATGGCAATGCGGATCCCCATCTCTTTCAGTTGGCGCATGATCTTTAGACAATGGGCTTGATCATCGATGATGCTGGCTTCTGTGATTTCCAGTTCCAGGCGTTCTGGCTGCAACCCGGTTTCCATCAGGATGTCAGAGACATGTTCAACAAAGCTAGCCTGGGCAAGCTGTTGTGGGGCAACGTTCACGGCGATCTTGTAGGGTTTGTACCAGGAGGCGGCTTCCTTGCAGGCGGTTCGTAGCACCCATAGGCCTATTTCACGAATGAGACCGGTCTCTTCGGCGAGAGGGATGAAAACAACCGGGGATATGACGCCGCGAACTGGATGGTTCCAACGCAGCAGCACCTCAAAGCCCGTTGGCTCGAGCGAGGAGAGATCATTTTGCAACTGATAGACAAGTTCAAACTCGTCGCGGGCACAGGCCAGGCGCAGATCGCCGATCATGCGGATCTTGTCGCGGCTCTGCTGGTCCATCTCGAGGCTGAAGAGGGCCACATGGGTGGCTGGATCTTCTTTGGCCCGGAACATGGCTATTTCTGATTTGTGCAAAAGTTCGCGAACATCACGACCGTCTTCAAAACTGGTGGCGACACCGATTGAAGCACCGATCGTGGTTGAAACTGTTCCGATATCAACAGGTTCCGAGATGAGGCAATGCAGTCTTTCGGCAAAAGTCATCACCTGCCCAATGCGTCGGAAATTACGCTTGATTGCTACAAATTCATCGCCGCCTGAACGGGCCAGGAACTCATCTTCTTCCAGAGAGGCTGCAAGGCGTTTTGTGATGACCTGAAGAACCTTGTCCCCAGCGGCATGGCCATAGAGGTCATTTACTTCCTTAAACAAGTCCAGATCGATATTCAGGATCGCTACACGCTCTCGTTCATCAATGGTCAGGCGACTTGCCACTTCACTCATCTTTTGGGTGAGGCACATGCGATTTGGTAAGCCGGTCAAGTGATCGTGCAGAGCGGCTTTTTCCAGCTGATTTTTGGTCTCGATTTCGAGGCTGGTTTCAATGCTGACCGAAGCAAAGCCGACGATCAGAATGACCATCATGATCGCCATGAGCAGTCCACCCAGAACCGGATCTGATATGATCTTGTCAGGAACTTCAACATAGGGGCTGAGCTTGATGTTGATGGCACCCATCGCGGTGAAATGCATGCTGCAGATCGCGCTGACCATGATCGCGATATTGCCAAGGCGCCCCCAACGAGAAACTGCATGCGCAATGCGCTGATAAGTGACAGCGCCAAGAGCAGCACCAAAAAGGATGGAGGCAACCAGGTATGGAGTCTCCCAGACGATTTCACCGGGCAGTTGATAGGCGGACATGCCCAGATAGTGCATCGCAGAAATGGTCAGGCCAAAGACAAGGCCACTGCGGATGTCGTATTTGCCATTCAGCTTGTAGGCGAGAAGATAGTTCGCAAGGCTGGTGCCAATGATCGCAATTGCCAAGGAGCCGGCTGTTGCCAGCGGTTCGTAACCATGGGCATAGCCAGGGTCATAGGCCAGCATCGCTATGAAATGTGTCGACCAGATCGTCGCGCCACCGATCATACTGGCGAGGCCAAGCTGTACTTGCTTTCTGCGCCCGCTAGAGCCAAGCAAACGTTGTGACAGAGTAACAGAGAGGCTCGCACCAAGGACACAGACTAAGGCGGCAAGGCCCACCAGCCACAGGTCATGTTCTTGGGTCAAACAACCAATAACGCGATACATAGAAAACCCTCAAGCGTCCGCAATGCTAGCCCTATTCATGGGCAGGCAATGGTAAACAAGTGGATACGAAGGTCTGAAAAACGGGAAAAAAGTGCGACGGATTTAGTTAAGCTTTGCGGTTTTTAACGGTAAGCCACCTGCAGATCGTGGTTTCGAAGCGTAAAAGACCATAGGGTAGGTTCCTGGGAGTGGGCCGTTTTCCTGAGGTTGATGAAATCGGATGGTCAATTTAAATGGGGGCTTAATGGGGTTTCTGATCCGCTCAGAGAAGAGCGGAGCGTTTACTTATCGTTCTGCGTTGAACTTTGCCGGTCCTGGCGGTTACATATTCCAAACCTTGAAACGCGCTAGATCTTTAGAGCTCAAAGTGAGCCGAGCCAGGAGTTTGAAATGACCAAGACAGTCCAGGGCATGATAGCGGAGGCCAACGCGGCAGTTGAAAAAATTCCTGCAGAAAGGGCAATCGAAATGGTTGCGGCTGGCGCGCTCTTGCTTGATGTGCGCGACGCGCCGGAACTAGAGGCGAATGGCCGTGCCACCGGTTCCCATCACATTCCACGGGGGATGTTGGAATTCCGGGCGGATCCGGCCTGTCCTTTCTATGATCCGACGCTTCAGTCTGATCGGGTAATCGTTTTGTATTGTGGAAGCGGTGGGCGGGCCGCTCTTGCTGGACAACTGCTAAAGGACATGGGCTATGCACAGGTCTACAACCTTGGCGGATTTGCGGATTGGAAACAGGCCGGTGGCAGCTGCGAAGAACCTGCGGATAGAGGTATGACAAAATAGCCAAAGGCTTTGAGTGTCTGTGGGGTATGATCTGATCCGGATCAATGCTGGAAACCGATAAGAGAGGTAAGTTTCAGTCAGAGTTATGGCTTTGATCTTATGAGAGGTTTCTATGCTACGCCTTGCATCTGTTTTGTATTCCCTTATCGGCAGCAGTCTGGCTGGCGCTGCGGTTATAGTGGTTCTTGTGGCCGGATTTGTGACCGTCAAAGCCATTCTAATGGCCGCAGCATTTGGGGCTGTTCTGGCCGCACCTGTGGCCTATCTGGTTGCACAGCGTCTTTATCGCGGGCAGGCCTCTTGATCCGGCCAAGATCCTTAGTGGCTCTGCCCTGGTTGGGCTCCGTTAGAATTCACCGGCCTTCATCCGATTCTCATGCAAGAGAGGGGGCGGCACTGAAGGAAACGCGGCGGGGATGAGAATCGGATCTGTCGATTCTGGTTTGCGCTCAGGCATTCAAAAAAGCGCGGGCGTTGGCTTCGAATTCACGTGGTTTTTCCGCATGAAGCCAGTGCCCCGCACCTGGGATCTTGGCAAACCGTGCTTTGGGGAAATGAGCCTGAGTCTGTTCGCGGTGTTCGCGTAAAACATAGTCAGACTCGCCCCCAGAGAGGAATAAGACTGGTCCATCCCAGCTGGCCCCGGTTTTAGGGAAGGCCATGATGTCCGGCATATGCTTTGCCAGTGTCTCCAGGTTGAGTTTCCAGCCCTTGTTGGGAATGTCCAAGGATTGCGTGAAGAAGCTCTGGAGGGCGGGTTCGACCCCGGCTTCTGCAAGTTGGGCCTCTGCGTCGGGGCGACGCTCTACGTGGGAGAAATCTACCGACCGCATGGCCTCGATGAACTTGATCTGGCTATGGCTATAGCTGACGGGCGCGATATCGGCGACGATCAGGCGACCAATGGCCTCTGGATGACGCAGCGCCAGCATCATTGCGGCCTTGCCCCCCATGGAGTGGCCAATGACATCCATCTTGCCACCATGGGCAGCGATGACCTCTGCCAGATCATCAGCTAATTCTATGTAGGTGTGGCTGCTGGTCTTGGGGCTTTGCCCATGATTGCGCATATCTACCGCGATCACCTGGCGTTCATCGGACAGTCGCTTGGCGATGACGCCCCAATTGCGGGCTGATCCATAAAGACCATGAACGATGAGCAGCGGTGTTTTGTCGGTGGCAGAGCCATGGGTCAGGAAATTCAGCATGCCAAACTGATAAACCCGCAGGCAGGGCTTCGCCAGCCCAAATCGATTTTCCGCCCCGCCATTGAGCAGGGCAGGGCTCTGCTTTAGATGTGACAAGATCTGGGGTGTTTCGAACACCCCCTGAAACGCGGGATAAGTTATGGCGCAGGACATTTTTGCCGAAATCGAAGAGGTTCAGGCGCTGTTGAAATCCCATGCAGAAGCCTCGGGTTCACTGACTGAGGCATTGAAAAAGGCCCGCAGGCGTCTGCCGCGTCGGATTTACCGACAGGGGATGCGCCTTGCTACGGCTCTGCCATTGCTCGAGCACCCCAAGCTGCGCTTTACGCTGGATCAGGCCGGGCTTGTCTCAGCCGCAAAAGAGGTAAAGGCGCATCTCAAGGAAATTGATCTGGCGGACCGGCGAAAGGGGCGCATCCTTTCCGTCCTGGGCAGCATGGCCTTTTCGATCCTGGCGGTCGCCACTTTGTTGATTGTTGTTCTGCGCTGGCGTGGTTTCATCTGACATAGCCTTTTCTTGCGCGATGGATCAGTTTAACTGTGAACGCAGTTCAAGGATGAGGCATATGGCAAGCAAAGCGGAACAACGCAGGGCGGAACTGCGCGAAACTCTGGTCGCGGCGGCAGAGCGGCGGATCCGCGAAGAAGGGGCAGGTGCCCTGCGTGCGCGCGACCTGGCAAAGGATGCCGGCTGTGCGGTAGGCGCAATCTACAATGCTTTTGAGGATCTCAATGCGATTGTCCTGGCTGTCAACGGTCAGACCTTTCGTGCCTTGGGCGCGCAGGTGGCGAAATCGGTCGTGGGTGCTGAAAGTGCCAGCCCGCAGGAACGGCTTGTTCTGATGAGCCATGCCTATCTGGCCTTTGCCGCTGAAAACACCCAACTTTGGCGCGCGCTTTTTGATGTCAATATGCCTGCGGATGGCCCCGTGCCTGACTGGTATATGGAAGAGCTTGATGCGCTCTTTGCCCATATCGCCAAACCGGTCTCTGAGATTTTTCCTAAAAAAGGACCGGCGGATCTGCAACTGATGGTGCGCGCCTTGTTCTCATCGGTGCATGGAATCGTCCTCCTGGGGCTTGAAAATCGCATCTCCGGTGTGCCGCGTAGCCGTATAGAAGAGATGATCTCTCAGGTTTTGATCGAAATAACAAAGGCTTGATTGAAAATTTGAACGGCGTTCAAGAAAATACTTGAACATCGTTCATGATCTTCCTATATCTAATTCATGAACGATGTTCAGGAATTTGGAGGAAGACATGTTCTCAACTCTTAAAACACTTTTTTCTGGGGCAAACGCCCGCGCCGAAGAGCAGCTGCGCGACACCTATTCGATTGAATTAATTGATCAAAAGATCCGTGAGGCAGAGGGGAACCTGCGCGCAGCCAAGATGACCCTGGCCAGCCTGATTCAGCGGCAGCGCACAGAGATCCGTCAGGTCGAGATTCTGGAGGGCAGGGCCACTGACCTCCTGTCCCGCGCCAAAGAGGCCCTGGAAGGGGAGCGCGAAGATCTGGCGCAATCTGCGGCAGCAGCGGTTGCAGAGATGGAGAATGAACTCACCCTGCGGCGTCAGACTGTAGACCGTCTGGAGGCGCGGGTGCTGCAGCTGCGCCAATCGGTCGAGACCGCAAACCGCCGTATTGTCGACCTCAAGCAAGGGGCGGTGATGGCTCGTGCTACCCGCCGGGAACAGGACTTGCAGCGCCGCCTAAACCAGAATCTGGGTCAAAGCCCGATGGAGGAGGCCGAAGGGTTGATTTCGCGAGTTCTAAACCAGGATGACCCGTTTGAGAAAGGTCAGATCCTGCAGGAAATCGATCGCGGCCTGAACCATTCCAACACGGCGCAGGAGCTTGCGGATGCGGGTTTTGGTGCGCCAAGCCGCAGTACCGCCGCAGATGTTCTGAGCCGCCTGAAACAAGTCAGCTAAAACACAAGCCTAAACCCCAACAACTCAAACTTCCGCGCCGAAGTGCGCAGCCCCATATTTTTCCGGAGACTTAAAATGACTGACCGTAGTGATAACGCATTGATTTCCCTTTTGAATATTGCTGGCGTCTGTGTCGCCTATCTGATGCTTGGCATCTCGCTTTGGCTTTCAACCGAGGTGCCACTTGCCACCAAAGGCTACTGGGGAATGGGTATCCTCTTGCTGACGCTGAGCCTCATCAATGTGGTGAAATACCGCTTCGACAATCGCTCCAGCGAGGACCGCATCCGCAAGATCGAAGAAGCCCGCAATGAAAAACTGCTGGAAGAGGCATTGAAGGAACCAAAGAGCGAAACCTGAACCAAGGGGGCGGTCCAGAAAATCTTCAAAACACAAAGGCCCCGGGTGTTAGTCCCGGGCCTTTTGCCATTCCATCAGGTATAGATAGGGCGCACGGTTATAGCTTTCGGCGCGTCCTTCCCCTGACGCCCATGGTTCGTCGAAATGGCTGAGAGATAGGCCGGCCTGCAGGAATTCATGCATGTAAAAGGCCATTGGGCGGTGCCAGTTTCTGATCCGCATGCCCTTCCACTCGCCCCAATGAGAATACTCTTGCAAGTAGTGATCAACGGTCATCTGTGTTCCGCCACCTTCGCTTCGGCTCCAGCCGCGTTCCTCGGACTGCGAGGCGGTATTCCAGCTGTTCAGGTTCGCGACAAGAATGCGGCCGCCCGGTGCAAGGACGCGCGCCATTTCCTCTATGGCGGCTTTTGCATCCGCAATATCGATGAGGCTCAGGTAGCTGAGAACCAGGTCAAAACTCGCATTTTCAAAGGGCAGGGCCTCTGCTTTGGCCTTAACGAATGTCTGATCAGAAAGCGATGCAGCACGTTGCAACAGGCTGTCGGTTGGATCGACCCCGGTTACCTTTTGCGCGTATGGGGCCACCATCCGGCAAAACCGCCCCTCTCCACAGCCAACATCAAGAACACGCTGATCCTGGCGTAGCCGCACCCGTTCGAGCATCGGTTTGTCGAGGACCTGTTTGCGGCTGAAGTCTCCCTCTTCTCCCATCAGGGAAATCCAGGCCTGGGCCGAAGCTTCCCATCCATTGTCCATGGCTTTTTTCCCCTTTCGATGTTCGTGCAAAAGGTGAGTTATGGTGTAGGGAAACCTGTTAAGCAAGAAAAACCGCCGCAGTTTGGAAACTGCGGCGGTTTGTATTGTTTTGATGATCCTGTGTCTTACAGGTTCGGGTAGAGGGGGAATTCGGCGCAGAGTTTGGCGACTTTGGCGCGCACCGCGGCTTCGACTTCGCCGTTGCCCTCTTCGCCATTGGCCGCGAGGCCGTCGACCACTTCCACGATCAGATCGGCGATCTGGCGGAACTCTGCCTCACCAAAGCCGCGGGTGGTGCCGGCCGGGGTGCCGAGGCGGATGCCCGAGGTCACGGTGGGCTTTTCCGGATCAAACGGGATGCCGTTCTTGTTGGTGGTGATATGAGCGCGGCCGAGCGCCTTATCGGTGATATTGCCAGTGACGCCCTTGGGGCGCAGGTCCACCAGCATCACATGGGTGTCAGTACCGCCGGTGACGATGTCGAGGCCGCCCTTGATCAGCTGGTCTGCCAGCGCTGCTGCATTGGCGCGCACCTGCTTCTGGTAGTCTTTGAACTCGGGCTTCAGCGCCTCGCCAAAGGCTGCTGCCTTGCCTGCAATCACATGCATCAGCGGGCCGCCCTGGATGCCGGGGAAGATCGCCGAGTTCACCTTCTTGGCAATCGCCTCGTCATTGGTGACGATCATGCCGCCGCGGGGGCCGCGCAGGGTCTTATGCGTGGTGGTGGTGGCCACATGGGCATGCGGGAAGGGGCTGGGGTGCTCGCCAGCCGCGATGAGACCGGCGATATGGGCCATATCAACCATGAAATAGGCGCCAACGCTGTCGGCAATCTCGCGGAACTTGGCAAAATCGATCTGGCGCGGGATGGCTGAACCGCCTGCGATGATCAGCTTGGGCTGGTGCTCTGTGGCCAGGGCCTGGATCTGATCGTAGTCAATGAGGTTGTCATCCTCGCGCACGCCGTAATGCACCGCGTTGAACCACTTACCCGACTGGTTTGGGCGCGCGCCATGGGTCAGGTGGCCGCCGGAGGCGAGGTCCATGCCGAGGATGGTATCGCCGGGCTGGATCAGCGCTTGGAACACACCCTGGTTGGCCTGAGAGCCGGAGTTCGGCTGCACATTGGCAAACTCACAACCAAAGAGTTCCTTGGCGCGGTCAATGGCCAGGTTCTCTGCCACGTCGACATACTGGCAGCCGCCATAGTAGCGGCGCCCGGGGTAGCCTTCGGCATATTTGTTGGTCAGGACGGAACCCTGCGCCTCCATCACGGCGGCGGAGACGATGTTTTCCGAGGCAATCAGCTCGATCTCATCACGCTGGCGCCCCAGCTCATTGGTGATCGCACCAAAAAGCTCTGGGTCACGCTCGGAAAGCGGCTGGGTGAAAAATCCGGGGTCACGGGTGGTCGCGCTCATGGTGGCTCCGTAAGTTTGAGAGAAGGTTCTTGCGAGATTTCCTATCGGAAACTTCATAAGTCTTAAAGACTGTAAAGCGGCAATTCCCTGCCGCAGAACGGCAAGTCTGGTGTTTCGCGGGAAGCTGTGCTTGTTTCGGAACCGAATGCCTAAGACTGGAAACAGGAATCGGTGACGATGAGAATCGCCTTTTTGGCCAGCAATGCGCCTGTTGCGCAATTTGCCCTGCAATCCCTGGTGGAAAAGCACGGGAATTCCACTCCGGTAGAGGCAGAAGTGATTGTTGCCCTCGGGGGGGATGGTTTTATGCTCAGCACTCTGCATGAGACCATGGACCTTGATGCGCCGGTCTATGGAATGAACCGGGGGACCGTTGGCTTCCTGATGAATGAATACCAGGAGGAAGGATTGATCGAACGGCTGCGGGAAGCTGAGCTGGAGATTATCAATCCGCTGTCGATGGTCGCGATGGATCGTCAGGGGACGACGCATAAGGCCTTGGCGATCAATGAGGTGTCCCTCCTGCGGGCCGGACCACAGGCGGCCCGATTGCGGATCTCTGTGGATGGCCGACAAAGGCTCGAGGAGCTGGTCTGCGATGGGGCGCTTGTCTGCACCCCCGCTGGATCAACGGCCTATAACTACTCGGCTCATGGTCCAATCTTGCCCATTGGCTCGGATGTGCTGGCGCTGACAGCCATTGCAGCCTTTCGGCCGCGTCGCTGGCGTGGTGCGCTTTTGCCCAGCAATGCGCGGGTGCGGTTTGATGTACTGGATCCGGACAAACGCCCGGTTATGGCGGATGCGGATTCCATTTCTTTCCCAGATATCGAATGGGTGGAAATCGGAACCAAGCCTTCGATCCGCCATCGGATCCTGTTTGACCCCGGCCACGGGCTGGAAGAGCGGCTGATTTCCGAACAGTTTACCTGACGAAATACTGCGAAAGAGCCACGCGAAAGCTTTGGCCGATCCGTGGCCGGAAAGTGCTGGGTGCGGCTAATCCCTTGGCAAAATTAACATTCTGTTATTCACGAATCCGTGAAGCGGCTGGTCTAAATAAAGAAACCGGTGCAGTCTTGACCTAGAGAGGCGGCACTTTGGTATCGCTGCAGCTCAGCCCGCAGGCCCTGCAATGGCCGCGGAAGTATCGGTGGACCCATGTTTGGGTAAGAACCGGGAATGGCTAGTCCAGTCCCGGTTTCTTAGTGGCACTGCTACCATACCTAGTCTCTGCTCAATAATGCTGTTTGTGACGCGACTTTAGGAAGTCTTCCTGATCATTCCAATGACAGCCCCATCCTGAACGGCACACTTGGACTGTCCACTTAGCCGGTGCAAAGCAGCGGCAGAGGTAGAAATCGCAAATGCTGTGCGACGACCACCGGAGCTGAAATAACCCAAATGTGCGCCGCGCTAGGGCTGATCGCTGTGGTGGGGCGTGATGGGCTATCCAGTCAGGTCCCAGAGATATGGGCTGAGGCGTCCTATCCGCTGTTCGATAGCTAGGCAGGCATCAACGGCCATGTCCTCACGCCAGCGGCGCGCGGCGATTTGGACGTTGATTGGCTGAGGCCCCTGTTCCAGATGTGACAGGCGGGCGGGGACACAGCCTGCGGGCAGGCCAAGGAAGTTCATCGCATAGGAATAAACCGCACATCCGAGAACTTCATGAACCCCTTCAGGCCCTTCGGTGTCACGATCCGGTGCAAAGAAGGGTTGGGGAAGGAAAGGAGAAAGGACCAGCGGATATTTCTCCATGAACAGCGACCATTGACGGGCGTAGTGACTACGCTTGGCCATGATTTGCAGCAGCTCAACACCTTCAAACGGTGGGAACTCTTGAAAATAGACTTCAAAGATGCGGCGCACGGTTTCAGAACCTGCGACGTCCACATCCTTTTTCATCAAGGCATAGACCTCACCCATGAGCGCGCGATAGCCCTCGCGCCCGGTGTCAAAGACATTGGGCGGTTCGCATTCCTCAACCTGATAGCCTGCATCAATCAGTGCATCACGGGCGGCCAAAAGGGCGGCCTCGACCTCCGGGTGCAGGTCATATCCATGGGTGTTGCGGGTAAAGGCAACCTTGACCGCGCCATCAGCCCGCTCGCCGCGCCAGGGTAGGGGCACATGAAAAGGGTCACGGGGGTCAGCCGCAATCAGGGATGGCATGGCCAAGTGCAAGTCTTCTGCCGAACGTGTTAATAGCCCCTGAACGGACATATTTTGCGCAAGCATTCCGCGTTCGGCCGATTGGCTGGGATTCCAGGCGGGGACTCGGCCCAGGCCCGGTTTCACCGTGACGGCGCCGTTTGCGGCTGCTGGGAAGCGAAGGGAGCCACCAATATCATTGCCATGGGCAAGGGGCCCGATGCCTGCCATGACTGCTGCACCTGCGCCGCCGGATGACCCTCCAGGTGAGATATGGCGCCCCCAGGGATTATGCGTGCGCCCGAAAAGCGGATTGTCCGTGTCCGCCCGAAAGGAGAATTCCGGTGTATTGGTGCGCCCAATGACAATTGCGCCGGCTTTTTGCAGATTGGCGACCACCGGTGCATCCGCTGGCGCAATCAGGTTCTTCAGGGCTGGAATGCCGTTTGAGGTGGCATAGCCTTCCTGATCGACATTGATCTTGATGGTGACAGGCACCCCATGAAGGGGGCCGGGGGCGGCGCCCGCTGTGCGCGCCTTGTCCAGTGCTCTGGCGCGCTCCAGTGCTTGGGAGCTAAGATCTTCGACAACCGCGTTCAGCTGCGGGTTAACGGCCGTCATGCGGTCAATGGAGCCTTGAACGGCCTCTTCCGCGCTTAGATCTCCGGCGCGCGTCAATTCAGTCAGCTCTGTGGCGGTGAGACGCCAGATTGCATCTGTGGACATTGGTTTTTCTCCTCTGGCGCAGCCTAGGGCAGGGTGACGCACTTGCAAGGGAGAATGCAGGTTTCCGACAGATTTTGTGGGGAAACGGTAGGGAATTCAAAAAGAATGCCCATCCTCCCTCGGAGGTATATTCAAATGGGGGAGCCTGTTGAGGAGACCACTGCCCGGATCTGGCTGGGCAGTGATCGGTTTTTGGATCCATGCTTTGATAGGAAAGCAGGGTATTTTTGCCGCGCTAAGAGCGCTTAGGTTTTGGCGTAGCCGAGACCGCGTAGCGCTTCGGTGATTTCATCAAGAATCGCGGGGTCATCAATAGTGGCAGGCATCTTCCAGGGGGTGCCATCAGCAATATTCACCATGGTGCCACGCAGGATTTTACCAGAACGGGTTTTGGGCAGTCGGTCGACGATGCAGGCCAGTTTGAAGGCGGCAACCGGACCAATTTTCTCGCGTACCAGCTTGACCACTTCAGATGTGACTTCGGCAGGATCTCTTTCCACACCTGCATTGAGGCAGAGGAAGCCGAGTGGCATCTGACCCTTGAGGCTGTCGGCCACCCCGATCACCGCACATTCTGCAACATCCGGGTGGCTGGCCAGAACCTCTTCCATCGCGCCGGTTGAAAGGCGATGGCCGGCCACGTTGATTACATCGTCCGTGCGGGCCATGATATAGAGGTATCCATCCTCATCCTTCATGCCGGCATCACCGGTCTCATAGTAACCGGGGAAGGTGCTGAGGTAGCTTTTCTTAAAGCGGTCCTCGGCATTCCAAAGGTTGGGAAGCGTGCCCGGCGGCAGGGGCAGCTTGACCGCAATGGCGCCCAGTTCTCCGGCGGCTACCGGATGTCCTGCGTCATCCAGGATGTCGATCTCATAGCCGGGCATGGGAACCGCAGGGGAGCCGAGCTTGGTTGGCAGCTCTTCAATACCCAGCGGGTTGGCGGCGATCGACCAGCCCGTTTCGGTCTGCCACCAATGGTCGACCACAGGCACTTTCAGCTGCTCCTGGGCCCATGTGATGGTGTCAGGGTCGGCGCGTTCACCGGCAAGATAGACCTGTTCCAAGCAAGAGAGATCGTATTTGCCCACAAGCTCGCCCTTAGGATCTTCGCGTTTAACAGCGCGGAAAGCGGTCGGGGCGGTAAAGAAGCTCTTTACCTTGTGTTCCGAGATCACCCGCCAGAAGGTACCCGCATCAGGCGTGCCAACCGGCTTACCCTCAAAGACGATGGTGGTGTTGCCATGAATCAGGGGCGCATAGCAGATATAGCTGTGCCCAACGACCCAGCCCACATCCGAAGCAGCCCAGAAGACATCGCCGGGATCGACATTATAGATGCTCTTCATAGTCCAGTTGAGGGCGACCAGCTGACCCGCAGTGTGACGGATCACCCCCTTTGGCTGTCCCGTTGTGCCAGAGGTATAGAGGATATAGGAGGGGTGATTGCCCTCCACAGGCACACATTCGGCAGGCTCAACCCCATATTGGAACCCATGCCAATTGACGTCACGACCGGGGATTAGCTCTGCCACTTCCTGCTCGCGCTGGAAAATCACGCAGAACTCCGGCTTGTGCTCTGCCAGATCAATGGCGCCATCCAGAAGGGGTTTGTAGTGAACCGTGCGACCAGGCTCCAACCCGCAGGAGGCGGCGATGATGGCTTTGGGTTTGGCGTCATCAATGCGCACCGCCAACTCGTTCGCAGCAAAACCACCAAAAACAACCGAATGCACCGCTCCAATGCGGGAGCAGGCCAGCATGGCTTCTAGGGCCTCGGGGATCATTGGCATGTAAATAATGACGCGGTCGCCTTTTTCTACGCCTTTTGCACGCAGGGCCCCAGCGAGGGTCGCAACACGATTGCGCAGCTCAACATAGGAGATCTCACGCTTGGTATGAGTGATGGGACTGTCATAGATAATGGCGGTTTGCTCACCGCGACCAGCTTCGACGTGGCGGTCCACCGCATTGTAGCAGGTATTTACCTTGGCATCTGCATACCACTCATAAAGACCATCGCCCTTATCTGTCAGTGCCTTGCTTGGCGCCTGATCCCAGTCAATTTCCGCGGCCGCCTGCATCCAGAAGGCTTCGGGGTCGTCTTTCCACTTGGCATAGACCTCTTTATACGACATGGGCATTCTCCTCGCATCCCTATGGTCTGAGTTATGCGCATGGCTCTGTCCTGGGCAAGCGCGCAGAACTTAGCCGCGTCACCTTGGCGCAAGAAATTTGCAGAAATACAGGAACGCGTATTGCAAATTTTTGCAAACCCGATTTCAGCGGCCAATTTTGTGGATAATCCGCGAAACTTTGCAAAGTTGCAAATTCTGGACGCAGAATCGGATTTCACGGGTGGTTGTAGCGGGACTGTAGCGGGACACTTCGCGTTTGTAGCGGGACTGTAGCGGGACACTTCGCGTTGCAGTGCGGGACACTTCCCATTGCAGCAACTTATTTTTGAAGTCTAAGCCGTTGTTGCCCTAAAATCCGTAGCTTTTCCACTCTGGAATTCCTCCGGTGATCACTGCGCGGCGGGGCAGATCGGCGGCAAACCCGGCAGCGCTTTGGGACACTTCCCGTTTCAAACTCCAGATTTCCGCCGCCCGAAGTGTTTAAAACCGACCGGCGGCGGGTTCGTTTTAACTGGGCTTTAAAGGGACGCTGGCCGCCGACTGGACCTTTACCTCCTTAACAAAGAAGTCATGATTTACCCCGCCTTCCATTAGTGTCTTTCCAAGTGGAATTTGGGCTTCCCGCGCTCGGTTATATACTCCTATCGTATCACTAGTTTCGGGATTAGCGTTCAACGCTTCACGCGCTTGTTTTCTACGATGGTCCTCTCGCATGTCGATTATCTGAAACGGGTCATAGAAACGCTTGGCGTTCTTTCGAAGGCATGAGTTGATCACAGCTTCGTCGTCTAATCCTTGGCAAATAAGCCTTTCTAGCAACAGGCGAAGATTAGCACTTTTGGGCGCGCGAAGTTGTTTCACTATTTTGCCATCGCTTGCGTACTGGACAATCAGATACTCGGTCTTCTCAACCATCAGGTTCTCCTTTGCGTCAGACCCGCCGACATCATCATTTCTGACATAGCTGACATTTGTTCCGTGCGCAGCATTGGATAATTTGGGTTCACGAACCGGTATACGCCGCGTTATGGATAGAGGCCCGGAGGTTTGGTCGTCGCAATGAGGTGGAAACCCCGGCCTAAGCCGGAGTCTCTTTTTCAGCTTGTGGCGCGGCAGCGGGGTATTTCTTTGCCAGAGGTTCAATCTGCCTACGCATCTTCCGGTCCAGGGGCATAAGGTATTTGTGCCGTTTGAGATGAACACGGGGGAGCTGTTCGAACCCAAGCGATTTGGCATATTCACTGTAGGTCATTCCGAGGCGCTTGATGCGCAGGCTCATAGTGCGGCCGTGGACCAGTTCGTCGCCATCCTTGAAGGTGATCCTCCCCCACTGAAGTGATCCGCCCGTATAGTTAGGAAACGGAGGATCAGATATGGGAATCAAGCGACACAAGCCCGAAGAGATTGTCACGAAGTTACGGCAGGTTGAGGTGCTTTGCGGCCAAGGGATGCCGCGCGTAGACGCCATTCGACAGGTGCAGATTACAGAACAAACCTTCTATCTCTGGCGCAAGCAATATGGCGGTATGGGAACCGACCAACTGAAGGAACTAAAGCGACTTCAGAAGGAGAATGACCGGCTGCGTCGGGCAGTTTCTGATCTGACATTGGACAAGCTCATTCTGTCGGAAGCTGCACGGGGAAACTTCTGAGCCCCTCGCGCCGCCGTAACTGCATTGATCATGTGCGACGCCAGTTCCACGTCTCAGAGCGTCGCGCCTGCCGTGTTCTGGGACAGCACCGTTCCACACAGAGGCGGGTGCCTGTTGGACGTGCTGACGAAGACCGGTTGGTGTCTGACATGATCGAACTGACACGCCAATATGGTCGATACGGTTACCGTCGGATAGCGGCTCTTCTGAGAGACGCCGGCTGGCAAATCAACGACAAACGTGTTGAGCGCCTATGGCGGCGTGAGGGGCTGAAAGTTCCAATGAAACAACCGAAGAAAGGACGGCTCTGGCTGAACGACGGGTCGTGTGTTCGACTCCGGCCCGAATATCGTGACCATGTCTGGTCCTATGACTTCGTGCACCATCGAACGGATGACGGGAAAGCGTTCCGGACACTGAACATTCTGGATGAACACAGCCGGGAATGCCTGGCGATCCGGGTGAAGAGGCGCTTGAACTCGGCAGAAGTTATTGACGCGCTGACAGATCTTTTCATCCTGCGTGGCGTTCCTGCTTTCATCAGATCAGATAATGGCCCAGAGTTCATTGCTCAGGCCGTTCGAGATTGGATCGCAGCGGTCGGTGCCCAAACGGCCTACATTGAACCAGGATCACCTTGGGAGAACGGATGCTGTGAAAGCTTCAACGCGCGCTTCAGAGACGAGCTGCTGAATGGAGAGGTATTTTACAGCCTGCGTGAAGCCCAGATCCTGATTGAACAATGGAGAAATCACTACAACACAAAACGGCCGCATAGTGCTCTGGGCTATCGCCCACCGGCTCCGGAAGCCATCGTTCCGGTGGAAACCAGGCCGATCATGCACTAACACTCACACTGGACCACTTCGATGGGGCTGATCATCTATTGTTCTTAGAGCCAAATGGCTTCACCTAGTGAGAACAGATCTTGATCATCAGAAATGCTCAATCCTTCCAAGATGACCAAACTTCCGCCGAAAGATATGGTTACATCTCCTACACCGTTATATGTAGCCGCTCCATTAAACCATTCTGAAAAGCTCATCCCATCTTCCATCAAATCCAAGGACCTGAAATCCAGTATATCGCCTTCCAATGTGGAAAAATCAGTGATCAAGTCAGTTGACCCATCCAAGTCTTCGGTGCGGAAGATAAAACGGTCGGCGTCGCCACCGCCTGTTGCAGAATCATTTCCGGCTCCAAGATAGATACGGTCATTTCCAGCACCGCCTAACAAGAGATCATGCCCCAAGCCTCCATTAAGGTGATCGTTGCCATCTCCGCCGGCCAATAAATCTGCTCCGCTTCCACCATTGAGGCGATCATTTCCTAAGCCGCCACTCAATTGGTCATTACCCGCCCCACCTAGAACCTTATCGGCACCGGCTCCGCCCGAAGCCGTATCATTACCTGATCCCGCTGAAATGCTATCGTTACCATAGCCTCCGGTTAAACTGTCATCACCGCTTCCACCGATGACGGTATCGTCATCAACTCCACCATCGAGAGTGTCATGGCCGCTCCCTCCTTCAAGGAAGTCAGTACCTGAGTCGCCTGAAAGAGCATCATCACCAGAACCACCGTTTAACTCATCAGTTCCCGAACCACCTAATAACTGGTCTTGACCTGAGCCACCTCTTAGGAGGTCATTCCCGTCATTTCCGTATAGAATGTCCCCCTCGGAACCGCCCGAGAGGGTATCATCACCAACACCTCCTGAGAGAACATCCAGACCAGAACCACCGGAAAGCTCGTCATTGCCTGTACCTCCTTCAAGTGTGTCATGCCCTGCTGAACCCGAGAGGGTGTCGTTGCCAGCCCCTCCAAAAAGAAAATCATCGTCCTCGGCCAGCAGATTACCAAACTGATCGTAGCGCAAACCACTTTCATCATAGAAAGAGATAACTTCGCTGCTGCGATCGCTGGGGGCAGCTCCACCGTGCAGGTCATCATCGCCGGTACCTCCTCGCAAATGATCTCCTAAGCTGCCACCGATAGCCAGATCTGCGCCAAGTCCACCATCGAGCGTATCCGCCCCAGCTTCTCCAACGAGAGTATCGTCAAATGTCAAATCTCCTTCACTGGTTGTCACCAAGGCAATATCTCGGATCAATATGGAAGCAGTTAGATCTACATCTGCAAATGGGCTAAGCGCTCTGGGGTCACCAGCGCCATCATTTGATGATGAGCGAGGGGCCTCTGCCACCAGTTCCAGTGAAACCTCTCCGTTTTGTGGGTCAAATACGACCCGATATATCCCACCGCTGTTGGCAGTGCTATTTTCCATATCGTGATCACCTGAATTGCCACCAACGTAAAGATTGCCGTCGGTGTCATAAATCGCCGCGCCAAAAGTCAGGTAAGGAACCCCTGGATGAGCGATCCCATCGATCATGGTCTCCGTGACCGAAACCGTAGAAAAGACTGGCTCGCCTGACGAAATATCGATTGTCAGGAGCGTTGCAGGTTGACCTTCAGCCGGGGGCCGGGCCATGCCGGAGAAGCTTTGCGATGCGGCATCAAAGGCCATGTCATAAAATCGTTCCGTTACCAATTCCCTTGGGAGCTTATAGACGGTGGTTTCAGGGTTCCCATCACTGTCCAAAGCATCGACGTCGATGACCGCGATATGGTCCATGCTGGAGTTGAAAGACCACAGATTGCCCTGATCATCAAAATCCCCGGTCCAGGATCTATAGGGTGTTTCCCCGATGCGATAACTATTGCCCATCGCATCCATCATTATCAGATCGCTTCTGCTTACGGAGTTCCCTAAGCTATCGACACCATTCCCAACCGCAATGGCATAAAGTAGGTTGTCTTCCTGGTTGAAGCCGATGGAATTTACATTGACTGTGCCGCTGGCTCCGGCGACCTCATAGCTGCCATTTGTTGTATCAAACACATGCAAGGTGCCATTCAACACCTGATAGAGGTTGGCCTGTCCATCGGCAAAAGCAGCAACGGTGACAGCCTGACCATCAATCACAATATCCTGATCGTAGTGAAAAATTGCGCCACTTGTATCAATAACTGGCCCTTCAGATGTCGGCCCGTCAATGGAGCGTATAGTCAGTTCAGTTTGGTTGTCTGTGGCTGTAAAAGAAAGTTGATGCTCACCAAAAACACCGCTGCTTGAGGAAACCGTTGCAATTACCGCGCCTTCAACCAGAACCTCAATCCCAGCCGAGGTCACCCCAGCCGCAAAATTGGAGGCAATTTCAAAATTCAATGTATAGACGCCACCTGCTTCTGTTGCGACCGATTGCGTCATTTCTTGATGCCCATCATCTAGCGCAGAGACAACCCAATGACCTGAGGCCCCATAGTCTTGAAAAGAGGTCGCGCCTTCTGTGCCATCCAGTTGGTTGGCTTGCGTGTAGTCACCATAAAGCTGGTCACCTTTTCCACCACCTGAGATGTAGTCATTGCCTGCACGGCCCAGAATAACATCCTGGGTTTCGGTCCCAGTCAAAGTTTCAGAGATAGCTGTGCCAAGAAGGGTCACCTGAGAAAGATCGGGCATTGTTAATTCCTGTCATATCTATGGGAAAGGGCTTGCTGCATACTTGCTTGCAAGAGTCACCACCCGATGCCGTCGACTACCAGTTCCGCAGGGGCGGTTGCGAAGAGCCGGACCAGATCAACAACGGGTTTGCGACTTTTCTGAATGGCTTCACGGTACTCAGTGCCGGAATGGCAAGTAACTAGGACCTCGGCGTGCTGGGTTACCACTGCAAGGTCGTCACGCAGTAGTTCTGGCAACACACCGGCTAAAGCTTGCAAACCGGGGCTAGCGTGACGTACATAGGCCAGCTGACCGGCAATTGTAGTTTTCGAAGAAATCGCATGGTCATGGGCAAGAACTTCAAGGCCTGCCTCTCGCAGCTCGGCCATAAGCTCCAATGCTGGGCTTTCGCGCAGATCATCAGTGCCCGGTTTAAACGCGACGCCTAATATGCCAACCTGTTTTGCACCAGATGCTAATACCATCCGAACAGCCTCTTGAATCTGCGCCTTATTCGAGCGGTCGAGGTTGGCAATCATCGGCACATCAATGCCCGCCTGCTGCGCCATATGGCTGACTGCTCTCACCTCTTTGGGTAGACAGGAACCGCCATAGGCAAAACCAGGTTTTAGGTAATAGGATGATAGGTTTAATTTGGTGTCCTGAGTGAAAATCTCCATCACCTCGTGGCTGTCTACGCCCAGGGGCTTGCATAAGCGACCAATTTCATTGGCAAAACAGACCTTGGCGGCGTGCCAGACATTATCGACATATTTGACCATCTCCGCAGCCTCAATAGTGGTGACAATTGGGGTGCTATCCACCGGCGCATATATTTGCGCCATTTCTTTGGCTGTTCGGGCATCCGTGGCTCCAATTACAGTCTTAGGCGGATTGTAAAAGTCCTCGATTGCCACTCCTTCACGCAGAAACTCTGGGTTGAAGCAGATACCAAAATCCTGTCCCAGCTTTTTGCCCGAAAGGCGCTCAATGATTGGAGCCAGAACACCAAGGGTAGTCCCCGGTGGGATCGAGCAGCGCATAGCAAAGACATGAAAACTGTTTTTTTGTCGAAGCCCGCGGGCCATTCGCCGTGCGGCCTGACGGATAAAGCTATCATCACATCCGCCATCCTCAGCCGTCGGGGTGCCGACCGAGATAAAGGTCACATCAGTTTCGCGTACCGCTGCGACCAGGTTCGTTGTGGTGTGCACTAGTCCGGTGCTAACCCCTTGGAACAAATAGCTGCCTAGGTCTTTTTCATGAATGGGGCTAAGTCCTCGGCCGATCTTGTCGACCTTGTCGGCGTCGATATCAACGCCAATAACAGAATGACCCAGTGCCGACAGGCAGGCAGTCGAGACAGCTCCGACATATCCAAGACCGACAACACTGATGCGTTTCCCGCTCTTAGGAGGTTGGGCAACACTGCGTGAAAACGAGACGTCAATTCTCTCCAAGTTCATTCTGAAATCCCCTCAATTTTTACTACACCTTCATTATAAATTACTGAAATATTTAATAAATTGAGCACTTGGTTAGGGGAGTATGCCGATTGAGGAATGGACCTATACCGAAGTGCACCCCTTCTCGCATTCGAGTAGAAAGAAAAAGACCTGCAAGATCTCTCATGCAGGCCGTTCCAGCGGATAAACTCAGTAGGAAGCTATCGCTATGCGACTTCCTCACCGCGGTTGTACACGTCTTCGTATCGAGTAATGTCGTCTTCACCGAGATAACTGCCAGATTGGACCTCAATGAGGTGCAGAGGCAGTTTCCCGGGGTTTTCTAACCGATGGACCGCCCCAAGAGGAATATAGGTCGACTCGTTTTCTGTCATCATCTTTACCTGATCTTTCACAGTCACTTTGGCTGACCCCGCAACGACAACCCAATGTTCGGCCCGATGCACATGGCTCTGAAGTGACAACTGCCCACCGGGTTTGACCATGATGCGCTTGACTTGAAACCGATGCCCTAGAGACAGCGTCTCATAATAGCCCCAGGGACGGTGACAACGTCGGAACTCTTCCGCTTGCTTGGCCTTTTGGGCTTTAAGGACTTCAACGGTTCGGCCAATCTGGTCGCTATGCGCCATGTCAGTGACGAGGACACCATCGTCCGTTGCCACTGCGATAATGTCCTTGAGGCCCAGCCCAACCAGCGCGGTGTCAGGATTGTCCGACTTCAAAAAGCTGTTGGAACACTCGATCGCCGTCGCATTTCCCGCTAGAGTGTTGCCAGAGATATCCGTTTCTCCCAGCTCCTTGACTGCTTTCCAGCTGCCGAGATCAGACCAGCCGCAGTCCAAGTGTATCGCAGTGCATTTTCCAATGCGTTCCATGACTGCACAGTCAAAGGAAACATTTTCACATTGGGAAAAAGCGTCTCCATGCAAACGCAAGAAGTTGAGATCTTCGCGACCCAGGGCCAAGGCAGCTTTGCAAGGGTTTAACAGATGCGGCGAATGGGTAGTAAATGCATTCAGAATGGTGCTGACACGCGCTACAAAGATCCCAGAGTTCCAGAAGAAGTTTCCGCTCTCGATCATCTTCATGGCCTTATTTTCATGTGGCTTTTCCACAAATTCGGTCACTGTCAAGGCCGATCCCTGGTGTACAGGCACGTTCGACGTTTTTAGATAGCCAAATCCGGTTGCCGGGTGATCCGGGGTCACTCCAAAAACGACAATTGCACCTTTCTCAGCCTCAACCCTGGCGTTGTACAATGCAGAGGCAAAGGCTGCATGATCAGCTATCAAATGGTCGCTTGGTGTGATCACCATGACCACGTCGGGCGTATCTTGCATCGACAATGCGGCCGTCAAAACCGCAGGGGCAGTGTTGCGCGCGTGAGGTTCGACAACAAGTGTACTGTCTTCAACACCTGTTGCGGTGATCTGTTCTTGCGAGATGAATCGGTAGTCTTCGCCTGTTACCACCATAGGGGCAGCGAATTCCGGACCTGACAACCGTTGTAGGGTCTGTTGAAATAGGCTCTTCTCACCTGCCAAAGAGGCAAATTGTTTTGGAAAACTCTTGCGGGATACCGGCCAAAGACGCGTTCCACTTCCACCGGCAAGAATGACTGGATAAAGCACAATGATCTCCTCTAATTTGATTTAAAATCAGCATGCATCATATGTGTTTTTGTTTCTTGATGTCCTAAGAACAGGGCGCTGTGTCGAAAGGATATAGAGAGATCAAAAGAAGGGGATCTCGATCAATTCGACATAAGCCAAAAGGATCACCAAAAAGATTCCAATGGCGGTAACCATTTGAAATTTTGCAAATAAATTTTTTGCAGTCTCTAGAGCCCCATCACCGCCACCGGCACTTTGATTGCCGCGGTTCGACCATTTTTGTTTGGAGAGATGGAAGATCATGAAAATCTTCACCGAAGCATTGATCACCTGATTTAGATACAAAATGAAGGGCCAGCTCATGTCAGCCTTCCGACTGTATCCAAACAGAAATAGGCACAAGACAATCCGGGAGAACAATACCCAAATGATACAGTTCCAGAAATAGCCCGGCGCAATGAGTGAACCCAAAACGGCCATCACCGGGCTGACTATCATAGTCCACATGGCAATGCGTTGATCCACAAGGCACCACCAGATGAAAAAGGGCATTCCGCGCGGCCCCAATGAGATGGCGCGGGCTCCGTTACGCAGCATATTCCCTGACCAACGGCGGAAGTTCTGCACCATGCGGCCAAATCCGTTCTCCTTGATCACCTCGATGGTATAGACGGTTGCATCGGGAACATAGGTCATCTTGGCCCCCAGGCTCAGCAGGCGATACCAACTGGATTTGTCATCCCCCGACAAAAACCGAAACCGCCCCCAGAGCCAGTGATGCAAATGATCTGCCTCGATTGTACGGATAAAGCTCTCGTCCAGGATGTGTTTGGTTCGGAAAACACTCATCCGGCCTGTCAGGGTCAGCACCCGGTTGGATAAGGCATGGCTTTGCATTGCAAGCCGCCGCTGAGCAAACCGCATATCCAACCAATTGGCGATCCATTTGGGACCGTAACAGATGACTTCTTCATCGGTTGTAAGGGCTTGCAACTCGGGGTCGGCACCAAACATTGGCAGCGTTTTACGCAAAACGTCACCACCAAACAGGGCATCCCCATCCATGAAGATCACCAAATCGTCGGGATGGTGATAGGCGCGGCACATTGCCCGAAGGATCAAACCAATGGCCATGCGTTTTCCAGGTTGATTTTGCCGGATAAAAACCAGACTGGCCAGATCGTCCGGGATATCCTGAGCGTAGGTTTCAACAAACTGCCGTATGATGATTTCATCGTAGGCACTGCCAGTACCGATATAGAGCGTGGTTGGGATCTGTTCGCGGCGGATCTGGCCAAGAATAGACCCAATCACCCGTTTGGTGATTGAAGGTTCCTCAAAATAAGTGGTCATCTGGATGTGGAGGTGACGGGGGCGCCAGCCACTGTTCCAAAGGGCATCAGCGTCTTTGCGCATTCCTGGCCATTTGGTCCGCGCAAAAATCTGTGCACGTAAAGCATGAGTGAACCACCAGCCGAACCGCCACAAACCTAACATGCCCAGAGCAACAGTCACATGCATCACTGAGGGGTTGAAAAAGCGATTGGGTACATTTGCGAGAAGCCACAACAAACCCATAAAGATCAACAGGAATAGTGTGAACTGCGGCAATGTCCATTTCATGAAAAAGGAAGGAGCCGGACCACTCAACTTTTTCAAGCGTAGCGACAGATCTTTGTCAAAAGCATATTCACTTTCTGGCTCATACATCGGTTTGCATCCACGAGGCGAACCAGGCTTTTAAGCGGGAATATACCTGCCGTTCTGCCTCTAGATTCACCGGGGCACCAATGCGCAGGCTAGCTCGGAGTTCCGCAAGTTCTAACCCAGATGGTTGAATTGTGACGATGATGCCGAATTCTCCTGGTCGTTCTGGGTGATCCCCTGCCATCACGTCTACAACCGTCCCTTTCACACGTTTCGACTCCCCGGCTTCATTGAAGCCAATGGTTGCAGGCATTCCGATGTAGATCGTTTCAGCAAAGCGCTCGGATACCCAGCCCATGGTCAAACGTGCCTCTTGGCGCTCCATTTTCACGGCTAGGTCGCCTGAGCTAAGAAACTGACCTTTCTGGACTAGAACCTCACGAATGGTGCCCTGCTGTTGTGCAATGATCTGAGTTGACCTGACCAAGGCTAGACGGCCCTCTAATTCTGCTTGACGTTTGCTTACTTCCAAACGTGCGATGTCAATATGAGAAGCAACGAGTTTATGCGTGAGTTTTAGCGGATCAAAAGCTTCAGCGGCCACCGGATCACGATCCCGAAGGTTAATCCAGCGGCGTCGAATATCATCAAAATCTCTAGAGTCGGAAAAGTCTTGGAAAATACGAGCAACGCCCGCTAGCTTCACTAGTAGTGCTGGCTCCGTTTCCAGCTCAAACAACTGTGATTTGGCTCCAAGAAAAACCTCCAAAGTTGCCTCTGCGGCTCGTAGCTCAGCCTCGGCCTTTTTTAGTTCAGATGCATAGATAGGATCAATCACTTGGACAAGCGTAGTACCTGCCTGAACCGTTTCACCTATGTTCGCTCGCACACTCTCTACATACCCATTTCGAGGCACAGGAAGTTCCGTAATAGGCGCAAGGACACGTCCGTGCTGAATATCGATCCGGTCGAGATTGGTCAAAATATTGTTGCCAATCACCCCAATGATAAAAGCTGCCAAGACCAAATAGGTGACAATGTTCAATGCGACGCGGAAGACACGAAACTTCCCAATCAATTTGGTCGTGGTAGCCTCGGATGTAGTCTCTTCCATGGGTACCAGGTCAACCGGCGTATCTAGGCTGGTGATTACGTCGGAACTGGAAGCCATTTTTCCGGAAAGCAGTGCTCGATAGAAGAGAGCCAGAGTTTCTCGCTGACGTCCGCTGAGACCCTTCAAAAGAACTTCATTGGTCTCATGTGCCCGCTCCAACCGGACCGGAAACCTGACATCAACACCCTGAAACGGAACACTCAACGTCCCAGTTTGAGGGCATTTCGGCCCTTCTTCGGGCCAAATCAAAACCGATAGGGACCATTGCGCGATCGTCACCATTTCTCCTGTGGGCGTCTCAAGGTGCAGCACCGCATTCACTTTGCGGTCGGTGTCCGAGATTGCTGGTTGATGCGAAATGCGCACGACGGTCCTCACAAGAGTAGGTTGTGTCAAACGCTAACATGCGGGTATGGACTAGATCGGATCCATAATGGATAGTTAGCTAGTGCATTGGATGAAATTGAATAAAATGCTCAATAACCCTATACTTAAGTAGTATGGGTTGGAACGGTAGCATTGAGTGGCGCAGTGATCAGCCCCACTTGAATGGTCCGATTTGAATGTTAGTGCATGATTGGCCTGGGTTCCATCGGAACGATGACCTCTGGGGCTGGCGGGCGATAATCCAATGCACTATGTGGTCGTTTTGTGTTGTAGTGTTTCCTCCATTGCTCGATCAGGATCTGCGCCTCTCGTAGCGAGTAGAAGATCTCGCCGTTCAGCAGTTCATCCTGAAGCCTTGCGTTGAAGCTTTCGCAGTATCCATTTTCCTTGGGTGATCCTGGCTCGATGTCGGCGGTCTTGGCGCCTACGGCTTCAATCCAGTCTCGCACAGCTTGCGCAATGAACTCTGAGCCGTTGTCCGACCGGATGGCCTTTCGTGACGATCAAAGCATCACGCAGATCGCGATGGATGCCGGATACGAAGCACCTGACGCCTTCGCCCGCGCCTTTCGACAACGGTTCGGGCAGTCGCCATCGTCCTTCCGGGGTGCTCCTGATTGGGAGCAGTGGCTTGCGGCCTTCGGGCCTCTCACCAACGCGAGGAGTAAGCTCATGCAACAGACATTCAAGGCAGACGACGTAACAATCCGAGAGACGGAAACTATTCCAGTGGCAATCATAGAGCACCGCGGTCCACCGGCCGGGATTGGGGCGACCATCCAGCGGTTTATCCTCTGGCGAAAGGCGAAGGGTCTTTCGCCGTTAAACAGCGAAACATTCAACGTCTTCCATTCTGATCCCCAAAGCACCGATCCCCGGGAATATCGATTGGACATCTGTGTGGCGACAGATCGCGGTATTGATGAAGACGAGCAAGGTGTGGTTTCAGGGGTCATTCCGGGCGGACGCTGTGCCGTATTGAGGGTTGTAGGCAATAGCGACGATCTTGAAACGGCCTCCCTCTATCTCTACCGCGACTGGCTTCCTGAAAGCGGGGAGGAGACGAGAGATTTCCCGCTTTATTGCCAACGCATCGCCTTCTTTCCCGAAGTGTCGGAACAGGAGGCTGTGGCAGGCTTGTTTTTGCCGCTTAAGTAATCTCGACAAATGCCCCGTGCCCCATTGCGCTGCAAAAGTGGACAACGGGCTTAAACCCAATAGGAGGCTTTGGGTCGTCGTTCAGCATTCGACAATGTGGGCTCTTGATCCTCCCCCACTGAAGTGATCCGCCCGTATAGTTAGGAAACGGAGGATCAGATATGGGAATCAAGCGACACAAGCCCGAAGAGATTGTCACGAAGTTACGGCAGGTTGAGGTGCTTTGCGGCCAAGGGATGCCGCGCGTAGACGCCATTCGACAGGTGCAGATTACAGAACAAACCTTCTATCGCTGGCGCAAGCAATATGGCGGTATGGGAACCGACCAACTGAAGGAACTAAAGCGACTTCAGAAGGAGAATGACCGGCTGCGTTGGGCAGTTTCTGATCTGACATTGGACAAGCTCATTCTGTCGGAAGCTGCACGGGGAAACTTCTGAGCCCCTCGCGCCGCCGTAACTGCATTGATCATGTGCGACGCCAGTTCCACGTCTCAGAGCGTCGCGCCTGCCGTGTTCTGGGACAGCACCGTTCCACACAGAGGCGGGTGCCTGTTGGACGTGCTGACGAAGACCGGTTGGTGTCTGACATGATCGAACTGACACGCCAATATGGTCGATACGGTTACCGTCGGATAGCGGCTCTTCTGAGAGACGCCGGCTGGCAAATCAACGACAAACGTGTTGAGCGCCTATGGCGGCGTGAGGGGCTGAAAGTTCCAATGAAACAACCGAAGAAAGGACGGCTCTGGCTGAACGACGGGTCGTGTGTTCGACTCCGGCCCGAATATCGTGACCATGTCTGGTCCTATGACTTCGTGCACCATCGAACGGATGACGGGAAAGCGTTCCGGACACTGAACATTCTGGATGAACACAGCCGGGAATGCCTGGCGATCCGGGTGAAGAGGCGCTTGAACTCGGCAGAAGTTATTGACGCGCTGACAGATCTTTTCATCCTGCGTGGCGTTCCTGCTTTCATCAGATCAGATAATGGCCCAGAGTTCATTGCTCAGGCCGTTCGAGATTGGATCGCAGCGGTCGGTGCCCAAACGGCCTACATTGAACCAGGATCACCTTGGGAGAACGGATACTGTGAAAGCTTCAACGCGCGCTTCAGAGACGAGCTGCTGAATGGAGAGGTATTTTACAGCCTGCGTGAAGCCCAGATCCTGATTGAACAATGGAGAAATCACTACAACACAAAACGGCCGCATAGTGCTCTGGGCTATCGCCCACCGGCTCCGGAAGCCATCGTTCCGGTGGAAACCAGGCCGATCATGCACTAACACTCACACTGGACCACTTCGATGGGGCTGATCACTGCTATTTGGTTTCCTTCGACCGAGGCGGCTACGGCCTTCTGTGTTGCCGAAAGTGTAAATATCAGAATGCCTGCACTGATTGTTCCCACGACAATTGTGACCCAGGCCGCCCAGGCCATAGATTTCGAGGAATGCGCGATACCCTCTTGAACCCTAAGCTCTTGCATGCCGATGTTACCAACTCCCGAACTGGCGGAAATTGAACCCAGATTTGAGCAAGGCAGAAGTGGGCAGTAATCCACACCGACGACAAAAACAAAGAACAGAACAGCCGCCCCAATCCCGGCGAGCAGTCCCAACGCAAAATAGCCTCTTAGAAACTCATTCAATTTGAAATCCACCTTGCCAATGCGTCGAGATATTACCGCACCATACGCTTGTTCTGTAAGTAGGAGAATGTCCGCGTGACACAGAGCTAACAGGTTTCTTCACTCATCTATTGATAGACAAATAGGAAGGTGCTGTGGGGAAGTCCCCGGCCTCCTAAGCCGGGAATTCCTTTTTCAGTTCTGCATACGCGCTTGCTGCAGCCATTGGGACCACCCCGTTACCGGCTGCAGCGGATCTGTCCATCCCGCAGGCCATCCCATCATCCAATCCGTAAATGCAGGGTTTAAGTTCAGGGGATGATCGGAGAATGGAGGAAACACTACAACACCAAACGGCCACACAGTGCATTGGGCTATCGCCCGCCAGCGCCAGAGGCAATCATCCCGATGAAAAGCAGGCCAATCATCCACTAACAATCAACTTGGACCAGTCAGATGAGGCTGCTCAATAACCGCATCCTGCACAAAAGACTTTATTGGTTTTCGGGCTGCAACCCGAGTCTTGTAGAGGCGAAGCGTTCGCGAGGGAGAAGAAACATTGCGTGTCATCGATTACGAACAACGGCATGGGCTGTGAACTCCGCCAACTCTCCTCGCCAGAGTTGTCGGCCAAAACAGAACGGCTGACCTCTGTGGTCCAGAATAACCTGCTCCAACTCAATGCCGGCATGATAGGTTGGCAAGTTCAGAAGTTTGGATTCTGCCTCGTTCAATGCACGCATTCGAATGGAGATGTCGCCGGAATGCGCGGGCATGTTGTATTCCTGCTCCATGAGCCGCGTTGTGGATTGTTCCAGGCTGTGGCTGAACATGTCCGGAAACAGATCTGCAATTGCAAATTCTTCCTCAATAAAGGCCGGATGCCCCTTGAGGCTGAACAGCCGGGTGTAGGTATAAAGCTCTCTGCCTTCTTCGATCGATAACTTGGCGGCAATTTGTGGCGTGGCCTCTATCATTCCTTGCGAAACGAGTTTGATCGACAGCCCCAGAGCTCCCTCTTCGGCGTGTTCCGAAAAACTGACTGTCTTGCTGATGTCGTAGGTCAGTCTCTGCGGTGAAACAAAACGCCCACGCCGGTCAGAACTATAGGCCAGACCTTCCATCTCAAGCGCCAGAAGAGCCCTGCGCGCGGTCATTCTGCTGATGTTGAACTGTTCGCCAAGGGCGCGTTCCGATGGCAGGGCCGCGTGTTCCTGCAGTTTGCCAAATTGAATTTGCGCACGCAGGAATTCGATAACCTTTTGAAAGGCAGGCCCTTTAGCTCTTTGGTTGTTGCTGTCTTCGTTCATTCAACTTCACTTTCACAAGATTTCTCTTGGTATATACCAATATAGTGGTATATACCAACCTCTCAAGGAACTCTCTTCTGACTGCATGGGTTGCCCATGAAATTCAAGATGTGAGGTACAGGGAGGAAATAGAACCGTGAACTGCCAGACTTCCGGGCGCATGCTATGAGCGCCGCGCCCGACATTCAAAATCTGAACGCAGCGCAGGACGCAGGGCTGGGCGCGCGCGCCCGGATCGGGTTGATCGTGCTGCAATCGGATCAGACGATTGAGCATGAGGTCGCGAGCCTTCTGCGTCAGGATGGGGTCGCCCTCTATCACGCGCGGATCCCCAACGAGATGGAAGTGACCTGCGATACGCTGCGGCAAATGGAGGCGGATTTGCCCGTCGCCGCAGGGCTGCTCCCGACATCCTTTGAGTTTGATGCCATCGGCTATTGCTGCACCTCTGGCGCCACCATGATTAGCGAGGGCAGGGTGGATCAAATCCTGCGAAGTGCCCATCCTCAGGCAAAAACCAGCAATCCCATAACGGCATGCAAGGCCGCGTTGCGGGCTCTGGGCCTGAAACGCATCGCATTGATCACCCCCTATGCACCTGATGTCACAGTAGAAATGCGTGGTAACCTGGCGGAAGCGGGGTTCGAGGTGAATGCTATTGGCACGTTTAATCAGTCCGATGATTTCAAGGTCGCCCGGATCTCCTCTGGCAGTATCCTGACCGCGATCAAAGAGGTCGGTGCACGGACCGATTGCGAGTGTGTCTTTGTCTCCTGCACCAGTCTGCGGGTGCTGTCGGTCCTTGCCGAGGCAGAGGCACAACTGGGCAAACCGGTTCTGTCGAGCAATCAGGTCACCGCCTGGCACCTGGCCCGGCTGGCCGGGATACGCGAAAGCGTTACAGGCGCAGGCGTTCTTTTTCACACTCAATTGAGATCCCGAGACCAATAAGATGACGGACCTGCATCCCGCCGCCGCACGCGGTTTTAGCACTGCCGAATTTGAAATGCGCACGGAGGCGGCGCAACGGATCATGGCGCGCCTTGACCTTGACGCCATGCTGCTGACGACAGAACCGGAAGTGCGCTATTTCACCGGCTTTGATACCATATTTTGGCTGAGCCCAACGCGGCCCTGGTTTGTGGTGATCCCCGCCAGTGGTGCGCCAATTGCGGTGATTCCTGAAATTGGTGGCCCTAGCATGGCTCTGACCTGGATCTCCGACATTCGCACTTGGCTGGCGCCGCAGCCCGAGGATGACGGCATTTCTCTGCTCAGCGAGACCCTGCGCGAAGTCATGCCAAAGGGCGGTACTCTGGGCCTGCCGATGGGTCATGAAACCCATGTTCGTATGCCTGCGGCGGATCTGCAGAGGCTGCAAGCCGGGCTCAACGGGATCACGCTAACGGATGCAACCGAGGTGGTGCGCAGCCAGCGCATGGTGAAATCCGAGGCGGAGATCGCCAAGATCGCCCGGATGTGCAGCATTGCCTCTGCCGCTTTTGAGGACCTGCCAAAGCACATCAAGGCGGGCGATACCGAACGCCAGGCCTTTGCCAAGTTCAAGATCGACCTGCTGCAAAAAGGCGCCGATGATGTGCCCTATCTGGTAGGCAGTTCGGGCCCCGGCGGATTTGAGGATGTGATCAATCGCCCTTCGGATCGAGTGATCGCCGAAGGTGATATGCTGCTTTTGGATACGGGCGCGCTTTATGATGGTTACAGCTGCGATTTTGATCGCAACTTTGCCTTTGGCCATGCCTCGGATGCTGCCAAATCAGCCTATGACCTGGCCTGGTGTGCGACAGAAGCAGGTCTGAAAGCCGCCCGCCCAGGAATCACCACCACCGATCTTTGGGGCGTCATGGCGCAGATGCTGGAAGAGGGAGGCTGCAGTGGCCATCAGATCGGCCGCATGGGCCATGGCCTTGGCATGCAGGTGACCGAATGGCCCTCTTTGATGCCCGGGGATGAGACCCTGATCGAGGCTGGCATGGTGTTGACGCTGGAGCCGGGACTGGCCTTTGGCGACGGTAAAATGATGCTGCACGAAGAGAATATCGTCATCCGTGAGGATGGCGCCGAACTGCTGACGCGCCGGGCAGCGCGCGAATTCCCCATCATCACCTAATTCGACAGGCCAAGAGACTATGAGCAAGCATCTTCCACCACAGGCAACGGTCGTCATCATCGGGGGCGGTATCCATGGCTGTTCCGTGGCCTATCATCTGGCCAAACAGGGGTTGACCGATGTGGTCCTGCTGGAGCGCAAACAGCTGACCTCGGGCACCACCTGGCATGCTGCGGGGCTGGTCGGGCAGCTTCAGGGCAGCCACGCCACCACCGCCTTTGCCAAATATGGTATCGAACTGCTGGAAGAGATCGAAGCCGAGACTGGCCAGAATCCCGGCTATCGCCGCTCGGGCTCCATTTCTGTTGCTACCAATCACGAGCGTATGGCCGAGCTGAAGCGTAAGGCGGATTTTGCCGCGTTGTTTGGCATTGAGGCGCAATATCTTGAAACCCCCGAAATCCAGGAACGCTGGCCGCTGATGAACCCCGAAGGCGTGCTGGGCGGCATCTATATGCCCAGCGATGGCTCTGCGAACCCGGTGGACCTGACCACCGCCCTGGCCAAGGGGGCGCGGATGCGTGGCGCCAAGATCTTTGAATATACCAAGGTCGAAGAGGTGCTGACCGAAGGCGGCATGGCCGTGGGCGTGCGCACCGATCGGGGCACCATCCGGGCCGACTATGTGGTCAATTGCGGTGGCATGTGGGCGCGGGATCTGGGCCGTCAGAACGGTGTCGGGGTGCCGCTGCACGCCTGCGAGCATTACTATCTGGTCACTGAGGCTATCGACAATCTGCCCAGCGATCTGCCGGTTCTGCGCTCTTACTGCGATGGCACTTATTGGAAGGAAGACGCCGGCAAGCTGCTCTTTGGCTTTGCCCATTTTCAGGCCAAGCCCTGGGGCATAAAAGGCATTTCGGAAAGCTTTGAATACGACAGCCTGCCCTTTGTCGAAGAGGACGTGATGGAGGTGCTGGAACTGGCGATGAACCGGGTGCCGCTGCTGCAGGAAACCGGAATCCGCACCTTCTTTAATGGGCCCGAAAGCTATTCTTACGATGGCCGTTTCATCTTGGGGCAGGCGCCTGACATTTCGAATTACTTTGTGCTGGGCGGGGTGAATTCCACCGGTATTCAGTCCGGATCTGGCGCGGGCAGGGCACTGGCGCAGTGGATTATTGACGGGCACCCGCCTATTGATCTGAGCGAGATGGACCCAAAGCGCTGCGAGGAATTCCAGGCGCGCGACCCCTATCTGCAGGAACGCTGCCCCGAGACTCTGGTGCTGACCTATGCGATGCATTGGCCCAACCGGCAGCGGGAAACCGCGCGCAATCTGCGCCGCACGCCGTTCTATCACCCGATGAAAGCACTAGGGGCCTGCTATGCCGAGGCGCAGGGCTGGGAACGCCCCGGTTGGTTCGCGCCCAACGGGGTCGAGCCCAAGTATGAATACAGTTTTGGCCGCCAGAATTGGTTCCCCCATGTGCTGGAAGAGCAGAAGGCGGCGCGCGAAGGCGTGGCGCTGATCGACTACACCATGCTGGGCAAGCTGATGGTCGAAGGCAAAGACGCCGAGAGCTTCCTGCAGCGGGCCTGCACCAACAATATGGCCATGGCAAATGGGCGGGTTGTCTACACGCTGATGCTGAATGAACGCGGCGGTATCGAAAGCGATGTCACCGTGGCGCGCCACGGCGATGAGAGCTTCATGGTGATGAGCTCGATCTCTCACACCCGCCGCGACTATCTGCATCTGCGGGATCTGATCCAGCTCGGCGAAGATCTGCGCCTGCGGGATGCGACCTCTGCCTATGGCGTGCTGGGCATCATGGGCCCCAAAAGCCGTGATTTGTTGCAGCGCGTCAGCGGAATTGATGCCTCAAACGCGGCCTTCCCCTTCAATAGCCTGCAGCATTTCCACATTGGCCACGCGCCGGTCTTTGCTCAGCGTCTGTCCTATTCCGGCGAAATGGGCTGGGAGATCTTTATCACCCCCGATTTTGCCGAACATGTCTTTGAGTTGTTGATGCAGGCGGGCGCGCAGGATGGCTTGTGTCTGATCGGCGGCGAGGCTTTGAATGCCCTGCGACTGGAAAAGGGCTTTGTGCACTGGGGCCACGAGATGGCCTATACCGAAGCGCCGCATCAGCTGGGGATGGAGTTTGTCTGCAAGACAAAGAAAGAGATCCCCTTTATTGGCCGCGACGCCTATCTGGCGCGCAGGGCGGAAAACAAGGGCCCCTTCCTCTGTTCCATCAAGCTTCAGGATCCAGAGCCGCTCTTGCATCACAACGAGCCAGTTCTGCGGGATGGCAAAATCGCGGGCTACGTCACAGCCGGCGCCTGGGGACAGAGCCTCGGTTCGGCGGTTGGGCTCTGCCTGTTGCAGCTTCCGCAAGGCCAAACAGAGAAGGATAGGGTGGCGAAGGGCGCCTTTACCGTGCTGGTCGAAGGCAAGAGCATACCGGCCGATGTCAGCCTCGCTCCGTTCTATGACCCGCAGAGCAAACGCATGCTGACGGGCCAGGACTGAAGGTATGAGTTCTCGGACAACTAGAGGAAATCCAATAACCACAAGTTATCAAATGGCCACATGAAAGGTCATTTTGAAATGCGAATTTGTAGCAATACTCTGGTTCGAAATTTTGTGAAGAAAGGCAGATTGACCAATAAAATCTGCCTGATTGAAGGAATATCAGCGCGCAAGCTTACGAATGGTTTGGGCGTTGCTAGGAGGAAGATCGCGAAGTGATTGAATTCACTTCATAACATCAAGGAATTCACTGCCCCCGCGCTGCATCTGGTTTTTGCTCTCAAAATCAGCGGTGGCGCAGGGTGTGACAACTGGGGGCGGGGTTTCTGCACGGGAACGCCTCGCCCTCACATCTGCGCCAAGTTTCATTCTGGGAGGAACCTATGACTTGCACACTATTTAAGGCACTCGGCACCGCAGTGGCCGCAACAGTTCTGAGCACCGTATCGGTGTTTGCCGGACCACTGGAGGATCGGATTGCAGCGGGCGAGCCGATCCGGATCGGCTTTTCCAATATCCCGATCTGGGGTTTTCCTGATGAGGACGGAAACGCCAAAGGCTTTGTCAACGAGATTGCTCTCGGCATTCTGGCGGAGATGGGTCACACCGAAGTGGAAACTACGGTCACCGAATGGGGCGGGCTGATCCCCGGCCTCAAGGCCAACCGCTATGATATGATCACCGGTGGTCTCTATATCCTGAACAGCCGCTGCCAGAACATCGCCTTCTCCGAGCCGATCGGCTCCATGGGCGATGCCTTCCTGGTGCCTGCCGGTAACCCGAAAAACATCAACAACTACAAGGATGTTCTATCCAACGACGGTTCCGTCCTGATCATGTATTCCGGTGCAAACACTGTCGAAGCCTCGCGCAAGGAAGGCCTGAGCGATGGGCAGATGATGCAGGTGCCTGGCCCGACGGAGACCCTTGCAGCGATGAACGCGGGCCGTGCGGATGCTGCAGCGCTGACCTATTTCGAGGCGCTGTATCTGGCGGACCAGTCCGAAGGCAAATTCGAAGTGACCGATCCCTCGGCGCTGCCTGAATGGACTAAAAACTGGGTCGGCATCGGCTTTCGCGACGAAGACGCAGAGTTCATGGCAAAGTTCAACGCAGCCTTGGCAAGCTATGTCGGCAGCGACGCAATGCTGAACGCTGTTGCTGAATACGGCTACACCCCGTCGCATCTGCCCGGTGACAAAACGGCAGAATGGGTCTGCGGCAACCGCTGAGCCACCTGCGCAGCGAGGCTCCAAAGCCTCGCTGCACTTTGCACGTCCTTTTATATGGCAGAGCGGATCCATGAATATCTTTGATTTCGTTATCCAGTACTGGCCGCGTCTTCTTGCTGGCAGCGGTATGACCGTTGCGCAGTTCTTCCTCGCGGCCATTCTCGGTGTAACTATCGCCCTGATGATGGGGCTGATGAAGCTGTCTTCCAACAAGCTGATCCGTGGTTCTGCGGTCACCTATATCGAGATCTTTCGCGGCACCTCGCTTTTGGTGCAGCTCTATTGGATCTTCTTTGTCTTGCCGTTGTTCGGCGTAACAATTGACAAATTCACCGCCGGCTATGTGGCAGTGGGCATGAACATCGGCGCTTATGGGGCTGAGCTGGTGCGCGGCGGCATTCTTTCTGTCCCCAAGGGGCAATGGGAGGCAGCGCTGGCGATCAATATGTCCCCGGCGCAGCGAATGCAGCGGATCATCCTCCCGCAGGCTCTGGTCAATATGTTGCCGCCCTGGGGCAATCTGATGATTGAACTGCTCAAGGGCACAGCGCTGGTTTCCCTGATTTCGGTGGCTGACCTGATGTTTGAAACCAAACAGATCAACAGTTCCACCTTCCTGTCGGCCCAGGCCTTCGGCGCCGCTTTGGTCATCTACTACATTCTGGCGCGTTTCATGGTCACGCCCTTCATGCGCTGGCTCGAGGGCTACATGGCCCGCAAAATGGGGAGGGCATGATCCATGTTTGACTGGAAATGGGAATTCGCCTGGGAAATCCTGCCCCGCCTGGTAACGGCCACCGGCAATACCCTGCTGGCGGCTGGCGCGGGCTATGCCATCGCTTTGGTGTTGGGGCTTGCCCTCGCCATCGCGCAGCGCAGCCCTTATCGCGGGTTGACCTTTGTGGTGCGTGAATTTGTTGAGTTCATCCGCTCCACCCCGCTCTTGTTGCAGATATTCTTTATCTTTTACGTTGGGCCGCAGTTTGGTATTCGCCTCAGCCCCTGGATGTCGGGGATGATCGCCATCGGGCTGCATTACTCCTGCTACCTGTCCGAAGTCTATCGCGGCGGCATTGACAGCGTGCCAAAGGGGCAATGGGAGGCGGCGATCGCGCTCAATATGACGACGGTACAGAAATACCGCCGTGTCATCATTCCGCAGGCGATCCCTTCGGCCCTGTCGGGCATGGGCAACTATCTGGTTGGTATCTTCAAGGATACGCCGATGTTGTCGGTCATCGGGGTCGCCGAACTCATTCACACTGCCAATGCCATCGGGTCAGAGCACTACCGTTTTCTGGAACCCTTCACGATGGTTGGCATCATTTTCCTTGCAATCTCTCTTCCTGCTGCGGGTCTGATCCGGCTGGTCGAAGGGCGGGTGCGTCGTAAACTGGGGCTTAAGTAATGCTGGATATGTCAGGTTTTCCGACCGAACTGAGCGGAGAAAACACACCCATGGTGAGTTTTCGAAAAGTGCGCAAATCCTATGGCGCGCTGACCGTTCTTGATGATCTCGACCTCGACATCAACGCAGGCGAAATGGTCTCCATCATTGGCCCGTCGGGGTCGGGGAAGACCACAGTCTTGCGCATGCTGATGACGCTGGAGCAGATCAACAGCGGGGTGATCTATGTGGATGGCCAACCTCTGACACATATGCCCAAGGGCGGCAAACTGGTGCCCGCGAATGAGCGTCACCTGCGCAGCCGCAGGGCCGATATCGGCATGTGCTTTCAGCATTTTAACCTGTTCCCGCATATGACCGCGCTGGAGAACTGCATGGAAGGACCGGTGCAGGTGCTGGGCCTGTCCAAGGCCGAGGCGCGGGATCGTTCTGAGGAGTTGCTGGAGCTGGTGGGCATGATCGCCAAGAAGGACCAGCATCCTTCGCGTCTGTCCGGTGGTCAGCAGCAGCGCGTTGCCATTGCCCGGGCTCTGGCGATGCGGCCAAAGGTGATGCTGTTTGACGAGGTGACATCAGCGCTGGACCCAGAGGTGATTGGCGAGGTGACCAATGTTATCCGTGGACTGGTATCCGAGCACAATCTGACCATGCTGATGGTGACACACCAGATGGGCTTTGCCCGTGACATCTCGGACCGGGTCTGCTTTTTCTACGGTGGTAAGATCGAAGAACAGGGGCATCCTTCCGAGCTCTTTGGCAACCCGCAGCGTGAACGCACCCAGCAGTTCCTCAGCGCGGTGCGCGAAGCGGTTTGATCCGTTCTGTGCCTAAATCTCGATCCCAACGTCCCGCAACAGATCGCGGGTGCGTTGGGATAGGGTTCCGCTCTGCCAGATGAGAAAATAGGTACGTCCCGTTTTGAGGGGCGTACCCTCCAACGGGGTCAGCCGTCCGGCCTCGATTTCATATTTCAGAACATCGGGGCAGCCCAGAGCGATGCCCTTACCTCGGATTGCCGCATCCAGGGAACTGCCGTAAGAGCCCAGATTTACGCGTGGCCCCCCAGCAAGTTTGGCAGCGCCGGTGAGCTCCATGAAATCCGGCCAATTGATCCATTTAAGCGCCAGCTTGTCGAAGTCCAGCAGGGGAACCTGCTCCAGATTGGGGTTTTCAGCCAGCAACCCGGGCGCGGCCAAAGGCTGCCAGATCTCTTCGAACAGGACCTCTCCATCCCAACCTAGGGGAATGTCGCTTCCGTAATAGACGATCGCATCGTGATCCTGGTTTAAAATATCGGCTTCATTGTTGGATGCGGTAACTGAGACAGGAACGGCGTCCTGGCTAAGAAGGTATTCATTCACCTGCGGCGTCAACCAGAATTGCGACACTGCGATATTTGACGCCAAAGACAGCTTTTCATGGCTGCCCTGCCGCAATTGTCCAATGCCAAGCGCGAGGTATTCAAGGGCTTCAGAGGCGTTGGCAGCAAGCTTGTGCCCCGCCTTGGTCAGATCGACCGCACGTCCGTGGCGGCTGATCAACTCGACTCCCAGCCAGGTTTCCAAAAATTTGATCCGCTTGCTGACCGCTGCCTGGCTGACGTTCAGCTCTTCGGCGGCGCGGGTGAAATTCTTGTGCCGGGCAACGGTTTCAAAAAACAGTAGATAGTCCAGCGGCGGCAGGGTGCGGCGATAGTTCTTCATAACCATGAGTTATCATGATTTGGGATGAAAAGTCATTTTGAAAACGGCATTTCCAGCAATAAGCTCGTCGAAAATGTACAATTTGGTCCAGTAGGTCTGGGCCCTCTCGCACAGGGAAAACCGCTATGTTCACTGATCGTTTGAGCCGCCTGCAAACAAAACTGGCTGAGGCAGATATCGATGTGGCGCTGATCACCGATGATGACAATGTCTATTACCTGACCGGCTATTACGACTATCTGCATATGGAGTTTGGCCGCCCCACCATTCTGGTGGTGCCCAAGGATGGTGAGGCGCTGCTGATAACGCCCACCATTGATCTCAATTCTGCCCAGGCGGCGGCGCGGGTGGGCCGGATTGCGCCGTGGAACGACGGCATGGGTAATGAATGGCGAGAGGAACTGCCGGGGGCGGTGCAATCCGCCACCAAAGTGGCGATCGAACCCGGCCATATGCCGCCGCCGGTGCGCGCCTATGTGAACCATCTGGTCGATGCTGTCGCACTCACAACTGTCACCCCGATCCTGAACGAGATGCGGATGATCAAATCGGCGCAAGAGCTGCAGCTGGCGCGCCACGCCGGTGAGGTGGCCACTGCGATGATGAATGCAGGCCGCGCAGCCATCGGCGATGGGGTGCCGGAATTTGAGGTAGCTATCGCCACCAGCCAGGCTGGCACCCGCAAGGCCGCCGAGCTTCTGGCTGCGCATTACGATGATACCGACATGTCGCCCAATACGCATTTCCTGCAGATCATGGCCTCAGGTGAAGACATTATCAAAACCCACCACCGGGCCTCGACCCGGGTCATGCGACAGGGGGAGCCGGTGTTCCTGTGTTTCTGCGGCATGACCAATTTTCACCGTTTCAAATTGGGCTTTGACCGCACCTTCTGGATTGGCGAGCCGGACCCGGAGCAGGTGAAGGTTTATGAGGTGGCCGTCGCCAGTCAGAAGGCCGCTTTGGACGCGCTGCGCCCCGGTGTGACCGCCGAAAGCATCCATGCAGAATATGCCGAGGTGATCCAGGGTGCGGGCTTTGAATATCCCTTCCGCTGTGGCCGCGCCACCGGCTTTAGCTTCCTAGAAGCACCGCAGCTGGTCACAGGCGACACAACCATCATCCAGCCGGGCATGGTGCTGGCCGTGGATGGCTCGGTTTCCGTCGACACTTTCCGCGCTCAGGTCGGCGACAGTTTCATCATCACCGACGATGGCTGGGAGCCGCTCACCCATCATCCAAAATCCGTTGAAGAGGTCATCCTGTGATGTTTCAGCCTGGTCAAACCATTCAGTCCAAACCTCGCACGCCTGAAATGGATGGCGGACGATTCCACCGAGCCAAGCTCGGCTTTATTCTGATGTCCACCGATCCCTCGGCTGAGGGGGATTTCTGGGACATGGCCCCAGAAGGGGTGGCGGTCTATGTCACCCGCCTGAAGACAGATGATCACACCACCACCGAAACACTTGCCAAGCATATCGAGCACATGGCCGATGCTGCGGCGCGTATTCAACCGGAGGCACGGCCGGATGTGGTCAGCTACAGCTGCACCTCGGGCTCTATCGTGATCGGTGAAGAGCGGGTCATGGCCGAGATCAAGAAGGGCGCTCCCTGGGCGCAGCCGATGTGTTTGGTGCAAGGGGTGCTGGACGCTCTGGACGAACTGGGTGCGAAGAAGCTGGTGGTTGGCACACCCTATCTGGATGACATCAATACGGCGGAGGCAGAGTTCCTGGTTGAACGTGGTTTTGATGTGCTGGATATCCAGGGGCTCAATATCGCCAGCGGCTGGGACATGGGGCTGGTGACGCCTGAGTATTGGAAGGAATTCGCGCTGGAGATCGATCAACCCGATGCGGACGCGATCTTCCTCAGCTGTGGTGGGGTGCGTTCGCTTCCCGCCGTACAGGAGATCGAGCAGATCACTGGGAAACCAGTTATTACCTCGAACCAGGCGCAATTCTGGTCCTGCCTGCGCCGCGCCGGCATCATGGATGAGCTGGAGGGCTTTGGCCAGATCTTCAAACATCCCGGCAAGTTGCTGCAACGCACCGCCTAAGGTCTTCGAAAGCAAAGAAAAAATGACTAGATTTTCCGCATGGAATGTCTTTTGGCAGGGGATGTCCGGTCAAAAGGGCTGGAGCCGTCAGTGGCGTGATCCGGAACCAAAGCCGCATTACGATGTGGTGATCATCGGCGGCGGACTGCATGGGCTCGCCACCGCTTATTACCTGGCCAAGAACCACGGTATTCACAATATCGCGGTCTTGGAAAAGGGCTGGATTGGTGGCGGCAACGCGGGGCGCAACACCACTATTGTGCGCTCCAACTACACCCAGCCGGGCAACCGTGAGTTCTATGAGCATTCGTTGAAGCTCTGGGAAGAGCTGAGCCACGAGCTGAACTACAATGTGATGTTCAGTCAGCGCTCCCATATCACTCTGCTGCACAGTCCCGGTGCGATTGATGCGGCTTCGCGCAACTACAACATCATGCGGCTCACCGGCAATGACGATGCGGAAATCTGGAGCCTGGAACGGCTGAAAGAAGCTGCGCCGCATCTGAACTATGATGCCACGGCTCGTTTCCCGATTATGGGGGCCGCCGTGCACAAACGCGCCGGAACCGCCCGCCATGATGCGGTGATCTGGGGCTATGCGCGGGCGGCTGATCAGCTGGGCATCGACATCATTCAGAACTGCGAAGTCACCGGTATCACCCGGGATGGCAGCAGGGTGACGGGGGTTGAAACCTCGCGTGGCCGGATCTCGACCTATAAGCTCGGCCTTGCAGTGGCAGGCAGCAGCTCGCGGCTCTGGTCATTGGCGGGGATGCGCCACCTGCCCATTGAATCCCACAAATTGCAGGCCTTTGTCTCGGAGCCGCTAAAGCCGCTGTTGGATCAGGTTGTGGTCTTTGGAATGGGTGGGGCGCATTTCTACATTTCGCAGTCCGACAAGGGTGGCATGGTTTTTGGTGGCGATCTGGATTGGTACAAATCCTATGCCCAAAAGGGCAACCTGCCCATCGTTCAAGACGTGGCCGAGGCGGCGATGTCGGTGCTGCCCTGCCTAGGGCGGGTGCGGCTGCTGCGCCATTGGTCTGGCGTAGTTGATATGTCGATGGATGGCTCGCATTTCATCTCCAAAACCCCGCTGGACAATCTCTATCTGAACGCCGGCTGGAACTACGGCGGCTTCAAGGCCACCCCAGCCTCGGGCACCTATTTTGCCGATCTCATCGCGAATGACCGCCCCCATAGGGTGGTCGCCAACCATGATCTTAAACGGTTTGAGCGTGGCATCCAGTTGGATGAGCGCGGCGCTGGCCCCGACCCCAAGTTGCACGGATAAGGAGATACCACATGATCAGAATTCCCTGTCCCTTTTGCGGCACCCGCGATCATAGTGAGTTTTCCTATGGCGGCGATGGCTCGATAAAATACCCGGCCTTGGATGCGCCGATGGAGGACTGGCACGATGCGGTGTTTCAACGCGAAAACATCTGCGGGCGACAGGTCGAGACCTGGCATCATGTCAATGGCTGCCGCATGTGGCTTTTGGTGGAGCGCGATACCATGACCCACGAGATCCATTCCGTGCGCCCGGCGCATCCCGACATGGCCCAGGCTCTGGAGGTGACGGCATGAGCGCGACACGCATGAGCAAGGGCGGACGCATCGACCGCAGCTGCCCGCTTCGCTTTACCTGGGATGGCAGGGCCTATCAGGGCTTTGCCGGTGACACCCTGGCCTCGGCTTTGATGGCCAATGGCGAGGTGGTACTGGGCCGCAGTTTCAAGTATCACCGCCCGCGCGGCATCATGTCTGCAGGGGTGGAGGAATCCGGCGCCATTGTGACCCTGGGCACAGGCAATCGGGCGGAACCCAATACCAAGGCCACCATGGTTGAGCTTTATGACGGGCTGGTGGCCTCGGGGCAAAACGCCTGGCCCAATGTGCGCAGCGATATCGGTGCAGCGCTAGGGCTGTTCGGCCGGTTCTTCTCGGCGGGTTTTTACTACAAGACCTTCATGGGTCTGCCGCCTTTTGAGTGGGGGCGCGGCACCGGCCTCTGGATGCAATATGAAAAACTCATCCGCAAAGCTGCCGGCATGGGCGCGGCCTCGCGCGAGGCGGATCCGGATTGCTATGACCACATGCATGGCTTTTGCGATGTGCTGGTGGTTGGCTCTGGTCCTGCCGGGTTGAATGCCGCGCTGAGGGCGGCGCAGCAGGGCAAGGATGTGATCCTGGTGGAGCAGGATCACGAACTGGGCGGCGATCTGCTGAACCAGGCCGACCCAACCGCCGAGACAACCCGCGCCGATCTGATTGCAGCGCTTGAGGCGGCAGGGGTGCGGATTATGACACGCACCACTGCCTTTGGGCTTTATGACTATGGCACGGCGGGGCTGTTGCAGCGGGTGAGCGATCATTTGGCGGTAAAGCCAGAGCACAGCCCGCGTCAGCGGTTTTGGACGGTCCGGTCGGCGGCAACCATTCTGGCCACCGGCGCACTGGAGCGCACGGTTGCTTTTGAAAACAATGACCGCCCCGGGGTGATGACCGCGAACGCTGCGCGTAGCTATCTCAACCGCTATGGCGTCCTGCCGGGTCAGAATATCGTGCTGAGCACCAATAATGACTCCGCCTATGGCGTTGCGGTAGAGCTAGCCCAGGCCGGAGCCAAGGTCACCTTGGTTGAGCTGCGGGCAAAAGTTTCGCCAGAGCTAGCAAAGCAGATGCGCGTCGCGGGTGTTCAGATCAAAACTGGTCTCGCTCCACTCAAGGCCATCGGGGACAAGGCTGTTTCGGCTGTCCGGCTGGCACGTCCACATGGGGAAGCTTGGAGAGTAGCAGAAACGCTGCGCTGTGATCTACTGCTGGTCTCGGCAGGGTGGTCCCCTGTGGTCAATCTGCTGTCCCATCGCGGAGCAAAACCACTCTGGGATCAGTCTTTGGCCTGTTTCCTGCCTGCGCCCAGCGTGGAGAATGTAACAATAGCGGGTTCTGCAGCGGGGCATTGGAGCGCTGAGGAATGCGTTGCCTCGGGCATTGCAGCGGCGGATCAAGCACTTGGATTGCCAGTCAAGGAACCCGTGCGCGCAGGATGGGAAACCCCGATCAAGCCGCTCTATGAGGTGCGTTTGCCGGGTAAAAAGACCAAGAGCTTTGTCGATCCGCAGCATGATGTCACCGCCTCTGATGTGCGTCTGGCCCATCAGGAAGGCTTTGTCTCGGTCGAGCATCTGAAGCGCTATACCACCCTAGGCATGGCCACGGATCAGGGCAAGATGGGCAATGTCATCGGCCTGGCGCTGATGGCCGAGGCCCTGGGCAAAGAGATTCCCGCCGTGGGCACCACACGCTTCCGCCCGCCCTATACACCAGTGGCCATCGGGGCCCTGGCTGGGCGCAATACTGGCAGTCATTTCAAAGTGCTGCGCCGCACCCCGCTGCATGATTGGAACCTGCGCCATGGCGCCACCATGACCGACGCGGGCCTGTGGCACCGTCCCTGGTATTTTGGCCGCACAGGCGAGAGCATCACCGAAGCCTATATCCGCGAGGCCACCACCGTGCGCCAGACACTTGGCATCTGTGATGTGAGCTCGTTGGGCAAGATTGCAGTGCAGGGGCCGGATGCCTCCGAGTTCCTCAACCGGATCTACAGCAACGCCTTTGCCAAACTGGCGGTGGGCAAGGCGCGCTATGGTATCATGCTGCGCGACGATGGCATGGTGATGGATGATGGCACCACCTGGCGCCTGTCGGAAAATGACTTTCTGCTCACCACTACCACCACAGGGGCGGGCAAGGTCATGGTCTGGCTGGAAGAGCTGTTGCAGCTTCGCTGGCCCGAGCTGGAGGTGCATGTAACCTCTGTCTCGGATCAATGGGCGGGGGTCTCGGTTGCCGGACCCAAATCTCGGGCGGCCATCGCGGCCTGCCTGACAGACCCCGAGATGATCTCGGCAGAGAGCCTGCCCTTCATGGGGGTGCGCGAGACCCGTTTGAAGTCCGGCATCAAATGCCTGATCGCCCGCATCAGCTTTTCGGGTGAGCTGGCCTATGAGCTCTATGTCCCGGCTAACCAGGGCGAGGCTATGATGGATCTGCTTTGGGCTGCATCCGAGCCTTTGGGGGGATGCCTCTATGGGCTGGAAGCTCTGGGCACCCTGCGCATCGAGAAAGGGCATGTGACCGGGGCCGAACTGGATGGCCGGGTGACCATTGATGATGCGGGCCTGGGCAAGATGGCCTCGACCAAAAAGTCCTTTATTGGCAGCGTGTTGCGGAAACGCCCTGAATTGGAACGCGCAGACCGACCGCAACTGGTGGGGATCTTCCCCAAAGACCGTAGCGAGAGCTTCAACGGCGGCGCCTTGCTGTGCAAACCCGATGAGATTTCGGGCTTTGGTGAGGGGTGGATCACTGCGGTGACCCATTCGCCGACTTTGGGGCATTGGATTGGTCTTGGCTATATCTCAGGCGGTCATGACGCCTGGCAGGGTAGGGCGGTGACAGCAACCGACCCTGTGCGCAAAGGCGATGTCGCGGTCGAGATCGTCACGCCGCATATGTTTGACCCAAAGGGAGAGCGGATGCATGGCTAATCCCCTGTCACCCCTGCAAAATAATCGAAAAACAGGCCGCTCTGGCTGCTCTGGCACTGCAGGCGTCACCCTGGAAGAGATCTCTGATTTCACCCTGCTGCAATATGCTGCCTGGGGGGCGACCCTACCCCAGGTGGGCGGGTTAGCCGCCGCTGCGGCGAGCTGCGAAAAGGCTCCGCAGCCGGGGCAGGGCATGCTGGGCGACACAGTCAGCCTGCTCCGGGTCGAGCCCTTGAAATGGTGGCTGATTGCGGCCCCGGGGACCACTGTTCCTCCCACTGACCTTGCGCCGCAGGAGGGCGTGATTCTGGATATGCAGGATGGACGCCGCTGGCTGCGCATCAGTGGGGACAGGGCGGAAACCCTGCTCAATCACTTCCTGCCTTTGAACCTACGCAGCTCTGCCTTTCCGGTGGGAGCCGTTGCCAGCACCGCCTTCCACCATGTGGGTGTCACACTGTGGCGAGATCCGGATCACTTCAATCTTCTGATACCGCGCAGCTCTGCCCAGTCCCTGTGGGAGCTGCTCTCTGAAAGCGCGCGACAATATGGTTTGGTCGAAAACCAGCGACCCCTAGCAAGCCATTTGGCCAGGAGGACAAACAATGAAACCGCATATGTCCCTTGAGGAACTGTTGGAGGCCCTGCGCCGCAATGCCGAGCTGCCGGATGAGCTGGCAGAGGCAACGCCGCCGCAGATCTATACCTCGCCTGAATTTTTGGAGTTGGAGCTGGACGAGATCTTCAATCACGAATGGTTCTGCGTTGGCCGGATTGATGAATTCGAGAACCAGGGCGACTATCGCACCATGACCATAGGCCGTGATCCGGTGGTGGTGCTGCGCGACCGCGACGGCAAGCTGCGCGCGATGTCCAACATCTGCCGTCACCGCATGGCGACATTGCTGGAAGGCTCGGGCAATCTGAAGGGGCGCATCACCTGCCCCTATCATGCCTGGACCTACAATCTTGACGGCCAGTTGATTGGTGCCGCCCATATGCGGGAGAACTTTGATAAGAAGGAGGTGTGCCTGCCGCAGTTCCAGGTCGAGGTCTGGCAGGGCTGGGTCTATGTCTCGCTGGACGCCGAGGCAAAACCGCTGGCGCCCCGCCTGACTATGCTGTCGGAGCATCTGGAGAACTACCAGTTGGACAAATACCGCACCCTATTCCGAGCCGAGGAGATCTGGGACACCAACTGGAAGATCCTCGTGCAGAACTTCACCGAGGGCTATCACCTGTTTGTGGCCCATGCCAAAACCATCGAACCCGCGATGCCGACCAAACTGGCCAATGCAATGCATGGCAGCGAGGGGCACAGCCTCTATAAACAGGGGCGCATTCCGGGAAAATCCTATGAGCGCGCCTCGGATATGCAGGTGGACAACCCGCTGCTGACCGAAGAGGACCGCAACACGGCGGTGCTGTCCGCCGTCTTCCCCTGCCATGTGATGTCGGTGGTGGCGGAACGCACCTTTTGGCTGTCGCTACAACCCCATGGCACCAACCAGGTCAAGGTGCTCTGGGGGGCAGATTATTTTCCCGGTGCGGTGCCTGATGATCCAGAAGAACGCGCCGCCTATGCGGCTGAATTGAAGGCAGGTTTTGACGTGATCAATGACGAGGACAAGCCGATCATTGGCGGCATTGTCAAAAATGCAGGTGCCCTGGCCGCCGCGCCTGGCCGATTGTCCCCGAAAGAACGCACGGTCTGGTACTTCCAGCAGTATCTGGCCAGGATCTTGACGGGTTGACTTTCACTCTGCAATCGCGGTTTCACCCCGTATTCATTCCGACATCTCCGTGATCACCCCCATGGTGGAGTCGTCCGGATTTAGTTCCGATCTCTTTCGAGCGACATTCGCAATGAAGGAGGCAACAATTGGCACCAAGATACCGCAACGAGTTCAGACGTGATGCGGTTCGCATTGCAACAAGTAGTGGACTAGCGCGACCTGAGATCGTTTCCGATTTTGGGTGTGGTGTTTCGACATTGAACAAATGGCTTCAACAAGATCAGAATGATGACCTGATGTCCGGCCCAGATGAGGATGTGAAAAAAAAGAGAACGCACGCCTTCGCAAAGAGAACCGATTGCACCACGAGAAGAGGAAAGTGTTAAAGAAGGCGACGACCTTCTTCGCAGGCCAAAAGGCGTGAGATTTGCCTTTATCGTTGCCCGGCAGTCGATACCCAGTTCGATGAGGGGACACCTAGAAGAAGATCTAGCCCATTACCTTTTCAAACCTGTCGTCATCATTGCTGTGGTCCCAGAGTAGCCATTCGACATCTGACAGGCCGCTCAGCAAAAAAAAGATAAGCCATGCCACCCCTCGTTTTCGAGTGATGATTTAAGCAAACTATCGGAAATCAACAGATCCTAAGCCTAGGGGGAGGGGTCAAAGGCAAAAATCCGCAACTCCGGCGTTCAGCAGAAAGGAATTCTTAGGAGGCAGATCATACAGTCTATCGCTGAGACCGGTAAATACAGCCGGAAGCAGAAACATCAGAAATTTGTCAGTATTCCGGAAGAGTGCCCTATGACTGTTCAGAATTTCCAGTTCAACAAGAACCTTAAAACCGGAACCGCGGGGGTTCGCCTCGGCCTGGGGTCCGAGACTGGCTACGCGAAGGCGGGCAAAAAAAAGACAAAAAAAGCGAACCGCTCGACAGAAGCGTTGTTCAAAAAAGCCATGAAAATGATCGTTGCGGGTGACTTGAACAAAGCCCGAAGCATCGTTGATGAGGCGCTTTCCTACAGCCCGAAGAACATTAATTTGCTTCGGTTGTCGGGGGATGTCTACTTACAGCAGCAAAATCTTGATCAAGCACTTTTGGCCTATATGGACGCTATGGGGATCGACCCCTTCAATACTTCGGTGTTGAACTCTATCGGCAGCCTATTGCTGATCATGAAAAATCAAAAAGATGCCAATGGTTTCTTTTTAGCTGCGCATCAGACCGATCGCAAAGATGCCTATGCAGCCTATAATTGGGTTCACACCAGTATGCATCTTAGCGATTGGGGCTTCTTCGAAAAGCTCAATGATATTCTGCGTTTGGGCGATGATACCCCATTGAATGTTCAGCCCTTCACACTGTTGGCGATTTCGGATGACCCAGGTCTGCATAAGCTTCGAGTTAAAGCGCGCTGCAAGATCCTGAGTGATGCAGTCAAGGAAAACAGGAAATTCGTGCGTAGCTCTGTTGTGGGGCGAAAAATCCGAATTGGTTTCTTTTCGGGCGATTTCTATAGCCATGCGACCATGCTGCTCTTGGGGGATTTCTTTGAACTGCTGGATAAGGATCGTTTCGAAGTTGTTATTTACGATTTTGGTCCGATAACGGATGATGAGCACCAGCAGAAAGTGAAGAATTCGGCCTATATCTACCGGCGGGTTAAAGAGCTCTCGGAACATGAACTGGTGCAGCTCTCGCGTGAGGATTGTCTGGACATTGCGGTGGATATGAAAGGCTATACGCGAAATGGCCGCATGGCTGTCTTTGCGGAACGGGCGGCCCCTGTACAGGTTGCATATCTTGGCTATCCTGGAACAAGTGGCTTGGGGCCGGTGGACTACTTCGTGGCCGATGAGGTGACCGTACCGCAGTCACAGCGGCAGCATTTCAGTGAAAAAATCATGTATATGCCCGATTGCTATCAGCCAAATGATCGCAATCGTAAGCAGCCTGATGTTGTGCCTTCGCGAACTGAGTTGGGGTTGCCGGAGGGTAAATTTATCTTCTGTAGCTTGAATAACCCCAATAAGGTGACACCGGCAGAATTTGATGTTTGGATGAAACTGCTCTGCAATGTTCCTGAGAGCGTTCTGTGGATCCTAGCGCCGAATGAGGAGATTAAGAACAACCTGACCCGCGAAGCCAACGCCCGCGGAGTAGGTGGGGAGCGTCTGATTTTCGCCGAACGTGTTTCAATGGACGATCATCTTGCACGTATGCGTCAGGCAGATCTGTTTCTGGATGCCTTCAACTGTAATGCGCATACCACCGCTAGCGAAGCAGTATGGGCGGGTGTTCCTCTGGTAACCAAGGCTGGAAATCAGTTTGCAGCTCGCGTGGCCGCGAGTGTCGTAACAGCTATTGGATGCCCGGATCTGGTTACCGAAACCATCGATGAGTACTACGACCTGGCTTACAAATTGGCCACAGAGGCGGATACTTACAGCGAACTTCGGCTGCGACTGCAGGACAATCTGCTGACAACCCCGCTCTATGATTCCGAAAGCTATGCGCGCAACTTTGAAAAGCTGATGGAAATGGCGATCCTGCGCTATGAAGAGGGGGCTAAACCCAAGCATTTGATGGTTCGTGAAAAGACATCGACTAGCTAGAGGATCCGGACCTGCGTACCGACCTTCACCAGCTCATATAGCTCTTCAACATGTTGGTTATATAAACCAATACAGCCGGATGAGCTCTGGCGTCCGATTTTTCGGGTGTCATGTGTGCCATGAACCAGATAGGCTGGCCAGCTCAGGTACATGCCGCGAGATCCAAGGGGATTGCCGACCCCCCCGGCCATTCGAACAGGCAGTGACGGGTCTCGTTCACGCATCGACGGCGTTGGTGTCCAGGTTGGGTTCTTGGCTTTGCGGACAACCTTTGTATAGCCACGCTTGGTTAGCTCCTCTGACATTGGCACCGAGGAGGGGTAGAGGCGGAAGGTTTCACCATCGCCGCCCCAATAATGGACCGCACGAGAGGCGACATCCGCCAAAAGGCAACCCACACCCAATTCATCAAAATGATCCTGCCAGCTTTGTTGCTGGAAAGAGGAAATGTTTCGTTTCACCGGAGGTTGCTGTGAAATCGGTGCCTCTTGTGAAGGAAAAGCATCGGTGGATTGTGCGGATAAAACCACCGGAGTGAAGAGGCTTGCCCCAAATCCCAAAAGGGTCGAACGTCGGCTCAGTTTGTTCCGGGACATAGAAGCACCCATTTCCTTTGTTGCAGATTTGACTTTACAGATAGCCGCTCCTGCCTTGAAGATCCAAGGTGCCTACCGTTCACAAGCGCGTGGTAGGGCGGATTTTTTCCTACTGATTTTTTCTGAAACAAATTTGAAAGGGCGACAGTGATGCCAAACCGGATAGCCGTTCTAGTCATTCATGGTATGGGCAGCCAAGGGAATAGCTCGCAAGGTATTGATGAAATTTCCTTTTCCAAAGACCTCTACAAAGCACTGAAGAAAAAACTGGGTTCGCAGGTGTTTCGCAACATTGGCTGGAGAGAGGTGTTTTGGGCGGATGTTCTGCAATCCCGCCAGGATGATTTTGTGAGGAGGAACCTCAAACGCAAGGGGGCGCGTTGGATGAAGACCCGTCGTTTTGTCATGCATAATCTTGCAGATGCCGCCTCTTACAGACGTAATCCGGGGGATGATCGGGACCAGATTTACCATCAGATCCATCAAAGGGTGCATAACACGATTGCGCGTCTGGAAGAAATCTCCGGTCCTGGAACGCCTCTGTTGGTTCTGGCGCATTCGCTTGGCGGTCATATTATGTCGAACTATATCTATGACATGCGGCAAGGGCGTCCTGAAATCGCTGGGGCAACGCCCTTTCAGCGCTTGGATACAATGGCGGGTTTTGTGACCTTTGGCTGCAATATCCCGGTCTTTTCGTTTTCCTATCAACCTAAAGATATTCACCCCATAGCCTATCCGGGCAAGGCCATCGCCAAAAAGAAGCGTCTCAAACCCTGGTGGTTGAACCTTAATGACAAGGACGATGCGCTGGGGATGCCGCTGGCGGGCACGTCACCGGGATACCAGGCGCTGCATGATAAGGGCGGTCTCAGGGATCGTTGGGTGGACAGCGGAGGATTGTTTCAGTTCTGGAATCCTGCGTCACACAATGGCTATTGGCGGGATCCAGATGTGCATGATGAAATCGCTGGCATGATGAAAAAAGCGCTGAAGATTGGCCAGGTTGCCGTCGATTAAGATGAGTTGGAAACAGAAAAGGCCTCGGAAACTCCGAGGCCTTCTTTGTTTGTTCGTAGGAGCTTAGTCCATTGCTTTGAAGTTGAACTCGCCACCTTCTTTGATGCCTGAGGGCCAGCGGGAGGTCACGGTCTTGGTGCGTGTGTAGAACTTGAAGCTGTCCGGACCATGTTGGTTTAGATCGCCAAACATGGATTTCTTCCAACCGCCAAAGGTGTGATAGGCGAGCGGCACGGGGATTGGCACGTTGATGCCGACCATGCCGATATTCACACGGGATGCGAAATCACGCGCAGTGTCACCATCGCGGGTGAAGATCGCGGTGCCGTTGCCATATTCATGATCCATCGCCAGTTTCAGCGCTTCCTCGTAGGAGCCGACGCGGACGGTGGATAGGACGGGCCCAAAGATTTCCTGCTTGTAGATGTCCATGTCGGTGGTGACATTGTCAAACAGGTGTGGACCAACAAAGAAACCATCCTCATAGCCCTGCAGGCTGAAATCACGGTTATCAACAACCAGGGTCGCCCCCTGATCGACGCCGGACTGAACCAGACCAAGGATCCGGTCCTTGGCGGCTGCGGTCACGACTGGGCCGAGGTCCACATCATCACCAGCGGTATAGGGGCCAACTTTCAGCTTCTCTACGCGTGGGATCAGGGCTGCGATCAGCTTGTCCGCTGTTTCTTCGCCAACGGGAACGGCAACCGAGATCGCCATGCAGCGTTCGCCAGCCGCGCCAAATCCAGCACCAACCAGAGCATCTGCGGCCTGTTCGATATCGGCATCAGGCATAACGATCAGGTGGTTCTTGGCGCCACCAAAGCACTGCGCGCGTTTGCCATTGGCAGTGGCACGGGAGTAGATGTACTGCGCAATCGGGGTCGAGCCCACAAAAGAGACCCCCTGGATGATTTCGCTGTCCAGAATGGTGTCGACAGCTTCTTTGTCACCGTTCACGACTTGGAAGACGCCTTCGGGCAGGCCTGCTTCAACGAAGAGCTCCGCCAGCATCAGAGGCACGGATGGGTCACGCTCTGATGGTTTCAGAACCACGGCATTGCCGCAGGCCAGAGCGGGGCCCACGTGCCAGAGAGGCATCATAGCAGGGAAGTTGAAGGGCATGATCGAGCCAACAACACCCAGGGCCTGGCGCATGGAATACATGTCGATGCCGGGGCCGGCGCTGTCGGTGTATTCACCCTTCAGCATCTGTGGCGCGCCGATGCAGTATTCCACCACTTCGAGACCACGCTGCAGGTCGCCCTTGGCGTCCGGAATGGTTTTGCCGTGCTCACGGGAGAGTGCTTCGGCCAGCTTGTCCATGTCACGGTTCATCAGTTGAACCATTTTCATCATGACGCGGGCGCGCTTTTGTGGGTTTGTCGCGGCCCATGCTGGCTGTGCGGCGGCGGCCTTTTCGATGATCGCGGTGGTTTCATCGGCGCTGGCCATGGCCAGTTTTGCCTGAACTTCGCCAGTTGCGGGGTTGAAGATATCGTCAAAGCGGCCGGAGGTCCCAGCCGTCTGTTTGCCGTTGATAAAGTGGCCGAGTTCTTCCATCGGATCCTCCTCTGAACATTTGCCGAAATCCTAGGCTTGCAAAAAACGTCGGAAAAGAGGAAAGATTTCAAAGAGGCTTTGCAGGAACGCAAAAGGTTAACAGGGCGTTAATTAAAGGACGGAGGACCCGTGCCGATGGACCCGCAATGGGATGATATGAAAGTCTTTCTGGCTGTGGCCAGAGAAGCCAGCCTGTCAGGTGCAGGACGGATCCTGAAGATGGACCCGGCTACAGTTGGTCGACGGATCGCTCGATTTGAGGGGGCTCTGGATACCCCGCTCTTTGTGAAATCACCCCAAGGCTATGCACTCAGCGCGGCTGGAGACCGGTTGCTGGTTCATGCAGAAGCCGCTGAACAGGCGATGCGGGCCGGGGCAGAGGCACTGACCGGCCCCAGTGATACGCTTTCGGGTCAAATCCGTATCGGGGCGCCAGACGGCAGTGCAAATTACATTCTGCCACAGGTCTGCGCCGAGATTTCCGAACAAAACCCGGATCTGGACATTCAGATCGTGGCTTTGCCCCGTGTGATCAACCTCAGCCGCAGAGAAGCGGATATGGCGGTGACCGTGAGTGCGCCTTCGGCGGGGCAGCTATTGGTGCAGAAAATCTGTGACTACCAACTGCATCTGGTGGCGTCTCGTCACTACCTGAGGGCCAAGGGCGCAATCGAGACCCTGGAAGATCTGAAGGGGCACAAGATGATCGGGTATATTCCTGATATGATCTTTGACAAGGAATTGGATTATCTAAGCGATTTGGGAATTGAACGCGTGGCCCTGGCTTCGAATTCCGTTTCTGTTCAGATCAAAATGGCGGCTCAGGGCACGGCCCTCTGCGTTGCGCATGATTTCACGCTGCCCTCGCACCGGATGCTGCGCAAAATTCTGACAGATAAGCTTTCTCTCAGTCGGAGTTTCTATCTGGTGCGCCATCAAGGTGATCAGCGAAGCGAGCGACTCAATCGTTTTGCACAGGCCCTCGCCAAGGGGATCCGCGACGAGGTGGCTCGGTTGGAAGCCTTGACTTGAAGCTGCGTTGCGGCAAACCTTGGGGTAGAGCAACCGATTTTTGAAAAAGGGAGCCCATATGCTGGTTCAATCAATTCTGAATTCCAAAAAAGAAGCCTCTGTCATTACAGTGACGCCGGATACTTTGGTTTCGGACGCTGCCCGCCTCTTGTCTGACAAGAAGATTGGTACCGTTATGGTGTCTTCCGATGGAGAGGCTGCTGATGGGATCCTGTCAGAAAGGGATATCGTCCGCGAGTTGGGACAGAACGGACCAGGCTGTCTGACGGACCCGGTAAGCAGCTATATGACGAGCAAGCTGGTGACCTGCACTGCCCAATCGAATGTCGAAGAGGTCCTTAAGCAGATGACCACGGGTCGCTTCCGCCACATGCCGGTTCTGGAAGACGGAAAGCTGAAAGGCCTGATCTCTCTTGGGGATGTGGTCAAAGCACAGCTAGCAGAGGTCGCAATGGAGAAAGATGCCCTCGAAGGCATGATCATGGGTCACTAGGATCCCGGGCCCGATGTGGTGGTTTGTTTCCTATACGGTCTATTTGTTTAGGAAGCGGATCTCTGCGTCGGGATGACGCGCAGGGGGAGAGGAGCTCAGTATTTTCCCCACTTGCATCGCGCACAGTGAATATGTTTGCTGCGCACAAGTATGAACGCAATCACCAAAGCTAGGAGAGCCCCATGCGCGTCGGCTTGTATCCAGGCACCTTTGATCCCATCACTTTGGGCCACATAGATATCATTCGCCGGGCAAGCGCACTGGTTGATAAACTGGTAATCGGGGTGGCCATCAATCGCGACAAGGGGCCTATGTTCTCCTTGGAAGAGCGGGTGGTCATGATTGAGGCTGAATGTGCCAAACTCAGTGAGCAAACCGGGACCGAAATTGTGGCCCATCCCTTTGAGAATTTGCTCATAGATTGTGCGCGCGATGTTGGCGCACAGATCATTGTTCGCGGCTTGCGGGCTGTTGCCGATTTTGAATATGAGTATCAAATGGTTGGCATGAATAGGGTCTTGGACAGTTCGGTCGAAACCGTATTTTTGATGGCAGAGGCGCGCCATCAGGCTATTGCCTCCAAACTGGTAAAGGAGATCGCGCGTCTAGACGGTGACGTCTCCAGCTTTGTAACACCTTTGGTCAATGCTGAACTGGCGAAGCGGCTAGGCAAAACGCCCTAGCTATCCCCTCTGTTTCTTTGATTGTCGCATCAAAGCCAGGCGGTCTTCGCCTGGCTTTTTTCTTCTCGGTGGGTTTGAGATTTCGTTCCACTGGAGGGCATATCTATTCGCGGGCGCAATACAGGTGCCTCTGCGCGGGTAAGGAGTCAGCGCCAGAAGGCGACCCAGTCGAGCAGTTCAAAGAACTTCTTGCCGAGAAAGACCAGGTGGACGGGCCCACTAAGAAAAACATCGATGGCAATGGCGCCGATCAGCAGAATGCCGAGCCAGATAGCAATCTTGTTAGTCATTGAGATACCGCCGAAAATAAGAACGCCCGCTCAGATATGCCTGAGCGGGCGCCAAATCTCAATAGAGCTAAGCGGTTTAGCCCAGTTTGCCCATCGCAACAGCAACATCTGCCATACGGACAGAGAAACCCCATTCGTTGTCATACCAGGCCAGAACGCGCACCATGCGACCGTCCAGAACTCGGGTCTGGTCAGGTGCAAAGATCGAGCTTTCGGGCGAATGGTTGAAGTCGCAGGATACCAACGGCGCTGGCTCGTAGCCCAACACGCCCTTCATCGGGCCTTCTGCAGCTTCCTTGACGGCTGCGTTGATCTGATCAGCAGTCACATCGCGACCGGCGCGGAAGGTCAGGTCCACGGCAGAGACATTCGGGGTCGGTACGCGGATGGCGGAGCCGTCCAGGCGGCCTTTCAGGTTGGGCAGCACTTCACCCAGGGCTTTGGCTGCACCAGTCGAGGTTGGGATCATCGACATGGCTGCAGCGCGGGCGCGGTACAGGTCCTTGTGACGGCGGTCCAGGGTCGGCTGGTCACCGGTGTAAGCGTGGATGGTGGTCATGATGCCGTGCTCAATGCCAAAGGCCTCGTCCAGCACTTTGGCCAGCGGCGCCAGGCAGTTGGTGGTGCAGGAGCCGTTGGAGATCATGGTGTCGCCGGCTTCCAGCTGGTCGTCGTTGACGCCGAAAACGATGGTCTTGTCGACGTTCTTGCCCGGTGCAGACAGCAAAACTTTCTTGGCGCCGCGTTCCAGATGCGCCTTGGCTTTCTCACCGTCGTTGAACTTGCCGGTGCATTCTAGAACAACGTCGCAGCCCGACCAGTCCAGCTCTGCCATATCGTAGGTGGAAAACATCTGCATATCACCACGGCCTAGGTTCATGGTGCCTTCGCCGAGTGTAACTTCACCAGGGAAACGGCCATGCACAGAGTCGTATTTGATCAGATGTGCAGCGGTTTCCAGTGGGCCCGTTGCATTGACTTTGATCACTTCGATGTCGTCGCGGCCCGAGGCTGCGATATGTGACAGGGTGCAGCGGCCGATGCGGCCAAAACCGTTAATCCCGACTTTGATGGTCATGCGTCTTCTCCAGGCGAGCAAATCTTGCGTCGCATATAGACTTCATTGGGGTCCTGCTAAAGGGGCAAAAACGGCTAAAACCCAGCCTGTTAGCGCAAAAATGGACTGGTGGCGGTAACGATTTTAACCGGTGGCGTTAACGGGTTCAGGGCTCTTTACATTCGGTGGCGCTAACGCTTGTGTCGCGCCACAGATGGGGTAGGTTGCAAAAAAAGATTAACCTTGGATGAGGGTTTGTTGAGATGAGCGGTTTGCTGGCGCTTTTGGATGATGTGGCTGGAATTGCAAAGGTTGCGGCAGCATCGGTGGATGACGTGGCTGCGGCTGCGGGGAAGGCCGGGGCAAAAACCGCTGGTGTGATCATTGATGATGCCGCTGTGACGCCGAAATATGTCCAGGGATTCGAACCAGCGCGGGAGTTGCCGATCATCTGGCGGATCACCCGGGGCTCGCTGTTCAACAAGCTTGTTCTCTTGATGCCTGTGGCCATGCTTTTGGCAAATTTCGCGCCCTGGGCAATCACACCTTTGCTGATGCTGGGCGGCAGTTATCTCTGTTTCGAAGGGGCCGAGAAGATCTTCCACGTGCTCTTCCCCCATGCAAGCCATGAAATTGCTGAGGATATGAGCGTCAAAGATCCAGGCCACCTGGAAGAAGAAAAGATCAAAGGGGCGATCAAGACGGATTTCATCCTAAGTGCTGAGATCATGACCATCGCTCTGGCCGCGATCGAAGCACCAAATGTCTGGATGCAGGCCGCAACCCTGGCAGTCGTAGCCATTGGCGTGACTGTCGCAGTCTATGGTTCTGTCGCATTGATCGTGAAAATGGATGATGTAGGCCTTTATCTGAGCAACAAGGCCCCAACTCCGATAGGCCGTGGACTGGGGCGGGGTCTGGTGAAATTCATGCCGATCCTGATGTGGATCCTTTCAGTCGTTGGAACCGCGGCCATGCTATGGGTCGGGGGCTCCATCGTCATCCATGGGCTAGAGGTATTGGGCTTTGGCTGGCTGGGCCATCATATCCATGACTGGGCCTATGCACTGGGACATATGGTTCCCGCGGGCTGGACGGGGTTTGTCGAATGGACTGCCAAAGCGACGATGGATGGGGTTTTTGGTGTTGCACTTGGGCTCTTGCTGATCCCGCTGGCAACCAAGGTCATCGGGCCTGTTATCGCTAGGTTCAAAGCCTGACATGCGCGCGCAAGTGAACGCCGAACCTCCGATAGAGAGTTTACCCGAGTTGCGCGTTGCCAAAACTCGGTTTCGGATCAGACGCTCTCGCGCCGAAAACGAAAAGCCTTTCACCAAACGGGGAAAACGCTTTGCGGCCTATCTGGAACAGCTTCCAATGTCGACTGGGGAACTTCGAGCCTTTCTGCACTTTGTGCTGGCAACAGCGCGTCGAGCTGAGGAAAGGTCTCAGTGGATTGGTGGGCGCTTTCTCAACTTTCTGTTCGGTCAGGACCCCTGCTATATCCCGATGAACTGGAGGCAACTGCAGCAGACATGCGATTGCTTGGGGCAAAATCCATTGGATCTTGTCTGTCAGCCACTTTCCAAAGGTGACAAATATGAGCTGCGATCGGATATTGCGCGGGCTGCACTGGTCGCTCTTCAGGGAGATCAGGGCAGAAGGGCGAACCTATAGAGGTCCGTAGGTTTGGGGCGACGCAACTTTGAGACCCGCTATGGTGTCAACCGTTTTGCGCGGAGCGTTAACCTTCTATAAGGTACGATCCGGCTTTTTGGGGGATAATAGGCGTTACGTAGGGTAATATTCACCAATACTATGCTGGGGAACTTTTCAATTTCACGCCTAGAAGGGGCACAGCCCTAAGCGAAACCCATGTGCCTAGACCCACCTTTGTGTGTCATCGAGCCCCTTGTGAAAGGTTTGTTATGAAAACCCTAATAGCTGGAATTTGCACTTCCATTGCGCTCTCTGCAGTGCAGGTCAGTGCAGCGGGATCCTGTGGTGTGCTGTGCCAGACAGATTTTTATGAAACGGCCTCCCCGCAATCCCTGCTTCAAGTGCTTGCGACGGGCGAAGACCTGAACGCGCGGGATTCTATGGGGCGCACCCCATTACATTTTGTGGCGCGCGCAACACCTGAAACCATCGCGACAATGATCAATGCAGGCGCAGAGGTCAGCGCTGAGGATTCACTGAACCGTCAACCCATCCATTTTGTTTCAGCAATGGCCGGCCCTGAAGCCGTCCAGGTGCTACTGCTGGCCGGTGCTGATCCCAATGCGCGTACCGCTAACAATTGGGCACCGCTGCATGGGGCCGCGAAATGGGGGCGTCCTGACACTATCCGGCTCTTGTTGGATGCAGGGGCTGACCCGGCCTCCCGGACTGATATGGGAGAGGCACCCTATGATATGATCGGCAGCAACGAACTGGTCACAAAATCGTCTGAATACCATGTGCTGAAAGAGGCCAAGGAAGGTTAGGCGGAGTAAGAGTTCAAAAGAAAACAGGGCGCCCAAATGAGGCGCCCTGTTTTTGTCTCTCTAGTGAAAAGATCTGATCAGCCGATCAGCACTTTCACCTTGGCAACAGCGGCTTCTGCGGTGATGCCGAATTTCTCAAACAGCTCGCCAGCAGGGGCCGAAGCGCCGAAGCTGTCCATACCAATGAACCCGGCTTTCTTTTCCTGGCCGCGCTCACCCAGGAGCCAACGGTCCCAGCCGCCTGCGCGCACAGCTGCTTCGATGCCGACGCGAACCGGACCCGGAGGCAGGATCTTACGACGATAGGCCTCATCCTGCTGGGCAAAAAGCTCCATCGAGGGCATCGAGACCACACGGGTGCCGATACCTTCGGCCTCTAGCTTGGCCTTTGCATCCATTGCCAGCGAGACTTCGGATCCGGTTGCGATCAGGATCGCCTGGCGCTTGCCTTCGGCTTCAGCCAGGACATAGGCGCCCTTGGAGGTCAGGTTCGAGAGTTTATGCTCGGTGCGCAGGGTCGGCAGGTTCTGACGGGTCAGCACCATGACCGAAGGGGTGGATTTCTCGGTCAGAGCAATCTCCCAAGCCTCTGCCGCTTCTACCGCATCCGCCGGACGGAACACATTGGTGTTCGGGGTAGCGCGGCAGATCGCCAGATGCTCAACAGGCTGGTGGGTTGGACCGTCTTCGCCAACACCGATGCTGTCATGGGTCATGACAAAGACCGAAGGGATCTTCATCAAAGCGGCCAGACGCATGGAGGGGCGGGCGTAATCGGTGAAGCAGAAGAAGGTTCCGCCATAGGCGCGGATACCACCATGGAGCACCATTCCGTTCATCGCGGCAGCCATGCCGTGCTCACGGATGCCCCAATAGACATAGCGGCCTTTGCGGTTGTCGGTGTCAAAGACACCCAGGTCGCCGGTTTTGGTATTGTTGGAACCGGTGAGATCGGCAGAGCCGCCAACGGTTTCTGGCATCACCGGATTGATTGCAGCCAGTGCCATTTCAGAGGCCTTGCGGGTAGCAACCTTTGGCTGCTCTTCCGAAACCTGCTTTTTCAGCGCCTTGATTGTAGCCGAGAGCTTCTTTGGTGCTTCCAGCGCATAGGCCCGGTTGAATCGATCCTGCTTTTGTTGGGAAACTTCCGCAAAACGGGCTTCCCAGGCGACGCGCTCGGCTGCGCCGCGCGAACCAATGGCTTCCCACTGGGATTTGATGTCAGCGGGGACTTCAAAAGGACCAGTTGTCCAGCCATAGGCTTCTTTAGCCGCCGCCATCTGATCTGCATCCGTCAATGCGCCGTGACCCTTGGAAGTGTCCTGCGCTGCGTGACCCAATGCGATATGGGTTTTGCAAGCAATCATCGAAGGTTTCTTCGATTTCTTGGCTGCGGTAAGAGCCTCGTCAATGGCCACTGGATCATGGCCGTCGATTTCGATCACCTGCCAGCCCGAGGCCTTGAAGCGCTGCACCTGGTTGGTGCGGTCAGACAGTTCAACGGTGCCATCGATGGTGATGTTGTTATTGTCCCAGAGAACAATCAGCTTGCCCAGGGAGTGACGCCCGGCGAGGCCGATGGCCTCTTGGCTGATGCCTTCCATTAGGCAGCCGTCACCGGCGATCACATAGGTGTGGTGATCCACGATCTTGCGCCCATATTGGGCACGCTGCATTTCTTCGGCCATGGCAAAACCAACGGCATTGGCAATACCTTGACCCAGGGGACCAGTGGTGGTCTCAACGGCGTCAATTAGGAAGTTCTCTGGGTGACCGGCGGTCAACGCTCCCGTCTGGCGGAAATTCTTGATCTGCTCCAATGTCACCTGTTTGTCACCGCAGAGGTACAAAAGAGAATAGATCAGCATCGAGCCGTGACCGGCAGAGAGGATAAAACGATCGCGATCGGGCCACTGAGGGTTCGCCGCGTCAAACTTCAGGTGCTTTTCAAACAGCACAGTTGCAACATCGGCCATGCCGATGGGCATACCGGTATGGCCGGAGTTGGCGGCGGCGACGGCGTCCAGAGCGAGGGCGCGAATGGCAGCGGCCTTGTTCCAATGATCGGGGTTGGCTGTGCGCAGGGCTGTCAGATCCACAGAACTGTTCCTTTGGGTTTCCAAGCTGGTTAGGCGCTCAATAGCAGTGACAGAGCAAAGATCAAGCTTTCTGCGCCATTCCTTGCTTGCAACACGAAGGCAGCCGCGCAAGTGCTTGAAAGCAAACAGGGGGTGTTTTACCACTAGTTTTTGTAAGCTGGCTTGGAAAACCGAGCCCCTTTGCGATTCGCCAGTGAGTAATCTGCAAAGTGTCAAAGCAGACGGGTTAAAACGCGGCCAGATGGGCGATGGATGAGGGACAGGCATGACGCAGATTGATGAGTTGCAAAGCCGTATTCTGAACGCGATGGAGCGGATCAGCACTGGCGTTGGAAAGTTGGAGCAGGCCTGTGCCAGCGCCCAAGAAGAAGCACGCGCCGCCTCTGACAATACTGAACTTGAGACCGCCCTTGATGAGGAGCGCACCGCCAACGCGCAACTCGAAGAGCGGGTAAAGCTCCTACACGAGCGGCTGAAAGAAGCAGAAGCCAACGCGGGCTCGGGCGCGAGCGGGGAAGATGTTGCAGCGATGCAGGCCGAACTGGAGCTGCTACGAAATGAGGTTGGCAACGACGTCGAAAAGGAAGCACTGAAACTTGAGGTGCAGCGATTGAAATCCGAGCTGGAAAGTTCTGGAAATGAAGCTGCGGCAAACAAGGAAGCGCTTGAAACCAAGGTCGCCGAGTTGACTGAAGAAAAACAGACGCTTGTCACGGAATTGGCAGAGGCTTCCAGCGGCAGTGAAGACATCGGTTCAGCCGTGGATCAAGCCGCATTGGAAGCAGAGAATGCAACACTGAAGTCACAGCTGGAGGCGGCCCAAAGCGCTGCGTCATCTGCGTCTTCCGCTGCAAACGACGAAGCTCTGCTGCGGTTGGATGCGGAACTGCAGAAACTACGGCTTGCAAATGAGCAGTTGCGTTCTTCCAATGCAGCGTTGCGCGATGCCAATGCTCAAGGGTTGCCAAGTGCAGATCTGATCAATTCTGCACTGACGGCGGAAGTAGAGGGACTGCGTGCAGCAAAGGCCAGCGATGATGCACAGGTCAATGCGGTACTTGCCAAACTTGAGCCCCTGCTTGCCAATGCCCAGAACCTGCCGGAAGGGGAGGAAGCCTAATGCCCGAAGTTACAATTCATATCGGTGGCCGTGGATTTGAGGTGTCTTGCCAGGAAGGCGAAGAGAGCTATCTGCACTCCGCAGCCAAGATGCTGGATGATGAGGCGCAGGTCCTCTCTGACCAGATTGGCAGAATGCCAGAGGCGCGTATGCTGTTGATGGCAGGGCTGATGCTTGCGGATAAAACCGCAGCGGTCGAAGATCGAAACAATGAGGTCGAAGCTGAGCTTGATGCGCTAAAGGCGCAGTTGGAAGCTTTGAAAAATGCACCTCCGCCAGAGCCCGAGCGTATCGAAGTGCCGGTTGTACCCCCACAGGTTCCGGAAACACTGGCGGAGCTGGCCGCCCGTGCAGAGGCCCTGGCTCAGCAGATAGAGGAAAAGGCTGCCTCTTAATCGGAAAGGCGCCTTCGGAGAAGCGCTTTAGGTATACTTGAAAGAAAAACCTGCCCAAGCTTTCGCCTGGGCAGGTTTTTTCTTCACTGATGATCAGATGATCTGTGGCTTAGCCGTTGGCTTCCCGGATCTTGTCAGCAGCTTCTTTGTTAAAAGCAACACCATTGTCATCAAACATGGTGTCCAGTTCACCGGAGAGGGTCATCTCGGTGATGATATCGCAGCCACCGACAAACTCACCTTTGATGTAGAGCTGCGGAATGGTGGGCCAATCAGAGTAATCCTTGATGCCTTGACGGATCTCTTCGTCTGCCAGCACATTTACATCGGTGTATTCCACGCCAATGTAGTTCAGCACGCCCGCAACGCGGGACGAAAAACCGCACTGCGGCATTTCCTTGGTGCCCTTCATAAAGAGCACAACATCGTTGGCTTTGACGGTTTCATCGATGCGGCTATTTGCGTCGCTCATTGTATTTCCCTTAGGTTGCTGCGCAATTTGGCGCATTCATCTAATGTTTCGATTTGCCCAGCGTTGGTGTGCTGCGGCTTTCCGCTGATTTTCTTCTTGAGTGCGTTCTACGCTTTCCAAATCAGTTGCTTCTTGTCCAAGCGCAACCTTCCTTTCTGATTTGGAGGGCGAGTTGGGTCTTGATCTGCTCAAGGGCTTGTGTCGCTTCCTTCTCGACAGGGCCGGAAAAGCAAGGACAAGGATCAAAGCGGCCAACGCTGCCCATAAGAACCAATCAGATAAGCTCACTCCGGCGCTTTGGTCGTCAGGGCGAGGGCATGCAATTCCCCATTGGAGCCATCCATCTTACCTTTTAGTGCCGCATAAACAGCGCGTTGTTGCTGAATACGGTTTTTGCCGCGAAAGCTTTCGTCCACGACCATGGCGGACATATGCACCCCATCATGGCCAGCCACCTGGATTTCCGCCTCGGGGAAACTCTCGCGCAGAAGGTCTTCGATTTCTTGGGCTTGCATCGGCATGTGCTATGTCCTTGATCTGGGTCTTATGTTTGAATTTAGGATGGCACCTGGGGGAGTGCAAGCTTCCTTCACCGCTTCAAGACCGGAACCCCGGTTAGAGCTATTTGTGAAAAAGGCGCGCCATTTGGCACGCCTTTGAACCATAGGTTTGGGCAGCGCTTAAGCGACGGCTTCGGCAAAGCTGCTGCGGTAGATCTCAGAGAGCTCTTCCAATGAGGCTTCGCTACCACCGATTTTCACGGCTTCACCGGTGAATTTGCCAACTGTGGTCAATGGCACACCCGCCTGACCTGCGGCCAGCATCAGAGCCTCTGCCTGGTCAAAGTTGCAGGCGACAAGGTAACGCGCCTGATCCTCACCAAAGAGTGTGGGGGTGTCACCGGCGTCGATTTGAACGCCGACCCCTGCCGCTTCGGCCATCTCGAACGCCGCCAGTGCCAGGCCGCCATCGCCAAGATCGGTGCAGGCTTTGATGAAATCGCGGTTGGAGCGGATGAACTCACCATTGCGTTTTTCAGCTGCCAGATCCACTGCAGGGGCGTCGCCGTCTTCACGATTGAAGACTTCGGCCAGCAAGGCGGATTGGCCCAGATGACCGATGGTTTCGCCAACCAAAAGGGCGACATGGCCTTCGCGGGCTTCGCCGATGATGGCTTCTTCGTCGGCCGCAACCAGACCTACGGCGCCAATTGTTGGCGTGGGCAGGATGCCTTGACCATCAGTTTCATTGTAGAGCGAGACGTTGCCGGAAACGATGGGCATATCCAATGCTGCAACCGCTTCGCCGATACCTTTGATGGCACCAACAAATTGCCCCATGATTTCGGGCTTTTCGGGGTTGCCAAAGTTCAGGTTGTCGGTCGAAGCCAGCGGCTTGGCACCGACGGCCGACAGGTTGCGATAGGCTTCGGCCACCGCTTGTTTGCCACCTTCCACCGGGTTCGCCTTAACGTAGCGTGGGGTCACGTCAGAGGTGAAGGCCAGTTTCTTATCGGTGCCATGCACGCGGATCAGGCCAGAACCCACGCCCGGACGTCGCTGGGTGTCGCCCATGACCGTGGTGTCATATTGCTCATAGACCCATTGCTTGCCCGCGTAATTGGGAGAGGAGATCAGCGCCTTCAGGCCATCGATCGGGTCGATGGTCGGGACATCTTCATCTGTCAGGGCCTCTGCCGCTGGGGTTTCCACCCAAGGGCGGTCATATTCCGGGGCGGTGGAGGAGAGTTTGGACAAAACCAGATCAGCCTTCACTTCACCGTTGTGCATGATCAGGAAGCGGTCTTCTGCGATGGTTTCGCCAACGATGGCAAAATCGAGGTCCCATTTCTCGAATACTGCGCGGGCTTCGGCCTCAAGCTCTGGCTTTAGCACCATCAGCATGCGTTCCTGAGATTCCGACAGCATCATTTCATAGGCTGTCATATTCTCTTCGCGCTGGGGTACGTTCTCCAGATCCAGGCGCACGCCAAGGCCGCCCTTGTCGCCCATTTCCACCGCTGAGCAGGTGAGGCCAGCCGCACCCATGTCCTGGATCGAAATCACCGCGCCGGTCTGCATCAGCTCCAGCGTGGCTTCCATCAGGCGTTTTTCGGTGAAGGGGTCGCCAACCTGAACGGTAGGGCGCTTTTCTTCGATGGTGTCGTCGAATTCTGCGGAAGCCATGGTGGCGCCGCCGACACCGTCACGACCGGTTTTTGCACCCAGGTAAACAACCGGCATGCCAACGCCAGAAGCGGCGGAATAGAAAATACCGTCGGTCTTAGCCAGACCGGCTGCAAAGGCATTGACCAGGCAGTTGCCATTATAGGCCGGATGGAAGCGAACCTCACCGCCGGCGCAGGGCACACCAAAACAGTTGCCATAGCCGCCGATACCTTCAACCACACCATTGACCAGCTGGCGGGTCTTGGGGTGGGCGGTTTCGCCAAAAGACAGGGAGTTCATCGAGGCAATCGGGCGTGCGCCCATGGTGAAGACATCACGCAAAATGCCGCCAACACCGGTGGCGGCACCTTGATAGGGTTCGATGTAGGAGGGGTGGTTGTGGCTTTCCATTTTGAAAACCACGGCATCACCGTCACCAATGTCGACGATGCCAGCGTTTTCACCGGGGCCGCAGATAACCTGTGGACCTTCGGTTGGAAGAGTGCGCAGCCATTTCTTGGAAGACTTGTATGAGCAGTGCTCATTCCACATGGCCGAGAAGATGCCAAGTTCGGTGAAGCTGGGTTCGCGTCCGATGATCTCCAGGATCATCTCGTATTCCTCGGGCTTCAAACCGTGGTTTGCGATCAGTTCGGGTGTGATGGCTGGTTCTTGCATGGCGCTGTTTTGGCCCCCCATGGCTGCTACTGTCGCGGCTTTTAGAGCAAGCGTGTCTATTGGGAAAGGGGGATTCTAAGGTGCCAAAACGATCCAGAATGGTTCGCAACTGTGTGTATCCCGCTTCGCGACCAGAATGGCGCTTGATTAAAACTCTCAACGTCGGTCCTTCGAAAGTGACCTCAGAAGGGGCAAAAGGAGTAGAGAACTGCCTGATCTCTAGGCAGGGGGAGCTTTAAAGCCTCTGTACGAACCCAGAATGTGGCTTATCCTTGTGTTCTGCGCTGAGCCAGACAATCAATATGGCATCTGGTAAAAAGGTCTTAGGCAAATAACTCGAGTGAAGAGCTTCCCTGCGCGATAGAGATAGACTATGTAATCTGCTGCAAAAAAAAGGCCGAGCACTAAGCTCGGCCGAAGTCCAACAGGGAGGTATGAAGTGTGGCGCTAGCCACCGTCTTCATAAGCTCCATTTAGGGTCAGCCATTCGCCCCTTCAAGGGTTTTAACCCTTTGATAAGATCATTCCCGATATGCATTGTGTGCATAGCTATGGAAATCCTATAGTTTTCCTAGCTCTTTCATGTGCTTGCGGTGGGCCATGATCTCTGTTTGGACAAAGTCACGGAACGCGGAAACCCGTTGCGAATGGCGAAGTTCTTCTGGGTAGGCCAGATAAACCGGTACACCGCTGTTTTCGTCGCTGTGAAGGACCTCGACCAACTCCGGAAATTCTTCGGTTACATAGTCCGGTAGAATACCAATGCCCAAATCATGCAGGACCCCCTGCAGCACGCCAAAGTAGTTGTTCACTGTCAGTAGAGAGGCTGGGTTTCGTGTCAGTAGGCTTTTTACCAGAACAGAGGCGGACCCAACCTGGGCAGAGCGTTGGTTTTGACAAATCAGGCGGTGCTTATCGATGTCATCCACAGTGGCGGGGGTGCCGTGTTCATCCAGGTATTTGCGTGAGGCATAGAGGCGCATCTGAACCGTCATCAGGCGTTTGCGGACCAGATCCGCCTGGCTCGGCTCTTTCATCCGGATTGCAACATCTGCTTCGCGCATCGGAAGGTCCAAAACACGCTCTTCCAGCATGAGGTCCACTTTGAGATTCGGATATTGCTCGTAGAGCTTGGTCAGGCGCGGCGCCAACCAAAGCGTTCCAAAGCCAACCGTGGTGGTAACGCGAAGCTCGCCAAAGACCTCTTCTTCGCTGTCGCGGATACGGGCAGAGGCAGCCTCCAGCCGGGCGGACATGGATTTTGTCGCGTCAAAAAGCAGCTCCCCTTGTTCAGTCAGAATCAGCCCACGGGCGTGACGGTGAAATAGGGTCGCGTTCAGGCTTTCTTCCAGTGCGCGGATTTGCCGACTGACTGCAGATTGCGACAAGTTCAGCTTATCCCCGGCGTGGGTCAAACTGCCCGCATCAGCTACCGCGTGAAATATTCTTAGCTTGTCCCAGTCCATTTCCGTCACTTTCGATCAGTCAGTTGCAGCCTATATGAAATCTTGGATTTGTATCAGTTTTACGCGACGGCGCGAGGGAAAACTTCAAAAAAATGATTGTTAAGGTCAGTAATTATGACCTAATATTACAGCAAGCATTGCAAGCTAATTGAGGTTGGGAGGACCGGATGAGCAAGCAGAAGATTTCCCTGAACGATAAATACGACCTCGAGAAGTCACCAATCATGCTGAATGGCACGCAGGCTTTGGTACGCCTGATGCTGATGCAAAAGCACCGTGATATTGCTGCGGGTTTGAATACTGCGGGGTTGGTGACAGGCTATCGTGGTTCTCCGCTAGGTGCTGTAGATATGCAAATGCAGCGCGCACAAGCGCAGCTTTCAGCGGCTGATGTCACCTTTCAGTACGGTCTGAACGAGGATCTGGCTGTCACTGCCCTCTGGGGCGCGCAGCAAGCTGAGGCGCGCGGTGAAGGCAAGTATGACGGGGTGTTTGGCCTGTGGTACGGCAAAGGCCCGGGGGTTGATCGTTCCGGTGATGCGCTGCGCCATGCCAATATGGCGGGCTCTTCCACACATGGTGGTGTCCTGGTTGCCATGGGCGATGACCACACGGGCGAAAGTTCAACTGTTTTGCACCAATCAGAATGGTCCTTGTTGGACTGTTATTTGCCGATCGTCAGCCCGGCCGGTGTTCAAGAAATTCTGGACTACGGCATCTATGGTTATGCCTTGTCGCGGTTTTCTGGTCTTTGGGTTGGTTTGAAAACCATGAAGGACACGATTGAGGTCACCTCTGTTGTGGATGGGGATCCTGATCGCATTCAACTGTTCACGCCTGAGTTTGACATGCCAACCGACGGTCTAAACCTGCGCCTGAACGACGACAGGTTCCGCCAGGAAGACCGTATCATCGACTACAAGCGCTTTGCTGCCGAAGCCTTTAGCCATGCCAACAAAATGGACAAGCGTGTTTGGGGAAAACCGGGTGCCAAAATCGGTTTTGTGGCTGCTGGGAAGAACTGGCTGGATCTGACCCATGCGCTTTCCCTGCTGAACATTGATGAGGCCATGGCTGAGCGGCTGGGAATCACTACCTATAAGGTGGGACAGGTCTGGCCGATGGATATGAAGGGCTTCAATGACTGGGCCGAAGGCCTTGATTTGATTGTCGTCGTTGAGGAAAAACGCAAGCTAATCGAGATTCAAATCAAGGAAGCAATCTTTGATGATCGCCGCGGTCGGCGGGTCTATGGTTGGTACAAGGGTGGCGCGGGAACTGTACACCGTGAGGAGCTTTTTCCAACAAAGTTTGCCCTGGATCCCATCATGATTGCGGAGAAACTGGGCGAGATCCTGATCGAAGAAGGACGCGATACTGAAGCGATCAATGCAGGACTTTCTGCTTTGGCAGAGGCAAGGCGCGCAGATAATGCCGAAGAAATTGCTTCGCGCCTGCCTTACTTCTGTTCTGGCTGCCCTCATAATTCCTCCACCAAACTACCCGAAGGTAGCCGCGCCTATGCAGGGATCGGCTGCCACTTCATGGTTCAATGGATGGACCGGGAAACCCTGGGTTTCACCCATATGGGAGGTGAGGGAGCGAACTGGATCGGTGAGGCGCCGTTTTCCAAAAGAAACCATGTTTTTCAAAATCTTGGAGATGGAACCTACAACCACTCCGGTGTTCAGGCGATCCGGGCGGCCCTCGCTGAAGGGACCAATATCACCTATAAGATCCTGTTCAATGACGCGGTTGCCATGACCGGGGGGCAGCAAGCTGAGGGGGGGCTGACCGCGTATCAGATTGCCCATGAGCTAAAAGCGATGGGGGTGAAAACCCTGGCTGTTGTCTATGATGACAAAGAGGAGGTCGAGCCCAAGCACTTTCCCGCGGGCGTTCCCCTGCATGAGCGCGCTGAGTTGATGGACGTGCAGCGGAATATGGAACAGGTCGAGGGGGTCTCCGCGATCATCTATATTCAAACCTGTGCTGCTGAGAAACGTCGTCGCCGTAAAAAAGGTGAGTTCCCAGACCCGGATATGAGAGTCTTTATCAACTCTGATGTCTGTGAGGGATGTGGCGATTGCGGGGTTCAATCCAACTGTGTTTCCATTGTTCCAAAGGAGACGGAGCTTGGGCGCAAACGTGCCATTGATCAAAGCTCCTGCAACAAGGATTTCTCTTGTGTCAACGGGTTTTGCCCCTCGTTCTTGACAATCGAGGGCGGCAAGATCCGCAAGGAAGCGACAGCCGAACTCAAACTCCCGGATCTGCCGTTACCGCAGCTGCCAAAGATTGACGGAACCCATAATGTGGTGATCACGGGCGTCGGCGGCACCGGCGTCGTCACCATCGGTGCGGTCTTAGCCCAGGCCGCGCAAATCGACGGATTGGGCGCTGGCATGATGGAGATGGCAGGTCTGGCGCAAAAAGGTGGTGCGGTTCATATCCATTGCCGCTTGGCCAATAAGCCAGAAGATATCAGCGCCATTCGGGTTGCCACTGGGGAGGCCCATGCGCTGATTGGCGGGGATCTGGTTGTCAGTGCGGGGGCCAAAACCATAGGCCTGATGCAGAGTGGGAAAACGGGTGCAGTCGTCAATAGCCATGAGATTATCACCGGCGATTTCACCCGTGACACCAATTTCCAACTCCCCTCAGATCGGTTGCAACTTGCACTTGAAGCACGTCTTCAGGGGCAGTTGGACCTGTTCGATGCTTCGGATCTGGCGCGTGCGACCATGGGAGATTCCATTTTCTCCAACATGATGGTCTTTGGTGCTGCCTGGCAGCGTGGTCTGATCCCGGTGGGCTATGATGCAATTTGTGAGGCGATCAGTCTGAACGGTGCGGCAGTCGAGCGGAACCTGCGTGCCTTTGAGATCGGCCGCTGGGCCGTTGTGGAACCTGAAGCTGCGGCAAAGATTTCCAAACCTGCGAATGTTGTAGAGCTTCCAAAGACACTGGAAGAAGAAATCGCTTTTCGCCGGTCCCAGCTGGTGGCGTTTCAGGGGCCTAGGCTCGCCAAGCGATATGATCGCTTGTTAGATCAGGCACAAGGCGAGCGGATCAAAGAAGCAGTTGCAAAAGGTTATCATAAGCTACTGGCCTATAAGGATGAATATGAGGTCGCGCGCCTTTTGTTGAAGAGTCGTGATCAGGCCGAGGCGGAGTTTGAGGGGGATCTGAAAATCTCCTTCAATCTGGCGCCACCGATCTTGGGTGGCAAACGCGTCAATGGACGACCGCAGAAGCGTAAATTTGGCCCAGGGATGGAGCGATGGCTGCGTCTGTTGAGCAAGTTAAAACCCCTGCGTGGCACACCTCTTGATCTGTTCGGCTATACAGCAGAGCGCAAGATGGAGCGCGCTCTTATCAAGCAGTATGAGCGCGACATGAAGGAGTGGCTGCCAAAGGTGAATAAGGCCAATCTTGACGCTTTGGTCGCTTTGGCGGAGCTGCCTTTGCAGATCCGTGGCTTTGGTCCCGTCAAACTGGCGAGTGAAGCAAATGCGGCCAAGCGCCGTGAAGAGCTTTTGCTCGCACTTCGCCAGGAGCCAGAAGTGCTCAAGGACGCTGCGGAATAGAGCCTGCCTTGATTGCCCTCTATCTGGTCCCGTGAAAGAAGAGCTGCCCTGAACGGGGCAGTTTCTTCTCTTATGCCGGGTAATTGTTCGGCCTTTTTGGCGCGGGCTTATTGGCCATTGTTCCAAAACTCCCTTGGAGCCAATGATAGGGCGTTGCTATGTCATTTTGCTGTCACTTTGGTAATTTAGCAGGTCTACTTGAACTGGCGCCTAACTGATTGGGTAGAAAAAGGATCGTAAAGAAGCGGGGGAATCATAGTGGTGAAGGGCAATCACATCGCGCGTGAAATCTCATATGCCCATTCTGCTTCCAATCCAGCTGGTAGGGCGCTGATCAGGCTCTTGGAAAATAGCACCGGGCGATTGGGACTGATCGAGCGTGCGGCGGGCTATGAGAGGGAGGTCGCCGAGGGTGCTTGTTTCTGGACCGTTATGGCCAGGCGTTTTGGCCTGTCCCTGGAGGTGACTGGGGGCAACCTGAAAAGCATTCCGCCAAAAGGGCCCGTCATTGTGATCGCGAACCACCCCTACGGGATTCTGGATGGGCTGATGATGGGGCAATTACTGGCGCAGACCCGTGGGGAATTCCGTATTCTGGCTCATCAGATTTTCCGCCGAGCCAAGGATTTGGAGCAGGTGATTTTGCCCGTGTCATTTGATGCCACACGGGAGGCTCAGCAGACCAATCTAACCACCCGTCGGCTGGCGCTGAATTACTTGGGGCAGGGTGGTGCCGTCGGGGTCTTCCCAGGCGGAACCGTTTCAACCGGGTTGCGACCCTTCTCTCACCCGATGGACCCGGGCTGGCGCGGCTTTACCGCCCGAATGATTGCCAAATCCAATGCGACAGTGGTGCCGGTTTTCTTTGAGGGTCATACGTCACGAATGTTTCAAATCGCCAGTCATCTGCATAGCAATTTGCGGATGGGGCTTTTGATCAATGAATTCAGGAAACGGGTGGATACACAGGTGAAAGTTGCCATCGGGGAGCCAATTGACCGTGAAATGCTTGCGCCCTTGATGAAAGATACCAAAGCAGTGATGGATTTCCTGCGAAAAGCCACGTATGAGCTGTCACCAGTACCACTCAAATCCTGTGCTTATGGGTTTGAGTTCGAGGAGAAACATCGCGCCTGAAAGTGAGATCATGGCTGTAGGTATCTTTGATTCTGGCTTGGGCGGATTGACCGTCCTGAATGCGGCACAATCCCGTCTCCCGGATGTGGATTTTCTGTATTACGCGGATAGTGCCCGCGCGCCCTATGGGGTGCGAGATGCAGAAGATATCTACCAGCTCACAAAAAAGGCCGTTGCGGAAATGTGGTCCAAGGGCTGCGATTTGGTGATCCTGGCCTGCAATACCGCCTCTGCGGCGGCGTTGCGGCGCATGCAAGAAGAAGGCCTGCCCGAAGGCAAACGGGTGCTTGGGGTCTTTGTCCCTCTGATCGAAGCCCTCACTGAACGGCAATGGGGCGACAATAGCCCACCGCGCGAAGTTGAAGTGAAGCATGTGGCACTTTTTGCCACACCAGCGACGGTATCCAGCCGCGCCTTTCAACGTGAACTCGCTTTTCGGGCCATTGGCGTCGATGTCGAGGCCCAGGCCTGTGGCGGCGTAGTGGATGCGATCGAAGATGGCGACCTGATTCTGGCAGAAGCCCTGGTCCGTAGCCATGTCGATGCGCTGAAACGCAAAATGCCCGAACCCCAGGCAGCTATTCTTGGCTGTACCCATTACCCTCTGATGGAGCAGGACTTTCAGGCCGCTCTGGGTGAAGGTGTCAAAGTGTTCAGCCAGGGTGCTTTGGTGGCCGACAGCCTTGCGGATTACCTGGAACGGCATCCACAGATGCTGGGCAGCGGCACAGGTGGATATTTCACCACTGGTGATCCAGCCAAGGTCAGCAATCGTGCGACACAGTTTCTCCGACGAGAAATCAATTTTGAGGCCGCCTGAGCTTTAGATGGCATCGGGGCAGGGCGCGGACTTGTGCTCTTTATGTGTTCTAGCGCAAAGACCGACCTTGCTCATTCCCCTTAGAACCCGTGCAACCCCTGCGCGGCGTGACATTCACATCGAACGACGAGGTCTCAGATGACCCATAAAGTGGCTATCCTTGGTGCCAGTGGCTATACTGGTGCAGAACTGATCCGGCTGATCGCAGGTCACCCAAATATCGAAATCAAAGCTCTCGCCGCAGAGCGTAAGGCGGGGATGGAAATGGCGCAGGTGTTCCCGCATCTGCGTCACATGAAACTCCCAACGCTTTGTAAGATTGGTGAAATCGACTTTTCAGAAATTGACCTCTGCTTCTGTGCACTGCCGCATAAAACCAGCCAAGAGGTTATCTCTGCTCTGCCGAGTGATCTGAAAATTGTCGATCTTTCTGCCGATTTCCGCCTGCGGGACCCGGCAGAATACGAAAAGTGGTATGGCAACCCGCATTCGGCGGTCGAGATACAGAAAGAAGCGGTTTATGGTCTGAGCGAGTTCTACCGCGAAGAAATCAAATCCGCGCACCTAGTTGCGGGAACCGGCTGCAACGCTGCCACCGGCCAGTTTGCTCTGCGTCCCCTGATCTCTGGCGGGTTGATTGACCTGGACGACATCATCCTCGATCTGAAATGTGCGGTTTCCGGCGCCGGGCGGGCCCTGAAGGAGAACCTGCTGCATGCGGAGCTGAGCGAAGGCTATAACGCCTATGCCGTTGGTGGCACTCACCGTCACCTTGGTGAGTTTGATCAGGAATTCTCAGCGCTCGCGGGACGCCCGGTCAAAGTCCAGTTCACCCCACATCTGGTCCCTGCCAATCGCGGGATTCTGGCCACGGTCTATGTCAAGGGCGATGCGCAGGCGATCCATCAAGCGCTGGCCACGGCCTATGCTGCGGAACCTTTCCTGGAAGTACTTCCCTTTGGCGAGGCACCAAGCACCCACCACGTGCGTGGCTCGAACTTCTGCCATGTCGGGGTAGCCCAGGATCGGATCGAAGGGCGTGCAATCGTGATTGCCGCTCTTGATAACCTGACAAAAGGTAGCAGCGGCCAGGCCTTGCAGAACGCTAACCTGATGTTAGGTGAAGAGGAAACGGCGGGCCTGATGATGGCGCCGCTCTTCCCTTGATCTTTTGATGATCTCTACCAAGGCCTAAGGAGGCTTGAGAGATGAAAAACTTGAAAAAACAACGCCGTATACAGGTCATTGCTCTGGCGACTGTGGCCCTTGTGGTGGCCACCGCCTTGATCGGCTACGCCATGCGCGATGGGATCAACTATTTCCGCTCCCCTAGCCAGGTTGCCGAAGCCCCACCACCCGCAAGCGAAGTTTTCCGCATTGGTGGTCTGGTTGAAGAGGGCAGTCTGGTGCGCGGGCAGGGGGAAAAAGTGCGGTTTTCCGTAACCGATGGAGGTGCCAGTGTTTCGGTCACCTACGCCGGTGTTCTGCCGGATCTCTTTGAGGAGAACCAAGGCATGGTGGGAACCGGTCGTTTGGTTGATGGAGTGTTTGAAGCCAGTGAGATCCTGGCCAAACATGATGAGACCTATATGCCCAAAGAGGTTGTAGACGCGTTGAAAGAGCAAGGCGTCTATCAGGAGCCCGAAGAAAGCTGAACTAAGAAACCTGTTGGTTTTCGACTGCCCTCCTGGAGCCTCGCTTCAGGAGGGTTTTGTTTTTGATACCTCGGGCGTAGCTGCGATTTTTTTGGTGTTGCCCCAGCACTGCGCGCTGAGTTGCCAGAGTTTTGTTGCTTCCCGCAGATCCTCTTCCGGAGCTTGCAGGAGGTTCGACCATGCGCAGTATTGGTGAGATTGCCAGGGAAATCGTAGGTAGAGAAGGTGGGTTTGTGGATGACCCAGATGATCCAGGTGGGGTCACTAATTATGGGGTCACACTAAAGACACTCCGCCGTCTTGGCCTAGATTTAAACAATGATACCAAAATCAACCGGCAAGACCTGATGAATCTCTCTGCCGATCAAGCTGTTGAGATCTTTATCATTTACTATTTTGACAAACCGGGGATTGCGCAACTTCCAAAAGAGATCCAGCCGTCGGTTTTCGATATGTATGTGAATGCAGGTGGCAATGCGGTACGGATCCTCCAGACCCTTTTGCGCAAGATGGGATATGACATCATTGTGGATGGCATCCTGGGGCCGCAGAGCTTTGCAGCGGCGCGTTCCGCTTCCAGGGTGGACGGGATCGCGTTGCGGGATGCCTATGGGATTGCGCGTAGGACCTATTACTTCCGTCTTGCAGATCGACGGCCTGCCAGCCGAAAATATGCCCGCAGCCGAAATGGTGGCAAGGGCGGGTGGATAAAACGCGCAGAGGAGTTCATCTCTCCCGGTTACCGGCTGAGCCCTGAAGAATTTCAACAACGGGTGTCGAAATGGGGATGATCTCTGATCTGATTGCGGCCCTCTTTGGTGACCGCAGGAATCTTCTGAAAGAAACCGTAGAGGTTTTCAAGGAGAACAGTGAGGCAGGGGCAGAGCGGGCGCATCAAAGTCGGAATGCAGCGCTCATACAGTTTGCAGCCGAATTCAGGCCCGAGAGGCGTGGTTTTTTTGATCGGGCAATGGATGCCATCAACAGACTGCCACGGCCAATGCTTGCGCTTGGGACCTGCGGCCTTTTTGCCTCTGCCATGATGGAGCCTGAGTGGTTTGCAGAGCGTATGCTGGCGCTAGCTTTGGTCCCTGAACAGCTTTGGTGGCTGCTTGGAGGCATTGTTTCATTTTATTTTGGCGCCCGTCACCAGGTGAAGTATCAGGAATTTCAAAGGCAGATTGCTCGTCAGGCACAGGGTGTGTTGTCCCACCGCAACGCTCGTAGAGCCTTGTTCGATCAGGAGAATCCACGCGAAGAAACCACGGATCAAGATGCGGAGCTTACACTTGCGGTTTTACGCCAGGAAGAGAACCGCGCCCTCTCGGATTGGCGCCAAAAACAGGCCAGCCCAGAAGAAAAGTGAAGCAACTGCGGCCCCAAAACGCAGGCTTTACCATTGGCCTTCGCAGGTCGAAGGCCTATAGACAAAGGCATGATTACAGAGCTCGGTCACTTCGCCCTCATTCTGGCCTTTATGGTCGCTATTGTGCAGATGATTGTCCCGCTGGTTGGGGCCCATAAGCGATGGCCAGGTTGGATGGCCATTGCTGAACCAGCAGCCCAGGCGCAGTTCTTCTTTACTGCTTTTGCTTTTGGCGCTCTGGTCTGGGCCTTTGTGAGTTCTGATTTCTCCTTGCGCGTCGTGACTTTGAACAGTCATTCGGCAAAGCCGCTCCTCTATAAGATCTCAGGGACCTGGGGGAACCATGAGGGTTCGATGCTGCTCTGGGTTCTTATCGTTACCCTCTTCGGCGCCTTGGCCTCTGTTTTCGGCGAGGGTTTGCCACAGACCTTGAAGGCCCGCGTTCTGGCCGTACAATCCGCCATTGCAGTGGCATTTTTTGCCTTTATTCTCTTCACTTCCAATCCATTCTTGCGGCTGGTTCAACCCCCTTTTGACGGCCAGGACCTGAACCCGCTGTTGCAGGATCCCGGATTGGCCTTTCATCCGCCCTTCCTATATCTCGGTTATGTCGGACTCTCGATGGCCTTCTCCTTTGCGGTGGCCGCCTTGATCGAAGGCCGAATTGATGCTGCCTGGGCTCGCTGGGTGCGCCCTTGGACCTTGGCGGCCTGGATCTTCTTGACCATCGGCATCGCGCTTGGCTCATGGTGGGCTTACTATGAGTTGGGTTGGGGCGGCTTTTGGTTCTGGGATCCGGTCGAGAATGCCTCTTTTATGCCCTGGCTTCTATCTGCAGCTCTGCTTCACTCTGCTATCGTGGTGGAAAAGCGTGAGGCCCTGAAAAGCTGGACGATCCTCCTTGCGATTTTGGCCTTTGGATTCTCTCTCATCGGTACCTTCATTGTCCGGTCCGGGCTTTTGACCTCGGTGCATGCCTTTGCCAATGACGCCGAGCGTGGGGTATTTATCCTCCTGATCCTGGCCTTCTTTACTGGCGGCGCGCTGACACTGTTTGCGATGCGCGCCCAGGAGATGCAGGCGCGTGGCGTCTTTGGCGTTGTCAGCCGCGAAGGCGCCTTGGTCGCCAATAACATTCTGCTGGCCGTTGGCTGTTTTGTGGTCTTCTTCGGCACCCTTTGGCCGATTGTTGCGGAAATGGCCTTTGGGCGGAAACTCTCTGTTGGACCGCCTTTCTTCAATTCGGCCTTCATCCCCTTCATGGTTGTCCTGGGGGCCATCCTTCCTGTTGGGGCGATGCTGCCTTGGAAACGGGGGCGTCTTTCAGCCACTCTGTGGAAACTGCGATTTGCGCTCGGGCTTGCCCTCGCACTCGCGACTCTGACCTGGGCCATGCAGACTGGACGCAGCGCGCTTGGCCCAATTGGCCTTTTCCTTGGCGCCTGGATGGTGTTTGGCGCCCTGGTTGACCTTTGGAGCCGGACCGGTAGTTTGCCGCGCCTTGCACGTCTGCCTAGGGCGGATTGGGGCAAGGCCGTTGCCCATGCCGGATTTGGTGTCACTGTCTTTGCGATTGCCGGGCTAACCGCCTGGGAGCAGGAGGATATTCGCGTCACTGCGATTGGTGAGCCTTTCAGTGTTGGTGCTTTTGAACTGACCCTGGATAAAGTTGCGCGCGAAAGAGGGCCCAATTACTTTAGCACCGTGGCGACGGTCACCATTCGCAAAGACGGCAGGCTAGAGACGGTTCTTTATCCTGAAAAGCGCGACTACCCAGTGGCTCGTATGCCCACTACTGAGGCCGCAATCGATTATCGTTTCCTGCGTGACCTTTATGTGGTGATTGGGGATCGGCAAGCAGATGGCGGCTGGACCGTTCGGACCTATGTCAAACCCCTTGCGAACTGGATTTGGGGCGGCTGTCTCTTGATGTCCCTAGGTGGTTTGCTGAGCCTTAGCGACCGCAGGTTCCGTGTCGCAGCCGGAGCGCGCAAGAAACTGGCCGGTACAAAGGTGGCTGCAGAATGAACACTGGCAAAACACCAAACCGCAGCCTTTTGTACGTCGCACTTCTGGCGGCTACTCTGATGGCACCTGGACCTAGCTACGGTGTGGAACCGGATGAAATCCTTGAGGACCCTCAGCTGGAAGAGCGCGCTCGTCTATTGTCGCAGGACCTGCGCTGCCTCGTCTGCCGCAATGAGAACATCGATGAATCCAATGCCGAGCTCGCGCGCGATCTTCGTATTCTCGTGCGCGAACGGTTAGTTGCAGGCGATAGCAATGATGCAGTGATCGACTTTGTTGTGGACCGCTATGGCGAATATGTTCTGTTAAAGCCAACCACAACAGGGGCCAATTGGTTGCTTTGGGCCGCCGGCCCGATCATGCTCCTGATGTCCTTACTCACGGCCGGGGTTTTTCTGCGGGGACGAAAACGGGCCAGCGAGACGCCAGAGACTGAGCTTAGCGAGGATGAGCAGAAGCGATTGAAAGAAATTCTGGACCGGTGACGCCGGGTCTGGGTTTTACATCACAGTTCTTTGCGTCAACATCTGCGACAACAGGATGTGCTTGTCACAACCCGCAAATCCATGAGGCATTGATGGAATACAAAGATATACTCTATTCGCTGGAAAACGGCCTGGCAGTTGTCACCTTGAACCGGCCCTCCAAGATGAATGCTCTGACCAGTCAGATGCGGGCAGAGATCACCCATGCAATGCGCCGTGCTGCTAGCGAGGCCCGCGCGGTTGTTCTGACAGGTTCCGGTGATGCTTTTTGTTCGGGTCAAGATCTGAGCGATGCATCGGGAACAGGTGATCTGGATCTGGAACGTACGCTGCGCGATGAATACAGCCCGATGCTGGAGGCCATTTACAATTGCCCAGTGCCCACAATGTCGGTTGTCAACGGGCCTGTCGCGGGGGCAGGGGCCAATATGGCCCTGGCGGCTGATGTGGTCATCGCCAAAGAAAGCGCCTATTTTCTGCAGGCCTTCGCCAAGATTGGCCTGATGCCTGATGCGGGTGGAACCTGGTTCCTGCCGCGTCAGATGGGTCTGGCCAAAGCTATGGGGGCCGCACTTTTTGCGGATAAGATCTCTGCCAAGCAGGCCAGTGACTGGGGAATGATCTGGGAAGCAATTCCAGACGAAGAGTTTGATGCGCATTGGCGCGCGCGCGCAAAATACCTGGCCGAAGGACCAACCAAGGCCTTTGGTGCGATCAAAACCGCCATTCGTCATAGCAACGGCAATAGCCTGCCAGAGCAGCTCTCGGAAGAGGCACATCTGCAAGGGCAATGCGGTAAGAGCCGGGACTTCCTCGAAGGTGTGACGGCCTTTCTGGAAAAACGCCCCGCCAAGTTTGAAGGCCGTTGAGCCTACGCGCCGAATCAACGCCGTTTTTTGACAAAACAGCCCCTAAACCAAGCAGGTTTGGGGGCTGTCTTCAGTTGTGACCTAGGGCAAGAATCTAGCGCATCGGAGAGGCGACAGCGCGAACATGTGTCGCAATAGAGAAGTTATCGCCCGCGTTTGCGAGAAACAGGACTTCTTCGCCATCGGCGTATAGTCGGACGTCGGTTGTTCCGTCAGAGTTTGTCGTTGTCGTTGCAGCCATTTCAGGCGGCGTTCCAAGCTGGTTGTAGCGATAGACGATCATGTCTTCGTCGACATCAAAATCGGCAACGGTGGCGAATTCATCTGAGCTCAGCCAGTCGCCAGCCACAAACTCATCCTGGCCCTCACCACCTGTCAGGGTGTCATCAGCACCACCAATCAATGTATCATTGCCCTCACCGCCATTTACAGTATCAGCGGTCTTGTCATCAAAGATAACGGTGTATCTGTCGCCAATGCTTCGTGGATCGTGGCCATCGCGGAAATCGTCGATGGCATCTTCCCCGGTCACGGGACTGTTGAAGATAATGGCGCCGCCGTTGACCAAGTCATCACCAGAACCACCCTCCACGCTGTCAGCACCGGCGCCACCATGCAAGGCGTCACCTCCAAATCCGCCAAGCAGAGTATCTTGCCCGGAATCGCCCTGGAGGTAATCTTGTTGCTGATTTCCGGCGAGCTGATCATCCCCCGCGCCACCCAACAAAACATCCAATCCGGTTCCGCCAAGAAGGGTATCGTCACCCTCTTCACCATACAGAAGATCAGATCCATCTTCGCCCTGCAGCAGATCATCACCGCCGTGGCCATATTCGGTGTCGTTGCCGGTGCCACCAGTTAGGTTGTCGCTCCCATCGAGCCCTCCAAGGAGATCGTTACCGTTTCCGCCCGCGAGAAGGTCATCGCCATTGCCGCCAACAATCGTGTCGTCTCCGGCGGTACCTTCCTGGCTATGTCCATCGTTACCGTCGTCGGATCCGCTGTCCCCAAGGGCAAGGAAGCCTGCCGCCAAGCCCAAACTCATGAGTGTTAAAAAAAGCAAAGAAATGCCTCACTTCTGAATCAATAGGTTTTTCGGAAGCCGGGTGGAAACTGGGAAAAGGACATAGAAAAAATAGGCCGACTGCTGAGGAAACTTTATCTAAAATTGTTTTAAGGGTCCATAATGCACCTTAGTGTAAGGTTAACTGTTCTCCTTCCAGCAACAATCGAGCTTCCGGCGCTGAGATGGTTGCTTGAAGCGAATGAAAAAACCTCAGCGCCGGGGCGCTGAGGTTTGAATAAATCTCGCAAAACCTAATAGGTCTTAGCGATTCTCGATATCCACATAGTCGCGATCTGTCTGCCCAAGGTACAGCTGACGAGGACGGCCGATTTTGTTTTGCGGATCGGCGATCATTTCTTTCCACTGCGAAATCCAGCCAACGGTGCGCGATAGCGCGAAGATGGGCGTGAACATCGACGTGGGGAAGCCCATCGCTTCCAGAATGATCCCCGAGTAGAAATCCACATTTGGGAAGAGCTTCTTCTCTTTGAAGTAGGGGTCGTTCAGCGCCGTTTGCTCCAGCTCTTTGGCGACCTGCAGCAGAGGGTTGTTTTCAACACCCAGGAGTTCCAGAACCTCATCCGCGGATTGCTTCAGAACGGTCGCCCTAGGGTCGGTGTTCTTATAGACCCGATGGCCAAAACCCATCAAACGGAAGGGGTCGCTCTTATCTTTGGCGCGTTCGATGAACTCCGGAATGCGATCAACAGTGCCGATTTCCTTGAGCATCTCCAGGCAGGCCTGGTTGGCGCCACCATGGGCAGGGCCCCAAAGACAGGCAATGCCAGCTGCGATGCAGGCAAATGGGTTTGCACCCGAAGAAGACGCCAGACGCACCGTCGAAGTAGAGGCGTTTTGTTCATGATCCGCATGCAGCGTAAAGATCCGGTCCATCGCGCGGCTGAGGATCGGGTTTACGTGATATTCCTCCGCGGGCACAGAGAAACACATATGCAGGAAGTTCGCCGCATAATCGAGATCATTGCGGGGGTAAACAAAAGGCTGGCCGATAGAGTACTTATAGGCCATCGCCGCAATGGTTGGCAGCTTGGCGATCAAACGGACCGAGGCGACCTCACGCTGCCAAGGGTCCGAAATATCGGTGGAATCGTGATAGAAAGCCGACATCGCACCGACAACACCGACAAGTGTTGCCATTGGGTGTGCGTCGCGACGGAAGCCACGGAAGAAGTTGTGCATCTGCTCATGCACCATTGTGTGGCGCGTAACACGGGCTTCGAAATCTTCCAGCTGAGTAGCTGAGGGAAGCTCACCGTAGAGGAGCAGATAGCAGACTTCTAGGTAGTGGGATTTGCTGGCCAGCTGATCGATGGGGTAGCCCCGGTGCAGCAATTCTCCTTTGCCGCCATCGATAAAGGTGATGGTGCTGTCGCAGCTCGCGGTTGAGGTGAAACCAGGGTCATAGGTAAAGACACCGGCCTGTGCATAGAGTTTGCGGATATCCAGAACATCAGGTCCGGCCGTCGGCGAGAAAATGGGAAGCTCGTAATCCTGGCCATTCAGGCTGAGCTTGGCTGTCTTCTGTGTCTCGGTCATAGATGTCCCTTCCTGTAACAGGCACATTCAGGCCATGTATTTCGCGGCCCAAAGTGCAGGTTGCACCCGCGCGCGTACCGCGCTGGTGCGTTAGTATCCGAACAGGCTTACTGACCGGTTAAGGACTTGTTCAGCCTGTCGCCTCCTGAAGCCGGGCCAGTGTTTCATCACGGCCCAGTATCAGCATCATGTCAAACACCGATGGTGTTACCGCTCGGCCAGCAAGCAAAGCCCGCAACGGGGCGGCCAACTTACCGAACTTTGTGTCTTGGGCCTCTGCAAAGTCATTGAGAAGCGCTTCAAGATCATCACGAGACCAGCTAGCATTTTGCAGCTGCGGCGTCAATTCACTCAGTATACCGTCGGATACATTAGCCAGAGCTCTTAGCAGCTTTCGCATCGGGCTCTATGGGGCGGCTTGTTAGGATAAAATGTGCTTTTTCAAGCAGGTCCGGGAATGTTCGTGCACGATCCTTGAGGCAATACATCGCACGTTCAAGATTTGCTGACTGAACGTCATCCAATGGGGCTTGACCTGCGGATTCGAGATAGGCCTGAATTTCGTGCCGCAATGCAGCATCGTCGCCAACCGCTATATGCTGACCAGAGAGGTTTTCCAACTTCTTAGTGTCAAATCGGGCAGGGCTTTTGCCGATCCCATCGAGACCAAACCATTCCTGCGCCTGTTCATCACTAAAGAACTCATCATCCCCGTGGCTCCAACCGAGCCGCGCCAGGTAATTGCGCATGCCTGCGGCACTGTAGCCCATGGCCTGGTACTCTTGCGCACCTAGGGCTCCGTGACGTTTCGACAATTTCTTGCCGTCGGGCCCATGGATCAGCGGGATATGTGCCCAAATAGGTACGTCCCACCCCATGGCGTCATAGATCATCATTTGCCGGGCGGCATTGTTGAGATGATCGTCACCGCGGATCACATGAGTCACCCCCATGTCGTGGTCATCCACAACCACCGCCAGCATGTAGACAGGGGTTCCGTCAGAACGCAGAAGGATCATGTCATCCAGCTGGCTATTCTTGATGGTGACGTCTCCCTGAACCTGATCGCGGATGACAGTCTCGCCTTCCTGGGGGGCTTTGATGCGAATGGCGTATGGTGCATCTGGATGATCTTCGGGGGCGGAATCCCGCCAAGGTGAGCGGTAAAGTGTTGATTTTCCTTCAGATTTTGCGGCGTCACGGAAGGCGGCGATTTCGTCCTGAGTGGCAAAGCACTTATACGCCTTGCCAGCTTCCAGAAGCTGCTCTGCGACTTCTCGATGACGCGCGGCACCCTCAAACTGACTTACAACTTCGCCATCATGATCCAGGCCAAGCCAGGCCAGACCCTTCAGGATTGCCTCGGTCGCCTCTGGTGTTGAGCGCGCGCGATCAGTGTCTTCGATCCTCAGTAAGAATTTTCCACCGCGGCCCCGTGCAAAAAGCCAGTTAAAAAGAGCTGTTCGGGCACCGCCGATGTGAAGAAACCCTGTAGGAGAGGGTGCGAAGCGGGTGACGACCGGTTTGGACATGCGGTGATTTACCTTTTGGAAACCAAGATTGATGTAGATTTTCCGTCTGTCTACCTAGCCCGGAGGCTTGGAGCAAGCATGCTGGCGCTACAGATCATCGACCAGGCATTGCAAAGGCAGCGCGGTCATCTGCTGCCCTGGGTTCCAATTTGTCTGGCGTTGGGTATTGGCCTCTTCTTCTCGTCAAAGTCTGATCCTTCACAAATCCTGGCCATTGGGCTTGGACTTCTGATCTTGCCCCTTGTTTTTCTGGCAAAAGGGGATGCGGTTTGGCGGCTTCTTCCGCTTGCAGTTGCATTGATTCTCCTCGGGTTTTGCTGCAGCGCTTTGCGGAGTTATTGGGTCGCTGCGCCTGTTCTGGAGGGGCGCTACTATGGTCCTGTAGAGGGGCGACTTGTCTCCATCGATCGGTCTGGCAGCGATCGTTTGCGTCTGGTTCTGGAAGAGGTTTTTCTGCCAGGTGTCGACCGGGAGAGAACACCTGAGCGCGTCAGGATCTCTATCCAAGCAGATCGATGGCATCTAGCGCCCGGCGTGCGTCTAGCCGCGACAGCGCATCTGATGCCACCACAGGGACCGGTTGAACCTTTTGGCTTTGATTTTCGCCGTCACGCTTGGTTCCTCAGGCTGGGAGCGGTTGGCTATAGCGCCGCTCCAATCATGGTGATGAAGCCGACACCGGCAAATTGGATGCAGAGCCTGCGATGGCGCCTGTCCGAAGGATTGCGCAACCGGCTTCCAGGGGAGCCGGGGGCGGTCTCAGCAGCTATTACCACGGGTGATCGCAGTGCGGTGTCGCAGCGTACACTTAGGCTATTGCGTGAAAGCAACCTGGCGCATTTGTTGGCCATTTCGGGGCTACATATGGGCCTACTCTCGGGATTCGTTTTTTCCCTTTTCCGCTTTGTTTTTGCGCTCTGGCCTGCCTTTGCACTGCGCTATGAGGCAAAGAAGATTGCTGCTGCTTGTGGCCTCTGTGCGGCAGTCTTCTACCTGTTTTTGTCCGGCGGGAGTGTGGCCTCGCAAAGGGCTTTTGTTATGGTCGCGGTGTTCTTCTTGGCGATTTTGTTGAACCGCCGTGCGCTCTCTCTGCGGTCCGTTGCGATAGCTGCGATCTTGATCTTGGTAATTCGGCCGGAAAGCTTGCTGAGCGCGGGGTTTCAGATGAGTTTTGCTGCAACAACAGCGTTGGTTGTCACTTTTTCATGGCTTCGTGAGGCACCCGCTTTTGAGATGCCACCGGTTCTTCGACCGCCGGTCGCATTGCTCATATCATCCTTTGTTGCTGGGGCTGCGACAGCGCCCTTTGGGGCTGCGCATTTTAACCTCCTATCGCACTACGGTTTGCTTGCAAATCTCCTGGCGGTTCCGGTTATGGGGATTGTGGTCATCCCTGCGACGGTTCTGGCCCTGTGCCTGCTGCCTTTGGGACTGGAATGGATCGCGCTGAGGTTTGTTGAAATGGGATTGTCCTGGATCCTTGCAGTCGGGGAATTTGTTGCCACGCTTCCAAATTCGCAGAGCTCAGTTCAGGCGGCGAACCCATATGTGCTTCCGGTCATGAGCTTTGGCGCATTGTTTGTCTTTCTCTGGCGGGGAAAGGCACGATGGCTTGGGGGGATCCCGGTGGGGGTGGCACTTGTGGTCTGGGCGATAGATCAACGCCCATTGCTGCTTATTTCGCCGACTGGGGGATTAGTTGGTGTGCTTCAAGAAGAAGGGCGCTCTCTCTCGCGATCTGAAACCCAAAGTTTTGCCGCATCCAACTGGTTGCGCAGGGACGGGGATGACGCCACCCAATTTCAAGCGGCCCAAAGGGCGAAGGGGCCAGCAGCTTTGCCTGGGATTGTTCGCTTTAACCTGCAAAAGGGGGAGATTGTTCACTTCCAGGGCAAGAGGGCGACGAAAGAGGTTCAGACATGCAACGCAGGCGACATTTTTGTTTCAAATACAGCGTTGAAAGCCTCGGGCGGATGCCGTGTTTTTACCCCGGATGAATTGTCACTACATGGCAGCGTCCAGATGGGAGTGGATGGGAAGTTTCTTACGGCTCGGGACGTGACCGGAGAACGCATCTGGAGCAACTGGAAATAGAGAGGGGATATGGAATCCCCGCCTCGTTCAATCTGCAGGAAAACTGGGGACCTGGTCGTTTCCAAAAGAGCCCAGTTGCAGAGTGCCCTTGCCTAGTAACTCCGGATCAGGCCAACCAGTCGACCTTGGATCTGAACTTGATCCTCGGGGTAGGTTCTTGTTTCATAGGCCGGGTTCTCAGCTTCGAGAGCGATGGCGCCATCGCGCCTGAAAATACGTTTGAGGGTGGCTTCTTCGTTCTGAACTAGCGCGACAACGATGTCGCCATCATCCGCGGTATCGGTTTCCCGAATAACAACGATGTCACCGTCATTGATGCCAGCGTCGATCATTGAATCACCACGAACTTCCAGCGCGTAGTGGTGCCCAGCGGAGGAGAGCATAGCCTGTGGAATTGCTATCTGATGAGAGACCTGGTTGATTGCTTCGATGGGAACACCAGCAGCAATGCGACCCATAACTGGTAGTTCAAGAACTGCAGGTGTTGATGCTGTAGTCACGGAGGCTGAGGGCGCGGCGGCAGGCGCTGAAGCGCGACCGCCATTCAGAACTTCGGGTTTGAAGCCATGGGACGTTGCAGAATCCGCTGATCCCCCCAGGCTTTCGGGCAGTCGCAGAATTTCAATGGCACGAGCCCGATGTGCCAAACGACGGATGAACCCACGTTCTTCCAGGGCGGTGATCAGGCGGTGAATTCCGGATTTTGATCGCAGATCCAGAGCGATTTTCATTTCATCAAAACTGGGCGGAACACCATCCGCCTTGAGGCGTCTATGAATGAACTCCAGCAAATCCAACTGCTTCTTGGTCAGCATAATTGCCCCTCCGCCTTGTTGCTTTTCGCTTTGTTCTACTCATGTTCCTGTTTTGTGTCAACGAGTCAACTGGAATGTTCTCGCTTTTGCGGTGGCTTGCTGTGTTTACGGTACGTTGCTGCTGACAGTCCTGCCCTGCGAAGGGATCTGGATCGGAATACTAAATCGGGACATAGGGTACCATCTCGCCAACCTCGCGCGCAGAATCATGCGGCGGACGAACCAAGAGCGCGTTGGATTGGGCAAGAACCGACAGGAGAGAGCTGTCTTGATTGTTGTGCGCAAAGATTTCGCCATTCTCAATCTTGGCACGCATATAGTGTTCTCTTGGTCCATTTTCGGCCAGGGGCTGGCTCAGCGGTGCCAAAGCCAAAGCGTCACTCTCGGTCTCTAGGCCGAGCATGCATTGGATCATCGGTATGAGGAAAATCTGCCCACAGACCATGGCAGAGACAGGATTTCCAGGGAGCCCGACCATGGCCATACCGTTCAAACGCCCAGCCATAAGGGGTTTGCCGGGACGCATGGCCACTTTGTAGAAGGCGCGTTCCATTCCCAATTCTGAGGCTACAGGTGCCACCAAGTCATGATCACCAACCGAGGCGCCACCAATTGTCACCACCAGGTCAGCACCTTGTGCGAGGGAGAAAGCGGTCCGCAGGGCGGGGGCATTGTCCTTCGCTATTGGCAGAATACGCGCCTTGGCACCTGCCGCTTCGAACATGGCTTTTAAGCCAAAGGTATTGGAAGCAATGATCTGATCCGGGCCGGGGGCGCCGCCCGGCATGACCAGTTCATCTCCGGTAGAAATCAGAGCAATCTCTGGCCGTCGGCGCACGGGAACTTTGGGAATGTTCATCGCAGCCAACAAAGCCACATCCGAAGAGGAAAGCGCACGTGGTGCGGTTACGGTTTGACCGTCCAGAAAATCACCACCACGAGGACGGATATTACTCGAAGTGCCAGGCGTTTCTGTGATGGTGATCAGGTTGTCCTTGCGGGTCACATCCTCTTGGATGACGACAAAATCGGCTCCTTCAGGCACAGGCGCGCCGGTGAAGATCCGGACAGCTTGCCCCGCACCGAGCTTGCCTTCAAAGGCATGGCCGGCAGCCGCTTCGCCGATCACTTGGAACATGGCGTGGCGTTCGACTTCCGCTGCCTTGACGGCGTAGCCGTCCATCGCTGAAGCAGAGAAGGGTGGTTGATCGCGTTTGGCTTTCAGGTCCAGTGCGAGGCATCGCCCGGCGGCCTCAGCCAGTGGAACTTCTTCAACCTCCAGGACCGAAACCAGCCGCAGAAGAGTTTCACGTGCTTCACTGACTGGGATCATTTACGCCTCGTACCTACCTGATTTTCCACCATCTTTAAGAGTGACGCGGATGCCGCCAATCTGCATAGCCTTGTCTACGGCCTTAGCCATATCATAAACGGTGAGTGCCGCAGTGGAGACCGCGGTCAGGGCTTCCATTTCGACACCGGTTTGCCCGGTAGTTTTGACTGTACCCTCGATGCGCACGCCAGGAAGATCCGGGTCCAATGTCAGCTCAACGGCGACTTTGGTTACGGGCAAAGGATGGCAGAGGGGAATAAGATCCGGCGTCTTTTTCGCACCCATGATCCCCGCCAAACGTGCGACACTCAGCACATCGCCCTTCTTCGCTTTACCTTGAGCGATGATATCATAGGTCTCTTGGGCCATCGTGATATGGCCCTCTGCAGTGGCGATACGGGAGGTCACAGCCTTGTCCGAGACATCCACCATATGCGCGTCGCCCTTGGTGTCAAAATGCGTGAGAGCCATCATTGCGCTCCTGGGGTTAGGGGATTGGCGAGCAGCTGCCGGGTGGCGCCTGCAACATCATCTTGACGCATGAGGGATTCACCAATGAGGAAGGTCCGTGCACCATAGCGGGCCATATCCGCCAGATCAGCGGGGCTAAACAATCCGCTTTCACAGACAATCATGCGACCAGCAGGCACCAAGCGGGAGAGTTCCCGGGTGGTGTCCAGAGTGGTTTCGAAGGTCTTGAGGTTGCGGTTGTTGATCCCCATTAGGGGCGATTTCAATGCGCAGGCCCGTTCCAACTCAGCTGCATCATGCACTTCCAGCAGCACATCCATGCCCCATTCAAAGGCAGAGGCCTCCAGTTCCGCGGCCTGAGCATCAGAGACGGAGGCCATGATGATCAAAATACAGTCTGCTCCAAGGGCGCGGGCTTCAGCCACCTGGTAAGTGTCATACATGAAATCCTTGCGCAATGCTGGCAAGGTGCAGGCTTCACGTGCTTCAACCAAGAATTCCTTGGCGCCTTGAAAGCTTGGCGTATCGGTCAAAACCGATAGACAGCTGGCGCCGCCCTGTTCATAGGCCTTGGCCAATGCGCCGGGGTGAAAATCTTCACGGATCAAGCCTTTGGAAGGGCTCGCCTTTTTGATTTCAGCGATCAGCCCATAGCCGTCGCGCGCCGCATTGGTCAGAGCCTCTGCAAAACCACGCACAGGGCTGGCTTCGCGGGCTTCGGCCTCGATTTCGGACAGGGGTTTGGCCCGTTTGTCGGCGGCCACTTCTTCGAGCTTATAGGCCTTGATCTTGTCCAGCACGTTTTCAGCCATATCAAAACCTCCGGCTATTTGGTCCAGTCGATTGCGGGCTCTCCCCTACTGGTGAGCCAATCGTTGATTTGTGAAAAGGGGCGCGACCCGAAGAAGCCACGCCTTGCAGACAGTGGCGAGGGATGCGCGGTTTTCAGGATCAGGTGATCGCCTGAATGAATGTTTTTTTCAAGCCTTTGCGCCTGTTTTCCCCAAAGAACATAGGCGGTGGCAAGCTGTGAACTGCGCGCAAGGATCTCTTCTGCCAGGAAATGCCAGCCTAGCTCTTTATGCGCGTTTGCCTCACCTGCAGGCACCGACAGGGATGTGTTCAGCAAGAGGACACCTTGCTTTGCCCAGCTGCGCAGATCACCCGACGCCGGGTAGTGGCCGATATCGGCCTCCATCTCTTTGAAAATATTGGAAAGAGATCGGGGCAGGGGAGTGACCTGGGGCTCAACTGAAAAAGCCAAACCATGGGCGTGACCTGGGGTTGGGTATGGGTCCTGTCCCAGGATCACGACGCGGGTGTCTTCTGGCTTGGTCATTTCCAGCGCCGCGAAGCGCTGATCGGTTGGCGGAAGGATGACACGGGTCTCTGCTGCCAGGATTGCCTCGATCTCCGGCCAGGTGTGTTGGAAGAAGGAAAGGTCCTGCCAAGCGGCAGGAATTTCACTATGGGTCATCAGGCTGCTGCCGTAGTGATCTTTGCCAGTGCTTCGAGTTTCGCCAGCGCTTTACCGCTATCAATACTTTCGCGGGCCATTTCAACGCCTTGTTTCAGATCCGCCGCTTTGTCGGCGACCAGAAGAGCAGAGGCTGCATTCAACAGGACCGCGTCTCGATAGGCTGATGTTTCACCTGCCAAAAGTGCGCGGAAGGCACTTGCGTTGTCCTCCGGGCTGCCGCCGACGATATCTTCAAAGGGGTGGGTTGGAAGGCCCGCCTCTTCCGGGTGGAGTTCAAAATCACGGATGGAGCCATCTTCTTCTAGTGAAGATACCCAGCTTATCCCGGTGATGGTAATCTCATCGGTGCCGTCAGACCCGTGCACCAGCCAGGCGCGCTCAGCGCCAAGTTGCCCCAGAGTTTCCGCCATTGGGCGGATCAGATCCTTGGTGAAGGCGCCGGTCAGCTGACGTTTTACGCCTGCGGGATTGGTCAATGGTCCCAGGATGTTGAAGATCGTTCTTGTCCCCAACTCTTGTCGCGTTGGCATCACATGGGCGGTTGCAGGGTGATGCATCGGCGCCATCATAAAGGCAATGCCACAGCTGGCGATCGCGCGTTCTACCACGTCGGGCGTGACCATGACGTTGATACCCATCTGGGACTGTACATCCGCTGTGCCGGAACGTGAGGACAGATTGCGGTTGCCATGTTTAGCCACAACCACACCCGCGCCCGCCGTGACAAAGGCGGTGGCTGTGGAAATGTTAAGCGTGTGCTTGCCGTCACCGCCAGTGCCGACGATATCCATCGCGCCAGCCGGAGCTTTTACAGGATTGCATTTGGCCCGCATGACAGAGGCCGCCGCGGCATATTCGTCAACCGTCTCACCACGGGTGCGCAGAGCCATCAACAACCCACCTATCTGACTAGGTGTCGCTTCTCCTTCAAAGAGCAGGGTAAAGGCCTGTTCCGCTTCACCGCGAGTCAGGGGGCCTTCCGCAGCGGCATTTATGAGCGGTTTGATCTGGTCACTCATGCGGCCACCTTCATGATGTCGAGGAAATTCTTCAGGAGCGCATGACCGTGTTCGGATGCAATCGATTCCGGATGGAACTGAACCCCATGGATGGGTAGTTCCTTATGTTGCAGGCCCATGATGGTGCCGTCTTCCAGCTCTGCGGTGATTTCCAGGCAATCAGGCAGGGTTTCGCGTTCTACGATCAATGAATGATACCGCGTGGCCTCAAACGGGCTGGGTAGACCTGCAAACAAGCCTTTGTCGCTATGGTGCATCATGCCCATTTTGCCATGAACAATCTCATGACAGCGGGTGACCTTGCCGCCAAAACTCTGGCCGATAGTCTGATGCCCCAGGCAAACCCCCAGCAAGGGCGTTGCGGTTTCGGCTGCGGCTTCTGTCAAAGCCAGGCAAATGCCGGCCTGATCCGGATCACAGGGGCCCGGGCTGAGCAGGATGCCCGAAGGCTTGAGGGCCATAGCCTCCTGGACGTTCAGGGCGTCATTTCGATGCACTTGCATCTCTGCACCCAGCTCGCCCAGATAATGCACGAGATTGTAGGTAAAGGAGTCGTAGTTGTCGATTAGCAGCAGCATCTTGGCAGGCTCTTTTAAGGGTGGCGGGCGAGGGCCGCGCCGCAGTATAGTGGTCGCGACATACATGCTCAGGCTTGTGCGGCAGCGTCAAGTGCGGCGGTCTTTTTGTTCGCCAAAAGCACGATAATCCGCGAGGCCTGTAGCAAGAAGGGCCATCTCGGCCAAGAGCTGGAAAACCAAGCGGCCTGCAATAAGGGTCGGACTAAGTATTGAGAGGCAAGACAGGAATGAGAGGGTTTCTCGGTGGTGTCAGTATTGGGGCATTAACATCGGTTGCAGTTGCGGCGATGTGGTCGCTGTCAGCCCCGCTTCCCAATGGCGTGGAGGTGGATAGTCACCTGCCAAAGCACGTAGGTGAAGCGACTGTAGGGACAGATGACACTCAGGAAAGCCCTGCAGTGGAAAGCCAGCGTCGCGATCCAGATCTCGCAGATGTCCCGCCGACGAGCCCTGATAGCAGTGGCGAAGGTGAGACTGGCGACAACCTTAGTCAGATCTTGGAAAGTGATACGGATCCTACTGACCGTCCAATTGTGGGCTCAGCCGGTGATATCGTCACCGGAGATACAACTGCAGTTGACGAAATCGCTGCACAGGCTTCAGAACAGGCCGCGCCCTCAGCCGTTCAGACCCCTGTTGAGAACCCATCGACGCCTAGCCTGGAAAACACGCCGGTTGTTTCCACCGAGAGTGCTGCCCTGCCTGTTGAGACAGTGCCGGAGGCGAAGCCGTCTGCTGGTGAAGTGGGCGCAGAGCGTGAGCAGGCACTGCTCCAAACGACTGATGAGGCTGAAGCCGAAGGAGTGAGCCGCAATGAGGCTGGCAGCGCTGCTGTTCCTGGTGCGCAACTCGTGACGACGACCGATGGGCCTGCGATTGGTCAAGCACCAGAAGAAACGGCCCTGCCTCAACTCTCTATCGGGGAGGCATCGCCACCTTCGCTGCCAAATGTTGCACTGGAAGGCGAAGAGGCAGCGGCGGGGCCTGAGGAAACAAGTGACGCGGATCTTGCAGTTGCGGGTGAAACCGAAGGTGCCGGAGAGGGGGACCCTAGCGCGGATCAACCAGCAACAGAGGAACCCATCGTCACCTCCCGGATCGGGACCAAGGTAGTCCCGCTTACGGAACGTGACGATGAAGGGCCAGCAAGCTCTATACTGGGCGGGGACCAAGCGGAGGAATTGCCCCCGTTTGAGGCAAACGCAGCGGAGTTCTCGCTGGAAGGGGACCGGCCCGTCATGTCGATCATCCTGATCGATGACGAAAACGGTTTTGGCGCTGAAGCCCTGGCAGAGTTCCCCTATCCACTTTCCTTTGCGATCGATCCGGCAGATCCGGCAGCACAGGAAAAGATGGAGCGTTGGCGCGCTGCTGGCTTTGAAGTTTTGATCTTGGCTGATTTGCCACAGGATGCAGCGCCCCAGGACGCAGAGACGTCATTTGCGGTCTGGCAAAATGCCTTACCCAAAGCCGTTGCTGTGCTGGAAGGGGTGAAAACCGGATTCCAGGGCAACCGAGCATTGGCCGATCAAATGTCACTGCTGTTGCAGGACACCGGTTACGGAATGGTCACCCAGAACAATGGCCTCAACACCGTGCAGAAACTCGCCTTGCGTGATGGTATGCCCGCCGGTGTTGTGTTTCGCGACTTTGACGGGGCGGGCCAGAATCCCCGTGCCATTCGCCGGTTTCTGGATCAGGCCGCCTTTCGCGCTCGCCAAGAAGGTGCCGTAATCATGTTGGGTCGTTTGCAGCCCGACACGGTTTCCGCGCTGTTGCTCTGGGGATTGCAGGATCGCGCAGCTCAGGTGAATTTGGCACCGGTTTCCGCAGGCCTAAAAGCTAAGATGAGCGGCGAACAGGGTCAGTAGATCGTGGCGGTGACGCGTAAAAACCAATAAACAAAAAAGGGGCTTTATCGTCAAAGCCCCTTTCTTATTGATTTTTCAGACAGTTATTTCTAGCGGTTGCCACTGCCGGTAAAGCGCGCAGCGTCTGCGGCGGCACGCCGGATGGCATTGGATTTGTGCACAGTTTCCATATACTCGGCTTCTGGGTCGCTGTCATAGACAACACCGCCACCGGCTTGAACATAGAGTGTTTGATCTTTGACAATCGCGGTACGTAGCGCGATGCACATATCCATGTCGCCACCCGCAGAGAAATAGCCGACACCGCCGCCATAGATCCCGCGTTTTTCTGGCTCTAGCTCATCAATGATCTCCATCGCGCGCACTTTGGGTGCTCCAGAGACCGTACCTGCAGGCATCCCTGCAAAAAAGGCATCCAGAGCATCTTTGCCCTCGTCCAGTTCACCGACGACATTGGAGACAATGTGCATCACATGGCTATAGCGCTCGATGATGAATTTTTCAGTGGGGTGGACCGTTCCGATTTTGGCAACGCGACCAGTGTCATTGCGCCCCAGGTCCAGTAGCATCAGATGCTCTGCCAGTTCCTTCTTATCCGCAAGCAGGCTTTCTTCGTTTGCCTTGTCTTCTTCCGGGGTTGCGCCCCGTGGGCGAGTGCCTGCGATGGGCCTAATGGTGACTTCATTGCCAAAGACACGTACCAGGATTTCGGGGCTGGCGCCGATGACCTGAAAGCCCCCAAAGTTGAAGTAGAACATAAAGGGAGACGGGTTGGTTCGGCGCAGTGAACGATAGAGCGCAAAGGGGGGCAGGGGGAATTCCTGCGTCCAACGCTGTGCGGGAACCACCTGAAAAATGTCGCCTGCCTCGATGTACTCTTTGGCCTTATCCACCGCGGCCATATAGCCGTCTTTGGTAAAGTTTGAGACTGGTGGTGCGATTTCGCGTGCGTCCCCAAGATCGCGGCTTTCGGATGGCATTGCTCGCTCTAGGTCGCGTACGGCATCCATGACCCGCTCAGCGGCTTGTGCATAGGCGGCGCGTGCATTCTGTCCATCGCTGGTCCAGGCTGGGGACACAACCGTGACCTCACCTTTGACGCCATCCAGAACCGCAATCACCGAAGGCCGCAGCATCAATGCATCAGGCAGCCCCATGGGGTCGGGGTTTACATTGGGCAGATGCTCCACATGGCGCACCATGTCATATCCAAGATAGCCAAAGAGCCCCGCTGCAGCCTGCGGCATGTCATCGGGAAGTTCGATTTTGCTTTCGGCAAGAAGCGCGCGCAGATTGTTCAGCGGGTTCCCATCCTGAGGGGTAAAGGCATCCGCATCAAAGCGCGCCTCCCGGTTCAACTCAGAGGTTTCCCCTCTGCAGCGCCAGACCAGATCCGGCTTCATGCCGATGATCGAGTAGCGACCACGGACCTCGCCGCCGGTCACCGACTCTAGCATGAAGGCATCTTTTTGTGCGCCTGTCAGCTTTAGCATCAGGGACACAGGGGTATCGAGGTCCGCCGCAAGTCGCGTATAGACAACCTGATTTTCGCCAGCCTCATAGGCCTTGGCGAATGCGTCGAAATCTGGGGTCAAAGCCATGAGTTTCCCTGACTTTACTGGAAGTTGGCCTGGACGGCGTTGAGGGCCTGCTGATCGAGACGCGGCGCAGCACGAAGCTGTGCATCCGAGACATAGGCCTGGAACAGAGCATTGGACAGAGCCTGATCCAGCTGAGCGGTGAAGGCCTCTCGCATCAGGGCCATTTCTTCGCCTTCTTCTGCCGGGAGGATCTCTGAAAGCGAAACTACAACAGTGCTGTCTTCGCCTGTGATGATTTTCACTTCGCCAGGTGTCATGGTGAAGATCTGGTTCATCATATCAGCCGGTGTTCTGTCGAGATAGGCGGTACGGGTCAGGCCTTCTTCGGTTGCAACCTCCAGATCGTCGGGGAATGCCCCAGCGTTCTTGGTTGCAGTCAGGATTTCGCCGGCGCGCGCGGTGATTGCCTTGGCCTGGCGATCTGCATCCCAGGCCGCCAGAACTTTTTCTTTTGCGGCGTCAAAGGGTTCGGGACGTTCAGGCAGGACCTCGTCAAGGCGCAGAGCAAAAATGCTGCCATCGCCCAGGAATTCTACGGCTGGGAAATCTTCGAGAGTTACCGCATCAGCTGCGGTCCGGAACCCTTCATATGCAGCGATGCCATCGCCGGGGATGCCAGTCCAGCCGAGGGTGGCAACTTCCATATCCGCTTCGTCTTTCAACTCTTCCAGGGTGGCGCCACCGGCCAGAATGTCGTCGATGCTTTCGGCCTGTTGTTCGATCACGCGGCGTGCGCGATCTGCAGCCAGTTCCTGACGCAGCTCGGCCTCTGCTGCTTCAAAGCTGGTGATCCGGGCATCAAGCTGACCATTGATGCGGAAAATTGCTGGGCCCAGATCCGAAGGCAAAGGGCTGGAAACAGAGCCAACCGCAGCCGCAAACACGCCTTCAGCCGCGGCACCCAGATCTTCCTTGGTGACATCGCCCATATCGATATCCTGAAGGTCCAGCCCACGATTACCTACCAGTTCTTCAAAGGTGACGGTGCCGGCTTGCAGATCCGCAGTGGCGCGGTCCGCTGCAGCCTGATCAGAGAAAACAAGCCGTTCCACCAGTCGACGTTCAGGAACTTGATACTGATCTTTGCGCTCCTCATAGAGAGCTTTCAGGGCTTCAGCGTCCACCTCTATACCGTCCAGAATCATATCCGGGCTCAGACGTGCATAGGTGATCTGCTTGGTTTCCGGCAGTCTAAAGGCCTCTGGGTTTGCTTCATAAAAGGATTTGAGTTCAGCATCATCTGGAACGATCTGAATGAGAGAGAACTGCGCTGGCTCCAGCAGTACATAGGAGAAGCTGCGGCGGGCACCGATGTATTTTGTCAGGGTGTCAGCCAGTGTGGAGGGCATTTCAGCATTGGAGATGATTGCCCCCTGAACCAAAGTACGCGCAGCTTCCTTACGAAGGTCTGCTTCGAACTCGGCCTCTGTCAAATTGGCGTTTTGCAAAGCAAAGCGATAGGCTTCGCGGTCAAAATTGCCGCTTGGGCCCTGGAAGCTTGGGATCTGGGTTAGCTCATCCAGGAGGTTCTCATCCCCGATCGAGATACCCAGTGAGTTTACCTCATTGTCCAGTGCTGCAAGGGAAATCAGGCGACCAAGTACAGCGCGATCCAGGCCAAAGGCAGTCATCTGGGCCAGGGTTACCACTTGACCAGTTTGCTGTTGCAGGCTGCGCTGTTCACGCTGCAATTCGCGGAAATACTCCTCTACAGAAACTTCTTCGTCGCCAACTAGAGCAACAGAGCTGACAGAGCCGGAAAAGTTCACTGCGCCAAATCCAGCGAGGCCGACAATCAGCATCCCCATCAGAATCCAAACAAAGGTCTTGGAAAGTTGTTTCATGCCTGCGGCCATGATGCCCTCTTTACTGTCAGTCGCCAGAATGTTTCGTGCCGGTTGAGTTTGCACGCTCTCAGGCGGAAATGATTTTCGCCACATCAATACGATGCCGCCGAAAGGGGGGCAAGCTTCTGCTTGTGCCGAAGTCAGGATTCACCGCCTCAAATACGGCATTGCTCAGCCGAAACCAGATGACGAAGCTGCTTTGGCTGTGAAAACAGAGGTGCTAGGTGAAGAACCGCCTTCGAACAGTTTCTCTACGAGGTCTGGCCCCTGATGGATTGGGGAAAGGGAGAGGCTATTTGTAGGATTTGGAAAAGGCAGCGAGCCGGTTGAACAGCTCTGCGATGCCGACAGGATCTACATTTGCAAAGGCGATCCTGAACTGACGGTGCCCATCGGGATGATCTGCAGGCATAAACATGGTTCCTGGAAGCATCAAAACCGAGGCCTGACTGACCAGATCTTTGGCAATGCTGTCTGACGAGCTGTCAAATGGATGCTCCACATAGGCAAAATAGGCGCCACATTCCAAAAGCTTCCAACCGTATTCCTCCAACTGGGGGAAGCCTTCTTGGATTGCCTGTTTCCGTGCAAGGATTTCAGTCCGCTCACCCGCAAGCCAATCCTGAAGATTTTCGATCCCCCAAAGCGCCCCAATCTGACCCAATTGCGACGGGCAGATGGTAACTGTATCCAAAAACTTCTCTATTTCGAACAATCGTGAAGTTGAGCAGGCGAGAGCTCCTATGCGATGCCCGGTTAAGCGGTAGGCTTTGGAAAAGGAATAGAGGTGGATCAGCCACTGATCCCAGTCAGGATCCTGAAACAGGTTATGGGGTGGTGTCGTGCGACTATCGAAGTCCCGATAGGTTTCATCCAGAATGAGCGTCAGCCCATGCGCTTTGCACAGTTCAGCAAAACCCTCCAGTAGCTCCGCCGGATACTCCGCACCTGTCGGATTGTTTGGAGAGACGAGCGCAATTGCTTTGGTGCGACCGGTGATCAAGGCGGCGGCCGCGTCGATGGAGGGGTACATCCGGTCATCGACCTCAAGCGGAACGGTCTTTACCCCGGACAGGTCAAGCCACATTTTGTGGTTAAAATACCAAGGGACCGGCAGGATAACCTCATCCCCTTCGCTGCAAAGGGAAGCAATCGCGGCCGCAAAGGCCTGGTTGCAGCCAGAGGTGATGCCAATCTGTTCTTGTCTGATTTGGGCACTGTAATGCTGTGTCATCTGCTCAGCCATCGCCCGCCGCAGATTATCACGCCCCAGAACTGCACCATAGAGGTGGGCCTCGGTCTCATTCAGTGCCGCATCCGCCATGGCCTGACGAAGGGGGAGTGGTGGGGGATCAGCGGGGGCCGCCTGGCTAAGGTTCAAAAGCGGGCGGTCTTTGGGGAAGGTCAGGCCCTCAATCCAGCTGCGTGATGCGACGATAGGAGAAGAGAACGTTGCAGTGGTTCTAGATCTGGGCATCGCGCATCCTGCTTAGTTTGGGCTATCTTGCCATTTGAATCGAACTATTGGTAGGGCCACTAACTATCTAAATCAATTGGGCATTTATTTTAACAGGAGCCGGACAAACAAAAAAGCGCGCCTCGGGAGGCACGCCAATTTTCATGTACACGAGTGGAGCTCTTCTTAGTCGGTGCCGCGATAGGGTTCGACATATTGAAGAGCCATATCCCAGGGGAAGAAGATCCAGGTGTCCTGGCTGACACCGGTGATGAAAGTGTCGACCATCGGCTCTCCGGCCGGTTTGGCATAGACTGTGGCAAAATGCGCCTTTGGATACATCTCGCGCACCAGTTCCAGGGTTTTGCCGCTGTCCACCAGGTCGTCAATGATCAGAATGCCTTCACCGTCGCCCATCAGTTTGGCGTCAGGGCCTTTCAGCACCTGCGCTTCGCGCTGCTGATCCTGTTTGCCGCCGCCGGCATAGTAGGATTTTACACTGATGGTATCGACAGTACGAATATCGAGTTCGCGGCTGACGATCATCGCCGGGGCCATACCACCGCGGGTGATTGCCACTACCGCTTTCCAGGCGCCATCATCAGGCCCTTTTCCGTCCAGGCGCCAGGCAAGAGCGCGGCTGTCACGGTGGATTTGGTCCCAGCTGATGTGGAAACCTTTTTCATGGGGCAGACGGTCGGTCATCTTTTGGCTCCAGGCTAAGTGACACAAAAGGGCGCACCCTCGCAGTCACTATCTCTCTTTTCGAATGTGGTCCTTCGTTTAAAGGACCAGGTCGTCCGCCCGCAGTCAGATATGAGGCAGACGGACTGAAGGTGTTACTTTGTGATATCAGGCGCGTCGACCGCTTTCATGCCAACCACGTGATAACCCGCATCCACATGCAGGTTCTCGCCGGTTACGCCAGACCCAAGGTCGGAGAGCAGATAGAGCGCTGATTTACCGACATCTTCGGTGGTCACATTACGGCGCAGCGGTGAATTGTATTCGTTCCACTTCATGATGTAGCGGAAATCACCAATGCCACTGGCTGCGAGAGTTTTGATCGGCCCAGCGGAAATTGCATTCACCCGGATGCCATCCTTGCCCAGATCTTCCGCCAGATATTTGACTGAAGCCTCCAGAGCGGCTTTGGCTACACCCATCACATTATAATGTGGCATGACCTGTTCGGCACCGTAATAGGTGAGGGTCAGCATGGAGCCGCCTTCTCCCATCATTTTCTCTGCACGCTTTGCAACGGCAGTGAAGGAGTAGACCGAAATATCCATGGTCATCTGAAAGTTGGAACGGCTGGTGTCGACATAGCGACCGCGCAGCTCGTTTTTATCCGAGAACCCGATCGCATGTACGATAAAGTCGAGCTTGCCCCATTTCTCTTCCAGCGCTGCAAAGACATCGTCAATGGAGCTTTCATCGGAGACGTCGCAGGGCAGGACGATGTCACTGCCCAACTGCGCAGCAAGAGGGGCCACGCGTTTTTTAAGGGCTTCGCCCTGATATGAGAAGGCCAACTCGGCGCCCGCGTCGGCGCAGGCCTTGGCGATGCCCCAGGCAATCGATTTGTCATTGGCCAAGCCCATGATCAGACCGCGTTTGCCGGCCATCAGTTGATTTGACATTCAGGTTCTCCGCCTGTGATCCTCGAAATATGCGGTGTTTAAACTGGCAGGGCGCAGTCTTCAAGGGGAGAGAGCGATAGCAAGGGATGGGTCTTGCTGTTCCTCTTTTCGCTGCATAGTGTTCGCGCAAGTGCTGGCAGGAGATGAATATGAGCGAGCGGTCCGGAATTTTTGCAGGCGAAGATCCGCTGATGATAGCGCGTGACTGGTTGAAAGAGGCGGAGGCAAATGAGGTCAATGATCCCAACGCCATTGCTCTATCCACTGTAGATGCCAGCGGATTACCCAATGCGCGGATGGTTCTGCTGAAAGAGATCGATGCGCACGGATTTGTATTTTATACAAACTACGGCAGCGCCAAGGCCCAGGAATTGGACCACGCCGGCAAGGCTGCATTTGTCATGCATTGGAAATCTCTTCGTCGCCAATTGCGGGTGCGCGGCATCATTGAACGTGAAGAAGGAGAGCAGGCGGATGAGTATTATGCCTCGCGCTCTCTGAAAAGCAGGCTGGGGGCCTGGGCATCGAACCAGTCGCAACCACTGGAAAGTCGCGCTGCCCTTATGGCTGAGGTGGCCAAAATCACTGCAACCAAAGGGCCAAACCCTAAACGGCCACCTTTCTGGGGGGGGTACAGGATCTTGCCAAGTGAGATCGAATTTTGGGCAGATGGAGCCTTTCGACTTCATGACCGATTTGTCTGGCGACGTGAGGGTCTTGATTCACCTTGGGGTGTAATGCGACTAAATCCTTAAACTCCTAAGGTCAAAAATAGCACATTCCTAACAAATGGGACGGTTTTTCTCTTGAACTCGGAGTGCAGAATCGCGCATCACGTTATTGAAAATTCGAAAAGTCGCGGTGGATAAAATAAGTGGCAGAAGACCTGAGCAGCTTGCAACAAATCCAAGGCCTGGTGAAATGGTTTGACCCTGCAAAGGGGTACGGTTTTGTTGTCTCCGATAGCGGAGGGCCCGATATTTTGTTGCATGTCAACGTCCTGCGGAATTTTGGACAGAGTTCCGTTGCGGATGGTACCCGTATCGAAGTGGTGACCCATAACACTGATCGCGGTGTTCAAGCGGTCGAGATTCTCTCGATTCTCCCGCCTGAGCGCGATGAGACGCCAGTACTGAGCGATTTTGCCGAACTCGACCCTGCCGAGATTCAATCTCACCCCCTGCAACCTGCGCGGGTCAAGTGGTTCAACAAGGGTAAGGGTTTTGGGTTTGCCAATGTCTTTGGCCGGGACGCAGATGTTTTCCTGCATGTTGAAGTTTTGCGCCAATCAGGTCTGGCGGATCTGCAGCCGGGTGAAGCCCTGGCGATGAGGGTCATCGACGGGAAGAGAGGGCAAATGGCCGCTGAGGTCCAGGCCTGGGAAGCCGCGCTCTACGAGGGCGACGATTAATGAATTGGACAGCGTGGTCAAAGAAATCCCTGACCGCGCTGGTTTCATTGACAATCTGTAGCACTCTTTCTCTCGCAGGTGAGGCCAGCGCAGAGGAATGCAAGGCGCAACGGGTTGACCTGCGCGGCGATTGGGGCCGTGTCAGCTTTACCATCGAAATTGCAGATGATGAGAAAGAGCGCAGCCTGGGGCTGATGCACCGCGAGCACTTGCCGCGCGGGCGTGGTATGCTCTTTGTTTTTCCCAAACCCCAGTCCGCGACCTTCTGGATGAAGAACACTCTGATTCCTTTGGACATGATTTTTGTGGACCAACAAGGGGTCGTGGTTTCCGTTCATGAAAATGCTGTACCAGGTGATCTTACACCGATTCATGGTGGTGATTCCATCTACTCAGTGCTCGAAATTAACGGTGGTCTCGCCGCCCGTTATGGCATTTCGCCAGGTTCTCAGATCCGCCATGAAATTTTTTCAAAACATTCGCCAATTTGGCCCTGTTAGGGGTTTTCAAATCAGTTCAGTGAGGTTAGGAACGGCGCACGGTCCGGGGCGTGGCGCAGTCTGGTAGCGCACCTGTTTTGGGTACAGGGGGTCGTGAGTTCGAATCTCGCCGCCCCGACCATTACCTTCCTTTAGGAAGGCATAAAAAAGGGTTTTGCTCTTCTGAGCAAAACCCTTTTTTGTTTGTATCGAACAGCTTAGCGGAAAATGCCAGGATCTGATGACCTGCCACTGACCAATAGACCTAGACCGACGACTGCACCGCTTTGATCACTTTTTCGACTTGGTCCTCTTGTAGGTGGGGGCCGATTGGCAGGCTTAAAACCTCCGAAGCGAGCTGGTTTGCGATTGGGAGACTATCGCGAGCAATCCCAAGCCCTGCATAGGCAGTCTGCTGGTGCGGGGGGATTGGGTAGTGAACCAAAGTTTGTACTCCTTTCTCGCTCAGCCTGGCTGAAAGCCCGTCGCGATCTTTGTGACGGATCACAAAAAGATGCCAGGACGATTCTGCGCCAGGCAGGTTTTCCGGAAGGGTGATGTCCAGATCCTGAAAGGACTCGAGATAGTATTCAGCGATGCGCTTCCGTCTTGCGTTCCAATTGTTGAGAAACGCGAGTTTCTCGGCGAGGAAGGCGGCCTGAACGGGATCCAGGCGACTGTTTAGCCCTGCATAGTCATTCTTGTACTTTTCACGGGAACCGTAGTTGCGCAGCATGCCAATCCGCTCTGCGAGGGCTGCGTCATTGGTGGTGATGCCACCGCCGTCCCCAAGTGCACCAAGGTTTTTCCCGGGGTAAAAGCTCCAGCAAATCAGATCCCCGTGACCGCCAATCTTTTCCTCCTCAAAGCGGGCGCCATGGGCCTGGGCGGCATCTTCAATGACATAAAGTCCAAGTTCCTTGGACGTTTCGACAATCTGTTTGATTTGAACGGGTTGTCCGTAAAGGTGGACGGGAATAACCGCCTTTGCGTTTGGGGTCACTGCCGTGCGAATACCCTCAGCTGTGATGTTGTGGGTGGCAGGGTCCGGTTCTACTGGGATCGGGGTCGCACCACATTGACTTACAGCCAACCAGGTCGCGACATAGGTGTTGGACGGGACTAGAACCTCATCCCCGGGGCCGATCTCGAGAGCCATGAGTGAAAGGCGCAAGGCATCTAAGCCATTTGCCACGCCAATCGCATGATTTGCGCCACAAAACTCTGCAAAGGCATGCTCGAATCCTTCAACCTCTGGGCCCAAGATGTACCAACCGGATCGCAGCGCCCGCAGCATCGCGGGTTCCGCCTGGGCAGCAAGTTCATCATAGGCGGCTTTTAGATCCAGAAATGGGACCATCAGCCCAGCGCCTTTTCAGCGGTTAGGAATTCGTCATAATCCCGGATGTAGTCGCTCTCTTCATAAGGAGAAGAGGCAAGGACCATACAGACTGCGCCAGAGGAGAAGTTGTCCAGATAGCGCCACATCATCGGGCAGATATAGATGCCCATGTAAGAGCGATTGAGATGAAAGCGTTTCTTGTTAGAACCATCATCCAGAACAACATCAAAGCTGCCTGACATGGCGATCATAAACTGATGAAGTCCCTTGTGCGCATGGGCGCCGCGGTCGGAACCGCCGGGAACATCATAAAGATAATAGACCCGTTTGATATCAAAAGGGATATGGTTCATGCCTTCAATAAAGGTGAGGTTGCCGCGAGCATCCTCAATTTTGGGCAGGTCGATGAACTGGCAATCTGAAAGGGGCAATGCCGGTCTCCGTTATTCATGTGGCAGGATCAAGCCTGACAGAACCAGAGATCTATCGCCGGGTCATAGGTTTGTCCCTTGGCGAAGTTGTCTAGCATATTGTAGGTTCCGATCAATCGAATTCGGGTATGGGTCCTAAGGGTGGCGGGCAGCTGCCGGATTTGCCTGAGACATCTCATCCAAATTGGATGAAACACGAGAAAGAGCAGGGTTTCCGCCATGACAAAAACGAAAAAGCTGTTGCTGATCGGCGCTGGGGAATTCGCGGATATCGCTTATGAATACTTCACGCATGACAGTGATTATGAAGTTGTGGGCTTTGCGGTTGAGCAAGAATTCCTGCAGGAAGAGGAAAAGTTTGGCCTGCCGGTTGTTTCCCTAGAAGAGGCAGAGGCAACCTTTGCACCAGATGAAATTGAAGCCCATGTCGCGGTGACATCAACAAAACTGAACCAGGTCCGTGAAAAGCTGGTCGCTCTGGCAAAGGGGAAGGGGTTCCGGCTTGCAAATTTTGTCAGCCCACATGCTTTTGTCTGGCGCACGGCCAAGCTGGGAGAGAATGTTTTTATTTTTGAAAACAACGTAGTGCAGCATGGTGTCAGCATCGGTGATGGGGTGGTCCTCTGGAGCGGGAACCACGTTGGTCATCAAACCAAAATAGGTGATTTTGCCTTTATCTCCAGTCACGTGGTCATTTCCGGCTATTGCGACATCGGCCGAAGGTCCTTTGTTGGCGTCAATGCCAGTTTTGCGGACAATGTAACTGTTGGGGCTGACAGTTTTGTGGCCCTGGGGGCGGTTGTGAATAAGAACTACCCAGATCCGGGCCAAATTCTGTCTGGCCACTATGCCGAGCCGTCCAAGGTCTCAGCCTATCGCTATTTCAAGGTAAAGGCCTAAGACCATGGCTTGGAAAAAACTAGGACGGGTCTACTGCCCTGATGGTACAACGACTTGGGCGCGACATAGTTTTATGACCCCTGTACCCTTTCAGATCAGCGATGACGTAATTCGCATCTATGGAGGGATGCGAGATGATTCCGGGATCAGCCGCATTGGCTGGGTCGATGTTTGCAGGTCAGATCCGCTACAGGTGCTTGGCACCAGCTCAACACCGGTATTGGATCTGGGCGAACCAGGCATGTTTGATGACAATGGGGTTATCCTGGGGGATGTTATTCGGCATTCCGAGGGTGAAATCCGCATGTACTATGTGGGCTTCCAGCTGGTACAAAAAGCAAAATTCCTTGCCTTTACCGGCCTTGCAATCAGCCGGGATGGTGGCAACAGCTTTGTGCGCGCGCTAGTGACACCAGTCCTGGACCGCGCACCTCAGGCGCTCTTTATCAATGCCCTGCACAGCATTGCAAAGGTGGAAGGCGGATACCGAGCCTGGATTTCCTGTGGTCAGCGTTGGCAAGACATAGGCGATAAAACCTTCCCGCAATATAATTGTTGGACATTGTTCAGCAAAGACGGGGTGCATTTTGATATGGAAACCGCAACTCCAACCTTGGATGTAGAGGGCGAGGAGTACAGAATTGGCCGCCCGCGTGCGAACCAACTGAGTGATGGGTCCTTTGAGATGCGCGTCACATCCGACACCTTGTCAAAGCAATACGCCTGTTACCGTGCAACTTCACCTGACGGGATAGATTGGCTCAGAACCAAAGAGGAAGAGCTGCCCCGTGGTGCTGTTGGGGATTGGGATGGTGAAATGACCTGTTATCCTGCCCGTATCGATACGAAACAGGGAGAGAGCTATCTCTTCTACAATGGCAACAACATGGGGGAAACCGGGGTTGGAGTTGCGGTGCTGGAGGCCGCTGCATGAGCCTGGAAATCCTCCGCTATTCTCCCGAACAGGCCGAGAATTGGGATCAATTCGTCAAAACATCCAAGAACGGGACCTTCCTCTTTCAGCGGGCCTTTATGGATTATCATGCAGACCGTTTTGAGGATCATTCCCTTATGGTTTGGGTCGGTGGCAAGCTTCTGGCGCTTTTACCGGCAAACCGCCGTGACAGGCAGCTCCATAGCCACGGCGGGCTGACCTACGGTGGCTTTGTGACCGGTAGCCGCATGGGGGCGTCACGGATGCTTGAGCTCTTTGAGGCCTTGATGGGTTATCTCAAAAACGAGGGCTTTGACACGCTGATCTATAAGCCCGTTCCACATATCTACCACAGCCAACTGGCCGAAGAAGACCTCTACGCTTTATCCCGTTTTGGGGCGCAGTGTCAGCGTACCGATCTTTCCTCTGCGATATTCCTGCCGGACAGGTTCCCTTTCGGCAGCGGCAAAAAAGATGGGCTGCGCAAAGCCCGGAAAGCTGGCATTCAGATTCTGGAAAGCCAAGATTGGGCGGAATGCTGGAACCTTTTGACTGCGGTACTTGATCGCCGTCACGGGGTTGCCCCAGTGCATAGCCTTGATGAGATCGGGCGCCTTGCAGAGGCTTTTCCACAAAACATCAAGCTGTTTGGAGCCTTTGAAGGCGCACAGATGGTCTCCGCTCTGGTGATTTTTGATTGTGGACCCTGTGTGCACGTGCAGTACATTGCATCTTCAGACCAAGGGCGCGCGGTGGGCGGCGTAGATGCGATCGTGAAACACCTGGTCGAGACGGTCTATTCTGATCGCATGTGGTTTGATTTTGGGATCTCGACCACGGATCAGGGCCGCAGTCTCAATGAAGGATTGGTCCAGCAAAAAGAAATGTTTGGCGCGCGTTCGACGCTTTACCAGCAATTCCACCTGGAGATCCGCTGAAGATGGAAGAGTTGAGCCAATGTGAAAAAGAGCTAAATGCGCTCTCAGATTTTTTGCGCGCCGAAACCCTTGCCGCTGCCAGCCTAAAGCAAGCCCTGGTTTTGGGACGTCTCTATGGAAGGCTGCATTGGGACAATATTTCGGGATTCTTCAGTGATGATTCTCTCGAAGCTGAACTCTTTAAAAGATGGCAAGATGAACTGACCAGGAAGCCGGTGAGGAAAAACTCCCCACATCGGGGCTGGGTTCATGTTCTGACACGGGTTTATCCGGCAGGAGGTCACACCCGCCTGTTTCGAACGCTTGCAGCAGGGCTGGCCAAGAGCGGTATTCCACAAACAGCGCTTCTGACACAGCGCTCCCCAAAAGAAGCCATGGCAAAACTGCCGCCGGAATTGACCCAGACCGAAGTTTTGGCAGGCTCCGCGTCTCGGCGGGCTCAGCAAATCTATTCGCGCTGCTGTCAAGCCGAAGTTGTATTGCTCCATAATCACCCGGATGATTTGGGGGCCGCTTTGGCAGCGCGGGCGTTGCAAGAAGAGGGCGTGAGGGTTCTTTTTGTCAATCACGCGGATCATGTCTTTTCCTATGGTCCTGGTGCCTGCGATGCCGTTTTGGAGATCTGTGCAACAGGATGGAAAACAACAGCCCAACGCCGGAAAGCCAAGGCGCAACAGTTCATGGGTATTCCCGTTGTGCCTCGCGAACACTCCGTTCCTGAAAAGGCGGGTTCGCGAGATGGGCCGATCCTCTCCATCGGTGGGGGAGGGAAGTTTTTGCCCAATGGCGACCTTAGCTTTCCGAGGTTCCTAGAAAAGCTACTGCCGAAAATCAGCAATGATGTTGTGCTGATAGGACCCAGCGCCAAGGAAGATTGGTGGAAACCCGTTCAGGAAAAATTCCCTGACCGGTTGCACCTGATGGGCGTGCAACCCTTTGAGGTCCTGAAAGAGCAATTTGAACACGCTTCCTGTTATGTGGATAGTTTCCCGTTAGATGGAGGCACAGCCTTTCCAGAAGCCGTTATGGCTGGTTTGCCTGCCTTTGCCCTTAACAAGGATGCGGCGCCAGGTGTCAGCCCGACGGATGCTCTTCGCCAAGCCACAATGGAAGAGGTGGTGGAAAGCATCTCCAAGTTTTTGAACGGCGGTGAGTATCCGAATGATCTAAAATCGGTTCGACAGAGAATTTTGCATGATTTCTCCTATGAGGCGGTGACTGAACGGGTGTTAGAGGCTGCAAAAGGAAGAATTTCTGATCCTCCTGAATACATCATGAAGCTCGGAAACCGCAGTTCGGACTACAATGCATGGCGCTGGAAGGCTGAAGGGCACTGTCACATCCCAAAACGGATTTGGAGACAACTTTCCCCCGTTTGCCGAGTGCGTCTGTATCAAGCCATTTCAGACCTCCCTTTAACCCAAGCCTCAATGCAAACGCTGAAGAAGCGAGTTTTGCTGGGTTAGTCAACCTCTAGGTGCTCTGTTCCGAGCTGCGGATTTAGCAGCCTCTAGGTTCATCAGAGACAGACCAGAAAGAATCAAAAACTATTGCGACAGTAAGGAATTCGAAGTGTACGAAGCTTTGTTAAGACTGAATTAACCTTCTGACGCTGTTTTGTTGCAGAATGTTAACTCGGGAATTTTTTTTAAATCTCCATATGAGACTCCGGCAAAAAAAATCGACAAGCGATGTTTGGAAAAGTTTGAGAAGTCAGGGGCGCGGAAGCTGAACTTTTTGATCTGGGGAAGGCTGCCTACAAAGACATGGGTAGAAGGAGCGTTCACCTAGGAACGCTGCACAAACCCTTGAGGCTGCCATGGTTTTTCGTGAATCCCGAAATGGTCTCTCAAATCGGGCATGCCTTCTGGCGCTTGTGGATGAATCATCGGGCAACTCTTTTGCCGAATGTAAGTTTGAAGGGTCAACAGAAAAGATGGTTAGCAGTTGGTAAATTTACCGTTGACCCCCTAGGCTCGAATACGTCAAATTGTGGGTGCCTTTAGTGGTGATACTAAATCTAGTGGGATTTGGCGGCGCCACGACTAAAGGAAAGCACAAACAATTCGATGAAATGACCGGCGAAGGTCTCTGTTGCACGCCCATAAACGAGGCGTGAGCCCGATTGCGTGTTTTTGAAGAAGGCAAAGGATGGCGCACAGCGGCATCCGCACAAATGTGGTGGGACAGGGCCAACAAAGGGGCAGCACATGAAGATCGAGCGCAAGTTTACCAAGGCGGGGCAGGACGCCTATTCTTCCATGGATTTCGTCTCTGCGACGTCCGAGATCCGAAATCCGGACGGAACCATCGTCTTTCGGCTGGAAAACATCGAAGTGCCAGCAAACTGGACACAGGTTGCTTGCGATGTGATTGCCCAAAAGTATTTCCGCAAGGCTGGCGTCCCACAGAGCTTGAAGAAAGTGGCCGAAAAAGATGTCCCGGAATTCCTTTGGCGTTCAGTACCTGCCGGAAAAGACGTGCCGACGGGATCAGAGAGTTCCTCTAAGCAAGTATTTGACCGCTTGGCTGGCGCATGGGCCTATTGGGGCTGGAAGGGTGGCTACTTCTCCAGCGAGGAAGATGCGCGATCCTACTATGATGAAATGCGCTATATGCTTGCCAGCCAACGCGCAGCGCCTAATAGCCCCCAATGGTTCAACACCGGCCTGCACTGGGCCTATGGTATCGATGGACCTGCTCAGGGTCATCATTATGTCGATTTTGAAACCGGCAAGCTGACAAAATCCAAAAGCTCCTATGAACATCCGCAGCCGCACGCCTGTTTCATTCAGTCTGTCTCTGATGATCTGGTCAATGATGGCGGCATCATGGATCTCTGGGTGCGGGAAGCGCGCCTGTTCAAATATGGTTCAGGAACTGGCACCAATTTCAGCCACCTTCGGGGCGAAGGGGAACCACTTTCTGGTGGGGGTAAGTCCTCTGGGCTGATGGGCTTCTTGAAGATCGGGGATCGTGCTGCCGGCGCAATCAAATCAGGCGGCACCACCCGACGCGCAGCTAAAATGGTAATTGTCGACGCGGACCACCCGGATATTGAGGACTTTATCCAGTGGAAGGTTCTCGAGGAGCAAAAAGTTGCCTCTATCGTGGCCGGTTCCAAGATGCATGAGAAGATGTTGAATGGCATCTTTGAAGCCATCCGCAGCTGGGATGGTGAGGCCACCGACGCCTATGAGCCGAACAGCAACCCAGCCCTCAAGAAAGCGGTTCGCGAAGCAAAGAAGCTGTCGATCCCGGAAACCTACATCAAACGTGTTCTGGACTACGCCAAGCAGGGTTATGACAGTATTGAGTTCCCCACCTATGACACAGATTGGGATTCAGAGGCCTATAGCTCTGTTTCGGGGCAGAACTCCAATAACTCCATCCGTGTGACCAATGCCTTTTTGCATGCGGTCGAGAAGGATGCGGATTGGGAGCTGATTAACCGGACCAACGGTGAAGTGGCCAAGACAGTAAAAGCGCGGGAACTTTGGGAAAAAGTCGGCCATGCTGCTTGGGCCTGCGCCGATCCTGGCATCCAGTTTCATGACACCGTGAACGAATGGCATACTTGCCTGAATGATGGTGAAATCCGCGGTTCAAACCCTTGTTCAGAATATATGTTCCTGGATGACACCGCCTGTAACCTGGCTTCGCTGAACTTGCTGACCTTCCTCAAGGCTGGAAACTTCCAGGCGGAAGATTTCATGCATGCCTGCCGTCTGTGGACAGTGACGCTGGAAATCTCTGTCACCATGGCTCAGTTCCCGTCAAAAGCCATCGCGCAGCGCAGCCATGACTATCGGACATTGGGGCTGGGCTACGCCAATATCGGCGGCCTCTTGATGAACATGGGCTTCAGCTATGACAGCGAGGAGGGGCGCGCACTATGTGGCTCTCTCACGGCGCTGATGACAGGCGTTGCCTATGCCACCTCAGCAGAGATGGCATCTGAACTGGGTTCTTTTGCAGGCTATGCGAATAACTCTGAGCATATGCTGAAGGTGATCCGTAACCACCGCAATGCAGCGCTGGGTAAGGCCACCGGATATGAGGGGCTTTCGGTTCCTCCGGTACCGCTGGACATCCGGGGCTGCCCAGATGCGCGTCTGACCGACCTCGCGCTTGGCGCCTGGGATGAGGCACTGGCCCTGGGGGAAAAACACGGATATCGCAACGCCCAGACAACAGTGATTGCACCAACCGGCACCATTGGCCTGGTGATGGATTGCGACACCACAGGGATTGAACCGGATTTCGCACTGGTGAAATTCAAGAAACTTGCGGGCGGAGGCTATTTCAAGATCATCAACCGCTCTGTTCCAGCCGCTTTGGAAGGGCTGGGATATAGCTCTGCCGAGATCGAAGAGATCGTCTCTTATGCTGTTGGGCATGGCACCATCGGCAATGCGCCGGGGATCAATCATACTTCTCTCACCGGACATGGATTTGGCCCCAATGAGCTGAGCAAAATCGACCGCGCCCTGGAAAGCGCCTTTGATATCCGTTTTGTTTTCAATCAATGGACCTTGGGTGAGGATTTCTGCACTGGCGTGCTGGGCATCCCTGCTAAGAAACTGAATGATCCGACATTCGATCTGCTCCGCCATCTCGGTTTCAACCGCGCAGATATTGATGCAGCCAATGATCACGTCTGTGGGACGATGACCCTGGAAGGGGCGCCGCATCTAAAGGAGGAGCACTACGCAATCTTTGACTGCGCTAATCCTTGCGGGAAAAAAGGGAAGCGTTATCTTAGCGTTGAGAGCCACATTCGCATGATGGCTGCAGCTCAGAGCTTTATCTCCGGCGCGATCTCCAAGACCATCAATATGCCCAATGACGCCAGCATCGAGGATTGCCAACGTGCTTATGAGCTGAGCTGGTCGCTGGGTGTCAAAGCCAACGCGCTTTATCGGGACGGTTCCAAGCTGAGCCAGCCTTTGGCCGCTGCGCTGGTCGAGGATGATGATGAGGCTGCAGAGACCCTGGAAACCGGAACGCCGCAGGAAAAAGCTGCTGTTTTGGCGGAGAAGGTGATCGAAAAGGTCCTGGTGAAAGAGGTCTACAAATCTCACCGTACAAAAATGCCGCAACGGCGTAAGGGCTATACCCAGAAAGCTGTGGTTGGCGGGCATAAGGTTTATCTTCGCACCGGCGAATATGAGAACGGAAATCTGGGCGAGATTTTCATCGATATGCATAAGGAAGGCGCTGGCTTCCGGGCGATGATGAACAATTTTGCTATCGCCGTCTCTGTTGGCCTGCAATATGGCGTCCCGCTGGAGGAATTTGTCGACGCCTTCACCTTTACCAAGTTTGAACCTGCGGGCATGGTTCAGGGCAATGACTCCATTAAGAACGCGACATCCATTCTGGACTATGTGTTCCGCGAATTGGCCGTCAGCTACCTGGACCGGACCGATCTTGCTCATGTGAAGCCCGAAGGTCCAGCCTTTGATGATATCGGCCGAGGCGAAGAAGAGGGTGTGTCGAACCTGACCGAGATTAGTGAAAGCGCTGCAACGCGATCCCTTGAGGTCTTGCGCCAGATTTCCTCCACCGGATATCTGCGCAAACGCTTGCCTCAGGATTTTGTGGTGCTCAAGGGCGGGCAGGCTGATGACGTACGCAGCGGTGGCGATGCGGTCGCAGAACTGCAATCTCTGGTTCCAGAAGTTTCTGCGAATCCAGCTCCAGCGGTCGGCATGGATGCGCGAACAAAAGCAAAAATGCAAGGCTACGAGGGAGAGGCCTGCGGTGAATGTGGCAACTACACTCTGGTGCGCAACGGGACTTGCATGAAATGCAATACCTGCGGCGGCACTTCAGGATGTAGTTGATCTAAGGGGGGGATCTTCCCGCCTTTTGGCGGGAAGATCATTTACGAGGTCTGGAGAAGGTGCGCCTTTTCCAAACGCCGAGAAGGCCCAGGCATGATGGTCTTTGGGCAGTGAATAAAGAGCCTGATCGGTGTCACTGGCTCCTCCTTTGGAAAAAGGAGGAGCCTTTTTCCTCTGAGTGGATCTCTATAGGTCTTGTTAAGAACCAATCACTTAGGTCAAGTTTTTAAAGTTAATTCCAGGGAAGTGCTGCCGAACCAAGCTTTCTGCGACGGGTTTGGGATCTTTTCCCAGCATTGCCTGAGAGTCATTGGATTGATGGACGGTCCGCAAGTAAATGGGGTGCTCAGTTTCAACAATCCGGGATGGGCGTCGCTTACCCGCACGTTTGTGACTCATTGCAAAAAGATTGTGGCGGCTATTGGCAGGCGCAGTCATGGACAGGCCTAGGTTGGTAAAGGGCACATGTCTTTCGTAGAACTCGCACCCACCTTCTCTGAGGTTCAGGCTAATCCCTTTGGGGAAACTGGTTAGAACGTGGTCCGCATCCGGTGACTTCTCGGCCCAGGACTGGCTGCAAGCGGATTTACACTCTGCTACAAAATTTGAGTGCAGCGCGTCATCATCATCGATGACCACCGTACTGATGAGATCTGTCTTTTGGTAATTGCGCCAAATAGCCTGAAGAAAGGCTTTGCCTGCTGGCATGTGCTCGCGGAACAGAACCTTGCGAATACCGGGGCCGGGCGTGCTTTTGACAATCGCTCTCAGCCTATCTTTATCGGCCTTCTGCATGGCTTTCGCACTAAGAAGGATCCAATCAAAGTCGAGATCGCTCTGCATTGCCAACGAACGTGCTGCGATTTTCTCAAAGAGGTTAAACCGGCTTTCCAGTCTCTCTGGGTCCAAGAGTTTTTCTAAATCGGTGCTAGCCTCAGAGCGCCATCCTGAAACGCCAAAGAAGGAAAACCTGGTCAGGAAGAGAAGCTTCATAAAAGGGTCCGCTATGTGCTCAGGGCGCGTTGTGCGGCCAAGAAAACTTCATTGAAAATTGCCGTTTGGAGGATCGAATGTCAATCCGCTGGTGAACCATTCAAGAGGACGGCAAAGGCTGAGGGGGCACAGTGGTATGGGATGACTTGGCGTCATCAAGGTGCGGTTTTTCTTGCTCTGTTGGAAAAAGGTTCGCATACGTATTAAAGGGGGTGTGGTCGAATGACACGGAAAGTACGAGTATTTCACTTACTGCAAACCGCCCATGCAGCGTTGTTTCGGGCGGCTGACAACCGGACGAGATCCATGGCAGGGCTGACAACAGCACAGTTTGCGGTCCTCTTTGTTCTCGACAAAGATGATGGGATGCCGATTTCAGAAATCGCTAAACGGCTGTCGATGGGGAAATCAGGTTTGACAGGCTTGGTGGACAGAATGGTGGCCCTGGATCTCGTTACCAGGGAGGCCAGTACCGAAGATCGACGCGTCAATCGAGTGCGGCTTCTGCCAAAGGGCATAGAGCTTCTGCAAAAAGGGAAGCAGGAAACCCGCCATTTCAACGAAGCCCTACTGGCGCCTTTCAATGAGGCGGAGAGGGCGACTATCCAACAGTTTTTGGACCATGTCACAAGAAACGCTGAGGCGATCATCGCTGCTCCGGAGGGGGAAGAATGAAGGATGTTCAACAGGAACAAGACACTCAATTTCAGCGCAAGTCTGTTGAGATAAAAACAGAAGATGGCTGGCTCCTTACCGGAGATCTGACCGCTGCGGCGGATCCAACGTCTGCGGTTCTGATTTCAGCGGGAACCGGATTTCCTAAGTTTTTCTATCACGCCCTGGCGGATTTTCTGGCAGCGCGTGGTGCTCTCGTCCTAACCTACGACTATCGTGGCATTGGAAAATCTGCCGTTCCGGATCTGCGGAACTCAGGCATCGATTATCCCGACTGGGGACACTACGACATGCCCGCAGCGCTTGATTTTCTGCATGATAGGGCTACGTCACTGCCGATTTTCCATATTGCACATAGTGTTGGCGGCCATTTTGTTGGGCTGATGAAAAACCAAAACCTTATCAGACGGCATGCATTCCTCTCTGTAGGAACGGGGTATTTTGGTGGCCATCATTTACGAAACTGGCCGCTTGAGCTCTACTTTTGGTGGGGGCTTGGGCAGTATTCATTGATGCGTTGGGGCTACCTTAGGCCAGGCGGCGGATGGCAAGGGGAGGCTCTGCCACCAAAATTGTTCCGGACCTGGCGCCGCTGGAGCTGTAAACGCTCTTACTTTGAGCGTGACTATGGGAGTTTTCTGGACCCACAGTACTATTCTGATGTCACAGCGCCCATCCGCTCTTGGGTCTTTACTGATGATCCAATCGCAACCGAACGATCTGGTTGGGATTTGTTACAGGCATACCCAAAGGCAGACCGCTCCCTGGTTATCCGGGAGCCCAGTGCCTTTGGCGTTAGGCGTATAGGACATGAAGGCGCCTTTCGTCCGGGGCGCCAGGCCCTCTGGCAGGAATGCTGGGATTGGCTAAACCAAGACGGTGAGGCTCAGAGCGCGCAATGATCGGAAGCCCCCGACATCGACAGCACGAAACAAGGGGTAGGTCCGGGCTAAAGAGGGCTAGAAAACCTAGGCTAGGTGAACATAGGTTCTTCAACTTTGCCTGCCGATAGGCGGCAACGCAAAAACCGTCGCCGCAAAACCTAATAGCTGGGTTTTGCGGCGAGGATTTCTTATTGTTTTACAACATCCACGACATTGTAGCCTGCGGTGAAGCCAGAAAGCGAAAAGCTCAACTCGACTTCGTTGTCCGGTGCGAGCGCCGGGCGCAGGGACAGTACAGCGCTTTTGCCTTGTTTAAAGGCGTTAACATCAGCCTCCGTCAAACCGATCTGCGCAAAACAGCCGAGAGGGCTGCAGTGGGAAAGGTTGTAGCGTTTGCCTGGGGCACCATCGACAGAAATGGTTACGCCTGTTGCAATCAGAGTTTCCAAAGGAACGATCACGGTTGCACCGGCGACAGCCTGGCCTCCTTGTTGATCAATCCGGAACAGCGAAATCTCTGCCATTGGGTTACCTTGCGGGTCACGCATGATCTGCAAGAGCGAGCAAGGGTCATTGTCCGCTTCTACCTTCACGCAGGCCAGGTCCCAATCTCCATGGGTTTCTTTGCTGTAGCGTTGCCCAAGTTGAATGGTACCGTCGTCTACGGGCTGTCCAAGGTCCAGCAGTTGATCAGTAGTCGATTCTCCTGCCTGTGTTGTTTCCTCAGCGCCATCTGCGGTTGCTGTGCTTTCTTGCGCGGAAACGGCGGAGCCAATAGCAATCAAGGCTGCCAATGTCATTGGTGTCAGGGACTTAATCATGAATGCCTCATTTGTCTCTGGGTTGTTTGCAGTGGATTTATCACGCAATTCAAAAGGTGTCAGTTCAATATCGGGCGATAAGCGGGGAAATGTACACGGGATGCATACCCTATGGGTGACGCGGGTGGACTGCGACAGGAAAAGCAAAAAAGGAAACCCAAGGGTTCCCTTTTCTGTGTGGTCTCTCCCCGTCGGACTGGCCGACTTAGTTATTGGATAGGACGTTACGAGGGGTTCGCTTATTGGTCAATAAGCAAAGAGAAAAAAACGCGCTGAATTTGGATTTTTCCGACCCTTGCGCGCAACACGCGCAAGTTAACCAGAAACTAGGACCATAGTTGCAAAAAAAGGGCCGTGCACGCGGCACGGCCAGTCTGACAGGGAGGAAATGCCCGCCAACACCTCCGAAGGGAGAGGGCGGGCAAGACCTTGATGGCATATAAAGGTTAACAATGTATGTTTAAAAGCGGCGAATTATTGCACTTTCCCCTGCAAACAGGGGAAAGTGCGATAAAACACTTGGTTCGACAGTAGGGCAGGGAAAACACATGTCAGATAAGATCTTTATCGGAGGGGGAGGTGAGAGTTATGGCGAGGCACAGGAGCTCAGCTTCAAATATGCCAATCGCCATGGGTTGATAGCTGGTGCAACGGGCACCGGCAAAACCGTCACCTTGCAAATCTTGGCAGAGAGTTTCTCTCAGGCTGGAGTTCCGTTGATCCTGGCTGATGTCAAAGGAGACCTCTCTGGTCTCGCGAAACCTGGCAGCGCTGCACACAAGTTACATGATGCCTTTCATAGCCGGGCGGAGAAAATCGGCTTTGAAGACTATAGCTATCACGATTGCCCTGTGACGTTCTGGGATTTGTTTGGGGAACAGGGCCACCCGGTGCGCACGACCATCGCCGATATGGGCCCCCTCCTTCTGGCGCAGCTGCTTGAGTTGAGCGAGGCACAGGAAGGGATCTTGAACATTGCCTTCCGACTAGCAGATGAGCAGGGATTGGCGCTGCTGGATCTGAAGGATCTTCAGTCCTTGTTGGTCTGGATCGGGGAAAACCGGGGGGAGCTGTCGCTGCGGTATGGTAATGTCTCACCCGCCTCGATCGGAGCGATCCAACGTCGTTTGCTGGTATTGGAGAACCAGGGCGGGGCCGACCTCTTTGGGGAGCCGGCCTTGGAACTGAAAGACCTGATGCGTCAGGACGCTATTGGACGCGGGATGATAAACATCCTTGCATCGGATAAACTCATGGCCTCACCAAAGCTCTATGCGACGTTCCTGTTGTGGCTGCTAAGCGAGCTGTTCGAGGAACTTCCCGAAGTTGGCGACCCGGACAAGCCTAAGCTTGTCTTTTTCTTTGATGAGGCGCATTTGCTGTTTGAGGATGCCCCCAAAGCCTTGGTTGACAAGGTTGAACAGGTGGCAAGGCTGATCCGTTCCAAAGGGGTTGGGATCTATTTCATCACTCAGAACCCAGCGGATGTACCCGAAGACATCTTGGGACAGCTTGGCAACCGCATACAGCATGCACTACGTGCCTTTACCGCAAGAGACCGGAAAAACCTGCGACTTGCGGCAGAGACCTACCGGGAGAACCCGCGGTTTTCTACAGAGGATGCCATTCGCGAAGTCGGCGTAGGGGAGGCTGTAACCTCCATGCTGCAAAAGAAAGGGGTGCCCGGCATCGTTGAACGCACCCTGATCCGCCCGCCAAGCAGTCAGTTGGGACCCCTATCCAAGACCGAAAGGGCAGCTTTCCTAAAAGCCTCTGATATGGCGGGGAAATATGACACACCGCTTGATCGACGCTCTGCCTATGAAATCCTGGCGCAACGCAGTGCGGCAGCCGCGGCGGAGGCGGAGAAAGCTGAGATAGCAGCGGAGAAGGCACCGGAGCCAATGGCAAGGGAGTTCAACGCCGCCCGACGCTTTTCCGGCAGCCGGGTCAGCCGCTCGACATCGCGCAGCTACAAACGCAAAGACACCTTTGCTTCAGCGATGTCGGAGGCGGTGATCAAAGAGCTGAAAGGCACCACCGGCCGACGTATCGTTCGCGGGATCCTGGGTGGATTATTCAAAGGCCGCTAAGAAGGATGAACAAAAAACGCCGCCTCAAATGTGAGGCGGCGTTTCTTTTCTCTAAGGATGTGAACCCTACTTCTCTGGGATCAACCCGCGCGGGCTAAAGCGTAGGACCAGCAGCAGGATCAAACCCATGGTGAAGAGACGCATGTGAGCGGCATTCTCCATCAGGTGACCACGCAGAAAACTATCTTCGGCCATGCCTGAGGTGAGTAGGCTGATCAGTTCCAGGCTCATCGGCTCTACCTTAATCCAGAGGAACCAGATCAGGAAACCGCCCAAAACCGAGCCAAAGTTGTTGCCGGAGCCACCGACGATGACCATGACCCAGATCAGGAAGGTGAAGCGCAGTGGGTTGTAAGTCCCCGGTGTCAGCTGCCCATCCAAGGTGGTCATCATTGCGCCAGCAATGCCACAGATCGCGGAGCCCAGCACAAAGATCTGCAGGTGGCGGCGGGTCACGTCCTTACCCATAGCTTCAGCCGCAACCTCATTGTCACGGATTGCGCGCATCATCCGGCCCCAGGGGCTTTTCAGTGCCATCTGCGCCATCCACAGAAGGGCCAGTAGAACCACAGCGAATAGGATCGCGTAGCCCAGTTTGACATAGAGCGTGGAAGCCAGAACCGGATCCAGACCCAGCCCGGCAGCACGGTCCACAAAGGCCGGATCATTCTGCAGATCCACCTCAAAGGGCAGGGGGCGTGGTAGTCCCACGACGTTCTTAACCCCACGTGACAGCCAGTCCTCATTCTTGAGCACCGCGATGATGATCTCAGCAATACCCAGGGTCGCAATCGCCAGATAATCGGAACGCAGACCCAATGCGGTCTTACCAATCAGCCAGGCCGCACCCGCTGCCAGCAAGCCCCCGACAGGCCAGGACAGGATCACCGGCCAGTCCAAGCCGCCGATATTGCCCTCAATCGCAGGGTTGATCTCTTCGATGGCGCCGATGGCCGGGTCAAACAGGGCCCGGTAGATGACAAAACCAACAACGAGGATGGCAATTGTCACCAGGGCACGGCTGCGGCCCTTTGGCATCATCTTCGTCACGGTGACGGCAGAGACAACTGTCAGGGCCCCCATAACCATGGCCATCACAACGCCTGCGCCGCCTGCGCTCCAGGCGCCTGGTGTTGGTGGGGTTGCAGTCAGGACAACGGCCAATCCGCCCAGCGCCGTAAAGCCCATGATGCCGACGTTGAACAACCCTGCAAAACCCCATTGCAGGTTCACCCCCAAGGCCATGATGGCAGAGATCAGCCCCATGTTCAGGATCACCAGGGAGGAGTTCCAGGAGCCGGAGAAAAAGCCCCAGTCCGTCACGCCCTCCATCACGATCAGCAGGCCGACGGCGGCAAAAAGCAGGCTGTGTTTCATTGTGTCGGTCATACCGCTTTCCCTTTGAAGAGGCCCGTTGGCTTGAACAGGAGGACAACAATCAGGATCGCGAAGGAGACCGCGAACTTATAGTCGGTGCTCAACAGCTGAACCAGACCATCCGGCGCCAGGCTTTCCGGCAGTGAGTAATTCAGCACTTTTTTCCAGGCATAGGTGATCGTCACCTCAGAAAAAGCGATGATGAACCCGCCGGCAATTGCACCCTGCGGGCTGCCAAGGCCGCCTACGATGGCAGAGGCAAAGATTGGCAGCAGCAGCTGGAAATAGGTGAAGGGTTTGAAGCTTTTATCAAGCCCGTAAAGCACACCTGCGATGGTCGCGAGTGCGGCCACGATCAGCCAAGTGTACATCACCACGCGCTCCGGGTTGATGCCAGACAGCAGCGCCAGATCCTCGTTATCCGAATAGGCGCGCATGGATTTACCGGTACGGGTCTTGTTCAGGAACCAGAACAGCAGCGCCACAACCACAATCGCGGTCACAACAGTAATGCCCTGGGTGGTCTTGATCGCCAAACCTTCGTTGAGGCCAGTCATTTTCTTGAAGGCCCGGGCCTTGATCAGGAAGCGCTCACCATCTGAGAACCGCTGATCGCCAGGCCCAATGATGAAACGGACAAGGCCGTTCATCATGAACATTACACCCAGCGAGACCATCACAAAGACGACCGGCTTTGCTTTTTGCTCCCGATAAAATCGGTAAACTGTCCGGTCGGTGACCAAAACCAAGGCCATGGTTGCCAGAATACCAAAAGGCAGCGCCAAAAGCGCGGTTGGCAGGACGCCAAAGCCAATGCCCCAGGATTGAAACAGCCAAGTCACCAGAATGGTCATCATGGTTCCGAATGCCATGGTGTCGCCATGGGCAAAGTTGGAGAACCGCAGGATGCTGTAGATCAGCGTCACACCAAGAGCCCCCAGCGCCAACTGGCTGCCATAGGCAATGGCTGGGATCATGACGAAGTTAGTTAGCGCCACAAGGGCGTTGAGAAGATCCATCAGGAAGCCACCTCTACTGCGCCGCAAGTTCCGACATAAACCATGTAATCCTCATTTCTGAACCGGATGTCCCAGAGGGCATCGCCTTGCGGGCCAATAGTAATTGTTTCTTTCGAGACGTCTGTCTTGAAGTAGTACTCTACTGCACCGCTATCGAAAGACTTGGCACGGGCTTCATAGTCACCGCTACCATCCACGATCACGCGTCCACTGCGCTTTCGGTGTGCAACAGTTACCTGTAAAGCCACGTCAGCCCTCTGCATTCCTTCCTTGGTTACCTTTGCAACGTGGTCGAAAAGGCAGCTGTGCTGCAGTGGAGCAGCTTGGAGTTCGTTGGAAACCGCAAAGATTGCGGTTGTGCTTAAAGCGCCGAGCAATCCGGAGCAGTGGCTTAACCGGGGTATGGACATTCTTCACCCCCCCAAGAACGATTTGCGGACTTCGGGATCGGCCAGCAGCTCTTGTCCGGTGCCGGTATAGGCATTGCGCCCCTGCACCAGAACATAGCCTTTGTCCGCGATCTCAAGCGCTTGCTTTGCGTTCTGTTCCACCATCAGGATCGGCAGCCCGGTGCGGGAAACCTCGATAATACGGTCGAACAGCTCATCCATCACGATGGGGGAAACACCCGCTGTGGGTTCGTCCAGCATCAGCACCTTGGGTTTGGTCATTAGCGCGCGCCCGACGGCCACCTGCTGACGCTGACCGCCAGAGAGCTCTCCCGCCGGCTGGTTGCGCTTGTCGCGCAGGATCGGGAACAGGGTATAGACCTGTTCCATGGTGTCGCTGATGTCATCAGTGCGGATAAAGGCGCCCATTTCCAGGTTTTCCTCCACCGTCATCGAAGTGAAGATATTGCTGGTCTGGGGCACAAAGCCCATGCCCTTGATCACCCGATCCTGGGGGCTAAGGGTGGTGATATCCTCACCGTCCAAGCGGACGGAGCCAGACCTCACATTAAGCATGCCAAAAGTGGCCTTCATGGCGGTGGATTTACCGGCACCATTGGGACCAACGATGACTGCGATTTCGCCTGGGTTCACGGCAATGGTGCAATCGTGCAGGATATCCGGCCCCTTGCCGTATCCGCCTGTCATGCAATCGCCAATCAGAAAGGGTTCAGACATATGCGCCTCCCTTATTCATTTTGCGAAAAACACCTCGGGGGAGCCGCGCAGCGGCGGGGGCAGAACCCCAAAACTCAGCAGGCACACCCATCAGGCTTTCTCCAGCTTATCTTTGTTCTTCAGGCCTGTTCCCAGATAGGCCTCGATCACCTGCTCATTGGCTTTGATCTCACCCAGAGTGCCTTCGGCCAGTTTCTTGCCTTCGGCCATGCAGATGACGGGGTCACAAAGACGGCCGATGAACTCCATGTCGTGCTCAATGACCACAAAAGTATAGCCGCGCTCTTCGTTGAGGCGTTTGATGGCGTCCGCGATGGTGTAAAGAAGGGTGCGGTTCACACCGGCGCCAACCTCATCCAGAAAGACGATTTTGGCATCCACCATCATGGTGCGGCCTAGCTCCAACAGCTTTTTCTGCCCACCGGAGATTTCACCCGCACGCAGATCGGCGATATGGCTGATCGTGAGGAACTCCAGCACCTCATCCGCCTTGGCGCGCAGGGCGCGTTCTTCATCAGCGATGCGTTTGCGTCCAAACCAGGTGTTCCACAGTGTCTCACCCGATTGGCCTCCCGGAACCATCATCAGGTTCTCGCGGCAGGTCATTGAGGAGAATTCATGCGCGATTTGGAAGGTGCGCAGCAGCCCCTTGTGGAACAGCTCATGCGGGGGCAGGCCAGTGATATCCTCACCATCCATGGTGACGCGGCCGGACGTCGGCGGCAGAACACCCGCAATTACATTGAACAATGTGGTTTTGCCGGCCCCATTCGGGCCAATCAAACCGGTTATGGACCCCTTGGCGATTTCCAGCGAGGCGCCGTCAACCGCGTGGAACCCGCCGAAGTGCTTATGCAAGTCCTCGACGACGATCATGTCATTTCATCCCCTGCCGCGTGTTTTTGCGGCCTTTAAATTTGGAACAGCCCGGGCGTTGCCGGGCTGCTCGTTGATATCTAGATCCAAACCGGAGGGATCAGCGGAAGCGAAGGGTTACGTTCTTGCCTTCCTGAACTTCGATTTCGCGGTAGGAGCCTGCGCTCTCACCGGGGCCGATCAGCTCAACGCCGGTTGCTCCCTGATAGTCAATCTCACCGCCAGCGGCGAGGATTTCCAGTGCCTTGCCCAGTTCACCAGGGTTGATTGGCTCACCAGGTGCATTGGCAACATCCATGATCTTCGCGCCGTAGTCGGCAGGGTTCTTGGAGTTGGCGGCCTGCATGGCCAACATGATCAGTGCAGCGGCATCATAGGATTCAGAAGCATAAGCGGAGGTGCCATCAAAGCCGAGGTCCTTTGCCTGAGCCGCAAAGATTTCTGCGCCTTTGGAGTCGGAACCGGCAATCTGGCCATAGGAACCATCAAGATCGGAGCCAACGTTGGAAGGAAGGCTGTCGCCGATCATGCCACCGGGCAGGCCAAAGGTGTCAAATGCACCGGAGTCGAGCGAGGACTGGATGATGCCGAGACCACCTTGGTCCAGATAGCCCGCAACAACCAAAAGGTCGCCACCAGCGGAGGCCAGGGAAGCAACTTCTGCGGAATAGTCGCCTTTGCCGTCTTCGTGAGCTGCGACGATGGTTACGCTACCGCCAACACCTTCAAAGGAGGTCTTGATCGCATCGGCCAGGCCTTTGCCATAGTCGTTGTTGGTATAGGTCAACGCGATGGATTTCACACCACGCTCTTGTAGAATCTCTGCCATGACCTGGCCTTCACGCGCATCCGAAGGGGAAGTGCGGAAGAAGAGGCCGTTGTCTTCCATGGTGGACAGACCGGGAGAAGTCGCGGAGGGAGAGATCATAACCATGCCGTTGGGAATGGCAACGTTCTGAAGGATCGCGCCGGTCACGCCGGAACAGTCACCACCGATGATGCCGTTCACACCTTCGGCGATCAGTTTTTCGCCATTGGCTACCGCAAGACCGTTGTCGATGCAGCCGGTGTCGGCGCGCACTGGGGTAACGGTCGCGCTATCCAGCAGTTTTCCGGATTTGGTGACTTCTTCCATCGCCAGTTCAGCACCCTGCGCCATGGCAGGTGCCAGAGATTCAATAGGACCAGTAAAGCCAAAGAGTACGCCAAGCTTAACTTCTTTTGCGTGGCCACCGGCAAATGCAGTGCCAGCAGTAAGCGCAATAGCCGCAGTGGCCATAAGCAAATTCTTCATGTGATATCTCCCAATTTTTGGAACAAAACTGTTCACTTAGGACCCTAGGCAAGGAGAACGTAAAAGAAAAGTCTCCATCACCGGGCAGTTTTTCCTAGTTCAGTTTCGGTTCTATTTTTTGGGCCAGCCTGATTGGCTGACCTGATGAGGCGGATGCTCTACATGGTTTCCGCTATTAGGGGAAGAACTCAATAGTTTTTTTACCTTTCCGAAATGGTCTTTGACGGTTTTGCAGCCTCAGCTGACTGATTTTGATACCATTCAGTCCCGTGTCCTATCCGGGCGGCATTCGCACAAGTGCTTGAGGCTTAAAATAGTTTCCCTTCGGCTCAGTCATAAGAGCAGAAACATATTGAGTTCAGAGTCGCTGGGGCTGATTCTGGGAAAAATGTTGAGCAAGGGAATGATTGTAGTGGAGCTTTGATGCCTAACGGCGTTTCGAAGGGGGGGTGAAATCTACAAATACTGCACTGATTCCCATGTCAGGTTCTAATCAAGTGTGCACCTTGGGGAACATCGTGCATTTTGGGAAACTAAGGTTGTTACCCCTTAGAACAGGTTAAGCTTGGCGGCTTCCAAAAATGGATGTCGCCAAGCCGAATGCTAGAAACCAGAAAGCCGGACTAGGCGGAGCTCGATTTACTGCCGCGTTCCCGATAGGGCGTGGTTTCGTAGTGCGATCGGTAGCATTTTGAAAAATGCGAAGGGGAGGCAAAGCCACAGGCGAGTGCGACGTTGATTACACTCATATCGGTTTGCATCAAAAGGTTGCGCGCCTTCTGAAGGCGAAGCTCCATATAATAGCGTTTGGGGCTGCGGTTGAGATAGCGACGGAACAAGCGCTCCAACTGACGAGTCGACATCCCAACGTCCTGTGCCAGGATAGAGGGGCTGATAGGCTCTTCTATGTTGGCTTCCATCATCTGAATAACCAAGGAGAGTTTCGGGTGACGAACCCCGATCCGGGTCGGGATAGACAGGCGCTGTGTATCCTGATCGGTGCGGATCGAAGAGTAGATCAGCTGATCCGCAACCGAATTGGCAAGATCCTCTCCATGATCATTGGCGATCAGTTTGAGCATCAAATCAACGGAAGAGGTCCCACCCGCTGTGGAAAGCCTGTTATTGTCGATAACAAAAACCGATTTGGTCAGAGTCACGTCTTCGAACTCTTCGATGAAGCTGTCGATGTTTTCCCAGTGGATTGTAGCGCGCTTGCCATCAAGGAGCCCGGCCTTGGCCATGGTATAGGCGGCGGTACAGAGGCCACCGATGACCAGACCTTTGCGCGCTTCGCGACGAAGCCAGGCCAGGACCTTCTTTGTGGTGCTTGCCTGTACATCAACGCCTGAGCACAGGAGAATCGTATCGTCGCGTTGGAGGTCCAAGAGGTCGCTATCAACTTCGAAGGTAATACCGGCAGAACAGGTTACGGTTGAACCGGCCTCTCCCTGCAAAGTCCAAGAGTAGATTTCACGCCCGGCCATACGGTTCGCAATACGCAAGCATTCAACCGAGGAAGCAAGCGAAAGCATGGTGAATTTGTTCAGCAAAACAAAGACAAATCTCTTGGGCTGGCCGGCAGTATCATTGGTTCTTGTCGGCTTGCTCGTCGTTTGCATTGGGCACATCCTTAGCAAAGATTGAATGCACCGGGCGAGAACCCAATTGGTCCTCCCCGCGGAAAGTTCCCAAAACCGTGCTCACAGCTTTGCCTCCGGGTCAAGAGGGGGCAATTCTAAACTGGTCAGCAGCGACACGGTTTTGTATAGGTGGCTCCTGTTCAACAACTTAGACCTCTTAAGCGGAGAAAAGCTATGAGTAATTGGCAAAAATCGGCCTGGCGCAGCAAACCACGCGTGCAGATGCCCGACTATACCGATGCCGCGGCCCTAGAGGCTGTAGAAACCCAGCTTTCCAACTATCCGCCTTTGGTCTTTGCTGGTGAAGCACGACGGTTGAAACAGCACTTGGCGGCCGCCGGCCGGGGTGAAGCTTTCTTGTTGCAGGGCGGAGACTGCGCTGAGAGCTTTGAGCAGTTCAGCGCTGATGCAATTCGCGATACTTTCAAGGTTATGCTGCAGATGGCCATGGTTCTGACCTATGGTGCCAAGGTTCCAGTTGTTAAGGTAGGTCGTATGGCGGGGCAGTTTGCAAAGCCCCGTAGCGCGCCGACAGAAACCTTGGAAGGGGTGGAACTGCCCAGCTATCGTGGTGATATCATCAATGACCTTGCCTTTAACAAAGGTTCGCGGGTTCCCGATCCTTCGCGTATGTTGCAGGCCTATACTCAGGCTGCGGCGACTCTGAACCTGTTGCGGGCTTTCTCCACCGGTGGATATGCAGATGTGAATCAGGTCCATGCTTGGACCCTTGGATTTACCGAGGAAGAAAAAGCCGAATCCTATCGCGAGATGGCCAATCGGATCACCGATACGCTGGACTTCATGAAAGCAGCGGGCGTCAACAATGATGCGGCACATACGTTGCAGACTGTTGAATTCTACACCAGCCACGAAGGGTTGTTGCTGGAATATGAAGAAGCTCTGACGCGACTTGATTCCACGTCTGGCAAATGGCTGGCCGGTTCGGGGCATATGCTTTGGATTGGCGATCGCACACGTCAGCCTGACGGCGCGCATGTTGAGTTCTGCCGTGGTGTTCTTAACCCGATTGGTCTGAAATGCGGCCCAACAACAACTGCTGAAGACCTGAAGGTCCTTATGCAGCGCCTCAACCCAGAAAACGAGGAGGGTCGCTTGACCCTGATCGCACGTTTCGGTGCGGGCAAAGTGGGCGAACATCTTCCCCGTCTGATCAAGGCGGTAGAAGAGGAAGGGACCAAAGTCACCTGGGTTTGCGACCCGATGCATGGCAATACGATCAAGTCTTCCTCCGGCTACAAGACCCGGCCTTTTGACAGCGTGCTGCGCGAGGTCCAGGACTTCTTTGCAGTACATGCTGCTGAAGGCACATTGCCAGGTGGGGTTCATTTTGAGATGACCGGGCAAGATGTGACTGAATGTACCGGTGGTGTGCGTGCTGTCACAGATGAAAACCTGAGCGACCGCTATCATACAGCCTGTGACCCACGGCTGAATGCCAGCCAGTCCCTGGAACTCGCCTTTTTGGTGGCCGAAGAACTGTCCCAGCTGCGCAGCAAGCGCATTGCGAGTTCTGCCGAAGTCGGCTGAGCACACCACGTCTTTTACCCCTTGGTTTCAGGGGGAGCACAAACGAAAGCCACCCAGGGGAGAATCCTGGGTGGCATTTTTGTCAGAGAGTTTGGTGTCTTGTCAGAACAAGCGCGAAAACGGGAAGCGCCCCGGGAATTCTTCCGCGGGGCGCAAATCTAGCTATGACCAAATAGACTAGAATTCAGGTAAAATTTTCGACAATGGGTAGGCGCTAATCACGACTAACCACAAGACGCAGGTGGGATGCTTTGTTTTTGCTTTTGTGATCTGCCCGCGCAGTTCCTGCCAATGGCTTCTTACTTTCTTCCAGGAGACTACGCGCGGCCTGCAAGAAAGAGGGCTCTTCACTCTCAGAAGCGTTATCGCCATTGGTGTCTGGCACAGAAGCGGTGGTCTCAGCTAGACGGGGCTGTGCTTTGAATTCTGGTTCCTGGGAAACAGAATTGACCGCGCGCATTTCGATGGAAGAGATCGAGAAACGCTGAGAGGTTCCAACCGGGTTACCTTCGGAGACAAAGATGCCTAGAGCGCGACTGACATCGCCCAGATCACTACGAAGCGGCAAGAGTAGCATGCGGGCTTCTTGTGGGGTGCGGATACGGCTGCCTTCAGTCTGCATCTCAACTTCGATGATGGCGGGGGCTTCGAACATGTGCTCCAGTGCAGCACTCATCTGTTTGCGCGCATCCGGGGTAAAGAAGGCGGTGATAGGCATGCCACGCACTTCCATACCAGCCATTTCATTGACCTTTTGCCCTGCCAGGCGGAAACGTGCGATACCCGGTGCGACCCGTTCCAGGATGAAGGTCTGTGACAAGATGTTTTCCAACCCGCGTGGGTCAATCTGCGAGCGGTTGGGGATATCGTCGCCACGGCGCAGAGCAGTCCAATAGGCCTCGGCCTGACGCATCGCGGAAACGGGCACTGGGGTGCGGAAATGCTTCATGGAGACAACCTTGCCTTGGTTCTCATCGTGTCCGGGGTTTTTGCTACCGCCAAAAAACATGTGCTTTTCCTTAAACTGTCAGGGGATGACCCCTAGGGCACTCAAGAGCAATTTGGCAACTGCCCTTGTCGTACCGTTTAGATGGTTACCTTGCAGTTAACATGACATAATATAATTCAAATTTGGACCAAAACTTACCTGATTGGTTAACGCCTGGGTTTAGGAACCTATCCTTTTGCGCTTGCACACTACATATGAAGTATAGAGGAAAGGCGAGAGCGACTGCAAACTATATAGGAAAGGCCTGCGTTTATGACGATTTACAGCATGACTGGTTTTGCTTCGGGGCAGGGCGTGTTTGAAACGCATAGCTGGAGCTGGGAGTTGCGGTCGGTAAACGCAAAAGGTCTTGATCTGCGTTTGAGGGTGCCAGATTGGCTGGAAGGTCTTGAAACCCACCTTAGAAGCCGTTTGGGCAAATCATTGGCACGAGGTAATGTCAGTCTGAATCTGCGATTGGCGCGGCAGGATGACGGCGCAGGCTGCGTTGTATTGAACAAACCACTTTTGACTTCAGTGCTGGAGGCGCTTGCCGAAACCGAGGCGCTGGCACAGTCCAAGGGGATCGATCTTTCGGTGACCTCTGCCGCTGATCTGCTGTCCATTCGGGGCGTGCTGGAGCAAAGCCAAAGTCAGGATGACCCGGAGCCAATTGTAAATGAACTCAAGAAGGAGTTCGAAAACATTTTGACCGAATTCGTTCAAATGCGTGAAACCGAAGGGCAGGCGCTGACAAAAGTCTTAAGCGGGCAACTCTTGGAAATTCGCAGATTGACCGAGGAAGCGGCAAAAAGCGCTGAGGCGCGCAAGCCCTTCATTGAGGAAAACCTGAAATCAAATCTGAGCCGGGTTCTGGATAACGCCGATGGGGTCGCTCCTGAACGCATCGCGCAGGAACTTGCCATGTTGGCGGTTAAAGCGGATGTCACAGAGGAGATTGATCGGTTGGCAGCGCATGTGGTGGCTGCTGAGGAACTCTTGCGCAAGGGCGGCGCAATTGGTCGCAAACTCGATTTCTTGATGCAAGAGTTCAACAGAGAGGCCAATACGCTGTGCTCTAAGGCTCAGAATAGTCAGCTCACCGCAATTGGGCTGGAACTTAAGACCCTTATCGATCAAATGCGTGAGCAGGTACAAAACATTGAGTAACTCCAAGGAACATCACATGGCAGACCGGCGCGGCCTTCTGATCATCCTCTCTTCACCTTCCGGGGCAGGGAAATCCACGCTTGCAAAGCGGTTGCGGAGCTGGGACGACAGCATCCGTTTTTCGGTTTCGGCAACCACCCGGCAGCCCAGAACGGGTGAGGTCGATGGCGAAGACTACCACTTTACGCCAGTCGAAGATTTTAAAGCGGCTGTTGCCAGCAATGACATGCTGGAACATGCTCATGTGTTCGGAAACTTCTACGGCTCGCCCAAAGGCCCGGTCCGTGACGCAATCGAGGCGGGGCAGGATGTGCTCTTTGACATTGATTGGCAGGGTGCGCAGCAAATCCGCAATTCCGAACTGGGCCAGCATACGCTGTCGATCTTTCTGTTGCCGCCATCAATCACCGAGCTGCGGCGCCGTCTAGAAAGCCGTGGACAGGATGATGCTGAAACCATTTCGCGTCGTATGGAAAAGAGCTGGGACGAGATCAGCCATTGGGGCAGCTATGATCATGTCTTGATCAATGAAGATCTGGATGCGACCGAAGGCGCACTGAAAACCATCATCACCGCAACACGTCTGCGCCGGATACAACAGCCGCAACTAATGAGCCATGTACGTGTGTTGCAGACAGAGTTTGAGGCCATGTCATGACAATTTATGCTTTGGGAGCGCACCGACCAGAACTGCATGAGGACAGCTGGGTTGCGCCAGATGCCAACCTGATAGGGCAAGTTGTTCTGGAGCAGGGGGCCTCTGTCTGGTTTGGTTGTACAATCCGTGCGGATCACGAAGAAATTCGCATCGGTGAAGGCAGCAATATTCAGGAAAATGTCGTCATGCACATCGATGCGGGCTTTCCTTTGACGATCGGTCGTAATTGCACGGTCGGCCATAAGGTCATGCTGCATGGCTGCACCATTGGTGAAAACAGCCTGATCGGTATGGGGGCCACGGTTTTGAACGGTGCCAAGATTGGCAAAAACTGCCTGATTGGGGCAGGGGCGCTGATCACCGAAAACAAAGAGATCCCGGACAACTCTCTAGTGATGGGTGCTCCGGGCAAGGTCGTGCGAGAAGTCGATGAGGCGCTGGCCCAAAAATTGACCTTGAGCGCGATACATTATCAGGAAAACATGCGCAAATTCCGAGATGAGCTGGTGCCCGTTGGCTAATTCATGTCAGGGTTTGGCGTTGCGATCTTTTCGTGTCGCCTTGCAGTGCCACAAAGGCTTTACAATCTATCGCTAGATCTGACGGGTCATTTGCGTGGGGATCAGGATGCAGCAGGATGTGAACACCGGGTTTCTGGAGGCGATCCCGCTACCAGCGGTCCTGGTGGATCAATCAGAACGCCTAATCGCAGCCAATATGGCGAGTCAGGGACTGTTGGGGAAAAATCTGGTCGGTCGACATTTCGCGACCATTCTGCGCCAACCCGGCGTGATAGCGGCAATCGAAAGCTGTCTGGAAGATCGCAAACCGCGCAATGCTCGCCATTTGTCCAATGATGGTGCCCAAGATACAACCTATGATGTGACGCTAGGCTATGTACCATCAATCGGTGCGGTAGAGGCCGGAGCCGTATTGGTCACCTTTACGGATGTCAGTGAACGGGAGCAGGCGGGACAGATGCGTCGGGATTTTGTCGCGAATGTAAGTCACGAATTGCGAACACCGCTAACGGCGCTGGTGGGGTTTATCGAAACCCTGCAGGGCCCAGCACGCGAAGATAGCAATGCGCGTGACCGCTTTCTTTCTATCATGTCCGACGAAGCGGCACGGATGAACCGTTTGGTTGGGGACCTTTTGACTCTCAACCGTGTCGAAAGCAGAGAGCGCCAGCGTCCCAAGGAACGACTGGATCTTGCACTTCATCTCCAATCGGTTTTGAAAACCATGCAGCCCCTGGCGGAAAACAATTCGGTGACACTTAATCTTGGGCTTCCCGAAGGGGTGGAAAGCCCTGATGCATACGAGATTGCTGGTGACCCGGATCAGCTTTTGCAGGTTTTTATCAATCTGGTTGAGAACGCGATAAAATATGGTGGCGACCATGTTGAGGTCACGCTTGAATTCCTGGAGAGGGATCGCTCGCTTCGCGGACCGGCCGTTCAGGTCACGGTAAGAGACAATGGTCAGGGAATTGATCCGATCCATTTGCCTCGTTTGACGGAAAGGTTCTATCGTGCTGATAGCCATAGATCGCGTGAGCTTGGTGGAACCGGGCTTGGCCTTGCGATTGTGAAACACATCATCAGCCGGCATCGCGGCAGATTGCGTATCAATAGTGAAAGAGCCGTGGGCAGCACGTTTACAGTGTTGCTCCCACGTTGAGGTTTGGGGATTGCTCCAAAAGGATGCGACTTAGTCCAGCTCGCGCCTAAAACTTCCCGAAACGGTTATGCGGCTGTTTGGGGATTCTCCCATATTCCTGTCATTGCGGTTTTGGATAAAAGCCGGGCGAAGGCCAAAGCAGTTTGCGGAACTGTTGTAGGGCGGGTTTCAGTCGGCGGGACAGGCGGCGAAGAAAAGTTAAGCGAATTTGACATCGAATGTGCCTTTTGGCGGGGATTGTCATGTGGCTGTTACACTGGCGTCACAAAAGTCACATTCAGTAGCCATAGAAGGCCAGCAAGGTCACCAAACTGGTGGTCAGCACCTTCAAACTCTCATGGAGACACAGATGTCCTTTGTGAAACTGACAGCTTCCGCCCTGGCAATTGCCGCCGTTTCTGCCTCTTCCGCCGCTGCGCGTGACCAGGTTCAGGTTGCCGGTTCCTCCACCGTTCTGCCCTATGCCTCGATCGTTGCCGAAGCCTTTGGCGAAAACTTTGATTTCCCCACACCAGTTGTTGAATCCGGCGGCTCCTCTGCTGGTCTGAAGCGGTTTTGCGAAGGCGTCGGTGAGAATACCATCGACGTTGCCAATGCATCGCGCAAGATCAAGGCAAAAGAGGTCAAGGCCTGCGCCGAGAATGGCGTGACAGACATTATTGAAGTTCGCATCGGTTATGATGGCATCGTTTTTGCCTCTGACATCAATGCAAATAGCTTTGAATACACCCCAACTGATTGGTTCCTGGCGCTGTCTGACAAGATCATGGTTGATGGTCAGTTGGTCGACAACCCGAACAAAACCTGGGCGGATGTAAACTCCAACTTCCCAGCTGTTGAGATCCAGGCCTTTGTTCCTGGCACCAAGCACGGTACGCGTGAAGTCTTTGAAGACAAAGTGATCCTGGCCGGCTGCGAGGCAACTGGCGCCTTTGAACACCTGCTGGCCCATGCCGAAGGCGAAACCGCCAAGGCAAAGAAGAAAGCCGCAGAGAAAGCCTGTATCGCCCTGCGCACTGACGGGCGTTCGGTCGACATCGACGGCGACTACACAGAGACACTGGCGCGCATTGAAAGCAACAAAGATGGGATCGGCGTCTTTGGTCTGGCCTTCTATGAGAACAACACCGACAAACTTCAGGTTGCGACCATGTCCGGTATTGTTCCTTCGACCGAGAGCATCGCAACTGGTGAATACCCGGTGTCCCGCCCGCTCTTCTTCTACGTGAAGAAAGCCCACATCGGCGTGATCCCTGGCCTGAAAGAATATGCTGAGTTCTTTGTTGCAGAAGAGGTTGCCGGCGAAGATGGCCCTCTGGCGGAATATGGTCTGGTTGCAGATCCAGAACTGGAAGCGACACAGGAAGCTGTGTCCGACGAGAAAACTCTGGACAACAACTCCTGAACTCACCCTAACCACTAAGAGAAAAGGTCGGGGCGGTTCTTATCGCTCCGACATTGTCTCGAAGTCCTGCAGTTGGAAACTGACCAGACTGTGGATGAAATCTCGGAGCACCTGATGCCGACTTTCTGGCTCATCATCATTCTGCTTGCTCTTTCTGTTGCTGGCTTTTTGCTGGGGCGCCACCGTGCGCTGGCAACAGCTGACGGCGACATTCGTGCGCTGCACTCTTTGCCCTCTTACTATGGCGTTAATGTCGCCATGTGGGCGGGCGTTCCTTCCTTGGCGCTGCTCGCTAGCTGGCTATTGCTGCAGCCCATGCTCATTGAAACACGAGTGGTAAAATCCATCCCGGAAAGCATGTTTGCGGAAACAGGGTCGCTGAACCTTCTGATGTCTGATGTCCGCAGGCTGGCAGAGGGACTGGATCTGGCAGAAGAGCGCGGCTTGCTGAGCAATGATCAGATCAATGCTCTTGATCTGGAAAGCTCCAATCTGCGGGTTGAGCTGGGCACAATCGGCGTTGCCTTGGGATCAGAGATTTTGCCCGAGGTGCTCTCAGCCGCACAAAGCTATCGCGGTTTTTCCAAGACAGGCCATCTCGCGATGGTCGTCGCCTGTCTCGGTCTTGCGGGTGCTGGGTTTGTCTATGCTTTGCTCCAGACCCAAAAGGACCTGCGCGCACGCAATCTGGTTGAACGCGGCGCAATGGCCCTGTTGGTACTAGCAGCCTCTCTCGCCATTCTCACAACGGTTGGCATCGTGCTGTCGATGCTCTTTGAAACCGTGAATTTCTTTGGCTTGCACGCCTGGAGCGACTTTTTCTTTGGCACCACCTGGGCTCCGAACTTCCGGGGCGACAGTGAGCTGTCGATCCTGCCGCTTCTCTGGGGAACGCTCTATATTTCTGCAATTGCGCTGCTGGTGGCGGTACCCGTCGGTCTCTTTGCTGCGATCTACCTGTCTGAATACGCAAGCCCAGCCGTGCGAACCCTCGCCAAACCCTTGTTGGAGATCCTGGCGGGCATTCCGACTATCGTTTACGGCCTCTTTGCCTTGCTGACCGTGGGCCCCATGTTGCTGCGCTTTTTTGGGCAGGGGGAGAATGGTCTTCTGGGGCTTGATTGGATGAGTGGTGCTACCTCGGTGCTGACGGCAGGTTTTGTCATGGGCATCATGCTGATCCCCTTTGTTTCCTCCCTATCCGATGACATCATCAATGCGGTTCCTCAGACCATGCGAGATGGCTCACTGGGGCTGGGTGCGACAAAATCCGAAACCATCCGCCAGGTGGTATTGCCGGCCGCGCTGCCCGGCATCGTTGGTGCAATCCTGCTCGCAGCGTCGCGCGCGATCGGGGAAACAATGATCGTTGTGATGGGGGCAGGAGCAATTGCCAAGTTCTCTGGCAACCCATTTGAGTCGATGACCACCATTACCACAAGGATCGTCAGCCAGCTGACCGGCGATACCGATTTTGCCAGCCCCGAAACACTGGTGGCCTTTGCCCTCGGGCTTTCTCTCTTTGTGCTCACTCTTGGACTGAATGTTCTTGCCCTCATCATTGTGCGTAAATACCGGGAGCAATACGACTAATGACCGATCTAGGTTTCTCTCAGGCGCAACCAGTGCAGAACTCCCTGCTGACCGAAACTGCGCGGACCCGTAAACGCAACGCAGCGGAGCGGCGCTTTAGAGCGTTTGGCATTGCCGCCATTATGGTTGGCCTGTTGATGCTGATCCTTCTTGTCACGACTATTGTGAGCAAAGGGACCGGAGCCTTTCAGCAGACCTTCATCACCGTGAATGTTGAGTTGCTGGAAAGCAAACTCGACAAAAAAGGCAACCGGAACATCGAGGAGATCAAGAAGGTCACTACCTTTGGTTATGCCCCCTTGCTGAAAACCGCGATGAAGGATCTGGTTGCAGATCTGAGCATTGAGACCTCTCTGAAATCCAAGCATCTGGCGGCCCTTCTGTCCAAAAGTGCAGTTGCGGAACTGCGGGCCTATGTAATTGCGAACCCCGACCAAATCGGAAAAACCGTTGAATTTCGCTTTCTCGCCCAGAGCCGTGTTGATGGCTACTTGAAGGGGCGGGTGACCAGAGAGTCGGTTGTCAACGACAAAAACATCTCAGCAGAGCAGTTGGATCTGGTTGATGCCCTGGTCGCCGTCGGAACTATTGAAAAGACTTTTAACCTGGATTTTATCCTAGGGTCTGATGCGTCTGATCAGCGGCCAGAGGCGGCGGGAATTGGCGTGTCGATGGCGGGGTCACTCTTTATGATGATGGTGGTCCTTGCACTGGCGCTGCCCATCGGCGTTGCTGCTTCGATCTATCTGGAAGAATTCGCACCGCGCAATTGGCTGACTGATATCATTGAGGTGAATATCGCGAACCTCGCCGCGGTTCCTTCCATTGTTTTTGGTATCCTGGGGCTTGCGGTCTTTATCAACTACATGCACCTGCCCATGTCAGCGCCTTTGGTGGGTGGCTTGGTGCTGACCCTGATGACCTTGCCAACGATCATCATTTCAACCCGCGCCGCGCTCAAGGCTGTACCGCCTTCGATACGGGATGCGGCCCTTGGCGTTGGCGCTTCAAAGATGCAGGCGGTGTTTCATCATGTCTTGCCCCTGGCGGCGCCAGGTATTCTGACCGGCACCATCATTGGCTTGGCGCAGGCCCTGGGAGAGACAGCACCACTATTGCTGATCGGCATGGTGGGGTTCATCGCATCCAATGCGCCAGAAACCATCGCCGAAGGCTTGCTGTCGCCGAATTCAGCAATGCCTGCACAGATTTATGAATGGGCCAAGCGTGCGGATCCTGCGTTCTATGAGCGTGCCTGGGGCGGGATCATCATTCTTTTGGTCTTTCTCGTCACCATGAATACAATTGCGGTCATCCTGCGCCGCCGCTTTGAACGTCGCTGGTAGGGGCTCGAAAGGCATGAACACGATGAATATGATGGATAAAACCATGGTCACAAAAACGGTCAAAATCGCGGCGAACAATGTAAATGTTCACTATGCTGACTCCCATGCGATCAAAGATGTGAGCGTCGGGATCGAAGCCAATGCGGTAACAGCTTTCATTGGCCCTTCTGGCTGCGGGAAATCGACATTTCTGCGTTGTCTCAACCGGATGAATGACACCATTGATGTCTGTCGTGTGACCGGTGAGATCCTACTGGACGAGGAAGACATCTATGATCGACGCGTGGATCCGGTTCAGCTGCGGGCCAAGGTTGGTATGGTTTTCCAAAAACCCAACCCGTTTCCAAAGTCCATTTATGACAATGTTGCTTATGGTCCGCGCATTCATGGGCTGGCCCGCAATAAGGCTGAGTTAGATGAGATCGTCGAAAACTCCCTGCGTCGCGGTGCGATCTGGGAGGAGGTCAAAGATCGGCTGGACGCACCGGGTACTGGTCTTTCCGGTGGTCAACAGCAGCGTCTTTGCATTGCGCGCGCGATTGCAACAGAACCTGAGGTTCTCTTGATGGATGAGCCCTGTTCGGCGCTCGACCCAATCGCGACGGCACAGGTCGAGGAGTTGATCGATGAACTGCGGGGGAATTTCACCGTTGTTATCGTGACCCACTCCATGCAGCAGGCGGCCCGTGTCAGCCAGAAAACGGCCTTTTTCCACCTGGGGAACCTGGTGGAATACGAAGCTACGGGGCAGATCTTTACCAATCCGCAGGACCCGCGCACTGAAAGCTATATCACAGGCCGTATCGGCTGATCCGGCGGAGGAAAAACAATGGTAGAACAACATATCGCATCAGCCTTTGACCGGGATCTGGAAGCCATACAGGCGCAGATCATGAAAATGGGCGGATTGGTTGAGGCTGCGATCACCGGCGCCGCTCAGGCTCTAATCTCTCGGGATGAGGAACTGGCCCTTAAAATTCGCAAGCAAGATGCTGCAATTGATGGGCTGGAAGAGCTGATCAATGAAGATGCGGCACGGGTTATCGCTATTCGCGCGCCTCAGGCGGTTGACCTGCGTCTGGTTCTCTCGGTGATGAAGATAGCAGGCAATCTGGAGCGTATCGGTGACTACGCCAAGAACATGGCCAAGCGCACAGGGGTTCTGGTTCAGGGGCAGGATGTTACTGTCAGCGCCGCCGCTTTGCGTCGGATGGCGCGCGAGGTTGAGCTGATGCTCAAGGATGCCCTGGACGCCTATATTCAGCGGGACGTGGAACTGGCGGCGGATGTGATCGAACGGGATGCGGAAGTTGACCAGATGTATAACGCCCTGTTCCGCGAAATCCTGACCCATATGATGGAAGATCCGCGCAACATTACTTCCTGTATGCATTTGCACTTCATTGCAAAGAATATCGAACGTATGGGCGACCACGTGACATCCATCGCCGAAGAGCTGATCTATTTGGTGACGGGGGCGCGACCGGAAGAGGACAGACCCAAAGCAGATACCACATCTACGAAAGCGCAGGAGATCTAGGCGATGTCTACCGATCAGCCCACTGTTCTGATCGTCGAGGATGAACTCGCGCAGAGAGAGGTCCTCGCCTATAATCTGGAAGCGGATGGTTTTCGGGTGCTCAAAGCGGAAAACGGCGAAGAAGGGTTGTTGGTCGTTGATGAGCAGATGCCGGATGTCATTGTTTTGGATTGGATGATGCCCAATCTCAGCGGTATCGAAGTCTGCCGCCGCCTGAAATCCAGAACAGAGACGCGAAGTATACCAATCATTATGCTCTCTGCACGGTCCGAAGAAGTGGATAAGGTGCGAGGGTTGGAGACGGGTGCTGATGACTATGTGGTGAAGCCCTATTCAGTAATCGAGCTTGTGGCGCGGGTTAGAACCCAATTGCGGCGCTCACGGCCCTCTGCGGTGGGGCTGCGTCTGGAATACGGTGACATTGTGCTAGATGCAGAAACTCATCGCGTCAGTCGATCAGACCAGATGTTGAAACTGGGGCCAACGGAGTTTCGCCTGCTCTCAACATTTATGGAAAAACCGGGACGTGTCTGGAGCCGCGAGCAGCTTCTGGATCGGGTTTGGGGGCGCGACATCTATGTTGATACCCGGACTGTGGACGTCCATATCGGCCGCCTGCGCAAGGCGCTGACACAATTTGGTGGTGATGACCCGGTGCGCACGGTGCGCGGCGCGGGGTATGCTCTGGGATAAATCCTACTAACTGATCCACAGGTTAGGTTAGCGGGGTAGCGGGTCTTCCGGCTGCGCCTGCTCCGCAAGCCAGGAGCGGAAAGTCTTTAGCGCAGGTGAACGGGATTTGCTTTTGGGCCAAACGAGGTAATAGGCGCCTTTGGTCTCAGTAGCATTGGGCCACAAAGCTTTTAGTCGCCCAGTCGCAAGGTCTTGTTCCGCCAGATAGTCCGGGAGCAGAGCTACGCCCAAACCATGCAAAGCCGCTTGAGTGATGGTTGCAAACTGATCATAGGTCGTGCCTCCGAAATTCTCTATTTCTTCCGTCTTACCCTGTGCCTGAACCCAATCACGCCAGGCGTTGGGTCGGGTTTGAATATGTAATAGCGGGAGCTGAAGTATTTCCCGGGTGGTAAACTCTGTCTTCTCCGGGGCAAGCTGGGGTGCGCAAACGGGGATAAGATGCTCGCTCTTAAGCAATAGAGACTCTGTTCCAGGCCAATCTGATTTTCCAAAATGTATAGCAGCATCAAATGCCTCTGTGGAGAAGTTGAACTGGTTCAGGCGTGTTGACATGTTAATTGTGATGTCTGGATGAAGACGGGAGAACTGCGGTAAACGTGGCATGAGCCAACGCATCCCAAAAGCCGGGAGTATCGCCAGATTTAATGTTCCCGCCAAGGGAGCCGATTGGAGGCGTAGGGTGGCCTGCGCAATTTGCTCCAAAGCTTGACGGATTTCTTCAGCGTAGATTTTCGCCTCCTCGGATAGGCTCAATTTCTTTTGTTTTCTTTCAATGAGTTGCAATCCTATCTGTGCTTCTAAAGTCTTAAGCTGTCGACTAACTGCACCCTGGGTAAGGCTGAGTTCTTCTGCTGCTGCAGAAGCGGACCCTAGGCGATCCAATGCTTCCAGGGAGCGGAGGGAGGAGATGGAGGGGAGAAAGCGTCGTGGAATACTCATGTATTACAAAATCTCATGTTTTCTTTCCAAAGTCTCGCTGTTTTTTTCCCAAGGGCAGTCGTAATGTTCGTTTAACTTTTTAATTGCGATCGGAAGGCCTTGCTATGACCGAAAAACCTAAACTGCGCGCCAAAGATGCACCTAACCTGGGTCGATTTAACTGGGAAGATCCTCTGCGACTGGAAGATCAGCTGACTGAAGATGAGCGTATGATCTCCGCTTCGGCACGTGCCTATGCGCAGGAAAAGCTACAGCCACGCGTCACCGAAGCCTACGAGAATGAGGAAACCGACCCCGCGATCTTCCGTGAGATGGGTGAGATGGGCCTGCTGGGCACCACCATTCCGGAAGAATATGGCGGATTGGGCGGCGGCTATGTTTCCTATGGTCTGGTGGCACGCGAAGTTGAGCGTGTGGACAGTGGCTACCGCTCTATGATGTCTGTACAGAGCTCGTTGGTCATGTATCCGATCTATGCCTATGGCAGCGAAGAGCAGCGTCAGAAGTATCTGCCAAAACTCGCGTCTGGCGAGTGGATCGGTTGTTTTGGCCTGACAGAGCCTGATGCGGGATCTGATCCGGCCAGCATGAAGACACGCGCCGAGAAAACCGCCAATGGCTATAAGCTGACCGGCTCCAAAATGTGGATTTCTAATGCGCCCATCGCGGATGTCTTTGTTGTTTGGGCCAAATCGGACGAACATGGCGGCAAAATTCGCGGCTTTGTTTTGGAAAAGGGGATGCAGGGTCTGTCTGCACCAAAGATCAAAAACAAGGCGTCATTGCGTGCATCGATCACCGGTGAGATTGTTATGGATGGCGTGGAGGTTGGAGAGGACGCTCTGCTGCCACATGTTCAGGGTCTTAAGGGGCCCTTTGGCTGTCTGAATCGCGCGCGCTACGGGATTAGCTGGGGTGCAATGGGTGCTGCTGAGGCGTGCTGGCATTCTGCGCGCCAGTATGGGCTAGATCGCCAGCAGTTTGGCCGCCCGCTCGCCAACACCCAGCTGTTCCAGCTCAAACTCGCAAATATGCAAACCGAGATTACACTGGGTCTGCAGGCCTCCTTGCGCGTTGGCCGCCTGATGGACGAAGCCAATGCCGCGCCGGAAATGATTTCGATTGTGAAGCGGAATAACTGTGGCAAAGCGCTGGAAATCGCACGCAATGCGCGGGATATGCACGGTGGGAATGGGATCAGCCTGGAGTTCAACGTCATTCGTCATATGGTCAACCTAGAGACGGTGAACACATATGAAGGTACCCACGACGTGCATGCCTTGATCCTAGGGCGTGCGCAGACCGGCCTGCAGGCCTTTTTCTAAAGTCCTGACCTGAACTAGGTTTCTCTCTTCAAGGGCCAAGCAAAGCGTCTAGCGGTGCTTTGCTTGGCGCATCTTGCATTTTTGCATTTTTGTCATGTGTTTTTGCAGTTTGAGTTTGCGCGTGGATTTTCGCAAAGCTCTAATTGTTGAATTTGGCTTCAATACGGGAGGGATTGGATCCAAAATATTTAACTGTAGAGCTGTGTTCTAGTCCTGCGGTGAGGGTGGGTGCGTTAAGTAACTAATTGAATTAATTGACATCTGCCCGCATGTTCGCATGTGTGCTTTCGGGTGTATCGCTTGGGCGACCTAGGGTAGTTAAAGACAAGAGAGCTGTAGGTGAAGCGACGCAATAAGGTGACCACCCATTGGCCCTTCATTTTGCACTTTGAATTGATCTGTTTTCTGAAGTCACATTTGGGGCCGCGGGGGGTAGCTTGCAAAGCGATTTGAGATCGATTGAGTGATTTTGGAGGTGGCTTGCGGATTTGCAAATTCATTTTGCGTAGATTGGCCGACTTCGAATGCAAAGCGTTTGAGTTCAAAATCTGACAGCTATTGCACTTTTGCAGCCTTTAGAAGCTTTCGTTCTGTTAAACCGTTTTTCTGCCTTGTCTGGGGAAATTTTCCCAAAAACCTCTACGTTTTTCAAAAATGTATGGTTCTTCTGGGGGGATTTGGTTTCATGGGGGGAAATCTGCAAAGAGATCTGTGTAGCGATTTAGAAACGGCCTTACCTAATTCGGGTGAGCAGTCCGAATGTGAGAGCTTAGAAGCTGTGACTGCTTTGCCTAGCGCGCAGTCCGCGTTCATAGGCCGCTACAAGGATCATTTGCCATCTTCTTGGGGTGGAGCGGTATTCTGGTTCGATGTCAAATTTTATGCCGACGTCCTCCGTCTCAGAAAACTGTCGCGCGGTGGCTGAAACGCATCTCTCTAGAGACCAGAAATTGTCGATAGAGGGGTTTTCCTCTACCAGCTTACTTAACAGGATCATTGCCCCGTCCTCCCGGAAAACGTCAGGCTTTACCTGATCTCTATGGTGTAACTGAATTCAAACACTTCTACTTTAGGCAGAGATTCGAGTCCCGTTTTTTCTTTTAGTACTCACTCCGATTTCGAAATTTTACGTTGTCGTAACTATTTCGTGCCGGGTAGGGGAAAGGCTTCCAAAAGATCACCCTTGCGAATGTGTGCGACATTCTGACACAGTGTGGCGAATCTCAAGGAGCGGGAGGCCGGGGAATTTTTGACATTAAGCCTCAGTAGCGATGAAGTGGGCGTCAAAGATGGATTTGGTTTATCTGATGCGGTTGACAGTTGGCCTTGGCAAGCGCCTAGTCAGTATCGCGCGATCAGCCTTCTTCTGTTTCGTTTCAACGCGCTTAGCGCACTGAATCGGTACGGGATTGTTACTACAGCATTGCCTCAACGTACGGGCATCGCTGCTTCATGAATGATAAATCGTGGGAGAAAATCACAATGAAACACAGCAAGTTCGCTATTGGCGCATTGGTTGCGGCAACCTTTGTTGCCCCTGCAGTGCAAGCACAGGAATACATCACGATCGGAACCGGAGGCGTCACCGGCGTTTACTACCCAACAGGTGGTGCGATCTGTCGACTGGTTAACAAGACCCGCAAAGAGCACGGCTTTAAATGTGCCGTCGAATCCACAGGTGGTTCGGTCTACAACATCAACACAATTCGCGAAGGTGAGCTTCAGTTTGGCGTAGCTCAGTCGGACTGGCAGCACCATGCTTACAATGGCTCCTCCAAATTCGAGGAAAAGGGTGCTTTTGAAGGCCTGCGCGCTGTTTTCTCGGTACACCCTGAACCCTTTACTGTTGTTGCACGGGCTGACTCTGGCATCACCAGCTTTGATGACCTGAAGGGCAAGCGTGTTAACATCGGCAATCCAGGGTCCGGTCAACGCGGCACTATGGAAGTTCTGATGGGCGCCAAGGGCTGGGGCATGGAAGATTTCGCCCTGGCAACAGAATTGAAAGCCGCTGAACAGTCCGCTGCGCTGTGCGACAACCAGATCGATGCGATGATCTACACCGTCGGCCACCCATCCGGTTCCATTCAGGAAGCAACAACCGCTTGTGACTCTGTTCTGGTGACCGTTGATGGCGATGCCGTCAGTAAACTGGTAGCGGACAACGCTTTCTATCGGACTGCAACCATTCCTGGTGGCATGTATCGCGGATCTGATGGCGACACCCAGACCTTTGGTGTTGGCGCGACGTTTGTGACCTCGACCGATGTATCTGAGGATGCAGTTTATGCAGTTGTGAAGTCAGTGTTTGAGAACTTTGATGCTTTCAAGAAACTGCACCCTGCCTTTGCGCATCTGAAGCCAGAAGAGATGATTGCCGATGGTCTGTCCGCTCCTCTGCATGATGGCGCGGCCAAGTACTACCGTGAAAAAGGCTGGATCCAGTAAGCGATCAGCCGACATAGGGAGGGGCGCGGTTTTCGCGCCCCTTTCCGTATCAGTCTAGGCGTCCGAGCCTGACCAAAGAACATCGCAGACCGCGCCCCTTGGCTGCAGGTCTGATTGGGAGATTATCCATGACATCTGATGCTCAAGGAAATCGACCGCTAAGCGAAGAAGAACTGCAAGAACTGGTCGCGTCTTCTGACGCAGGCGCGAGAAACCCCATTGGGGCGGTCGGGCTCTCCCTTGCTATCATCGCTGTCAGCTGGTCCGTTTTCCAAGTCGTACTTGCTTCACCACTGGCCAATTACCTGCTGCCAGGCGCTGTGAACAACAATTCTCGTCTCATCCATCTCGCCTTTGCCCTTTGCCTGGGCTTTATGGCCTATCCAGCGATGGGACGTGAGAGCCGCAACCTGGTGTCCTTTGCGCTTGGACACCTTGGAACTTCAATCGCGCTTGGCGCATTTTCCACGGCGGTGTTCATAGCACTTGTTCCTGGGATTTCTCTCACCGTGGCGATTTCTGCCGGGGCAATTATTGCCTTAGCGCTTGTGCTCCCAACTTTCCTGAACGCCACTGGACATGCCTCCCCCTTGGAGCGGGTGACGAGCGCGATTGGCGTGTTCCTGGCGATTGCCCTACTGTCCTTCAGCGGGTTCTCTTTGATGGGCCAATATCTGACCGGTGGGTCGAGCGACACATTGCAGTGGATCTGTATTCTGTCAGCCCTGGCAGTCGCGGCACTGATGCTGCTGAGCTATCTGCGTCAATGGTCTGATCCCGAAGACAATTTCATTCCCCTGCAAGATTGGGTGTTGGCGGCGGCTGGTGTCTATGTGGCAATCTACGGCTACCTGAACTACCAGAAAATCGTCGACAGCGGTGGGCTTGCGGATGATATCGATAAGTTCTTCGCGCTGGCCGGTCTTCTTATCCTGTTCGAGGCTGCGCGTCGTGCGCTTGGCCCAGCAATGGCAATCATCGCTACGATCTTTCTGGCTTATGTCTTTTTTGGCTCCTCAGAATATGTTCCAGAGGTTATCCGCTGGAAGGGTGCCAGCCTGAAAAAAGCCATGAGCCATATGTGGATTACCTCTGAGGGGGTCTTTGGTATCGCTCTGGGCGTTTCGACAAAATTTGTCTTTCTTTTTGTACTCTTCGGAGCACTTCTTGATAAAGCCGGGGCCGGGAACTACTTTATCAAAATGGCCTTTGGTGCCCTAGGGCACCTGAAAGGCGGGCCTGCGAAAGCTGCCGTTGTTGGCTCTGCTGCCACTGGTCTGATCTCGGGTTCCTCCATTGCCAATGTGGTCACAACAGGCACCTTCACCATTCCGCTGATGAAACGGGTTGGCTTCTCCTCAGAGCAGGCAGGCTCGGTTGAGGTTGCCTCTTCGGTGAACGGCCAGATCATGCCTCCGGTCATGGGTGCGGCAGCCTTCCTGATGGTAGAATACGTCGGCATCTCTTATGTCGAAGTGATCACACATGCCTTCCTGCCTGCGGCCATTTCATACATCGCACTGGTCTATATCGTGCATCTGGAAGCAGTGAAACGGAATATGCCAACTCTGGGCAATCGCGTCGTTTCGATGGGGCGAACAATTGGCGGAATGGCTCTGTTCTTTGCTGGATTTGCAGCACTCTGTTATGGCGTGCAATATCCAGTCAAATGGGTCATCGCGTTGATGCCAAACGCGTCTGGCTTGGTGCTTTCCCTAATGGTAGTAGCTGCTTACATAGCCTTGCTAAAGCTAGCTGCAGGGGTTGAGGACCTTATCCCCGATGACCCAAATGCCAAAGAAGTAGAACTGCCAGAGGTGGGTAAGATCTATAAAGCTGGCTTGCATTACCTGCTGCCAATCATCGTGCTGGTCTACTTCTTGATGATCGAGCAAAAGTCGCCTGGGCTCTCCGCATTCTGGGCAACTGCGCTCCTGTTCGTCATCCTGCTAACGCAGAAACCGCTCAAGGCATTGTTCCGAGGTCAAAGCAACTTGGGGCAAAACTTTGTTGATGGGGTTGCGGATCTTTGGGCTGGCTTGATTGATGGCGCGCGCAATATGATCGGTATTGCGCTGGCTACGGCCACAGCGGGTGTCATCGTTGGAACAGTTACCCTTACCGGTGTTGGCCAGGTTATGGCAGATCTGGTTGAGTTTCTTTCTGGCGGCAATCTGATCTTAATGCTGATCATGGTTGGCCTGCTCTCACTGGTGCTGGGCATGGGGCTGCCGACCACGGCAAACTACATTGTTGTCAGCTCGCTTATGGCGGGGGTTGTGGTTGAGCTTGGTGCGCAATCTGGATTGATTGTTCCACTGATCGCGGTGCATCTCTTTGTTTTCTACTTTGGGATCATGGCGGATGTGACGCCGCCCGTTGGACTGGCGAGCTTTGCGGCCGCTGCTGTTTCTGGGGGGGATGCTATCCGTACAGGATTTGTAGCCTTCTTTTACAGCCTGCGCACTGTTGCCCTGCCGTTTGTCTTCATCTTCAACACTGATCTTTTGTTGATAGATGTGACCTGGACGCAGGGGATACTTGTTGCAATCTCAGCGACGATTGCGATCCTCGTCTTTACTGCGGGTACCATGGGGTATTTTCTGACCCGCAGCCGGATCTATGAAAGCCTTCTCCTGATCTTTGTAGCCTTTGCCCTGTTCCGTCCAGATTTCTTCATGAACCGGATCATGCCTCCGCATAGTGCAGTTGCACCGCTGGAGCTTGTTCAGGCGCTGGAGAGTGCTGAAGCTGGGCAGGAATTGCGTCTGACTATCCAAGGCCCGGATTTCGACACCTCAGAGATCGTTTCAACGACCTTGGTTGTGACCATCCCTGAAAGCGGTGACGGCGCGGCAATAGCCGAAGCTACGGGGTTAGTTCTGTTGCCGGAAGAAACCCGTATGGTTTTGGATGCTCCCGGGTTTGGCACCCCGGCTGAGAAGAAGCTGGAGAGCTTTGATTTCTATGGTGACGCACCTGTTGAAGTCATTGAAATTCTGGCGCCGGCTGACCAATTGCCAAAAGAGCTGATCTTTATTCCTGCACTTCTGCTTCTGGCGCTTGTTGCCATGATGCAACGGGGCAGGGCACGGATGACTGAGGAAGGAGTGCCGGCATGAATAAGTCGATCCTATGTGCCTTGGAGCTGAGTGAGACGTCGATTGACGAAAAGGTACTGCAGCAGGCCGCGCGCTTGGCAGCACTTGATGGAGCCCAGCTGGATGTGGTGAATGTTCTTCCCGATTTCGGGGAGAGCTGGGTCTCTGGCTTCTTTGAGGCCCATCACCACGAGAAGGCCGTGGAGGATACCACCGACAGGCTACGTACGCTCTGTGAAAGGGTTTTGGGCGAAACAGAAAACGCCAAGATCCGTCATGTGGTCGCTACGGGGAAGGCCTATCAGGAAATCCTGGCAGTTGCAGAAGCAGCGGGCAGCGATCTGATTGTCATCGGTGCCCATAAGCCGGACCTCAAGGACTACTTGTTGGGCCCGAATGCTGCCCGCGTGATCCGGCATTCCAACTGCTCTGTCTATGTAGTCCGCTAGTTTGGAGCCTATTTAACCCGGAAAGAAGGCGCCACTTGGCGCCTTCATTTTTCATAACCAGTCATTTCCAAATACCCCATTCCAGAATGGCTGCCTTCGATACGAACAGGACCTTCCCAATAGGCAAAGCTCGTTTCCATCCAGCTGTTATTGTTCAGCGCGATGACGGTGATCTCGAGGTCTTGCCCCGGCAAATTCAGCTTCCATTTGGTTGGAATACTACGACCGGTAACCTCTGAAGTTTCTAGAGGGAGCGCTGTGAAGGCATCTAGGGGAAGGGGGTGTAATACACCTTTCTTTGGTGATCCAGCTGCCAGAGCGAAAGTCGTTTGCCCATCAACGCTACGCAAAACAAATGCCATAAGCTTTTCACCGCTATCAAATTTCAGCGAAAACCAGTCCCAGCCCTCTTGATCTTCTGCAAGCGGCTGGCTGGACCATTCGCGATCCAGCCAACCAGATCCCTGGACCTCCACTGTACCGTCTGGCAGGTCCAAATGGCCGGTGATGCGATAGGCGGGTTGCGAATAATAGTAACTGGCTTGGCCAGCCGCGGATTTGACCGAATAGCCATCTTGGCCGTGAAAAACGAGCGGCTTGTTGCTTTCTGCCTGCAGCAGGAAGGAGAAGTTGCTGCCCCGAGCTGTCAGGTCGATGTGCGACAGATCGGGACTTCCAGCCATGTGCCAATCGTCAATCCATGCCTCAAATGGCGCACTGGTCACGCCCGCTTGTCCCGTACCCCCACGCGCCAAGCGTTCTGCGGAGAAGTGCTGGTCCATTGTAGTCAGCCCCGCGTGCCCCATCCAGATTTGCGGGCTTTGCCACCCAGGTGCCTCACCCGGTTTGAGGGCAGATCGGAACAATGTCCACTGAACCCCGTAATCCCGCCCATTGTTATCTTTAAGGTTGGCCGTCAAATACCACCATTCAATGCGAAAATCAGGATGTGGGCCATGATCATCTGGAAAGCTGAACTGATAGTCTCTTGATGGAACTGCAAACCCTTCGGCCTGGGTACCTAGGCCGGCAAATCCCTGGGCAAGGGCATCAGCTGGGAGCTGCAAAAGACAGATCAAAAGAAGCGATCTAGCGATCATTGGCAAAGACCTTCAGCAGTGTGGAGGGCTCAATACGAGAGAGCCGCCATGCAGGGAGCGCCGCGGCAACCAGAGCCGCCAAGAGGGCAAAGAAACCCAAACCCAGCCAGTCCAGCGGGAAAAGATGCATTGGCAACTGCCAGCCAAAGGCTTCGGCATTCACAACATGCAAAAGCACCCAGGCCAGAACAAGGCCCAAGGGAAGGGCCAGAAGAGTTGTAAGCGCTGCGTAGAGCAAACTGCGCAGGATGTCATAAAAGGCGAGTTGGCGCCTTTCGATACCCATTGCCCAAACCGGCGCCAGCTGAGGTAACCTCTGGTTCCAAATAGTCAGAAAACTCGTCAGCATGGCAAAGGCAGCGATGCCTAGGGTTAGGATGCTCAGCGCGCCGGTCACAAGGAAGGTCTGATCGAACACATGTAGGGATCGTGCTTTCAGACTAGCCTGGTCAACTACGTTTCTATTCGGTAAATCAAATGCCTGCTGGATTTTCTTCATAACAGAAGGAACCTCTTGCTGCGCAAGCCTGAGGCCAAAGCGACGGTTTTCGGCACCTGGTGCCAGTGCTAAGAGCGATGGCATAGACACGATGGCTTGTGCATCGGGGTTTCCATAGTCGGAGTAGATACCCAGTATCTGCTTCGGCCAGGTTTCTGGCAGCAGCAACTGATCCCCTAAACCTACTGCCATCCGGCGGGCAAGCTGTTCATTGATCAAGATCCCCTCTGACCTGGCTAACTTGTCCCAAACCCCATCCTCCGCGGAAAGCATAGGCCAGTTTGAACGATAGGTGGTGTGATCAACTACGCCGTAGATTTTGAGCAGTTGCCCCTCGAACCGAAACTCTGTCGAGCGAATGGGAAGCGTGGTGATACGCTGTTGGTGAAGCCAGTCCTCAAGCGCGTCTCCCTCAGCATCGTCACGGGCGGTCACATATAGTTCTGCCGAAAGACGTTGATCCATCCACCCCAGAAAGGTGAGGCGAAAGCTGGAAACCATTGTCCCGACACCGATATTGGTCGCCATAGCCAAAAGGAGCGCCATCAGGGCGAGGGACATTCCAGGCAGTTGTGCAGCCGTGTCTGCCCAAATCCATTTGAAGATCGGTTTCTGTGCCAGCAAGGATCCGCATCGCAATATCTTCGCTATGAGGTATGGGAGAGAGAGAGCTGTGCCGAGCATCACACCTGTGAGCAGGGCAAAGCCGCCCATGAGCCCGCCAATGACTTGAAAAACTAGCACCCCTCCGAGGCAACAAAAACCACCAGCAACGAGGAGCAAGCCATATCCTTTTACCGATTGCTGACCTCTCGCCAGGAACGAGGGGCCAAGGAGGATGGGCATGCGCCAGAGCTGCCAAAAGGCATACGCGCTGGAGGCCAGTGCTCCGATACATGCCATGGACAAGCCCGAGAGGACCCATTCACGCCGAAGGTGCAGGTAGGTGAGCGCCTCTGTATCAAAGAGATCTGATAGGGTGGCGCTGACGTTGGGCAGCAACAAAAGCGCGGTAAAATACCCGATCAACAGGCCTGCCGTTCCGGAAATCAGAGCGAGCGTCAGGATCTCTGCCAAAAAGAACAAGACAAGTTTTGATAGTGGGAGCCCAAGACAGCGCAGGGTTCTGATCAGTCTGCGCCTTTGCTCAAAGGTCAATGAGACGATACCCTGAACGATGAACAGCCCGACAGCAAAGGACAGGAACCCAAAGGTTGTAAGATTAAGATGAAAACTCTCAGTGAGGCGAGACAGACCCAAAGCTGATTTTTCGGCTTTCTGAAGCTTAAAGCGGGAGGGGGGTTTGGTTGAGATGTTCTGAGTAAGAGGCTGATAGGAAGGCATTATAAAGTAACTAATCCGGTTTTCCTGTTGGGAAAACCTCGCCACAAAACTGATATCCGAAAAAACGACTCCCGGCGGGATTGATGCGTTCAGAATATAGGGCGGAAGCTCCTGCGTAAGGTTCAAATCACCAAGGGTTTCAGGGTGCAGAACGACCTGTCCGGGCGGGAGAAGGAAAGGCAAGGGGTCGGTGGATGGCGCATGATCTGTGCCAAGGATAACCTCCAAGCCAGGAAAGCTGAGGGGGTCAATGCCTAAGAGCTTAATAGGTTTGGAGCCTCCCTGTAGCTCATGTTCCAGAACGGGTGACACCAAGATGCCGCGACGCCTTAATTCAGCGAAATCCTCTAAGGTCAGGTCGGTTTGGCTGGTCAGGATGTCCCACTGCGCCATGTTGATTTGATTTTCCGCCCGCTGATAACTGGCGCGTGCCTCCGCGTTGAGGACCTGCACCGAGGTCCAGAGCCCGGTGGCAAGTGATAAGCCAATAAGCAGGACGGCGAGCTGAAAGGGATGGAGGGACCAGTGAGACAGAATTGCTCTCAGCGCAAAGCGTGTCACTGCAATACCCCGCCCTTTAATTGGATCTGATGATCCAGCCGTTTGGCGATTTCTAAAGAATGGGTCACAAGAAACAGGGCGGTTTCGCTTTCTTTCACCAGATCAAGCATGAGATCCAGAACAGACTGCGCAGAGGCTTCGTCCAGATTTCCCGTTGGCTCATCCGCCAAGAGGAGCTTGGGTCGCATCGCCATAGCCCGGCCAATTGCCACACGTTGTTGCTGTCCACCCGAAAGTTGTTCCGGAAAATGATGGAGGTGATCCCGCAGGCCCAGCTTGTCTATGAGATGGTGCTCCCAGGCAGGATCACTTTTGCTACCCAATCCGGCATGAAGCGCGATGTTGTCTTGAACATTGAGTGAGGGGATGATGTTAAATTGCTGAAAAACAACGGATACTATCGTTCTTCGGAGATGGGCGCGCTTGCCCTCGTTGGCTCGAGAGAGGCGATTTCCCGCAACTTCGATTTCCCCGGCGTCAAATCCATCCAAGGCAGCAATCAGATGTAACAAAGTGCTCTTCCCGGATCCGCTTTCACCGGTAAGCGCGAGACTGGCTCCTGCGTCTAGATCCAGGTTGATGCCGTTCAGGATGGTCGTTCTCCCGGAAGGGCCAGATATGGTTTTCCCTAGATTCCTGACCTTTAGTAGCATTTCTTGTGACGATTTCCTTTAGGCCCACAAAAACTAGTGGGGCGCTGTTTTGAAAACCAGTCAATACCCACAACACCGGGCTGTCCAGAGCGGAGAAAGCACAATTACGTAAAGAAAGCAGCCGCTTCACCTAGATCGTTGCTATACGGACGGAAAGCCTCATAAAGAGATATGTAGGCGCTCCTTTTAGCGACTGAAAGTGGGGCCGCTGGTTCCCCGATTGGTGAGAACATGGAAGAAAGGGAGACAGAGGCGCATGCAACGGGCAATTTTCTCATTTGCGCTTGCGCTTAGACGGTTCCATGAAAAAAACGCATGGGTGCTGTGCAGCCATATAGCGATGTCTATGATGTTGGCGCTCTTCCCTTTTGTTCTCTTTACCGTGGCCCTCGCCGGGGCGGTTGCCAACCTGGTGTCACATGAATTGCGCTTGCAGCAGCTTGTTGATCTTGTGTTTGGCGCCTGGCCGACAGAGGTCTCAGGGCCAATTCTTCGAGAACTCTATGCGGTATTGGAAACATCCAGCCCTGGTTTGGCTACTTTCGGTGGAGTACTTGCGCTTTTCTTTGCATCCAACGGCGTCAATGCCATCCGCTTTGCAATGGTGCGTGCCTATCATGATCTCGATGAGCGTCCTTTCTGGCTCTCGCGCTTGATTTGCCTTGGGCTGGTCATTCTCGGGGGCAGCGGCATTCTGATTGCTGCAGTTTTTGAGATCGCTATCCCGCTCTATGTCGCGTATTTCTCAGAGCTATTTCCCCAGGTCGAGTTGCTCAACGGCTTGGGAAAAGGCATGAACAGGGCTCTGATTTTAGGGATGCCGTTTTTGGCTGTCCTTCTGTGTCACTTGTTCTTACCCGGCCGAATCCATCCTATACGAGAGATCTTGCCCGGGGTTCTGGTGACAGCGTTTCTCTGGTGGATTGCCGGGATCGGCTTTGCCTTTTATGTGACAAGCATCGCGCAGTATTCTGCGACCTATGCTGGCCTGGCAGGTGCGATTGCAGCGATCATTTTTTTGTATGTCAATGCTGCGATCCTGATCCTCGGGGCGGAGTTCAACGGCGCCTTGATTGACAGTGCCTAAAGGCATTGCGCTGTTGCCCATGCATCAATTGAAGTGCGATAAACGTTATTTTGTTTCTGTTAACGCAACAATAAGGCGGTTCTGCCATAATTCAGCCATGAGTGGGTCCCAATCCCACCTTACTCTTGGATCTATGAGGCGGGAACAACCGGACAAAACAAATGAAAACTCTAAAGAGTAGCAGTGCCCAAAGGAAAATCCTGGAAATGATCCAGGAACGAACAATGCCTTTGAGTGCTGCAAAAAAGAACCTGCGTGTGACGCGTCTGGCAGATAGTGATACGGAAGAAACCGTTCGCCTAAGGATCTCAGCGACCCAGTCGCTTATGCCAGCACTTAAGGCCGCGCATTCTTAAATCGGTAAAAACCGTTGAAACTACAGGCAAAGTGATGGGGTTTGGATGGCAATTAGCCTCTGAACCCCATCGCAACCACAAACTTCTCTGAGCTGTCAGAACGCGATGCCGGAGGTTTGACATTGGCCACTTTGGTGAACTTTTGCTTCAGCAGCTTTTGCAGTTCACCTTCGGCGCCACCGGCCAAGACCTTGGCGACAAAGGTGCCACCTTCTTCCAATACATCAAAAGAGAAATAGGCCGCAGTTTCGCAGAGTGACATAATGCGCAAGTGGTCTGTTTGCTTGTGGCCTGAACTGGCTGCAGCCATGTCCGACATCACCACATCTGCATTGCCACCCAGCCAGGTCTTCACCTGCTCATCGGCGCCTTCGTCCATGAAGTCGAGTTGATGGAATTCTGCCCCGGCCAAGGGTTCAATTTCTTGCAGGTCAACGCCCAGAATGGTGCCAATCGCCTTGCCAGATCTCTCACCCAGAGCGTTAATGCGCTTGACGGCGACCTGCGACCAGCCCCCGGGCGCGCAGCCCAGATCAACCACACGGGCTCCAGGCACGAGGAAGCGGAACTTGTCGTCGAGTTCCATAATTTTATAGGCGGCACGACCGCGGTAGCCTTCGGCCTGAGCACGTCTCACATAGGGATCGTTGAGCTGGCGCTGCAACCAACGTGTAGAGCTCAACTTGCGGCCGCGCGCGGTCTTCACCTTGACCTTGAGGTCACGCTGACCTCGTCCAGATGTGTTCTTGCCAGTAGGTGTTTTAGCCATGTGCCGCACTCCAGGCAGTTGCCCAGCTCCAGAAAACTCAGGACCTGTGCATTATAGTAATTTGCATCCGGTTAGAAGGGGCCGTCTTCCAAAACCCCATCCGCACTCATCTGGGCGTAAAGCAGGCCTTCGCGCAGACCTCGATCAGCAACGGATAGACGATCTGTCGGCCAACACCGCAGCAGCGCCTGCAAGATTGCAGAGCCAGACATGATCAAGGCCTGTCTGTCATCACCAATGCGAGGATCCCTTCGGCGCCCCTGTGGGCCAAGTTCCAGATATCCGCGGATCACTCGATCAATCTGGTCGCTTGTCATGCGCAGCCCATCGACCTTGGTGCGGTCATAGCGTTTGAGGCCCAAGTGCGAGGCGGCAACAGTGGTAACTGTTCCCGAGGTGCCAACGATCTGGAACCCCTCACGGGCCTGTTCGTCGCGATAGGGGGCAAAATTCTCGAGATGCTCCTCAAAGAACCAACTCATGAGTGCAAACCGCGCGGCATCATCTTCAACATCGTTGAATTGATCGCGTAGAGTGGCCACCCCGAGAGGAACAGAGATCCAATCGACGACCTTGGCCGCCGGAAAAGGACTATCGGTAGAATGGAAACCCGCATGTAACCGCATAATAGAGGAGGGGCGGTCGCGGCGCGGAACGGATGAGAGATCGATCCAGACCAACTCTGTTGAACCGCCGCCAATATCAACGACCAGCAATTGCTCTGTCTTGGTCGAAACCAGGGGGGCGCAGGAAATGACGGCCAGGCGCGCTTCTTCCTCAGGCTTGATAACCTCCAGCTTAAGCCCGGTTTCGCGTTTCACCTGCCGTATGAAATCACGAGAATTTTTTGCGCGACGGCATGCCTCTGTCGTGACCAGACGCATACGTTTGACCCGGTTGCGCTTGAGTTTTTGCTGACAAATGCGCAAAGCCTGAACGGTTCGAAGCATAGAGGAGCGAGACAAGCGTCCCGTTCGCTCAAGCCCGGTGCCTAGCTGCACCGACTTAGAAAAGCTGTCTACCACATGGAAACCGCTCCCTTTTGGCTGAGCGATCAGCATGCGACAACTGTTTGTACCAAGATCCAGCGCCGCATAGAGCGCATCTTGATCTGGGCCGACGGGTGCCTGGGGTTCAACCGCTTTGGGGAACGCGCCCGCACCTTTGGAACGCCTGGGCGCCATGATTCACGCCCTCCGATTTTCGTGTTGTCTTTAGAATATGGAGCCGGGCAGGGCGGCGCAAGGGCCGCATTTGGCGAAACGGTGATGCAACGCTTGGAGGTCGGCAGCGCTCTTGCGCGCGATTCATAAGCATGTTGAGTTTTTTGAGGAAATCCTGACAGCGATTTCCATAGCCATGCCAGGGGATCTGACGGTATCAGTTGAGCGCACAAAACGTCGCTCAAAACCCAAACGGTGTCGAAATCCGGCGTACTCTGTTTTGCCGGAGCGACTAGAAAACATGAGATCAGACGTCTGAGGAGGACTACGAATGGCGGATGTCACCATCGTGTATTGGCGCGATATTCCTGCACAGGTTATCGTGGGCAAAGGGCGCCGAGGCGCAAAACGCCAGCTGGAAGAACGCTTTGAACAGGCAATCGATCGGGCTGCAATGAAAGTGAACGCCAAAGACAGTGATGCCTATCTTGCAGAATGGCGCAAGGCTGACCCCTACGCAGTAGAGGGTGATGCAAGCGAGATCGCTGAATCCGAAGCCAAACGTCTAGAGGCGGAATACGACCAAAGCCGCTTGAAGATTCTGATTGCAAATGACGGATGGGCGCAAGCCTAACACCACTATGGGAGGCCGCGATGGCTTTGCTGAACTTTAAAAAACGCGACACTGGCGCGGGCCAGCCCGTCAGCCCCGAAATGGAAGCCTTCCTGCAAGGCTATTCGATTGAAGTGATGCCGCGTACCGCTGCTAAGGTCGATGATTTCCGCGACCTTCTACCCGCCGGTACACGTGTTTATATCGCCCATATCGAAGGCACTCCGATTGAAGACATGGTCGACACCGCCAAGCGAATAGCTGGCGAAGGCTTTGAAGTGATGCCGCATTTTCCCGCGCGCATCATCAAAGACAAAGCAACCTTGGGTGATTGGATCAACCGTTACCAGGGGGAGGCAGGTGTCAAGCAAGGCCTGATCCTTGCTGGTGGTGTTGCCAAGCCGCATGGTGATTTCGACAGCTCCATGCAGCTGCTGGAAACTGGTCTTTTTGACGAAGCAGGTTTCACCAACCTGCATGTTGCGGGCCATCCTGAGCCCAACCTGGATATCGACCCCAAAGGCGGTCGCGCAAACACCTACTCCGCACTGGACTGGAAGCAGGAGTTTTCCAAGCGCACCGACGCCCAAATGGCGCTGGCAACCCAGTTCTGCTTTGAGGCGCAACCGGTCATCGATTGGGTCAATGAGCTGAAAGAGCGCGGCATGAACCTGCCGGTTCATATCGGCATCGCGGGTCCCGCCAAACTTCAAACCATGATCAAATTCGCCATCGCTTGCGGAGTTGGCCCATCGTTGAAAGTTCTGCAGAAACGTGCCAAAGACGTGTCCAAGCTGCTGTTGCCACACGAACCAGGTGAGATTCTGGCTGATCTGGCGGTGCATAAGGCAGCCAATCCGGACTTCCAGATTGAGAAGGTCCACTTCTTCCCACTGGGCGGCATCAAGACCAATGCTACCTGGGCGATCAACAATGGCGGCGACTCTGCCAAGCCGGTTAACTCCTGAGACCCTAAGGATCAAAAATGACCCGTACAGTCGTAGAATCAAAAACAAAAACCGCGATCCTGGGCTTCGATGAGCCCTTCTGCGTGATCGGTGAGCGCATCAACCCAACTGGCCGTAAGAAACTGGCGGCTGAGCTGGAAGCTGGCGATTTCTCAACCGTTGAGAAAGACGCGCTGGCCCAGGTGATGGCAGGTGCCAATATCCTCGATATCAACGCAGGCGTGGTTTACAATTCCAACCCGAACCCGAACGAGACTGAGCCTCCGCTGATGACCAAGATCGTCGAGCTGGTTCAGGGTCTGACCGATGTCCCTCTCTGCATCGACTCTTCTGTTCCCGAAGCTCTGGAAGCGGGTTTGCAGGCAGCTGAAGGCCGCCCGCTGCTGAATTCGGTCACCGGTGAAGAAGAGCGCCTTGAGTTCGTTCTGCCGCTAGTGAAAAAGTACAACGTCCCCGTTGTTGCAATTTCCAATGACGACACAGGTATCTCTGAAGATCCCGACGTGCGTTTCGAAGTTGCCAAGAAGATCGTTGAACGTGCAGCAGATTTTGGCATTCCAGCCCATGACATCGTGGTTGACCCTCTGGTTATGCCAATTGGTGCGATGTCGACAGCTGGCCAACAGGTTTTTGCACTGGTCCGTCGTCTGCGCGATGAGCTGGGCGTGAACACTACCTGTGGCGCTTCCAACATCTCGTTTGGCTTGCCAAACCGCCATGGCATCAACAATGCCTTCCTGCCGATGGCGATGGCGGCTGGCATGACTTCTGCCATTATGAACCCTGTCGGCCTGCCAATTTCGCAAAAGAAAATCGCAGAAAAGAAAGCCGAAGTGGAAGCTGCTGGCATCATCCTGCCAGAGGGCATGGAAGATGAGGCCTTTGTGCAGATGTTTGGTCTGGGCTCCACCAAGCCGAAAGCCGGCAAGGAGATGGAAGCTATCCGAGCAGCCAACCTGTTGACCAACAATGACCCGCATGGCGGCGATTGGATCAAGTTCAACAAAGCGCCTGACGCTGCCGGTGCCGAAGGTGGCCGCGGCGGTCGCGGTGGTCGCGCAGGTGGCCGTCGTCGCCGCGCGTGATCCGCAGAAATATCTAAGTTCAGAAAGGCGGAGTTTTGCTCCGCCTTTTTCTTTGCCTGCCGGGTTCCACAGCCTTGGGCATCGGCTAAATTGCGCCAGTGGAATTTGCCTCAGAACCCAAAGCTGACTAGGCTTTGGCCCACACCCTGTTTCGTTTTTTGGGGTGAAAGTGTTTTGAGGTTATTATGTCATATACGATTTGTTTGAATGGTCAGCTCATTACATTGGAAGAGCGTGACACCCGAGCCTTGGTTCGAAGACTGGTCCGTGAAACGCGACGCCACGTCTGGAATAGGGCCTCCGGACCTTTTTGTCATTCCTATGGGCGTTGGCGTTGGCATCATCAACGCCGCAATGAGCCAATTCACTGGATTATTGAAGCGGTAGGTGGCGCTGATCTGCCAACAGCCACCCGCGCAAATCAACTGAAACGCCGACATGATCGATTGGAACGAAATCTGAGTCCAGCTGGGATCCTTGATTTCTATGATAACTTTAATGCCTGGCAAAGAGATGCGGCGAGTTTTCGACGCTCTATGCGGAACTACTTGAATGATTTCGACGCTGGTGGCGGGAGATCGGTTCAAGTTCTGACGCTGACACGAAACCTATCCTTCATGACGCTGCAGGGCTGTGCTTTAGCGCTGACCGCAGGAGCTTCAGGCGCCGCTTCAGCTGCTGTGGTGGCCTCACAAGGCGCAGGAACCGCCCTTGTCCGCAGTGCGGCCACGAGCTTTGTGGTCAACGAAATTCAAAATGGTGCGACCCGTGTTGGTCGCAGCCTCGCCGGTGAAGTATTGACCACCAGTGATGTTCAGCGTGAAATTGGGCTGAACGCATTGAACTCAGTTTCAGATGCCATGTTGGGGCAGATCATAGGGCGGTTCCTGCGCCCCCTTAAAGATGCGCTTTCGCGCGCCGCTCTGAGAGAGATCAGAAGTGGTCGTTTTATTCGTGGGATTGGGATCGATGTTGCTAGTCAGAGTATCGATGCAGCGGTCGCTAATTCGCTAAAGGCACTGCGTCCACAGGATCTCAGGAATGTTCTGAGAGACGTGGCACTAAGCGGATCTGCACGAGAATGCGCCCAATCAACCGCCGATAACCTTATGGAAAACCGACGCTTTCGCGAGCTGATGGAACGTCATTTGCAGCAGTGAACTCTTCGTCGATGGCGACTTTCGAGAGCCTGGTACAGAAGAAGGGGGTTGGCGCACCTGAGAGGATTCGAACCTCTGGCCTCTGCCTTCGGAGGGCAGCGCTCTATCCAGCTGAGCTACAGGTGCCTATGTGCGGGGTATAGCTGGCCAAACTATGCTCTGCAATGGAAAAAACACTTCTCTTTCAGGGCGTGATCTGGCCAGAAGTTGCTTTGGTTCCAACTGGGCTGGAATAGATCCTTGCAGATCGGGGAAGGGGTTGGTTAGATAGGTTTTGCGGGTAATCTGTCTGCTGGTCGAAACAAAAAAGCGACCCCAAAGGCCGCTTTCTGAAACAGTTGAGGGATGGAGGCATAACTGTGGGCTTAGCCACCCCAGCTGCGCACGATGCCGCAATCCATATGCACAAAGTTCGAACGGCTGTATTTCCCGACGCCACCGGCACGACAGGCCTGGGCGGCGCGGGCCATTTGCGAAACGGAGCGAGAAGCCAGGCGAAGATCCGCGGCCTGACCTTTCATATGAAGCGAGTTCTTGGCCACACCGCGAGAACGGCTTCTGAGCATCGCGTTTGTCTGCGGGCTACGATAGCCTGACAACAGCATATAGGGTTCGCTCACATCCAAGAGATTATGGGAGGCGGCCATAATGTCGATGGTTCTAAGGTCGATGGACTTGATTTGATCGGTACGCCAGTCACGCATGAAGTAGTTTACTTCGCGAACTGCGTCTTTGATGTAGTCACCATCAATCCAATAGATCATATCGAGGCGCTCACCAGTGCGGCCGGAATACATCCTGATACGGCGGATATCACCACCTCCCCGCAAGAATCCTGCAGCCTTTGAGAAGGTTGGCGCTGCGGCAACGGTTGTTGCAGCGAATGCACCAAGGAGTGCTCGGCGGGAGAATCCCGCAGATTTCGTTTCTGCCATATTACTACGCCATCCCTAACGTGTTTATGTCCTGCCTGAGCTCGATGTTACGAGCAACTGTGCTTTGTAGCCTGCAGGCTGTATGCCACAGTGCTTAGCCGCTACCAAGATTCGAATCTCGCCTATTAACCACGAAGCGGATTTTCGGCAAAATTTTGCGCAAAGGGGGATTTGACGTTAACTTTTCCCCTTCTTGCGAAGGTGGTAAACCTGAATATGCGGCTGCTACGCACCATTAAGATTTAGTCATAACATGGTTTACAAAACGTGAATGGACATTCTGGTCTGGCCTTCACCAAAATTTCATGTACCTAGCGTCAGAATTGTGGCGCACCGCTGCTGAGGAAGTAACATTATGAGGTTCACGATGAGCTCGTTCCTAACACAAAGCTGGAAAAATAGGATTTTTGCTCTGGCCTTGGCCGGGATCTGCGGCTTTGGGGTCCCTCAGGAAGTGACGGCACAGGTTACCGCATTCCGGCAAGCGGTTGCTGAGACCGCATCGGTTAACGAAGATGTTGCAAAGTTTTATCGCGAAAATGGCTATACAGCCCTGTGGACCGCTGAAGGGGATAGGGCGAGACTACGCCGTGCCGCACTCTTGAAAGCATTGGAAGAGGCCTCGGCGCATGGTCTGCCAGATCAGGCGGCAAAGGCCCGCGAGCTGGTGTGGATGATGCGGGACGCGCGAACGGCCAGAGATTTTGGGAAGGTCGAAGCAAGCCTTAGTGAAGCCTTTGTGACCTATGCGGCGCAGTTGCAGACCGGGATGCTGCAGCCTGCTACTATTGATGACGGAATGGTGCGCAAGCGGCGGGACAGCGATGGTGCTGAACTGCTGAACGGCATGCAGCAGGCGCAGCCCTTTGCCTATTTGCGCGCTCTTGTTCCGGCTTCGCCGCAGTATCGTGCGCTTCTGCGCGAGAAGCAGCGCCTTGAGCAACTGGTAGAAGCCGGAGGCTGGGGCACTTCGGTTCCAGCCAGTAAGCTCGAACCTGGAGATCAGGGGGCGGCAGTTGTTTCGCTCCGGAACCGTTTGATCAAAATGGGGTTCTTGCAGCGCAGCGCGTCAGCCACATATGATCGCAACATGGAGCGCGCTGTTGAGCGTTTCCAATCGGAACATGGTCTTGAGGTGGATGGTGTTGCTGGAACCGGAACCCTAAAGGAGATCAATCGCCCGGTTCAGGACCGCCTGAAATCCGTGATCGTTGCAATGGAGCGTGAACGTTGGCTGGCGCCTGAGCGCGGGGAACGCCATGTTCTGGTCAATCAGACCGACTTTACAGCCCGGATTGTTGACAATGGTGATGTGACCTTTGAAACCAGATCCGTAATTGGTAAAAACACGCATGACCGTCGCTCGCCGGAGTTTTCTGACACCATGGAGCATATGGTCATTAACCCAAGCTGGTATGTGCCGCGGTCAATCATCACCAAGGAATATCTGCCCAAGCTGAGAAACAATCCAAATGCGGTTGGACATATTCAGATCACAGATAGTCGGGGCAGGGTGGTTAATCGCAGCACCGCTGATTTCTCACAGTTCACAGCGCGGAACTTCCCCTATGCAATGAAACAACCTCCCAGCAGTCGAAATGCGTTGGGTCTGGTTAAGTTCATGTTCCCGAACAAATACAATATCTATCTTCATGATACTCCGCAGAAGAGCCTGTTTCAGCGGGAGGTTCGTGCGTTTTCGCATGGGTGCATCCGCCTGGCGCAACCATTTGAGTTCGCCTATGCGCTCCTCGCACGGCAGACCGAAGATCCCAAAGCTTTTTTCCATCGGATTTTGAGCTCCGGGAAAGAAACCAAGGTGGAACTGGAACAGCAGGTGCCTGTTCACATTATCTACAGAACCGCCTATGTCTCAAACAAAGGTCGGGCCGAGTTCCGCCGGGATGTTTATGGGCGTGATGCAAAGGTCTGGGCCGCACTAGAGCGGGCTGGGGTGACTGTGCCAGAGCTGCAAAGCTAATCCTGGAAACACGGGCCTCACCGTCAAAGCAAGTTTGGGAGGGGCCCGTTATGTATTCGATTCGCCAGATCGCAGAGGCTTTGGGCGCCGAGGCGCAGGGAGATCTTGATCTCACGATCACCCGAGCGGCAGAGCCCAAAGAGGCGGACCCGCAAGACCTGGCGATTGCCACTTCTGAAAAATATGCTGAAGGTCTTCGCGAAGGCCGCGCAGAGAGTGCCCTGGTATGGGAAGGTGCAGACTGGCAGGCCCTTGGCCTGAAAGCTGTAATTTTTGCCACACGCCCCCGTATGGCGATGGGGCAGGTGACGGTTTTGCTGGATCAGGGGCAGGGATTTGAGCCTGGCATTCATGCCACCGCGGTTGTCGATCCCACGGCTGAAATCGGCGAAGGCGTTTCCATCGGTCCACTTGCCATCATTGCCGCCGGCGCCCGGATCGGTCGGGGCTCTGTAATTGGCCCGCATTGCTATATCGGCGCTGATGCCACGCTGGGAGAGGACGCTTTTCTACGTGAGATGGTCTCTATTGGGGCGCGTGCAAAAATCGGAGATCGGTTCAAGGCCCAACCAGGTGCACGGGTCGGGGGTGATGGATTCTCTTATGTGACGCCTGAGGTCTCCGGTGTTGAAAACGTCCGCAAAACACTGGGCGACCAGGGGGATGCCAAAGCACAAAGTTGGATGAGAATACATTCGTTAGGCGCCGTAACTATCGGAGATGACGTGGAAATTGGTGCCAACTGCACGCTGGACAATGGGACCATCCGCGATACGGTCATTGGCAGAGGCAGCAAGTTAGACAATCAGGTTCATATTGGTCACAACACACGTATCGGTGAAGACTGCCTGCTTTGTGGACAGACTGGGCTCTCTGGCTCCGTTGATGTTGGCAACAATGTTGTCCTGGGGGGGCAATGCGGTGTCGCGGATAACCTCTTTATCGGGGACGGGGTTATTGCCGCAGGCAGTAGCAAGATACTTTCTAACGTGCCGGCAGGGCGCGTGGTGATGGGTTATCCCGCGGTGAAGATGGAAACTCACACGGAAATCTACAAAGCCCAACGGCGCCTACCTCGCCTGATGAGGGATCTGGACGCGTTGAAAAAGGCGGTTTTCAAATAACCGCCAAGGGGCTACATCTGCCACGACATCAATGATCAGGGGGCCAGTATGAGCACTCAGGAAAAGGTCATCGCCATCATCGCCGAACAGGCTTTGTTGACTCCATCCGATGTAACACCCAGCAGCAGCCTCGAAGATCTCGGGATCGATAGCATGGGGCTGGTAGAGTGTATTTTTGCCATTGAAGAGGAGTTCGACATCTCGGTTCCTTTCAATGCCAACACACCCGAAGACAGTGATTTTGATATTACCGATGTCTCATCGATAATTTCTGGGATCGAAAAACTACTGTCACAAAAGGCATGATAGTACTCAGGAATAGGCCAGGGACCAGATAGATGAAGCGTGTTGTGATCACCGGGGCAGGAACTATTAATGCCTTGGGTCATTCCGTGACCAGCACCTTTGAGGCCATGCGTGAGGGGCGCAGCGGAATCGGTCCGCTGGAGTTTCGCGACGTTGACCGCTTGTCGATCAAAATCGGCGGCCAGGTGCGCGGCTTTGAGGCCGAAGGACGCTTCAACCGTCAGCAGATGACCCTCTATGACCGGTTCACCCAGTTTACGCTAACTGCTGCAAAAGAGGCGATTGCGCAATCCGGGCTAGAATTTCATGGGGAACTGGCGGCCAAGGCCGGGGTTGTCCTGGGCACTGCCGGTGGAGGGGTTTCAACCTGGGATGATAACTACCGCTCAGTCTATGAGGATGGGAAGAACCGGGTGCACCCCTTTGTGGTCCCCAAGCTTATGAACAATGCGGCCGCCAGCCATGTCTCGATGGAGTTCAACCTGAAAGGGCCCAGTTTCACGGTTTCCACCGCCTGCGCCTCTTCCAATCATGCGATGGCACAGGCCTTTCAGATGATCCGCACCGGAATGAGCCCGGCCATGATCACAGGTGGATCGGAATCCATGCTCTGCTTTGGTGGGGTGAAGGCCTGGGAAGGCTTGCGGGTTATGTCAAAGGATGCCTGTCGCCCCTTCAGCGCCAATCGCAATGGCATGGTGCAGGGCGAAGGCGCTGGTATCTTTGTCTTTGAAGAATATGAGCATGCGCGCGCCAGGGGCGCAGAGATCCTTTGTGAAGTTTTGGGCTATGCCATGTCTTCGGATGCGGCGGATATCGTAATGCCCAGCAAGCAAGGGGCCGCACGGGCGATTTCCGGCGCTTTGCAGGATGCGGGTCTGGATCCGGGTCAGGTGGCCTATATCAATGCCCATGGTACTGGCACAGCGGCGAATGACAAAACCGAGTGTGCTGCGGTTGCCGATGCATTTGGCCCGCATGCGGACCAGTTGATGATGTCCTCAACCAAATCGATGCATGGGCATCTGATCGGCGGCACCGGTGCGGTTGAGCTGTTGGCCTGTATCATGGCGCTTAAAGACGGGATTGTGGCCCCGACGATAGGCTATGAAGAGGTAGATCCGGAATGCGCCTTAGATGTCGTGCCTAATGAGGCGCGCGAGGTGGAAGTTGATTACGCGCTTTCCAATGCCTTTGCCTTTGGTGGTCTCAATGCGGTTTTGGCGTTGGGACGGGCACCCTAGGCTTCGAGATTGACGCCTCAGATCTTGTCTTGTGGCTCTTTTGATAGAAGAATATCCAGGGGCGGCGCAGTGGCACTTTTGACGGGTTTGGTCACCACATAGGTAAAATAGCGGGATAGGCCGATGCGGGCATCGAGCATCTCGTCGATCAGCCGCTGGTAGGCGTCGATGTCGCGAGTGACGATCTGCAAGAGGTAGTCAAAGCCGCCGCCCAGAGCCCAGCAGGCCATGACCTCCTCATACCGCTGCATAGCAGCCTCAAAGGCGCGGAAGCTGGCAGCGGTGTGATCCGCGATTTCGGCCGCAACAAACACGGTCACATGGGGGGCGAGTTTTTTCAGATTGATGCGGGCGCCGTAGCCTTCGATCAATCCGGCCTGCTCCAGCTTTTTCAGCCGGTCCCAGCAGGGGGTCGGTGACAAGCCGATCCGGTCGGCCAGCGCGGCCTTGGTGATGCGGCCCTCTGTCGAGAGCACGCGCAGGATTTCAAGATCGCGCTGGTCCAGTTGCATATCTTTGCCTTATCAGGCGCCGGGAACGCCGACAACGGCCACACAGTCGCCGGATTTGATCAGACCGGGAAAATGGCGGCTGATCACCAGGCCAGCGCGGCTGGCCGGTGCGGTCCAGCGGCCAGACCCGTGCCACCTGATCCCCCTTGGCCACCTCTTCGCCCAGATCGGCCATGATCTCAAACAGCCCGTCGCCCTCGCTGAACAGGAAGCAATCATCATCGGACATGGTCAGGTTGACGGTCTAATCCAGCTGCATCTCACCGAGCAGAATGTCCGCATTGAGCAGCCTCATCTGACTGGTCCAAGTTGATTGTTAGTGCATGATTGGCCTGCTTTCGATCGGGATGATGGCCTCTGGCGCCACACCTAGCAAAACAACCTTTCGGATCGATGCCCCGGATTTCAATTCCCTCCCTTCCTCAACTAGATCAAAATGTGATGTGTCATCTTTCAGGTGAATGTGCTCGGGCAGTACGCCGCAAACCTCAGATGGTCTGCAACCTGTGTTAAGGCATATGAGCATAACGTCACGGGCTTCTACGTTGAGCTTGCCCATAGCGCCTGGGGTTAAAATTCGTTGAATCATCTCAGGCGGTATGGCTTTGCGGCGCCCTTTGGTTTTGGTTTCCTTAAGCCGAAGATTTGCAAAAGGGTTGGAGATCGGTTGCTTTTGATCCGTGGTAATTTCTTTGAACATTGTTTGCATAGATCCAAACATCCGGTTTGCGGTATTTGCAACAATTTTCCAGTCTCTACAGAGACTCGCAGGTGGTCCCTAAAAATATGAGCTTCGCGGGTCGTGATGGCTTCTAGGAGTAGATCACCACATTTTTCGACGAATGAAACAGCAGCCCTCTTAAAAGGAATGCACTAGATCCTGAGCTGTTCAGCATTCTTCTTTTGAAGCCGGTAGGCGCTGATGGTTTCATATCTCTTAGGCATCTTTGAAACCAACGCGTCAGGGTTTTCGATGGTTCCGAGCAGCGCCTTCGCTTGGTGATGCTTACCTGGCGACACATCATGCATCCTCTTTAGAAAGTCTTAGCCGATTTGATTGGGAATGCTGCGATAGGCAAAGCCCATTGTTTGGCAGTATTTGACTATTGCCTCATAGTCGGCGCTTTCTCCAGCTATCTTCACTTCCCACATTGCCAGCTACCGGGATTCCAGCTTGGCAGCTTTGGCCTCAGCTTTTTGAATGTCACCTGTTTTCAGAGAGACATCTATCTCTTTTCGAGCTTTTACAGTTTCAAATCTGATGGGTACGCGTATCCGAAATCGGTACACCCGACCTTGCAATCTAACCGTCCTCACGCGACCCCCATTTTCGGTTGTTGTGGGGTGTTTGGTGGGGTGTTTCTAGATTTAAAAGATGGGCAGCATATCGATGCTGTTGATAAATATTGATATTTTTACTGACAAGGTTGATTTCTGGAGCGGGTAACGGGAATCGAACCCGTAACTAAAGCTTGGGAAGCTGCCGTGATACCTTTTCACCATACCCGCTCTGCTCGTTAGGCATATTTGCAAATATTGGAAAGGTCAACGGAAACAAAGCCCTGTTATATACAGGGGGTACATTAGGCCCGAGAGGCCTTACACAAAAGTGCCGCCCAATATATGGACGGCCCAATATTTAGGTTTAGAAGAACTTAGCCACGGCGACGACGGCGACGACCGGCCCCGGAGGTAGCAGCGTCGCCCCCACCCGTGTTGAAATTGACCTCAGGCAGAGACACAACGCTCTCAAGTATCGGGAAGGGGTCTGCTGAATTGGGAATGGCCGATGCATTGACGAAATGCTCCTGGAACCGACTTTCAACCGCGGTCTCGATTTTTTCAATATTGCGGACTGTCTCTTCAATCTCTGAGCGCGCTTCGGTGTTTAGCAGGGCAATGCGTGCGCCCGTGCCCGCTGCATTGCCGGCGCTGGTCACCTTGTCGAGCTCACAATCGGGGATCATACCCAGAACCATCGCGTGTTTGGCCGAGATATGCGCTCCAAAGGCACCGGCCAACACGACGCGATCGACCTTGCTCACTTCGAGTTTGTCCATGAGTAGGCGCGCACCGGAGTATAGTGCGGCTTTGGCCATCTGAATCGCACGGATATCGGGGTTGGTCACGGTGATTGTCGGCCCCCCCTCTGCGGATCCATCCCAGATCAAATAGGCATTGGTCCGACCATCCTGGATACAGCGTGCAGTTCCGGTCTGCTCCGATGAGCCGATAAGGCCTGAAGCGTCCAAAATGCCGGCAAGCCGCATCTCAGCGATGGCTTCAATGATCCCGGAGCCGCAAATCCCGGTGATACCAGTTGTAGCGATACTCTCTGCAAAGCCCTCTTCGTCTGACCAAATCTCTGACCCGATCACTCGGAAGCGGGGCTCTTTGGTTTCGGGGTTGATTTCCAGACGCTCAATCGCTCCGGGGGCCGCGCGCTGACCGCTCGAGATTTGCGCGCCTTCGAATGCCGGTCCAGTAGGAGAGGAGCAAGCAAGGACTTTTTCCTTGTTTCCCAAAAGTATCTCAGCGTTTGTTCCCACGTCTACGACAAGAACGAGGTCTTCGGATTTATCCGGTGCTTCAGAGAGGGCAACTGCTGCGGCGTCCGCCCCTACGTGGCCGGGCAATACAAGGCAGAAGATAGACACGGGCCGCGGGATGGATGTTCAGATCCAACTCGCTTGCGCGTAGGGCCAATGCGTTGGAGGTTCCAAGCGCGAAGGGGGCTTGGCCCAATTCGAAGGGGTCGATGCCCAGGAACAGGTGGTGCATTACAGGGTTGCAGACAAAGACCGCGTCCACGATCAAGGCCTTGTCGATCTCCGCTTCTGCCGCAATCTGGGTGAACAGTGCATTCATCCCCTCACGAACAGCACGGGTCATTTCCTGATCCCCGCCCTTGTTCATCATGGAATAGCTGACCCGGCTCATCAGATCCTCACCAAAGCGGATCTGCGGGTTCATGATGCCAGAGGAGGCAACAACTTCACCAGATTTCAGATCACATAGGTGGGCTGCAATCGTGGTTGAGCCAAGGTCAACCGCAAGACCGTAGACCGTACCCTCATAGTAACCAGGCCAAATATGCATGATCTTTGGCGGATGGCTTTCATCCCCTAAATGCACCGCAACGGTGACCTTCCAGTTTCCCTTGCGCAGCACTGGTTGCAGCACGTGCAGGATGTGAAGATCGGTCTTTACCCCTTTGAGATCCCACTGAGTTTCCAGAGCCTCAATCAGGCGCTCCATGTCACCAGAGGGCTTGTGCATATCGGGTTCTTCGACTTCGACATAGAAAAGACGGGTCGAGGGATTCATCGTGATATCGCGGGCTTCGGCGCGCTTGCGCACCACTTGGCGATGAACCTGGCTCTCTGGCGGTACATCGATAACAACATCGCCTTGAACCGTGGCCTGACATCCCAGACGGCGCCCATCAATCAAGCCACGTTTATCCTTGTAACGTTGTTCGACTTTATTCCATTCGCTCAACGCGTTATCTTCTACTGTTACTCCGTGTTTGGAGAATTCTCCATAGGAGGGGGTAATCTGGCATTTGGAACAAATGCCTCGTCCTCCGCAAACAGAATCCAGGTCAACACCCAGTTGGCGTGCTGCCGTGAGTACTGGAGTTCCGACGGGGAAGTTGCCCCGTTTGCCAGATGGCGTAAAGATGACGAGAGGATCGCTGGACATTAAGGCATCCCTTAGATTCATATTTAGCTGAAGAGACCATAGGCGGATGAAACGGTGACCAAAAGGCGAGGAACGCCATAAACTGTAACGTCGGCGTCATTTTTTGTATATTCCCAGCAGCAGAGTGGGGTTTCTGAGAAATTCAAACTACGCCTGTCCCCGGCGGTGCTAGTGGTCTAGCCACTCAAGAATTGCGGCACGATCTTCATCGAGAAGGGGGGCGGCAGGCCTGTCAGAAGGATCCGCTAATTCTGACATTTTGATTGGATTGCCTGCCGCGACAAAGGCCGCTTTGCCATCTCGGTCCAATACGTCGACAACCATGTTTCGCGCCAGGATCTGGGGGTCTTCCAGCACTTCTTTGACATTCTGGATAGGCCCGGTGGGAATGCCCTCACGTGTGAGTTTTTCTATCCAATAGGATGCGGGTTTGTCGATGGTAACTGCCTCTATTAAGCGTTTCAAAAGACGGGCATTTTTACAACGTTCGGGATTTGTCGCAAACCTGGCATCATCCGCCAGGGGAAGGTCAAGTACATTGCACAATCGCTGAAACAGAGCGTCATTTCCCGCAGCTATCACAAACAGAGTGTCTTCTGCGTGGAAGGTCTCAAATGGCGTGATGGAGGGGTGGCGCGCTCCGGAGGGGCGCGGTGGTGTTCCTGTGACGGAGGTCAGGGAGATCGCATGCTCCAGCAAAGCCAGCTGACTGTCCAGCATTGCAACGTCAACCTTCTGCCCGCGCCCTGTTTTTTCCCGGTGCAAGAGGGCCGCAAGAATTCCCTGAGCCAAAAACATACCTGCCGCAAGATCACCTATTGAGGCCCCAACACGCACCGGCTCACGATTTCGCTCACCAGTGATGGACATGATCCCACCGCGGGCTTGCACAACCATATCATAGGCAGGTTTCAGAGCATCAGGACCGCTATGCCCAAATCCGGAAACAGCACCATAGATAAGACGCGGATGCCTTTCATGTAGCTCTTCCCATCCATAGCCCAAGCGCTCCATGACACCTGGGCGATAGTTTTCTAGGATGACATCTGAACGGGAGATAATCTGTTCAAAAACAGACCGGTCCGGCGCAGACTTAAGATCAAGTGAAATGCTTTCTTTGCTGTGATTTATGGTCGCGAAATAGGCACTCTTACCCGCTTTGAACGGAGGGAATGCGCGTGTGTCATCCCCAAGACCTGGGCGTTCGATCTTGATAACGCGTGCGCCCAAATCCGCCAAGGTCATGCTGGCAAAAGGACCAGCCAAAACATGGGTCAGGTCCGCGATGACGATCCCCTCCAGGGGCCTATTGCTTTCAGGATCCAAAGCCGTCTTCCTTTTGCTCTCTTAGTTGTCCCTTGGGGTGAACTAGATCTGTACGATCCAAAGGTGACGAGCTTTGATGCAGATCAGCCAGGCGGAACGATAGTTTCCAAAGCCGACTGCAAAGCGGGTTTTCTTCTCCAGGCCCCTTTCGCATCCCAAGCTTCTGTGCCATAGGGTCACCGTCAAACGGGCTTTTGCATAGGGGTTTCAAATGCAGATTCGTGAGGCACTCACCTTTGATGATGTTCTACTGGTTCCAGGCGCGTCTGACGTCCTACCCAGCACGGCGGATACGCGGACACGCGTCACTCGAACAATCGACCTTAACATACCTCTCATGAGCTCTGCCATGGATACGGTCACCGAGGCGCGGATGGCCATCGCCATGGCGCAGGCCGGCGGCATGGGGGTTATTCACAAGAACCTGGATGCGGAAGAGCAGGCAAAGCAAGTCCGCCGGGTAAAACGCTTTGAGAGCGGTATTGTTTACAATCCAATCACGCTGACAGCGGATCAAACGCTTGCGGATGCAAAGGCTCTGCAGGAGCGGTATCGGGTGACAGGCTTTCCCGTGGTAGACGGTGAGGGTCGCGTGGTCGGCATTGTCACCAACCGGGATATGCGTTTCGCCAGCGACGATCAGACACCCGTTTCCGTGATGATGACCTCTGACAATCTGGCCATGTTGCAAGAGCCGGCGGACCTGGATGAAGCCAAATCCATGATGCGCGCGCGCCGTATTGAAAAGCTTCTGGTAACCGATGGTGAAGGCAAGCTGACCGGACTTTTGACCCTGAAAGATACCGAACAGGCGGTTCTGAACCCGACAGCCTGCAAGGATGAACTGGGTCGTTTACGTGTCGCGGCGGCGAGTTCCGTGGGCGATAGCGGCTTCGCGCGTTCCGAACTTTTGATCGATGCGGGCGTAGACATCGTTGTTGTGGATACGGCTCATGGTCATTCCGCCGGTGTCATCGACGCCGTGAAGCGAATAAAGTCGTTTAATTCCAATGTGCAAGTTGTCGCAGGTAATGTGGCCACTGCAGAGGCAACCAAAGCTTTGATCGATGCAGGCGCGGATGCTGTCAAAGTTGGCATCGGTCCTGGCTCCATCTGTACCACTCGCATGGTGGCCGGCGTGGGTGTGCCGCAGTTGACCGCAATTATGGACTGCGCCGCAGCGGCGGGTGAAACTCCAGTGATTGCTGATGGTGGCATTAAGTTCTCGGGCGATTTTGCCAAGGCAATTGCCGCTGGTGCCTCTTGTGCCATGGTGGGCTCGATGATTGCAGGAACCGATGAAAGCCCCGGCGAAGTCATTCTCTATCAGGGCCGGTCGTTCAAATCCTATCGGGGTATGGGATCTCTGGGGGCGATGGCACGTGGGTCCGCTGATCGTTACTTCCAGAAGGATGCCGCCAGCGACAAGCTGGTGCCCGAGGGGATCGAAGGACAGGTTCCCTACAAAGGGGCCGCAGGCGCGGTGATTCATCAGCTCGTCGGTGGGCTGCGCGCCGCCATGGGCTACACCGGGAGTGCAACGGTCTATCAGATGCGCAAGAACTGTTCCTTTGTTCGTATCACCGGTGCAGGGCTGAAAGAAAGCCACGTCCATGACGTTCAAATCACCCGCGAGAGCCCGAACTATCGTATCGGCTAAATCATGGAGGCTGAGATGACCGTCTGGCCAAAAGGGGCAGGGGCGTGACCCCTGCTGCCCGCCTGCAGGCGGCCATCGAAATCCTGGATCAAATCCTTGTCGGCAAGTCAGCTGAGCAGCAGCTGACTGCCTGGGGCAGACGCAGTCGTTTTGCGGGTTCCAAGGATCGCGCAGCGGTGCGCGATCACGTTTTCCAGTCTCTGCGCTGCTTGCGATCCTATGCGGTTTTGGGCGGGGCCAAGACCGGGCGCGGCCTGATCCTTGGACTTTTGCGCCACAAGGGCGAAGATCCTTCCGCCTTCTTTACCGGCGAGGGGCATGCTCCTTCCGAGTTAACTCTGTCTGAGAGGGGGGCGGCGGGGCAGTTTTCAAGCGAAGCTGAAGAGCTGGATATCCCTGAGTGGCTCTGGAACTCCTTTTCGCAAAGCCTGGGGCAAGATGCCCCGCTAGCTGCTGCAGCATTGCAAGGGCGTGCGCCGGTTCACCTTCGCGTCAACCGTCTAAAAGGAACAGTAGAGGCGGCACAAAAGGCACTTGCAGAGGAGGGCATAGACAGCGCGGCGCATCCCGCCAGCCCCTGGGCACTGGAAGTAACCTCCAACGCACGTCGTTTGCGCAATAGCCAAGCCTATCTCTGTGGACTTGTTGAGTTGCAGGATGCGGCCAGCCAGGCTGTTATTGATGTGCTGCCGCTGGAAGATGGGCTGAACGTACTTGATCTTTGCGCCGGAGGTGGCGGGAAAAGCCTGGCCATGGCTGCTGCAGCTAAGCTCAAACTTTTTGCCCATGACATCGAGCAAAAGCGTATGAAGGATATTCCAGACCGTGCGAAAAGGGCAGGTGCCCGTATCGCTCTCCTTGCCACCGAACAGCTTGCCAGGACAGGACCATATGATCTGGTTCTTTGCGATGCGCCATGTTCGGGGTCTGGATCTTGGCGTCGGGCTCCGGAAGGGAAATGGAACCTTTCCCGTGACCGTCTTGATGAAATCAAGGCCCTGCAGGCTGGTATTTTGGACCAAGCCACGCAGTTGATCAGCGCAACGGGTACCTTGGCCTATGCTACCTGTTCTATGCTGGCGGAAGAAAACGAAGATCAGGTCCAAGCATTCCTGGCGAGACATTCAGGGTGGTCTGAGACGGCGCGCAAAAGCTGGAAAACCCATGAAGGAACAGATGGCTTCTTTGTCAGCGTGTTGACGCGAGCCACGGCAGATTGTTAGGTATTCCAGAAGAAAAGCTACCGCGACCTTAACAGGGCCTTAAGACTTTTGTCTGAGTTATGACGGAGTTGCCAACAAATACCGGAGTGACTATGGCAGAACGCCAAACTACCTCTGTGCCGATGCTTCGGATCTCTCATCCTGAACATATTCGGCTTGCCGGAACTCTGGTTTTTGCAGTTGCTCTGATCGTCCTGCCGGGATTTCTATCCTGGCCCGATTGGATTCTGCGTGGATTGTTGGCTGTTGGTTTCACCCTTCTGGCAGTCTCGTTGCTAATGGTGTTTCAGGCTCGGCTTCGTCTGAATGCAAGAGCAATGGCCGTGGAGCTGTTGACCGGCTTTATCGAAAAAGATGCCACTCCCAGTTTTGTCACCGATGAAGATGGCTGCATCCACGCCTGCAATCAGGCAGCGCAGACCCGCTATAAGGATGCAGAGCGAGACACCCTTGCGGCGACATTGCGTTCCATTCTTGCAAACCCTTCGGCCGTTTTGTTCAGACTGCAAAGCCGGGCCAAATACGAAGGTGCGGCGCGCGAGGATATTGTGACCCGCAGGGGGCATGTTCGTCTCGCCGTTCACCAGATGCACGGTGGAAGTTTCCTCTGGCGGATTGAGGATGTGGCCGAACGCCCCTCTGGCAATCGCAACCAAGAGAGCATCCCCATCCCCATGATAACCGTGGGACGAACCGGGGCCGTTCTCTTCATGAATGAAACCGCGCGTACCCTTATCGGGGAGCGCATCAAATCTACTGACCGCCTGTTTCCAAGCCTTCCGGCAAACAGCGGAGCGGTGAATACGATCAGCACGAAGAACGGACCCAAAGACGTTGTTATCAGACAACTAAATCGCACCCAGGGGCGCTCTGAAATCTATATGATAGAGATCAATAGCTCTGAAGTCTCGGGGCCACAGGCAAGTTTTGAACACATGCCGGTTCCCTTGATCAAGCTCACGCCGTCTGGTGATGTTCTGTCGCTAAACCGCATGGCCGTTTCCATGCTGGGGCTGAAGAGCCGGGAGAACTTGAAACTGGCACAGATGATGGAAGGGCTCGGCAGACCGATGTCTGACTGGCTGCGAGACACGGCTGATGGCCTTGCTTCCAATAAATCCGAATTCCTACGCTTGTCCCGCGCGGACAAGGAAGTCTATGTTCAGGTCACATTAAGCAGGGTGATCGAAGACGGAAAAACCGTCCTTGTTGCAGTTTTGAATGATGCAACGGAACTGAAGACCCTCGAGGCCCAGTTTGTGCAAAGCCAGAAGATGCAGGCGATTGGTCAGCTTGCAGGTGGTGTGGCCCATGATTTCAACAATCTTTTGACTGCGATTTCAGGGCATTGCGATCTACTTTTGCTGCGTCATGATCAAGGGGATCAGGACTACGGAGACCTGATCCAAATCCATGAGAACGCCAATAGGGCGGCGGCTTTGGTCAGTCAGTTGCTTGCCTTCTCGCGGAAACAAACCCTGCTGCCCGAAGTTCTGGATGTACGAGATACGCTCTCGGATCTCACGCATCTTTTGAACAGATTGGTTGGGGAGAAGGTGACACTAACGCTTAGCCATGATCCGGTTATGCGTTCTATTCGTGCGGACAAACGGCAGCTGGAACAGGTTCTGATGAACCTGGTGGTGAATGCCCGTGACGCGATGCCAAACGGTGGCGAAATCCGCGTCCGGACCGAGGCGGTTGTGCTGGACAAGCCACTGAAGCGGGACCGTGTATCTGTCCCAGAAGGGGATTGGGTAACTGTCAAGGTGAGTGATGAGGGGATCGGCATTGCCCCTGACAAGCTCCAGAATGTTTTTGAACCCTTCTATACCACCAAGAGAACGGGTGAGGGCACCGGCCTTGGGCTCTCAACTGTTTATGGGATTATCAAGCAAACTGGAGGCTATATTTTTGTCGACTCCGTTGTTGGCAAGGGGACACAGTTCACCCTCTTTTTCCCAGTTTTCCAGGAGGATTCAGAAAAAAGCCCGGCAGTTGCAGAACCTCCCAAACCAGTGGCTGCAGCCCAGCACGGCGAAGGTGTTGTCCTTCTGGTTGAAGATGAGGCCCCTGTTCGGGCCTTTGCGTCACGCGCCCTCAGGATGCGCGGATATACCGTCCTAGAAGCGGAATCTGCAGAAGATGCTCTGCGCACCTTGGAAGATCCCAGCCTAAATGTGGATGTCTTTGTCACCGATGTAGTCATGCCTGGGATGGATGGGCCAACTTGGGTTCGTGAAGCACTCAAAGAACGCCCAAATACGAGGGTGGTATTTGTCTCAGGCTATGCTGAGGGCGCCTTTGGCGAAGCGGAACCGAATGTTCCGAATTCAGTTTTTCTTCCCAAGCCATTTTCGCTCAACCAGCTCACTGAAACGGTGCATCAGCAGTTGCATTAACGGGGTGACAGAAGCCCCTCAAGAATCTGAAATTAAAAGCATATTTCTTTACTTGATGCTTTCGTAGAGAGTGAACTCTTCAGGTCTTTTCCGACGTAGCAGTGCTTCGATATCCGGTTTGAGAGGCGTTGCTACGTTTGGGCTGACATTCCTGCGCGGCAGGTTCAGATCAAATTTTAGTCGGTCATTCAAGAACGCGACCAGTTTATCTTGTTCTTCGTAACGGAACAAATGTTTGACTGCACAACCGTTTGGCTGTGCCTCAAGAAACTTGGCCTGACTTCCAACATTGGCGTAGCTTGGCGGCTTTCCCTTGCAGTAGGCGCGAACGAAGTCGTCAAAGGAGATTTCCTTTGTTGAATTCTCTTTCCCATCCAGAAAAGGCCGCTTCCGGTACCTGTACCAACTGCTCAACCAAGAAATTGGTTCGCGCACAACCGCAGCAACCTCCAGCTCAGCGTCGCAAACCCGTTCGAACATAGGGCGAATCCAACGATTGTAGCGATATAGTGGAGCATGTTTCAGTTGCGGTGGATCAGAAATAGACATATCTGCGCGCGCAAGCAGCGCCTCTTGAAAGGCGGTGGTTCCGGTTTTTGGTACCGAAAGAAGGACTAGTCTTTCACTATAAAAAACAAGCATCTAACGAAAATCCCTAATCTGTATTTTCATTGAGTTGAAATTTTTTCTGAGCATATCACCCATTTTTTGCGCTGAATAGAAGTAGAATTGCATTGCTTTGTTCTCCTTTTGGTCCCATAAGGAACAACACGGGAACAAAGCAGTGATTGCCGCTGGCGCAGCTCTGTGACACATAGTAGAGGACAAGGGCAATGGCGGATCTTTTGACCATGAAAAACAAAGCAAGCGGTGACAAGCAAAAGGCACTGGATAGCGCTCTCGCACAGATTGAGCGACAGTTTGGCAAGGGCTCGATTATGAAGCTTGGCGATGGAAACGCCATGCAGGAGATTGAGGCCAGCTCGACAGGCTCTCTGGGGCTGGATATCGCACTGGGTATTGGCGGCCTACCAATGGGGCGTATTGTTGAAATCTACGGGCCCGAAAGCTCGGGTAAAACAACGCTGACGCTGCATTGCATTGCGGAACAGCAAAAAAAGGGCGGCGTCTGCGCCTTTGTTGATGCGGAACACGCGCTGGACCCGCAATATGCTGCAAAACTGGGTGTCGATTTGGATGAGCTGCTAATTTCGCAGCCTGATACCGGTGAGCAGGCTCTGGAAATCACCGATACCCTGGTGCGATCAGGTGCGGTGAATATGGTCATTGTCGATTCTGTCGCCGCACTAACCCCAAAATCCGAACTCGAAGGTGATATGGGGGACTCCAACGTTGGTGTGCAGGCTCGCCTGATGAGCCAGGCAATGCGCAAGCTGACCGGATCGATCAATCGGTCCAAATGTATGGTGATCTTTATCAACCAGATCCGGATGAAGATCGGCGTTATGTTTGGTTCGCCTGAAACAACTACAGGCGGTAACGCCTTGAAATTCTACTCTTCTGTACGACTGGATATTCGCCGGATTGGTGCTATCAAGGATCGTGACGAAGTTGTCGGCAACCAGACACGGGTCAAGGTTGTCAAAAACAAGGTCGCGCCCCCGTTCAAGCAGGTCGAATTCGACATCATGTATGGTGAAGGTATCTCCAAAATGGGAGAGCTCTTGGATCTTGGTGTCGCAGCGGGTGTGGTCAATAAGTCTGGCGCCTGGTTCTCTTACGGGGATGAGCGAATTGGCCAGGGCCGTGAGAACGCCAAGCAATTCCTACGTGACCATCCTGAGACGGCTTTTGATATCGAAGATAAAATCAGAGCAGCCCATGGTTTGGATTTCGACCGGCCCGAACTGGGCGGTGAGGATGACATCCTGGAAGCCTGATCACAACCATCCTGCTATCGGAGCTAAAATTGGAGGGCGCGGCATGAGCCGCGTCCTTTTTGCATCTTCCCTCTGATCGCCAGCAGTGGACAGGCGAAGGCTGGGGGGATAAACCTCTGTGCAACTGAGACAATGCCCGAAATGGACCCTGATCTATGGCGACGCTGAACGATATCCGCTCAACCTTTTTGAACTACTTTGCCAAGCAAGGTCATGAGGTGGTCGCCTCTAGCCCGCTGGTGCCGCGCAACGACCCAACCTTGATGTTTACCAACTCGGGTATGGTGCAATTTAAGAACTGTTTCACCGGGGTTGAAACGCGGGATTACAAACGCGCGACAACCTCGCAAAAATGTGTCCGGGCAGGGGGCAAGCACAACGACCTTGACAATGTCGGCTATACTGCACGTCACCATACTTTTTTTGAGATGCTCGGGAACTTCTCCTTCGGTGACTACTTTAAGAACGAAGCCATCCCTTTTGCCTGGGAACTGATCACAAAGGAACTCGTAGTTCCAAAGGAGCGGCTTTACACAACCGTCTACCACACCGACGATGAAGCCTTTGAAATCTGGAGGAAAATCGGGGTTCCAGAGGATCGGATCATTCGCATCGCCACCTCCGATAATTTCTGGCAAATGGGGGATACGGGCCCCTGTGGCCCCTGCACCGAGATTTTCTATGATCACGGTGATCACATTTGGGGAGGCCCTCCCGGCTCACCCGAAGAAGATGGCGATCGCTTCATTGAGATCTGGAACCTCGTTTTTATGCAGAACGAGAAATTCGCTGATGGATCAATGATTGATCTGGAAATGCAGTCCATCGATACCGGTATGGGCTTGGAGCGAATTGCGGCGCTTTTGCAGGGTACCCATGACAACTATGAGACTGACCTTTTCAAGTCACTGATCGAGGCCTCGGCTGATGTGACGAGCACGGATCCTTTTGGTGATCAGAATGTCCACCATCGGGTGATCGCGGATCATCTGCGCTCTTGCTCATTCTTGATTGCCGAGGGGGTTCTGCCCTCGAATGAAGGTCGTGGTTATGTGTTGCGTCGCATCATGCGTCGCGCCATGCGCCACGCCTCGCTTCTAGGGGCGAAAGACCCAGTGATGCACAAACTTGTGCCAGCATTGGTGCAAAAGATGGGCGCCGCCTATCCAGAACTTGGACAGGGTCAAGCCCTGATTGAAGAGACCTTCGAGCAGGAAGAAACCCGCTTTCTCAAGACTTTGGATCGCGGTCTTAAACTTCTGGATGATGCATCTGCTGATATGGATAAGGGCGATACGCTTTCCGGTGAGACTGCGTTCAAGCTTTACGATACCTATGGTTTCCCTCTCGATCTTACGCAGGACGCGCTACGCGCCAAAGAGATCGAGGTCGATACCCAAGGGTTTGATGCCGCCATGAAGGAGCAGAAAGAGAAATCACGTGCGGGCGGCATCGGGCTTGGTGAAGCAGCGGATGTGAAGGTCTATTTTGACATCCTCGACGCATCCGGCCCAACCGAGTTCCTCGGTTATGAAACTGAAAAAGCCGAGGGCCAGATTGCTGCAATCGTCAAAGATGGTGCGAAGGTCGAAAGCGCTGGAAGAGGTGAGACCGTCCAGATCATCCTGAACCAAACCCCGTTTTATGGCGAAAGCGGTGGTCAGGTTGGTGACAGCGGTGTTCTGACTGTCGAAGGTGGTACTGCTGTGGTTAGCGATACGAAAAAGGTCGAAGGCCTTTTCCTGCATATCGCTGAGGTGACAGAAGGGCAAATCGCGGTTGGCCTTGGGGCGGCGATGGAAGTGGACCATAAACGCCGCAGCCAGATCCGGGCCAATCACTCTGCCACCCACTTGTTGCACGAAGCTCTGCGCAACGCATTGGGTGAGCATGTTGCACAAAAAGGCTCTTTGAATGCGGATGATCGTCTGCGCTTTGACTTTAGTCACAATAAGGCGATGAGTGCGGGAGAGTTGGTGAAGGTTGGTGCGGAAGTGAATGATTTCATTCGTCAAAACACCGAAGTGACCACCCGCATCATGACCCCTGATGATGCCCGTGACCTGGGCGCTCAGGCGCTATTTGGTGAAAAATATGGCGAAGAGGTTCGCGTTGTTTCCATGGGTAAAGCCGAGACCGGCAAAGGGCATGATGGCCAGACCTATTCCATCGAACTCTGCGGTGGCACCCATGTAAAACAAACCGGTGATATCGGCACCTTTGTCATTCTGGGCGACAGCGCTTCCTCTGCTGGGGTGCGCCGCATCGAAGCGCTGACTGGCGCTGCCGCTTATGCGTATCTGGAGCGTGAGGCAAGCCGGATGGCCGAGATTGCTGGGGCGTTAAAGGCTCAGCCCGCTGAGGTGATGGATCGCCTGAAGGCCATGATGGACGAACGCAAGGCGCTCCAAAATGAGATTTCGAACCTCAAACAGCAGGTTGCCATGGGCGGTGGTGCAGCTGGCGGGAGCGAAGCCAAAGAGATCGGTGGCAAGAAATTCCTAGCCCAAGCCTTGCAGGGAGTTTCAGGCAAAGATTTGCGCGGTTTGATTGATGCGCATAAGCAGAACATCGGGTCCGGTGTGATCCTGCTTATTGCTGAAGATGACGGCAAAGTCGCAGTGGCCGCTGGCGTCACTGAGGATTTGACCAGCGACATCTCTGCTGTTGATGTCCTTAAAGCAGCTGTTCCTGCAGTTGGCGGGAAAGGGGGCGGTGGACGTCCTGATATGGCTCAGGGCGGCGGCAAGGACTTTGCCGGAGCCGAAGAGGCGATCAGGGCAGCCGAAGCTCTCCTTGCAAGCTGACCATTCGGTCAAAAAATACTTGGTCTTTCCGGCAAAAAGCTTAGGCTGCCGGAAAGATCATAACTGTAGGAGGCCTCTTCAATGCCCGCACTCTGGATTGCACATGTGACCGTCACCGATGCTGATGCCTATGGCAAATATGCTGAGCTGGCTGGTCCGGCCATCGCCAAACATGGCGGAACCTTTATCGCTCGTGGGGGACGGTTTGTGCAGCTGGAAGGCAAGGAACGCCCGCGGAACGTTGTAGCAAAGTTTCCGGATGTCGATGCAGCGGTAAACTGCTACCACAGCCCAGAGTATCAGGAAGCGCTGAACCACGCGCGCGGTGCATCAGAGCGTGAACTGATGGTGGTGGAAACTTCCGAGTAATGGTCACCGCATTTGCGGAGATGCTAAAGCGCCACGCCACCAATGGACAGGTGGCGTGGATTGGTCTACGCCCTGCGCGCCGTGAGGATCTGCTAACGCCTGATGAGGCTGAGATCACACTAGATGGCTTGAACGGAGATCACAGCAAAGCTGGCAAAAGGGCGATTACGCTGATCCAAAAAGAACATCTGCCCGTCATTGCGCGCCTAGCTGCGCGTGAGTGCGTGAGACCGGAAGACTTACGCCGAAACCTGGTTGTTTCCGGGATCAATCTGGCTGCTTTACGCAAAGCTCATCTACAGATTGGTGAAGCTGTTCTGCAAATTTCTGGGCCATGCCCGCCCTGTTCTCGTATGGAAGAGGTGCTGGGGCAGGGTGGCTACAATGCCATGCGAGGGCACGGGGGATGGTATGCAGAAGTGGAGCAACCGGGGCGACTAGCTGTTGGCGACAGTGTCACGCATTTGTCAGATAACTAGTCGAGCCAATTGAAAAACGGCGGTAGATTTCTCTACCGCCGTTTACTGTTCTATCAGGCGTTCGCCTTGGACATGCGCTTGCGCTCATGTGGGTCCAGGTACCGCTTGCGCAGACGCACACTGTTCGGGGTGACCTCGACCAGTTCGTCGTCGTTGATATAAGCAATCGCTTCTTCCAGAGACAGCGTGATCGGGGTGGTCAGCCGCACTGCTTCATCAGTACCCGAAGCACGAACGTTGGTGAGCTTTTTGCCTTTCAAAGGGTTCACTTCCAGATCGTTGTCGCGAGAGTGTTCGCCGATGATCATGCCGGTATAGACATCAGCCTGAGCGCCGATCATCATCTTGCCGCGATCTTCCAGATTCCACAGCGCATAAGCGACGGATTGGCCATTCTCCATTGAGATCAGAACGCCTGCACGACGGCCCGGGATCGCCCCTTTGTGCGGTGCCCAGCCGTGGAACACCCGGTTCAGAACGCCAGTACCACGGGTATCGGTCAGGAATTCACCGTGATAGCCGATCAGACCGCGGGAAGGCACATGTGCGATAATGCGCGTCTTACCGGCTCCTGCAGGCCTCATTTCAACCAGTTCACCTTTGCGGGTGCCAGTCAGCTTTTCGATGACGGCGCCAGAATACTCATCATCCACATCGATGGTTGCTTCCTCAATGGGCTCCATGCGTTTGCCGTCTTCTTCACGCATGATCACCTGAGGGCGGGAGATCGACAGCTCAAAGCCTTCACGACGCATGTTTTCGATCAGAACGCCCATCTGCAATTCGCCACGGCCAGAGACTTCAAAAGCCTCACCGCCGGGGGTGTCCGCGATCTTGATGGCAACGTTGCTCTCGGCCTCTTTCATCAGGCGATCGCGGATTACACGAGATTGCACTTTCTTACCGTCACGGCCGGCCAGCGGACTGTCATTGATGCCAAAAGTCACAGTGATGGTTGGGGGATCGATGGGCTGTGCATCAAGCGGCTCATCAACGGCCAGAGCGCAGATGGTATCTGCTACTGTGGCTTTCGCCATACCTGCGATGGAAACGATGTCGCCGGCTTGTGCTTCTTCGATGTCCTGTTGCGCCAGACCACGGAAAGCCTGGATGCGCGTGACTCGGAACTGTTCGATCTTTTGGCCGATGCGGGTCAGCGCCTGCACGGTTGCACCAACCTTGAGCGTGCCAGATTCCACCCGGCCAGTCAGCAGACGTCCGACAAAGGGGTCACTACCCAGGGTCGTCGCCAGCATGCGGAAATCATCATCCTGCTTCTTCACCTGTTTTGGCTCTGGCACATGGTTGACAATCAGGTTGAAAAGCGCGTGCAAATCCTTGCGTGGACCGTCCAGTTCTGCATCAGCCCAGCCATTGCGGCCAGAGGCATACATATGAGGGAAGTCCAACTGGTCTTCATTTGCATCCAGCGAAGCAAAGAGATCAAAGCACTCATCAAGGGCGCGATCAGGCTCTGCATCTGGTTTGTCGACCTTGTTCAGCACCACGATGGGGCGCAGACCCAGGGCGAGCGCCTTGGAAGTCACAAACTTTGTCTGCGGCATAGGGCCTTCGGCCGCATCAACCAGCAAAACAACGCCATCAACCATAGAGAGGATACGCTCAACCTCGCCACCGAAGTCGGCGTGACCCGGGGTATCAACGATGTTGATCCGGGTGCCATTCCACTCGACCGAGGTCGGCTTGGCGAAAATGGTGATGCCCCGCTCGCGCTCCAGGTCATTGCTGTCCATGGCGCGCTCTGCCACAGCCTGGTTTTCGCGGAAGGCGCCGGATTGTTTCAGCAGCTCATCAACCAGGGTGGTTTTCCCGTGGTCCACGTGAGCAATGATCGCAATGTTGCGCATATCCATGACGTCGTCAGCCTTTGTAAGGAAGTTGCGCCGCGCATAGCCCGAACCCAGCCCAAAGGCCAGAGGAAAAGACGGTAAACAGCAGCAAGCAGAGCCAAAGCTGCATTGCGAATGAGCTTTTGCTTTGAAAAAGCTGCTAGTGGCTGACGGATTTGGAAAATAGGTGGATGACCAGCACGCCCAAAATGATCAAAGCCAAGCCTAGAATGGCGGGCCAGTCCAGTCGTTGGCCAAATACAATGAGCCCAATGAGAGCAATGCAGACCACCCCAAGCCCCGACCAGATTGCATAGACAATACCAACGGGCATGAACTTGAGCGTAAGGCCCATCATGTAAAAGGAAAATCCATAGGCCAGCAGCACCAGAACTGAAGGCCAGAATTTGGTAAATTGCTGACTGGCCTGCAGGGCAGAGGTGCCGATGGTTTCTGTGATGATAGCCACGATCAAATACAGGTAATGCACCGGCATGGCAGAATCCTTTTTTAAGGGAGTGGGTCAGTTCCGGGTACCTGATCACTTCTTGTACAGACAGTCCAGAAATTGAATCAGGTTTCAGTTGATTTTCAGCACAGCTGAACAGGTACCTGTGCAAAGCCTGCGGTCGACCATGAAGCCGACAAAGGTTATTGCGCAGCGGAACAGTGTTCCGACTTTAGCTGAATATGAAGAACATTCCCTTATTCTTCCTGCTCAGATTGGCAAGAGTCAGGACAATTCACATAAGGATCAGAGAAATGTGCCGTTGGGCAGCCTATGTTGGAACTCCCATTTTTATGGAAGATGTCATTTCCTTACCCCAGCATTCCCTGGTGGCGCAGAGCGTGGAAGCACATGAATGCAAGACAAGCACGAATGGTGACGGATTTGGATTGGCCTGGTATGATCATCGACCGGAGCCTGGACTCTATCGAGATGTCTATCCTGCCTGGTCAGACCCAAACCTGCGGGCGTTGTCTAATCAGGTGAAATCTGGACTATTCCTGTCACATGTTAGGGCGTCGACAGGGTCTGCGATTAGCCGCAACAACTGTCACCCATTTAGCGCTGGTAAGTGGAGCTTTATGCACAATGGACAGGTTGGCGGCTTTGAAGGTTTTCGCCGATATGCTGATATGTGCATTCCAGATGATCTCTATGAGCATCGCAAGGGAGCGACCGACAGCGAGGTTCTCTTTCTCATCGCGCTAAAGGAAGGTCTAGCAACCAACCCTCTGGCATCACTGGAAAAAGCCGTCGCGAAACTGGAGCAGCTTTCTCGCAAACGCGGTTGTGCGCCACACATGCGCCTTTCTGCGGCTCTCTCCGATGGAGAGGTGCTCTATGCTGCGCGGTACTCATCCGATCACATCGCCCCATCGCTTTATTATCGCTGGAACGAAGTTTCTTCCGGTTGGACTGTTGTTTCCGAACCTCTTGAAGCTGAGCAGGATGGTTGGACGGAATTGAAACCGGGTCAGTTCCTGACACTCAATGGGGAAGAGGTGAGGATCGAGGCTTTTGATCCAACTCGCTATGGTATCGATGACAGCTGTTCAGATGCGGCCTAGCTATCCCTTAGGGGACAAAATCATCGCAAAGAAAGCAGGGCGCGCTATATGCGCCCTTGCTCAGTAAACCAGGGCTCAACTTTGGCTTTGACAAAGCTCCACACATCCGGAGCGCCACGGTTAACTTTTACTCCAACCCTTTGCTCCAGCTGTGGCATGCTGACATCATAGTCCCGCCAGCTACCGCCGCCATTTGCCAGGTTCAGTAAGAGCGGTTGAACACGGTCTATCGACTTGGCAAAAACGGCATCCGCGCTGGTGGCAGATTCAAATTCCACCCATAAGGATTTGAATTCTCGTGATTGTTCACTTGGCAGTAGGCCAAAAAGACGATCCGCGGCTGCAAGTTCGAGCTTTTCTAGATTTGCAAGTTCCTGCTCACTCAGACCGCCGTGGATTGGGCTGTCGCCTGCGTCGATCTCAACGATGTCATGCAACAGAAGCATCTGAAGAACACGGAAGGGATCAATCGGGGAGGATGCGTATTCAGACAGGACCCAAGCATATAGCATGATGTGCCAACTGTGTTCCGCAGAATTCTCCCGACGTGAGCCATCTCCCAGCCTTGTCGCCCGGAGGATCAATTTCAACGCGTCCGCCTCGTTGAGGAAAGCAAGCCGCTGTTCAAGATCTGTGTCGGATTCCCTTTCGGCCTTTTCAAGCAGTGCAACAGCATGCTTGAACAGAAGAGGTTGGCTATGTTCCAGGCGCGCGGCGCGGCCACCAAACAGGTTGTTGCGCACCACCTCGACATGTTCGGGAATTGGATCTTCGGCGCAGAGGGTCTGAAAGATAGGCTGACAATGATCCAGCTGCTTTGCGAACCGGGAATCAGCGCTTTCTGCGGCTTCAAATTCGGACCAAAGCGCGTGAAATTCGGCCGCTTGGTCATCCGGTAGTAGACCAAAGAGCCGCTCGGCCGCTTTTTGTTCCGCTTTTTCTACCGCATTCCAGTCGTGCTCTTCATCAATTGGGTGATCTCCGGCATCGATTTCGACGAGGTCATGCAACAATAGCATCTGTATCACACGCTCAATCTGAACCTCATCGCCTGCCATCGGGACCAGAGCAAGCGCGTAGAGTGCCAAATGCCAGCTGTGTTCTGCGGAATTCTCAGGTCGTGAGCAATCCAGGATGAGATTTTGCCTCTCTACACTGCGCAATTTGTCTGCTTCGAGTAAGAAATCGAACTGCGCTTGTATCCGGCTGGTCATCCTTTGGCTTTCTCCTCAAGCTCTCGCTGAACCTGTGCAAGTTTTTTTGAAATAAACTCGCGGGCCTTTCGGTCCGCGAGGCTCACTCGGATTTCGGTTAGAAAGGCTTCTTCCAACGACTGAGAGGCCGCGCCTAAAACCTGGGCGACCTCCATATAGAAACGATCTTCGCCCAGAGCATCCTGAACTTTCAACGTGTCTTCAGCCAGCTTTTCAGCAAGCCTTTCAATGGTTCCCATCAGCGTGTGTTCTCTGTCAGGCGGCGCTTCACATATTCGGTGGTGTGATCCATCAGGCTATCCATGTGATCCCCCTGGAAGAAGTGATCGGCGCCTTCGACTTCTGTGTGGGTGATGGTGATGCCTTTTTGCTCGTGAAGCTTGTTCACAAGTCCAAAAGTATCCGCTGGCGGGGCAACACGGTCCGATGTGCCATTGATGATCAGGCCAGATGAAGGGCAGGGCGCAAGGAATGAGAAATCATACATATTTGCCGGAGGAGCGACGGAAATGAATCCGGTGATTTCCGGGCGACGCATAAGCAGCTGCATTCCGATCCAGGCTCCAAAAGAGAAACCGGCAACCCAACAATGTTTGGAATTGTTGTTCATGGATTGCAGGTAATCCAGTGCTGAGGCCGCATCGGAAAGCTCACCCACACCCTGATCATATTCGCCCTGGCTACGGCCAACGCCACGAAAGTTAAAACGCAGCACCGTAAAGCCCATGTTGTAGAAGGCGTAGTGCAGGTTATAGACAACCTTGTTGTTCATAGTGCCGCCAAATTGCGGGTGCGGATGCAGCACGATGGCAATCGGGGCGTCTCTTTCTTTTTGGGGGTGATAGCGGCCTTCCAGGCGGCCTTCGGGTCCAGGAAAAATGACCTCAGGCATGGGCAGTTGAATCCTATTCTCATTTTCTGCAGATCCCCTTCAGGAAAACTTGACGTTTTCCATCGGGCATCTTAGAACAATTCTAATTGCTGGCGCAGGCCATTGCATTGCACCGTTAGGGTCAGATACGCACTGATGCCCATAAGGTCAATGTTTTCGCGGCGTAGGCATCTGTTTGGAGATGCAGAAAGATGAAACTTTCGACCAAAGGCCGCTACGCCATGGTGGCGCTGTCTGATATAGCTTTGCAGCCAGAAGGGACTTTGGTCGTTCTTGGAGATATTTCCAAGCGCCAGGATATTTCTTTGCCCTATCTGGAGCAGCTCTTTGTCAAATTGCGCCGGGCTGAATTGGTTACCTCTGTGCGTGGGCCTGGCGGCGGATATCGGTTGGCGCGCCCTGCATCAGAAATAAGGGTTGTAGACATTCTTTCTGCGGTCGATGAGACGGTAGACGCGATGCATAAAGGGGCCGGAGCCTCTGGTGGGGCGAGCGGTAGTCGCGCACAGTCCTTGACCAACCGTCTTTGGCAGAGCCTCAGCGCGCATGTCTATGTTTTCCTTCACCAAACCCGTCTTTCAGATGTGATCAACAATGATATGGCCCCGTGTCCCGCTGTTCCTTGTCTCTTTGATGTTGTAGATGCGGAGTAAGGTTCTGGCCGAAAAATCTTGGCCGCCTCAGTCGAAAAAGATGACTCTATGAAACGTGTTTATCTAGATCATAACGCCACAACACCTCTGTGCCAAAAGGCACGAGAGGCGATGATCGCTGCAATGGATATTTGCGGGAACCCCTCTTCGGTACATGAGGAAGGGCGGGCTGCAAAAGCTATAGTTGAAAGAGCGCGCGCACAGGTGGCCGCTGCCTTTGGGGCAGATGGTGCCGATATTGTGTTTACCTCTGGGTCTACGGAAGGCGCTTCTCTCGCGCTCGCCGGAAAAGATCTGCATGGGGCTCCAGTTGAACACGACGCCATAAGAGCTTGGATCAAAGAGGATCTATCCGTTTCCTGCAATGGAGAAGTCAGCATCGAGGCGCCAGAACACAGCGCCCTGCAGCTGGCCAACTCTGAAACCGGTGTTGTTCAAAAACTGCCGCAGGGACTCGCTGTGAGTGACGTCACACAGGCTTTTGGCAAACTGCCAATCGCTTTTAATTGGCTGGGCGTTGGAATGGCACTGATCTCGGCCCATAAGCTGGGCGGACCCAAAGGCATTGGAGCCCTTGTCATGCCGCGTGGAACCGATTTGGCAGCCCAGATCAAAGGCGGCGGTCAAGAGATGGGGCGGCGCTCTGGCACCGAAAATGTGATTGGAATCGCTGGTTTTGGTGCCGCGGCCGAAGCTGCGGCGCAGAACCTGGCTGCGGGGACCTGGGAGAGCGTTGAAAAGCTGCGCGATCTCATGGAAGAAGCTCTTGCAGCTGGCGCTCCAGAGATTATTTGTGCTGGCAAAGATGCTGTGCGTCTGCCGAACACAAGTTGTTTCGCCGTTCCCGGCTGGAAAGGGGAAACACAGGTCATGCAGATGGACCTCTCTGGCTTTGCGATCAGCGCCGGAAGCGCTTGCTCCAGCGGGAAAGTTCGGGCCAGTGCCGTTTTGACCGCGATGGGATTTGACCAGGAAACCGCCCAGAGCGCTGTAAGGGTGAGCCTGGGGCCAGAGACAACAGAAGAAGATGTACTGCGCTTTGCTGAGGCATGGCTGCAGAAATACAAGAAACACTGCGCCCGCGTGGCGTGACGCTAGGAGAAGATCATGGCCGCTTTGGACCAGACCCAAGTCAAAGAAGGTGTAGACCAGGAAACCGTCGATGCGGTAGCCGAGGTTGGCACTTATAAATACGGCTGGGAAACCGATATCGAGATGGAATATGCCCCCAAGGGCCTGACCACCGATATCGTCAAGCTGATCTCGGAAAAGAACGAAGAGCCCGAGTGGATGCTGAATTGGCGGTTGGAGGCTTATGAGCGCTGGCTGCAAAAGGAAGAGCCCACCTGGGCCATGGTCGATTACCCGGAAATCGATTTTCAGGATCAGTATTACTATGCTCGTCCCAAGTCGATGGAAGTGAAGCCAAAATCGCTGGATGAAGTTGATCCCAAGCTGTTGGAAACTTACAAAAAGCTTGGCATCCCGTTGAAAGAGCAAATGATTTTAGCCGGCGTCGAAGGGGCAGAAGACGCTCCTGCTGAAGGTCGCAAGGTAGCAGTGGATGCGGTGTTTGACTCCGTTTCCGTCGGCACCACCTTCCAGGCGGAGTTGAAAAAGGCCGGTGTGATCTTCTGTTCCATCTCGGAAGCGATCAAGGAACACCCTGAGCTGGTGAAGAAATACCTGGGAACCGTGGTGCCTGTCTCTGACAATTTCTATGCAACGCTGAACTCGGCTGTCTTCTCAGATGGATCTTTTGTCTATGTGCCGCCCGGCGTGCGCTGCCCAATGGAGCTGTCGACCTATTTCCGCATCAATGCGGAAAACACGGGCCAGTTTGAGCGTACTCTGATCATCGCCGACAAGGGATCTTATGTGAGCTATCTCGAAGGTTGTACTGCCCCAGCGCGTGATATCGCGCAGCTGCACGCTGCCGTGGTCGAAATCATCATCGAAGAAGATGCCGAAGTGAAATACTCGACCGTGCAGAACTGGTACCCCGGTGACGAAGACGGTAAGGGCGGCATCTATAACTTTGTCACCAAACGCGCCGATTGCCGTGGTGATCGCGCCAAGATCATGTGGACCCAGGTTGAAACCGGCTCCGCCGTCACTTGGAAATACCCCTCCTGCATCCTGCGCGGCAACGAAAGTCAGGGCGAGTTCTACTCCATCGCCATTGCCAACAACATGCAGCAGGCCGATACCGGCACCAAGATGGTGCATCTGGGCAAGAACACCAAGTCGCGCATCGTCTCCAAGGGGATCTCTGCCGGCAAGGCCCAGAACACCTATCGCGGTTTGGTCTCGATGCACCCGAAGGCCAAGGAAAGCCGCAACTACACCCAGTGCGACAGCCTGCTGATCGGCGACAAATGTGGGGCCCACACGGTGCCCTACATTGAGGTCAAGAACAACTCTTCCCGCGTGGAGCATGAGGCGACGACATCAAAGGTGGACGATGACCAGCTGTTCTACTGCCGTCAACGTGGCATGGACGAAGAAGAGGCCGTTGCCCTGGTGGTGAACGGTTTCTGCAAGGACGTGCTGCAAGCGCTGCCAATGGAATTCGCCATGGAAGCGCAGCAACTGGTTGCGATTTCGCTGGAAGGGTCTGTGGGGTAAGATATGGCCGGGAATGAGATGGATGCACATTCAACGCTAAACGATCTGAAGTATCCTAGGACAGATTGGGGTCTTCGAAGTGGTGCGATTTTAGCGTTAATACTGTGCTCCATCTCCGTTGTGGCCATCCTTGCTAACCCAAACAGTTTGATTGCTTCTCCAGCAGGGTTTTTCATTGGCCTAACGCTTAGTTGCCTTACCGGCGGGGCTTTTGGCTATGCAATTCAAATGAAGATTGCCAAGCGAGAGGCAAAGGACATAGCAGAAATTAGAGAGTTGAGGGCACTTGAGGTGGAACGTCAACTTCGAGAATTCAGAGAGGCAAAGGAAAAATGATCATCACCACCACACCTTCCGTCGAAGGCTATCAGATCGCTGAATACAAAGGCATCGTCGTGGGCGAGGCCATCATGGGTGCCAATGTGGTGCGCGATGTCTTTGCCTCCATCACTGATATCGTTGGTGGTCGTTCTGGCGCCTACGAAAGCAAGCTGCAGGATGCGCGGGAAACCGCGCTGGCAGAGCTGGAAGACCGCGCCCGGTCCAAAGGCGCCAATGCGGTGGTTGGTGTTGACCTCGACTATGAGGTTGTTGGCCAATCCATGCTGATGGTCTCTGCCAGCGGTACGGCCGTGGTGATCGGATAAGGCGACTGCGTCATGACCTCCCTTGGATACACCGCAGATCAGGACAACGCCCGGCTGGACCCGTCTTTGGTTCAGGCAGCCGTTGATCTGATGGCGCGTGAATTGCCGTGGGAGGTCGCAGGACCAAAGGATCAGGTCCTGATGCGCAGCTTTGAAGAGTTGAAGGGCAGGGCGGATCGTGTCGCCGTCAAGACCCAGACCGGGGGCGGTAGCGCCTGGGTGATGCAAAATGATTGGTCGGGGTTTCCCGATCCAGCTGAATATGTCCTGGTTGGTTTTTGCCACCAGGGAGAGATAAACGCCCTGGGGTATTTTGAGGATTGGCCTCCGGCCTAGCCTCACCCTGAGGGCCTGTAATACTTCGCGATAAGGAGCGAAAGATGCTTGAAATCAAAAACCTGCACGTCAAACTTGAAGACGAGGACAAGCAGATCCTCAAAGGGCTGGACCTAACCGTAGAGGCAGGCAAGGTACATGCGATCATGGGGCCGAACGGCTCGGGTAAATCGACGCTGTCCTATGTTCTCTCTGGCCGCGATGGCTATGAGGTCACCGATGGCAGCGCAACCCTGGCCGGTGAAGATCTTTTGGAGCTGGAACCGGAAGAGCGCGCGGCACTTGGCGTTTTCCTCGCATTCCAATATCCGGTTGAAATCCCAGGTGTTGGCAATATGACCTTCCTGCGCACAGCCGTGAACGCACAGCGTAAGGCCCGTGGTGAAGAAGAGCTCTCAGCTGCTGACTTCCTGAAGACCATTCGAGCCAAGGCAAAAGAATTGAAGATTGATGCGGATATGCTGAAGCGTCCGGTCAATGTTGGTTTCTCCGGCGGTGAGAAAAAGCGTAACGAAATCCTGCAGATGGCGATGCTTGAGCCCAAAATGTGCATCCTAGATGAGACCGACTCTGGCCTTGATGTGGATGCGATGAAACTGGTGGCCGAAGGCGTCAATGCCCTGCGTGACGAAGGCCGCGGTTTCCTCGTCATCACTCACTACCAGCGCCTGTTGGACCACATCAAACCCGATGTTGTGCACATCCTGGCAAATGGCCGCATTGTCAAAACCGGCGGTCCTGAGCTAGCGCTGGAAGTTGAGAACAACGGTTACGCCGGTATCCTGGCCGAGGTTGCATAAGATGGCATTGGCAGAAGCAAAACAAAGCGCCACCGAGGCGCGCCTGGCAGAGATGTCTCTGCCCGAAGGGGGCTGCCTTGGCACTGCGCGTCAAGCTGCCCTGTCACGTGTCCAGACCATGGGTCTGCCGAACCGTCGGGATGAGTATTGGAAATACACCCGCCCTGATACGCTGACCACTGGCGATGTTCAAAAGGCCGCCGTCTTTGAGACTGGCGAAGCTCCAATGTTTGATGAATTCGATCGCTTGCAGATCGTTTTTGTTGATGGTGTCTATAGCGCTGAGCAATCGGACGATCTGAGCCTTGAAGGCGTGCAGATTGATCGGATCGCCGATATCTGCTGCAAAGACATTCATTGGGCCAAAGACTTGTACGGCGTTCTTGAAGCGCGCGGTCAATCCCCAGTACAGCGCCCCCTGGCCGCTTTGAACACAGCCTTTGCGCAGGATGGTGTCGCGATCCATGTCACCGGAAAGCCGTCCAAGCCGATCAACTTTGTCTATATCCATTCAGACGAAGCCTCTGATGCGATCCTGCATCACGTGATCCGGGTGGAGCCAGATGCCGAGGCAACGATCCTGGAAAACGGCCCGGCCGCCTCGCGCTTTAACAAATGCATGGAGATCGACATTGCCGATACCGGCAAGCTGCATCTGGTGCGTGCTCAGGGGCGCGATCATGAACGCCGGGCAGCCACCCATCTCTTTGCGCGGCTGGGAACGGAGTCGGTTTTCAAGAGCTTCACTTTGACCGTCAATGGTGTGCTGACCCGAAACGAGGCTGTGCTGGAACTCCTTGGGGATGATGCAATTGCGCATATCGCAGGCGCCTGTGTTGGTGATGGGGATTTCCATCATGATGATACGGTTTTCATCACCCATGATGCGGTGAACTGCGAAAGCCGTCAGGTCTTTAAGAAGGTTCTGCGCAATGGTGCCACCGGCGTGTTCCAGGGTAAGATTCTAGTAAAGCCGGATGCCCAGAAAACCGACGGATATCAGATCAGCCAATCCCTCTTGCTGGATGATGACAGTCAGTTTCTGGCCAAGCCTGAGCTGGAAATCTATGCGGATGACGTGGCTTGCTCCCATGGATCCACCTCTGGTGCGATCGACGAGGAAGCATTGTTCTATCTGCGGTCTCGTGGCGTTCCTGCAGGTGAAGCCACCGACCTGTTGACGCTGGCTTTCCTGGCTGAAGCCGTTGAGGAGATCGAAGACGGTGAAATCGCAGATGCCATTGTTGCCCGTCTTGAAGGCTGGCTTGCACGGCGGCGCTGATGGCTGTTAGCCGCGATATTCTGCAAACCTATCGGAAGCCGCGCCAGGTCATGGCACGGCTTCTATCCATGGGTCAGAGAGAGGATCGTCTGCTGGCGATCCTGATGGCAGGCTGTGCGCTAATGTTCGTCTCACGTATGCCCTCCATCGCCAGAGAAGCCCATCTGACCGGTCAGGAGCAGAATATGCTTATGGGCGGGGCCTTGCTGGGCATTATCTTCATAGCCCCACTTGGCCTTTACTCATTGGCGTGGATAATTCACCTTATTTCCAAGATACTTGGTGGAAAAAGTGAAAGTTACGCTGCCCGCTTAGCCTTGTTCTGGGCCTTTCTGGCTGCAAGCCCCTTGATGCTGTTGAATGGGCTTGTTGCAGGTATGATTGGTCCAAGCCCTGGCTTGACCCTGGTTGGCGCCATTTGGACCCTGTTCTTTCTCTGGTTTCTGGGCGCAGGCCTGTTCCAGGCCTATTGGGCTAAGGAGTCGGTATCCGCATGATAAGCCTTCTTCCTCTTGCAATTCTGACGCTGAGGCAGCCGGGAGCAGCGGCACGCAGTCTCTTGCTCAGCCCGCTTTCAAGGGAGGCAATCTGGACGGCCCTGTGCCTGATTGTCGTGCTGAATGCGCTGTCTTACACAGTGATGAACCTGCTTTTCCCACTGTCCGAGGAACTCTCCTTCCTCAAGCTTTCCACCGGTAGCTACATAATCATCTCAACCGCGCTAACGGTTTTGTTTGCGCTGCTCCTATCAGTAGGTGGCAGGTGGCTGGGGGGGCAAGGTCGGTTTCTGCCTGTGTTGACGCTTTTGATCTGGATCCAGGTCGTACAGCTCTTTCTGCAGGTCTTGGTGATTGTATTCACGTTTGCGCTTCCTCTTCTTGGCAGCTTGCTAGGATTAGTGGGCAATCTGTTCCTCGTTTTTGTGCTCTTGCACTTTATCAATGAAGCACACGGTTTTGCCTCGCTCTGGCGTTCTGCAGCCGTGGTTGTCATGGCTGCAATTCTACTGTTTTTTGCCATGATGTTTTTCGCTGGCCTCATCGGCCCCGCAAATATTGGACTGCCTGGACATGTATGACGTTGAAAAAATCCGCGCTGACTTTCCTATTCTCGCGCGTGAGGTGAACGGCAAGCCGCTGACCTATCTGGATAATGGCGCTTCTGCACAAAAACCCAAGGTGGTTATTGATGCGATCAATCAAGCCTATTCTCAAGAATACTCCAATGTTCACAGGGGCTTGCACTATCTTTCAAATCTTGCCACGGAAAAGTATGAGGCAGTGCGTGGGGTGATCGCCAAGTTCCTGAATGCGGCGGATGAAAACCATATTGTTCTGAATTCCGGAACGACCGAAGGCATCAATATGGTAGCCTATAGTTGGGCCATGCCACGCCTTGAACCGGGTGATGAAATTCTACTCTCTGTCATGGAGCATCATGCCAATATTGTTCCCTGGCATTTCCTGCGGGAACGCCAGGGCGTCGTTTTGAAATGGGTAGATACCGCAGCTGATGGGAGCCTAGACCCGCAAGCGGTGATCGACGCTATTGGACCAAAGACTAAACTTGTTGCAATCACGCAGTGTTCCAATGTCTTAGGAACCGTAGTGGATGTGAAATCAATAACAAAGGCAGCCCATGAACAGGGTGTGCCGGTCCTGGTTGATGGCTCACAGGGGGCGGTCCATATGCCCGTTGATGTGCAGGATATCGGTTGCGATTTCTACGCCATTACCGGGCACAAACTCTACGGGCCATCCGGCTCGGGTGCGATTTACATTCATCCAGATCGTATGAAAGAGATGCGCCCGTTCCTGGGTGGCGGAGATATGATCAAGGAGGTTTCTAAGGATCAGGTGGTCTACAATGATCCGCCGATGAAGTTTGAGGCCGGGACCCCCGGCATTGTTCAAACCATCGGTTTTGGGGTCGCCTTGGACTATATGATGTCCCTGGGGATGGAGAATATTGCCGCGCATGAAGCAAGTCTTCGCGACTATGCTCAGGCCAAATTTTCTGGGTTGAATTGGTTGAACCTGCAGGGACGAGCCCAAGGAAAGGCTGCTATATTCAGCTTTACCCTTGAAGGAGCGGCCCATGCGCATGACATTTCAACGATCCTGGACAAGAAAGGCGTTGCTGTCCGCGCCGGGCACCATTGCGCTGGTCCTTTGATGGAGCACCTTGGAGTTTCTGCAACCTGCCGCGCTTCATTCGGCCTCTATAACACTACTGCTGAGGTTGATCAGCTCATCGAAGCCCTAGAACTGGCGCATGAGCTTTTTGCCTAGGAGAAACTGAGGCACATTATGGCAAGCATTAGTATTTGCATTCCCGCCTATTCAATGGGCGGGAAAGGCGCGTCCTATCTCTCTGACTCTCTTGAGATTCTGACGCGGCAGAGTTTTGATGACTTTGAGGTCATCGTTTCAGACCAATCCAGTGACACTGCTGTACAGAGCGTCTGTGATCAATTTGAATCCCGGCTTTCTATACGACATGTCTGGAATCTCGAGGGTAAGAGGCAGGCGTCAGCCAATACGAATAATGCGGTAAACCACGCACAGGGAGAGGTGATTAAAATCCTCTTCCAAGATGATTATCTAGGTTCTGAAGATGTGCTGAAAAAGACATCAGAAGCCTTTGAAAAAGGGGGGGAATGGCTCCTCTGTGGATCAGGCGTTTCGCGTGATGGGATTACGATAGAGCGCCCCATGGTGCCCAGGCTTACGCAAAAACTTCGCTTTGGAAGAAACACGGTTTCAAGTCCTTCAGTACTGGCTATGCGCCGCTCTGGGCTTGAGCTATTTGACGAAGAACTAATCTGGTTGATGGATGTCGACCTTTATCAGCGTCTTTGGGACAGGCATGGCGACCCCCTAATCCTGCCCGAGACGCAGGTCGTGAACCGTATCCATGACGGACAGGTCAGCGCTAGCGTCACTCCCGAGCTTCGTCGCAAAGAGCTACTCTACATGGCAGAGAAGGCAAAAGGCAATTTTCCCTTGCCTGCCAGATTGGAGTATTGGCGGCAATTACTCAAAGCGCGATAGAAGAGCATCCTCTTCAAAGTTGCAAGGGCGGGCTATTCCCCGCCCTTTTACTAAAGCTTAGGCCGTGAGGTGAATGTTGAAACTCTCACGAATCTTGCGATCAAGTTCAGGATCAAAGCGTGCTGCTGCCCGCTCAGACAGGATTTGTTCCTTCCGCTTGATTGCCTTTTGAACCAGGTCAGGTTTTTCTAGTTCTGCCCATTCTTTTGGAGAGGTTCGATCACCGAGTGCGGGGTAAACATAATCCACCTGCATACGGCTAAGGGTTTGATCTGTCCCAAGATAATGCCCGGTTCCCCCCAAACAAACTTCGGCTATTTGATCCAGTGCCAGGGTTTCCTCGGTAACTTCGATACCACGGACACAGCGTTGTGCCTGGCCGATCATATCATCGCTGAGGATCAGGGATTCATGACAGAACCCCAGGAGCGAACTATGCATTCCAGCGGCTTCATAGACCATGTTCAGGCCAGAAAGTCCGGCCATGACGTTAGAACACATCTGCTCCCAGCCAGCTTGCATGTCAGGCAATTTCGAGTCGGAGGCCCCAGCGGCTGCGCCTCCGGGGAGGCCGTAGAACTTGTGCATCTGGGCACATCCTGCTGTCAGAAGCGCTTGTTCGCCTGAACCAACAGTCATCGCTCCGGTCCGAAGGTCGAGGCCAAAAGGCCAAGTACCGATGATCGCAGGTGCTCCGGGTTTCACCGCATTCACATAGACAAGACCCGCTAGGCATTCCGCCACAGCCTGGGTTATCGCTCCGGCAATGGTGGATGGGGCGGTTGCACCGGCCATCCCTGCTGATAGAAGCAATACTGGCATGCCATGTTTGATGCATTCCTCCATAACTTCGCAGCTTTCGGTGGCGAATTTCATTGGCGGCACAACAAAGCAGTTGGAGTTGGACACAAAAGGACGTTCACGCCATTTGTCTTCACCACCTGCAATCATATGCAGCATTTCCATTGCTGGGGCGACATAGCCGGGCTCTGTAAAGGAAACGCCAACGTGCTTGGTGGTTCCGCAGGTCGTCGCGTAGATGGAGTTCAGGTCCATCTCCAGGTTGTCCGGAATGTCACGGCAGACCATAGGTCGTTGAACGAAATGGATATTGTCGAGCTGGTCACAAATGCGCGCCGCATCATGAAGATCCTGAACGGTGGAATCTCGATAGTTACGACCCTCGACATCAACCATATGGACCGCGGCTCCCGCAGTTCCATAGTGAACGCGGTGCCCTGAGAGCTCTAGGTCATTTTTGCCGTCGCGGCTAAACAATGTGACGGAGCGGTTTGCTTTTGCCAGCATGTCCTCCACCAAGGCGCGCGGGAACCGGATCCGACCATTGTCACCCAGAATACATCCCGCATTGGTAAGATACTCAACACCACTCGGAGGGGCATCAGCAAGTCCAATGGTTTCAAGCGCTTGCAGGGCGGCCTGGTGGATTTTTTCCATACCTTCCTGTGTAAGTGGTTTGTAATAACCACCTTCCATACCTGGGCGCACTGGGCGCAGATGTTCAGGGAGAGCGGTTGCACGCGCGGCGCGGCGCGCAGCCCTTCCGCCGCCACGGGCGGCGCGGGCACGGTTCGGAGATTGATCTGTCATTTATGAAGGCTCCAAAGAGAACAGGTGTTTGGTTTTAGGAGTTTAGAAACCAAAATCCTGGGCGACCGCGTGCGGCACGGCCTCTGGTCGCACCGATGGTACGCCAGATCAAGTCGATCGCACTTCGCTCTTCTTGCATTATCTGCTTCTTCATAGCAGTCGATACTGACAGATTGACCGACCCCTGCTGGTCTGTTTGCGACCCATGTGAAAAACACGACATATTTTTCATCTACGCTCGGTGTCAGGCACCGCAATCGGCATGGGACCACGCGCATTTTCACCTGGGTGAGAACAATTTTAGAAAATTGCAAATTTGTTGTCATTTCCGGCCGAAGGGTGGACTGGGTATGCTTGTTGAAAACCAAGTATTAAGGTCTGCTTGCAATAGTACCCAGGGGATTTCGTGCCCGGAATGGGCACTTTTACGGGGCAAGAATGCGATGCCAGCTGCTCACGAAGCTACTGAATTTGTGCCAAGAACCACTCCAGTGACGCTGGCTTGTCTTTTTGTGGCTGCTTTGGTTTCCCTGAAAGGGACGACAGAGATTTCTCAGACCTTTGACCTCCCAATTGCTGAGGCGGACCTGAATAGAGGGATCATTCAGGAAGGGACGACCGAAGCCAGGAGTTTTCAATTGCATTTCTTGCAACAAAACCCGATTGCCATCCAAGAAGATACCGATAATTCCAAAGGGTCTCCTATTTCTCAGCTATTCAAAAGGGTTTCTGCTGGCTTGCTGCAGCTTGAGTACCAAGAAGGCGTTTACTTCGGGTACTTGGAGACGAATCCCCAGAACGCATTCGGGGTAGAGAACTTTATCGATAGTAGCGCTGGGTTTGATGACGGGTTTGCTGTCACTGCTTGGGAAGGCCGTGGCACCCCTACAGCGCAGGGATACCCTTACCTGCGACGCAACCCGGTCGAAACTGGGACTGCGCGGCAGCAGGACACCGCATCTTTCCAGACATTTGCAGCATTTGGATTTTGATCTGATCTAGCGACAGCGGTTGAGATCTCATTGCGGGGGCAGTTTTCGACTGGCTAGCAGCAGCATCATAGCCCGTTGCGGAGCACTAGGTTTCTGGCAGGCTTGCCTGCAGCTTTTTGGGAAGGCTTCTGCGGATTTGCCAATAGGAGTTTTCGATGCGATGCCTTAGCTCTGCCTCCTCGGTCTCGAGAGGAAGACGCACCCAGGACCGATGAAAATAAGGCGCTTTGACCGCTATTTCCGCATCGATCAACATTTGCGCCGTTTCTACATCCGGCGTTTTTACGGAAACTCCATCTGCAACCGCTCCTATACAGGCAAACATCTTGCCGCCGATTTTCCAAGCGTCATGTCCGCCCCCCCAGGGGTCAGACTGCTCGCTACCAGGCAGCGCATCACAAATCTGATTGATGAGTTCTCGTGTCATAGATGGAATGTGCTGCAATCCTAGGTTTCAAACAAGGCTTGGCGGCTAAAGATTTCCGTGTTACTCAGTCCCCATGAACCAGATCCGCACCCAGATTATCTGCTGCATTACCTGCTGAAATATTCAGCGGGCCGGTTTCTGTCGTTTTCATCCTCATGACAAGTTGCTAAGCCCGCTCTGCGTGCCTTTTGGGTCGACACCCGCCCAATCCTGCCTGTCTTAGGAGCCGATATGACAACGATAAAACTGCACAACACCAAGACCCGCAAGAAATCGGAGTTTACACCGATTGATGCAAAGAATGTGCGTATGTATGTCTGTGGCCCTACGGTCTATGACCGCGCCCATCTGGGAAATGCCAGGCCAGTAGTGGTATTTGACACCCTGTATCGGTTGCTGCGTCATGTCTATGGGGCGGATCACGTTACCTATGTGCGCAACTTTACTGACGTCGATGACAAGATCAACGCCACTGCGGTCGCGCGCAAGGAGGCGGGAGCAGAGGGCACCCTAGAAGAGCTGGTGCATGCGCGTTCCAATGAAACCATCGATTGGTACCTGAAGGATATGGGCGCATTGGGGGCGATGCAGCCTGATCATATGCCGCGGGCCACCGAATACATCGCGCCGATGGTGGACATGATTTCTGATCTGATCAGTAAGGGCCACGCCTATGCGGCAGAGGGCCATGTGCTTTTTGCCGTTGACAGCTGGAAAGAATACTATGGTCGCCTCTCTGGCCGTTCGGTTGACGATATGATCGCGGGCGCGCGGGTTGAGGTTGCCCCCTACAAAAAGAACCCGATGGATTTTGTGCTGTGGAAACCCTCCGGCGATGATCTGCCCGGTTGGGATAGCCCTTGGGGCAGGGGCCGTCCGGGCTGGCATATCGAATGCTCTGCCATGTCATATGAACTCTTGGGTGATACATTTGACATCCACGGCGGCGGCAATGACCTGATGTTCCCGCATCACGAAAATGAAATTGCGCAAAGCTGCTGCGCCAATGGCGATGACAGCTTTGCACGTTACTGGCTGCACAATGAGATGCTGCAGGTCGAAGGCAAGAAGATGTCCAAGAGCTTGGGCAACTTCTTTACTGTGCGTGACCTGCTGGAGCAGGGCTATCCGGGTGAGGTGATCCGCCTGGTGTTCCTGCAGACCCACTATCGCAAACCGATGGATTGGACCGATAAAAAAGCCAAGGAAGCCGAAGCGACGCTGCGCAAGTGGCGTGCGCTGACAGATGGGGTTGAGCCTAGTGCAGCTCCAGCTTCTTCGGTGTTGGATGCCATCGCGGATGATCTGAATACCGCAGGGGCAGTGGCTGAACTGCACAAACTGGCTAGGGCTGGGGATGCGGCAGGGTTGCTGGCGTCCGGCCAGTTGATGGGGCTCTTGACCAACGAGAGGGGAGAGTGGGCAGAAACGCCTAAGGTCGACCTTTCGGAATATGAGGACAAGCTCGCCAAAGCGCGTGAAACTGCGATGGAGAGTAAGGATTTTTCCGAGGTGGACCGTTTAAAAACGGCCTATATCGACGCCGGTCTTGAAGTCCGAATGAGCAAAGCAGGTGTTGAACTTGTGCCAGGCAAGGGGTTCGACCCAACCAAGCTGGAGGCTTTAGGATGAGCAAAACCCGCCTATACCTCTATGACACCACCCTACGGGACGGGCAGCAAACCCAGGGGGTGCAGTTCTCGACCGAAGAAAAAAAGCAGATCGCCCAGGCGCTTGACGACCTAGGTATGGACTACATCGAAGGCGGTTGGCCGGGGGCGAACCCGACCGATAGCGCCTTCTTTGAAGAGGCGCCAAAGACACGCGCAACTATGACCGCTTTTGGCATGACCAAGCGGGCAGGGCGCTCTGCCGCCAATGATGAGGTTCTGGCAGCGGTCATGAATGCGGGCACTTCCGCGGTCTGTCTGGTGGGCAAGAGCCACGATTACCACGTGACCCAGGCGCTAGGCATTTCTCTGGAAGAAAACCTGGAAAATATCGGCGCCTCTGTTGCACATATCGTCTCGCAGGGGCGCGAGGCCCTGTTTGATGCCGAGCATTTCTTTGACGGTTATCGGGACAATCCTGAATATGCTCTGGCGGCCTGTCGTGCAGCGCTTGAGGCTGGCGCGCGTTGGGTGGTTCTGTGTGACACAAATGGTGGAGCCTTGCCCTCGCGGGTTTTTCAGGTTGTGTCGGAGGTTATCGCCGCAGGAATTCCAGGTGAGAAACTGGGCATACATACCCATAATGACACGGAAAATGCCGTGGCCTGTTCTCTCGCCGCAATTGAAGCGGGCGCCCGGCAAGTCCAGGGAACTCTGAATGGGCTGGGGGAGCGTTGTGGCAATGCCAATTTGACCGCTCTGATCCCAACGCTACTGCTGAAAGAACCCTATGCCAGCCAGTTTGAAACCGGCGTTCCACGCGAGGGTCTAAATGGACTGACCCGCATCAGCAGGATGCTGGATGAAATCCTGAACCGGGTTCCCAGCAAGCAGGCAGCCTATGTCGGCGCCTCTGCTTTTGCCCATAAAGCTGGCCTACATGCGAGCGCGATCCTCAAGGATCCCTCAACCTATGAGCATATTGACCCAGCGGAGGTCGGCAATGCTCGTATTATCCCGATGTCCAATCAGGCGGGTCAATCCAACCTGCGCCGCCGCCTAACCGAAGCGGGTCTGATCGTTGACAAAGGCGATCCAGCGCTGAGCCGCATTCTTGACAGGATCAAGCAGCGTGAAGCCGAAGGTTATTCTTACGATACGGCACAGGCTTCATTTGAGCTTTTGGCGCGCGAAGAGTTGGGGCAATGCCCTGACCTCTTTGAAGTGAAACGCTACAAAGTCACCGTTGAGCGCCGCAAGAACAAGTATAACCAGATGGTCAGCCTTTCTGAGGCGGTGGTTGTGGTCAAGGTGGACGGGGAAAAGCGCCTGTCAGTAAGCGAATCCATGGATGAGACCGGCAGCGACCGGGGCCCTGTGAATGCCTTGGCCAAGGCGCTGATAAAGGATCTTGGTCGTTTCTCAAAACCTCTGTCTGATATGCGGCTCGTCGATTTTAAGGTTAGGATCACACAAGGCGGCACAGAGGCTGTCACACGCGTCATAATCGACAGTGAAGATAGCGATGGTCGCCGCTGGTCCACAGTGGGGGTCAGCGCGAATATAATAGACGCCTCTTTTGAGGCGCTTCTGGATGCCATCCGCTGGAAGCTGATCCACCAGGTCGCCGCTGAGGCCAAGGATGCAGTTTGACGCAGATCTGACGGCCTGTGCCGAACTGGTTCAACAGGGCGACCCAGACCGTTTTTTGGCCACGATGGCAGCACCGGTTGAGGCGAGGCCACTTCTTTTTGCGCTCTATGCATTCAATCTCGAAATGTCACGGGCGCCTTGGGCCAGCCAGGAGAGCATGATCGCAGAGATGCGTCTTCAATGGTGGCGCGATACAGGGGCAGAGATTGCCCAGGGCGGGCCAGTCAGACGCCATCACATTGCAACACCGCTGGCTCGGCGCTTGGATCCGAGCCTTGCGACCTGCATAGATGCAATGGCAGAGGCGCGCCGTTGGGACATTTATCGCGACCCGTTTGAGGATGCGGCTGATCTGGATCGCTACATCGATGCCACCAGCGGGAACCTTATGTGGATGGCAGCCGCAGCGCTGGGTGAGGCGGATGAGAGCACAGTCCGAAGCTTTGCCTATGGTGCTGGTCTTGCTGGCTGGTTCAGAGCCATCCCTGAATTGGTCGCACAAAAGCGCGTTCCCTTGCTGGATGGGACTTCCGAAGGTGTGCGCACGCTCGCCAAGAAAGGCTTGTCAAAGATCAAGGCCGCGCACCGGCACAGGGGAAAAGTCTCACGCCCGGCTAGTGCAGCAATGTTGCCTGGATGGCAGGCGCAGGCAATCCTAAAGCAGGTCGTAGAAAACCCTGATCGTGTGGCAGAGGGTGCGCTGGGGACCAGCGAGTTTCGCCGTCGAAGCTCATTATTGTGGGCATCCAGCACAGGACGGTGGTAACAAGAGTTCCGCAGAAGACAACACCGCTTAAATTGCTCGGGAAAACCAAATAGTTTGAGGTGTTTACATCTGCAACTTCAAGCTTCTTTGGGTCGCAGCACCAGCCAGAGCAGTGCACCGCCAGCCAATACCAAGAAGGGTGCCATGGCCATGTTGACTGCGGTCCAGCCCTCGACAGGGTTGCCGCCAGAGCAGTTCATCAACCCGCCGGATGCCAGTGAAGCCATGGTTACGCCACCAAATACGAGGAAGTCGTTCATGCCCTGCATACGGCCCCGCTCTTCGGCGGAGTGTGAGCCCGCCAGCATGGTTGTTGCGCCAATAAAGCCAAAGTTCCAACCAAGGCCCAGCAGGATCAAAGCCACAAAGAAGTTCTCAAGCTCCACACCCTGAAGGGCAACCGCGCCGGCAGCCGCCAGGATCACGAGCCCCGCCGCAACGACTTTTTCTACCCCAAAGCGCGCGATCAAGTGTCCGGTGAAGAAGCTGGGAACATACATCGCCAGAACATGAGAGGTGACAACGTCAGCCGCCAGGTTTTCGCTAAAGCCACAGCCAACCACCGCGAGGGGGGTCGAGGTCATGACCAAATTCATCAGAGCGTAGGACACCATGGCACAGATCACGGCCACGGCGATTGCTGGCGTGGTTAGTAGCTCCCAACGACTGCGCCCTTTGGGCAGATCAGCGCGTGGTGGCGCAGGTTTTGGAATATCGAGGAATAGAAATAGCAATGAGCCCAGAACATTCAGCGCAATGACCGCGAAATAGGTTCCCAAGAAGGGGATCACAAAGACCTGGCTGGTCGCCTTAACGATCTGGGGTCCAATAATCGCGGACAAGAGCCCGCCGGCCATTACATAGGAAATCGCTTTGGGGCGGAAGCTCTCCGATGCGGTATCGGCGGCTGCAAAGCGGTAAAAGCCATGCGCACTCATATATACACCGGTCAGGAGGCTTCCGAGCAAGAATACCGGGAAGGAACCGAGATACAGCCCGTAAGCACCGACCAAACCGCCAAGGGCTCCAAAGAAGGCTCCAGTGAAGAAACCGGCGCGACGGCCCCAACGCTGCATGATCGATGAAATCGGGTTTGCCGCAGCCATCGAGCCGGCGACGATCAGCGAAATCGGCAGGGTTGCAAAGCAGGGATTAGAAGCCAGAGATTGCCCCGCCAACCCGCCAATGATGAAAATCATCGGCATCTGCGCCCCTAGAATGGCCTGAGCCATAACAAGAATGGCTACGTTTTTCTTTGCGGTGCTGTCGCTTGGACTGGTCATGCTCATTGTCATATGGGATGCCTAACCCTCAAGATGTGCCGGAACAAGCCGCTATCTGCACAGAAGCGGCGCGTTCTGCTGATAGATAACCGGTTAAGGAAAAGTAACGTGACGTCAATCGTGGTCTCTGCAGCTCCTCAGGCCGGAAGGATCATTCACTCGCTTGACTGCGTTGCCGAAGGGGCGGTTTGGCTGTGTCAGGCAGAGCCCAGATTTGCAACCGCAATGGCCCAATGCGGCCCTTTGCCCCTGCGTAGAAGAACGGATGGTTTCGCCCAGCTGCTGAGTGCGATCGTCAGTCAGCAGGTCAGCGTTGCCTCTGCAAATGCAATTTGGAAACGCCTGCAAGCGGCGAGACTAACCGGTCCGCGCAAGATCAAATGGGCCAGCGACGAAGACCTGCGTGCCGCCGGCCTAAGTCGGCAAAAGATCCGCTATGCACGCGCCCTCTCGGAAGCTGGAATAGATTTCAAAGCCCTACGAGACAAACCTACACATGATGTTGTGACAATACTGACAGAGGTTTCAGGCATCGGTATTTGGACAGCAGAGATCTATGCGATGTTTTCTCTGGGGCGTGCGGATGTCTTTGCGCCAGGTGATCTGGCCCTACAGGAGGCCGCGCGCCACCTCTTTGAACTTGAGAAACGTCCAAGTGAGAAAGAGCTGAGATCATTGGCCGAGGAATGGTCACCCTGGCGGTCGGTTGCAGCCCGCATCCTCTGGGCCTATTACCATGTGGTGAAAGACAGGGAAGGGATCAGATGACTCGTGTTTTGACTGCCGGCCGGAAAGAGCCGCTCTCTGGAGTTACCCGCTCCATCGTGGTGTTCTTGCACGGCTATGGTGCCAATGGTGCAGATCTATTGGGCTTGGCTGATCCCCTGGGGGAGCATCTGCCGGATACGCTTTTTGTGGCGCCAGACGCCCCAGAGAATTGTGCTGGTTCACCTATGGGCTATCAGTGGTTCCCAATTCCCTGGATTGATGGATCTTCCGAAGAAGAGAGCATGCGCGGAATGGCGGCCGCTGTTGATGACTTGAACGCCTTCCTCGACGCGCTGATGGTTGATGAGGATGTCTTGCCGGAACAGGTGGTTCTGTTTGGTTTTTCTCAGGGCACAATGATGAGCTTGCATGTCGCACCCCGTCGGGAAGATGCGATTTCCGGGATCGTCGCATTCTCGGGCCGCTTGCTCACTCCTGATACCTTCAAGGATGAGGTCATCAGCCGGATGCCCGTTTTGCTGGTGCATGGGGACCAGGACGAGGTGGTGCCGGTCGAATCCCTGCCAGAGGCGGCGCAGGCCCTACAGGATGCGGGATTCCAGGACGTCTTTGCCCATGTTCAAAAAGGTACTGGGCACGGGATTGCGGGTGATGGTCTGAGCGTTGCCCTGGCCTTTATGCGTGACAAGCTTGGGCTTTGATAGCGCTCATAACTTTCACTCAGCAGTTTGAGACCAAGAAACCTAGCCACTGGCTAGGTTTTGCGTTTTCGCCTGGCTGAATCGCGTTTCTCTGGGGGTGATTTGCGTTTCTTGGAATTTGGCTTTGTACTCGGAACAGTTTTCTCTGTTCGAGATTTGGGCAATCCCGATGGTTTAGGACGTCCCGGAACTCTGGGAACTTCTAGGTCCTCCCAGCTTCCCTGGCTTAGCCCCTCTAAGGTCCATGTACCGATGCTATAACGGATCAGGCGAAGGGTTGGATGACCAATCGCTGCAGTCATACGACGGACCTGACGGTTCTTCCCCTCCTTTATGGTCAGAGAGATCCAACTGGTGGGGATGTTTTTTCGCTCTCGTATTGGGGGTGTTCGTGCCCAAAGCATCGCAGGCTCTTCCATCAGGTGGGCAGAGGCTGGCAGGGTTAGGCCGTCTTTCAGCTCAACCCCCTTTGAGAGTGCCTCAAGGCCTGCCCGGTCAGGTTGGCCCTCTACCTGGACCCAATAGGTCTTGGCCATCTTGTGGCTTGGATCGCTGATCCAGGCCTGCAAACGGCCAAAATCCGTCAAAAGCATCAGCCCCTCACTATCGCGATCAAGCCGCCCGGCGGGATAAACTCCGGGGCAGTCAATGAAATCACTCAGCGTTTTGCGGCTACTTTCCTGGCTGCCCCGATCAGTAAACTGCGGCAGCACATCATAGGGCTTATTGAAACGGATAAGACGAGGCATAGGGGCCAATAGGCAGCATTTTGACCGCTGGCAAGCTCCCATCGCGCCTCCTTGTCATCCAATTGTCAAGCTAACCTGCTATTCCACCGGCGAGATCTAGTGTTTAGAAGAGACTTGTCAGTCTCCAACCACGATATATAGTTATACTTATGCTGGGGCGGGTTCCCCGCTCTGGTGCCGCTGCCTGGGCAGTCAGAGCGAGGAAGACGTAGTAAAATGGATGGCGACTTTAGAAGTGATTTTGTAAGAGAACCAGGCGCGCTAAAGCAGCACCCGGCGCTGGTCCTGAATGCGGATTATCGGCCTCTTTCCTATTACCCGCTTTCACTCTGGAGTTGGCAAGATGCTATCAAAGCCGCCTGGCTTGATAGGGTGGTCATTCTCGCAGAGTATGATGAGGTCGTTCATAGTCCGAGCACGGAGATCCGAATACCCTCGGTTGTCGTATTAAAAGACTATGTAAAACCCCAAAAGCGCGTGGCCTTCACGCGCTTTAATTTATTTTTGCGGGATGAGTTTTGCTGTCAGTACTGCGGTTCAAAGGGCGATCTGACCTTTGATCATGTCGTACCCCGTGCAGCAGGTGGGGTAACCAGCTGGGAAAACGTTGTTGCAGCTTGCAGCCCCTGCAATCTTAAGAAAGGGTCCAAGCCGCTGCATCGTGCAGGTATGTCACTACGCAAACCGCCCAGACGTCCCGGTGCAGGTGAGCTACGCAATGCAGGGCGGAAGTTTCCACCCAACCATCTGCACGAAAGTTGGATGGATTTTCTATACTGGGATACGGAACTTGACGCCTAAGAACGGCAAAGGTACGCGAATACAGATCCCTATGTCGACAACTTAATGTTCTCCCATCGAAATGGTGGGCGAAACCTCAAACCTTTGAGCGTTGCAGCATTCCAAAGAGATCACGCGGGTCATCTGGATCCGCCAGCATGTCGAGATCGATAAAGAACTCTGTGCCTTTGATGCGGTCACGAATGTAGCGTAGGGCGCTAAAATCCTCAATCGCAAAGCCAACGCTGTCGAACAGTGTGATTTGCTTACTGTCCCTACGGCCTTGTTTTTCCCCGGTAATCACTTGCCAAAGTTCTGTCACCGCAAAATCCTCTGGCATCTGTTGAATTTCGCCCTCGATCCGCGTCTGAGGTGGGAATTCAACAAAAACATCGGACCGCTCCAGAATACCCGCGGCCAATTCAGTCTTCCCTGGGCAGTCACCGCCAATTGCGTTGATGTGAACGCCTGCGCCGACCATATTGTCCGTCAGGATCTTTGCATTCTGTTTATCCGCAGTGCAGGTTGTGAGGATCTGAGCCCCTTCAATGGCCTCTTCGGGAGAGCGGCACTGAACCACCTCAAGGCCAAGCTCTGCTAGGTTACGCGCGCATTTCTCGGTTGCTGCTGCATCTGTGTCATAGAGACGTACGGATTTCAAACCGCAAATAGCTTTCATGGCAAGGGTTTGGAACTCGGACTGCGCGCCGTTACCGATCATCGCCATTGTATCAGAACCCTTTGGTGCCAGATACTTGGCCGCCATAGCGGATGTCGCTGCTGTCCGCAGCGCCGTCAGCATGGTCATCTCGGTCAGCAGCACCGGATAGCCGGTGTAAACATCCGCTAGCAACCCAAATGCCGTTACGGTTTGCAGACCTTCCTTGGTGTTCTTTGGATGCCCATTCACATATTTGAAGCCATAAGCCTCCCCATCGGAGGTCGGCATCAGTTCGATCACACCCACATCCGAGTGGCTGGCAACGCGCGGGGTTTTGTCAAAACGCTCCCAGCGTTTGAAATCGTCCTCGACGTAGCTCGCAAGGTCTTTGAGCATCTCCTCGATACCGATGCTATGAACCAGCCGCATCATGTTGTCGACGCTGACAAATGGGACAAGTGCTTTTTCAGAAGGTAGGGTCATGATGTGATCCTTTCGCGCGGGCTGAGGTGAATGCCTGCAAGCATGCAGCGCACGGAACCTCCGGCTGTTTCGATGGTTGGTATGGAAAGCGGCAAGGGGGTCGCCGAATTCTCAATTGTCTTGATTTGGCTTGATGTCAAAACATCCAAAGCTCGTTTTGACAGTGCGAAAATTCTGGTTTTCCCTGTAAGTTCAAAGGCATTTCCGGCAAAGTTGGAAATCTGATCCATAGAAAGATCAATAACCTCACGACCTGTTTCCTCCAGGCGGGAAGCGATCTCTCGACGACGATCAGGATCACTGATCATGGCAAGGCAAATCATTGCGAACTCAGTGCCGACGGTCATCAGAACATTGCTGTGATAGACATCGCACCCCTGTGCATCTTGCGCGACAAAGGCCATGGGTTCGTAATTGAAATGCGTGCAGAATCGCTCCAATAGGACAGGTTCAGCCCGATTAGAGGTCACGGTATAGGCGATGCGACCAATATGATCGAGGACCATGGCGCCGGTTCCCTCCAAGGCCAAGTCATCCTGCTCCAGTCCAGAATAGTCGATAACATCCTGAACCCGATAGTTTTTCTTCAAACTCTCGATGACGTCCCAGCGTCTCTCTAGGCGCCGGTTTGGGGCGAACATCGGATAGATTGCAATTTGGCCGCCTGTATGGGTGGAAAACCAATTGTTCGGGAACACACTATCCGGGGTTGCGGTGCCGAGATCATCAAAAATATGAACGGTCACACCTGCTTCCCGCAAATTAGAAACAGCGGTATCAAACTCCGCGATAGCTGCCTTTCGAACCGCTTCAGGATCTCCGCTGGCGGTTTGAAAGGCATTGTCTGCTTGAGTGTCAGGATTGGAGCAAAAGTGATGCGGCCGGATCATGACCACCCCAGATGGGGCCTGTAGGCTTGAAATTGGGCGCATGTGTTAGCCGTAGCTCCGGGTCGGTCGGTCAAAGACCCGTCGCCCAAGTGCAGAGGCGCAGAGATCCACCATGAGATGGGCCGTCTTGCCACGTTCATCAAGGAAGGGGTTAAGCTCCACCAGATCCAAGGAAGTCATCAAACCGGAGTCATGCAGCATTTCGCAGACCAGATGCCCTTCTCGAACCGTTGCTCCACCGGGCACAGTTGTTCCAACTGCAGGCGCAACCGAGGGGTCGAGGAAATCAACATCCAAAGAGACATGCAGCAAACCATTGGCCGCGGCCACACGCTCCAAAAAACGGTTTAGGGGACCAACAATACCATTCTCATCGATATCCCGCATATCGTGGCGGTGGATCTTGCTGTGTTCCAGTGCAAGGCGTTCTGGCGTATCGACCGAGCGCAGACCAATCATGCAGACATTCACTTGCGGCACCGGGTTTGCCACCTCTGGGAAGCCATCAAAATCCTCCCTGCCAGTGAAATATCCAACAGGTGTCCCGTGCAGATTCCCACTGTCCGTTGTCTTTGGAGTATGGAAATCCGTATGGGCATCCAGCCAAAGCACAAACAGCGGGCGACTTGCTTTGGCGGCATAATTGGCGACTCCGGTGACGGAGCCCAGCGAGAGCGAGTGGTCGCCGCCCAGGAAAATCGGCAAGCCACGCTCCATCGCGCGTTCCGCTACCTCGGCGAGGGAGCGTGTCCAGCCAATGGTCTCATTTTTTGCAAAAATCGCGCCCTTGGGGTCTTCAGCCTCATAGTTCTGTGGTGAAATATTGCCAAGGTCCTCGGTGCTATGGCCCAGGCTTTCTAGCGCCGGGGCGAGCCCGGCCGTCCGAAAAGCATCCGGTCCCATAAGACAACCCGCCCGCCGTTTGCCGCTGTCCACCGGGGCACCGATCAGAATGCAGTTTTTCGAAGTCACTTTGCGCTCCTCCTCATATTCCTCTTCGTCTCTCAAGAAACCGCCGAAACGTGATGGTTGAAACCAGTCATTTTGCCCAGTATGTTTAGTCTGTTTCCATTATGGAGGTTATTTTGGATAAAACGGACGAACGGCTCGTCGCTGCGCTGCGCCACAATGCCAGGGCCAGCCTGTCAGATCTTGCGCTACAGCTAGACCTATCGCGCACAACGGTCAGGGCGCGGATTGAGCGGTTGCAGATGCGCGGTGATATTCTTGGTTTCACCGTCGTGCTGAAAGAAGATGTGCTGCGCGACCCTGTTCGTGGTCTCATGATGATTGGAATTGAGGGCAGGGGCACCAGTAGAATTACGCGGCAGCTTCAAGGCCTACCTGAGGTGCGCGCGATCCACACGACCAATGGCCGCTGGGATTTGATTGTAGAACTTGGCACAGAGACCCTGGAAACCCTCGACACCGCACTCGCCAAAATCCGGACTTTTGATGGTGTTGTGAGTAGTGAGACAAACCTTCTCCTCGCAACCAAAAAAGACAGCTAAGCCTGAAGGTTGCGAGCCCAACTTAATAATATTTAACGGGCGTGGCGAGCGGCAGAAATCCAGATTAGCGCGAGGCCCAGGGACAGAATGGCATTCCATCCAGCCATGGAGATGCCAAACATTTCCCACGGAATCTCATCACAGCGCACCAATGGCGCGGACATGATCTGTTCCATCAATTGGTCAGCGCTGAGGCTTTCTATCGATCCAGAGGTGCAAGTGGTCGGGCCTTCCCAAAGCCCGCGCTCCACCCCACTATGATAGAGGCCGATTCCGGCAGTGGTGAGGGCGGCAAGTGCGCCCAGGTAAATCAAAGTGGTATTGGGAAAGAAGTAAGTCAGAACCCCGATCGCCACCGCAGCGATATGCGGGTAGCGCTGCCAATAGCACATCTTACAAGGTGGCAACTCTCCAAAATACTGAAAACCAAGCGCTCCCAACATCATAGCGGCAGAACCTGCAGCGGCGACAAGGACAAGAATGCGTTTCATCAGAGATACCTCACTGCGAGAAAACCACCAAAGAGCAAGATGATAAACAGGGTGAAAACCACCCCCAGTCGCTTCTCAATAAAGTCGCGGATAGGGGCGCCAAAAAAACGGAGTAGCGCCGCAACCGCGAAGAACCTGAGTGCGCGCGCGAAAATTGAGGTGGCAACAAAGGTCGCAATTGGCATTCCAGTCCAGCCGGACATGATTGTAATCACCTTGTAGGGGAAAGGGGTTACGCCTGCGCCCAAGACCGCCCAGAAGCCAAAATCGTTGAATTTGGCATTGAACGCCTCCATAGCGGCCCCTTTGCCCATGGCCTCCAGGATTGGTTGTCCTATGCTTTCATAGGCAAAAGCACCAATCGCGTAGCCAAACAGCCCCCCCAGTACTGAAGACACCAGAGCGACCAGCGCAATCAGCCAGGCCCGCGAAGGCCGAGCGAGGATCATCGGGATCATTAAGACATCTGGTGGGATAGGGAAAAAGGAACTTTCCACAAAAGAAACCACGGCGAGACACCAAAGCGCCTTTGGGTGATCCGCCAGGGTCATCGTCCAGTCGTAGAGTTTGCGAAGCACTGGCACCACCACCATAATTCCGATCTTTGCTGGCGTCGCATGTGAGGGCCTAGGCGTCAACACCCGCAATTTCGGGTTAGCGATTTTTTGCATGAAATCCTTGATCAGAGTGGTTTTTTCCTCTGGACCTTGGCGAAATGCTTGTTTAGGAACAGGCCAGTGCCCAAGTGGCGGAATGGTAGACGCAGGGGATTCAAAATCCCCCGCCTTTGCGGGCGTGCCGGTTCGAGTCCGGCCTTGGGTACCATAGCAAAAGCAGAGAGCGAGCCCAGGCTTCTCTCTGCTTTTTCTTTAGAAGCAAGTAGCTTGCCAGAAAAAACTCAACCATTTCTCTGCGATCTGGTCGAAATCGGTTTCTCAGCGGAAGCAGCAAAACCTGTCTGGCTGATAAGGGCTCAGAGGTGGGGCAGCTCAAAGAGTGCGGAGGCCATAGTCGGCAAAGGCCAGTTTGACTTCTTCGATCTCATCGGTGCTGAGCAAAACAGGCTGGCCAATAGACAAACTGGTGACATAGCCCTTCGCCAATGTCTCCAGCTCCGTCATCCGCCACATGGCACTTTGTAGGGTGTCGCCAACCACAACCGCACCGTGATTGGCCATCAGGCAGGCCGATCTGTCTTTTAGGGCGGTGACCACCTTTTCAGACAACTCTCTGGTTCCAAAAAGCGCATATTCAGCCAGGGGCACATTGCTGCCACCAAAAGCAGCCACCATATAGTGGCAAGCTGGTATTTCTTGCCGGTTCATTGCCAAAGCGGTGCAATTCACTGGATGCGCGTGAACAACGGCCTCTACCTGTGGTTTGGCATTCAGGATATCCCGGTGGAATTGCCACTCAGACGAAGGTTTCATCTGATCCGGGTCAGGCTCAACCGCGTTCAAAGGCATCAAAACCATCATTTCCGGGCGCAACTTATTGTAATCAATACCGGAAGGCGTGATCAGCATCTGATCGCCAAAGCGAACCGAGATGTTTCCAGAAGTTCCCTGGTTCAACCCTGTCGCATTCATCGCCAGACAGGCCTCAATTATCGCCTGTCTCAACTTTGTAGTATCTGAATATGAAGCGCTCACTTACCGACCTTTCCGGCTTTACACCATTTCAGGAAACAAAGAGGCAAGTCCAGTTGCGCTCGCTTCGCAAATCCCACGTTCGGTGATCAATCCTGTCACCAGACGATTTGGCGTGACATCAAAGGCAGGATTGCCGGTCCCGGTGCCTTCGGGGGTAACACGAACAGTAGAGATCTCACCTGCGCTGTTGGTACCGGTGACATGGGTGACCTCGCGGCTATCGCGATCCTCGATTGGGATCTCTTTCACGCCATCCGAAACCCGCCAGTCGATAGTCGGAGACGGCAGTGCAACATAGAAGGGAACATTGTTATCTTTGGCCGCCAATGCTTTGAGGTAGGTACCAATTTTGTTGCAGACATCGCCCTGACGCGTGGTTCTATCGGTGCCAGTTATCACCAGATCGACAAGGCCATGCTGCATCAGGTGCCCGCCAGCATTATCGGTGATGTAGGAATGAGGGATCCCATGGCTCCCCAATTCCCAAGAGGTCAAGGCCCCTTGATTTCTGGGGCGTGTTTCATCCACCCAGACGTGAATCGGAATGCCAGCGTTATGGGCTTGATACATCGGACTGGTTGCGGTTCCCCAATCGACGGTCGCGATCCACCCAGCATTGCAATGGGTCAACAGGCGGACAGGTTCGCCATCTGGTTTAGTCTTGGCAATGTCACGGATGAGCTGAAGTCCATGCTCACCAATGCGCCGATTGATATCAACATCTTCATCGGCAATTTCATGGGCGAGACGTAGCGCCGCTGCTCCACGCTTTTCAGGGGGCAGGGGCGCCAATGCCGCCTTGCAGCGATCAAGCGCCCAGCGCAGATTGATAGCCGTAGGGCGCGTTTCATTGAGAAGCTGCCAGGCCTGCTCCATATTAGCGTCACCTGCATCCTGCCGCATGGCAAAGGCCATCCCATAGGCGGCCGTCGCGCCTATCAATGGCGCACCACGCACATGCATGTCCTTTATGGCCACGCAGTAGTCCTGCAGACTGTCGAGTTGCTCAATACGGAAGTCGTGGGGCAACCAGCGCTGATCGATAATCTGCAGCGCCTCTTTTTCCAGATCCCACCACAGAGATCTATAATGATGGCCATCGACTTTCATGGGAGGTCCTCCTGGAGCCATAGAGCTATGAAGGGTCTTCTAGCGCTATTGCTTTGAGGCGAAAACCCTATCTGTCCGAGGTGGTACAAGATTCCAGCTTTGCACCTGAAGGCCCGACAGCTGCAAAGAGGGTCGGTTACGCTCTGAGAGACTGCAATTTTCCCTCTGATAAGTTGCGATATGAGATATCTCGTAGGTTGCAGATGAATGCACCAGGTGCAGCGACTGACTTTACTTCGCTCGCGATGGGATCAAAAGCAGCCCGAAAATGGACAGTACTTTTCAGGCAGATCGTTTTGTACCGGCAGGGATCAAGCCCGAAATGGGTAAAATGGGCCAGGTCGAGACATTGATTGCGCAGGCTGGTCACTACGATGTCAATGGTGGCTTCGACCCCAATGAGCTTGAGGGCAGCACTTTTTCCCAGTGTCGCAACGCCGCCTTGGTACATCTCCCCCGAATAAGGACAGATCCCATCACTCAGGGAGAGCGTTTCAACCTCACATTCAATGGCGGCCACATCCTCCAGGCCAGACTTCCCACCAAGGGAGGCACGAAATCTGGCATTTGGACCCACTGCATGCGCTTTGGCCGCTGTTTCGGGATCATGCAGCAACCCCATCAGGACATCTTGGCATTTCCCATCCATAAGCGCCTGCAGCAAACCGGTAGTGTCAGAGGTTCCGCCAGCGCCAGGGTTATCCTGGACATCCGCCAGGATCAGAGGTTTGTCGCTGGTGTGATCTGTGGCACGCACCGCCTCTGGGAGGGATAACATGGAATGGTCAACCTGGGGTTCAATCTGTCGGAACCAATCCATGATCTCTTCAGCAGCTGTTTGCGCATCCTCATTCGTGTCGGCATAGGTGACACAAGAGGGTCCGGTATCAGGGAGGTCTGCGGCAGTGAAGCCAAGCGCGATATCAGCTTCTACACCCTTACCCTTCAGCTCCGGAAGTCGACCATAGAGATCGTCAAATGGGGCAATGCCAGTGAATTGCGCATGTAATGGGATTAGATAGGGGACCTGACGAAATGCCTTATGAATCCGCTTTCCCTTCATGAGGCGTTTCAGAACCGGAAGGCAGCGCGCCCCCGTTTCGGCCATATCCAAATGCGGGTAGGTTCTGAAGATGGTCAGAAAATCAGAGTGTTCGATCATCTTGGCAGAGATATTTGCATGCAAATCCAGACTAGCGACAACGGGGACATCGGGTCCAAGGAATTCGCGGACCCGGCTCAGCAGTTCACCTTCACCATCAGCAAGGCTTTCGGTAACCATCGCGCCGTGCATGTCCAGGTAAACACCATCGAGTGGGCCAGCCTCCCTTAGCCCCTGTAAGATCATGCCGGTGATTTCTTCAAACGCATGGTCCGTTACATGGGCCGAGGGTTCCGCCGCGCACCAGAGGAGCGGAACCAGAGCACACCCGGCTGCTTCGGCTGCCGCAGCAAAACCGGCAATCGGAAGGTTCATGCCCCGCGTTTCTGAGACGACACGGTCTTCATGCAGCATTTCCGGCCAGGAATCCGCCATTTCGAACTCCGCAAGGCCTGCTTTGGTTACACCGAAACAATTGGTTTCGTGCTGAAACCCGGCAATTGCGATCCGCTTGCCTCTCATCGACTTGCTCCGGAGCCTTTTGTGACAGGTTCGGCTTGATAAACGACCTCCCCTCGTCGGATAGTCGCCAGGACCCGGGTTTCACACAGCCGATCGGGGGCTTCCAAGGGGTTGCGCGACAGGATTGCAAGATCGCAAAGCTTACCCACTTCGATGGAACCCCGTTTGTCCTCCTGAAAGACCTGCCATGCGGCGTCAATGGTCTGGGCCCGCAGCGCCGACATAACGCTGATTTTCTGATCTTCCCCCAGAACACGCCCGCCGGAGGTTGTGCGGTTCACGGCGCAATCGGCGAGATGAATAGGCCGTGTCGGGGTGACAGAGGCGTCATTGTGTATAGTATAGCGCAGCCCGATCCGTTCAGCCGAAGCAGCCGGAGAGATCCGCTCGGCTCGTTCGGGCCCCAGGAAGGTATCATAGTGACGATCACCCCAGAAATGCACATGGGCAGAGAAAAAGCTAACAGTGATGCCCAGCGCGAGCATCCGTTCCAGCTGGTCATCGCGCAGGGCTTGTCCGTGAATGATCGTGTGGCGGTGATCCTGTCGCGGAGTTTTCCGTAGGGCTTCTTCCACTGCATTAATGAACAAGTCTGCGCCCGCATCACCGTTGCAATGGCAGTGAATCTGATATCCAAGGTCATGTAGTTTCATGACCTGAAATTGATGCTCCCCCTGGCTGGCGTAAGACATTCCACAGGGGTAATCTGGATCAATTGGTTTGAAGTAGGGAGCACTGAGGTAGGCAGTCTGCAGCTGGAACGCCCCGTCCGTAAAGAGCTTTCTTGGCCCAAGCGTGAAATGTGGATTATGCGGCCAGTCAATGGCTTTCGCCCCAGAGGTCAGTTCTGGTTCCAGCTCACCGATGGGCAGGAGCATCAGATCATATCCAGGATCCTCATCCGCGGGCAGTGAGGCGAAATGCTCCAGCATTTCCCGCGTCGCCCAGGCATTCTGCGCATAGGTCACCCCATAGGACAGATACTCATCCCGGGTGGCATTGAACCCCTGCCAGAACTTCTCTCTGTTGATCAGGAAATCGGTGTTGCCCATCGCGCCCATCGCTGAGATGCCCTCAATCAATCCCGTGAGCTCACCAGTCTCAGGATCGCGACCGAACCGTCCGCCCAGTGGATCTGGCGTATGTTGCTCAATCCCTTGCATCTGAAGCGCCAGAGAGTTCGCAGAACCATTGTGACCAGAGGCATGGATCACCCAGATCGGATGACTTGTTGAAACCTGGTCCAGTTCCTGACGTGTTGGCAGCCTCCCTTCGGCGATTGCAGTATTGTCCAGCGAGACACCCATGATCCACTCTCCATCAGGCGTTTCAGCCGCCTTTTTTGAGAGCAAAGCGAGGGCAGAGGAGATATCTGTGCATTCCCCCCGTGGCGGGTGGGCCAGATTGACGCGGAACAGTTTGATAAAACCGGGATCTGGAAAATGGCCATGCGGGTCAATAAAGGCGGGGATCATGGTGCGCCCGTCAAGATCATACATTTCAGTGCCCTGAGGCATGATTTGGCGCAGATGCGCTTCTGATCCAACCGCCTGAATGGTTTGGCCTGTGGTAAGGACAGCCTCTGGTCTTGTGTCGTTTGCATCCATCGCCAGGATCAGACCATTAAAATAGAGAGTTGAGTTCATTCTTTTATTTCTGCTCAGGGTAAGGCGCACTCAAGCATGGTTCATGCTTGAGAGTGCAGGGGTTAAGCGGCCTGTCCGGCCTTCATTGGAGATAGGCAACGCAAGCCGTGCCCATTTTCCACTTCCCAAGGCGGCACAGTGGTGCAGATGGGTTTTGCAAAGGGGCAGCGCTCGCGGAACTCACACCCCTGTGGGCGCTTGAGCAAACTGGGCGGTTCCCCTTTGAGAGCGATGCGTTCCAGCCGCGCATCGGGATCCGGTTCAGGGTTCGCTGACAGTAGGCAATGGGTATAGGGGTGACGCGGATCGGCAAAGATCGTTTCCGTATCGCCTTCTTCCACCAAACGGCCCAGATACATGATGCCCATCCGATCGGCGACATGGCGCACGACGTTGAGATTGTGGGTGATGATCACCATCGCCAGCCCCAGCCGTTCGCGCAGGTCATTCATCAGGTTCAACAACTCACCTTGAACCGAGACATCCAAACCGGCGGTGGGTTCATCCGCAAGGATCAGCTTTGGTTCCAAGGCCAGGGCGCGCGCCACTCCTACACGGCGGGCTTGACCACCCGACAGTTGATAGGGGTAGCGATCGGCAAAATGAGCGGGCAGATTGACCATCTCAAGCAGTCGCTTTGCCTCGGCATCCAGGTCTCGCTGCCGCATACCTTGAATGCGATAGGGTTCGGTGATCAGGCTACGAATTGTCAGGCGTGGCGAGAGGCTGCCAACCGGATCCTGGAACATCATCGCGATGTCCTTACGCAAGGGACGGAGTTCCCGTTCCGAGGCGCCCCGTATCTCCCGGCCGTCAAACTTAACCGAGCCTTGCTGAGCCGGGGCAAGCCCGGCAATCGCACGGATGACAGTGGTTTTGCCTGACCCGCTTTCGCCAACCAGCGCATAGGTTTCGCCCGGCTCAACCTCAAAACTCACCCCAGCCAGCACATCCACTTTGCCATAACTGGTGTGCAGGTTCTTTACGTCCAGAAGGGTCATGCGCTCACCTCCTCATGATTGAGCCAACAGGCCGCCCGATGCCCCTCCTGCAACTGCGTAAGAGGCGGAACTTGATGGGCGCAGCACGGAAGGGCCTGATCACATCTGTCTCGAAAAATGCAACCCTCCGGCAGGTTGGCCAGATCCGGGACCTCGCCCGGTATGGTTGGAAGAACACGGGCACGTGTCTTGATATGACCTGGGTCACAGTCGATCAGACGGCGAGTATAGGGGTGTTTCGGGTTGTGAAAGATCTCCCTGACATCGCCGCTTTCGATCACTGCGCCGGCATACATCACCACCACGCGATCGCAGAGCTCTGCAATGACACCAAGATGGTGCGAAATGAACAAGATGGCGCAGTCGAACTGCTGCTGCAGCTCCTGCAGACGTTCGATGATCTGCACCTCCAGTGTTGCATCCAGCGCTGTGGTCGGCTCATCCGCGATCAGCAGATCGGGTTCCGACATCAGCGCCATGGCAATGGCGATCCGCTGGCGCATCCCGCCAGAGAACTCATGCGGAAACTGGTCCAACCTTGCCTCGGGGTCTGGAATGCCCACGGCGCCAAGCATCTTCGCAGCGCGTGCTCGCTTCTCTGCCTTGGACGCCTTGGAGCGATGCTGGATATCCAGCATCTGCTGGCCGATGGTCAAAACCGGATTATGGGTCTGCATCGGATCCTGGAACACGATGGAGATGTCTTCCCCACGCAATGCCCGCATCCTGCGTTCCGACAGGGGTAACAGATCCTGCCCCTTAAAGCGGATCTCACCCTGGCGAAACCTGGTGTTTGGAGCAGTCAGCCTTAGTATGGAAGAAATCAGAGTGGATTTTCCACACCCGCTTTCCCCGACAATACCGACAATCTCACCTCGGTTCACATCAAAGGTAATGTCCCGCAGTGCCTTCAGGTCTCCGCGCGCGGTTTCATAATCCACACCCAGGTTGTCAATTTGCAGAAGTGTATCACTCATCGCTGTTTCCTCAGTTTCGGATCCACCACATCGCGCAGGCTCTCACCCAAGAAGGTGAAACCGAGGGTGGCAAGGATGATTGGAAGGCCGCCACCAACCACCAGCCAGGGGGTCTGACGGATGAGCGCATAACCATCCTTAAGCAGGGCGCCCCAGCTCGGGGTTGGTGGCTTTACACCAAGCCCAAGAAAGGAAAGTCCGGCCTCGAGTGCAATCACCGTGGGGATATCCATCGCCGCAAGAACCGCCAGAACACCGATGATATTGGGCAACATATGAACCCCGAGAATGCGCGCCATGCCGGCTCCCATCGAGCGTTCGGCGAGAATAAACTCTGAGTTGCGCAGGGTCAGTGTCTGAGTGCGGGCCACCCGCCCATAGGTCGGGATGGAGGTTGCCATGACCACAAAGACGACGGTTTGCAAAGACGGCCCAACCAGAGCCACAACTGCCAGTGCAAACATTACGGTTGGGAAAGAACGGATGGTGTCAAAAAACAGCATCAGCAGGTTGTCCAGCCATTTCGGACCATATCCTGCAATCATACCCAGGGTGAGGCCGATGATCATGGCCCCGAACACCGCTGGCAGAGCAACTTTCAGAGCAACCTGACCGCCCATGATAACCCGCGAGAAAGTATCGCGGCCCAATTGGTCTGTGCCAAGAAGGTAGGTCAGGGAGGGCCCCTGGAGGCGGTCTTTGATGTTCATGCCGATGGGATCATGCGGGGTGATCCATGCAGCAAACAGGGCGCAGAAGATGATGGTTCCCACGATGATCAATCCCATCAAGCCCAGAGGGTCACGGGCTACACCGGTCAGGATCAGGCTAAGTTCAGAGCGCGATTTTGACATATCTCGGGCCTCCTCAGTTTTCGCTGCGGGCACGGGGGTCGAGCCAGGCGTTGATCAGGTCCGCCAGCGCAGTGGAGACAACAAACAGGGTCGTGGAGACCAGCACGGAGCCCATGACAATCGGATAGTTGCGGGTGGTGATACTATCGATCACCAGCTTGCCCAGTCCCGGGCGGGCAAACACGATCTCGGCAAAGACGGCGGAACTCAGCAAAAACCCCATGCCCACGCCGATCACGGTCACAACCGGCAGGATCGCAATGCGCAGCGCATAGCTCAGCACAATGCGCCCTTCGCTGATGCCAAAGGCACGGGCCGTGCGGATGTGGTTTTCACCCATGACTTCCAGCATCGAAGCCCGCACCAGTCGCGCGACATAGCCAACCCAGCTAAGCCCGATCGCAAAGGCCGGCAGGACGAGGTGATCCAGTTTATCCCAAATCCCCTCCCCGACGCCGATGGCAGGAAACCATTTCAGGTTCACCGCAAAGATCAGCAGCGAGAGTAGGGCAACCACAAAGGCCGGGGCAGCAACGAAAGCAACGGATATGGCTGCAGTCATTCGATCAATCAGGGTATTGGGATGGGCCGCCGCATAGGCGCCAAGCCCGATTCCTAGGGCCGCAGACCAAAGGATTGATGCAAAGATCAATGACAGCGTATGTGGGAGTTGTTGAAAGACAATATTGGTCACGGAACGACCGGAAAACACATCGGTGCCCAGATCGCCCTGCAGGAGGTTGCCGTAGAAGATCACCAATTGGCGCCAGATCGGCTGGTCCAGCGCCAGCTCCGCCGTCAGCCGTGCCTGCAGTTCAGGTGTGGCGCGCGGGCCAAGCATGATTTGAACCGGATCACCGGGCACAGCACGGATCATCAGGAACATGGCGGTCACTGCCACCAGGACAATAAGTACAGCAAGGGCAAATCTGCGAAGAGCATATTGCAACATGGGGTCAGGCACCTTTTGAGCCAGAAATAAGTTGCGCGGCCACCTCTGGGACGAATGGCAGCCGCGCATAAGCCTAGGGAGAAGTTAGGCTTTTCCGAAGTAACGCAGCAGCGCTAGCCCATCCGGACGCAATGCCGGGTTTACTCGAGATGAATGGATCACCGGGGTCGCCTCATGGGTGAGGAAGCGATAGGCACCGCTTTCTTCCATCAAATCCTGCGCCCGTTGATACATCGCATCGCGCTTGGTGATGTCGGTCTCCTGCGAGGCGGCCTGGTGCAGCTCATCGAACTCGGCATTGCGGAAACGTTCCCAGTTCCAGATGCCTGCCTGCTCCTTGATAAACCAGGCCGTCGCATAAGATGGATCCGGCGCCATAGAGAACCGGTTCAGCACAAGCTGTAGGTTCTCATTGTCACCGCTGGCCCAGAAGGCGCCACTCTCTAGCACGTTAACTTCAAGTGTGATGCCGATCTGTGCCAACATCGCCTGAATGACCTGCGCCATCGTGGTGTAGGTGGTCTTATTCAGGATATCGAGGGTCAGGGTGACATTGGTTTCGCCGGACTCGGCCAGCAAGGCCATAGCCTTTTCGATATTGGCTTCCGCCGGCACCAATCCCTGCGCCCGATTGCCCGCAAGGCCCGGAGCGATGATCCCGGTCGAAGGTGCTGCCGCCCCAAAGTATGAGGCTTCAAGCACGGTCGGCACATCAATGGCGTGTTGAATTGCCTGCCGCAGCTTCTGGTTTTGCAGCTTGGGATGATCCAGATTCATACCCAGCCAGACGTAATAGAGCGATGGGTTCTCTACCAACGTTCCACCATTTGGGACGCCCCCGCGATAGCGATCCACGGACCCAAGCGAGACGCGGGTGAAATCCAGTTCGCCGGCTTCAAAAGCGATCTCCGCAGTGTTCTCGTCATCGATAGGCAGGATCTCAATTGTATCCCAGGCCGGCGCATCACCTTTCCAATCCGGATTGCGGCTCAGCACGGTTTTTTCCTTGGCAGCCCAGCTGGAGCGCAGATAAGGACCGCTTTCCGCAACCGGATCGCTGCCAATCCGCCCACCTGCGGCCTCAACTGCCTTTTGGAACGATATTGCCGGTGATATAAGGCAGGCGATCGACCAAAGCGGGCAAAGGCTCTTGAGTACATGGTGCTTCGCGCTCACTGTACTCACATGGCTGAGAGGCCATATCCGCTATCGACTTCGGTTGCATCGGCACATGCGTTCAAAACTGACTTCACATCCTCAGCACTCATGGAGCCGAACCCATTGGTAAAGCCAATATTGTCGCGCAGGGCAAATTTGATATGGGTCGGATCAACCTGTTCAATCATGGAGGCGGCATCCAATTGCCAGTCCCATTCGCGGCCAGGTTTATATTGGATCAGCTTGTTGTAGATTGCCGCATGCACTTCTTCCTCGGTGACACCAACACTATGTGCCGGATCCATATTTGGCGCATCGCCGTAGGCACGCACGCGCAACACCCCATCACTGGCTGCGAGGGCTCGGTCCGCCAGCCCGATAGGCAAAGCCGCAGCTGCCCCAAATGCTGTGGCGCCTTTCAAGAAGCTCCGGCGCCCCACGGATGCCTTTGTCCATTCGATTTTCATGTTTTTCCTCCCTGGAATGCTGTTCAAAGAAGCCCTGGTGATGTGAGTTCCACCCACTCTGTCTTCCGGTTTTTGGTTTTGTCTGCGCCTTCGCTGGCGCATGGTTGTGATGAGGGTCGGTTTCTCCCTATCGCGGTGGAGTGATTGATGATTCTGCTGGCAACCTGACCTGCCGCACGCCGATCAGGCCGGAATGCCGGACATCCGAATGAGTTGTAGAGGGAACGCTAAAGACCACCGAAACCGGAAATTTCGGGCAGCAGCTTGTTACCCAAGGGATGAGGATCAGGCGAATAGCGGCCCATATCCGCAGCCGGGATCAGTTCAGCTGACACAAAAAAGGGGCGGGACCTCCTCGTCCACATCCCTTCCGGCTGATGGTGGCACTGAATTTCAATCGTCTTTGTCGTCATTTCCATCATGTCTTCCAACTGGGAACAGGAAGAGATTGACCGCTTCACACTGGATTCAAACTGTGCAAAATTGAGTGAATTGACGCTTTTTGCTCCTAAGTCGCGTCAGTCCGCGAAGGGTAAACGCCATATGAACGACAATTTTTCAGAAAACCTCAGGCTTCTTTGTGCGGAGCATGGGAGCATTTCACAGATCTGCCGTGAAATCGGAATCAACAGGCAGCAGTTCAATCGGTATCTGAACGGCAGCTCCATGCCTTCAGCCCACAACCTGCGCCGCATCGCCCGCCATTTTGACCTTAGTGAGAAGCAGTTGTTTGGCGACCCAGCTGAATTGGATGAGATCTTGCGGAGCGAAGACCATCTGATCGGTGAATCTACCTCAGATTCTTTTCTTGCACCTTATAGAGGGCAACAAAAGAACCTTCGCCGCTACCTCGGGTTTTACCATTCGCATTTCTGTACTCCTTCCTGGGAGGGAAAGATCTTTGTTTCACTGGTCCGGGTTTCTGAAAAAGATGGCTATGTCACCTGCAGATCCTACGAGAATGCGGTTTCGGTGGACAAAAGCATTCGCCAGGTTTCCCGATATGACGGGCTTGTCACGATGCGAGGAAATAGAATTTATGTGACCGAACACGAGCGTACACGCGAAGGCTGCGTCGCACAGACCATTCTATATTCTGCACATCGGCAACAGCTAAAGTACCTGCGTGGCGTAACAATGGGAGTTGCCTGGCGGCCCTATGCACACCCCTATGCGGCCAAGGCCATTTGGAAACGTCTTGATGAGCGCGTTACTGCGAGAGAAGCGCTCGAACGCTGTGGTACCTACTCGGAGAAAAGCCTGCAGATTGATCCAACAATTCGAAACTACCTGAGCAGCCCCTCGGGTGTCTTGTCTTCGGGAAAACCGATGTGAAGGAAGCAGACTTTTATTCTTGAGCAAGGGGCCTTGCGCTCTCTTTTCTCAAGGCCTCTGGAGAATTCGCTTTCGCGCTCAGAAATCCTCAGATGTCATTTTCGAAGAAAAATGGCGGAGAGACAGGGATTCGAACCCTGGGTCCCCGTGAAGGGACAACGGTTTTCGAGACCGCCCCGTTCGACCACTCCGGCACCTCTCCGCGGGGGGTGAGCGGCGGTTTAGTCGTGAAATGCAATCGGTGCAAGAGGGGAATTTCAACTTCTTGAGAGAAAGCCGATTTTTGTTGTTTGCTCATTTTTTTCACCTAGATATTGCCTATGTCTTTTCCTTATTCCCCCCTCCGCTCCATTTTGCGTGTTCTCTACGCCGCTCTTTTTCTCGTTTTGGGGACATTTTCGGCCCACGCCGCAGAAAGTGCCAAAGTCAAAACCTTCCTTGAAGTGACAGGATTTGACGTGGCCCTGGATAGCATCGCCCTGACAGCGGGTGGAGCACCCGAGATGTTGGGGATGACTTCTAGCGCTTTTGGCGACGAATGGAGCCGGCTTGCCTCAAAGGTTTTTGACCAGGACAAGATGCGGGGGCTGGCACTGGAAATCCTGACCAAGACCCTGCAGGAGGATGCCCTGGAGTTTGCTATGCGCTTTTACGACAGCGATCTGGGCAAGCGTCTGGTATCGGCGGAAAACGCTTCACATCTGGTAGAAGAAGATGACCTGAAGCAGATCGCCGGTGAGCGTATCATTGCGGATTTGGTCCGTGAGGCTAGCAATCGTTTAGCACTCTTTAAACGCATGGGGGCCGCTATTGACGCCTCTGATTCAGGTTTGAAGTCCATTCAAGAGGTGCAATTTCGTTTCCTTATGGCAGCTCATGCCGCGGGTGTCATTGAGCTGCAACTCGACGCTGAAGGGCTGCGCGCCTTTCAGAAAAGCCAGGAAGCCGAAATCCGGGTCGCAATTCAGGCCGCAAACCTTGCGGCCTCTGCCTATACTTACCAGGGGTTCAGCGATGAGGAGCTACTTGCCTATGTCGAAGCTCTGGAAAACCCTTTGATGCAGCAGGTCTATGAATTGCTGAATGCGGTTCAGTTTGAAATAACGGCTAACCGCTTTGAGGCCTTGGCCTATGAGATGAAGGATCTGGGGCAGGGGCAAGATCTCTAGTGCGCAGCCTGCACTGTTTACAGTCACACCGGGGCCTCGTGACAAAACGCTAAAGAAACGATGCTTGCCAGTGCGTATCTTTGTGGCGGTGAATGTAGTCTCAGACCGCGAGAATTGCGCAGCAGAAAGATTAAGCGCTTGGGACTTGACTTACTGCTGCTTTCGGTTCAAAAGCCCGCATCCCGGCCCGGAATCCCTGTGCCGGGTTCTATTTGTAATACCGCTCCTATGTGGGCGCGCTGTTCGAGGCGGCATCAGCCGAAACACCCATTATGGGGGCCGAAGGACGCGGTTGGAAAAGGAAAGACGCAGATGTTTGCGGTCCTCAAGACTGGCGGCAAGCAGTACAAAGTTCAAGCGGGTGATATCCTCCGCGTTGAAAAATTGGCTGCTGATGCTGGCGAAACCATCCAATTCGACGAAGTACTGATGCTGGGCGGCGACGCTCCTGTTGTTGGTGCACCTCTGGTAGATGGCGCTGCTGTAAAAGCAGAAGTGATCGACCAGATCAAAGGTGACAAGGTCATCAACTTCGTTAAGCGCCGCCGGAAGCACTCTTCCAAGCGCACCAAAGGCCACCGTCAGAAGCTGACTCTGGTCAAGATCACCGAGATCCTGGCATCGGGCGCAACTAAAGCTGCTCCTAAAGCCGCTGCAAAGGCTGCCCCGGCTGCCGAAGCCGCTGCTGGTGATGATCTGACCCAGTTGACCGGTGTTGGCCCAGCTGCTGCCAAGAAACTGGCAGAAGCCGGTCTGACCAGCTTTGCTCAGATCGCAGCCTTGTCGGCAGACGACATTGCTGGTATCGAAGCGGTCAAAGTGAAGCCCGAATGGGTTGAGCAGGCCAAAGAGCTGGCTAAAGGCTAAGGAGAGAAAGAATGGCACATAAAAAAGCTGGTGGTTCCTCCCGTAACGGCCGCGACTCAGCTGGTCGCCGCCTTGGTGTGAAACTCTACGGTGGCCAGGCGGCCATCGCAGGCAATATCATCATTCGTCAGCGCGGCACCAAGTTCTGGCCGGGCGAGGGTGTTGGCATTGGCAAAGACCACACCATCTTTGCAACCACCGAAGGTGCAGTCACCTTCCACAAAGGCCTCAAAGGCCGCACCTTTGTATCGGTTCTCCCAGTGGCGGAGGCCGCTGAGTAAGCCGAACCCGCTAAGGTTTTAGATATTAAGGGGATCGGCAAGAGCCGGTCCCCTTTCTTGTTTTTCGGTCGCTTTGCGGCAGAAGAATAGAAGGTTCATGGGTTTGCAGTAGCCAAGCAGCTTCTTGGTACTGCGACTGGAATGTCAGGATTGTGAAGAAGCGGATCTTAACCGCCCTTCAAATGCCCAATTTTTATGCCTTGATATAGAGGCAGCCAATTGTTCGAGGCCTTTGCATAAGGAGCAGAGTAATGAGTCTGGATCACGTGATCAGTCAACCGGTAATCAACACCAGCCGGTTCGTCCTGCGACCCCTTCGGGAGTCCGACAAGGGCCTGATTTCCCACTATGCGGGCGACAAACGCGTCGCACGCATGACCAGCTCTATTCCGAATCCGATGCCGCCGGGCGCGGTTGATGCTTTTGTTGCGCGTGCAATGGCTGAAAACCGCGAAGAAGATATCTGGGCGATCGACGGCACCCCTGACGGTGGCGAAGAGCTGAAAGGCATCATCGGCCTCAAGCGCATGGACCGCAACCAAACAGAGGTGAGCTTTTGGATTGCACCGGTGTTTTGGAACACTGGATTGGCGTCAGAGGCGGTTGAAGCTTTGGTGAATGCGAACCCGCTGAAAAATGCGGCGATGTTTGCCTCTGTTTTTCAGGACAACCCGGCATCGGCCCGTGTGCTGATCCATAGCGGGTTTGAATACCTGGGCGATGCGGAAACCTATTGCCTGGCGCGTGATTCAAACGTCCCAACCTGGACATATAGCCGAAAACTCTGATTGGTCTTTCCGCAGCTTTCGGGTAAGCCACTCCCTAAATCCGTTAACCGGGCCTTCAGGCCCGGTTTCCCCATACCTATAGAGAAGAGGGTCTACCCGTATCACGGGTTGAGCCCAAAGGAGCCGTCATGAAATTCCTCGATCTGGCAAAGGTCTACGTCCGGTCCGGTGGCGGCGGCAACGGCTGTGTTAGCTTCCGCCGTGAGAAATACATCGAGTATGGCGGACCGGATGGCGGCGATGGCGGCAAGGGGGGCTCTGTCTGGGCCGAGACTGTTGATGGCCTGAACACGCTGATTGATTTCCGCTATCAACAGCATTTCTTTGCAAAAAACGGCCAATCCGGCATGGGTCGGCAACGCACCGGCAAGGATGGGGATGACATCATCCTGCGGGTTCCGGTAGGCACAGAGATCCTCGATGAGGATGAAGAGACCGTGCTGGCCGATATGACGGAATTGGGTCAACGCGTTCTGCTCGCAAAAGGCGGCAACGGCGGTTTTGGCAACCTACATTTCAAATCCTCGACCAACCAGGCACCGCGACGCGCCAATCCTGGTCAGGAAGGGGTTGATCGTACGATATGGCTAAGGCTCAAACTTATCGCGGATGCAGGCCTACTTGGCCTTCCAAACGCCGGAAAATCCACCTTTCTGTCCGCCACTTCTAATGCGCGGCCCAAGATCGCCGACTATCCCTTTACTACACTGCACCCGAACCTCGGCGTTGTGGGAGTTGATAATGCAGAATTCGTCATGGCCGATATTCCGGGCCTTATTGCCGGCGCGCATGAGGGCAAAGGCATCGGCGACCGGTTCCTGGGTCATGTTGAACGCTGCGCGGTTCTGCTTCATCTGGTTGATGGCACCTCGGATGACGTTGCCAGAGACTACCGGACCATCATTGATGAGCTGGAAGCCTATGGCGGCGAGCTGGCGACAAAACCCCGCGTCACTGCCCTGAACAAGGTTGATGCACTTGACGACGAAGAGCGCGAGGAAGCGCGCAAAGCTCTGGAGGAAGAGGCTGGTGGGCCTGTCTTCATGATGTCAGGTGTTAGCCGGGAAGGGTTGAACGAAGTCCTTCGCGCCGTGCGGGCACAGGTAGATGACAATCGCATCCGCCTGAAACCCGTCGAGGAGGAAGCACCTTGGCAACCCTAAAAAGTGCCAAGCGTATTGTTGTCAAAATCGGTTCTGCTCTGCTGGTTGACCGTGAAAGTGGCAAGTTGCGCGCCGGCTGGCTGCACTCCTTGGCGAATGATGTCGCCTGGCTCAAATCTCTTGGCAAGGATGTGATCCTGGTCTCATCCGGCTCCATTGCGCTGGGGCGCGAGGTGCTGGAACTTCCGCGCACAGAACTGCCCTTGGAAAAGTCGCAGGCCGCTGCCGCAGTGGGGCAGATCCGTCTGGCACGCGCCTACGAAGAAGCCCTGGCGCCTCATAGTATTACAACGGCCCAGGTCTTGGTCACATTGGAAGACAGTGCCAATCGACGGCGCTACCTGAATTCCCGTGCAACATTGGAAACGCTGATTTCTATGGGCGCGGTCCCTATCGTGAACGAAAACGATACGATTGCCACCGATGAAATTCGCTATGGTGACAATGATCGTTTGGCGGCACAGGTCGCCGTGACCGTCGGCGCAGATGCGCTTGTGCTCTTGTCGGATGTGGACGGTTTTTATAGCGCAAATCCAGCAATGGACCCCGATGCAAAGCGTTTTGAACGTGTTGATGTGATCACGCCGGAGATCGAAGCGATGGCTGGTGATGGGGTTTCCGGCCTTTCCAAGGGCGGCATGATCACCAAGCTGATGGCCGCAAAAATGGCGACGGCCTCGGGCTGCGCCATGGTGATCACCGAAGGCTCACCCTTGAACCCGCTGAAAACACTGGAAGATGGAGCCGATTGCACCTGGTTTACGGCGCAGGATGACCCTCATCTGGCGCGCAAACGCTGGATTTCTGCGATGAAAACCCGTGGCGTTCTTACAGTGGACGAAGGTGCCGCCAATGCGCTGCAAAACGGTAAAAGCCTATTGCCCGCAGGGGTGCGTCATGTGGAGGGTGACTTTGGTCGGGGCGATCCCCTGGCCATCCTCAGCCCAGACGGGCGCAAACTGGGGCAGGGGCTGTCACGCTATACAGGTGATGAGGCCCGCGCCATTCAGGGGCGCCAATCGCATGAAATCGAAAGCTGCCTGGGGTATCCCGGACGCGCGGCCCTGATCCATCGCGATGATTTGGCGCTGTAAGACTTCCCGTCCAGGTCTGGATCACGCCGCGCAACTTCGTTTAGGCTGCGGCACAACGAAACCGGATCCAGCCTGGATTGCTAAAGGCCATAAACAATGAATACCGAAGTGAATATCCCCGCCGTGATGGCGGAGCTTGGCAAACGTGCAAAGCAAGCCGCACAGGTTCTGGCAACCGCCAGCGCTGAATGCAAGAAAGACGCCCTTTTGGCAGCGGCAGAAGCTGTCTGGACGCAAAGACAGAACATTATCGCTGCAAATGCCCAGGATCTGGAATTTGGCAAAGCCAAGGGGCTATCTGCGGCGATGATGGATCGATTAATGCTGGACGAACCCCGTATCCAAGGGATCGTTGATGGTCTAAAAGCCGTCGCTGAGCAAGCGGACCCAATTGGGGAGGTCTTGGCGGACTGGGATCAGCCATCGGGGCTCAACATCCAAAGGGTTCGCACGCCTTTGGGCGTCATCGGCGTGATCTATGAGAGCCGCCCGAATGTGACCGCCGATGCAGGCGCTCTGTGCCTGAAATCCGGCAATGCGGTGATCCTGCGCGGCGGGTCAGAAAGCTTTCATTCCAGCCAGGCCATCCACGCCTGTCTTGCAGAGGGGCTGAAATCTGCAGGTCTTCCGGAGGAAGCTGTTCAACTGGTGCCAACGCGCGACCGCGCCGCGGTGCAGGAACTGTTGACCATGACCGACTATGTTGACGTCATTGTCCCGCGCGGGGGCAAAGGTCTGGTGGGGCTGGTCCAACGAGAGGCCCGAGTGCCCGTTTTTGCCCATCTCGAGGGGATTGTTCACATCTACCTCGACAAGGCGGCGGACCCCAAAAAAGCTGTTGAGGTTGTCCTGAACGCTAAAACTCGGCGCACTGGTATCTGTGGTGCCGCAGAATGCCTGTTGATCCATCAGGACATCGTTGAGAGCATCGGTGCGGAGGTACTGAACTCTCTGGCCGCTGCTGGCGTGGAGATCCATGCCGCCAAAGGCCTGACAGGGCCGGAAAACTTGATCGCTGCGAGTGAAGAGGACTGGGGAAAAGAGTATCTGGACGCAATCATCGCTGCAAAACCAGTTGCAGATATCGATGAGGCCCTGGCGCATATCCGCAAGTACCACTCTCAACATACGGACTGTATCATCACCGAAGATGCGTCGGCTGCCGAACGTTTCTTCAATGAGTTGGATAGTGCAATCCTCATGCTCAATGCTTCCACCCAATTTGCTGATGGTGGTGAGTTTGGCATGGGTGCAGAGATTGGCATTGCCACTGGAAAAATGCATGCTCGCGGCCCCGTAGGAGCGGCGCAACTTACCAGTTTCAAATATCTTGTTCGGGGCAACGGTACCCTACGCAGCTAAGCAAAGGGCCGCGCCCCCAAAAAGTAAACCCCGCGCTTTGCGGGGTTTATTTCTGGTTGCTGTCAGTCTGAAACTCTTGCCAGGACGTTTAGAACTGGATCGTGATCTTTTCCAGGGTCTGGTCAAACTGGATGCGACGCCCCGCTTGTTTTGCCGCAACAGGCAACATAGCGAACTGCACAAGGGCAGGGGTGATTGCTGCGGCGTCATCGCTGCCATCCAGATGACCCCAAAGGCTCTCATCCAAATTCAGCTTTGTTCCCTCTCCGGTGATGGACCAGGACTGACCAGAGCAGAGCATGGTGACCTGACCACCATAGGGCAGGGCGCTCTCAAGACAGAGGAGCGCCAGGAACACCATGCGCACTTCCTCCCTGGAACAGCCTTCCAGAGGAGTCCAAGAATAGGACATGCGCCCGGCTTTTGACATGTCCGCCAAAATAGAGATGATCTCCGCGCGGCCCATCTGCTGCTCACCGGCTGCGCCAAAGGCAACACGGAAGAAACGGATGCGCGCATTGGCGTTCAGCACACTATCCGAAATGAGTTCCAGTTCTGGCCCATCGACAACACCCGACATTCCAAGCAATTCAAGCCCGTTGTTGATAGCTCCAACGGGGCTGATAAGATCATGACATATTCTCGAGCCTATCAATGCTGCCAAATCGGCGTTATCTACAGCCATAATTTTCCTCCGAACGGGCCCGCCTCATGACCGACCTCAATGCTCTTCTTGCGCCTGGAATGTATGTAAAACATCCAGAGTTCCCGGACTGGGGGATCGGGCAAGTCCAATCCAATGCGGGCGGCAAGATTACCGTTAACTTCCCTGACCAGGGTAAACTGGTCATTGATGGGGTAAAAGTACCCCTCATCCTTGTGCATGAGCCATAGCGGTTTATGAAAGGTTAAGAAAGCCCGTAGAATTGTTTGGAAATCTTGCCCTTCCCAAGCACAGCAGTTATTTGCGGCCTGGAAGCGCCAGAAATGAGACTTCAATGGTCGAGAAACAGCCCGATTTTCAGGTTTCACTTGCGACAACCAAGGAAGAGGTTAGGGCGGCTCAGTCTCTGCGCTATGAGGTCTTCGTCGAAGAAATGGGCGCCTCTGGCCCACTGGTTGATCACAAAAAAAAGTTGGAAAAAGATCACTTTGATCCTTTCTGCGATCACTTGTTGGTTCAGGAAGTCAGCACTGGTCGTCTCGCTGGGGTTTACCGCTTGATGCGTGGTGATCAGGCAGAGGCTGCGGGTGGTTTCTATTCAGACAGTGAATACGATCATTCCGCACTCAAAGCTTCAGAGCGTAGATTGTTGGAACTAGGACGCTCCTGTCTAGATGCGGATTTCAGAGGCGGTCCAGCCCTGTTTCATTTGTGGAATGGATTGGCAGACTATGTAAAACAGCACGAAATCGAAATTCTCTTTGGTGTGGCCAGCTTTCCAGGTGTGAATTTGGCAGAGCTGGCTGAGCCTCTCACGCTATTGCAGAGAGAGTATTCGGCTCCACAAGATCTGATAAGCCGTTCAAAAACCTACCAATCGATGGAACTCATGGGGGATGCGCAGCCTGATCGAAAGCGCGCAATGCTGAGCATGCCCGCCTTGATAAAGGCATACCTCAGATTGGGGGGAGCCGTGGGCGATGGCGCTTTTGTGGATAGAGAGTTCAACACAACAGATGTCTGTTTGATACTGGACACCAGCAAAATGAACACACGGCAACGTCGCATGTATGTGGGTCAGAAACAGGTGGCCCAATGCCCGTAACCTGGACCGATTCAGAAGAGCCGGAACCCTTGCACATACCCCCAATTGGCTGGGTCAGAGTGCTTTTTCGCGGGTTCGCTCTGGGTATGCTTGTTTTTGGTGGCTTGCTGCTTTTGCTCCTGCTCCGGCTTGTGGAGCGACCACTCTACGGACTTCACCGCCCGCTAACCCCCTACATCACGCAGTTTGTCTGTCGGAACGCCTTTCGTGTATTGGGGATGCAGTTTCAAACCAAAGGCACTCTGATGAAGCAGCAGGGGATTGTGGTCGCCAACCACTCTTCCTGGCTCGATATTTTTGCTCTGAACGCACGTAAGCGCGTCTACTTTGTCTCCAAGGCAGAAGTGGCGAGTTGGCCGGGCATCGGCTGGTTGGCACGCGCCACAGGAACGGTCTTTATCGAACGAAACCCCAAAAAAGCCAAAGAGCAGACCCTTCTGTTTGAGTCACGCCTCAAAGCAGGTCATAAGCTCCTGTTCTTCCCTGAGGGAACCTCAACCGATGGGCGAAGGGTCTTACCCTTTAAGACCACCCTTTTTGCTGCGCTCTTTCAAGAGGAACTAAGGGAAGACAGTTATGTTCAGCCTGTTTCTGTTGTTTTCACAGCTCCATCCGGCGAAGAGCCACGTTTTTATGGTTGGTGGGGGGATATGGAGTTTGGACCGCATTTATTGAAAACGCTGGCCGCGAAACGCCAGGGGCGTGTGGAGTTAGTCTATCACGATGCCCTGAAAGTCAGTGATTTTGCCAACCGAAAGCAGCTCGCATCGCAGTGTGAAGAGGCTGTGCGGCAGGGGCTTACCAGCCATGGAAAATAATGCTTGCAGGCCTATCCCACCTGCAGTATACGCGCGCCATTCGAACCCGCAGGTGGGGTTTGGCCTGATTGGGGGAGACATCCCCGACAGACCGCCGGTTGGAGCACACGCTCTGAGACCCCCACCGAGGACTGAAACCGGAAACAAGGAATAAACGCATGGCTCTTCCTGAGTTCACTCTGCGCCAGCTGCTCGAAGCAGGCGTCCACTTTGGCCACCAGACCCAGCGCTGGAACCCGCGCATGTCCACCTATATCTATGGTGCGCGCAACGGCATCCACATCATGGACTTGACCCAGACCGTTCCAATGCTGGACCAGGCTCTGCAGATCGTACGCGACACTGTTGCAAAGGGCGGCCGTATCCTTTTCGTTGGCACCAAGCGTCAGGCCGCTGGCCCAATCGCCGAAGCCGCAGAGAAATCCGCGCAGTACTACATGAACCACCGTTGGCTGGGCGGCACGCTCACCAACTGGAAAACCGTTTCCCAATCCATCAACCGTCTGAAAGAAATCGACGAGAAGATGGAATCCGGCGCCGAAGGCCTGACCAAGAAAGAGCGTCTGGGCATGGAACGTGACCAGCAGAAACTGCAGGCTTCTCTGGGTGGTATCCGCGAAATGGGCGGCGTTCCTGATCTGCTCTTCGTCATCGACGTGAAAAAAGAAGCACTGGCAATCGCAGAAGCCAAGAAACTGGGTATTCCGGTTGTGGCTGTTGTCGACACCAACTGCTCCCCTGATGGCGTAGATTTTGTCATCCCTGGCAACGACGACGCCTCGCGCGCGATTTCGCTTTACTGCGATCTGGTTGCTCGCGCAGCTCTGGACGGCATGACCGCTCAGCTGGGCGCCGCAGGCGTTGATCTTGGTGCTCTGGACGAAGCACCAGCAGAAGAAGCGGTTGCTGAAGAAGCCAGCGCCTAATCTGCCTGTCATAGCTTTGACATGCGGGGCAGGGTATCACCTGCCCCAAATCCGTTTTGATTTGAGGAGAGCCAAAAATGGCAATCACAGCTGCACTCGTTAAAGAACTGCGCGACTCCACCGGCGCCGGCATGATGGACGCCAAAAAAGCACTGACAGAAACCAATGGTGACATGGAAGCCGCTGTTGACTGGCTGCGCACCAAAGGACTTGCCAAGGCTGCCAAAAAATCCGGTCGTACCGCGGCAGAGGGTCTGGTTGCTGTTGTTGTTGAAGGCGGCAAAGGTGTCGCGGTTGAAGTGAACTCTGAAACCGACTTTGTTGGCAAAAACGCCGAATTCCAGGAAATGGTCGGCGGTATCGCCAAGGCCGCTCTGGGTGTTGCCGATGTTGAGGCGCTGAAAGCTGCCGACATGGGTGGCAAGTCCGTTGCCGACGTCCTGACCGACAAGATCGCCACCATCGGTGAGAACATGTCTGTTCGTCGCATGGCTTCCGTCGAAGGTGAAACTGTCATCTCCTATGTCCACAACGCTGCGACCGCAGGCATGGGCAAAATCGGTGTTCTGGTTGCCATGAACGGCGGTGACGAGGCATTCGGCAAGCAGGTTGCAATGCATATCGCTGCTGTGAACCCCGCCGCTCTGTCCGAAGATGACCTCGACGCAGCTGTCGTTGAGAAGGAAAAGCAGGTTCAGATGGATATCGCGCGCGAGTCCGGCAAGCCTGAAGCCGTGATCGAGAAAATGATCGTAGGCCGCATGAAGAAGTTCGTTGCGGAATCCACACTGCTGAACCAGCAGTTTGTGGTGAACCCAGATCTGACCGTTGAAGCGGCAGCGAAAGAAGCAGGCGCCACCATCACCGGCTTCATTCGTCTCGAAGTAGGCGAAGGCATCGAAGTCGAAAAAGAAGACTTCGCCGCTGAAGTTGCAAAAGCTGCTCAGGGCTAAGCGATCTGACACTTTAATTTCAGATCTAGAACAATCGAAAGAGCTGGTGGATTTCACCAGCTCTTTTTCGTTGGGCCGCTTCTAAAGGGCATCATCAAGTTTGGAGGGGTGTGAGTTCGAGGAAGGCCAAATTCCTAACGGCACCCCCAATAGAGGAGCAAAGCCTGGCTTTGAAGTGTAGCACAATCTGCAATAGCCAGTGTCGACAGACAGTCGTCACGAGCAATCCCGGCTACCCAAGCAGAGTTTTCTGCGTTCATCTTCCAGAAAGGAAAAATGAGGGGCTCCATTGATGGGGATGGATGGAGCCCCTCTGTCTCACGGTCACTGGAGCGGAACAATACGTACCAGTGACCGTACAGGAAGGAGAGCCCTGAAATTGCAGAGATCGTTTCCCAAAGTTCCTAGGCTAAAGCCACCACTCACGGAACGAGGTTATTTTCGCAGAATTCAGCGCTAAAGTGTAGTAGTGATTTCCATACCCGAATGCAGAGAGTTTCCGCTAGGTAACCTTCCGTAAGCATCTGAAAAGATTCTTGAAATCATCAGTCTGACTGGAAAAATATGCTGTTAAGATTCAACTATATACATCTGGTTTTGTAGTGTTGCCTTCAAGACGGCCTGGGCCGTGGTCTCAACCGACAGGGATTCGCGTGCCAGTCGAAGGTGCTTTTCCACCGTTGCAGCGGTCAGCCCCATCAGGAGCGCAATATCCTGGGTGGTCTTACCATCACCAACCCATTGCAACGCCTCTTTCTGACGTTTGGTAAGTGTTCGGTTCGGGGTCTCATAGGGAAGTGTCAGAATTTTCAGATGAACAACATTGTTCATCAGGACGATATCATCGCCCTGCTCGCGCCAGGCAGAATCAACTTCTCTCTGATCAATCCCTTTCTTTGCTCCAAGGGAAATTGCCCCCTTGTAGCGCTTAGAAGCGGAGAAGAAGCTGACTGTATAGCCAGCACTCATCCCTTGGCTTTGATTGAATTCAACAACGCGACGCGCCTTAGAATCCAGCATATTTTGCTCAGCCATTTGCTGGATTTTCTGCCAACTCCCCGCGCCCTCATTCTCTAGCGCCCAGCGAAGCATCGGCGCATGAAAGTAAAGCCCATTGTTCAGGAAACCATTGACGTAATCCTGATTGTGATTTGTCAAAATGAGAAAATCATCAGGATCTCCCAGGGAAGTTTCCGTCTTATAGCGCGTATAGCCATACATCAGGCGGTCAAAACCATATTCAGACATCTGCTGCACATGATTGTGCCAAAGCTCTTCCAGGCTCTGCGCGCCAGAGACGAAATGCAGGTAGTCGACCAGATCCATTCTATTGGTCTCCGCGCTGCGCTGCCAAATGCACGGCCAGTGCATCTAGCGCCAGTAGGTAGCCTTGGCTTCCAAAACCACAGATCTGACCTAATGCAGCGCGTGCGATATAGGAGGTATGACGGAAGGCTTCACGAGCATGAATATTTGAAAGGTGAATCTCAATCATAGGCAACTCAACGGAAAAAACCGCATCCATCAAGGCAATTGATGTATGCGTGTAGGCACCGGCATTTAAGATAATGCCCTGATGTTTCCCCCGAGCATTGTGAATTGCATCAATCAGTTCACCTTCGTGGTTGGACTGCAGGCAGTCCACCTCCAGTCCCTTGGCTTGCGCGTGATCGCGGCAGGCCTTTTCGATCATTTGCAATGTCTCAGAGCCATAGACCTCTGGCTGTCGGGTGCCCAGAAGATTCAGGTTTGGGCCGTTCAAAATAAGTATGCTCGACATCTCCAACCTCATCGCAACTCACTGTCCTCAAAATAGGACATTTTTGCTGCGAATGCGAAGCGTGTATCAGGCAGTTTGACCGACCTATGTTGCCATTTTCGCACGATTTTTTGCGAAACATTGCGCCATAAAGGGTGCAATATCTCCCTCAAGCGTTGGTAAGGACAACTTTGCCCATGACCTCCCGTCGCTCGATGATCCCCAGGGCCTCTGCGGCCCTTTGCATTGGCAGGGACGCATGGATCCGCGGCCTGATCTTAGCAGAGCGGAACAGCTCCTGCAGTTCCGCCATGTTGCTTGCATGGCCTTTCGGGTCCTGAAACACCGAAGCGCCCCAAAAGACACCACGGATGTCACAGCCTTTTAGCAAGGGCAGATTCAGCGGGATTTTGGGAATTCCGGCCGGGAACCCAACAACAAGATACCTGCCTTGCCAGGCCATTGAGCGCAGGACGGGCTCTGCGTAGTCACCACCAACCGCGTCATAGGCCACGTCGACTCCGGAACGGCCTGTAAGTTCTCTGATTTCACTCGAGAACTTCTTTTGATCAGCTTTGTTCATCTCACGACTGTAAACCAGCGCCTCATCGGCGCCGACAGAGAGGCAGAATTCTGCCTTTTCCTCGGTGGAAACTGCGGCAATCACACGGGCACCCATGGCCTTTCCCAGTTCAATGGCGGCAACGCCAACCCCACCTGCGGCCCCGAGAACCAAAAGGGTTTCACCTGGTGCCAGTGACGCTCGGTCCTTCAATGCGTGATAAGACGTGCCATAGGTGAATACAAAAGCCGCAGCTTCCTCATAGCTCATCGTTTCCGGAAACTTCACCGCTTGATTTGCAGGCACGCAGATCTGTGTTGCAAAGCCACCGTGACCGGTCAGAGCCAGGACGCGATCACCTAAACTGTATCCTGTAACCCCTTCACCAATCGCAATAACTTCCCCTGAAACCTCCCCACCTGGGGCAAAGGGTCTGGGTGGTTTGACCTGATACAGATCGCGAATGATTAAGGTATCGGGGAAATTCACACCGGCTGCCCGGACAGAGACCAGGATTTCTCCCTTTTTGGGGGAAAGATCGGGTTGCTCGCTCCAGATCAAAGTTTCTGGCCCGCCTGGTTCATTGCTCAGCATGGAATGCATGTATTTGCCCTATCTCCGGCTGTGATTTCTGGAATTACGTAAAGTCTTCTGCTGCTCAGACGCGTTGTCAATCAATTTTCGAAATGCAATTCTACATTGTGAAATCGTGAAGCGACTGGGGGAGTTCATGGCTGAAGCGCAATCTGATGGAGAGGAACCTCTCGCTGAGTTTCGCTCAAATGTTCGCGACTGGCTTGAACAACACTGCCCAACAGAAATGCGGGACGGTGCAAGTGGTGAAGATGCCATTTGTTGGGGAGGCACGCGTTGGTCATTCACATCAACTGCGCAAGAACAGTGGCTAAGGGTTTGCGCAGAAAGAGGATTCACTGTTCCCACATGGCCCAAAGCCTATGGCGGCGCCGGGCTGACGCGGGATGAGGACAAAGTCCTAAAGGACGAGATGCGAAAGATTGGTGCCAGATCTCCGCTAGACAGTTTTGGCATCTGGATGCTTGGCCCGGCATTGCTCAAATTCGGCACCGAGGAACAAAAACTGCACTACCTGCCGCCCATTGCACGGGGTGAGATACGTTGGTGTCAGGGCTATTCAGAGCCCGGAGCAGGATCAGATCTCGCCGGTGTGCAAACACTTGGGGTGGACGATGGCGACCACTGGACTGTGACCGGACAGAAGATCTGGACCAGCTACGCCGATCACGCGGATTGGATTTTCGCCCTCATTCGCACCGACCGCGAGGCGCCAAAACACCTAGGTATCTCTTTCCTGCTGATTGATATGCGCAGCGCTGGGGTCTCAACCAAACCAATTCAGTTGATTTCTGGTTCTTCCCCCTTTTGTGAGACCTATTTTGATGCGGTCGAAGTTCCCAAAGAGCAGGTGGTAGGAAAGGTCAATCGCGGCTGGGATGTCGCAAAATATCTGCTGACACACGAGCGGGAAATGATCAGCAATGGTGGTCAGGTCATGGGGGCAGGGCGCCCACTTGGCGCGGTGTTGCAGGATAGCGAGACAGGTCATTCTGACCCAATCCTCTTGGCAAAAGCGATGCAGGCAGAGGTCGACAGTCTCGCGCTTGAGATGACACTGGAGCGCTACAAAGACCAAGCAGAATGCGGGCAAGGCGTTGGCGATGCCTCTGCCATGCTGAAGTACATGGGAACCGAGTTGAACAAACGTCGGCTTGAATTGGTAATGGAGTTGGGCGGAAGCCTCGAACTAAGCTGGAGTTCGGATGCATCCCCCAATTGGCTGCGCACCAAGGCAAACTCCATAGAAGGAGGTACATCAGAGGTGATGCTCTCCATTATCAGTCGACGCATTCTTGGTCTTCCGGGGTAGGATAGTTATGAAACTTGTTGAAACAGAAGAAGAAAAAATTCTAGCAGATTCAGCACGCACGCTTTTGGATCGCTCTGCTCCTATCGGCAAATTACGCCAGATGCGCGACGCTGGTCGCACAAATGAACCGGAACTTTGGCAGGAAATGGCTGCTGCTGGCTGGAGTGGTATCCTCGTGCCAGAGGAATACGGCGGATCCGCAATGGGACATGCAGCAGCAAATGTTCTCGCGCGCGAAATGGGGCGCAATCTGACCGTCAGCTCCTTTATCAGCACAGCTGTGATCGCTGCTGGAGTGTTGAGAAGCGTTGAAACCGACGTCGCATGCGATCGTTTAAGTCAGCTGGCTGCGGGCACTCTTACCTATGCGCTGGCAATAGACGAGGCTTCCAAGTTTGACCCATCCAAAGTCGAAATGACGGCGGAACCGCGTGGGAATGGCTACATTCTTTCAGGGCAAAAGGTTTTTGTTGCAGATGGTTGCAACGCAAACCGCATTCTATTGCTTGCCCGTTCCCCTGATGGTCTTTGCCTCTTTGATCTGGAGAAATCTCTGCCTGGTCTCACCCAGCAAGAGGTTCAGATGATTGACAGCAGAGATGTGGCAGAATTCTCATTTGAAAATGTTGAGGTCACCGGTGAAACACTGGTTGGTCGCCCTGGGGAGGGCCTGACGCTCCTTTCACCTGCTTTGCAAGCAGGTCAGGCTGCGCTGGCTGCAGAGGCAACAGGCCTGGCAGAGGCGGCGTTTGGAATGACCACCGGCTATTTGAAAGAAAGAAAGCAGTTCGGTGTTCCAATCGGCAGCTTTCAAGCCTTGCAGCATCGCGCGGCGCATTTGTGGTGCGAAATTGAAGTGACCTCCTCCGCCGTGTTGAACGCTGGGCGCATGCTGGACCAGGACCCACAAAATGCAGCACTTGCAGTTTCGGTGGCAAAAGCGCGCGCAACAGAAACTGCGCAGCGTGTTGTGCAGGAAGGTGTACAGATGCACGGTGGGATCGGGATGACTGATGCCTTTGACATGGGATTTTACATGAAACGCGCCCGGGTCTCTGCGGAATGGTTAGGGGACTATGGCTATCACGCTGCGATCGTTGCAAATTTGCGTGGCTTCTAGGGAGAAGAAGAAATGATGGATCTATTTTCGCTGGAGGGCAAAACCGCTCTGGTAACAGGAGGTGCAACCGGGATCGGTCGCATGGCAGCTGAGGCCATGGTACGCGCTGGCGCATTTGTTCTGATTGCCTCTCGCAAAGGCGAAGCCTGTGCGGCTGTCGCGGAGGAACTTAACGCTTTGAATGCGCCGGGGTCAGCTGAAGGGTTTGCAGGGGATGTCGCAAGCGCCGAAGGGATCGCAGACCTGGTTGCGGAAGTTAAAAAGCGCACGGACCAACTTGATATTCTTATGAATAACTCAGGCATCACATGGGGAGCAGAGCTCGAATCTTTCCCCCATGAGGCCTGGGAAAAAGTCATGAATGTGAATGTGACGGGTGTTTTTGAACTGACCCGTCAGCTCTTGCCTATGTTGACCGCCAGCGGATCCAATGGTGATCCTGCGCGCGTGATCAATGTTGGCTCGGTCATGGGCGAGGTTCCGATGGGCGATGGCGCCTATAGCTATTCCGCCTCAAAGGCTGCAGTGATCCATCTGAGCAAGATCCTGGCTAAAGAACTCGCATCAAAGAACATCACAGTAAATGCGCTGGCGCCCGGTCCCTTTGTTTCCCGCATGACTGCCTTTGTTACGGCAGATAAGGAAATGAGAGAGAAGGTCGGGCGGGATGTCCCGCTCGGGCGGGTGGGGCGCTATGAAGACATCGCGGGCGCAGTACTGTTCCTGAGCGGGAAGGGTGGCGCCTATGTAACCGGATCGATTGTCCCGGTCTCTGGTGGAATCAACGTGATGTCGGGCCAAAACATTTTCGCCAGCGCTCTGAGCTAGGCTGTATCAGAAACAATGAATAAGGATCTGAAAATGAAAGATGTTTCTTCTGACACGCCAAGGAGAGAGTTACCTAAGGCGCTGCAAAACCTTCGCATACCGCTGATAGGGTCACCTCTGTTCATCATTTCCGTGCCAGAGCTGGTCATTGCCCAGTGTAAAGCCGGGATCATCGGGGCTTTTCCCGCCCTAAACGCGCGTGAAGCGGATGGCGATCCTATTTTGCTTGAAGCGTGGTTAAAACAGATCACTGAAGAGCTGGACCGCTACAATCAGGAGAACCCAGATACCCCGGCGGCGCCTTTTGCGGTGAACCAGATTGTCCATCGCTCAAACACCCGCTTGGAGCGTGATCTGGAGATCTGCCAGCGCTGGAAAGTACCGGTTTGGATCACATCGCTGGGCGCAAGGCCTGAGGTGAATGAGGCTGCACATTCATGCGGCGGTGTCGTACTGCATGACGTGATCAACAACACCTTTGCCAAAAAAGCGATAGAGAAGGGGGCTGACGGCTTGATCGCAGTTGCTGCCGGGGCTGGCGGGCATGCAGGACAGCAATCTCCCCTCGCTTTGATCCGTGAAATCAGGTCCTGGTTTGATGGCCCCCTTGCGCTGTCGGGCGCAATCGCATGTGGTCAATCCCTGCTAGCCGCGCGTGCAATGGGCGCAGATTTTGGCTATGCGGGATCGCCCTTTATTGCCACCCATGAGGCAAATGCCCAGCCTGACTATAAACAGATGATCGTCGAAAGCACCGCCGAAGACATCATCTATTCGTCTTTGTTTACAGGTGTTTCAGGGAACTACCTGAAGAAGTCGGTTGAGAATGCCGGTCTTGACCCAAGTAACTTACCTAGTGCAGATGCCTCTTCGATGAACTTTGGAGATGGTTCTTCAAAGCCCAAAGCCTGGAAAGAGATTTGGGGATCAGGGCAGGGGATTGGTGAGGTTAAATCCATCACCTCAACCCAAGAACTGGTTGATAGGATTGCTACCGAATATCAGGAAGCAGGCCGCCGCTTGTCACAAGAGTTTCGGCGTTGAATATGGTCGAGCTTTTGCTGATCAGGCATGGCCAGGCCTCTTTTGGCGCTGAAAACTACGATCAGCTGAGTGACCTTGGCCGACAGCAATCGCGCGCTCTTGGAAAGACGCTTCGCGACATCGACTGGCGTCCTGATAGGGTCATTACCGGCAGCCTTCAGCGGCAGAAACAGACCTATGAAGAAATGGGGTTTCCGGTTTTCGCTGAAGAAGATCCTGGGTGGAATGAATATGACTTTAATGATCTCCTTCATTCGCGCTTTGGAGGACAGGCTCCCACAGAGGTGATACAGGATCGAAAGACGCATTTTCGTGCTTTGAAGGAAACCCTTGCCCAATGGCAAAGAGGTGGGATCACAAACGCAAAGGAAAGCTGGGAAAGTTTTTGCAACCGTGTTGAGGCCGCGCGAAAACAGGCAATCAGAGATGGGGCGGAACGGGTTTTGGTGATCAGCTCGGGCGGTGTCATCGCACGATTGACCGCTCATGCCCTAGGTGTGCCTGACGCGCAGATGATAACGTTGAACCTGCAGATTAGGAATAGTGCCGTGACCCGGTTCATAGCCTCACAAGACCGGTTCTTTCTGAATGAGTTCAATTCTGTACCGCATCTTTCAAAAGCTGAAACGATGCCTTTGATTTCCTACAGCTGAGGGGGTGTTTCGAAATGACTGGTGGATCCCAGACTTTGGATAAAGATGCAGTAGCGGCCTATCTTCGTGACTACCTGGATGGTTTTGATCAGGATTTTGAGGTGGACAAGTTTGAGACGGGTCAATCAAATCCAACCTTTCGCCTTCGGACCCATGCCGGAAGCTATGTTCTGCGGCGCAAACCACCTGGGGTGCTGCTGAAATCCGCCCATGCGGTTGAGCGCGAGTATCGCGTTCAAAAAGCATTGAAAAACAGTGCGGTACCGGTCGCTCAGATGCATCTCTTATGCGAAGATGAAGAGGTCATAGGCTCCCCCTTTTATGTCATGGACCATGTAGAGGGACGTAACATCACGGACCCCTCGATGCCAGGTTTCGAAAACGCAACAAGGACGGGCATCATAAAGGAAATGAACCGCGTTCTTGCCGAACTGCACCAGATTGACATAGCTAAGTACAGTTTGCTGGATTATGGGCCAGAGGGTAACTATTTCCAGCGCCAGCTTGCGCGATGGACCAAGCAGTATCAGGCATCGGAAACTGAAAACATTTCCGAAATGAATACCCTGATCCGCGCTTTGAAAGAAGCCATGCCCGCTGATGATGGTCAAAGGGGCTTGGTACATGGTGACTATCGGATCGACAACATGATCTTTGCCGCCGAAGGTACGGAATGCCGTGCTGTCCTCGATTGGGAGCTTTCCACCATAGGACACCCCTATGCGGATCTTGCTGGTGTAATAATGCAATGGCAACTGCCGCCAGGACGCGAAGGACGTGGCCTGGCCGGTGTCAACCGCAGAGATTTGGGATTGCCAACAGATCAAGAGTTCATCGAAAGCTATTGCAAACGCAGGGATCTGCCTGGGATTGAGAACTTTGGTTTCTACCTCTCCTTTAGTTTCTTCAGAATGGCTGGCATCTTGCAGGGCGTTTTGAAACGTGCCTTGGATGGAAATGCTTCAAATCCTCAGCGTGCGATAATGCTTGGTGGATATGTGAAGGTCTTTGCCCGACAGGGATTAGACGCACTCGAGAATTAGGTTGGTCTCCTGATGGTTTTGGCACCACTGCCAATTTCTTCATCTCTCTCTCTTAGAACGTCAGAAGTTATGCGTGGTTCTACGTAGGTCTTATGTCTCGACCAAAACGCAAAGGCCGCGCATTATGGACTGAAGCAGGCGCTCATTCAGGTGAGCGCCGAGAGAGCAGGGAGGCCATTGTGGCAGAATCCGAACTGAACATCCGGCAGGTAGAAGACGGCATCATTGAGCTACAACTCGGCCGCGCGCCGGCCAATGCGTTGACTTCAGAGTTTCTATTGAGTTTTGCAGAAATGATCACCTCTCTTGGTCAGGATGAAACCGTAAAGGCAATCATTTTATCTAGCCCATTCAAGGTTTTCTCTGCAGGATTGGATCTAAAGGAAGCACAGAATTTTGACCTGGCACAACAGCAGGCAGTAGTTCACGGCCTCAATGTAGGCTTTCTCGCGCTTTATGCCTGCCCCAAACCTGTTGTGGCCTGTGTTGGTGGCGCAGCCATTGCTGGTGGTCTTTTCTTTGTACTGGCAAGCGACCGGCGCGTTGCCCTAAGTAAATCAAACTTGGGCCTGGCAGAGGTTCAAGCTGGTGTCGATTTTCCCATCGGACCGTTGGAGATCATCAAAGCGACGCTGGATCCTGATACCCAACGTCGTTTGATGCTGACAGGCCAACCCATTGGTCCGATCGCAGCCAGAAACGCAGGCTTTATCGATATTATTGCAGAGGATCACGAGGATCTCTGGGCTTATTCACTCTCAGAAGCACGCAAACTCGCGGAACTGCCGAGCCAAGCCTATGCGGCCATCAAGGCGCAACTTCGGTCAGACACAATCCGTAAAATCGAAACGGCCATCGCCGAAAATGAGCCTGAAACTGGCTGGTTCAATAGCCAGAGCAAAGAGGCCATGCAGAACATAATACAACAAGGTTAGCCTTTGCCTTGGAGGGGGGAATGTGGATTTAAACCGTCTTGCCAACATTAAAGATTGGCAGCAAAGCTATGTTGAAAATAGGAAATATGCTGGCAGCTCTGTGCTGATCAAGCAAGAGGGAGAGGAAGTGTTCTTCCACTCTGTCGGAGAACGCAATCAAGAAGAGCATCTCCCGTTTGAACGGGATACGCTGGTCAGAATTTACTCGATGACCAAGCCAGTGACCTCTATGGCTCTGATGATGCTCGCTGAAAAAGGATTGTTTCATCTGGATGCCCCGGTGTCAGAGTTCCTTCCTGAGTTTTCTGACATGCTGGCCCTGGTTCCTGGGGCCGAAAGCATAGATCAGGTAGAAGCCAGCAGAGCGCCAACCCTGCATGAATTACTCACCCATACCAGTGGATTAAGCTATCCTTTTAACCCTGGTGTCCTGCCAGAAGCCATGGACAAAGAGGACTTGCTCTTCAAGCCAAACCAAGGCCCTCTAGACCAAATGGTCTCACATCTTGCTGGTTTTCCCTTAGCGTTTCAGCCCGGTTACCGCTGGGAGTATTCGGTGGGGATAGATGTGATTGGTCGCGTGATCGAGGTCGTGTCGGGGCAGGGGCTGGACACCTTTTTCCAACAACAAATCTTCGATCCCTTAGATATGAGGGAAACCGCCTTCACGGTTCCCGAGGGTGCCGGAAATAGGTTTGCTTCACTTTATACACCTCTCGCCGGTGACGCGATGGCGCTCAACACTGCGCGCGATGGTGAAGACAGCCTTCGCTTGGTGGACAGCTATGGAACTTCGCCTTTTGAGAAAACCGATATGTTTTCGGGCGGTGGCGGCCTGCTTTCTACCGTTGATGACTACATGAAATTTGCAGAATTGATCCGGCGAGGTGGGCGCGCGGGATCCGATTCCCTCATTGGACCAAAAACCATTGAATTCATGACTAAAAATCACCTGCCTGGTGATATCTCATCCATGGGTCCACAGAGTTTTGCCGAGCAACCAATGGATGGCATGGGGTTCGGTTTAGGCGGGGCTGTTGTTCTGGATCCCGCCAGAGCGCGTTGCCCTGGATCCATTGGGGACTTCAGTTGGGGCGGCATGGCCTCCACCTTCTTTTGGATAGACCCGGTAGAGCAACTTTCTGTCGTCTTCTTGACACAGCTCTCTCCGTCCAGCACCTATCCTTCACGCGCGGAACTCAAAGCCCTGGTTCAGGCGGCATTGACCTAGGAAAATCCAATGACAGATGCAGCACAGGTTCTATTGAAACTCCTCGACTTGGAGAACCTAGATCGCAATCTTTTCCGCGGTATTGGGTCTGGAGGCGAAACCCCGACACGGATCTATGGTGGACAGGTCATTGCTCAGGCCTTGGCTGCAGCCTATGCCACGGTAGAGGGGCGTCTTTGCCATTCATTGCATGCCTATTTTATCCGTCCCGGCGATCCCGCGCGCCCGGTTATCTACGAAGTAGACCCGGCACGGGATGGCGGAAGTTTCACCACCCGCCGCGTGATCGCATTGCAAAATGGGCGTCAGATCCTCAACCTCGCGGCTTCCTTTCACAAAGAAGAAGCCGGATGGGCGCATCAGCATCAAATGCCGGATGTTCCGTCTCCGGAAGGGCTGAGGTCACGTGAAGAAATTCACTTGGAACAGGCCCATATAATACATGAGGCACAGCGCGCCGAGTTTACGCGGGAACGGCCATTTGAAATTCGTGACATCAATCCAAGAGACCCATTGGATCCTGAAAAAACAAACGATGTCAATCACATGTGGATCAGAATGGAAGCTGCGAAAAACGCTGGGCCACAGCTGCAGCATGTTCTGATGGCCTATGCCTCAGATTTTGGCCTATTAGGTTCGGCACTTCGGCCCCATGGGTTGACCTGGTACAAGCCAGAAGCAATGACAGCAAGTCTGGACCATGCCATGTGGTTTCACGCGCCGGTCGAATTTCAGAATTGGCACCTTTACACAATGGACTCACCCTTTGCTGGCGGCGGTCGAGGCTTCAATCGCGGATCGATCTATACACAAAGTGGCAAACTGGTTGCAAGCGTATCCCAGGAAGGGCTGATGCGCCCGATCCGCAATTGATCAAAGGGTTTAACGGCCAGGTCAAAACCGTGTTAGGGTATTCTGAAATCAGCCCATGAAGCGGTCGCGCAGTTTTTGCATACCTGCAATCCATCGCGCATAGCTTCCAGCTTTGATTTGCATATACTCCTTGACCTGCGGATGTGGAAGGATCAGGAAATCATTGTTTTTCAAAGCTGTTATGCAGAAATCTGCAACGGTTTCCGGCTCAAGCAATCCATCCAAACTTGCCACGCTATCTTCGAACCCGCGGGTCATTTCAGACCGGACGGCCTGTGGACATAGCACCGAGACACCAATCCCTTTGTCACCATAGGTAATCGCCAGCCATTCAGCAAAACCCACGGCAGCGTGTTTGGTCACACCATAAGGAGCCGCACCAATTTGGTTCAAAAGACCAGCTGCAGAAGCTGTATTCAGCAGATATCCTTCGCCACGTTCGAGCATCCTAGGAACCACATGACGCGCAGCCCAGACATGGGACATAACATTGATGTCCCAAGTTCGTTGCCAATCCTCATTGGAGATCTCAACACCACCCATGGTCAAAATCCCGGCATTGGAACAAAAGAGATCAATCGGTGCAATTTCTCGCTCAACATGCTCGATCAGATGCTTGATGCTTTCTTCTTCAGAAGCATCCATCTGTAGAGCAGTGCCCGCGATCTGGTCAGCAGTTGTTTGCGCGCCGACTAGGTCAATGTCAGCACAAACAACCTGATCAGCCCCATGAGATTTCAAAGCAATCGCCAGTGCTCTTCCGATACCACTTGCGGCGCCAGTTACAACAACGCAACTTCCTTGAAGGTTCATCGGCTCGTTCCTCTGGTTTCCAACAGATTTTAGGGTATTCAGATCCGGAAACACTGCCAATCCCAGGTGACGGAACGGAACTTTTTTTAACATAATATTGATTACAGGTTATTTCTGGGTATCCGGAAGCGAGCTACCCTGAAGGGCGACTCCTACTAGAAAACCATGGGCTAACTAATAGGAAACAAGGCTCTTCCGAACTTTCTTCTTTTCACAATCGGTTATGGAGCCCAATGGATGGTTGCCTCAGACAGGACCGCCTGGATCGGAGCCTGCTCCGGTGGCAAGGACATCGCTCTATCCAAAGCGTCTTTTTTGGCCTGTCCATAGATGACCAGATGTTTGGCCAAAGCCCCATCCAAAATTCGTGCCGTTAAACTGAGACGTGCTTCAGGCTGGCTGCTTGGGTGGAAAACTGCCAGAATTGGTGCCTTTCTCCCCAGTGCCTCCGTCAAACCTTCGGCACCGGGAAACAAGGAAGCCGTATGCATGTCTTCCCCCATTCCCAAAAGCAGAACAGATAGAGGCAGTTGCGGGGCGATTTGCGCTTCCAATTCCGCCAATACATCAGCTGGTTCACGTGCGGGAACATGGAACGGAATAAAACGCGCTTCTTTTGCCCGATCTGTCATCAGACGTTCTCGGATCATGCGCGCATTCGACCGTTCATTGTCACTTGCAACCCAGCGCTCATCGGTTGCCAGCACATTGACCCGATCCCAGGCGATATCGGCCGCACAGAGGTCATCGAAAATAGGTGCAGGAGTGGTTCCCCCGGCAACGGCCAAGGAGGCGCCATCGTGGTGCAAAAGATGGGTTTCCAAATCCCCGGCGATTTCGCTTGCCACTTCGATTGCAAGCATATCCCTGTCAGGATATTCATTAAAAATCATGGATTTATTCCTCTCCACTCACGGCGGTCTCGCCGCATCAGAACATCTGCATCACCTGGACCCGCGGTCCCGCTTTCATAGGGTTTCGGCACGTCTCCACGTGCTTCCCAACCCGCAATTATCGGGTCCGTCCAAGCCCAGGCCGCTTCGACCTCATCACCACGCATGAACAGCGTCTGGTTGCCTCTGACAACATCCATGATCAAGCGCTCATAGGCATCCGGAGGATCGCTCGCCTCTGGCCCAAGCGCTTCAGCAAAACTCATATCCAGAGGTACGTCAATCAACCGCATTCCACCGGGTCCAGGTTCTTTGATGGTCACACTTAGTGTAATGCCTTCATTTGGTTGCAACCTGATCTTAAGGTGATTGGCATGACGTCCAGCGGCCTCACCAAAGATCGAATGCGGTGCATCTTTGAACAGGACATTGATCACCGAAGAGCGCGCTTTTAGTCGTTTACCTGTACGAAGATAGAACGGGGTTCCGGCCCATCTCCAGTTGCTGATATGAGCCTTGAAGGCCACATAGCTTTCGGTTGTCGACCGTGGGTTTTGTACTGTGTTGCGATAGTCCTGATCATCTAGCGGACTGTTTGCCGGTGCTACATATTGACCGCGAACAAGGTGGTAGGGTTCGACAGGATCCAAGGCTCTGATTACCTTTAGTTTTTCATCCCGAACTGCATCAGGGTCAAACTTGGCTGGCGGCTCCATCGCGATCAGACACAAAAGCTGCATGAGATGGTTTTGCATCATATCACGCATGGCGCCGGAGCGATCATAGTATTCCTCACGGCCCGCAACGCCCAGGCTCTCGGCAACCGTGATCTGAATATGGTCCACATATTGGCTGTTCCACAGCGGCTCGAACAGCATATTGCCAAAGCGAACCGCCATCAGGTTTTGCACCGTTTCCTTTCCCAGATAATGGTCGATCCGGTAGATCTGCCCTTCGTCAAAATGCCCCGCAAGTGTGCGGTTCAGCTCTTTCGCCGAAGACAGGTCGTGGCCAAAGGGCTTTTCAACAACGATACGGGTTTCACCATGTGGCAAACCATGTTGGTGCAATCTTTCGGCAAGAGGACCAAAAAGCTTTGGCCCGACAGAGAAATAGAACACACGGACGCGGTCCTTTGCGGAGATAGACAGCAAACCCGTGAGTTGCGCCCAGCCCAGATCGCCATAGCCATCCAGAGCAACATAGCTCAGAAAAGAAAGAAATCTCTTTAGATTAGAGGGGTCAACGGATTGCTCGCCTAGGTCTTCACGCAGGCGTTTGGCTACAATCTCCTGAAAGGCGCCCTCCTCCAACTCTGATCTGGCCGCACCAATAATCCGCGCGCCACTGGGAAAACCACCGCGGCAGAAACGCTTGAACAGCGCGGGCAGAATTTTCCTAAGGGCCAAATCCCCGGTAGCCCCGAAAATCACCAAATCAAAAGGATCGACAGGTATGACGCGCGCTACCATAGCGTATTTTCCTACTCTCTTGATGCCGGAGCTTTGACCACCCCCACAGCATCACATCCCTGTCATAACCGCAGGTAACGGCTTTTCATTTTTGCGCAGTATACGCTAGCTTCTGGCGAAAGAAACAGCCCGAAAGCCAAGCGCGTGAAAGATCTGCCCAAAGCCAATATGGGAAAATTCCAAAACAGTAAGGTGACAGCGGATGGCAGCGAACGTGCCTCTGTCGCACTCAGCAATCCTGAAACGCTCTGGTTCAATACGGGAACGCTCTGCAATATCGAGTGTGAGAATTGCTATATTCTCAGCTCTCCCACAAATGATGCGCTGATCTATCTGAATGCCGCGGAAGTGTCGTCGTATCTGGATCAGATTGAAGAGCGGTGCTGGCCCATCCGTGAAATTGGCTTCACCGGTGGTGAGCCCTTTATGAATCCCGAGATGATCGAGATGGCCGAGAGCGCCCTGGAGCGTGGGTTTGACGTGCTCATTTTGACCAATGCGATGCGCCCTATGATGCGCAAGCATATGCGCTCGGGATTGGAGCGCCTCCATCAAAAGTATCCAGGCAAGCTGACCCTGCGCGTTTCTCTGGATCACTATACAGAAGCAAAGCATGACGCGGTGCGCGGTGTCGGGAGCTTTAAGAAGACCATCGAAGGAATGATCTGGCTACGAGATCTAGGTGTTGCGCTGGCAGTGGCTGGGCGCACCCTATGGGATGAGGATGACGCCACCTCCCGTTGCGGGTTTGCCGCGTTGTTTCAAGAACATGGCTTTAATATCAACGCTCAATCCCCTGCGCAAACTGTACTTTTCCCCGAAATGGACGAAGAGGTCGAAGTCCCGGAAATCACAACGGCCTGCTGGGGTATTTTGAACAAATCCCCCAATGACGTCATGTGTGCTTCTTCACGCATGGTGGTAAAGCGCAAAGGCGCTAAGACTCCGGTTGTCCTTGCCTGTACATTGCTCCCCTACTCGCCTGAGTTTGAGCTGGGGGCAACCCTGCGTGAGGCCGAAAAGTCTGTTCGTCTCAACCATCCGCATTGTGCCAAGTTCTGTGTTCTTGGCGGGGCCAGTTGCTCTGCCTAGCAGTGTGTAACTAGTTTAGGTGAAAGACGCCTTTGACTTGTCGCCATTCACCGGCGCTGACCATTTTTCTATGGCTAAACCGGACAGAATGCAGCGGGCCGTCCAATTCTCGCTGCCAGAATTCAATAAACTCAAACAAGCGCGGGTGATCTGGCGCCAAATCATAGTCTTGCCAGACATAGGTGTTTAGCACATGGGTGAAATCGGGCATGTGATAGGTAAATTCTGCCGTCGTCAGCCCATAGCCTTTGAGCATCATTTCTGTTTCGCTCATCTCCATTTGCGACCTCCATTCGAGAGCCCCCATAAGAAAACCATAGCCCGCAAGAGGTTAACGTCCTGCGAAAAGTGATTTTTCCAGTGAAATCACAGCAATGAGAGCTGCTTGCTTGCACCTTATATGCGCTCTCTGATATGGTGCATCCACAAGATATAGACCCAAAGAAAAGATCGGGCAGCCAACGTGACAGATACGCCGGAAACTCCTGAAAACGCTGAAGAAACACCTCCTCAGCGTCCTGCATATGATGGTCCTACTGTTTCCATCGAAGCAGAGATGCGGACCTCATACCTGGACTACGCGATGTCCGTCATCGTCAGCCGGGCCATTCCGGACCTGCGCGACGGTTTGAAACCGGTTCATCGCCGCATTCTTTATGCGATGCATGAGACCGGCAACAGCCATGATAAATCCTATCGAAAGTCGGCACGTCCAGTTGGCGATGTCATGGGTAAGTATCACCCCCATGGTGACAGCGCGATCTATGACGCTCTGGTCCGGATGGCGCAGGATTTCTCCATGTCTTTGCCGCTCCTCGATGGTCAGGGCAACTTTGGCTCGATGGATGGCGATAACCCGGCTGCGATGCGCTACACAGAAGTGCGTATGGACAAGCCCGCTGCCTTCATGCTGTCGGATATCGACAAAGAGACGGTCGACTTCCAGGACAACTACGATGGCAAAGACCAGGAGCCAACGGTCCTCCCTGCCCGCTTTCCGAATATGCTGGTCAATGGTGCTGGCGGTATTGCCGTTGGTATGGCAACCAACATTCCACCACACAACTTGGGTGAGGTTGTGGATGCCACTCTTGCCTTGATAGACGACCCGGATCTGACCAGCGAACAGCTGATCGAATATGTTCCTGGCCCCGACTTTCCGACAGGTGGTGTCATGCTGGGTCGTTCCGGTGCGCGCAAAGCCTATCTGGAGGGACGCGGCAGTGTCATTATCCGGTCGAAAACGCGCGTCGAAGAGATTAGGAAAGATCGCTACGCCATTGTTGTGGATGAGATTCCTTATCAGGTCAACAAGGCCTCGATGATCGAAAAGATCGCCGAACAGGTGCGCGAAAAGCGTATCGAAGGCGTTTCTCATGTTCAGGATGAATCCGACCGCAACGGTGTCCGCGTTGTGGTGGAGTTGAAACGTGACGCCACACCAGAGGTGGTTCTGAACCAGCTCTTTCGTTTCTCGCCGATGCAGACCTCCTTTGGCTGCAACATGCTGGCCCTGAATGGTGGTCGCCCCGAGCAGCTAACGCTGCGCCGTTTCCTCACCTCTTTCATCGATTTTCGTGAAGATGTGGTGGCGCGCCGGACGGCCTACCTCTTGCGCAAGGCGCGTGAACGCAGTCACATTCTCTGTGGCTTGGCTGTTGCCGTCTCCAATGTCGACGAGGTGGTCGCGACCATCCGCTCTTCTGCCGATGCTGCAGAAGCGCGTCAAAAGCTGATGACCCGTCGCTGGCCGGCCTCTGACATCGCCGGTTACATTCAGCTGATCGATGATCCGACCCATAAGATGAATGAGGACGCAACCTATAATCTGTCCGAAACTCAAGCCCGCGCCATCCTGGAACTTCGCCTCCAGCGCCTGACGCAAATCGGCGTCAAGGAAGTCACTGACGAACTTGAAGAACTGGCAGCCAAGATCAAGGAATACCTTGATATTCTGTCCTCTCGCGAACGTATCATGAGCATCATTGCTGATGAGCTGCGCGAAGTTCGGGAACAGTTTGCCGTGCCTCGCCGTACCGAGATTGTCGATTGGTCCGGCGACATGGAAGACGAAGACCTGATCGAGCGCGAGGATATGGTCGTCACCGTGACCTCCGGTGGCTACATCAAACGTACGCCTCTCGCTGATTTCCGCGCGCAGAAACGCGGCGGCAAAGGTCTGTCAGGTATGCAGACCAAGGAAGAGGATGTTGTCACAAACCTATTTGTGGCCAATACCCACACGCAGCTCCTTTTCTTCACCACCGACGGAATGGTCTACAAACTGAAGACCTGGCGCTTGCCGCAATCTGGCAGAACCGGCAAGGGTAAGGCCATTGTCAATATTTTGCCAATCCCAACCGGTGTCTCCATCGCGGCAATCATGCCTGTTGACCGGCCAGACAACGAATGGGCGGATCTGCAAATTGTTTTTGCCACATCCGCTGGAACTGTGCGCCGTAACCGTCTGTCAGACTTCACAAACGTGAAATCCAACGGCAAGATTGCGATGAAGTTCGAAGAGGAGCACGCGGAGACCAAGCTGATCAATGCACGCATCTGTTCTGAAGAAGATGATGTCATGCTGGTCACCAATACCGGCCGCGCCATCCGCTTCCCTACTACCGAAGTTCGCGTCTTCAACAGCCGCAATTCGGTGGGTGTCCGCGGCATCAAACTGGGCGATGGGGCCGAAGTTGTCTCGATGTCCGTTGTGCGCCACTTTGACGCCGAACCCTGGGAGCGTAGCGCCTTTATCAAAAGGTTCCGTGGCGAGCTTGGCAATGATGTCTCAGATGAGGAAACATCCGAAGAGAACGAAGGTGCCCTCAGCGAAGATCGCTATCAGGAAATGCTGGCGGCAAATGATCTGCTGGTGACAATCAACAAGGCTGGCGCGGGCAACCTGACCTCTGCTCATGACTATCGTGTCAGCGGTCGCGGTGGACAGGGTGTTGGCGCCATGAAGGGCGGCGAGATTGTGGCGACCTTCCCGGTCACGCTGGAGGACCAAATCATGCTGGCCACTTCCAAAGGCCAGTCGATCCGGGTCCCGGTTGATGGCATCTCCTTCCGGTCTCGCTCTGCCGGCGGTGTACGAGTGTTCAACACCGGTAAAGGTGAAGAAGTCGTCTCTGTCGCCTGGATCGCGGAAAACGGTGACGAAGAAGAAGGCGCCGCAGAAGAATAACTCTTCTACCTTCTTTCAGTCGATCAAGAACGCCGCCCCAACCGGGCGGCGTTTTTTGTCCTTCACCTGAGGCTTGCCAGACAGGGATCCCCGCCCTAATGTCCGCGCTGCTCGATCTTGCATGGTTGAGCGGAATCAGTTTCAGGTGCCCTGCTCTTGTAGGGAGAATCGGGAAGGCGGTGCAAATCCGCTGCGTGCCCAACGCTGTAACGGGGACTGGTCGACGAATATGCCACTGAAGTCACTTTCGGGAAGGGCGTCGACTGGGGTGATCCGAAGCCAGAAGACCGGCCTGGAACCCATATTGCCGCGCCTGGACCGCGTAGGCATTTGCGTTCCATCAAGGGGAATACTATGGAGCACGCCCAAAATCTGTCTGCGGACCCACATTGCTTTGACACCGCAGAGCGCGAAGCCTTTTACAAGACGGTTTTTACCCGCCGCGATGTCCGTGGTCAGTTCCTGTCTACGGAAATCCCGGATGACGTCCTAAGCCGGGTTTTGCTGGCCAGCCATTACGCGCCTTCGGTTGGATTTATGCAGCCCTGGAACTTTGTTGTTATCCGCTCTCAGGATACCAAGCAAAAGGTCCACTCGCTGTTTCAGACCGCACATCAGGAAGCGGCAGAGATGTTTGAGGAAAAAAGGCGCGACACCTATCGCAACCTCAAACTGGAAGGCATATTGGAAGCGCCAGTAAATATCTGTCTTACCTGTGACAAACAGCGGGCGGGGCCCGTGGTGATCGGTCGAACCCATGCGCCGGAAATGGATCTCTATAGCAGCGTTTGCGCGGTGCAGAACCTCTGGCTGGCGGCACGCAGCGAAGGACTGGGCTTTGGCTGGGTCAGCATTCTGGATCACCGCAAGTTGAAACAGGTTCTGAACATCCCCAGCCATGTGGTCCCTGTCGCCTATATCTGCCTTGGCTATGTATCCAAGTTTCACGACCGCCCAGAGCTGCAAACAGCTGGATGGCGCCCGCGGCTTCCCGTGCAGGACATTCTGAACTTTGAAAGCTACGGTGCAGGCGCTGAGGCTCTGGAAAATCACCAGCTTGTTGAAAACATGCAGACCCGCCAGAAACAACTTGAAGAAGAGGGGTATCAAGGGAGTTTTGCCTCTACCTGACCGGGCAACAGGCAGGGGCAGACGATCGCTCCCTGCCTTTGTTTCAGAGTTTACCTGTAAATAACCGAAATCTGTCATGCTCCCATCGCGCGCCAACCAGCTATGGGACCCTGTCTATGAACCTCTATCATTGCTCTATCGACCTGAAAGACGGCACCAAGGCCCTGGCTTTTGCCAATGCTGTGGAACTTTGGATGGGGTATCTGCAGGATCGTGGCGCTATCCGCAATTGGCGACTTTTGCGGCGAAAACTGGGACTTGCAGCAGATAGCTGCCGTGATTTCCTGCTCGAGATCGAATTCAACGATATGACCCAGTTGGATCAGGCCTTTCGCACGCTGGAGGCAAAAGACGAAGAGGTTGAGCGCCTCTATAACAATGTAAACACATTGATCGCCAGTTCGGAGATCGGCCTTTACCGCCCTTTCCCGGATCCAGAGCGCGCAGAACGCATGGCCTTGATCTAGCAAATCTTAGACAGTTTTCAGGGCCGGTTTGACTGGCCCCTACTTGTTTCAGCGGCTTCAGAGACCGTAGATCCGCGTGAATTTCTCTTCGAGATAGGACATCAATGGCGCGTGATCCGGCACCATGCCCGAGGCATTCTGGATCGTATCGCGCGGGCTGCGGAGCCCACCGAACTGCTGCAGATTTTCCCGCAACCAACCTGTTGCAGAGCTTGTGTCGCCAGTGGCAAGCTCCTGGTCCAATCCGGGCAAATCACCGCGCATCTTCTGATTCAAACAGCCCGCATAGACATTGCCCAGGGAATAGGTTGGGAAATAGCCAAAAAGACCAACGGACCAATGCACATCCTGCAGACATCCGTTGGACGGCCTGTCGACCGCATAGCCAAAATCCGCTTCAAAGCGATCATTCCAGGCTGCTTCCAGATCCTCAACTTCTAGATCCCCTGCCATCAGGGCACGCTCCAGATCAAAACGCAGCATGATGTGCAGATTATACTGCAACTCATCCGCTTCTGTCCGGATGTAGCCTTTGTGAACGGTGTTGACCGCTTTGTAGAAAGAACCAGCGTCTTCAATGCCGAAATCACCAAAAACCTCGCGCATTTCAGCGAATAGCCAAGTGGTAAAGGCTTCTCCGCGTCCGATCTGATTTTCATAGATCCGGCTTTGGCTTTCATGCACCCCCATCGAAACCCCACGCCCAAGGGGCGTCAGCAGGTAGTCATGGCTGATGTTCTGCTCATAGGCGGCATGGCCGACCTCATGAATGGTCGAGTAGAAACAGTTGAAGGGATCAGCCTTGTTGGTGCGGGTGGTGATCCGGACATCCAGGCCTGACCCGGAACTAAAGGGGTGCACCGCCTTGTCCACACGACCGTGATCCAAATCATAGCCAAAAGCCTGTGCCAGTTTAGCTGTCAGCTGCATTTGCGCTGCTTCGTCAAACTCCCCTACGAGGCCTTTGGGCGTTGGTTTTTCCAACACACGGGACCGCAGATCAACAAGACCCGGGCGCATGGCATCAAAAATAGCCGCTATTTCAGCCGCAGTTGTTTCATGTTCATAATCAGCAACCATCGCATCATAAAGATCGCCGCCTGCTGCAAGGGCCTGCCCCTCTTCGCGCTTGAGGGCCACAACTTCTTTCAGCACCGGGACAAAGGCGGCAACATCTTCCGCTGCGCGCGCCGCGGCCCATTTTCCCTGGGCCTGCGATGTCACCTTGGCGATTTCTTTGGCAAGATCCGCGGGCACTTTGACCGTCCGATCATAACTGCGCTTGATCTCTCGTAGCTGCGCAGCGCCAGTTGCATCAGGAGCTTCAGCCTGGGCAAGCCAATCGGCCACCTCTGGGCTGGCGCGTCTTGCGTGCAAAACTGCTTCAATCGCGGCCATTTCTTCGCCGCGCTGGGGGGCCGCTCCTGCGGGCATCATGGTCTCCTGATCCCAACCCAACCGGCCGGCAATCTCTCCGAGCGCCTGCGTTTCGCGGGTATAAGCCATCAGTTCTGCAAATGCCGACATATTCAATGATCCTTAATTGATGTTGAAATCGGGTAGCCCGCCAGGAAGCGCGCGCGTAAAATCACGGTCCAGAGCAAAACCGCTGCCAGTTGGTGCAGAATGGCCGCCTGCCAAGGCGCAGCATAGAGCACAGTCAGAATGCCCAGCACGATCTGCAGCGAAAGAACTGCCATTACCAGGTTAAAGGCAAACCGCGTGGCCCGATGGGCGCTGGCACGCCCCCGCAACCAGACAACGAGGCCAAAGGCCAGCAAGAGATAGCCGAAAACCCGGTGAACAAACTGCACCAAACCTGGATTTTCAAAGAAGTTTTTCCAGACCGGTTCCAGCAAAAGTGGATCCGGTGGGATCACTTGTCCGCCCATCAAAGGCCAATCGGTATAAGAGCGCCCCGCATCGATACCTGCAACAAGCGCGCCCAGAAGGATCTGCAGAAAGGCAAAGTGCAGCAGCCCGGTAGAAAGACCAAAGATCTTCACCTCTTTGGCGCGGCGGGCCTGCATCAGCTCTCGCTCGGGCCGACCGAGTTGCAGGATGAACCAGGCAAGAAACCCAAGGATCACAAAAGCAAGTCCCAGGTGAACGGCCAAGCGGTAGGAGGCAACTGCAGTCATCCCTTCGCCTTGGGTCACGCCCGAGGCGACCATCCACCAGCCGATGCCACCTTGCACTCCACCGAGGAGTCCTGGCAGGGCCAGGCGTCCAGCCCAGCCGGTCGGAATTTTTCCTGCGCTTAAGAAGCCGAAAAAACCAATCGCCCAAATAAGCCCCATGACCCGGCCCAGTTGCCTGTGGCCCCATTCCCACCAATAGATCTGCTTAAAGTCCGCGAGCTGCATCCATTGGTTTTCAATGCGCCATTGGTCGATCTGCTTGTATTTCTCGAATTCTGCCTGCCAATCCGCTTCGCTAAGTGGAGGCACAGCACCGGTAACGGGACGCCATTCGGTGATCGACAGACCAGAGTCGGTCAATCGCGTCAGCCCGCCGACCACGATCATGGCAACGACCAGAGCAAAGAGGAACATCAACCAGCCCCGGATCGCACCACGCGCGCCTCTTCGCCCCTGGTCAAGAACCCCGGTTGCGATCTCGGGTGCTTCAGATTTCTCACCCGACACGTCTTCGAATATGCTGCGCTTGCTCATGGCTGCCTCTTTCATTCTGCGGCTAAGCTAGGGTCGCATGGGACCAAGGTCCAGTGGATCCCGGTCCATTGCTCAGGAGTTTTGACTTTTCCTTTGGCAATTTGCTGTTTTAGCTGTCTTTTTCTTTCCAGCGCACCATCTGCCGCATGACACCATGCAACATCTGCACATCGGCGCGGGTCAAAGGCATGCGGCTGAACATATTGCGAAAAACCACCTTCATGCTCGGTGCCTTATCCGGAGGAAAGAAGAAACCTGCTTCATCCAAACGATCTTCGTAATGGTTGACCAAAGCCTCGACATCTTTACCTGTTGCCCAATCCGATTTTCCCAAATCGGTCACGACCTCGGGCACATCTTCGGCCTGACGGCGCCATTCATATGCGGTCAGCAGCACACATTGGCCCAGGTTAAGCGAAGCGAAATCCGGGTTCACCGGTACAGAAATAATCGCATTTGCCTTGGCAATATCTTCGTTCTCGAGCCCTGCCCGTTCAGGTCCAAAAAGAACCGCAACCTTCTCACCTGATTTGATTTTCTCAGCGGCAAGCCGCATTGCAGCCTCTGGGGTATAGACCGGTTTTGTCAGCTCTCGCGGGCGCGCAGTGGTGGCAAAGACAAAGGTACAGTCTTCTAAGGCTCCCGGCAGATCCGGCGCCAATAGTGCTTCGTCCAGAAGACGCCCGGCACCAGAGGCCATGGCAACTGCCTTTTGGTTCGGCCAGCCATCTCTCGGTGCAACGATGCGCATTCTGTCCAGGCCAAAATTCCACATTGCACGGGCAGCCGCCCCAATGTTTTCACCCATTTGAGGGCGCACCAAAACAAAAGAGGGCTGAGGGGTATCGCTGGGCATTGCCTACTCCTAGAAAAACCAGCATTGCTGTAATCCGCGCCGCAAAGATGAGCAAGCCCGCAGGCCTCTCTTGCGCAGATTTGAATGCCAAGGCACCGCAATCGCGCAGATAGCGAGGCTCAGCGTCTTGCGTTCAATCTCATTTGCGCTAAACAAACCTGTCAAAGACCAGGAGGATCTCATGATGGACAGCACTGCTGACACCCCCGAAACGCCCCAGATCTACCTGATCACACCGCCTAGTTTCGAACTCGGCCGCTATCCAGAGGTTTTGGCACGGGTCCTGGACAAGAATGAGGTGGCCTGTGTCCGTCTGAACATGGCCAGCCGCGATGAAGATACGCTCAGCCGGGCGGGCGACGCCCTGCGTGAGGTCTGCCATGCTCGCGATGTGGCGCTGGTCATTTCCGATCACCAAATCCTGGCCGAACGCCTGGGGCTTGATGGGGTCCATCTGACCGACGCCTCCAAATCGGTACGCGCCGCCCGTAAAGCCTTGGGTGCTGATGCTATTGTAGGCAGTTTCTGCGGTGCTTCCCGTCATGATGGTATGGGCGCCGGAGAGGCCGGTGCGGATTATGTCAGCTTTGGGCCGGTGGGCACCTCAGGGCTTGGGGATGGCGCTATTGCGGATCACGAGCTTTTTGAATGGTGGTCACAGATGATCGAAGTTCCCGTGGTCGCAGAAGGTGGATTGAACGAAGAGCTGGTCCGTCAGTTTGCGCCTGTTACAGATTTCTTTGGGCTTAGCGACGAAATCTGGGGCGTCGAAGATCCGGCCACTGCGCTTCATAAGCTGATCGCGGCGATGAAGTGACGTGAGGGGCCGTAGGAGAGAGCCTCCCCACCTACAGGCCTGATGAAAATGGCAAGTCGGGCAGCCGCTCAACAAGCCAATAGCCGCCAATCAAAGCGATTGTCAGAGAAGCTGGCATCGCGACTCGACCGCGGTACTTTGGGTGTTTTCCAAACCAATAGCCAATTGTTGCATAGGCAGCAGCGATAACGGCTAACTGCCCCAGTTCAACACCGACATTAAACCCAAAAAGTGCTGGAAACAGATGGTTAGGGGGCAGTCCAACTTCTGACAAGACAGTGGCAAACCCCAACCCATGCAGCAAGCCAAAACCAAAGATCATTGCCGCCCGCCAACTGTGCAATCGACGCACAAAGATGTTTTCAACCGCGACAAAAATGATTGATGCCGCAATCAAGGGCTCGACAATGCCCGGGTGCACCTTAACCAGCCCCAGAATCCCAAGGGCCAGCGTGACGCTATGTGCCAAGGTAAAGCAGGTGATTTGCCAAAACAGCGCAGGGAGCCGCAGGCTCAGGAAGAATAGGCCGAGCACAAACAGGATATGATCTAACCCTTTGGGAAGGATGTGATCAAATCCGATGGGTATGTAGTCGAAGAAAACTTCCGAAGGGTCTTGTACCGCGCCGCCCAACACCGCGATAGGCGGTGATGTTTCCCCGCCCTGCAAATAGCCGGTATAGGGCTCAGCCACCCCATTTTGGCGCAAAACCAAGGCGCCCGACCCTTTGGGCCAGTGAAACTTCAGAAATCTCTCTGATGCTCCCAAAGAGGCCGTTATTGTCACTAGCGTGGGCCGTGGGAGATCTGCACCACGAACCTCCGCAACATTTAGGTTTACAAGCTCCAGTCGCACCGGCTCTGAACCCAAGACTTGGAAAGCGGGTATCCAATCTTCAAGCGCGAGTTCCAGCATTGGGGTAAGCTCACTACCTGAGAGTAAGCGTAGATCATCATAATCCTTGGCGCTGTCGCTACTGTCCGTATTCTGCAACCCGTCGAGATCAATCCCTGCAATCAAAGCTTCTGCATTAAGACGCAACTCTATCGTTAGCAGCGAGTTCTCTACTGAGAAGTTTCCAATAGTGGGTGTTACCTCATGGGCGCTGGAGACCACGGGAACACCGAAGGTCAGGCTTGACAAAAGGATCAGCAAGGCCAGTCTGAACCGGCAAAATAGAAGAGCTCTGTAAATGGTCAACTACCTCCTCCGCCTCGTGTTTTCAAAAGCTTACGATGCAATTCTGGGTGCTACAATCTCTTTGATTGCATTTGGTGCCAATGCCCATGAGTTTTGGCTTGAACCGGTGAAATTTCAAGTCACAAAGAACGAGGTGATAGAGGTTGATCTGCGTAATGGTCAAATGTTCAAAGGCGCTAGATTGCCCTATTTTGATCACCGTATTTTGCGCTTTGAAACAGCAAATACTGCGGGCATGGTCCCCTATTCAGGACGCATGGGGGATCTGCCAGCTTTTTCGATGCAGGTTCCACAGCCTGGGTTGTTGACCCTAGTTCATGAAACGCAGCCAGATGAATTGACCTATGATACCTGGGAGGAGTTTGAGAGTTTTGCCCAGGAAAAAGACCTGAATGGCCTGCTCGCGCAGCATTTGCAGAGGGGATTGCCACGAACCGGGTTTCGCGAAAACTACAGTCGACATGCAAAACTCTTGCTTGCAGTGGGGCATGGCCTTGGTGCGGATAGGGCCCGCGGGATGGAGATCGAGCTAGTCGCACTTGAAAACCCCTATCAGATGCAAGGCAGCACCCTGCCCGTTTTGCTCTTACATCGAGGAGCGCCTCTGTCGGATGTTCAGGTCGAAGTCTATGAACGCAGCAGAGACAATGTGGTTGAACGCCACCTTTTGCGCACGGACACCCAAGGTCAAGTTCTGGTCGGTCTGACCCCAGAGCGGGACTATCTCCTGAATGCAGTCCTTATTCGGCCGGAAGAGCAATCAAACGGGGCGGTTTGGCGAAGCCTCTGGGCCTCACTGGTTTTTGCCCACCCCTAGCGGGCTTGCGACTTGCGGTACTTGAAAAACTAGGCAATAGAACCCTCATGACACTGGCAAGTTCTTCAGCTTCGACGCACCCGCAGGTGCTTTGTATTGGTTCGGTTCTTTGGGACATCATTGGCCGTTCGACTGTCGAGATGCGCCGAGGCTCAGACATGCCTGGACGTATCAGCAGATTGCCTGGTGGCGTTGCCATGAACATTGCGATGACACTGGCGCGCTTTGGTCTGGCACCCTCCCTGCTCAGCGCCGTTGGTCAGGACCCGGAAGGGCAAGAGCTGATTGCGGCCTGTGGCCATCTGGGCGTGGAGACCGATCTGATCTATCGCTCAGATGATTTACCAACAGATCGCTATATGGCGGTTGAGGGGGCAAATGGCCTGATCGCTGCAATTGCTGATGCCCATTCTCTGGAAGCCGCCGGCGACAAGATCCTTCGCCCGCTCCTGGATGGTAGCCTAGGTTCAGCCGAAACCCCCTATGAAGGGGCTGTGGCCTTGGACGGCAACCTGACGCTTTCGCTGCTGGCTGAGATTGCCTGCAACCCCGCATTTGCCCTTGCCGATCTGCGCATTGCGCCTGCTTCGCCTGGCAAAGCGGAGCGTCTGCGCCCCTTTTTGACCCATAGCCGTGGCACGCTCTATGTGAACCTCGAAGAGGCCGGGATCCTGTGTCAGGACAGTTTCACAGATAGCGAAACCGCTGCCCTTGCCCTTTTGGATCGTGGCGCCGCCCGCGTTCTGGTGACGGACGGGGGAAGTTCCGCCAGTGAGGCCCAGGCTGGCACAAGAACCGTGATAACCGAAATTCCGCCCCGTGTGACCGTCGCCCGTGTCACCGGAGCGGGTGATACCTTTATGGCGGCACATATCGCCGCTGAATCCCGCGGCGATGACCGCAAAACCGCCCTTTGCGCCGCATTGCAAGCCGCTGCGACCTATGTTTCAGGAGAACCCCCGCTGTGATCGAAATCCGCTATTCAACAGAGGTAGCCGCCGCCAAAGCGGAAGGCCGTGCAATTGTGGCGCTGGAAAGCACCATCATCACTCACGGCATGCCCTATCCTCAGAATGTTGAAGTTGCAGCACAAGTTGAGCAGGATATCCGCGATGCAGGCGCAACGCCGGCTACAATTGCGGTAATCAATGGCGTTCTCCATGCGGGTTTGGAAGCCGATCAATTGCAGGCTTTAGGTCAAGCCAAAGAGGTCGCGAAGGTTTCCCGCGCGGATATGCCGGTCTGTATCGCTATGGGTAAAACCGGTGCGACAACTGTTGCTGCGACCATGATCGCCGCCAAGCTGGCCGGAATTCATGTCTTCGCAACCGGAGGAATTGGCGGCGTTCATAAAGGCGCGGAAGACAATTTCGACATTTCAGCTGATCTGATGGAGCTGGCGCAGACCCCGGTGACCGTTGTTGCCGCCGGTGCAAAGGCCATTCTGGACCTGCCCAAAACCCTGGAAGTTCTGGAGACACAGGGGGTTCCGGTTATTGCCTATCGCCAGGACAGTTTCCCAGCTTTCTGGTCCGCCCAATCAGAGCTGAGCGCACCGCTACGCGCTGAAACTGCGGCAGAGATTGCGCGTTCACATCTGACACGCGGGGCTATGGGACTTCCTGGCGGACAATTGATTGCAAACCCAATCCCCGCAGAGGCCGAAATCAAAGCGGAGGTTCTGGCCCCCGTGATTGAAGAAGCCCAGACCGAAGCAGATGCCCAGGGTGTTACAGGCAAGGCCGTCACCCCTTTCCTACTTCAGCGCATTTTTGAATTGACCAATGGTCGGTCTTTGGAAGCAAACATCGCTCTGGTGCGCAACAATGCACGGCTTGCCTCTGAAATTGCCAAGGAGTTGGTCAATTTGAAGAGCTAAGCCGCTTTTCTGGGAACTCCCCATTGCTCAGCCTTAGCTGAATGCCTAGCTACAGCGTAACCGAACCATGAATGCGCCCCATGACAACACCATTTGACGAAGATACCCCTCGCCATCGCCCAGGCCTCTTTGCACGGCTTCGCTCCTCCTTTTTCACAGGGATCGTTGTTATTGCCCCGGTTGGACTGACGATCTGGCTTTTGTGGACCGTGATGGGTTGGATTGACGGCGTGGTATTGCCATTGGTGCCGCATACGTTTTTGCCCGAACAATATATTGGCATCAATCTGCGCGGTGTTGGGCTCATTATCTTTTTGTTCTTCACCATCGTGGTGGGTTGGATTGCCAAGGGGATTATAGGCCGCTCACTCATCAGTTTTGCCGAAGGTCTGGTAGAACGCATGCCCGTGGTGCGCACGGTCTATTCTGGCATCAAACAGATTTCGGAAACCGTATTTGCACAAAGCGAGCGGAGTTTTGAAAAAGCCTGTCTGATCCAATATCCGCGCCGGGGCATCTGGGCGATCGGCTTTATCTCGACCACGGCAAAGGGTGAAGTATCCGAACGAGCTGAGACCGGTGGGCAATTGATGAGTGTCTTTGTCCCCACAACTCCAAACCCGACTTCGGGCTTTTTGCTGTTCTTTCCAAAAGAAGACGTGATCGAACTGGATATGAGTGTTGAGGATGCCGCCAAGCTGGTTATCTCCGCCGGGCTAGTCTATCCGAACCCAAAGGACCCATCGCAGCCCACCGGAGCAGAGACGCGCCCCTCTGAGACTGAAGACTAACCAAACAAGAAAAGGGAGCGCGCGCGCTCCCTTCTCTACATCCCAATGGGTATAGGTACTGCTTATAACTTATAGCGCAGTCCAACCCCCATCAACGCTGAGCGTGGTTCCGGTAATTTGCGCTGCCGCGTCAGAGCAGAAAAAGACCGTTGATCCACCCAGCTGTTCAACTGTTGCAAATTCTCTGGAGGGCTGACGTTCCAGCATGACCTTTTTGATCACATCCTCCCGACTCATCTGGTATTTTTCCATCGTATCGGGGATTTGCGCCTCAACCAGGGGCGTCAAAACATAGCCCGGGCATATAGCATTGCAGGTGATTGCTTCCTCGGCCGTCTCCAGTGCAGTGGTTTTGGTTAGCCCCACAACCCCATGTTTTGCAGCAACATATGCTGATTTAAAGGGCGAAGCCGTCAAACCATGTGCTGAGGCGATGTTGATAATCCTCCCCCAACCAGCGGCCTTCATTTTGGGCAGAGCAGCTGCGGTCGTGTGAAAGGCTGAACTCAGATTGATCGCGATAATCGCGTCCCATTTCTCTTCTGGAAAATCCTCAAGCGGCGCAACATGCTGGATGCCTGCGTTGTTCACCAGGATGTCGCACTGGCCGGATTTTTCAATCAAGGCTCTGCATTCGTTACCTTTGGACATATCCGCTTGAATATAGCGAACCTCGACCTGGAACTCATTGCTGATAGCCTCAGCTAGCGCGTGGTCCTCTTCCCTATCAGTAAAGGAATTCAGAACAACATTCGCGCCGGCTCTGGCCAATTCCCTTGCGATCCCCAGACCAATGCCGGAATTTGACCCGGTAACAACCGCTTGTTTGCCTCCAAGTGTCATCTCTCTTGACTCCATGTTTGCTCTTGTTCAAAGGGATCATGACATGCTGCAGTCGCAAAATAAACGCGTAGGACTACGGAGTTTCGGAGACTATTCAGAACTTCTCTGAGGCTAGTCGCGCCAAGCCTTCAAACCTAAAGGTAGTACTGCTCTTAGACGCCAAGATTTGGATTGGACACAAAAAAACGCCCGCGCGAAGCGGGCGTTGAGTTATTGAGGCAGGTTTCATACAGGCAAGAAACCTATCGAGCAGTGACTCCTTTATAAGCAATTTCCCTCCAGCATCCAAGCTAAAAGTTTGAAATGACGAAATTGAATTTGAATGGTAGTAGGAGCATGAAAATAAGGGCTATATGAGATTGTTGCCAAAGTGAGACCAATTTTTTTCCAATCCCACAGCTGTGCAGCAGCCTTGATCCCCCTTCTGGCGAGCAGTCATTTTGCACTGGCAGAATCATCCCATGGCATAGCTATGTATGGCAGCCCTGCTCTACCACATGATTTTGTGTCACTCCCCTATGCGAACCCGGATGCGCCACAGGGTGGACGGGTCGTTTTTGGCAACACAGGCGGCTTCGACAGCCTCAACCCCTTCTCTTCCAAAGGCACTGCTCCTTGGCAGATGCGGTTTTGGGGATATGAAAGTTTGCTGGGACGCTCATGGGACGAACCTTTCACTCTTTACGGGCTCTTGGCCGAATCAGTTGAAGTTCCTGAAGACCGCTCTTGGGTCGAATTTACCCTGCGCGAGGAGGCCAAATTCTCCGATGGCAGCCCCGTCACTGTTGAGGATGTAATCTGGTCCTACGAAACCCTGGGAACCCAGGGACACCTGCGCTATCGGAGCTTCTGGAACAAAATAGCCAAGATTGAGCAAACCGGGCCAAGGAGCTTGCGGATTTCCTTCAATGTAGAGGACCGAGAGCTCGCCTTGATCGCTGGTTTGCGCCCGGTTCTGAAAAAAGCCCAGTGGGAGGGAAAAGAATTCGCCAGTTCTTCCCTCGGCGAAATACCTATCGGCACTGGCGCATATATTATCGAAGATTTCGATGCCGGCCGTTTTGTTACCTTTAGAAAAAACCCCGACTATTGGGGAATGGATCTTCCTTTTAGAAATGGAACGCAAAATTTAAGTGAAATTCGCATTGATTTTTTTGGAGACCAAACGGTCTTATTTGAGGCCTTCAAAGCTGGAGAGCTGACAAGCTATCGGGAATTCAACGCGGACAAATGGGAAAGCGCCTATGGTTTTCCCGCTGTGCTGCAGGGCAACATCGTCAAAAGTGAGATCCCTCACCAGCGCCCTACCGGGATTACCGGTCTGGCAATGAATACGCGGCGTGTTCCTCTTGATGATTGGCGCGTGCGTGAAGCGCTGCTGCTTGCTTTCAACTTTGAATACATCAATGAGACAATAACAGGCGGGGTGCAGCCCCGTATTACCAGCTATTTCTCCAACTCTACCCTTGGAATGCATCCAGGAGCGGCTCAGAGCCGCGTTAAGACCCTTCTCGAGCCTTTTGCAGACGTACTCTTACCCGGCACAATAGAAGGCTACGAGCTGCCACAGAGCGATGGGACAAAGCGCAATCGCAAAAACCTGCGAAAAGCGGCAGCTCTTTTGCAAGAGGCTGGCTGGAACGTTGTGGATGGGAAGCTCACCAACGCCGATGGGAAACCTCTGGAACTCACCGCCTTGCTACGCCAGGGCGATAGTGAAATGTCCTCCATTTGCGATATCTACGCGAATGCACTGGCGCGACTGGGCATTTCTCTAAAGGTCGAAACCGTTGATAATGCTCAATATGTCCAGCGCCAAAATGGGTTTGACTTCGACCTGACGAGGGTGCGACGCGACCTCTCTCTCAGCCCAGGCAATGAGCAAAGACTTTACTGGGGATCTGACAGTGCGGCACAAACGGGCAGCCGGAACATCATGGGAGTTACCTCTCCCGCGATAGATTCAATGATTGAGGAAATGCTGAAGGCCAAAACTCCCGAGGAGTTCAACTCAGCCGTCCGAGCCCTGGATCGCGTTTTGACCGCGGGTCGCTATGTGATCCCAATCTGGTCCTTTGGGAATGCGCGTATCGCGCATGTATCTCAGCTGAAATACCCTGAAAAAACACCTCTCTACGGCGACAGGACAGAGTTTATGCCTCAGGTTTGGTGGTACCAGGAAGACTAGCCCAACACTGGCGCGCTCTTGGATTTCACCCATCGCTCGCCAAAATCGCGCCCTTTGGTCGGCTATAATCTCTTGACGCATGCAATCTATTTCCATATTTCCCGAATTATGGAAATAGATTGCATCACTCAGCTATCCGCCCTTGCCCATGAAAACCGTCTGGCGATTTTTCGGCTCCTGGTACGTCGCTATCCCGATGCCGTCCCAGCTGGTGAGATCGCAACCGCTCTGAACTACAAAGCCAATACCTCTTCGGCCTATCTTTCCTCCCTCATGAAGGCGGGGCTCATCACCCAGAGCCGCAGAGGAAATTCGCTCCTCTATATGGCTAATCTTGATGGGTTGAGAGGGATGTTTCGCTCTCTCTTGACGGATTGCTGCAACAATCGACCCGATGTTTGCCTGACGCCGGAAATTGGAGATGCCCCGAAACCCTCCCCCCACTCGCCGCTTAAGGTTCTCTTTGTCTGCACGGCCAATTCCGCGCGTTCCGTTATGGCAGAGGCGCTTCTGAACGACCTAGGACAGGGAAGCTTTCAGGCCTACTCAGCCGGCACGACCCCCGGGGAAGGCCCGGATCCTGCGGTTCTAAACCTTCTGAGCGCACGGGGACATGACACATCGCGGCTTTCGTCCAAATCGCTTGCGGATTTCAACACTGGCACCGCAACACAAATGGATTTTACTTTCACCGTTTGCAACAACGCTGCGAACGAAGAATGCCCAGCTTGGCCAGGGCAGCCCATAAGCGCCCACTGGGGGATGGAGGACCCGCTAAAGGCCGCAGGAAACGAAGCAGAAAAGCAACTAGCCCTACAACAGGCCTATGGGATCCTAAAGCAACGGATCCAAGCTTTTATCGCCCTCCCCTATAGCACATTGGACCGGATTTCGCTGCAGCAGCAATCGGACAGCATCGGAACCATCGAAACTATCGCAAGATCACCGGATCAAAGGACCCTCTCATGAACATCCTCGTGCTGTGCACAGGCAATTCCGCCCGCTCCATTCTGTTGGAGCATCTCTTGAACAAACTCGGCGCGGGAAAAATCACTGCCTATTCTGCCGGCTCTCAGCCCACGGGCAAGGTGCACCCGCAGTCTTTAACCCTGTTGAATGAAAAGGGCTACGACACCAGTGCCGCGCGCTCCAAAAGCTGGGATGAATTTTCTGCAGATGGCGCACCGGAAATGGATCTGGTGGTTACAGTTTGCGCCTCGGCCGCTGGTGAAACCTGCCCAATTTGGCCAGGCGCCCCCCTTCGTGCCCATTGGGGAATTGAAGACCCGGCAAGTGCTTCAGAATCTGACTGGCAAGAGGCCTTTGAAACGGCCTATGAGAAGCTGTCTCGCAAGGCAAAGGCCTTTGTCGCCCTCCCCAAGGACCTCTCCCAGCTTGAGCTGCAAGAGGAACTCCAGAACATCGGGGCCTTGTCATGAACGCACGACGGCTAGCAGCAGAGTTTTTGGGAACAGGCTTTTTGCTGATCGGTGTTGTGGGCTCTGGCATCATGGCCCAAAGCCTGTCCGGTGGAAATATCGCCCTCGCCCTTTTGGCCAACGCTATTGCAACCGGCTGTATGCTCTATGCGATCATCACCACTCTGGGTCCGCTGTCCGGTGCACATTTCAACCCTGCGGTCACCCTGGCCTTTGCTCTAAGAGGCGAACACGACTGGCGTGAAGTGCCAGGCTATGTACTGGTACAGATTGCAGGTGGCATTCTTGGTGTTTGGGCCTGTCACATCATGTTTGATTTGCCCCTCTTGCAGTCCTCCCAAACCATGCATCGCACCAGTTTGGCGCAGTGGTTCTCTGAGATCGTTGCAACCTTTGGGCTGCTCTTTGTCATCTTCGGAGGGTTGCGTAGCAAACCCGATACCGTACCGGCGCTGGTTGGCCTCTATATTACTGGGGCCTATTGGTTCACCTCATCGACCAGTTTCGCGAACCCCGCTGTTACCATTGCGCGCGGTTTTAGTGACACCTTTGCGGGTATTTACCCCGGCCATATCCTCGGCTTTATCGCCATGCAGCTGATTGGCGTTGTCTTAGGGCATTTCGTGTTACGCTGGCTATTTGCCAAAGAGGCCTAAAACGATGAAACGCCCTGGCCAGAAAACCAGGGCGTTTCCAATTCCTGTCTTGGTCGTCTCACGCGATCAGGTCAGCGACGTCACCCAAAGAATAGTGGCATCTTCCGGGCTGACCGAAATCACATTATGCCCCATCGCGGCATCATAGTAGGCGCTATCGCCTCTGCGCATCTCTACCGGCTCGTAGAATTCCGTGAACAGCTTGACCACTCCGGTCAAGACATAAAGGAACTCTTCGCCATCGTGGCGGACCCAGCCATCGAACTCATCCATGGAGCGCGCACGAACGCGTGCCCGATAGGGCAGCATCTGCTTGCGCCGCAATCCATCCGCCAAAAGCTCATGCTCATAAGTAGCCGTTGCCTGGGCGGATCCCTCGTTCAACTTGGTTACGGTCATGCGGCCATTGACCTGGCCGCGCTGCGGCGGGGTAAAGAGCTGCGGAACCGAGATTTGCAATCCGATCGCCAATTTCTTTAGCGCGTCATAGGTTGGCGACATCTGCCCGTTTTCAATCTTGGACAGGGTTGAACGCGCCAAGCCTGCCTGATTTGCTGCATGCTCCAGGGTCCAGTCCCGCGCCTTGCGCAGTTCCCGAACGCGCGCCCCAAGGTCCAGGGGTTCCGTTTCGCCCTCTTCGCCATTGGCACGGGCGATGGTAATTAGGGATTTGGGGTCGCTTCTTTTCATGACATTTCTATATGACGCTCGGTGCCAGCTTGCAACGGAGCATGTGACAAGCTAGCCAAAGCTTATGCTTTCTCTATTTGATCATGGGCCTTTTGCCCCCTGTCCAGCCCCTTTCAATCTGGCTGACTATGTGCTGGCCAAGGCATGCAACCAACCGGACAAACCCGCCCTGGAGGTCCTTGGCCACAAAGATAGCACTGTCTGGACTTTTGGCCAGCTAGAGGCAGCGGTACGCGGCACCGGCACCGGTCTGTTGCAGGCGGGTTTGAAACCCGGTGACCTTCTCTTGATGCGCCTAGGCAATACGGTCGAATTTCCCATTGCCTATCTCGGTGCCATCGCTGCGGGACTGGTCCCGATCCCGACCTCACCACAACTGACAGAGTTTGAGACCGCGAAGATCATCGATGACCTGCAGCCAGCAGCGGTCTTGCGAGATCCAGCAGTTGCTTGTGCAGAGCACGCGAAAACGTTCCATTTGGATGCGCTTCAGGCCATGCAGTCCCTGCCCCCTTGCGCCTATGACCTGGGTGATCCAGAGCGTCTGGCCTATGCAGTCTTCACCTCTGGCACCAGCGGCAAGGCCCGTGCGGTTGGACACGCACACCGTGCCATCTGGGCGCGACAAATGATGTTTTCCGGCTGGTATGGTCTCACACCCGATGATCGTCTCTTACATGCCGGGGCCTTCAACTGGACCTTTACCTTAGGCACCGGTTTGATGGACCCTTGGAGTATCGGCGCAACTGCCTTGATCCCTGCAGAAGGAACAGAACTCTCCGATCTACCCCAGTTGCTAAGAAAGCATCGAGCCAGCCTTTTTGCTGCGGCACCTGGAGTTTACCGGAGGATTTTAAAGTCGAAGCACAGGTTTGACCTGCCCGATCTGCGTCATGGGCTCTGCGCCGGAGAGAAACTCTCCGATCACCTGCATGAGGCCTGGAAACAGGCCAGCGGAACAGAGTTGTACGAAGCCTATGGCATGTCGGAATGCTCCACCTTCATATCAAGCTGTCCCGGCGCAGCAGCGAGAGGGAAATCACTGGGCCGACCGCAGGAAGGGCGCAGAATTGCAATTCTGCGCGACGGCGCCCCCGCTCCGATGGGTGAGGAAGGCACAATTGCCATCCACAAGAGCGACCCTGGCCTTATGCTTGGATACCTGAACGCGCCGGAAGACACCCTCTCCCGCATGCGAGGGGATTGGTTTTTGACCGGGGATCAAGGGGTTATGCATGATAATGGGGAAATCTCCTACCTTGGTCGAGATGATGACATGATGAATGCCGGGGGTTTCCGGGTCTCTCCGATAGAGGTGGAAACTGCTCTCTCCGCCCATCCTGCGATCTCGCAGGTTGGCTGCGCAGCGGTCGAGGTCAAAGAAGACACCTATATCATCGTTGCCTTTTTCTCCTCTCCCGAAACCGTGAACATACCAGAGCTACAGGCTTTTGCCTCTTCGCGATTAGCAGGGTACAAGCAGCCCCGCGCCTTTGTGCAACTCGAAAGCCTGCCAACGGGCGCCAATGGCAAACTTCTGCGCCGCGCGCTGCCTGCTCTTTTCAAAGGATAGTCCAATGACCGCCGTGAAACTCGATATCCTCTCTGATCCAATTTGCCCCTGGTGCTATATTGGCAAGACTCATTTGGACAAGGCACTGGCAGAAATGCCAGACCATCCCTTTGTCATCGAATGGCATCCCTTTCAGCTGAACCCCGATATGCCGCGAGAGGGCATGGATCGGCGCGAGTACCTGGAGAACAAATTCGGCGGCAAGGAAGGCGCGGTCAAAGCCTACGCGCCTGTTGTGGAACATGCGGCCAAAGCAGGGATTTCGATTGACTTTGAAGGTATGCAGCGGACCCCGAATACCCTGGATGCGCATCGTTTGATCCACTGGGCAGGTATTGAAGGCAAGCAAGAGGCAGCAGTAACAGCCTTGTTTGAAGCCTATTTCACCCATGCCCGCGATATAGGGGATCACCAAGTGCTGGTTGAAATCGCTTCCGAAATTGGAATGGATGCGGAAGTCACCCGTCAGCTGTTGTCCGGTGAGAATGATGTCGAGGAAATTCGCAATCGCGACGCCCATTCGCGCAAAATGGGGGTAAACTCTGTACCGACCCAGATCATTGCCAACCAACATGCGGTCCCCGGGGCGCAACCTCCGGAACTCTGGCTGCAGGTGATAAAAGACATCCAATCCCAGCTTGAAAACAAGAAGGAGGAAACGTGAGACCACTACGCCGCGCTACCATTTTTCTGAGTCTGCTGATCATCCTGGTCAGCAGCACGGTCTTCTTTCACCTGGTAGAAGGCTGGAGTTGGGTCGATTCCTATTTCTTTACCGTGGTGACTATTTCAACCGTTGGCTATGGCAACCTGGTCCCGGCAACCGAGATCGGGAAAATCGCAACCACCATTCTTATTTTCAGCGGACTTGGCATTTTTGCCATCGCCATACGTGAATTTGCCCAGCTTCAAATGCAAAAACGCGAAAAACAAACGGATTGGCTGATTGCGCACCTTGGAATTCCCCCCGAGGATGCAGATGCTGAAGAGGTTGCAAATCAAGATGATCAGCCTCATGAATCCCGCCACAAGACCTAGCTAACCCCCACTTAAACCTCAACATTTTACTACACAAAGCAATCATGCACATACCCCTGTGCGTCATCGCCAATGGTTGAAACCCCCGAGTGGTGATAGCGCAAAAGGAACCCAAAGCCTGTCCCAGCCCTTCGGCTGAACAAGGCTGTGGTTTCACCCATTTCTTGAGTGCCCCAAATGTCAGAAAACGCGACCCCCAGCATGTCCAAAGCGGAGTTCATCGCATTGATTGCGATGATGTTTGCCACGATTGCCTTTTCAATCGACGCGATGCTGCCTGCCCTTCCTGAAATCGGTGAGGAACTCAGCCCCAGCGATATCAACCGAGCGCAGCTCATCCTGACCAGTTTTGTTTTGGGTATGGGGGTCGGAACCTTCTTTACGGGTCCGCTCTCGGATGCTTTTGGTCGAAAGCCTGTCATCTATGCAGGCGCGACGCTCTATATCATTTCCTCCACCGTGGCCTGGTTTGCATCATCATTGGAATTGGTCTTGATCTCTCGTGTTCTCATGGGGATCGGCGCCGCAGGACCCAGAGTTGTGGCCCTGGCAATAGTGCGCGATCTGTATTCAGGGCGCGAAATGGCGCGGCTTATGTCGATCGCCATGATGATCTTTACTCTGGTCCCCGCCTTTGCTCCCATGCTGGGCGCGGGCATCATTGCCCTTGCGGGCTGGCGCGGAATCTTTGCCGCCTTTGTACTCTTTGCAATCATCGTGGTGAGCTGGATGGGCTTGCGCCTGCCGGAACCCCTGGCAAAGGAAAACCGCCGCCCCTTCCGCCTCCCGCTCCTGCTGGCCTCGGTGGGAGAAATGTTCGCGCACCCAACTGTACGCCTCTCGATCTGCGTGCAGACCCTGTGCATGGGCATGCTGTTTACCACGCTCACAATGGTGCAGCCGATCTACGATGTCATTTTTGACCGCGCTGAGAGCTTTCCCTTTTGGTTCGGGTTTATCGCACTGGTCTCTGGCAGTGCCAGTTTGCTGAATGCTGCCCTGGTGGTCCGCGTCGGCATGCGCAGAATGGTGACATGGTCCCTGGCCGCTCAGATCTTTTTCTCGGGCTCCATGCTGGTTCTGGAGAATATGACCCTCTCGCTGAACATGGCATTTGCACTCTTCGTGTTCTGGCAAACCACGATTTTCTTTATCGCGGGAACTACCCTGGGAAATCTGAACGCCATGGCGATGGAACCCATGGGCCATATCGCAGGTATGGCCGCCTCTGTCATTGGCGCTATTGCAACGGTGCTTGCCGCCGTCATCGCTGCCCCAATCGGTCTGCTGTTTGACGGATCCCTTCTACCGGTGACCCTGGGGGTTCTGACCATGTCCTGCGCGGGTCTCCTCCTCATGTTGCACATGGCAAAGGTAGAGGCGCGCCTGCCAGCGGAATGACAACGCGCGGTCATTTTGATCGCACCTTGCCAGTGAGGAGCTGCCCTCCTACGCTTTCACAGGTTTTGCGTCGGGAATTTGACATGCGTGATTATTATGATCTGGGCGATTATACATGGCCCATCACAACAACCGCCCCAGAAGCTCAGCTTTGGTTCGATCGTGGTCTTATCTGGACCTATGCCTTCAACCATGCTGAGGCAATCCAGTGCTTTTACAAAGCCTTGGAACATGACCCTCATTGCGCCATGGCCCATTGGGGGGTCTCATATGCCTCCGGTCCCAACTACAATATGCCCTGGGAGCTATATGACGAAGCCGGCCGTCAGGCGGCCTTGGAAACCGCATATGATTTCTGCCGCAAAGCAAATGCCTGTAGCAAAACCTGCAGCCAACCTGAAAAGCTCTTGATCGAAGCTTTGAAGGACCGCTACCCCCAGCGGGACCTATCCGACAATATGGCGGATTGGGACCGGGCCTTTGCTGAAACCATGCGTCAAGCCTACAACAGCTGTCCTGATCAACTTGATATTTGCAGTCTATTCGCAGAAAGCCTGCTGACATTGACCCCCTGGCAGATGTGGGATCTAAAAACCGGCGAACCGGCAAAGGGCGCAGCCACTGTGGAGGCTCAAGAGCTGCTGGAGCAGGCAATGGCCCAGCTACCCGGTGCGATGCGGCACCCAGGACTGCTGCATTTCTACATTCACCTTATGGAGATGTCACCGACCCCGGAAAAAGCCCTGAAGGCCGGCGATGTGTTGCGCCGCCTGGTTCCTGATGCCGGCCATTTGGTTCATATGCCTACCCATATCGATGTGCTCTGTGGCAATTACCACGACGTTGTCCTGTGGAACGAAGTGGCCGTCACTGCGGATCTAAAGTACTATGAACAAGAAGGCGCGTTTAACATCTACACGGGCTATCGTCAGCATGACTATCACTTCGTCATCTATGGCGCTCTTTTCCTTGGACAAATCGAGCCCGCTTTGCGTGCGAACCAGGGGCTTTGGGACACCACCCCCGAGGCAATGCTACGGATCGAAAGCCCGCCCATGGCGGACTATTTTGAATCCTTTATGTCTCTGCATCCGCATATTCTGATCCGGTTTGGTAGATGGCAGGAAGCAAGCGAACTGGAGTTGCCCGAGGATCAAGACCTCTATCGAACTTTGACAGCAAGCACGCATTATGCACGGGCAATCGGCCACGCCGCCCTGGGCCGCGTGGCAGAGGCCGAGGCAGAAGAAAGCCTTTTCCTATTGGCCAAAGCAAAGGTTCCAGAAAGCCGTCTGATGCACAACAACAAGGTTGTGGATCTTCTTGAAATTGCATCGGAAATGCTGCGGGGTGAGATTGAGTATCGAAAAGGAAATTTCGATATCGCCTATGGGCATTTACGCCGCTCAGTCGCCCTTGATGACGACCTCCCCTATGATGAGCCATGGGGGTGGATGCAGCCGACGCGTCACGCACTGGGTGCGCTCCTGCTGGAGCAGGGACATGTGGAAGAGGCAGAAGCGGTCTATCGGGAGGATCTTGGCCTTGGTGGATCCCTCCCGCGTGCTGCTATCCACCCGGATAACGTCTGGAGCCTGAAGGGTCTGCATGATTGCCTGTTAGCGCGAGGTGAAGAGATAGAAATTCACCATATCAAACAAAAGCTGGATCAGGCCCAGGCCCGTTCTGATGGGGTATTTGCCAGTTGCGGATGCGCCCAGGCCGCGATGGAGCAACAGAATGCCTGCTGCTCCTAAGGCTGGGCTAAATCCAACGGTTTTCCAAAGCCAGGGGCAGTGCTTACGAAGCCTTGCTTTTAGCTTTTTTCTTTTCTGCCACCACCTTTTCGGCAAGATCGCGCGCAATGGCAAATGCGCCTTTGATCTTGTCGCTGTCCTTCTTCCAGTCGCGGCGCACGACAATCTTGTTGTCTTTCACCTTGGCCAGCCCATTCTGACCCTCAATAAACTCGACCAATCCCTGCGGTGAGGCAAACTTGTCATTGTGGAATTGAATGGTAGCCCCCTTTGGGCCTCCGTCCATTTTGGCAATACCTGCACGTTTGCACATGCCCTTGATCCGCACCACCAACATGAGAGTGTTGACCTCTTTTGGCAGTTTACCAAATCTATCAATCAGTTCGGCGGCAAAGCCCTCCAGCTCAACCTTGGTCGAAAGCGAGGAAAGTCGGCGATACAAACCCAGGCGGACATCCAGATCCGGCACATAGTTTTCCGGGATCAGAACCGGCACGCCCAGATTGATCTGAGGCGCCCATTGCTCATCCGCATCCGAGAGCCCTTCTAATTCGCCAGCCTTGATCTTGGCAATCGCCTCTTCCAGCATGGATTGGTACAACTCATAGCCGACATCACGCATCTGACCAGATTGCTCTTCACCCAGCAGGTTGCCGGCTCCCCTGATATCAAGGTCTTGCGAGGCTAAGGTAAAGCCGGCCCCCAGCGTATCCAGCGAGCCAAGGACCCGCAGGCGCTTTTCGGCGGTCTGGGTCAAACGCTGGCGCGGTTTGGTCGTCAGATAGGCATAGGCACGGGTTTTGGACCGTCCCACCCTGCCCCTGATCTGATAAAGCTGCGCCAGACCAAACATATCGGCACGATGCACAACCATGGTATTAGCGGTCGGAATATCCAATCCGCTTTCAACAATCGTTGTGGCTAGCAACACATCGAATTTGCCATCGTAGAAGGCATTCATTCGGTCATCCAACTCGCCGGCCGCCATCTGACCCGTTGCCACCACATAGCGAAGCTCCGGCAGCTGGGTTTTCAAGAATTCTTCGATTTCGGGCAGATCTGAGATCCGCGGCACCACATAAAAGCTCTGCCCTCCGCGATAATGCTCACGCAGCAACGCCTCGCGGATTGTTACAGCATCAAACTCGCTGACATAGGTTCTAATCGCCAACCGATCCACCGGAGGCGTGCCAATGATGGAAAGATCCCGCACCCCAGTCAGAGAAAGCTGCAGCGTGCGCGGGATCGGGGTTGCTGTCAGCGTCAGCACATGAATGTCGCTGCGCAGTTGTTTCAGACGTTCTTTATGCGCCACACCAAAGTGCTGCTCTTCATCGATGATCAGCAGGCCAAGATTCTGGAACCTGATGTTTTTCGCCAGGAGCGCATGGGTGCCGACCACAATATCAATGGTCCCTTTGGCCAATCCTTCACGTGTTTTGGATGCATCTTTTGCAGAAACAAAGCGCGACAACTGCCTAACTTCCAACGGAAACCCGCGAAACCGCTCCGCAAACCCTGCCGCGTGTTGCCGGGCTAAAAGCGTGGTGGGCGCAACGATGGCAACCTGCAAGCCGGACATTGCCGCAACAAATGCTGCACGCATTGCAACCTCGGTTTTGCCAAAGCCCACATCTCCACAGATCAAGCGATCCATCGGTTGACCGGAATGCAGATCTTCCATCACATCTTCGATGGCGCGCAGCTGATCCTCCGTTTCCTGATAGGGGAAACGCGCTGAAAACTCCTCCCAGGCATGTGGAGGAGGATCCATGACGGGAGCCTTGCGCAGGGCCCGCTCAGCCGCAATGCGGATGAGACGATCTGCCATTTCCCGGATCCGCTCCTTGAGCTTGGCCTTCTTGGCCTGCCAGGCTCCGCCACCCAGGCGATCCAATAGGCCTTCGTCATGCCCGTATTTGGACAGAAGCTCGATATTTTCAACAGGAAGGTAGAGTTTTGAGTCTTCGGCATATTCCAGTAGAATACACTCATGCGCAGCACCCGCAGCTGTCACCACTTCCAACCCCCTGTAGCGGCCGATCCCATGGTCCACATGCACAACCAGATCACCCGGTGAAAGAGATTGTGTCTCGGTCAGGAAGTTCTCGGCCTTGCGCCGTTTCTTCGGCGCGCGGATCAGCCGGTCCCCCAGCACATCCTGTTCGGAAATGACGGTCAGATCCGCTGTCTGAAACCCATGCTCCAAAGCCCAGACGGCCAGATGCAAACCAGATTTTCCAATGCTGCCCCCATCGCGAAGATGAATGACCTCTGCAAGGCCTTCATCCTCAATCAGACCAGAGAGCCGTTCCCGCGCACCCTCTGAATAAGAAGCGACAACAACCGGCCCCTCCTGCAGGCGCGCTTTAATATGGGAAGCTAAGGCGCCAAAAAGGCTTATATTTTCCTGCTGTCTTTCAGGGGAGAAGTTTCGCCCGATACGTCCGCCCGCATCTACGACCCCTGGTCCCGAAGCCTGCGCGAGAGGATGGAATTGTATAACCCGATGCCGCGCCGTGGCTTCTTTCCAGGCCATGTCATCCATATACAGCCCGCCGGGTGGCGCGGGCTTATAGACGCTGTCCATGCGTCCCTTTTGAGACATCGCATGTTTGCGGGTTTCATATTGATCCTGAATGCTATCCCAACGCGCAAGTCGAGCAGGCGTCGATTGGTCATCCAGAGTGATTGTCGCATCAGGCAAATAATCAAATAGCGTTTCCAGGGTCTCGTGGAAAAAGGGTAGCCAATGCTCAATGCCCTGGTGTTTTCGCCCCGCACTTACGGCTTCATACAGGGGATCATCAGTTCCGGCTGCGCCAAACTCGATACGATAATTCTGCCGAAACCGCGTGATTGCAGCCTCATCTAGAATTACCTCAGAAACCGGAGCCAGCTCAACCAGGTCCAGCTTTTCCGTCGTGCGCTGAGACACAGGATCAAAACGCCGGGCGCCGTCCAGGATATCACCAAAGAAATCCAATCGCACCGGTCCACTTTCTCCTGGGGGGAAGATATCGATGATCCCGCCACGGATTGCATAATCACCGGCTTCCATAACCGTCGGAGACTGCACAAAACCCATACGAACCAGGAACTTACGCAGTGCTTCTTCGTCAACGCGTTGATCTACCCTGGCGCGAAATGCAGCCTCCTTCAGGATGGATCGCGCCGGTACGCGCTGGCTGGCACCGTTTAGCGTCGTCAGAAGGACAAACTGCTTTGGCATTTGATGTACCAAAGCGGCCAGGGTCGCCATGCGCGCAGCAGAAACATCTGCATTTGGCGAAACCCGGTCATAGGGCAGACAATCCCAGCCGGGAAAAACCAAGATCGGCAGGTCTGGCGCAAAAAAGCTGAGCGCCGCGCGCATGGCTTCCATCCGCTTATCGTCACGGGCGATATGCAACACCGGCTGTTTCGATGTCTCAAGCTCTTTCAAGATCAGGCGCGCGTCATACCCTTCCGGTGCGCCGCCCATTGTGATCGAGCCCTGCGTGATCGAACCCTGCGCCATTCTGCGCTCCTCTTTGAACTTGAGATCTCTATCCCGCTCTTTCTAAGCCCGAATGAGGGGAAGGCAAGGGATCCGTCCCCCTGCTCTTTCTCAGCCTAGTGCACCAATGCTGAGGTTTTGAAACATGCCCCAAAGCGCCGTAACGAAAATGAAAACAACGCCAAGAACTTGAATGATCGTGCGGCAGTACAGGATCAGAGAACAAAGTTCTTCAAAGCCATAGTCCCTTTCAGCTGCGCGATAGGCGGCAAATAGATTGACCAGCCGAACAAGCGCAAAAGGGAACATTAGCAAAAAGACCGCCTGCGCGAATTCGACCCCAAGAACAAAACCCAGAGTGGCCAGTGCCGACAAGACAAAACAGCTTCCTGCCAGCAGCCAGACCCCGGCAGATTGGCTAACATAGATCATCCGGTTGATATGAATCCGCGCCAGATCTTGCAGATCCGAAGCATGTTGCCCGCCACGCCGCCGCGCCCTCAGAACCATGTCATGCGGCACGCCGAGGATACGATGGCTAAGGCCTGACCAGAGTGCGGCCAGAGCAATCCAAAACCAAAGATTTGAGAAGGAACGAAACTCGATCAGTTCCGAAAGTGTTTGGAGCAAATCCAAAAAAGTCAGCCTTGTCTGTGCGTTTCCGTCAATACATAATCCGGTCGGCCATTGGAGAGCAGCCTTGGATTATTCCCCTATATCCTCCGAGAGCCGGTTCAAGACAAGCCCCAGTCTATACCTTTGACTTTGCACCCGATCAAAACGCGGCGAATGTGCCACTTGCCTGGCTTGCAAATCCATGCCACCCACTTGGCAGAACAACAACGGATGAGCCAGGCATGAGACCAACCGTAGCCCCCTTTCCCGCAGCGCGCCTGCGCCGCACCCGTGTTAGCCCGGCGATCCGGGGTATGGTACGTGAAAACAACCTGACCGCAGAGGATCTGATCTGGCCAGTTTTTGTTCGAGATGGTGAAGGGATCGAAGAACCCATTGCCTCGATGCCAGGCGTGTACCGTCGTTCTGTCGATTTGATTTCTAAAGCAGCGGTTGAGGCCGAAGCCCTGGGAATTCCCGCGATTTGCATCTTTCCCTATACGGATAGCTCTTTGAAAACAGAGGATTGCGCCGAGGCCTGGAGCCCCGATAATCTGAGCAACCGCGCCATTCGCGCTATCAAGGAAGCCGCCCCCAATATCGCGGTCATGACCGACGTTGCCTTGGATCCATATAACATCAATGGCCATGACGGCTATGTTGAGAATGGCGAAATCGTCAACGATCGCACGGTTGAAGCATTGGTCAAAATGACTCTGGCACAGGCAGAGTCCGGCGCGGATATTATTGGCCCTTCTGATATGATGGATGGCCGGATAGGGGCGATGCGACAGGCATTGGAGGCCGCTGGTTACCACAATGTTTGCATCATGTCCTATTCGGCGAAATATGCCTCTGGCTTTTATGGTCCTTTTCGCGATGCCGTCGGCGCTTCTGGTGCGCTACAGGGCGATAAAAAGACCTATCAAATGGATCCGGGCAACAGCAACGAGGCAATGCGCCTGATCGAGCGGGATCTGCAAGAAGGCGCCGATATGGTCATGGTCAAGCCCGGCCTTGCCTATTTGGATATCTGCTATCGCACCAAATCCACTTTTGGCGCGCCAACTTTTGCCTATCAGGTCTCCGGTGAATACGCGATGATCAAGGCTGCTGCGCAAAATGGCTGGATCGATGGGGAAAAGGTCATGCTCGAGAGCTTATTGGCCTTTAAGCGCGCCGGTTGTGACGGGATTCTCAGCTATTTTGCACCAGAGGTTGCCCAAATACTGAATGGGTAACCCCATGCCCTGCCCATATATGGACAGGGCCTGAACCTGTACAAAATTGAAATAAAATCGGGCGAGAAGCCGCCCATCACGGGTTGCTATGTGATGACAGTCCGTCGCAACGGCGGTATACTTGCCTTTAGGTTGGACAAACCAACCACTTGTTGAGAACTCCGCCCCATCTTCACGTCTTTGAAATCTAAGACCTCTGACAGATATGCGGGCCCAGGACAGGCAACTGAAAAATGAGCAGCACTCCCTCCAGCCGTATCTCGCGACGCGGTGTCACCCTTGGAATTCTGGCTGGCGTCACCACAACCGCCGCCTGCGGCAATGGTGTTGGCAGCAACAATGCCGCTGTCATCGATGCTCGCGTCGATGCCACACTGAGCCAAATGTATAATCTGTACCCCAACACCCGGACCCTCGCTGACAAGTCAACCGGCATGCTGGTTATGCCGCTTGTGACCGAGGCTGGCTTTGTCTTTGGTGGTGCCTATGGACGGGGTGCATTGCGTATCAATGACACCACCGTGGATTATTACTCTACTGTCAAAGGCAATGCAGGTCTTCAGATTGGCGCGCAACAATATGCTCATGTTCTCTTCTTCATGACGCAGGATGCGCTGTCCGGATTCCGCCGTTCTTCGGGCTGGGCCGCCGGCGCGGGTCTGGAATATGTGATCAAGGATGAAGGCAATTCCATTGCCACCGATACCAATACGCTGACTTCGCCAATTCTGGCCGCTGTGTTCGGGCAGGCAGGTTTCCGCATTGGAGCAACGTTGGAAGGCGCGAAATACACCCGTATTATCCCCTAAGCCTTTGCCTCGTTGTCGGTCGGCTAACTGGCTGGCTGGCAAATGCGCTTCAAGCCCCGAAATGTAACAAGGGCGGCCCCTCTTCTAACGCCGCCCTTTTCAGTTCTCGTTTCCTGAGCCTGTTTCCCTTGTCAGGATCTTAGTCCAAGGCCTTCAAGCGCTTAAACAAAGAGGAGGTATCCCAGCGACCGCCTCCAAGCTTTTGCACATCTTTGTAGAATTGGTCGACAAGTGCAGTAACGGGTAGGCTGGCCCCAGTTTCGTCCGCAGCCGAGAGGCAGATCCCAAGGTCCTTGCGCATCCAATCCACGGCAAAGCCATGATCAAAATGGTCAACCAACATGGTTTCATGGCGGTTGGCCATCTGCCAACTTCCGGCAGCCCCTTGGCTGATCACTTCGACCACAGCACGACCATCCAGCCCGGCCTTTTCGGCAAAATGCAGGGCTTCGCTCAACCCTTGGACCAACCCGGCGATTGCGATCTGGTTGCACATCTTTGTCAGCTGCCCTGCCCCGCTTTCGCCAATGCGGCGACAAATCTTGGCATAGGCTGCAATGACAGGTTCCACACGGAGATAGGCGTCTTCTGCGCCCCCGCACATCACGGATAAAACACCATTTTCTGCGCCGGCCTGACCACCAGAAATCGGCGCATCCACAAAGGCGATACCTGCTTGTGCCGCTGCGGCATGCAACTCTCTTGTCACTTTCTCGGAAACCGTCGTGTGATCGACAAAGACGCTCCCCTTGGCCATTCCTGCGAATGCTCCATCCGGCCCCAGACAGACGGAGCGCAGATCATCATCATTGCCAACACAGGCCATGACAAATTCAGCGCCTTCGGCAGCTTCGCGCGGGGTCGGGGCGGAACGCCCCTCATGCGCCTTTGCCCAGGCCTCTGCCTTGGCCTGTGTCCGGTTGAAAACACAGACCTCATGGCCTGCAGACTTCAAATGTCCTGCCATGGGATAGCCCATGACACCTAGTCCTAGAAATGCGGTTTTTGCCATTCGCTTTTCCCCTGTTCGTGCTTGCTCTATGTTGGCGCCACAGTATCACTGGCGCAGGCCTGTGCAATCTCACATGGCGAATTCCGCAAAGAAAACAGGAAACTCAAACGCATATGGCACTTCTTTTCCGCTGGCTGTTTCGCTTCGCAGCTGCTTTGATTCTTCTGGTTCTGCTGGCTTCGGGCCTGACCTATTACCTGGCCTCACGGTCGCTGCCGGAATACGAGAAAGAAGTCGCCTTGCCCGGCCTTTCTGCGCCGCTGGAAATTGTGCGTGACAATGCCAATGTACCCCACATCTTTGGCAGCTTTGGGGCCAGTGATGAGGATGTCTATTATGGGCTCGGCTATGCCCATGCTCAGGACCGGTTGTGGCAAATGGCGATCATGCGTCGCACCGCACAGGGCCGCCTGTCCGAGGTTTTTGGCGCGCGCACGGCAGAAACGGATGCCTTTCTGCGTCGGTTGGACATCTATCGCCTGGCACAGGAATCGGTTGCGGCACAAAGCCCGGAGACACAGCAGGCCCTGAAAGCCTATTCCGCAGGTGTAAACGCCCGTCTCCTGGAGGTAAACGAAGAGGCACTGGGGCGTGGCGCGCCAGAGATGTTCCTCTTCAATATGCCAATTGCCCCTTGGCAACCTGCCGATAGCATTGCCCTGATGAAGCTCATGGCTTTGAAGCTTTCGGACCAGTTCAAGAATGAAATCCTGCGCGCAAGGGTTTCCTTGGCGCTGGAAGATGCCAAAAAGTTGCAGGACATCCTGCCTGACGCACCGGGTAAGGGCACTACAGCTCTGCCCGAATATGCCAGTCTGATCGAGGGTTTGCCATCATATGCTAACGCGAACCCCGCACCGGGTCAGGATTTGATGCCTGTTGCCGCACGTGGCTTGGCCGGTGCTTCAAATGCCTGGGCCGCTTCTGCTTCTCGCTCTGCGACCGGTGGGACCTTGCTGGCAAATGACCCCCATCTGGATCTGACAGCACCGGGGTTTTGGTATCTGGCGCGGATGGAGCTGGCGACCGGAGGCGTGATTGGCGGAACCATACCCGGCATCCCAGCGATCCTGACCGGTCGTTCAAACCAACTTGGGTGGGGCATCACCTCTTCCTATTTGGACGATCAGGATCTGTTCATTGAAAAACTGAACCCCGACAACCCGGAAGAATACCTTAGCCCTGATGGCTACAGGGGATTCACCACCCGCCCCTCTATCATCAATATCAAAGGCTCGCCCCCGGTCACGCTCAAACTCCGATGGACAGAGAATGGCCCGGTGCTGCCAAGCAATCTCTTTGATCTCGAGACGATTACCCCTCCCGGGCATGTGGTTAGCCTGGCGTGGAATGCGCTTCGCTCCGACGACACTTCTATGACTGCGGCTATTGCCCTCATGCGTAGCCAATCCGTTGCAGAGGCCATCACAGCGGGCGAATTGTTCATGGCTCCCTCGCAGAATCTGACACTGGCCGACAAGAACAGTATCGGGTTCAAAACCGTTGGCGCCTTCCCGGCGCGCGATGCCAAACATCAAAGTCAGGGGCGCATGCCCTCGCAGGGGTGGCGAAGAGAAAACCGCTGGCAAGGGCGTGCGCCCTATGCAGCCAATCCAGAGTTTATCAACCCAAGAGGCGGAATTCTGGGCAATACCAACAATAAGACTGTTGAACGGCCATTTCCAAACCATGTGACCTTTTCTTGGGGTGATACACAACGCATCAATCGCTGGCGTCGCCTGATGCAAAGCCGTGAGGTTCACACAAGGGACAGCTTTATCGAAGCGCAGCTTGATACGGTCTCCTATACGGCCCGTTCGCTCTTACCCCTGATTGGGGCTGACCTCTGGTTTACGGGTGCGGCTGCCGAAGACGGGACCCGCGAAAGGCAGAGGCAGATCGCGCTTTCGCTCTTGTCGGAATGGAACGGGGAAATGAACGAGCATCTGCCCGAGCCGCTGATCTATTCCGCTTGGCTACGCGCCTTGCAAACGCGCCTGATCTCGGATGAGCTCGGCCCCCTCGTCGCAGAATTCCTGCACCCTGATCCGGTCTTTCTGGAGCGTGTCTTCCGGGATATCAATGGCGCCTCTTCCTGGTGCGATGTTGCCCAGAGCGCGCCAAAGGAAAGCTGCACCGATATGTCCCGCCTTGCCCTGGATGATGCGATTGTTTGGATAGAAGAGCGCTATGGAGATGCGCTTGAATCCCTTCGCTGGGGCGATGCCCATCAAGCAACGCATGACCATGAGGTCCTTGGTGACGTCCCGCTCCTGCGCCTTTTTGTGAACATCCGCCAGTCCACCAGCGGTGGTGACAATACCCTACGTCGTGGGCTGACCTCTGGTGAGGGTCCAAATCCCTATCAGAATGTTCATGCCGCGGGCTATCGAGGGGTCTATGACTTCTCCGACCCGGACAGCTCCCTCTTCATCCAATCCACTGGCCAATCAGGGCATTTTCTGTCGCGCTCTTACGACGATATGGCACAGCTTTGGCGTCGTGGAGAATACGTCCCGATGTCTTTGGATGAAGAGCTGGCCCGCGCGGCGGCAGTGGGCGTTACGCTCATCACCCCGCGGAATTGAAAAGAAATGGCCAGCCTTCGCGGGAAGGCTGGCCAATAGTATGACGAACAGCAATTCAGCGCTAAGCGTTTCCGCGCAGCTTTTCGCTTACTTCTAAACAGATTGAAATTGCGCCTTTTGTTTTTCGGTCCAACGCACCGTCAGAACAAAACCTTCTTCGCCTTGCTCTTCCTCTGTCACAACGTCCTGCGCAAATAACCACGCGCGTTTGCGTCCGTCTGAGTAGGGAAGTGTGAATTGCTCCTCAAAGAGCACGCCCTGAAGCTTCGTCGCGATATCTTGCAAAAGCCCAGGCAAACCTTCACCTGTCAGCGCAGAGATCGCATGGACATCTTCCTCACGCTCTGCGCGTTCACGCCGCGCAATGGCTTCTTCTTCGCTCAGCTGATCCAGTTTGTTCCAGATCTCGATCTGTGCACGACTGTCATCAACACCCAAGGATTCCAGAATAGAGGCGACATCCTCGGCCTGTTTTGCGGTCTCATCATGACTGATGTCACGCACATGCAGAATTACATCTGCCGCCAAAACCTCTTCCAGCGTCGCCCGAAAGGCCGCAACCAGCTCAGTTGGCAGGTCCGAGATAAACCCAACCGTATCGGAGAGAATAATCTCTGGGCCATCCGGCAGCTCCACCCTGCGCATGGTGGGATCCAGTGTGGCAAAGAGCATATCCTTTGCCATGACCTCAGCCCCAGTCAAACGGTTGAACAAGGTTGATTTACCGGCATTGGTATAACCAACAAGAGCAACAATCGGATAGGGCACCTTGGCGCGGGCGGCGCGATGCAGGGTCCGTGTCTTGGCCACCTTTTCCAACTGCCTGCGCAACCGCACCAGCTGTTCGTCGATGGCGCGACGGTCCGCTTCAATCTGGGTTTCACCCGGGCCGCCAACAAAACCAAGCCCGCCGCGCTGACGCTCCAGGTGGGTCCAGGCCCGCACCAGTCGCGTCCGCTGATAGCTGAGCGCAGCCATCTCAACCTGTAGAACACCTTCACGCGTGCGCGCCCGATCCGAGAAAATCTCTAGGATGAGCCCGGTCCGATCCAGGATCTTAACTTTCCAGGCCTTTTCCAGGTTACGCTGCTGAACGGGGCTAACCGGCCCGTCGATCAGGACCAGCTCAATTTCTTCGGCCTTCAACTTGGTTGAAAGCTCTTCGATCTTACCGGAGCCAAACAGCATACCAGCATGCGCCTTTGGCAGCCGCACGACATTGGAACCGATCACATCCAGATCGGGTAAGGCCTCTGCCAATGCTACGCCTTCAGCCAATGCCGCCTCGGCATTGCGGCGGTCAAAATCGGATTTAATTTCCGGATGCAGCACCCAAGCACGGGTGCGGATCCTATCGTGCTCCATCAAGAGGCGTCTTCACCTTCATACAGGCTGATCGGCTGGGCCGGCATTATTGTCGAGATTGCGTGTTTATAGACCAGCTGCGACTGACCATCGCGGCGCAGCAACACGCAAAAATTATCGAACCAGGTAATGACACCCTGCAGTTTCACACCATTGATCAGAAAGATTGTAACTGGAACTTTGGTTTTGCGAACGTGGTTCAGGAAAGCATCCTGAAGATTCTGTCTGTCCGAAGCCATTTTTTGTTATCTCGCTTTTGTTCTTGCTACGCGCTGCGGACCAGCACGATCGATTAGCGCTAATTATGTAGGGTTATCATCGCGACCACCAGCCGTAAATCACCCCCCTGTCGGATCACGTTAATGGTATTCCACTAGCTACGCCAGAGATTTGGTGACAAAAGCGCGATGATGGCAAGCGTTTCCAATCTGCCCAGGACCATAGCCAGGCAAAGGATCATTTTTGCCACGGGCGCCAAAGCCCCCAGATCAACCGCGGAATTTCCTGCAATCTCGGTCAAGGGCCCTGTTGTCGAAAGGCTTGCAATGGCAAGGATAAGGGACTGTTCGAAACTACTGCCAACCGCCGCAAGCGCGATGCTGATCAGGGCAAGCGACAGGGCAAAGAGCATGAAGAAGATCCAGGCCACAAAGGCTCCGTTCTTTTGCAGTCGTTTGTTTCCCGCACCTGCGCCACTTACGGATGAGGGATGGATCAAACGCTCCATATCGCGCAACCCATTAAGGTAGAGCGCATAGACCCGCAGCAGTTTGACCCCGCCGGCGGTTGTAGCCACTCCGCCACCTATAACCGCAAGCCCCAATAGGATCATTCCAGGGGTCTGCAGGCCAGACCAGGCCTGGGTAGCTTCCCATTGGGCGCTTTCGAACCCAGTGGTTGAGAGGAAAGACATCACGGTGAAAAGCGCGCCCCAATAGGATCTGAGCGCTTGCCAGATGTCATCACTGGCATCCACCTCCAGGGCTGCCAGCCAATGGCGCACAAACAACAAGGCCGGAACCCCAAAGAGAATCAAAAGACCGATCCGAAACTCTGGATCCTTGTCCAAACGGCCACTTCCAGTGGTTATGGTATCATTCGAGAACGTCAGGCGAGATAGGGCAAAAAACATAAAGAGAAAGAGGATCATCTCTCCGGCGATGCCGCTGTTTGAGTTCTCCAACCCGCCGATGGCCGAAATGCCAGAGGTCGACATGACCGACATCGCATGGCTCATCGCGGCCAGCGATGTCTCTCCGGTCATCAAAAGAAGAGCCCAGAGCATCATTGTCAGCCCAGCATAGACCGGGGTCAGTGTTTTGGAGACAATGATCAACCTTGCCTTCGGGTCGACTTCGGTCAGATGTATTGGAGTCTCACCGCGGCCCGGCTCTCCGCGTGCGGTAATTTCAAACCCACCCAGAGAAAGGGGGGCAAGAACTGCGGAGGCTGAAATCCACATCAGCAGCCCGCCGAGCCAAGCCACCATAGCGCGCCAAAGATGCAAACCGGCTGGCAACCTGTCCGGATCAGGATAGATGTCCGCCCCGGTCGTGGTGATGGAGCTTACCATATCGAAATAGGCATTTATGAACCGCGTATTCCCCAATGCATCAAAGACAGGCAAAGCCAGAAACAGAGGCAGAACCGTGAAGGCTGCAAGAAGAGAAAGCAATTGCCCTGGCATGCTGTAGCGCGGCACGCGGTTCCCTAAAGACAAACCCGTCAACGCCACGAGGAACAGGCCGATCACACCGGAATAAAAAAAGCTACGGGAGGTCGCATGGTCATCCAGGATCAAGGCCTGCAATGCCGGCACCCACATTGCCAGAGAGGCAATGCCCAAGAGCAGCAAAAACAGAGGCAGCCGTAACAGGCCACGCGCCTGTCTTACTCTCTTGGCCACTAGAAGTAGTCGATGGAGACCTGCATCAAGCGCTCCACCTCCGGCACATCATCCGCCATCGCAAAGAGCGCAATGACGTCCCCTTCCTCAATCCGCAAACCACCAGAGGGGCGCAGGACCTCCGCCCCCTTGCGCACCGCGCCAACCAAAACGCCTTCGGGAAAATCGATGTCACGAATGGCCTGACCCGCCATGGGAGAGGTTCCCAGCACCTCGGCCTCGATCACCTCGGCCTCGGCATCTCCGATCGAATAAACCTGACGCACACGCCCATAGCGAATGTGGCGCAGGATCGAACTGACCGTTGTGGCGCGCGGGTTGATGAAGGCATCAATGCCCAGGTGTGACAGCAATGGCAACAATGTCGGATCGTTGATCAGCGCAATCGCAAAGGGGCACCCTTCGGCTTTGGCGCGCACCGCTGCCAGCATATTGGTTTTGTCGTCATCCGTGACCGCAAGCATGGCATCCGCGCGGTCGATCCCGGCTTCGATCATCAGCGAGCGATCCAGCCCATCCCCATTCAAGACAATGGTACGTTCCAGCGTTTCCGCAGCCTGCTCAGCAGATTTTCTATTGCGCTCAATCATCTTGGATCGGATGCGCGCCGCACTCCCTTCCAGGGCCTTTGCCACCTCCAGGCCAACATTGCCGCCGCCGACAATGACCACTCTATCCTGGCGTTTTTCAACTTTACCGAAGACTTCGATCGTTCTTCTCACATCCTCTGCATGGGAAAAGACATAGCAGCTATCCCCGACAAACAGCTGATCTCCCGGTTCTGGCGCAAAGAGTGTTCCTTCTCGCCGCACCCCAACAACGATCGCGCGCAGGGTAGAGAAGAGATCCGTCAACTGCCGCAGAGGCGTGTTGACCACTGGACAATCCTCATCAATCTGGATTCCCAGAAGTTGCGCCTGCCCCTCCATGAAGATTTCGGTATCAAAAGCAGCCGGTGCCGAAAGCCGCTGCATCGCGGCCGCGGCTACTTCCCGCTCAGGACTGATGACCACGTCAATGGGCAGGTGATCGCGGCGATAGAGATCGGTGTAAATCGCATCCAGATAGCTACGCGACCGCAATCGGGCGATCTTGCGCTGGATGGAAAAGACCGAATGCGCCACCTGGCAGGTCACCATATTGACCTCATCCGAGTGGGTGGCGGCAATGATCATATCGGCGTCTCGCGCCCCTGCCCGATCCAGTACATCCGGATAAGAGGCAAAGCCCGCAATGCCTTGAACATCCAGCGTATCCGTCGCCCGACGCACAAGTTCTGCGTTGTTGTCGACGACCGTAACATCGTTGTGTTCACCGGACAGATGGCGGGCGATTTGCCAGCCAACCTGGCCCGCGCCGCAGATGATTACTTTCATGCCTCGATCCTTTGGGCGCCTTTCTGCTCATTTTGAATGACAGAAGCCGTGAACAGGGTCAATTCAATTGTATCAGTAAGAGAATAAAGGCAGAATTTCTACATGAGCATTCTGCGTACCCGAATTCTGGTTTTTCTTTTGCCGCTCATGCTTGCGGCCTGTGGTCCACTGAACGTCTATTTTCGGGATGGGGTCAGTCAGGCACGCTTGGACCGGGATCTTCTGGCATGCGAGGTCAAGGCGCTGAAAGAAGCGCCGGTCGCCGCAGAGATCCGCCACCGCCCACCGGTCTTCTACCCCGGCAGGCGGGTTTGCAATTCCGAAGGGCATTGTTGGACGACGCCGGGCCACTGGGTGGATGGCGGGAGTTATACAGTCGATGTAAATAGAGCCCTACGCGGACGGATTGAGCAATCTTGCATGGCACAGAAAGGCTACCAACAGCTGGCTCTACCGCGTTGTACGAACACGCTAAACCTGCCGCCGCAGCCCCTTGCCCAAACACCACTCAGACTTGATGGCAACAGTTGCGCGATTCAGCGAAAGAATGGAACAGTCCAAATTGTGACCTACCAATAAGGGCGCAAGACAAATGGGAAGCGCCTGCTAGCGCTCACTGCTTTTCAGCTTAGTGTCGCTTTGCAGCCTGTTGGATTTCTTGCATCCGCGCGCAGGGCTGTTTCACCAGGGTGTTTCAACAGGGGCTGACGCCAGACAGATGCGGCTTTTTCAATCCCCCAGGCAGGCGGGGCGCTCTGGTTAACAGAGCTTTCCCGCCCAGCTCTCAAGCCATATCTTCTTCTTTCTCAACATGGGCCACCCGTGCACCGGTCTTGTTTGAAGTAACAACACCAAGGGACTTCAGCTTACGGTGCAGCGCGGATCGCTCCATGCCGACAAAAGATGCCGTCCGGCTGATATTACCCCCAAACCGGTTGATCTGTGTCAGCAGATACTCCCGCTCAAAAGCTTCACGGGCTTCGCGCAGAGGCAAGGTCGCAAGCGCTCCAGAGAGAACCACGCGCCCCTGCTCTTCGACCTTTTCTTCTTCGCGCGGCAGATCCTTGGCCTCAATTGGTCCGGTTCCATCGCCCAGGATCAGAACCCGTTCGACTAGGTTTTTAAGCTGTCGGACATTGCCCGGCCAGGTCATGGTCTGCATCAAGGCCACGGCCTCTTCGCTGATCTCGCGGATCGGCAAGCCCTGAGTTTCATTGAACTGCGAAATAAAGAAATTCGCCAGTTCAGGAATATCCTCTCTGCGATCCGCCAGGGACGGAACCACAATCGGAACGACATTCAGGCGATGATAGAGTTCCTGTCGAAAGTTCTCAGCGGCGATCTCCGCTTCCAGATCTTTGCTGGTGGAGGAGACGACGCGCAGATCGACGCGCACCTTGTCATTCCCACCAACCCGTTGAAACTGCTGGTCAACCAATACGCGCAGGATCTTGGATTGCGTGCCGAGGGGCATGTCGGCCACCTCATCAAAGAAGACGATCCCGCCATGGGCCTGCTCCAACAGGCCGGGCTCGACCCCGCGTTCTGCTGTTTCACGGCCAAATAGCACCTCTTCCATCCGGTCCGGTTCGACACCAGCACAGCTTACTGTCACAAAGGGGGCCGCAGCGCGATTTGAATTGCTGTGGATATATCGAGCGGCAATCTCCTTACCGCTGCCAGCTGGTCCGCTGAGCATTACACGGCCATTGGACTTGGTGACTTTATCGAGCTGTCCTACCAGCCCCCTGAAGGCCGCAGAAACGCCGATCATATCCGAGCTGCCGGCCTCTTTGCGCCGCAGATCCGTGTTCTCACGCCGCAGTCGAGAGGTCTCCATGGCGCGGCGGATCACGACCATCAGCTGATCAATGTTAAAGGGCTTTTCGATGAAATCATATGCACCCTGCTTGATCGCAGCCACGGCAATTTCGATGTTACCGTGTCCGGAAATGATAACCACCGGCACCTCAGGGTTATCACGCTTAACGGTCTTAAGAATGTCGATCCCGTCCATTTGGCTGTCTTTCAGCCAGATATCCAGAATAAGCAGGGCCGGTGGTTCCTGGTTCAGCTGCGCCATACACTCTTCTGAGTTTCCAGCCTTACGCGTGGCATAGCCTTCGTCCTCCAGAATATCCGAAATCAATTCGCGGATATCACGCTCATCATCAACAATCAGAATATCACTCATGTCAGACCTGCTTTCACCGTATTCTTGTTCGCTTGCAAAGCCCGGGCAGCGGCGGGCAAGCGTATAACTGCCATGGCACCAAAATGCTGGTGCCCTTCAAAAACTGGCGCATCCTCTAGGCTGAGGGTGCCGCCATGTTCTTCAATGATCTTCTTCACAATCGGAAGGCCAAGACCTGTTCCTTCATTCCTTGTCGTCACATAGGGTTCGAACAGGCGCGATCGATCCTCGGGGAGGCCGATGCCATTGTCCGCGATTGTGATCCTGTAGCCACCGGTAATATCCTCAGCTGCGGAAACGCGGATTTCCGGAGCCAGAGGGCCGTCATGGCCTTTCGTCTTCAGGCTTTCGATTGCCTCTCCGGCGTTCTTGATCAGATTGGTCAGCGCCTGTCCGATCATGGTCGCATCCAGATCCGCCCAAAGCGGCTGCTGCGGCAAATCGGATGAGAGTTTGACATCTGGCTGGCCGGTCGCCTGCAGCATCACAGCATCCTGGATCAGCTTTACCAGATCCTCTTCACGCGTTTCCGGCTCTGGCATACGGGCGAATTTGGAAAATTCATCAACAATGCGCCGCAAATCGTTGGTTTGACGTACAATAACGTCTGTCATCGCCTGAAGTTGATCACTGTTTTCCTCTCCCAGTTTGGGGGCAAATTTCCGCTTGATCCGCTCCGCACTCAGTTGAATTGGGGTAAGCGGGTTCTTGATCTCATGTGCAATACGTCGCGCGACATCCCCCCAGGCGGCCATACGCTGGGCGCTTACCAGATCCGTCACATCATCAAATGCCACCACATAGCCTTCGAGTTTCCCATCACCGGAACGGCGCTGGGACATCCGAACCAACAGGTGTTCCAATTGCCCCTGTCGGGTCACCTTGATTTCGCCCTGCTCCGCCTCAGCACCGCTTTCGGCAAGCGTTTCGAATAGAGGGCCGAATTCAGGTACAGCAACGGCCAAAGCAACCGTCTGATGGGTGCCCTGCCAGTCCAGCAGACGCTCCGCAGACCGGTTTACAAAGGTGATACGCCCCTGATCATCCAGGCCGACCACACCAGAGGTAACCGAAGACAAAACAGAGTCGAACAATCTGCGCCGACGTTCGATTTGGTTGGTATTCTCCAATAACCGGGAGCGCTGCGCCCGCAGCTCCCGTGTCATCTGGTTAAAATAATGGCCAAGCTGGGCGATCTCATCGCCGCCTTCCTCTTCAGGCACCTGTACATCCAGATTACCAGCTCCAACACGTTGCGCCGCTACGGTGAGCCGCCCAACAGGGCGTGACAATCGTTCCGCAAACCACATGCCAAGCCACATTGAGGCCAGAACAAGTATGAGCGCAAATCCGATGTAAAGCAGCCCTACCTGAAACAACACGCGCCCGCGTTCGCTCTCCAACTGCTGGTAGAGCAAAGCCGTTTCTTGCGTTTCATCCAAAAGGTTCAGCAGCTTGCCATCAACGGAGCGGCTGACATAAAGATAGCGATCCACAAAGGCATTGAGGCGGACGAGAGCGCGAAACTCATTGTTGTCCCAATCCTGCAGAATCACCATCCCATCATTTGCAGCCCGCGCCAGATCTTTGGCGTTGGGGCGCTCAAAATCGAACTCATAAGAGCGTTCGCCCCTTGCTCTGATCCGCCCCGTGCCATCGATGAGATAGGCCTCTTTCAGGCCGCGCTGGATCTGCAATTGCCCCTGCGAGAGCACCTGACGTAGAGCAGCATCATTCATGAAGAACGCACGATTGCGGCTTTGATCCAAAAACCGTGCAAGCGCAGTCGCATCTGCCTTTAGATCTGTGCGCTGCTCATCCTGATAGGCTTCGGCTGCAGAGAGTGAGCTGCCAATCACCTGGCGCACGCGCTCAGAGAACCAGCCTTCGAGGCCTATATTCACCGTCAAAACCGCAAAGACCGCGACAATGATGGCCGGGACCAGAGCCAGAAAACCGAAAGCGCCAATGAGCCGCAAATGCAAGCGGGATCCCGCCGATTTGGACCGTCTCGCAGCAAACAGCCGAAAGATCTGGGTCAGCACGAGTGCCGCAATCGCCAGAATATAGACCATATCCGCAAGGAGAATCAGACGCAGCGCGCTGGAGGTTCCGCCTTGATCCAGTGGACCGATAACCAGAAAGGTCGCAAGCGCGAGTATCGGGCCTAAAAGCACCAACCCCAGCGTGCCAGCATTGCGGGCATTACGTGTTTTTCGCCAACGGACAAAGGCCAAAAACGGCCCATATCTCGCCCGAAAATGTGACTTAAACGCCACGGACCACCCTCACCTCTTGTATGACCCTACTGGGTCTCCCGCCATATCTCGTGGTCATCACAGGTAAATCACCTGTCTGCCACAGTTCTGTGGCGATATTACATCAGTTTGCGGCGGCGTGTCACCTCAATATCAAGGTCAGTGATTTTCTTTCGTAGCGTATTTCGGTTGATCCCCAGCAAATCGGCACATTTTGCCTGATTTCCACTGGTTGCAGAGAGCGCAATTTCGATCAGCGGTGCCTCAACCTCGCGCAGAATCCGCGCATAGAGGCCGGGTGGCGGCAGAATATCGCCATGCAGATCAAAGTAGCGCTGCAGATGACGGCCTACCGCCTCTGACAGTCGTTCATTCACGGGACCACCTGCGATAGGGCCTGCCTCTGTTGTTGGGCCAAGACCGGCCTCAACTTCTGCCTTGCTGATCTCTTCGCTTTGCGCTGTCAGCGCCAGACGGCGCATCAGGTTTTCCAGCTGCCTGACATTCCCCGGCCAGGCCGCCTGGCGCATGAGATCCCGTGCAGCACCACTCAGCACCCGATGAGCCGCCCCCTCATTCTCCGCTTTGATCAGGAAGTGCTCTGCCAGGAGGGCAATGTCCTCAACTCGCTCGCGCAGGCTTGGCACCCGGAGCTCGGTGCCGGAGAGTCGGTAATAGAGATCTTGCCGCAGCTCACCCTGCTCCATCGCCTGCATCGGGTTGCTTTGACTGGTCGCCATAAAGCGCGGGTTGTGCTCACCGGGCGCATCAATCATGCGGACCAATCGCGCCTGCGCCTCATCCGGCAGGTCGCAGACCTCCTCGATCAGCAGGGTGCCCCCCTTCACCTCAGCCAAGAGACGTGCGGGCCCTTCAAGCCCCAGGAGATCAGCCTCTGTCGCAATCACACATGGCAGGGTTCTCCGATCAGAGAAATCATGAACCGACCGGGCAATCAGGGATTTTCCGGTTCCGCTTTCACCGGTGATCAGGAGCGGGATATCAGTGTTCATCACCCGCGCCACCAGACGGTAGAGCGCCTGCATCGCTTCACTGCGGCCAACCAATGGCAAATCCTCTGGCTGATCTACCTCTGATGTGGGCGCTTGCAACTGCGGCATCCGTTTTTCAGAAAGCGCTTTCGCGGTACGCTTCATCAGCTCCGGCAGGTCAAAGGGCTTGGGCAGATAGTCATAGGCCTCTGCCTCGGCGGCTTTGATCGCAGTCATGATCGTGTTCTGCGCCGAGATAACGATTACCGGCAAACCCGGTCGGTCCTGCGCGATTTTAGGAAGCATTTCCAGACCGTTACCATCCGGCATGACCACATCGGAGATCACCACATCGCCTTTGCCTTCGGCAACCCAGCGCATCAGGGTTGTTAGCGAGGAAGTCGCATGGACACGGCACCCGGCCCGGGTCAACGCCTGGGTCAATACGGTGCGGATCGTGCGGTCATCATCCGCGACAAGTACGGTGCCATCCATCTATCAAACCTCCATTACTTCCTTAGGGACCCGCGACAAAGACAGGCGGAAAACGGTCTTTCCCGGTTCCGAGGTCACCGAAACCCAGCCGTTATGGTCAGCGATGATCTTGCTAACCAAGGCAAGGCCAAGACCGGTTCCGTTTTCCCGCCCCGACACAAAGGGGTCAAAGACTTCATCCCGGATTTTTTCTGGCAGCCCCGGACCATCATCAACGATCTCAATCTGCAGCGGCAGCAGCTTGCCAGTTCCGTCACTACGACGCAGGCGGAACGAATGTTCATAGAAACTGCGAATTCGGATCGTACCACCGCCCGGACCAGCTGCTTCTGATGCGTTCTTTAGCAGGTTCAGAACAACTTGCAGCAGTTGATCCGCATCCCCCCAAGCGGCAGGCAAAGAGGGATCGTAATCTTCGGTGATCTGCATATGTGACCCAAATCCCAAAAGCGCAGAGCGCCTCGCACGGTCCAGCACATCATGCAGATTGACTGGTTTGAACTGGGGTTCACTCAGATTTCCGAATTGCTCGACCTGATCCAAGAGCTTAACGATCCGCCGGCTCTCACTGACGATCAGATCGGTCAGCTCCAGGTCTTCACGCTTGAGACCCATACTCAGCAGTTGGGCCGCACCGGTGATCCCAGCCAGGGGGTTCTTGATCTCATGCGCCAGCATCTCGGCCATGCCAATCGCGGATTGGGCAGCCGATTTTGACGAATGGTTCTGTGTCATGCGGGCAGAAAGCTCCCGTGGCGACAGAAGAAGCACCATTTGCCCGGGCCGCCCCTGCAAAGGCGCCACCTGCATGCTGCATTGGGTCGCGGGCCGGTTACGTCCGCCGACGTCAATGTCGTTCACAAACAAGGGCGTGCCTTGGCTCCGTGCCTTTTCAAAGGAGTGCTCTACGCCACTGTCCACGGCGATCTGTTCCCAGACTGCGCGACCGATCAAAGAGCGCTGCGACGTGTTCAGGAATCCTTCCGCTGCTGGATTAGCATCCAGGATCAAATCGTCGGGCGACACCAGAAAAACCGGAACCGGGAGAGAGGCCCAAAGCGCGCTATCGGTAATCATTCGTGCCCCCGTCCCCAGTCTGGCCCAGGGCCTCTGGCAGCATGGCGTGAACCTTTTTGGGGTCTTTCTCAGTCAAAATCTGACGACGCAGGGCCGAAGGGGTTCCCGCTTCATCCATGTACCAGCCCAGGTGCTTTCGCGCGACGCGCAGGCCCAGATCCTGGCCATAAAACTCAAGCATTGCCTCATAATGCTCTGAAACCATTCGGATAAGGTCATTTCCCCGAGGAATTTCAGGCTTTGTAGCTCCCCAGAGGTCATGGGAAATCTGCGCCAGAAGCCAGGGCTTTCCCTGAGTGCCGCGCCCGACCATGACCCCGTCAGCCCCCGACTGCTCCAGGGCGCGTTTTGCCGTTTCAGTACTGGTGATGTCCCCATTGGCCAAAAGCGGGACCGTGATGGCTTCCTTTGTTTGGCGAATTGCGGACCAATCCGCCTGCCCTTTGTAGAACTGACAGCGGGTGCGCCCATGAATAGTGACCATCTGAACACCGGCATCCTCTGCCCGCGCTGCAACACTTGCGGCGTTGAGGCACTTGTCATCCCAACCAAGACGCGTCTTGAGCGTCACAGGAATATCAACCGCTTCCACCACCGCTTCTATCAAGCGAAGCGCATGATCGGGTGTCTTCAACAGCGCAGAGCCAGAATAGCCGTTGGTCACCTTCTTGGCGGGGCAACCCATATTGATATCGATGATCCTTGCGCCACGATCGGCAACCTGACGTGCGGCCTCAGCCATCCATTCGGCCTCTCGACCAGCCAATTGTACGGCAGTGTTTTCCACATCCGCACTCAGCTCCGCGCGCTCTCTCACTCCCGGTTTGGCCTGAACCATCTCTTGGCTCGCAACCATTTCGCTCACCATCAGGCCGGCTCCAAAGCTACGAACCAGGTCCCGAAAGGGCCTGTCGGTGATTCCAGCCATGGGCGCCAAGGCAATGGGCGGGTCCAAAGTTGTGGTTCCGAGGGTAAAGGACAACTGCTTAATCCTTGTGCATGTGTTAGTTTTCTAACCGAAGCCCTTGCTATTGGACAATGAACAGGCGCTCTACAACCCTATCCCAGGCTTCAGTTGCCTAAAATTTAGGCATGTTGACGCAGGTGATTGCTACTGCATGCAGCAGAAATTAAACAGATCGGCAAGAACTTGGAGCCTTGTTATGACCACAGCTGCCCTTATCGTCGCTGCAGGCCGCGGCACCCGCGCGGGTGGCGGATTGCCAAAACAATGGCGCCCCCTCAAGGGTAAGCGCGTCATAGATTGGACATTGAAGGCCTTTGAACGCGCCGGCATTGAGAAAATCCTGCTGGTCCTATCACCAGATGACCAGGAGGCCTGGCAGCGATATGAGAATGACCCACGCGTTGCACTGGCAAAAGGCGGCGCGGAACGTGCAGCTTCGGTTCTGAATGGCCTAAGGGCGCTGGAAGGGCAAAACATCGAGAAAGTCCTGATCCATGATGCAGCCCGCCCCTGCACCGCAACTGCCCTTATCAAAAGAATCTGCGAGGCATTGGATGAACACCCCGCCGCAGCGCCAGCACAGGAGGTGACTGATGCGCTTTGGACCGGGCGCGATAGCATCGTGACCGGAACACAGGATAGAACCGGTCTTTTTGCTGCACAAACCCCGCAGGGGTTTCACTTCGATGCGATCCTGGCCAGCCATCTCGCCCATCCCGGTGGTGCCGCGGATGATGTAGAGGTCGCGCGCGCTGCCGGGTTGCCAGTTGCCATCGTCGCCGGGGACCCGGATAACATCAAGATCACCAGACCCGAGGATTTTGCCCGGGCAGAACGTATATTAGGAACACAAGAGAAAATGGATATCAGACTGGGCAATGGCTATGACGTACATCGTTTTGGCCCTGGAGACAGCGTGATCCTTTGTGGTGTGGAAATCCCCCATGAACGCGGCCTGCAGGGGCATTCCGATGCCGATGTCGGTATGCATGCTGTCACCGATGCGATCTATGGCGCTCTGGCGCAGGGAGATATCGGTCGCCACTTTCCCCCGTCCGATCCCCAATGGAAAGGCGCGGCTAGCGAGATTTTCCTGAAACACGCCGCCGAGCTTGCCGCCGAGATGGGCTATCAGATCTCCAACATCGATTGCACCTTGGTATGTGAATATCCCAAAGTAGGACCGCACGCGGAAAAGATGCGTCAGACCATGGCCGCGATTGTCGGCATTGATGCTGAACGCGTTTCCATCAAGGCCACAACTTCGGAGAGGTTGGGGTTCACCGGACGCAGTGAAGGCATTGCCTCTCTCGCCACTGCGGCGCTGATAAAGCCATGAGTATCGCATCGCTGATAGGGACCTTCTTTGGCACTGGCCATTTGCGCCCTGCCCCTGGCACCTGGGGATCCTTGGCAGCTTTGCCCGCTGCCTACCTGTTGCATCAGCTTGGCGGTTTCCCTCTGCTGGCTCTGGCGACCCTCGTGGTCAGTGCCCTGGGCTACTGGGCCACTGCAGAGATGACCCGCGGCAAGGACAACCACGACCCATCGGAAATCGTCATAGATGAGGTCGCGGGCCAATGGTTGGCGATCTGGGCCATCTCCTATCCTGCCTGGTCGCATGACATCAGCATTACCGCGCTCTGGCCCGGCTGGGTCACGGCCTTTGTCCTGTTTCGCCTCTTTGATATCTGGAAACCCGGCCCGGTGGGCTGGGCTGACCGCAAGCACGGCCCCATGGGGGTGATGCTGGATGATATTATTGCCGGCATTATGGCAGCTATCGGTGTTGCAGCACTCGCAGGGTTTAGCCACGGAGTTCTGGGCCTATGACATCAAAGACCCCCGACATACCTAACCTGCTGCACAAGGCGCAAAGCCTAGGGGTCACTATTGCGACTGCGGAAAGCTGCACCGGTGGCATGATTGCAGCCGCCTTGACCGATGTACCTGGCTCCTCTGCTGTTCTGGACCGGGGCTTTGTGACCTATTCCAATGCCGCCAAAATGCAGATGCTGGGCGTGCAAAGCAGCACCCTGGACGAAACCGGCGCAGTCAGTGAGGAAACCGCAGGCGAAATGGCCGAAGGCGCGCGCCGGGCGGCCGGGGTCACGCTTGCCGTCTCTGTCACTGGAATTGCCGGCCCCGGAGGATCGGAGTTCAAGCCCGAAGGGCGGGTCTGTTTTGGCCTGTCTCGCACGGGCGTGGAAACCCTCACCCAAACAATAGAATTTGGCGCGCTTGGCCGTGAACAAGTACGGCAGAGCAGTTGCGATCATGCGCTCTCGCTCCTCTGGCATGCGCTTTTGCAAATGGAGCGCGAAACAGGCAGCTGAGCCCTCTGCCTGCCTATTTTTTCACCAGTTGCGCAAAAGCCCATGTTTTTGGCGCTTTTGCACCTCTTGACGCTTTTTTCTACATCTCACATCGGCTTTTTCATCCTCCAACCACTCAAACCGGACGGAAGGATGAGGAAATGAATGGGGCTGATACAGCTTGGATCATCGTGGCAACGGCACTTGTGCTGTTCATGACACTGCCGGGGCTTGCCCTGTTTTATGGCGGTCTGGTGCGCGCACGAAACGTACTCAGCGTTTTCATGCATTGCTATGCCATTGCCTGCCTGATGAGCGTCCTCTGGCTGGCCTTTGGCTATTCCATTGCCTTTGGCGGCGGTGAGAGCGGCTATTGGGGCGGTTTGGACAAGCTGTTTCTGAACGGTGTGACTGCGGACAGCCTTTCTGGCACTCTGCCAGAGGTACTGTTCTTTGCCTTTCAGATGACTTTTGCGATCATCACCCCCGCGCTGATCGTCGGCGCCTATGTGGAGCGCGTGGGTTTCGCCTTTGTACTCACATTCTCGGGCCTCTGGATGCTCTTGTGTTATGCTCCGGTGGTGCATTGGATCTGGGGCGGCGGTATGATGGCCGATGGCGGGATTTTTGGTGAGGTTGGCGTCAAGGACTTTGCTGGCGGTATCGTGGTACATGAAACAGCAGGTCTAGCCGCACTGATCATCGCGGTCTTCCTGGGACCACGTAAGAACCGCACAACCCCTCCGCATAACCCTGGCTATGTGGTCATTGGCGCAGCTATGCTCTGGGTGGGCTGGTTTGGTTTCAACGGTGGCTCCCAGCTGGCAGCGGATGGCGGCGCCGCTATGGCCCTCACCGTCACCCATATCTCTGCTGCAACCGCATCGCTGACCTGGGCACTCTGGGAGAAGATCAAATACGGCAAGGCCTCCGTTGTTGGCCTGGTTACCGGCACCATCGCTGGGTTGGCATCGATCACACCGGCGTCAGGCTTTGTCGGTCCAGTCGAAGCCCTGGCCATTGGCGCAATCGCGGGCATCCTGTGCCAAGAAGCAGTGAACCTGGTGCGCAATAAATTGAAGATCGACGACACCTTGGATGTCTTTGCAGTTCATGGAGTTGGCGGCATCTTTGGAACCGTGATGATCGCAGCCTTTGGCCACGGAAGCTGGGTGGCTCAGCTCGGCGCACTCGCAATCGTCGGCATCTTTACCACCGTGGTCACAATTGTTCTGGTTAAGCTGGTTGCCGCTTTCACATCTCTGCGAGTCGACCTTGAAACAGAGACCAATGGCCTCGATCTATCAGTCCATGGCGAGCGCGCTTATGACATGACCAGCTGAGTTTTTCTGGCAGATCCGGGTCAAGCACAGACTGGACCTTTCAGCGCGCTGAAAATGCCACCACTCACAGGCCTGCAAAACAGGCAGGAATGGGCTCTTCTTAGGAAGGGCCCATTTTCCATCTCCCCTCCGGCTCAACCGCCCATCAGGCGCCCGACCATCCCTTTTAGCTCTTGATCGTGTTTCAGGAAAAGCCAGGTCTCTTCCGCCCGGCGCGCGCCGAGCAGCGCCCTTGCCTTTTGCAAAACCCGCTCTTCGCGCTGGGAGTATTCCTGTTCCTGGTTCAGATCATGCCGGGCCTCAAATCGCTGCCCATCCCGACGCAGTACGCTCACCCTTGCTTCGGTTTCTGCCAGAGCGTCATCCGCCGTGACATGTATCCGATCCCGGAGAGAGGTCAGCTTGGGAGCGCTGAACAGTGCGTCATCGCCATAACTCTCCAGCCGTGCCGTATCATGGCCTAGGATCTGCATGGCAAGGACCACGCGATAGGAGAATTTCGCGCCCAGACCCGTTGTTGGCTCTTGCTGGTTACAAACCGTCATCCAGCGCGGATGAGTGGCGACATCAATCCTGGCTATTTCAGGCTCTGCCATCTCAAGGCTGCGCATCGCCTCCAGCGCCGCATGTAGACCGTGGCAACAGGCATGAAACTTATGGCTGACCTGCTCAACATGCCAATGGCGCCCGAGGTCAGCGAGAGCTCCCTCTTGGTTCCCTTCCCCATCATGTGTCGCGCCAAATCCCAAAGGACCCTCTAGGGCGTGTTCTGCCGCATCAAAGCCCAGGGCAACCAGCTCTGCCACCTCAACACCGGTCGCAGCGGCCAGACCCGCATTATAGGGCTTGCCCATGGTTCCGAACTGCGCCTTCAGCCCTGCGGCCCTGGTGGCAGCCAGTCCCAATCCAGTTTCATATTGGGTCGCGTCAAACTTCAGCAACCTCCCAGCGGCGATCAGCGCACCAAAGGCACCTGCGGTGGCGGTCTGATGGAACCCCGCCTGGTAATGGCTGCGTCCCAACCAGAGCCCCACTCGGATAGAGGCCTCCATCCCGATCAAACCAGCTGATAGAACATCCGGCAGGCTGCATTTATTCTTTTCACCAATCGCAAATGCCGCTGGAAAGATCGCGACAGAAGGGTGACCGATATGGGCAAAATGCGTGTCATCATAGTCGAGCGCATGAGAGACCGTCCCATTGACCAATGCGGCAGCGCGTGCCGGCACCAGCCCGCCGCAAAAGAGGCAAGAATGCTCATGTCCACCATCGGCGAGGGCCTGACGACGAATGATATGCGCGACGGGTTCATTACGGCCGGCGAATCCACAGGCAAGCCAGTCCAATGCTGACAAGCAGGCAATCTTTGACGCCAACTCGGTTGGCTTTATTTCTGCTGCTGCAAAGGCAGCGAGGGTCTTGGTAAAGCTCTCGCTCATATTTCGGGCTACCCGCGAGAGGGCAGCCTAACCATAAAGCTCAGCCGCCCGGTCTTCAAAAGCCTTTACGATGCGCTGCATGGCCTCGTTAAAGACAATGCCAATAATGCCCTGCAAAACGGCATTTTTGAACTCAAAATCAACATAAAAACTAACGTCGCATGAACCATCTTCCCGTGGGGTAAAAACCCAATGGGACTTCATGTAGCGGAAAGGCCCGTCCAGATACTCCGTTTCGATCTTTTTCTCACTCGAATGCAGCGTGACACGGCTGCCAAAGCGCTCTCTGAACACTTTGAAAGAGATCACCAGATCCGCCTCCATCACCTCAGCATCACCGATCGATTTGCGACTGCGGATCCTTGCCGCAGCACACCAGGGCAGAAATTTGGGATAGGCCGCGACATCCGCAACCAGCCCATACATCTGATCTGCGCTATAGGGCATCTGACGTGTTTCGGAATGAGTTGGCATGGCGGCGTCATTTTTCTTGCTTTGATCGTGCCGTGTCATGTCCTATGAACGCGCGGGAATTACAAGAGGTCAGCCATGCCACAGCGTCCATATGTCATCGATGTGATGATTTCAGCCAAGGCCATCGCCGCACGTATCGAAGAGCTTTGTGACGAAATCACCCAAGAGTTCGGCGATACCAACAAGCTGGTCGTTGTAGGCCTTTTGCGTGGCAGCTTTGTCTTTATTGCCGATCTCGTGCGCGAACTGGACCTGCCCATCGAAGTGGATTTCCTGGAGGCCTCCTCTTATGGGGATGGCATGGAAAGTAGCAGAGAAGTACGCATTCTCAAAGATTTACGCGGCGCAATTGAAGGGCGTGACGTGCTTGTTGTCGAAGATATTGTCGACACCGGTCACACGCTGAAACATGTGACCAGCCTGCTTGCCAGCCGCAAACCCGCCCGTCTGAAATCGATCGCCCTGCTGGATAAACCATCGCGGCGAGAGGTGGATTTCCGCTCTGATTGGATTGGTTTCGAAATTCCGGATGAATTTGTGGTTGGCTATGGAATCGACTATGCCCAACGCAATCGCAACCTGCCCCATATCGGCAAAGTCCGCTTTACCGACGAGGACTGAGTTTTCCAGTCAGCCCCGCCGCCCATGACACGGCGGAGCAACACCAAAAACTGTGCTTGCCTCCACCAAAGAGGCCAGCACAGAAACGAAAAAGAACCCTCTTTAACAGGCTGGTCTAGCTGGAATTTCGCAGGGCGTCGTCGTTCAAGATCACATCAATCGCTTCCTTAAAAACTGCAACCCCCACCGGAATCGCTGCATCGGGAAAATCATAATCCGGATTGTGGAGCTGCGGTTGATCTTCTCCTGAGCCCAACCAGAACATCGCCGATTTGGCCTGTTTTCCGAATTGACCAAAATCCTCTGACCAGCGCTGCGGCTGCTCCTGGATCTCTGCTGGAGAACCGGCATTGGCCGCAGCCTCCGCAAGGATGGCGCTGGCCTCCGGGTGATTGGTGCAGGCCTCAAAGATGTCGTCAAACTCGATTTGGACGCCAAGGCCCTCTGCATCTGCGCACTGCTGCACCAGATCAGTTGCCTCAGCAATCAGCTGCTCCATCCGCCTGTCGGTTACACAGCGAAGCGTGGTCCAGATTTCAGCCTCCCCTGGTGCAATACCAAAGGTCGCCTCCCCCAGATTTGCATGGGTCAGCGTCACCAGCGCAAAATCCGGCCCCAGATTTTCCCCGCCCCCCAAAGCGGGCAGTTCAGTCAACAAGTGAGACAAGGCAGTAGCCGGAGAAACCCCATCCTGAGGCGCGGCCGCGTGAGAGGTCTTACCGGTCAGCTTGATCCGCATTCCCCGTGAAGCACAGTTCGCAACCCCATTGCAGAGCGCAATTTTCCCAACTTCTAGACCAGGCAAATTGTGCAAGGAGAACGCGAAATCCGGAGCAATCTCAGCAAAACGCGGATCAGCGATAACCGCAGCGGCGCCCTTGCCGGTTTCTTCAGCCGGCTGGAACAAAAGCACGACACGCCCTTGCCTTGGCCGCTGTTGCGCCAGCTCTTTAGCCAGAGCCGCCACCATAACCATGTGACCATCATGACCACAAAGATGCCCACGCCCTTGGTGGGTTGAGCGATAGGCGTGATCGGAAACCTCTTCGATTGGCAGCCCGTCCAGCTCACACCGGATCAGCACGGTTTGCCCCTCGGCTTGGCCATTGTAAATCGCCGCAACACCATGACCCCCCAAACCAGTCAGCAACTGGTCTGGACTATTTTGCCTCAGATAACTCTGAATTTGGCGCGCGGTTTTCTCTTCATCGCCAGAGACTTCTGGGATCTTGTGCAACTCATGCCGAAGCGTGATCAGCTCCGCCAGTTGCTCAGGTGTCATGCAAGACCCAGCTTTGCTTTCCGGGCTTCGCGCAGGCGCGCAAAATCATTGCCCGCATGGTAGGAAGAGCGCGTCAGAGGGGTCGCCGACACCATATGGAAGCCCTTGCCATAGGCGGCCTTCTCATAGGATTTGAACTCTTCCGGAGTGACAAAGCGATCTACCGCGTGATGCTTGGGCGTTGGTTGCAGGTACTGGCCAATGGTGAGGAAATCGATATCCGCAGCGCGCATGTCGTCCATGACCTGACGCACCGCCTGCTCGTCTTCACCCAGGCCAACCATGATGCCCGATTTGGTAAACATCGACGGGTCCAGCTCTTTAACATGCTGCAAGAGACGCAGGGAATGGAAGTAGCGCGCGCCGGGGCGCACCTCTGGATAGAGGCCCGGAACAGTTTCCAGATTGTGGTTGAAGACATCGGGACGCGCTTCAACCACCTCTTCAACAACAGAGAGGTCACATTTGATGAAATCCGGTGTCAGAATTTCGATTGTGGTCTCCGGGCTGCGATGACGCACGGCGCGAATGGTCTGGGCAAAATGTTCCGCCCCACCATCCGCCAGATCATCGCGATCCACCGAGGTAATCACCACATGTTTCAGACCGAGTTTTTGCACCGCGTGTGCCACTCGACCCGGCTCAAAAGCATCCAGACTGTCAGGCTTACCGGTTGCAATATTGCAGAAGGTGCAGCCCCGCGTACAGATCTCCCCCATGATCATCATGGTGGCGTGGCCTTGGCTCCAACATTCACCAACATTTGGGCAACCGGCCTCTTCGCAGACCGTCGCAAGATTGTTGTCTCGCATGATCTTATGCGTTTCAGCGTAGCCTGCTCCTCCGGGCGCGCGCACTCGGATCCAGCTGGGTTTCTTTGGCTGGGCATTATCTGGGCGATGTGCCTTTTCAGGATGCCGTTGCTCGGGAATCTTTAGATCACGCATATTTGGTCCGCTCTTGGCCGCAGTTGGTTCTGATGTAACATGTTCATTCCCGGACGTCACCGTGACAAAAGAAAAGCAGCCATGCAAATGGCGCATAGCGGCGCCATCCCGTCGATTTTGGCCAACCGCCCCGTGCTTACAGTGACGAACTCAGACCCGTTAAACTCAGACCCGTTATATGCCGCAAGGATGAAATTTTAACTGCTGCATTCATGCGGATCCTCTAGGTTAGAAAAACAGGGAATTTGGTATGCGTCCTAAATTTTATCCATACTTATTAGTATCTTAGATTGAAATTAAACATGCGTCCCACCGAGCATTTAGAATCGTTGCACCCGATTTAGAACTATTATAAATGGCAGAAAACAGGTTCTCATCATTCATGGAGACAAAGATGAAAGCTGGCGTCAAACTGCCCGAAGTGACCTTCAAAACCCGCGTCCGCGACGAGTCGATCGAAGGGTCCAACCCTTTCCGCTGGGAAGACAAAACCACTGCTGACTACTTTGCAGACAAGCGCGTTGTGCTTTTCTCTCTGCCAGGCGCTTTCACCCCCACATGCTCCACCTACCAGCTGCCAGGCTTTGAAAATGGCTTTGCGGATTTCGCGGCTGAGGGCATCGATGAGATCTACTGCATGTCCGTAAATGACAGCTTTGTCATGAACAAATGGGCCGAAGCGCAAAACCTGGAAAACGTCAAAGTTATTCCTGATGGTTCCGGTGAGTTCACCCGCAAAATGGGTATGCTGGTTGCCAAGGATAACCTGGGCTTTGGTGCGCGCTCCTGGCGCTATGCCGCCATCGTCAACAACGGTGTTGTTGAAGCATGGTTCGAAGAGCCCGGCCTTTCTGACAACCACGGCGAAGACCCCTATGGTGTATCCTCGCCTGAAACCGTGCTGAAGCATCTGAAAGAAGCCAAGGCCGAAGTCGCAGCCTAAGCTTTCTTTTCAGAAGTGAATTACGAAACGGGCTCGCTTTTTGCGGGCCCGTATTCTTTTCGGGCGTTGTGCAAGATGTCAGCACCCGTCTCCCTCACGACCTCCCCCAGTTCTTGGAACCAGCCTTCGCCGCTGGTGCTTCGCCGCCGCAGCAATCCGATTCTGCGAAAGGGTTCATTGCCTGCGAAACGTGCCACACTCAGCCCCTGCACGGCGCTGCATTCTGCCTGAAGCGCGAGTTCTGGCATGAGCGTCAAACCAAAGCCAGCAGCCACCAGCCGCGAGAGCGTAGCAAGAGAGCCTGCACCCATGTTTATGCCACTCGATCCGCGCTGCATGCCGCAAACCTCCAAGGCCTGGTCAGTAAGACAATGCCCATCTTCGAGCAGCATGAGGGACTCCGCGCGCAGGCTGGAGGGCGCAAGCTCTGGCACAAGCGACTGCATCTGACGCAGCCGATTGGAAGACCCTGCCAAAAGGAACCTGTCCTGAAACAGCTCCTCCTCGACAAATCCGGGTGCCCCGCTGGGGAGTGCCATGATCGCAGCGTCCAATGTCCCCTCTTGAAGATCCTCCAACAGGCGCCCTGTCCGCGCCTCTCGTATATCGATCCTCAGCTCCAGATCTCCAGCACGTAGCTGCGCCAGAAGCCCTGGCAGCAAATAGGGTGCGATTGTCGGAATGACCCCAAGCGAGAGGCTGCGCCGCCCGCTACCCTGGTCCTGTGCCAGGCGCTCCAAATCGCGCGAGGCACGCAGGATCGCCTCCCCTTTGGACAGCACCTGGCGGCCAAGGGGCGTTACAACCACATCCCGCGCACGCCTTTCAACCAGGCAGCCGCCCATCTGATCCTCCAGAGATTTGATCTGCACCGAAAGCGCGGGCTGGGACACATGACAGGCCTCGGCAGCGCGGCCAAAGTTCCGCTGCTCGCACAGGGCGACGAAATACTGAAGTTGTCTGAGTGTGAATCGCATAACCCCAACCTATGCCTAGCGAAGAAAACCACAAGCATTCCCTATGAAATCTGGTCGCCATTGCTGAAACCCATCACTTTTTAGCCAATCATCTGGTTGCTCTCGCACCCTCCATTCTGCGCATCCGCCTTCTCATAGTGCTTTTGCAACTGCATCAGAGCGATGCGCAAAACAACTTTGCCAGAACGCGCGGACCAACCCAAGTGGCGCTCGGCTGTCTCCAGACCTTCGAGATGGCAACAGCACCGCAGAGCGATGTCATTCAAACCCGGCCCAAGTGTTTGCAGTGCAGATACCGCCCGTTTCTTTGCCGCTTCCGTGGCCGGGTTGGGGCGAATGGAGTTATTGATGCCGCAATCCGGAGCCTCGGAAAAATAGGCCTGCTCCTGATTAAGGTGATCGCCGATTTGGGCAAGTTCATAGTCTTCGCGCAGCCGCTTGCCAGCCTTGACCAGCACGTCCTGTAGATAGGGAGAACCTGTCTTATCTGTGAGCCGCGCCAGCATATCGAGCGGGGTTTCACCCATGCCATACCTGCATCGGCGCTCCCTTTGCCGATTGCGCTGCACCCGTTCAAAGGGCGTCTGACCTTCAGCAAACCCCTGCTCAATATTGCTGCGCGCACGGTTTTCCCGCTCTGCCATCAAACGATTGAGAACAGTGCGCCCGAGGGGGGTAATGTGATAGCGGCTCAATCGATCTGATCGAGTACAGGTCACCCAATCCAAAAGCGCAAGGATGGCCGCTAGGCTCTTGTCGACCGAAAACGAGTGCTGGGCAGCGCCTCCTTCTCGAACCACAACGGCCTTTTCCATGCTCTCGGCAACCGCCAGGACCGCGCCGCTGCGACAAAGCTGAGACAGCACTGCCAATGCAGCATTTTCGAGATGTACCTTTGCTTGATAGGGAACGCTCTTCGCTGGTTTTTCCTGACCCTGACAAACCGGCGCAAGTTCCTGCAAGGCGCGATCGATCAATGCATCATCACGTCGCGCTTCCAGCCGCCGCACCTGGCGCAGGATCGTTGAGGGATGGCATCCCGCTTCTCGCGCGAGTTGGCGAATAGAAGTTCCGGCCTCTGTGTGTTGAAGATAGCGATGGACTTCTTCCGGAGCCCATTCGGGGAATGTTGGGGGGAGTAGTCTTTGCATAGCAGCAGTTCTCCGATCACCGCGTAGGCAAAACGCTCCACAATCTGCCCCCATGGTTCCCCACAGACCCAGAGCTTTTACCTATCTGATTTTGAACAGAACTTTGACTTGTCCATCATTGTTTCCAAATTCTTATCAATCAACCGGCAATAGGGCGTGCGCCAATCTCCCCCTTCCGGCAACACCCGCCAAAGTTGTGCTATAAACTTTCCCCATTCCAGAACGGAAAGGACCAAAAGATGCTGGATGCAAAAACGCGCCTGATGCAATTGAACCGTCCTAAACTGCTGGTACGCACCGCGAGACTTGGGGTTGCGAACTATAATCGCAGCCGCGATCTAAAGCGGATTCTTGGCGGCAATCAGCTTTGTGGCCCCAGGCAGGCTTTGACCCGTCTGCTGGATCTTGAAGCAGAATTTGACCACCGACGCCGCACTAGGGATGCGGGTTACATCCTCACCCGGCACATCGAGGTATTGATTGCATTGGTTGCTGAAACGATGTTTTGCGCCGAACAGCCTGTGCAAGCGGGGCAAAACGCCCCCCCCAAAGGAGAAAGGGCAGAAGCCCAGTCGGCCCCTGCCCCGTAATCTCGCCTTATGCGCGAGCATCCCCAGCAAGGAGATGCCCGTCAAATTTACATGAAAGAATCCGGCATAGAGGCTTTTTTCTCAGCGACATAGCTATGAAGCGCTTCATTGATGGCAGGATCCAAAGCGGGTTGTTGGTAATTCGCCAACAGATATTCAACCCGATTGGTGGCCAGCGCATAAGTATCGCGGCTGCCTTCTTCTTCCCATTGTTCAAACGGCTTGTAGTCCAGAAGTTCAGACTTCCAGAAGGCCGATTTGAAATTGGCCTGAGTGTGGTCACAGCCAAGGTAATGCCCACCGGGACCCACTTCGCGGATCGCTTCCATGGCTTGAGCATTTTCGTCAATAGCCACGCCTTTGGCCAGCCCATGCAGAACTCCCAGCTGATCCGCATCCATCACGAATTTCTCAAAGTCGGCGACCAGACCGCCTTCCAGCCAGCCGCAAGAATGCAGCATGAAGTTCACGCCGGACAGAAGGCCCATATTCAGGGAATTCGCGGTTTCATAAGCGGCCTGTGCGTCAGGCAGTTTGGAGCCGCAGAAAGAGCCAGCAGAACGGAACGGCAAGTTCAGACGACGGGCGAGCTGACCCGCGCCATAGGTGATATGCGAGGCTTCGGGCGTACCAAAGGTCGGAGCACCCGAGCCCATGTCGATGGAGGTTACCATAGCGCCAAAGATCACCGGCGCGCCCGGACGCACCAGCTGGCTATAGGCGACACCGGCCAGAACCTCAGCCAGAACCTGGGTCAAAGTACCCGCCACCGAAACAGGCGCCATGGCACCGCCCACGATAAAGGGCGAGATGATGCAAGCCTGCATGTTTTGGGCATAGACCTCCAGCGAGCCCATCATCACATCGTCGAAGGTCATCGGCGAGTTGATGTTGGTCAGGGAGGTCATGACTGTGTTGTTCTGGACAAAATCCTTACCGAAAAGCAGCCCGGCCATCTCGACCGAATCCAGCGCGCGGCTGGGCTCGGTCACAGAGCCCATGAAAGGTTTGTCGCTCAAGGTCATATGCGCCAAGAGCATGTCCAGGTGCCGCTTGTTCACCGGAATGTCAGTTGGTTCGCAAACGGTGCCGCCCGAGTGGTGCAACCACTTGGACATATAGGCGAGCTTCACGAATTTGTTGAAGTCATCCATGGTCGCATAACGACGGCCACCGGCGGCATCTCGAACAAAGGGAGGGCCGTAGACCGGTGCGAGAACCATGTTCTTACCACCGATAACAACCGATTTTGCCGGATTGCGGGCATGCTGGGTAAACTCGGACGGCGCTGTCGAGCAAAGCTTGCGTGCCAGGCCACGGGGAATGCGCACGCGCTCACCGGTGACATCGGCCCCGGCCTCACGCCAGCGCTCCAGCGCCGCAGGGTTATCGACAAAGTTCACACCGACTTCTTCGAGAATGGTATCAGCGTTGTATTCGATGATCTCAAGCGCTTCGTCATTCAGAACCTCAAAGTTCGGAATATTGCGCTCGATGTACTTTGCTGTCTCGATATTGATGCCAGAACGTTCGGCGCGGCGGGCGGCTCCCCCGCCACCCCGGCTGCGACGACGCGGTGCTGCTTCGGCCATGGTGTGTCCTCGTAAAGGAATTAGGTTGGTAAGATTTCTACCGTGCGGCCAAGACAGGGCAGCGAAGGATAACGGCCCTTCTGGTTAAAAAGCGACATTTTGCAGGCAATTTCTTTCAATCCATCATCGAAACACAAAAGCTGCTCGAAAATCACCGACCCAGCCAAGTCCTCTCATATCTCCTTAGGATTTTTTTGCCAGATTACCCCAGAGCGCAGCCGCGCAGCGGGCATTCTTGCGCTGGAGATCTGGGAATCATCTTTGCAACGGCGAAAGGGTTGTGTGGAGCAATTGGCACAGGCTAGGGAATATCAAGAACAGGAAGCTGATGCCTTAAGTGCTGCAGAGATAGGCGCCGTTGCCCACCTATACCGTGGTGAGGTCTATCGCAGCACCCTATGGCGCACGCGGCTCGATACCACCACAAACTGGGCGGTTGTCACCCTTGGCGTTGCCCTTTCGATCACCTTTGCCTCTCCTGAAGCCTCTCCACTGCCCCTGGTCCTGGTCGGGATCCTGATCCTCTTTTTCCTCGCGATGGAGGCACGACGCTACCGTTATTTCAATGTTTTTCGCGCCAGAACGCGTTGGCTGGAAACGCATTTCTATGCACCAATGCTGAGCGGCGAACCGCGCCCCCCCGAATGTGACTGGCGGAGGGAACTCTCCAAAGACTACAGGCGGCCTGAGTATCATGTCGGCTATGGCCGGGCGATTGCCCGCAGAATTCGGCGCAACTATTTGTGGATCCTGCTTATTCAATCCATCGCCTTTGCGGGTAAAGTGATCATTCATCCAGGCCCAGCGGAATCACTGTCACAGGTCTTGCAACGTGCCGCTGTTGGACCGTTGCCAGGCGGGTTGATCGTTGGGCTGGGAATGATTTATGTCGCCAGCTTCCTCACATTGGCAGTTTGGAGCCAATATGCCGATCGCCAACGCGCGATCCGGCGCGGCGGCAAAGCCTCGGCTTCAATGGGCTAATTGATCCTCCCCTGTGGAAATCGCGACTGGCAGTGACCTCCGAACGCTCTTGCCTCTTGCCTAATGCGACGCTGCACCCTATGAGCCAGACATGAGCCAGACATCCCATGACCGCCTTTTGATCATCGACTTTGGCAGCCAGGTAACGCAGCTGATTGCGCGCCGCCTGCGTGAGCTGAACGTCTATTGCGAAATCCACCCCTATCAGAATGTCACAATGGACTTTGTGCGCGAAATGGCGCCCAAGGCAGTGATCTTCTCTGGTGGGCCTGACAGCGTGACCCGCGAAGGATCTCCACGCGCACCGCAGGAGATTTTTGACTACGGCGTGCCGATCCTGGGCATCTGCTATGGTCAGCAGGTGATGATGGAGCAGCTTGGCGGCAAGGTCGAAGGCGGCAAAATCTCTGGCGGTGGTGGCACGGCGGAGTTTGGCCGTGCCTATGTGGCACCCTCGGTTGCCAACCTGGACTTCCTCGATGGCTGGTTCGCCGATGACAGCGACCGCGAACAGGTCTGGATGTCCCATGGTGATCACGTCAGCAAACTGGCGCCCGGCTTTGAGGTCTATGGCACCTCGCCCAATGCGCCCTATGCCATCACCGCCGACGTCAGCCGCAATTTCTACGCGGTGCAATTCCACCCGGAAGTGCATCACACCCCCAATGGCGCCAAGCTCTATGAGAACTTTGTGCGTCTGGCGGGTTTCAGCGGCGACTGGACCATGGGCGCCTACCGCGAGCAGATGATCGAGAAGATCCGCGAGCAGGTCGGCGACAAACAGGTGATTTGCGGATTGTCCGGTGGCGTCGATTCCTCGGTAGCGGCAATCCTGATCCACGAGGCGATCGGTGATCAGCTGACCTGTGTATTCGTGGACCACGGCCTGTTGCGTAAGAATGAGGCCGAAGAAGTGGTCGCAATGTTCCGCGACAACTACAATATCAAGCTAATCCACGCGGATGAGAGCGATCTTTTCCTGGGCGAGCTGGACGGTCAAAGCGACCCGGAAACCAAGCGCAAGATCATCGGCAAGCTGTTCATTGATGTATTCCAGAAACATGCGGATACCATCGAAGGGGCTGAGTTCCTGGCACAGGGCACTCTGTACCCTGATGTAATTGAATCGGTTAGCTTTTCAGGTGGCCCCTCGGTCACCATCAAATCGCACCACAATGTGGGCGGCTTGCCTGAAAAGATGGGCCTAAAACTGGTAGAGCCGCTGCGCGAGCTGTTCAAGGATGAGGTCCGCGCCCTGGGGCGTGAGCTGGGCCTGCCGCAGAGCTTTATCGGTCGCCACCCCTTCCCTGGTCCAGGTCTTGCGATCCGCTGCCCTGGTGAGATCACCCGCGAAAAGCTGGAAATCCTGCGCGAAGCGGATGCGATCTATATCGACCAGATCCGCAAGCATGGCCTGTATGACGAGATCTGGCAGGCCTTTGTGGCCATTCTGCCAGTGCGTACTGTCGGTGTGATGGGTGACGGGCGCACCTATGACTATGCCTGCGCCCTGCGCGCAGTGACTTCGGTCGATGGCATGACCGCGGATTATTATCCCTTCAGCCATGAGTTCCTGGGCGAGACCGCCACACGGATCATCAATGAGGTCCAGGGCATCAACCGCTGCACCTATGACATCACCTCCAAGCCTCCGGGCACGATTGAGTGGGAATAAGGGCGCCACAGGCAACAAGCGTCACGCGCTTTGAATGCCTGCTCTAGTTTACAATCAAAATCGCCGCCTCCCAAAGGAGCGCGGCGTTTTTTCTTTTGGTCCTCGCTTTTTCCCGCCGCAGTTGCTAGCCCTGCGGCAGGACACCGAAATTCGAAACTTCCCCAAAACAGGGATCGCAAAAAGCATGAGCGATTTGACCCGTGCCGCCTTCTGGATGATTGGAGCGATTGCCTCGTTCTCGACCATGGCGGTGATGGGCCGCGAAGCCTCTGTCAGCCACGACACATTTGAGATCATGCTGTACCGCAGCATTGTCGGATTTGGCATTGTGTGCTTTGTCCTGAAACTCACGGGCCGTATGCATCAGATCAGCACAGATCTTTTTGGTCAGCATGTTATTCGCAATATCGCCCATTTCACCGGGCAGAACCTGTGGTTTTATGCGATAACCGTCATCCCTTTGGCGCAGGTAGTTGCTTTGGAGTTCACCACACCTTTGTGGGTGATTGTGCTGGCTCCGCTTATTATCCAAGAGCCCCTGACACGGGCCCGCGCCACATCCGCGCTTTTGGGTTTTATTGGCGTATTGATCGTTGCCCGCCCCAGCCCCGACAGTATCAACACCGGGATCGTCATGGCCGCCGGCGCCGCGATTTTCTTTGCGCTGACACTGACCTTTACCAAGCGCCTAACCCGGAGCCAGACAATCGCAAACATTCTGTTCTGGCTGACCGGCATGCAGATCGTTCTGGGATTGGTGGCTGCTGGCTATGACGGCGACATTACCCTGCCAACAGCGCAGACTTTCCCCTATCTAGTCTTGGTTGGCATTTGCGGTCTAACTGCACATTTCTGCCTGACCACCGCGCTATCCTTGGCACCTGCAAGCGTCGTGATTCCAATGGATTTCGCCCGCCTTCCCGCTGTGGCTCTGCTGGGCATGGCGCTCTATGGCGAAATGCTGGATATCTGGGTTCTGGTTGGCGCGGTGATTATTTTTGGCGCCAACTATTACAATGTTCTCGCCGAGAACCGCGCAAAACATGCCTAGGTCTCCATTGCCGCCGCACCACAGCGAAATCCACAAACCGCAGGTGGCAGGCAAAAGCCACGATTGACGCCCCCTGTCTGCCTCATTAGCAAAGGGTCAAATGATCGAGGAGGCTGGCCGGACCATGCTGTATTCTTCCGCACAGGAGTGGCGTGATGCGCCACAAAAACGCGTCTTGTTCTTTGGTATGTCTGGCCTTGGGAAAACCTATGTCAGCAATATCCTGCGGGGTGCAGGCAGTTGGTTCCACTATTCAATCGACTACCGCATCGGCACCCGTTACATGGGCGAATATATCGCTGATAATGCCAAGGCTGAAGCGATGAAAAACCCATTTCTAAGGGATCTCTTGCTGTCGGATTCGATCTATATCGGCTCAAATATCTCTTTTGAAAACCTAACCCCCGTCGCCTCCTATTTGGGGAAACCTGGTGATCCCGCAAAAGGCGGTTTGCCCATAGAAGAATACCGCAGACGGCAGGAGCAGTTCCGCTTGGCGGAAATACATGCTTTGCTTGACACGGAATACTTCATTGACCGCGCAGACCGGCTTTATGGTTATTCCAATTTCATCTGCGATACAGGCGGATCGATCTGCGAATGGGTCGACGCAAATGACCCCAATGATCCGGTTCTAAGCGAGCTGTCCAAGCACTGCCTTATGGTCTGGATCAAGGGCGATGACGCCCATACAGAGGAGCTGGTGCGCCGCTTTGATCGCGCGCCCAAGCCGATGTCCTATCAGCCAGAGTTCCTGGGCCGGGTTTGGGAAGAATATCTCAAGGAAATGTCGATATCAGAGGGCGATGCAGACCCAGATGCCTTCATTCGTTGGACCTATGCCCAGGCCTTGGCCCATCGCCAGCCGCGTTATGAGTCTATGGCGCGGAATTGGGGTGTCACGGTGACAGCTGATCAGATCTCTGCCGTTCAGAGTGAAGCGGATTTCAATGAATTGATCGCGCGCACTCTTGAGGCAGGCGGCTAACTCGCCTATCTAACACTTTCCGCTATATCGTACAAAATTCCAACCATCAGGACACTGACATGCCTATCAAGATCCCCTCTGACCTACCCGCCTATGACGTTCTGACGAACGAAGGCGTGATGGTTATGTCGCCGGATCAGGCGGCACGTCAGGATATACGACCCATCCGCATTGGTTTGCTCAACCTGATGCCCAAGAAAATCCAGACCGAGAATCAGTTTGCACGCCTCATTGGCGCCACGCCCTTGCAGATTGAACTGTCGCTGATCCGGATGAGCGAGCATCGCACCAAGAATACCGCAGCCGCTCATATGGCTGAGTTCTATCGCCCCTTTCAGGAGGTGAAAGAGGAGAAGTTCGACGGGCTGATCATCACTGGTGCGCCGATTGAGCATCTCGATTTCGACGAGGTAACCTATTGGGACGAAATCTGCGAAGTCTTTGAATGGACACAGACAAATGTGCATTCCACCTTTGGCGTCTGCTGGGGTGGCATGGCCATGATCAATCACTTCCATGGGGTCAAGAAACACATGCTGGATCACAAAGCCTTTGGCTGTTTCCGGCACCAGAACCTTCAGCCCGCCTCCCCCTATTTGCGCGGCTTTTCTGATGAGTTTGTGATCCCGGTCAGCCGTTGGACGGAGATGAAGCAGGATGAAATCAGTGAAGCCCCCGGGTTGCAAACCCTTCTAGGCAGTGATGAGGTCGGCCCCTGTCTGGTCGAAGATCAGGCGCATCGCGCGCTCTATATCTTCAACCATTTTGAATATGACAGCGACACACTGAAACAGGAATATGACCGCGATGTGGGCAATGGAACACCAATCAACGTGCCCGGAAACTACTACCCGGATGACGATCCAAGCTGCGCGCCACAGAACCGCTGGCGTAGCCATGCGCATCTCCTTTATGGCAATTGGATAAACCAGATCTATCAGTCGACTCCGTTCAACATGGATGACATCGGCACATAGAACCGGCTTACCTTGTGTCCGGAAAAAAACGCCGCAGGAGGGCTCCAAACCGGTGCTTTACCCACCATGCGGCGTGATCTGCCCCGGCCCTTGCCCCCTCTTGGTGCTGGGACAGATTGACAGCCTCTTGTAAAAGCGATTCACTTACCCCTGCATTTTCCCCTATAAATGCCTGAGGATAGAGGAAATTTGACCATGACGCTGCCCTTTGACGGAGCCATCAGCCAGTTCTTTGACACTGAAGCGCCTAAGGATATCGCCCAAGCGATCAAATCTGCAGACAAGGATGACATCCTTGCCCCCGGTTTTCCCTATAAAAAGCGCCTGAAACGCAAGACTTATGAGGAGGAAATCGCTGCCCTGCAGATCGAACTGGTCAAACTACAGGCCTGGGTAAAAGAGACGGGAAATCGCGTCGCGGTTCTTTTCGAGGGACGGGATGCAGCTGGAAAAGGTGGTACTATCAAGCGGTTCCGGGAGAACCTTAACCCACGAGGTGCCCGTGTCGTGGCGCTTTCCAAGCCGTCAGAAACGGAGCGCGGTCAATGGTATTTCCAGCGCTATGTCAATCATTTGCCCTCAACCGGGGAAATCGCCTTCTTTGACCGAAGCTGGTACAATCGCGGCGTGGTCGAACATGTTTTTGGCTTTTGCAGCCGTGAAGAGCGCCATCGGTTCTTCAACCAGGTTGGGGGTTTTGAACGGGCTCTGGTTGAGGACGGGATTTATTTGTTCAAATTCTGGCTCAACGTGGGGCGTGCAGAACAACTGCGCCGTTTCCTCTCCAGAGAGTCGGACCCGCTGAAGCAGTGGAAACTCAGCTCGATCGACATCAAGGGGCTCTCGCTTTGGGAGGAGTACTCACAGGCGATCCAGGAGACCCTTGAACGAAGTCACAATATGGCCGCGCCCTGGCAGGTGGTGCGCTCGGATGACAAACGGCGGGCGCGCCTCGAAGCAATCCGTCACGTGTTGCACGCATTGCCCTATGCCAACAAGGATATCTCTACCATCGGACCCGCTGACCCAAACATTTGTTCCGGACCGGATCTCTGGAATGCCTAAACGCGGCTATCATCACGGCAACCTACGCCAGGCCCTCGTCGAAGCAGCTCTGCGCCTGGTGGAGGCCAAGGGACCGACAGGTTTTACGCTTTCGGAGGCGGCGAAACAAGCAGGCGTAACCCCGGCAGCGGTCTATCGCCATTTTGAAGGGCGAGAAGAGCTCATCGCCGAAGCTGCTCGTCAGGGTTTCTTGATGTTTGCCGACCTGATGCAGCATGCCTATGACAAATACCAACCCTCAGCCCTTGCCGCCTTTGAGGCAACCGGACGTGCTTATCTTGCTTTTGCGCGCAAATATCCCGGCCACTACATCGCCATGTTTGAAAGCGGCATATCGGTAAACCGGACGCCTGAATTGGCCAATGCCGCCCATAGGGCCCGCACGATTCTGGAAAAAGCGGCAGAGGACCTCAGCCAGCATATTCCAGAAGAAAAGCGCCCGCCCGCCTCGATGTTTTCGGCTCATATCCTTGCGATGAGTCACGGCGTGGTCGAGCTTTATGCGCGAAACACACCCGGTGCGACTTCACCCTTTCCGCCAGAGGATCTCTTGGAAACTGGTATCGGCATTTATCTGCGCGGTTTGGGGTTGATTGACCCAGACACCTAACGGGCTAGAAAAGCAAAGACCCCGGCAAATTTACCGAGGCCCTTTGTGTTACCGCAGCGTCATCAGCCGTCTAGGCTGCATCATCCTGGAAAGTGACAAAATCCGCTACGATGGATTTCAGCCCAGCAATAAGCTCTAGATTTGGGGCCATAGACAGGAGTGGCGCCATTTCCTTGATCAGCTCTTCAGGTAGGTTCCACCAGGCCAGTTCCTCCAGCGCAGAGATCAACTCGTCGTCAAACCGCTTCTGCAAGAAGGTCGCAGGATTGCCGCCCCAGATTTCATAGGCACCAACATCATTGAACACGGTCGAATTGGCGGCAATCACCGCACCATTCCCAATCGTGACCCCGGACATGATGGTCACACCGTCCCCAATCCGAACATCATTCCCGATAGAGACATCCCATTCACAATCCTTTTGGATCGGCAGGTCTTCACCGCCCAGTTCTTCCTGAAACACTTTACCAAAAGGAAATCCCGCAATGCGATCAAATGGGCTTTGGGGGTCCAGGATGACCTGAATATTCTCGGAGAAATAACAAAAGGACCCAAGCTGGACATTAGCACCCTGCCCCCAGTTGCGAAAATTTACGGTTTCATACCCATGGGTAAAGCGCCCAATTTCGATTTTCCCGTCGCCCAGCGGGGCTTCTTTGAAACTTGACGCGGTTGCCATTCGGTTCTCCTGAATCCTAAACCAGTATCACTCTTTCTCTGATATCTATGCGAAACATCTGAAGAAACTTTGAATCAACTGGCTCGTGAGAGAGGAAAATTAACAATGGAAAAGGGCCCGCCAATGGCGAGCCCCAAGAAAATCCAGAAGGATTTGAAAGCGAAAATTAGCGCTTGGAGAACTGGAACGAACGACGCGCTTTGCGGCGACCGAACTTCTTACGTTCAACAACACGGCTGTCGCGTGTCAGGAAGCCAGCTGCCTTCAGAGCACCGCGCAGGGCGGGATCATAAAGCTGCAGGGCTTTGGAGATACCGTGCTTGACCGCACCGGCCTGACCGGACAGACCACCGCCTTTGACGGTTGCGTAAACGTCAAACTGGTCTTCAACGCCGGCAACCTGGAACGGCTGACGCAGGATCATCTGCAGAACGGGACGAGCGAAATATTTGCTCATCTCTTTGCCGTTCACTTCAACCTTGCCAGAGCCAGGCTTGATCCAAACACGGGCGACAGCGTCTTTACGCTTGCCGGTGGCATAGGAGCGGCCCAGCTCGTCACGGACGGGCTCACGCGCGATGATTTCTTCAGCGACTGCTTCCACACCGGTTGCAGCTGCCAGCTCTTCGAGAGTGTTGATCTGATCAGACATCGATATCAGCTCCGGGTGTTTTTCTTGTTCATGGACTTAACGTCCAGAACTTCAGGAGACTGGGCTTCGTGCCCGTGCTCGGTGCCAGCATAGATGCGCAGGTTGGTCATCTGCTGACGCGACAGGCGGTTGCCTGGCAGCATGCGCTTGACGGCCTGATAGACAACACGCTCGGGGTGCTTGCCTTCCAGGATTTCCTGCTTAGTGCGGGACTTGATGCCGCCGGGGTGGCCAGTGTGCCAGTAGAAGTGCTCTTCGCGCTTCTTGCCGGTCATCTGGACTTTGTCCGCGTTGATCACGATGACATTGTCACCCATGTCCATATGCGGAGTGAAGGAAGCTTTATGCTTGCCACGCAGGCGCATAGCAATGATCGAGGCAAGACGGCCCAGTACAACGCCCTCGGCGTCGATGAGGATCCACTTCTTCTCGATATCTGCCGGGGTAGCAGAGAAGGTTTTCATGGCAGGTCAATCCTGTTTGACGTGAAGATAGCGACGGGAGTCACCATCAGAATTCGATGTTGGGTATTTACGGGGGGCTGTGATGCAGGTCAACAGGGTTTGAAAAGAATAAATACAGTGAATTCAATATCTTAAAAATTGGGTATTATTTTACCCCACAAAATTGCTCAGAGCTGTCATTCGGAGGCCTAGTGTCCTGCACCTAGAGGGACGCAAACTCTATTCACCTGCACTTCACGTCAAAAGCATCACAGGGAAAAAGGTAAGCCTTTTCGAACTGCGCCAATAAAACACCACAAAATGCCGTTGAACACCACATCATTTACCAAAGCAAATTTCAGAACTAGCTAAGCACCCAGAAATTGAAACTGGACCACTTAATGAAACCTCAAACACTCATTGCGCTCACTTCCTCTGTTCTCCTCGCAGGCTGCATGCAAGGTGCAGAACCCAAAGGGCCACCGATTGAGCCGACCCTCAAGAATCCAGCCATCAGCCAGAACCGGATTGTCGGCTATACAGAGCCCGTGATGCGCACATTTGTTAGCGTAGTCGACGAAGAAAAGCAGGTTGCTGCCGCGCAAGCGGGTACGCCCTACCCGGCCAAGAGCAAGGAAGTTACTGGTCTTGCCTGTCGACTTGATTCAGCGGAGCTAAAAGCTAGCTTTGTGACACCCGCGGTCGTACGTCTCCCCAAATTCAAAGGGAAGCCGACCAAGATCCACCTGAATTGCGCAAGCGAAAATCTCGAAGGTGATGTCAAAATGCAAGCAACTCTTGATGGTGTCATTGTTAGCGGCGCTTCGATCGCAGGATTGGTAGCCGCAGCTGTTACAGCTGGGATAGCGGCCTCCAAAGACCAGTGGAGCTATGGTGCCTCGGACATAGCCTTTAGAATTCCAGTGGAACAAAAGTAACGAACTCGATGGACAACTGCGCGCGCTCAGGCAGCGCGTGCATCAAACGCTTATCTGCTCGGGCGGATTGTCTAATAACGTGCGCAGCCTCAGCATGGCCTCTTCAAACTGCTTTAGGCTGATATGGGCATTGATGGCGATCCGCACCGCATTGGGCGCGCGCCCATCGCGCAGCGCAAACTCATCCGCTGAACGAATTTGCACACGATTGGCTTCCGCTGCACGCGTAAAGGCGGCGGAGCGCCATCCGGCGGGCAGTCGCAACCAAAGGAAGGGCACCTGATCATTCCAGACCAAATCAAAACCGCCGAGTGCATTGACCGCAACCCGGACATATTTTGCCATTTCCCGGCGCACCTCTTGGGCCAGACCCTTGGTTCGTGGATCGCTTAGGAAAACACGGGTCAATTCCGCCAGCGGCTGGGCCAAACCAAAGTAGCTATACTCCGCGACCCGACGCAGATCCTGCGCGCGCCCGGAAGGCGCAAGAGCAAAACCAACCCGCAGGGCGGGTGTCAGGCTTTTGGAGATGGAGCAGACATGCCAGGCCAGTTCCGGTGCTAAAGCCCGATAACTTGGTGCCTGGGCCTCTCCCATCCTATAGCAATCATCTTCCAGAATTTGCACATCGTGACGGCGGACCACCTCCAGAATCTCTTTGCGACGCGCCAAAGGGGTGAACAGTCCAGTGGGATTGTGCACTTCGGGACTGGTACAAAGGACAGTGGCACCGGTCTTGCGGATCGCCAGTTCCAGAGATTGGGGTACAATCCCCTTCTCATCCATCGCCACGCCCACTACCCTAGCGCGAAGCAACTCTGCAGCCCGACGAAAACCGGCATAGCTGAGATCCTCCACCAGCATCACGGGTTGCGGCCCCTTCAACAGGGCCTGAAGCACCGTCAAAATGCCATTTTGGCCGCCGTGGGTCAGGATCACCTCATCCTCTCGCAGCGCCCCCAAAGGTTGGTCCGAAAGCCAATCCACAACAGCTTGCCGCACCGGACGATAGGCATCACGCGTTGGGTAGTTCAAAAAGGCGTAAGGGTCTGACTTTGCGACCACTTGCATGGCAGAGCGGAGGGCAGAGACCTGACCCACATCGGCCATTCTGGGGCTGAAAAGACTGGCATGTCCTGGATCTTTGGCCTCTAGCCGGTGCAATTCGCGCGACCAGACATCATCCTGCAATTGCCTCTGCTTCTCGGCTACAAATGTGCCGCGCCCCACTTCTGCCTGCAGAACGCCTTCATCTGTCAAAACACTATAGGCCCGAGCGACTGTTCCCGGCGTAATCTGCAACTGATACGCGAGTTCACGGACCGGCGGCAGTTTTGTTCCCACCGTTAAAGTACCCTCTGAAATAGCAGTACGGATCGTATCCGCGACCCTTTGATACTTTGGTCCAGCATTATTTGCTAGGCTCGGCGCCCAAATTGTACCCATTACAATCCTTCTTTCGACATTGTGTCAGAGACATTGTATCAAATGCTTGTAACAGAGATTTAGGATTGTATCAACACAATAAGGAATGCAACCATGACCACACCTATCGCATCCAGCAACTCGCAAATTTCTTACCTGAACAGCCGCCCCGCTCTGCCGGTGCTGGCGCAGGCAGCGGTCGCTTTTGCAGTGCTGGTCACTAAATGGTCCGGCCGCCAACGCACACGCCAGCACCTGCGCCATCTTAGCGCAGAGCAATTAAAAGACATTGGGCTTACCCGTGAGGAAGCCCATTATGAAGGAACTCTTCCGTTCTGGCGTCCATGATCCCCTGGACAAAAGAACAACCTGACGGCCGGGGTTCGCCCCGGCCCTTTTTTTCTGGCTACCCCCCTTTTCAACCGCCTTGGCTTTGGCGACTATTTTCCGCTTACCAAAAATTTTCCTTGATCGAATCCCGGTCCAGTCCTAGATGCAGCTCACTTTCGGTACCGATCCCAACCCTGAACTCTTATTCGGGGGGGCGCTAAGGGCCGGCTGGATTGCAATCTACTGGAACGAAGGGGAGTGTCATGAAAGACGCCAACCTCTTCCAACTGGGGATCGGTCTGGAGACAGGCGCCCATGAGGAAGATACCGCGCGCGGTGTAACTGCTGCGAATATCGATGCTGTTGTTGAATCTGACCGCGAAGACCATTTCATCCGCAAGGATGGCAAGGTTTTTGCCGGCACGCATCTGATCATCGAAGTGATGAAAGGCACCGGCCTGGACTGCGAAGCGCGCATTCAGAAAGCCTTTCGTGATTGTGTCGAGGTCTGCGGCGCCACCCTGCTGCACATTCACACGCATAAATTCTCCCCGCAGGGCGTCTCCGGCGTGGCGGTTCTGGCGGAAAGCCACATCTCTGTGCACACTTGGCCGGAAATCGGCTATGGCGCCTTTGACGTCTTCATGTGCGGCGATGCGGAACCTTGGAAAGCCGTCGACGTCCTCAAAGAGGCCTTCAACACCGATCTGGTCGAAGTGCGCGAGCTTTTGCGCGGTGAAGAGCTGATCGCCAAAGAGGTGGCAGCATGAGCGGCACAGAGAAGCAGGAATGGATCACCGAAAGCCTGCATGAGCACTACGCCCAACGTCTGCGCGTGGAGGAGATGCTTTATGACAGCAAGACCGAGCATCAGCGCCTGAAGGTGTTTGAGAACGGCCAGTTCGGCCGCATCCTGACGCTGGATGACGTGGTTCAAACCACTGAGGGTGACAATTTCATCTATCATGAGATGCTGACCCATGTGCCGATCCTGGCCCATGGCAATGCAAAACGGGTGCTGATCATCGGCGGCGGCGACGGCGGCATGGCCCGCGAGACCCTTCGCCACACCTCGGTTGAGCATGTGACCATGGTGGAGATCGACGCCGGTGTGGTGGATTTCTCAAAAGAATACCTGCCGATGCTGAGCAACGGCGCCTTTGACGATCCGCGCCTCAATCTGGTGATCAACGACGGTGCCCTCTTCATGAAAGAGAACACCGAAAAATTCGACGTGATCATCGTTGATTCGACCGACCCGATCGGCCCCGGCGAAGTGCTGTTCACCGATACTTTCTACGGCCATGCGGCCCGCTCGCTGACTGAGGACGGCATCATCGTCACCCAAAACGGCGTGCCCTTCATGCAGGGCGACGAGCTCACCGGCACCCTGCGCGCGTTCCAGGCGCTCTTTGCCGATGCCTCGTGCTATCTGGCGTCGGTGCCAACCTATGCAGGCGGCCCGATGGCCTTTGGCTGGGGCAGCCATTCGGACAAGTCGCGCAACGTGACCCTCGCCGATGTTGAAGCACGCTTTGCCGCCGCAGGGATCGAGACCGGATACTACAATCCGGACATTCACAAAGCCGCCTTTGCACTGCCGAACTATGTGCGCAAACTCTTCCCCTGAGGATGAGGACAGAGGTTTGACAAAAAGAGGGGGCAATTTGCTCCCTCTTTTCTTTTCGCCGGGAACCAGAAGACGGGCGCGGATGGTTCAGCATCGGCTACTACGGCGAGCAAGTCTTTCAGAGCTTTGCAGACGCAAAAACCGAAGCCCAAAAACAGGTTCGCTGGCTGGAAGAGGTAGAAACCCAAGCCTAAGGTCGGCACATGGGGGTACGATCTGGACGCACGACTTTTACGCAGGTTTTAGACACCGAATGCATCATTCCGGACTGAGAAGCTGACGCCCCGGAAACATGGACAAGCTCTCCGCCAAATCCTAGGCATATGTGGCAATCTTTCAGAGCCAGATATGACCACCGCATTTTCGCCGAATTTCCCCAGTCCGATCCGCGCCCATCGCCTGGCCGATGTGGCGGTTCATCTGCTTGGGCTAACCCTGATCCTGGTGGCGGGAGCCATCCTATTGAACAAGGTGGGCAGCAATGCTTCCACCTTATTGACGGCAGCAGTAGCTCTTTATGTGCTCTGTGCACTGGCCTCTAACCTGGCGTCCTGCCTTTACCATTTTTCACCCTGGCATCCGCATCGCACCCTGTTACGCAGGCTGGATCATGCGGCGATTTACCCTAGTATTACAGGCACTTTCACGCCGTTTTTCATCATTGCAGGAACCCCTTGGACGCTCACACTGCTTTGCCTCTGCTGGGCCCTAACCCTGCTCGCGATTTGGCATAAGCTCACCCATAGCTCGGTAAAAACGCGCTGGTCCACCGCTTCTTACCTAGGGCTTGGCGCTCTTGGATTGGGAGCTTTGCCAGATCTGACAAATGTGCCCCTTGCCACGCTTTGGTGCATCCTTGGCGGATCAGCCTGCTATGTGATTGGCACCACATTCTATGCCCGCAAATCGCTGCCTTTCCGCTATGCCATCTGGCACATTTGGGTGAACCTCGGGGGGCTTTTGATGTTTGCAGGCGTTTGGATCGCCATTCCCTCTTCTGGCTCCTGAGTGCAGGCGCGCGCCAAAAAGCCAACAATGCCCTCTTGAGCAAGGTCCACTAGCTCTGCTAGGCGACTGGCAGGCAAACCAGGAACAGGCATGATGACCAACCTCCCGATTACTGTTGTTGACCGCGAAACCGGAAAGACCTTCGAAGAGGTGGTTCTGGGGGAGAAATGGATCCGCTGGGCCTATCAGAACGCCAGCGCAAAGCCTGTCGAAAAACTCCTGTTTCGCTCCTCTTTCATCAGCTGCCTGATGGGGGCCTGGTTTGATTCCGGCCTGTCAAAGGGGAAGATCCGCACAGTGGTAGAGGAACTCTCCATCGATATGGATGAAGCCCTTGATCCGATTGGATCCTTCAACAGTTTCAATAACTTCTTCATTCGTCGGCTAAAACCCGAAGCGCGCCCCTTCAGCACCGACCCGGCGGAGGTGGTCTCCCCTGCGGATGGCCGCGTGCTGGTGTTCCCAGTGCTGAATGAGGATGTCTTTGTTCCGGTTAAGGGGCATCCGATGTCAGTCCGCAGCATGCTGCCTGGGATCGCGGAGCGTTTTGTCGGTGGCGCCCTTGCCATTGTCCGGCTCTGCCCAGCGGATTATCACCGTTACCATTTTCCGGCCGCGGGCCGGATCAGCCAGGCGCAGGATCTTGCGGGCGACCTCCATTCGGTCAATCCGATTGCACTGGGCGCTGGACCCGATGTCTTTGGTGAGAACAAGCGCAGCTGGACATTGATCGAAAACGAGCGGCTCGGCAGCTATTGCTTTGTCGAAGTGGGCGCCTTTGGCGTTGGTAGTATCGTCAATACCCGCACCTCTGGCGAGGTGCAGAAAATGGACGAAAAGGGCTATTTCAAATTTGGTGGCTCCACCGTTGTGGTGGTGTTCGAACCTGGGAAAATTGCCTTTAGCGATGACCTGATCCGCAATAGTGCCATGGGGCGCGAAACCCTGGTAAAGGTGGGGCAACCCCTGGCCACTTCTCTTTAACTATACGCGCTAACCTTTTGGAGGGATTGAATAGGTCATGGTGGATCGTGCCACCAGCCTGTCCGACCCTTCAGAGAACATATGTACATCGCCAACCGCCAGACTACGCCCTAGCTTTAGCAGGGTGCCCTTGGCGATGATGTCTCTGCCTGCCTCTGGTTTGCGCATGAAATCAAGCGAACAATTGGTTGTGACTGCCAGCGCCTCCTGCCCCAGGCGCGACAACACCAGCGCATAAACCGTACAATCAGCCAAGGAGAACATCGATGGACCAGAAACCGTCCCGCCGGGACGCAGGTGCCGTTCTGCCACTTTCAGACGCATGGTGATGCCCGCCTCGCTCAGCTCATCGATGGCGAAGTCCTCTGCCACCTGCGGGAAAATCTCATCCATATAGGCCTGCAAGCCTTTTGCATCAAACGCCAACCCCATGCTTTCCCTTCCTCTCGTTGCCCACTAGTGTTCACCTGCAATTGCGGCGGAGGGCAAGATGGCAATTCTGGAACGTAACGACACAGGCGCGGTGGCACATCTACAGATGAACGCGCCCGAGCGGCTCAATGCCCTCTCGGATGAAATGCTGGCCGCACTGCAAGAGCAGATCGACGCTCTGCAAGAGGATCGCACCATCAAGGCTGTGATCCTCTCTGGCGCGGGCAAGGCCTTTTGCGCGGGCCACGACATCCGCCAAATGACGGCGGGCCGTGCTGCGGCGGATGGCGGGCGCGCCTATTTCGAGGATCTGTTTCGCCGCTGCACCTCTGTCATGCTGGGGCTGCAAAAACTGCCGCAGCCGGTCATTGCCCAGGTGCATGGCATTGCCACCGCTGCAGGTTGCCAATTGGTGGCCTCTTGCGATCTGGCCGTTGCTGCCGAGGATTGCCGCTTTGGCGTCAATGGCGTCAATATCGGGCTCTTTTGCTCCACACCCATGGTGGCCCTCTCACGCAACATCCCGCGCAAACATGCGTTTGAGTTGCTCACTACCGGTGACTTCATGCTGGCCCCATGCGCCGCCGAATTGGGCCTGATCAACCGCTCGGTTCCCGCAGAAGACCTGCAGGCCGAGGCCGGCGCGATAGCAGAGCGTATCGCCTCTAAACTGGGCGCAGCGGTGAAAGTGGGCAAAGAGGCCTATTACAATCAACTGCAGATGCCCATCGAAGAAGCCTATGCCTATACCAGCAGCGTGATTGTCGAGAACCTGATGCAGGCCGATACCATCGAAGGCATGGCTGCCTTTGTCGAAAAACGCAGCCCGAATTGGGAAAAATCCTGAGTTTTCCTAAAATTTTAGGCTTTGTTTAACATTCGGCACATATTGTTTCCATATCAGGCCTTTCAATCAAGGCAGGATAATGGCAAAGATTGGGCACAGGCCGAGGCCTGGACACAATTTTGGGCCGCTGTGGCGGAAGGTCCCTCCAGCCGGATCTCTCTCCCGGTCGACATTCCCGCGCAGCGGCCCCAAAATCCCCCTAATCTTCTGAAAAAGAACGCAAAACGGCGCTAGCTGTTTCGGATCTTGACCTGCTCGCCACTTGGCAACCCAGCCTCCATGTAGATCACCCTGCCCCAAAGCAGCCTGGAATCAGTCGCGCCGCAGTCAGGATGCCGCAATCCCGCCGCATTCCTGCAGCTGCAATATTGCCTAAAGGCCGCGCCTGCCCTATGTGCCCCTCATGACAAAGACATTGCATATCGTGGGCGGCGGCATGGCCGGCTCTGAGGCTGCCTGGCAGGCGGCAAACATGGGCGTAGAGGTGGTGATCCACGAAATGCGCCCCAAAGTGGAAACCTTTGCCCATCAGACCGGCAATCTGGGTGAGATGGTCTGCTCCAACTCCTTCCGCTCTGATGATGATGAGCAGAACGCCGTGGGCCTGTTGCATTGGGAAATGCGCGCCGCAGGTGGTTTGATCATGACAACGGCGGATGAACACCGCCTGCCCGCTGGCGGCGCGCTGGCGGTTGACCGCGAGCCCTTTGCCGAAACCGTGACGGCTAAGCTGAAGGCGCATCCGAATGTCACGGTATCTTACGAGGAAATCACCGAACTGCCCAGCGATGGCCACTGGATCTTTGCCACCGGCCCCTTGACCTCGCCCGAGTTGGGCAAGGCAATCCAGGCAGAGACCGGCGCTGAGGCACTGGCCTTCTTTGATGCCATCGCGCCGATTGTCTATGCCGAAAGCATCGATATGTCCCAGGCCTGGATGCAGTCACGCTATGACAAGGGCGAAACAGAAGAAGAGCGCACCGCCTACCTCAACTGCCCGATGGACAAACCCCAGTATGAGGCCTTCATCGACGCGCTCCTGGCCGCCGACAAGACCGAATTCCACGAAGGTGAGACCGCCGGCTATTTCGACGGCTGCCTGCCGATTGAGGTCATGGCTGAGCGTGGACGTGAGACCCTGCGTCATGGACCGATGAAGCCCGTAGGCCTCACCAACCCGCATAAGCCCGAGGAAAAAGCATGGGCCGTGGTTCAGCTGCGCCGCGACAATGCGCTAGGGACGCTTTTCAACATCGTCGGTTTCCAAACGAAAATGAAATACGGCGCCCAGGCGCAGGTCTTCAAGATGATCCCCGGTCTGAAAAACGCCAGCTTTGCCCGTCTCGGCGGCATCCACCGCAATACCTTCCTGAACTCGCCCACCCTGCTGGACAGCCAGATGCGGCTGAAGTCGAAGCCGCACATCCGCTTTGCAGGCCAGATCACCGGGGTTGAGGGCTATGTGGAAAGTGCCGCCATGGGCCTCTTGGCGGGCCGTCTGGCTGCGGCGGAGATCCTGGACCAGGAGCTGCCAGAGGTGCCGCAAGACAGCGCCATGGGCGCCCTCATCCACCACATCACCGGCGGTGCCGAGGCCAAAACCTTCCAGCCGATGAATGTGAACTTCGGGCTGTTCCGCCCTGTGGATGGCCTCAAGGGTGGGCGTCGCGGCCGCAAGGACCGCTACAAGGCCTATACCGACCGCGCCAAGGAACATTGGCAGGAGTGGCTGAAAAACTTTTCCTAGACCAGATCACCGCCGGGTGCCTAAACTGGTCCTATGCGCGAAAAATTTCTGGACAAGGCCTATTCCCTTGAAACCCCAGAGGCGACCCTTGATCACTATAATCAATGGGCCGCCTCTTATGATGCGGAAATCTCCGAGAACGGCTATGCCACTCCGGGCCGGATCGCCGCCGCCCTGGCGGAGTTTCACCCCAATAAGAGCGAGCCGGTTCTGGATTTTGGCTGCGGCACCGGACTATCCGGCCTCGCCCTGCGCCGGCAGGGATTTGAGGTGGTGGATGGCATGGAGCCTTCTGCAGAGATGCTCTCCCAGGCCCGTGAGAAAACCGCTTACCGCAAACTCGTCAATATCAGGCTTTCCAATCGAAAACCGGTCCCGCGAGGAGCCTACCGGCTGATCATCGGCTGCGGTGTATTGGGGACGGGTGCTGCACCGCCGCCAGTTTTTGATATGATCATGAATGCCCTGCCCAGGGGCGGAAAATTCTGCTTTTCCTATAATGATCACGCCCTGGCGGATCCCACCTTCACAATAAAAATCACTGAATGGGTCGACTGCGGGGCCGCAAGGCTGCTATTTCAGGAACACGGGGAGCACCTCCCCGGATTGAACCTGAAATCCACCGTCTATGTGATTGAGAAAGCGTGACATTCACCACCCGCTTTGCCCCTTCGCCAACTGGTCCCCTGCACCTAGGCCACGCCTATTCCGCTATGCTGGCCCATGATAGGGCCATGGCCGAGGGCGGCACATTCCTATTGCGAATAGATGACCTGGACCAGTCCAGATCCCGCGATATCTGGGAAGAGCAGATTTACGAAGACCTGCACTGGCTTGGAATCTCATGGACAGAACCAGTTCGCAAACAATCCGAGTGCCAAGCGGATTATGACACTGCCCTTGACGTCCTTTGGCGCAAGGGTTTGCTCTACGAATGCTCCTGCACGCGTCGGGACATCAAAGAAGCCCAGTCGGCGCCACAGGAAGGTGGTCTTCAGTTTGGACCGGACGGGCTAATCTACCCAGGAACCTGCCGACCGCGAGCCAATGCAGGTCACCCCCCCACCGGACCGCGTCCTAGAGATGTTACACTGCGCTTCGATGTGTCAAAAGCGCTCGAGCCTCATCATACAGGTTACCTATTCATTCCACGCGCCGGTGAAAATGCACGCTTTTCTACCTTTCCTGAATCCGGGCAATGCGCAAATACCAAGGTGAACTGCTACGAGTTCACTTCCGATTATGTAAAAAAGCAAATCGGAGATTTTGTTGTCTCCCGTAAAATATGGGAGCCGCCTATCACTTGGGCCGTTGTCGGAGACGATCAAGACAAAAAGTTACTCATGTCATACGCGGAGAGGACCTCCTGGAAGCCACGATTATCCAGACGCTCATTGGGTATTTGCTTGATGATGAGATTAAAAATTACTGGTCACAACCCAGCTACCACCATCACCGCTGATCCGCGACGGTCAGGGCAAGCGCCTTGCCAAACGTGACGACGCCCGCGCCATTGCCAAATACCGCGCCGAAGGCGCCACCCCCCCAGGACATTCGCGCTATGGTTGGCCTTGCCTAAGGGTTCACTTTCCCTCAAATACCTCCGCCGGAGGCAGCGGCCCACCAGGGCCGCCCTTTCGTATCCGTTCAACTCATCGGTTTCATCAACTCGACCTCTTCGCCCTCCCTTACAGCGGTATAGAAACAGGTTCGGCGATTGGTGTGGCAGGCGGCTCCGGTTTGTCGCACCAGGGCCAGCAGGCAGTCACGGTCGCAATCCAGCCGCAGATCCACCAGTTCCTGCACATGGCCTGAGGTTTCCCCCTTGATCCAAAACGATTGACGGGAACGCGACCAATAGGTGACCCGACCGCTCTCCAGCGTGCGCGCCACCGCATCGGCATTCATCCAGGCCATCATCAGCACCTCACCGGAGCTTTCGTCCTGTGCGATACAGGGGATCAGCCCGGCGTCATCAAATTTCAGGCTGGCGGGATCAAAACTCATGGCAAAAACCTTTTGCATCTGCTGTTCGGCTCCCTATGTATGGGGAACACGACCCAAGGGAAAGCCCGAGCCTGCCAATGTCCAGCGAAACCGATCTCATCAAGCTTTACTCTCAGCGCATTCTGGCACTGGCAGCCGATATTCCACATCTGGACCGGCTGGACAGCCCGGATGCAACGGCAAAAAAACGCGCGCCGCTTTGTGGGTCTACCGTGACGGTTGATCTCTGCCTGCAGGATGGCCGCATCTCTTCCTTTGGCCAGGATGTCAAAGCCTGCGCCCTGGGGCAGGCCTCTGCCTCCGTTGTGGGCGCCAATATTGTCGGGCGCAGCCAAGCCGAGGTCGAACAGGCGCGGAATCAGTTGAAGGCCATGCTGACCGCGGAAGGTCCAACGCCAGAGGCGCCGTTTCAGGATCTCGAAGTGCTGATGCCGGCCCGCGAATTCAAGAACCGGCACGCCTCTATCCTGCTGTGCCTGGAAGCCTGCCTTGAGGCCATGGATGAGCTGCGGCAAGAGAGCTGCGCCTGACACGGTATCTACTCTGTTCCAAATACTCCCATTTGCTTCAATTTGGGATCGTTTCCCTTTCCATATCAGTGAAACTTTCAGTTTCACTTCTTCGTGCAAGAAACTGTTAAGAAAGAAAAAGCCGCCACACATCCGGGCAGATGGTGGCGGCAGGTGAGGCGTCTTTGTTCGGGGACCAGTGGGCTTTCCGGCAGATGATGCAGCCGGTAGGGATGTGTACAGGCGGGACATCCCCCATCAGGAAGTCGGGATGCGATGCAAGCTCCGCTGCTTCAAAGACGTCAGGCAGTTGGTGAATCTCGGGAAGCGCGACCCTAGAGCAGTCCAGGCAGGTGTAGCGCGGCGACCAGCATGACCATTAGCGAAGCCGCACCGATAGCATCCTGCAGCAGGGTTGCCTGGGCGTTTTGAAGAACAGTTTTCAGCTGGGTCATCATGTCTCGGCCTCTCTTCTCTCTGTCGATTTGCTCCGTCCGGTCTGTGCCGGTCTTGTTGCCTCTTTGTTCTCATTTTACGCTCATTCTGTAAAGAACTTTTTGAGAACATTTGCGAACTTTTTAGAACAAACCACAGTGCAAGTAGAACAGAATAGATCTAACCCACTGAAATCAAACGAATAGCCTGATCCTGTTTCATCAACCACAAAAGAACGCGAACAGCCTGTCCCCGCTCCGAGGTTAGGTCCGGATCTTTTGCAAGAAGCGCGCGCGCATCGCTTTGCGCCAGGGCCATGAGTGGCGCCTGTTTTTCAAGATCAGCAATGCGAAATTTCGGCAGGCCCGATTGCGCGGTGCCAATGACATCCCCCGCGCCCCGCATCTGCAGGTCGGTCTCGGAGATCCGAAAGCCATCTTCTGTCTCGCGCAGAACCTCTAGCCGCCGCCGCCCGCCCTCACTCAGAGGCGGTTGATAGAGCAACAAGCAGGTGGATTGAGCAGATCCCCGACCAACACGTCCCCGCAGCTGGTGCAGCTGTGCCAGGCCAAAAATCTCAGCCCGCTCAATCACCATGATCGACGCATTGGGAACATTGACGCCGACCTCAATCACTGTGGTGGCAACCAGAACCTTGGTTTTCCCAGAAACAAAGGCCTCCATGGCCGCGTCTTTCTCAGCCGGGGGCATTTGGCCGTGGACCAGCCCCACCTGCCCCTCTCCTAGGGCTGCGCGCAGGTGATTGAACCGTTCCTCAGCGGCGGTCAGATCCATCACTTCGGATTCGCCCACCAAGGGGCAGACCCAGTAACACTGCCGCCCCTCTTCGATGGCGCCACGCAGATGCTCCACCACCTCCTGCATACGTTCCGTTGCGACAACCGCCGTTTTCACAGGTTTGCGCCCCGGTGGTTTCTCATCCAGGACGGATACTTCCATATCTCCATATTGCGCCAGCGCCAGCGAGCGGGGAATCGGCGTAGCAGTCATAACCAGAACATCCGCCCCCTGACCCTTTTCAGCCAGTTCCATCCGCTGACGCACCCCAAAGCGGTGCTGCTCATCAACAACCGCCAGGCGCAAATCCTTAAAGGCAACATCCTGCTGAAACACCGCATGGGTGCCAACCAGGATCTGAATATCTCCGCGCGCCAGAGCATCCAGCTTTTTGCGCCGCTCCGTCCCCTTGTCACGGCCAGTCAGCACCTCCAGTACCACACCGGCATCTTCTGCAAGCGGCTTCAGCCCCTCCAGATGCTGCTGCGCCAAGATACCGGTCGGTGCCATCATCACCCCCTGGCCACCCGCCTCAACCGCGACCAGAAGCGCCATAAAGGCAACCAGGGTTTTTCCTGCGCCCACATCACCTTGCAGCAATCTGTTCATGCGGATGTCACGCGCCATATCTGCAGAGATTTCTTCGATTGCGCGGGCCTGTGCCCCTGTGGGCCGATAGGGCAAAGCACTCAGCACGCGCGATTGCAGATGCCCCGTTGCCAAGCTAGCCCGGCCTTTTCGTTGCCGTTCCTGCTGTCGCGCCAGGGCCAGAGTGACCTGATGCGCAAAGAGTTCGTCATAGGCCAGCCGCGCACGCGGCGATGCCTCCGGATCCAGATCCTCCTGCCCCTGGGGAACATGGGCCTGTTGCAGGGCCTCCCGCCAGCTCGGCCACCCTTCTCGGGAACAGAGTGCAGGGTCGATCCATTCAGACAGGTCCGGTAAGCGCGTCAAGGCACTTTGAACCGCCTTGGTCATGGTCTTCTGCGTCACCCCATGGGTCAGAGGGTAGACTGGTTCAAACTCCGGAATATCTTCGGCCTCAGCCAAAGGGAGCATATGATCGGGATGGACCATCTGCGCCATGCCATCAAACAGCTCCAGCTTGCCCGAGACCAAGCGGCGGGAGCCTTCCGGACATTGAGCTTCCAGATAACGGCTGCGACCATGGAAGAATACCAATTGAAACTCCTCCTCCTGATCTGTCACATTGATCCGGTAAGCCCCCCCCTTGTTGCGCGCTGGACGGTGGCTGCCAATGGTGACCTCAACCGTAGCAATCCCCGGCAGTTCCAGCCCCCGGATTGTGGACCTACGGCGTCGATCCAGAACCGAATATGGCAATAAGAACAACAGGTCCCGAGGTGTTTCCAAACCAATCTGCTGTAGATTCTGTGCGATTTTCGGGCCAACCCCTTTTAGGGTATCAGCCGCGGCAAAAAGCGGAAACAGGACCTCGGGACGCCCGCTCATAGCAGCGCAATACGGGCCAGCCAGCCCTCCTCATCCAGGATTTCGATGCCCAATTCCTGCGCCTTCTTCTCTTTGGATCCTGCGCCAGGCCCTGCCACCAGAATATCCGTCTTCTTGGAGACCGATCCGGAAACCTTGGCCCCCAGCGCCTCTGCCCGCGCCTTTGCCTCATCCCGAGTCATTTTTTCAAGCTTGCCGGTGAAGACCACCGTTTTTCCCGCAACCGGGCTTTCCTGTGCAGGAGCTGCGGGGGCTTCGATCTCCAACTCATGGACCAGCGCATCGATGACGCTGCGCTCTTCGACATTGGCCAGGGCATCAGAAAGCGACAGGCCGACCGTGGCGCCGATCCCGTCGATCCCAATCAGATCTTCCCAGCTCTCGCGTGCTGATGCGGAAACTTCCAGACGCGACACCTCAAGGTCGCGGGTTTCTTTGATGCGCGCGCGCCTACCTTCGGCTGCTGCTGCCTGTCGCTCCTTCTCTTCGGCCAGATCTGCAGCGCGATGGGCCAGCGCAGCCTCACGCGCCAGATCAACGGCAGCGGCCAGATCCGCCCAAGAGCCGAAATGCAGTGCCAGATCCTTGGCTGCGACTTCCCCCACGTGGCGAATGCCGAGGCCAAAGATCATCCGACCCAGCGGGATACGGCGTTTCTGCGTGATCGCAGCAAAGAGGTTTTCGGCACTCTGCGCGCCCCAGCCGTGCCGGTTTTTCAACTTCGCCAGGTTTTCCCCGTCACGTTGCTCCAGCCTATAGATATCCACCGGCGTGCGGATCGGTAGATCCGTATCCTCAAAAAACATCTCCAGCTGCTTGGCACCGAGACCATCGATATCAAAGGCCTTTCGGGAGACAAAATGCTTAAGCTTTTCAATCGCCTGCGCCGGACAAATCAACCCACCGGTGCAACGGCGCACCGCGTCACCTTCTTCGCGCACGGCTTCTGATCCGCACTCGGGGCACGTCGTTGGAAAGGCAAAAGGGATCTCATTCCCTGTGCGTTTGCGAATGTCCACATCCGCGACCTTTGGGATCACATCCCCAGCGCGATAGATCTGCACCCAGTCGCCCACACGGATTTCCTTGCCGCCGCGGATCTCTTCGCCCTTGTTATCCCGGCCCTGAATATAGTCTTCGTTGTGCAGGGTGGCATTTGAGACCACGACGCCGCCCACGGTGACCGGCGTCAGTCGCGCCACTGGGCTAAGTGCACCGGTGCGTCCGACCTGAATGTCGATAGCTTCCAATCTGGTCCAGGCCAGTTCCGCCGGGAATTTATGCGCAATCGCCCAACGTGGCGTGGTCGCCCGAAAGCCGAGGCGCGCCTGCAGAGCCATATCGTTCACTTTGTAAACCACGCCGTCGATATCATAGCCCAGCGTGGCGCGCTGCTCTTCGATCCTACGGTAATGCGCGATCATCTCTTCGACAGAGGTGCAGAGCGCAGTCAGCTCATTGGTTTGAAAACCCAGAACGGACAGTCTCTCAATGGCTTCAAACTGTGTTTTCGCAAGAGGTTCACTAAGCTCCCCCCAGCTATAGGCAAAGAAGCGCAAAGGTCGGGCCCGCGTGACCTCCGCATCCAATTGGCGCAGTGAGCCGGCGGCCGCGTTACGCGGATTGGCAAAACTCTTGCCACCCTGCTCTTCTTGACGGGCGTTTAAAGTCGCAAAATCTGCATGACTCATATACACTTCACCGCGCACCTCCAGGATTTCTGGAGCCCCTGTTAACACCTGTGGGATATCAGCGATTGTGCGTGCGTTTTCCGTGACATCCTCTCCGGTTGATCCATCTCCACGTGTCGCCCCATGAACCAACCGCCCGTTTTCGTACCGCAGAGACAGGGAAAGACCGTCAATCTTGGGTTCAGCGGTAAAAGCCAGGGACTGATCAGCGGATTGCCCCAGGTAATTTCGTATCCCTTTGGTGAAATCAGCGACATCGCCATCCTCAAAGGCATTGCCCAGGGACAGCATAGGGATCGCATGGGAGATTTTCCCAAAACCGGAAGCTGCAGGCGCGCCGACAGAATCTAAAATCTTTTCGGCTTGTGGCCGTAGTTTGGGAAAAGTATCCACCAGCTCCTTTAGGCGGCGCTTTTCTCGATCATAAGCACCATCGGATATCTCAGAAATGTCGTGAGTATGATGGAGTCGATCTGCTGACCAAATCAGCAATTTCAGCTCGTTGAGCTCCTCTTGTGCTTCGTTCTCAGAGAGATCAGAAATGGGCTTTTCCACGCGTTATCCCCGTTTGTTCTTATTCGGTGATAAGCCTCCGACTGCCCAAGGTCTAGCCCAGAGAGATTAGTCAGGGCAGACCAATCAAAAATTAAGTTCGGAAATAGGAATGCAAAAAATTGAGCAGGACGAAACGGCACTTCGCTGCAGGCGCAAATTTACCTTTTCTTTCAGTTTTACAACATTTGGGTCATTTCCAATGCAGGTCAACGAACGACAAAGGCCGGGTCACAATGACCCGGCCTAGTAACCTGCCGACTGTCCGGCAAAGAAACAGCATCTAAGCTACGGAGGTGTTACGCCCCAACAGCCATGCGGTGACCGCCTGACATCTGATCATCCTGCGGGTCCCGCAGAACATAGCCACGCCCCCAAACCGTTTCGATATAGTTGTCGCCACCGGTCGCTGTGCTCAGCTTTTTGCGCAACTTGCAGATAAACACGTCGATAATTTTAAGTTCTGGTTCGTCCATGCCACCATAGAGGTGGTTGAGGAACATCTCTTTAGTCAGGGTTGTGCCTTTGCGCAGCGAAAGCAGCTCAAGCATCTGATATTCTTTACCGGTGAGATGAACAGTCTTGCCTTCAACCTCAACCGTTTTCGCGTCCAGGTTTACCGCAATCTTGCCCGTATTGATGATCGACTGCGAATGGCCTTTGGAGCGACGAATGATGGCGTGGATCCGTGCCACCAGCTCTTCGCGGTGGAAGGGTTTGGTCAGATAGTCATCCGCGCCAAAGCCGAAGCCTTTGATTTTGTTATCAGTATCATCGGCACCAGAAAGGATGAGGATCGGTGTTTCGATCCGGGCCATACGCAGCTGGCGCAGAACCTCATGGCCATTCATATCCGGCAGCCCAAGATCCAGAAGGATCAGGTCGTAATCATATAGTTTTGCAAGGTCGATGCCTTCCTCGCCCAGATCCGTCGAATAGACGTTGAGGTTGGCATGGGTCAACATCAGCTCAATGCTCTTGGCTGTAGTTGGATCATCTTCTACCAGAAGAATGCGCATTTTTTGTTCTCCGCCTGTACACTGTTTCCCTCAGGTTGCGTTAACCCTGATTGAAAAAGGTTAATGGCCCGTTACTAAAGTCATTCTTTCTCAACTTTTACTCAATAGCCAAGTACAAATTTTCTTAAAGTTATCGGTAGTCCTTCAGGCGTGTTGTCTTAAGCGCATCTTCTCCGTGATCCGCCACCGCAGCGATCCAGCTGCGGAACTCTTCTTCGCTGAGCCCATAGATGCGCAGAGCCTCAGTTTGGGGAATCAAGCCATAAAGCACGCCCCGCACAACTGCAGCCTTGCGCGAGGCCACCCAACGCCGGGTGCTTTCTGGCGGTAGATCTGCCCGCGTCATGATAGACCCATCCGGAAGGGTCACAGCACGCGGGCCATCAACTTTCTTTAGAAACATGCGTTTCACCTAACTTGCGGTATTTTCTTCTGGTCCTTAAGAGCTTTTGCCTATTGTACTTAATGAGCAGTGAACCTGCCTCTTGAGAGTCGTTAGGATTTTCATATATTCTGCGACGCCTTCCCCCTTGACTTGAGGAGTCGCCCCATGGCGCTGGACAATGACACCCCGCTGAACTCTCTCGGCTTTGCAAAACCACCGGCCGAAACCCGGGTTGTTGTCGCAATGTCCGGCGGCGTCGACAGTTCTGTTGTGGCGGCCTATCTGGCGGATCAGGGCTATGATGTGGTTGGCGTAACGCTGCAGCTTTACGACCACGGCGCGGCCCTGGCCAAAAAAGGCGCCTGCTGTGCTGGGATTGATATCCATGACGCGCGCCGTGTGGCGGAAGAGCGTGGCTTCCCGCATTATGTTCTCGACTATGAGAACATCTTTAAGGATGCGGTCATTGACGAATTTGCCGACAGCTATCTGGCCGGCGCCACCCCGGTGCCCTGCATCCGCTGCAACGAACGTGTGAAGTTCAAGGACCTGCTGGAAACCGCCAAGGATCTGGAGGCCGATTGCATGGCCACCGGTCACTACATTCAGCGTATGATGGGCGAACAGGGGCCAGAGCTGCATTCAGCCGAGGATGCCAATCGCGATCAAAGCTATTTCCTCTTCTCCACCACGCCGGAGCAGTTGGACTATCTGCGTTTCCCGCTCGGGCATCTGCCGTCCAAGGATGCCACCCGCGAGATGGCCGCCCAATACGGTCTGGCAGTGGCAGATAAGCCTGATAGTCAGGACATTTGCTTTGTGCCTGATGGCAACTATGCCTCCGTGATCGAAAAACTACGCCCTGGTGCCGCCGAACCCGGCGAGATCGTGCATAGCGATGGTCGGGTATTGGGCACGCATGAGGGCGTCATTCACTATACCATCGGCCAGCGACGCGGGCTGGGTATCGGTGGCCTCTCAGAGCCGCTCTATGTGGTGAAACTGGATGTGGACAAGAAACAGGTCGTTGTTGGGCCCAAGGACCTACTTGCCACCCGCACCATTCCGGTTCGCGAGATAAACTGGCTGGGGGATGCGCCTTTCACTTCCCAAAAGGAATGGCACCTCAAGGTCAAGGTCCGCTCTACACGCCCCCCGCGTGAGGCCATCATCCGTCCGCTAACGGAAACAACGGCTGAGGTCGAGCTGCTGACACCAGAAGAGGGTATCTCTCCTGGACAGGCCTGTGTTTTCTACGCCTCCGAAGGTTCTCGCATTTTTGGCGGCGGCTGGATCTGGCGCGGGTATTGATCTTCTCAACCTTACAGGTCAAGGGAGGCGAAGCCTCCGCACATGGCGCGGCTTGCCCTTGGTGCGGATTACACACAAAATTGAAAAGGCGCTTTGAGGGCAAACCTGCCCCTCAAACGCTTCTCAGCCCCCCCTTTGCAAGACCGAAACCTCTAGCATTTTGTAGCTATCACCCGCCACAGGCGCCGCGCGCAGGACCCATAGGGGCCTGCGCGCATGACAAGCGCCGGGGCCGGGAGGCTAAGCCTCCGGCGCGCTCACCATCCAGCATCGAACTTTTACATTACAAACAGGTCACGACAGCCGCTGGAGGATCGCACGCGCGGCCCGCAACCCGGGCGCTTCGCCACCTAGCCCCAGACGCTCCATGGTCAAGTCCATGGCTTCGTGCTGATCTTCGGAACTGGTGACAAGATCCGAGAGGTTTTTGGCGATATTCTCCGCCGTGCAATTCGGGCCTAGGCATTCTGGCACCACACGGGTGTCACTCACCAGATTGACCAGTGTCACGGTATCAATCAGCGCCATGCGCTTCATGATTTGCCAAGTGAGCCACTGGAACCTATAGGCGATGACCATCGGGGTTCGGGCCGCCGCAAGTTCCAAAGACACGGTCCCCGAAGCCGCCAGGGCCAGATCCGCCGCTGCAAAAGCCGCGCGTTTGTGAGCTTTGGCAATACTAGGGTCGAAATCCGACGGATCAATCAGGAGCGACCCCTCAGGCCAGGCCTGCAAGGCCTCTTTGACTGCACCTGCAACCGGTCCGGCGGCGGGTACGACCACACGATGTTCCGGATTCTGCGCACAGAATTCTGCCAGGGCTTCACCAAAGACCGGTGCCAGGCGGGCCACCTCCGAGCGGCGTGAGCCCGGCAGTGCCAGGACGAAGGGCGCCTCGCCAAGTCCGAAGGCTGTTCTGAAAGTGGAAATCTCTTCCTCTGTCGCCTGAGGTTCAGCAACAACGGGATGGCCGACGAAATCACACTCCATTCCCGCCGCCTCCATATAGGGAGGTTCAAAAGGCAAGAGCGCCAGAACATGGTCTATGACCTCAGCCATTTTTGCCGCACGTTTGGGACGCCAAGCCCAAACCGAGGGCGCAACATAATGGACCGAACGAATATCGCTGCGTTCCTTGACCAGACGCGCCACACGCAGAGAAAAATCCGGACTGTCGATCGTGATCAACACATCCGGCTTCATCTCCAGCACCGCCTCAGCAGTCTCCCTGATCCGCCGTTTGAGGTGCCGGTACTTTGGCAACACCTCGGCCAGCCCCATGACCGACAGCTCTTCCATAGGAAAGCGAGAGGACAGCCCCTCTTCCGCCATCAGGGTCCCGCCGATACCTTCAAAGCAGACATCCGGCTGCAGCTGCTTCACCCCCGCCATCAAGGCGCGCCCCAACCTGTCACCAGAGGGCTCACCAGCAAGGATAAAGACAGAGAGGCTCATGCAGGGTTTCTCTTGTGGTATCGATCAGGCTGGCCGTAGCCAGAGGAAAAGCCCATGGCGATCACAGGCAGCGATCACCTCTTCCTGGTTCAGGACCAGCACACCGCCAGCCTCGAGCACGATACCGGAAAGGCCGGCTGTGGCAGCAGCAGCAACCGTTTCTGGCCCAATGGTCGGCAGATCCGCACGGCGATCCTGACCAGGCTTAGGGGCTTTGAACATAAGCCCGCCTTCGCCATCTGGCCGTGCACTGAGACTGTGCAGCATCCAATCGGTGCCAAAGGCATTTTCGACAGCAATAGCCTGACAGGCGCGAACCGCGCAACTTTGGCCGATATCGGCAGCACTCATGGCGGCAACGATCTCTGCGCCCCGCGCGGCATCCGCGTGATCCAGCTCACCGGGTTGGACGCGGGTAAAGACCCCCTCGCCCATCAACAGATCAGGCGCAGCCTCATGTGCTGCACGCAAAGTAAATCCAGCCTGCTCCAGAATTGCCATGACCGCGCGCAGAGCGCCATCGTCCCCCGCTGCCAAGGCAGCTTGGAAGGCAGGGACCAGAGGCAGGGTTGCCGCATCAATGGCAGTGGGATCAATCTGAGGGCGCGTCACAGCCCCCGCCAGACAAACCTCTGTTACGCCAGCGGCTTTCAGGCGCTCCAGAAAGCTACCGAAATGCTCCAGTCGGAAGGTGATTTCCGCATCAACACAGTCAGGCTCAGATCCTGCGAGAGCACAGATTAGCGCCCGCTCTGGCAGACGCGCGGCAACTTCTTTTGGCAGCAAGCCACGGCCCGCAATAAGTGCCAGCATGTTTTATCCCCCAGGCGTCAAGAAGGAACGGTGAGTGTCGCCAGCAACAAAATCGACGATATCGCGGACATAGTCGCTATCCGCCTCTTCCCCCAGACGCTTGGCGCGCTCTGAGAAGGTACCTTCACCCTGGGCCAGCATCTGGAAGGCCGCGCGCAGTGCAGTAATATCCGCACGCGCGACCCCTCGACGTTTGAGGCCAACCAGGTTGAGCCCGTCCAACTCGCCGCGCGGTGCCTGCACCAGCCCATAGGGAATGACATCATTGGTCACCATGGAGAGCGCCCCGATGATGGCGCCTTTGCCTATGCGGACAAATTGGTGCAGCCCGGACAGGCCACCGATGATCACGTCATCCTCGATGACACAGTGACCGGCCACTGCGGAGGAATTGACCACGATAACCCGATCACCAATCAGCGCATCATGGGCGATATGGCAGCCCGCCATAAAGAGCCCATCATCACCGATCCGGGTGACGCCTCCCCCGCCTTCAGTGCCCGCATTGATGGTCACATGCTCGCGGATGCGATTACGTTGACCGATTTCGGTCCGGCATTTTTCGCCCTTGAACTTCAGATCCTGCGGGATCTCGCCCACAACTGCGAAAGAGAAAATCGTGCTCTCTTCCCCGATCTGAGTGTTTCCAGCAACGACCACATGGGATTTCAATGTAACCCGATCCCCCAAAACCACTTCGGGACCGATATGGCAGAACGGACCAATCACACAGTCCTCGCCAATTTGGGCGCCCTCTTCAATGATGGCGCTGGGGTGGATCTGGCTCATATTGGTCAGTCCTTTTGCAGGTCGACCATGGCGGTGAATTCGGCTTCGGCAGCCACTTCACCTTCAACGGTCGCAGTTCCCTTGAACTTAAAGATCTTGCCACCTGGCTTACCGCGCAGGGTTTCCACCTTCATTTCCAGAACATCCCCAGGGATGACTTTGCGGCGGAACTTACACTTGTCGATATTCATAAAGTAGATCAGCAGATCCGTGTCGACCATATCCAAGGCAACACCCAGCATAACCCCTGCGGTTTGCGCCATGGCTTCGACAATGGTGACACCAGGCATGATAGGTGCACCAGGGAAATGCCCCTGGAAATGCGGCTCGTTCATGGTGACATTCTTGATGCCACGTGCAGAAGAGAAACCATCAATATCGACAACCTTATCCACCAGAAGGAAGGGATAGCGGTGCGGCAGAATACGCTGGATGAGGTGAATATCGGCGCTTTGCAGCTCTGCGGTCATGGTGGCTTTCCTATAATTTTTCTGCGGTCTGCGCTGTCCCTAACAAGGGAAACAAAGTTCAGCAAGCGCGCAGCACGTCGTTACTCTTCCGGATTTTGCTGGTCCGGTTCAGCGCCATCTCCTAGAAGACGGTCAATCTGATCAATCGCAAGATCCGTAACATCCACTGAATCTGCTGCGATGAAGACAGCACTCAGATCTAGAATAGCCCCCGCGCCGGCCTCACGCATGATCTGCTCGAGGATCGGTTTTGAAGCCAGGGCAAATTCGACACGGGCGTCGTCCCGGATCTGGCTGATCTCCAGAAGTTTTTCCTGTTGCAACCGTCGTGTTTCCTGAACCTTCGCATCAAAGGCATCCGCAAGCGCACGAAAGGCTTCAGGCTCCATTTCTGGCCGCCGCACAGTCAGGTCTTGCTCCTCTTGCCGCAGCTCCGCTTCTATCCTGCGGTTCTCTGCAGTCAGCACAGCCCCCTCGGCTTCGATTTCTGCGATCACCCGCTTGCCAAAGGCGCTTTCAACAAAGAGGCGCTCTGGCTCGATGGTCAGAACTCCGCTTTGGGGTGCGCCAAACTGGAGATCACTGCCCAGATTTGGATGCAAACGGGTTTGCTGCGCCTGGATGACATCGCCCAGGGTCATGAAACAGGCAAAAAGCGCAGGCCCGAAGACCAGCGCTTTTGATTTCTTATGCCGCAGATAACGCGGAGCCATGGGATCAGAACCGCGCCTGCAGGGTCAGGTCGAAGTTTTGCTCCTGGTCAAAGTCCTCTTTCTTGAGCGCCCTGGAGAAGTTGAACCGCAAAGGTCCAAACCCAGTGGTCCAGAGGACGGAAAACCCAACTGCATGACGGAAGGATCCATTGCGGCCAACTACGGATCCGCTCGCGGAAGCGTCAGAGTCCTGCAGTCCCCAGAGGTTACCAACATCATAGAAAAGACCGCCTCGGACGCCCAGTTCCTCTGGCAAACCCAGCGGGAACTCAGCATCAAAACGAGCAACCGCATAGAAGTTACCGCCCAGGAAATCGTTGTAATTTGCCCCATCTGCACGCGGGGCCTGATCTCGCGGCCCGATCCCTCCGGGTTCAAAACCACGCATGATGGCGGGGGACAGAACAAAACGGTCAATGGAGCGGCTGGTGTCATTGCCCATCCAGTGCAAAGCACCTGCTTCAAAAGTTGCGCGAAGCGTAACCTCTTCGTTCCAGATCCTTTTCTGGGCTACAATCTTGGACGTCGTTCGCAGGTATTCGTTATCCCCTCCAATGCCGGCATAATCTGCCCCGAGTTCCACCAGGAACCCAGCGTTGGGATCGAGCCCTGTCAAACGACTGTCGAAGGTATAGGTAAAGCCGATTTTACTAGTGCTTTCTTCTCCCTGCGCAATCTCACTCCGGATAACAGGACCTGCAACAGGATAGGTAACGCCACCCGACGTCACATCCGCGCGGCGGATCATCTCGTCTGTCTCCCAGCCGTAGCGTAGAGTTAAAGAACTGTTCTCACTGGTGTTGAAGGTCACCGCGGGCTGAAAGAAAATGCGGCTAGTGTCGTACTGAGAGAAACTTGAATCTGTTTCGGAAAGGCCCAAGTCCAGATCAAAGCGTATATCGCGCCCTAAAAGATGGGGTTCGGAAAAGCCTAAGCGATATTCTTCCGAATCTGATGCTGTAGAGATCGAGAAGGCCAAACGCTGACCCCGTCCGAGAAAGTTGTTCTCTGTCACGCCAACGGCAATGCCGAACCCATCGTTGACGGAGTAGCTGCCGCCAAGGTTCAGGGAACCCGTTGGCTGTTCTTCGACATCAACATCGATCACAACGTGCTCCGGGCTGCTCCCCTCACGAACATCGACATCTGCCTCAGCAAAGAATCCCAAAGCACGAATACGCTCGGCTGTGCGCCGAATTTCACGGGGGTTGAAGGGATCCCCTTCAACAGTGCGGAATTTCTGACGGATCACACGATCAAGGGTTGTGGTATTCCCCTCAATATCAATGCGTTCCACAAAGACGCGGGGACCTTTGCTAAGCACAAACTCCAGATCCAGTGTCAGGTCTCTGTCGTTGCGCGTAACACGAGGCTCCACACGAAGAAAATCGACCCCTTTCTGGATCGCCAGAGTTTCCAGCCGTTCAATTGAGCTTTCAACCAGGCTTGGAGAGTAAACAACACCAGGCTTGATCTTGAGCGCCGCGAAAAACTCTTCCGCATCCGCCGCTGAAACGCTGCTTGTGACCGAAATCTCGCCAAAGCGGAATTGCTGACCCTCTGTCACATCTAGCACCAGAAACACCGCATCGCGCTCACGTGTGACTTCAGCGTTTGAGCTGTTCACCCGGAAGTCGACATAGCCGCGTGACAGGTAGAAATCGCGCAGGACTTGTTTGTCGAACTCGATCCGATCCTCAACAAGGGTATCCTTGTTGATAAAGGTCCGCAGGAGGCCCGCTTGTTTGGTTTCAAGAACGCGGCGAAGCCTGCGGTCAGAGTAGACCTGGTTTCCAAGGAAAGAGACGCGCTCCACCTCGATGGTATCGCCTTCACCAATCTCAAAGACCAGATCCACGCGATTATCGCTGCGGCGGATGATACGAGGCGTCACACTGGAGGCCAAGCGCCCGCGCACACCGTAAAGCTCTGCAATGGCAGCAGCGTCCCGCTCTGCCACTTCCGGGTTGAAGACCCGGCGAGGCGAGGATTCGATGATCCCTTCCAGAACATCGTCCTTGATTCGACGATTTCCCTCGAAGTTAATCCGGTTGATGGTTGGGAATTCGGTGACCTTGATCACCAAGGTTCCGCCGCGTGGCACCAATTCAACGCTTTCGAAAACACCGCTGGCGAGAATGGCCTGATAGGCATCATTCAATTGCCCGGCACTAACGGCTGTCCCACGCTTGATGCCGGTATAGGCAACAATAGTCGAGGATTGAATGCGCTGATTCCCCTCGACCTTTACATTGCCGAAACGGTAGCTCTGCGCCTCTGCCTGATGTGGCGCAAGCGCCAAACCAAGAGCCAAGGTCAATGCCGAAATTGACACCCCACGATACAAAATATTGGCACGTTTAGAGCGCCCACCGCAGGATATGCCCGCGTTCTTCCCCCAAAACATCGTTCTTTACCCGATTTATAGCAGCTTTGAGATGTGGGTATCGGGTTTGAGGGCCGTTGTCAAAACCAAGAAGACGCGGACGGGCAGGAACCCGCAAAAGCCGCTTTGAATTGTTTCAATTCGACAACGGGTTAAACAGGCAAAATCCAGGCTCCGACAACCAGCGACAGAAAGATCGCAAGGCACGACAGGGCGCGATCCCAGTTCAGAAGCATCAGAAGCGCAAGGCCCCGCTCGGATTGTGCTGAAGCATTCATGGCAGAGGTATCCCCAGATGAACACTGCGCCACCAAGGCAGAATTTACGGCGGTACAGCATTGGACGAATTGATTACTCAATCCTTACCTGGGGAATGTGGCCAGAGTTTGACGCCCGGCCCCCTCAGCTTGCGCACCCTTGTCAGCGATCAATCAAGAACCGGCAAAGGTGTCAAATCAACGATGGGACCTGCTCTTTAGCAGAACAGGTCGTTTGCCAGAGCAAAGACCATCAGGGACAAGATGATGGTAATGCCCAGGGACATCAGGACTTTGATCACACCATCGCTGGGTGGGCGCCCGGCAACCGCCTCATAGGCGTAAAAGACCAGATGACCGCCATCCAAAGCAGGCACAGGGAAGAGGTTCAGCAGACCAACCGCGGTGGAAAGCACCGCGATAAAGCGGATGAAACTCTCTGCGCCCTGGCTGGCCATGGCGCCAGAGGTTTCGGCAATCCCGATGGGACCGGACAGGTTACAGGTGCTGATTGCCCCGGTGATAATATGTGCAAGTCCGGAAATCGAAGTTTCGATGACGGACCAGACCTGCCCTGTTCCAGACAGCAGCGATTCTCCCAAGCCCGCCGTCTCTGTCGCCGCCTCAAAGGCACGCCCCCCAATAACGCCAATGCGCCAACGGGTGGCAAATCCACCCTCTGCCTGGGGTTCATCGGTGCGGCGCGGCTGCAGATTCAACTCCAGGCTTTGTCCCTGCCGCCAAACTGTCAGTGCCAGAACCGCACCTTCAGCGGCTTCAACCTTTGTTTTCAACTGATCAAAAGCAAAGATCGCCTCACCATCGACAGCGGTGATCACGTCCCCGCCCTGCAAACCAGCGTCAGAGGCGGCACTGCGCGGAACAACCCCCTGAACAAACGGAGGTGAGAAATAGGGGCCAGCAACCAAAAGGCTCTGCCCGTCTCGTTCCACCAGATAATCAAGGCTGGGTTTCACCGGCAGTGTTTCCTGCCATGCACTCCATCCCTGCCGATCATCAAAAGCAGGCAGAGCCTGGCCTTCGACCTCTAGCAGAACATCACCGCTTTGCAGGCCTTCCTGCATCACCGGCAACTCAACGAGCGTCCCCACGGTCAGCGGATCACGCGCCTTCCCATAGGCAAAAGCCAGCGCCGCAAAGACCAAGGCCGACATGACAAAGTTGAACACAGGGCCCGCCGCGACGGTCGCAGCCCGTGCCCAAAGCGGGGCCCCATGCATGGTTCGGCGCAGATGGACCGGGTCGGCTTCTGCAAAGGACATGGCATCCATATCCTTGCCAGAGGCCGCATTGGCATCGCCTAAGAATTTGACATAGCCACCAAAGGGCAAAAGCGCCACTTGCCACTGGGTGCCGTGTTTATCAATGCGGCTCCACAGCACCGGTCCAAATCCCAAAGAGAAGACCTCTGCGTGGATGCCGGACCAGCGCCCGACGATATAGTGGCCATATTCATGCACCGCGACAATCACCGAAAGCGCAATCACAAAGCTGGCGACAATATATAGAAAGCCGCCAAACTGCGGAATAAGGGAGAAGAGGTCCACGTTTTTACCTTTTGTCTTCGGCTACTGCCACATCCGCAGCCTGTCGCGACAGATGGTCAATCTTGCTCACGTTATCAAGGGTCATTGCGGAATCAATAAGGCCGCTTTGCGCCTCGATCCTGTCCAGAACCTTGGCGGTTACCTCTGCCATATCGGTAAAGCGGATATGGCCCGAGATGAAATGATCCAGCGCACGTTCCTTGGCGGCGTTGAACGCCGCACCCATCAAGCCGCCCCGCTCCATCACCGCATAAGCCTGATGGAGCGCAGGGTAGCGCGCCGCATCTGGGGTGCGGAAATTCAGCTGGCCAACCTGTGTCAGATCCAATCGCGCCACCGGAAGGTCCCGACGTTCCGGCCAGTGCAGGGCATAGCCGATGGCATGGCGCATATCAGGCGCGCCAAGATGCGCCATCAAGGCCCCATCGCGAAACCCCACCAGGGCATGAACCATGGATTCCGGGTGCACCAGCACCTCTATCTGATCCGGTTCGACTTGGAAGTATTCACGAGTTTCAATAACTTCCAGCGCCTTGTTGAACATCGAAGCGCTGTCGATTGTGATCCGCTGCCCCATATCCCAGTTGGGGTGCGAAGAGGCCTGTGCCAGGGTGGCATTGGGCAGATCCCCAATGGGCCAATCCCGAAAGGCGCCACCGGAGGCGGTGATAATGATCCGCTCAACCGCATCCATGTCCTCGCCTACAAGGCCTTGGAATACAGCGGAATGCTCACTGTCGACCGGCAGCAGCCGCGCACCATGCTGTTTCGCTGTCGCAAGCAGCAGTTTCCCGGCGCAGACCAGAGATTCCTTATTGGCCAGGGCCAGAGTTGTGCCCTGCTCCAGTGCCTTTAGCCCAGGCGCCAGACCTGCAGCACCCACAATGGCAGACATGATCCAATCCGCAGGTCGCGTGGCTGCTTCCAGCAGAGCGCCCTGCCCCGCCGCAGCCTCAACACCAGATCCTTGCAATGCTTCGCGCAGAGGCTGCAAAAGCTCCTCATGGGCGGTCACCGCCAGATCCGCCTTTAGGGCAATGGCGTCTTCCGCAAGACGGGCAATATTGCGCCCGCCGGTCAGTGCAACAACATCATAGGTGCCCGGAGATCTCCGGATCAGGTCAATGGTGCTTTGCCCAATGGAACCAGTGGCCCCGAAGATGGTGACTTTGCGCATGGTTCTGCCCTTTCAGGCTATCCCAGGATGACAAAAAGCAAGAGGAACATCGCAGCCGCACCCAGCATGCCGTCAAAGCGATCCAGCAAGCCGCCATGTCCGGGGATCAGCGCACTGGAGTCTTTCACACCGGTCTGGCGTTTCAGAGCGCTTTCAGCGACATCTCCTGCCTGGCTGGCCATGGAGATCAGCACCGAGGCGAGGACAAAGCCAAAGCCCAGATGAAACTCAGCGGCAAAACCCGCCCCGACAAGCGCTGCGGCAACCCAACCGGCAGAGGTTCCGGACCAGGTTTTCTTGGGGCTGATACGGGGCCAGAATTTTGGCCCGCCGAAGATCTTGCCCGCGAAATAGCCTGCCACATCAGTCAGAACCACAACGATTGCCAGCCAAAGCAGCCAGATCGGACCCAGCTCACAGCGCATCCAGACAAAGGCATATCCCGCCAGCATGATCCAAAGCGAAAAGAGCACGAACCGCTTGCGCGCCTCAACTGGAATCAGTTTCCAGGCCAGCGCCACTGGCGCCAAGAGCACAACAAACGCCAAAATGGCCGGGAGCAATGCGGCAACAAGCACCGAGCCAACGCCTACGGCCCCTATTGCCAGTGAAGTCTCTTCCCGGCGCGGGGCCAACATCTGGGTCAGCTCCCACAACATGCCGCCGCAACACAGCGCAATCACAAGTGCAAAGACCATACCGCCTGCCCAGATCGCTAACAACGCCACGACAATCATCACCAGTGCCGAAATCAATCTGGGGCGCAGGTCGGCCCATCGACCTGATTTGGCTGGCATCATGTTTTCACCCCTCCAAAGCGGCGATCACGGCTTCCGTAGCTCCGGCACAGACGCCCCATTTCCTCTGATGTGAAATCGGGCCAGAGCGTATCGATAAACTCATATTCCGCATAGGCGGATTGCCAGAGCAGAAAATTGGAAATCCGGGCCTCTCCACTGGTGCGAATGACCAGATCGGGATCGGGCAGAACATGGGTATCCAGATAACGCGGAAGAGTTTCCTGATCCACTTTTTCTGGGTCCAACTTGCCTGCGGCCACATCCTGCGCCAAACGCTTGGTCGCGCGCGCCACCTCATCCCGACCGCCATAGTTCAAGGCAATGGTCAGATGGGTGCCGTCATTTTCCTGCGTTTCTTCTTCCAGCTGATCCATCAGCTTGACCAGTTTGGCATCCAGCCGTACCCGGTCACCGATGAAACGCACACGCACGTTGCGCGCGGCCAGCGCTTTCATTTCCTTGGAAATATAGCGTCGGAACAGGCTCATCAGGCCTGCCACTTCAACCTGGGTGCGCTTCCAGTTCTCTGTCGAGAAGGCAAAAATGGTCAGGTATTTCACGCCCAGTTCCGGGCAGCATTCCACAACTTCGCGCACGCGGCGGGCACCAGCATGATGGCCAAAAAGCCGGGGACGCCCGCGCGATTGCGCCCAGCGTCCATTGCCATCCATGATAATCGCTACATGATGCGGGCCGCAGCGCGTTGCCCCGCCCGCATCAGAAACAGTGTCGGTCTTGCAGGACATCAGAGCGTATCAGACCTGCATGATTTCAGCTTGTTTCGTCTCTAGCGCCGTATCCACCAGTTTGATCGAAGCATCCGTCAGCTCCTGCACCTCGGCTTCCCAAAATTTCTGGTCGTCTTCCGACATCCCATCAGCCTTGGCCTTTTTGATCTGGTCCATGCCGTCGCGGCGCACGTTGCGGATCGAAACACGGGCGTGTTCGGCATATTGGCCCGCAACCTTGCCCAGCTCACGGCGGCGCTCTTCGTTCAGCTCCGGGATCGGCAGCATGATGATGGTGCCATTTAGCTGCGGGTTGATACCCAGGCCACTTTCGCGAATAGCTTTTTCCACTTTGCCAACCAGGCCCTTGTCCCACACATTGATGGTTACCATGCGAGGCTCTGGTACATTGACGGTGCCAACCTGGTTGATCGGCGTCATCGAGCCATAGGCGTCAACCATAACTGGCTCCAGCATGGAGCCCGAGGCACGGCCGGTGCGCAAAGAGGCGAATTCTGTTTTCAGATTCGCCATAGCGCCTTCCATCCGGCGCTTGAGATCATCGGTATCTAGTTCGAAATCGTCAGACATTCTGCTCTCCCCTGGTCTGAGGCGGTCTTTGCAATGCTCATAAGCCATTGGCGCGCCAATGTATAGCGATCATGACAGGGTTTGCGGGCAAAGAAAGGCGGCATTGAAAGCAAGGCGAACCGATCAAAAACACAAGATCAGCGGAAAAGCTATCCCAAGCAGTGAAACAGGGAGTGCATCGTGAGACCGGTCTGAAAACGAAATTGCGCGCGACACCGGGCATGTCGCGCGCAGAAATGGGGAAGGCTTAAACTATGGCCAAAGCACTGAAGGCCTAAAATTGACCAACGCCAGTCGAATGACTGTTCTCTCAAAAGCGCGTGCTGGTAGTCCTATAGCGCGCCCTGATGACAGATATGCGACGGTCAGAATTTTCTCAGCCCATCTTTGCCATTTAGCCCTGAACCTTGGTATAGGTGCCCTCACCTGCGAGGATCCCCCGGAAACCACCAGGTTCATCCAGAGAGAAGACAATGATCGGCAGGTTGTTGTCCCGCGCCAACGCAATGGCAGATGCATCCATGACGCCCAGGCGTTTGGCCAAAACATCGTCAAAGCTGACGGTGTCATAGCGTTTGGCGTCGTCGAATTTCACCGGATCCTTGTCATAAACACCATCAACCTTGGTGCCCTTAAAGATGGCTTCGCAGCTCATCTCATTGGCGCGCAGGGTCGCGGCTGTGTCGGTGGTGAAATAGGGGTTGCCGGTGCCGGCGGCAAAAATGCAGACCCGCTTTTTCTCCAGGTGGCGCACCGCGCGGCGGCGAATATAGGGTTCACAGACCTGATCCATCGGAATGGCCGAGATCACCCGGGTAAAGACGCCAAGCTCTTCCAGCGCGCTTTGCATCGCCAGGGCGTTCATGACAGTTGCCAGCATCCCCATGTAGTCTGCGGTTGTGCGCTCCATCCCCTGGGCAGAGCCGGAGAGCCCGCGGAAGATATTGCCGCCACCAATCACCATGCAGATCTCGACCCCCATGTCATGCACGGTCTTCACCTCTTTGGCGATGCGCTGAACGGTGGGCGGGTGCAGGCCAAAGCCTTGATCCCCCATCAGGGCCTCACCTGAAATTTTCAGCATGACACGGTTATAGGTAGCGTCCGGCTTGGCGTCCGGCGTTTCGAGATCAAGGGGCATGTTGCGCTCCGGGGAATGAGGAGGTTAATTTGCGCGGCAAAATGGAGCAAAACGCAGAAAGTATCAATGCGGCGCGAGAGTTTTCCGCGCTTTTCTGGCAGGAATTTGATACTGGGCGAAACAGCCGGAATGCGGCCCTGGGGTAAGTCTAAGATGGATCTGCAAAAAATAGACAACGATCGGCATGTGTTGCTGGCAGGACCAACCGCTTCTGGTAAGTCCTCCCTCGCCCTGGACATTGCCCGCAGACAAGGCGGGGTGATCGTCAATGCCGATGCCAGCCAGGTCTATAACTGCTGGCGTGTGGTCACCGCCCGCCCCAGTGCCGAGGAAGAGTCGCAATGCCCGCATCACCTTTATGGGCATCTTGATTTTGATGCGCTGTACTCCGCTGGCCATTGGCTGCGCGAGGTGGAGGCGCTGCTTGCAACGGGCGAACGCCTGATCATTGTGGGCGGCACCGGGCTCTACTTCTCTGCCCTTACTGAGGGTCTGGCAGAAATCCCCCTTACCGCGCCGGAAGTGAGGGCAAAAGGAGATTTGCTGTCTCTGGAATCGCTGATCCAGGATTTGGACGCGGCAACTGCTGCCCAGATCGACCTCAATAATCGTGCGCGGGTGCAACGGGCCTGGGAGGTTCTGCACCAGACCGGGCGGCCCTTGATCGAATGGCAAGCGGAAACCCCGCCGCCCCTGTTGTCGCTTGCGGATTGCACCCCCCTGGTGATGCAGAGCCCCAAGGAATGGCTGGAACCCCGCATAAGACGGCGGTTTGATCAGATGCTGGAACAGGGCGCGCTGGAAGAGGTTGAGGCAATGCGTGATCGCTATGACCCCGCTCTTCCGTCTTGCAAAGCCATCGGCGTACCGGAACTGATGGACTACGCCACAGGCCAGGCCACTCTGGATGAAGCGCGGGAACGTGCGGCAATCTCCACTCGACGCTATGCAAAACGGCAGCGCAGTTGGTTCCGCTCTCGCATGCAGAACTGGCATTGGATAGAGCGCGACTGAAACACCCGTTTGCACGTATTGAAGTGCTGGCTTCACCCAGGAAACTGCCCACCTGAATAGGATACCCAAAGAAGATTTTTCATATTGCCGATACCGATCATCTCCGGACAAGGTACCTACTAGGGGCCAGTCTATCCGCGCACGGGCCGTGTATTCGAAAGGGGCTGACACCATGATTGCCTATATCACCTTTGGTGCAGATGACATTTCCCGAGCAAAGCAGTTCTACACCGCTTTCTTGCCCGCTCTCGGCTATACCTTAACAGAAGGGCCCGAGGGGCTGAGCTTTGCCCTCCCCCTGGAAGCAGGTCAGATCCCCATCCATCCGGATTTCTATATCAAGCCGACCTTTGATGGGCAGCCAGCCACGGCTGGGAATGGGTCCATGGTGGCCTTTGAGGCCCGTAGTCAAAAACAGGTGCGCAGCCTCTATGCTGCTGCCCTGGCAGCCGGGGGAACGGACGAAGGGCAACCGGGTTTTCGCGCCTCTTACGGCGCACATTTCTATGTTTGCTACCTGCGCGATCCCCAGGGCAACAAGATTGCCTTGTTTTCCTCTGACCCAACTGAACCGGGGCGGGATGGTTAAGAAGAAGACAGGCTAAAATTGCATTTCCAGTACATCTTTTTGCAGAGCTTGCCAGAATCGGCATTTCGTGGCCTGCTAGCGATCTGTGTTCCATAATATTAAGTGCTTATGCCTTTTGACCCCTCCGTAAATGAGGAAATACAAGTTCTGCCTCTCTCAAGATTGGCACCGGATGGGGCATGGCAGGTTGAACTTGCCCATGACCGTAGCGACCACGTTCTGATTTGGATCACACGCGGACAGGGGCGGTTTCTGATGAATGGCCATACAAGAGGTTTTGGCCCGCACAGCGCGATGCTGTTTCCCGCGTGCAAACTGTGGTCGATAGAGCTGGGGCGTCAATGTCTGGGGCAAGTCATGACGGTCCCGATCACCTCCCCTGTGGCCATGCCGGATACGCCTCTCCACCTCAAGATCACCGACACCAGAGAACAGGCGCGCCTGAACTCTCTGCTGGAGTCCATGGTTCTGGAGCAGAGCGGACATCCCGCTTTGTGGCGACGAGCCCTGCAATCCTATAGTGAACTGATCAGCATCCAGCTGCGCCGCCTGCCCCCGTCAGGCCCGCTTCCGCCGCCCCGTCCTAGTGCGGCCCGTCGCCTGTCCTTGGCCTATTGCGAGAGGATCTCCCGGCATTACTCATCGCGTGCGACCATGGCTGACCATGCCGCCGCTTTGAATGTGACGCCCACGCATCTGACCCGCGTCTGCAAGGCGGAAACCGGGAAGACCGCAGCCACCCTGCTGACCGAGCGCCAGTTGCATGCGGCCCGTGAGCTGTTGATTTCCAGCGAACGCTCTATGCAGGAAATCGCGGAAACCTTGGGGTTTGGGAGCCCGGCCTATTTCACGCGCTTTATCTCGCAACACACCGGGCAGACCCCCAGCGCACTCCGCAAATCCGCGCGCAATGCGCGCAGAAAATAGCCCTGAAATCCTGGTGATTCTCTGTTCGGGAGTTATGGGTAAAAGTGACCGCAGAGCGGCACAAGAACTGGGCACTTCTGCCCAGTCCCAACCGCCGCAACCCCGGCCAAGTTTAAATACGACGCAAAAAATGTCGCAATTTTCCACTCTGCTGCCGATTCTGTGCATTGACCTGAGGCCGGAACTAGGGCCGAATGATCAGGCGTCACGGCAAAAAGCCGAATAAGGCAAAACCCAAGGCAAGTGCCTAGGGAACATAAGCTATGCGCGATATGGGGCAAGAACCCCAAGGTGCGAAACAGGGAGACCCGAATGACCAAGATCACCACAACTGGAGCTGATGCCCATTGGGCAGCAAAGATGCACGCACAAGAAGTTCTGGACGGCAAGTTGGACCGGCGGGAGTTCCTGGCCCGTGCAACCAGCCTTGGCATTTCAGCCGCTGCGGCCTATGGGCTCATCGGCCTTGCTGCCCCAGCAGAAGCTGCCACAGAAATGAAACAGGGCGGCACCCTGCGCGTGCAGATGGAAGTGCGCCCCCTCAAAGATCCCCGCACCTTTGACTGGTCGCAGATGGCGAACCAGACCCGCGGGACCCAGGAATATCTGGTTGAATACAACAACGACGGCTCCATCCGCGGCATGCTGTTGGAAGGCTGGGAAGTCAATGAAGACGCCACCGTCTACACGCTGAATGTGCGCAAGGGCGTCAAGTGGAACAACGGCGACGACTTTACCGCCGATGACGTGGCCCGAAATATCGCACGCTGGTGCGACAAGGCCGTCGAAGGCAACTCGATGGCAGGCCGCATGGGCACGCTGATTGATGCTGAGACCAACCAGGCCGCCGCCGGCGCCATCGAGGTGGTGGACAGCCATACCGTCAAATTGAACCTGCCAGGCCCGGATATCTCGCTGATCGCTGGCATGGCCGACTACCCGGCGGCGATTGTGCATTCCACCTTCCAGACCGATGATTTCCTCGCCAATGTTGGCACCGGCCCCTATGTGCTGAGCACCTTGGAAGTCGGCGTGAAAGCCGTTCTGGAACGTGCACCCAACCACAGCTGGTGGGGGGATGCGGTATATGGCGCGCCTGCACTGGACCGCATTGAATACATCGATTTCGGCACCGACCCCTCCTCCTGGCTGGCGGCGCTGGAATCCGACGAAGTAGACATGCTCTATGAGTCTGTTGGCGAATTCATCGACGTGATGGATGGTCTTGGCTATAACAAATCCGAAGTTGTCACCATGGCAACCATCGTGGTGCGTCCTAACCAGCTGGCAGAAGTCGACGGCAAGCGTCCCTATGCGGATAAGCGTGTGCGTCAGGCGATCCAGATGGCAGTCGACAACAATGTCTGCCTCGAACTCGGCTATGGCAGCCGCGGTCAGGCCGCTGAAAACCACCATGTTGGCCCGATCCATCCGGAATATGCCGAACTGCCGCCGCAGAAATACGACCCTGCAGCCGCAAAGGCACTGATGGAAGAAGCCGGCATGCTGGACTTTGAGCATGAGATCATGTCGATCGACGACGACTGGCGCAAAAACACCACCGACGCCGTGGCCGCACAGCTGCGCGACGCGGGCTTCAAGGTGAAGCGCACGGTTCTGCCTGGCTCTACCTTCTGGAACGACTGGTCGAAATATCCCTTCTCCTCCACCAACTGGAACCCGCGCCCGCTGGGTGTTCAGGTTCACGCCCTGGCCTACCGCTCCGGTGAGGCCTGGAACGAGTTTGGCTGGGCCAATGAGGAATTCGATTCCCTTCTGACCGAAGCGCTGGCCATTGCGGATGCGGACAAGCGCCGCGAGGTGATGAAGAAGATGGAAATGCTGATCCAAGAGGAAGGCGTCACCATCCAGCCCTACTGGCGGTCTCTCTACCGTCACATGCGCGAGGGTGTTGCCAACGCGGATATGCATGTGACCTTTGAACATCACCACTACAAATGGGGCTGGTCGGCATAATCTCTGCCTGACCCACATAGCCTTTCCCGGAGCCTTGGCCTTGCCCAGGGCTCCGGGTAGCCAATCATGCATCCCGCCCGGCGCAAATCAGCACCGGCAGATGCCGTGATGCCAGACAGACAGGGGCCCCCATGGGAATGTTCATCCTCCGCCGGACCGGCGTGATGATATTGACGGCATTGTGCCTGACGTTCATCGTTTTCTTCCTGACCAATCTCTATCCAAACCTGGAAAAGCTCGCCAAAACCCAGGGCAACTTCCGGATGACAGACGAGGCTGTCGCCAGCTGGCTGGACAGCAACGGATATGCACAGCCAACAATTCAGAAATACGGCCAGTGGCTGGGTGTTTTGCCAGGCTGGACCCATGAAACAGAGGATGGCGTTACCGGCCGCTGCATCACGGGAACGCTGACCCAAGCCGAAGCGGCGGAGGCGCGCAGCTTCTGTGGTATTCTGCAAGGCGACTGGGGCTATTCCACCCGCTTCAAGGATGAGGTCTCTAGCATTGTTGCTGAACGCCTTGGCAATACAGGTTACCTGATGTTCTGGGTCTTGATGCTGATGGTGCCATCGGCGCTGATCATCGGAGTGCTGGCCGGCATGCGCGAGGGCTCGGTCACCGACCGCAGCCTCTCCACCGTGTCGATCCTGACCACGGCGACCCCGGAATATGTCTCGGGCGTGATCTTCATCGCGGTCTTCACCTCTTCGACCGTAGGTCTGAAATGGTTCAAGGGCACCGCGACCTCTGCCATGGACAACCCCACATTCGAGAACTTCTTCCTGCCGGTACTGACCATCGCCCTATACGGCATGGGCTATATCGCCCGGATGACCCGCGCCTCGATGACCGAGGTGATGACCGCACAATATATCCGTACCGCCCGCCTCAAAGGCGTGAGCTTCCACAATATCGTTCTGAAACATGCACTGCGGAATGCACTGATCGCGCCCTTTACCGTGATCATGCTGCAGTTCCCATGGCTGCTAAATGGCGTGGTGATCGTTGAAACCCTGTTCAACTACAAAGGCTTCGGCTGGATCCTGGTTGAGGCTGCGGGCAACAACGATATCGAACTCCTGCTCGCCATCTCAGTAGTTTCTGTCTTTGTGGTTCTGGTGACCCAGCTGATTTCCGATATCGGCTATGTCTACCTCAACCCACGCATTCGCATGTCTTAAGGGAAGGAGAGAAACATGGATCCTCTTAGCTGGACCGGCAGTATCGCCTTCCTGAACCCCATCCTGATGATCGCCCTGGCCATTCTGGTCCTGTCGGTTCTCGCCTGGCTCCTGATTGGTGCCGTCATGCCAGAAAACCGCGCCATCAATGCCTCTGCTGATGGCAGTGTCACCCTGGCCAGCGGTCCCAGAGATATGGCAGCCCTTGTGTTGCGCTTTGCCTTTCTCGGCACAGCAGCCATTGTTCTGGCCTACTTGGTCCTGGGTATCGTTCTGGACACCAAAGCTGGCATCATCGGCGCCATGGCCCGGCAATTCCTACCGGTCTGGGTGGCCCTTGTGGTGCTTTTCGGTGTTTCGATCAGCTACAAGCGCCGCCTTGGACTTTATGGCAAACTCTTTGACAGCCCCATCGGCATGATCGGCTTTGCGCTGGTGATGTTCTGGGTGTTCACCGGTTTCTTCGGTTCTTTAGACCTGATTGTCACCCATGATCCGCTGAGCCAAGTCTCAGGCATGAAAAACAAGGTTCCGGGCACACCGCTGCGCAATCCAGACGAAGGCGTTCTTCAGTGGTATCTGCTTGGTGGTGACAACCTGGCTCGCGATGTCTTCAGCCGCATGGTAAAGGGCGCTTGGGAAGTCGTGAAAATTGCCCCTGTCGCGACTATCTTTGCTTTCATGGTAGGTATTACCTTAGGTCTGCCTGCCGGTTACTTTGGTGGACGCTTGGACACACTCTTGTCCTTCCTGGCCAACCTGATCCTGGCCTTCCCGGTGATCCTGCTGTTCTACCTTTTGGTGACACCAGAGATCGTGGCGACAGGCCTGCCACAATATATGGCCGCCATTCTTTTTGCCTTCCCGCTGATCTTCTTTGGGGTGCTGATCAACTCACGCTTCCGCACCCAGCCCAGCAAGAATTTCACCTGGCTTTTGGTCACCCTGCTGCCGCTATCCTTGCTGTATCTGTCGTTGATCAACGAGGAGGGCTCAAAGATCGACATCGCTCCGCGTGCCCTGGACTTCATCCCACTACCCGGAGGGTTGCTGGTGGTCTTTGTTTCGGTGGTCTTCGTGAACTCACCCACGGTCTTCCGGATCGTGCGCGGCCTCACCATGGACATCAAAACCCGTGACTATGTTGCTGCCGCCCAGACCCGCGGCGAACGCCCCTGGTACATCATGCTCTGGGAGGTTCTGCCCAATGCACGCGGTCCGCTGATCGTCGATTTCTGCCTGCGCATCGGCTATACCACCATCCTGCTTGGCACTTTGGGCTTCTTTGGCCTCGGCCTTGAACCAGAAAGCCCTGACTGGGGGTCGACCATCAACGAGGGCCGCAAGCTCCTGTCGATCTATCTGCACCCGGCCCTTCCGCCTGCCATGGCTCTGCTGAGCCTGGTTCTGGGACTGAACCTCCTGGCTGACGGGTTGCGGGAAGAGAGCCTGAAAGACTAACACAGCAAAGCCTCCCGGGGGCTGGTTCGCCCGCCCCCGCTACCGTCCCGGCAAGATACAGGTCCCCGCCAGCCCCGCTGGATGTGCGGACTTCCCCAGACAGGGAGACAAGCAAATGAGTAAAATGGCAGAGTATGACGGCCCGATCCTTGAGATCGACAAGCTGTCGATCTCCTTCTTCACCCGCCTTCGTGAAATTCCGGCGGTGATGGATTTCTCCGTCGCGGTGCAACCCGGTGAGGCCGTGGGCCTGGTCGGAGAAAGCGGCTGCGGCAAATCCACCGTGGCGCTGGGCGTCATGCAGGACCTCGGAAAAAACGGCCGCATCGTCGGCGGCTCGATCAAGTTCAAGGGCCGCGACCTCTCGGAGATGAGCCGCGAGGAGCTGCGCGATGTGCGTGGCAATGAGATCGCGATGATCTACCAAGAGCCCATGGCCAGCCTCAATCCGGCGATGAAGATCGGCAAGCAGCTGATGGAAGTGCCGATGATCCACGAAGGTGTCGGCGAGAAAGAAGCCTATGACCGCGCCCTGGAGGTGGTCACCGATGTGCGCCTGCCTGACCCGGAGCGGATGCTGAATTCCTATCCGCACCAGCTCTCGGGCGGTCAACAGCAGCGTATCGTCATCGCCATGGCGCTGATGTCGAAACCTTCGCTGCTGATCCTGGATGAGCCGACAACCGCACTCGATGTGACCGTCGAGGCCGCTGTGGTCGAGCTGGTCAAGGATCTGGGCAAGAAATACGGCACCTCGATGCTGTTTATCAGTCACAACCTCGGCCTGGTGCTGGAGACCTGTGACCGGCTCTGCGTGATGTATTCCGGTGAAGCGGTGGAGCGCGGCTCGATCAAGGATGTCTTTGACGAGATGCAGCACCCCTATACGCAGGCGCTGTTCCGGTCGATCCCGCTGCCCGGTGCCGACAAGAATGCGCGCCCCCTGGTGGCCATCCCTGGCAACTTCCCCCTGCCCCATGAACGCCCGCCCGGCTGCAACTTTGGCCCGCGCTGCGACTATTTTGAGGCCGGGCGCTGCGATCAGGGCAATATCCTGATGGAAGATGTGCCCGGCAACGACCGGCACGCCACCCGCTGTCTGAAGTTCCAGGAAATCGACTGGAACGCCCCCATCCAGGTCGGCGAGCAAAAAGAAAAGCCAGAGCCCGGTAAGGTGGTCCTGAAAATGGACAACCTCAAGAAATATTATGAGGTGGCGGCCAATGCGCTTTTTGGCGGCGGCGAGACCAAGGTGGTCAAGGCCAATGAGACCCTCAGCTTTGAGGCCCGCGAGAGCGAGACCCTGGCCATCGTGGGCGAGTCCGGCTGCGGCAAATCCACCTTTGCCAAGGTGTTGATGGGGCTGGAGACCGCCACCGAGGGCCAGATCCTGCTGGATGGTCAAAACATCGAACAGATCCCGATCGAGGCGCGCGACACCAGGACCATCTCGGATGTGCAGATGGTGTTCCAGAACCCCTTTGACACCCTGAACCCCTCGATGACCGTGGGGCGGCAGATCATGCGGGCGCTGGAAATCTTTGGCATTGGAGAGGATGACAAGGCCCGCAAGCAGAAGATGCTGGAGTTGCTGGACCTGGTGAAACTGCCCCGCGCCTTTGCTGAGCGCATGCCGCGTCAGCTCTCGGGCGGGCAGAAACAGCGTGTCGGCATCGCCCGCGCCTTTGCCGGCGGTGCCCGCATCGTGGTCGCGGATGAACCCGTCTCGGCGCTGGATGTTTCGGTGCAGGCGGCGGTCACGGATCTGTTGATGGAGATCCAGCGGGAGGAGAAGACAACGCTTCTCTTCATCAGCCATGACCTCTCGATCGTGCGCTATCTCTCGGACCGTGTGATGGTGATGTATCTGGGCCATGTGGTGGAGCTGGGCACCACAGATCAGGTCTTCTCACCGCCCTACCACCCCTATACCGAAGCGCTGCTCTCGGCGGTTCCCATCGCCGATACCTCGGTCGAGAAGGAGCATATCGTTCTGGAGGGCGACATCCCGTCGGCAATGAACCCGCCCCCCGGATGCCCCTTCCAGACCCGCTGCCGCTGGAAATCGGAAGTGGGCGGAGGCCTCTGCGAGAAGGAAGTGCCGCCGGTGCGCACCTTGGCAGATGGCCACCAGATCAAATGCCACCTCGACGACGCGACCTTGGAGCGTATGACGCCAGTCATCAAGATCGCCGCCGAATAGGCATCCGAAACAGGCTTCAAACCCTGCAGCAGCCCGGCCCCGCGCCGGGCTGTTTCTTTGAGGCCCAGGACACTTTCAGCTCTGGGACACTTTCAGTTCTTGGACACTTTCAGTTCTTGGACAAGGGCGCGGACAAGGCGTCAACAAAGCTGCGCACTATGCCGCCCCTGGGCGCGCTGGCCGGCCATTCTGCAAAGACCTCCAGGCTGTCGAGTTCCCAATCCGGCAGCAAATGACATATCTTCCCGGATGCCAGATCTTCTGTTGCCAGAAACTCCGGCACCGCAGCCACCCCGCTGCCGGTCCGGGCCAGCTGATACAGCGCCTGGGCGTCATTCACGGTGATCTGCGTCTTCAGCTTGAACGAGGTATCCTCTGCTCCCTCTTTGCGAAGGCGTGAATTCAACAGCCGCGCCGGGGCAAAATCGATCCCTTCCAGCCGCTCCAGATCCTTAGGGGCGAGAATTTGATCCTGGCCCGCCATATAGGTGCTGGAGGCGACCAGCAGCCTGCGGGCGCTGAAAAGTGAGCGCCGGTTGGCCGCACGCTTGCGGCCAGGCCCCATGCGGATGGCGACATCAAAGTGATCCGCGATCAGATCGCGCCGCTCATCACTGAACTCCAGATCCAGCACCACCCTGGGAAACTGCCTGCAATAGCCAGAGATCCTCTCTGCCAGCGGCGAAGGCGACAACACCGAGGGAATGGTGACGCGGATCATACCCTGCGGCTCGGCAGCTGTTTGCTGCAGGGCGTTCAGCCCGCTTTCCGCCGCCTCCAGCATGGTGCGGCCGGCCTGCAGCAGCCGCTCGCCCTCCCCCGTCAAAGAAAGGCGCCGGGTCGTACGGTAAAGCAGCGCCACCCCCAGCTTGCTTTCCAATTGGGAGATGTGATGGCTGACCACCGACGGTGAAAGCCGTAGCTCCGCCGCAGCTTTGCGGAAAGAGCCTAGATCCGCCGTCTTGGCAAAAATCGCAATCTGCCGCAAATCATCGATCATTATAGCATCCTATAGATCAGTTAAATCTAACTATGCCAGATTTTCGAACGAGGTTGAACGGCCTATCTTTCCTGTGATCCGCAAGACGCCGTGATCTCAAACCTTCAGGAAAATGGAGCCCCTGCTCATGAAACCTCTTAAAAATCTTGGTGCCGCCACAGCCATCGCAGCTGCCGCAATCGCCTCCCCCGCAGCGGCCGGGGATCTGGAAAACGTCCAGGTCTTCTACGACTTCCTCAGCAATCCAGGCTCCGCAACTCACGCGGAGGCCTTTCTGGAGATCTCATCGCCAGAATGGGGCAGCTATGGTGATTACTCCGGCAAAGTAAAATCGCGCGAAGCTTTTGTCGGCCAGCTGGGCGGTTTCGCCAAACTGATCCCGGATCTCGACTGGAAAGTTGAAGCCATGCATCAGGACGGCGATTTTGTCACCGTGCGCAGCCGCGCGACCGGCACCCCTGCCGGCCCTTTCTTTGGGGTCGATGGTGAGGGGCGCGGCTTTGACATCATGACAATCGACGTGCACGAGCTGGAAGAGGGTAAGATCGTCCGTTCTTACCATGTAGAGGACTGGGCCGGCGCCCTGCGCCAGCTGAGCGGCAAGTAAGAACGCCTGACGGGGGATGCTCTCCCCCGCCAGACCGCCGTTCATATGCTACCCCTGCAAAGCGTGATTCCCGAAATACAGGAACTCTGAACTCATTCCGGCAATCTCACCTGCCTCGAGTTTCAGCGAAGCACTGTCCAACAATTGATAGCTCTGCTGTGATTTCACCCATTCATCCGCATCCTGCAGCGTGGTCAGCGTATAGGATGTGGTCTCGTTCAGATAATGGGTCGGGATGATCACCTTGGGCTTCAGCCTGGAGACGATATCGTTCCCCTGGACGTAGCTGAGGATATGCTGCGAGCCGTCCACCGGCAGGGTCAGCACATCCACTTCACCAATGGCGTCATAGAACTCTTGCGGCGGATTGTGGCGGTTGTCGCCCCAGATCAGGGTGCGGATGCCGCCGGTTTCCACCAGATAGACCACCATATCCATATGGCCCACATTGTTGGGCGGACAGGCCTCAACGCCAAATTCGGCCAGGGCATTTGTCCAATTGTACCAGCCGGGCGCGACACAGGCGTGTTTGTCGGCAAATCCGGTGATCTTCAGGTCCGCGAATTCAAAGTTCCCCACCATCCGGTCCAGCACCATGGTAGAGTTCGGCCGCTCGATCGCATCATGGTCAAAATGCGCATGGGTCGAGAGCGTGATATCAACGGCGATTTGCGGGAATTCGTTCTTGAACCAAAGGCCCCAGGCCCCCGATGGGTCATCCCGCCAAGGGTCAAAGAGCACCGTCGCGCCATTGGGCGAGGTTATCTTTAGGGCGCAATGGCCGTAATAGTCGATACCAACCGCGCCGGTGCTGGCGCGCCCTGTGCCGCCCTGCAGATCGATCACATGGTTGTTGTTGCCCGGCTGCAGCCAGGCCTGGGACTGGGCTTCGGCCGGTTTGCTTGCCAGAACGGTGCTGCCTGCCGCCACGCCAGCCGCGCCTGCCGCCATAAAGAAAGAGCGCCGCGATAGTCCGGGCGCCAAGGCGTCACGCTCTCCCTTTAGCAAAGTGGGTTTCAGATCCTTACGGTCCAATTGCTTTTTCATCTTTGTTTTCCCTGTTTCAGTGGCGGCCCTCTTGGTTTGGAACCGCATGGAGACAGGCTAACAAGGCAGGGACAGCTGGCTCAGACCGGAAAAATCACGGGGGAATATGGGGGAGTTCCCCCTATTTCCTGTTCACGAAATCGCGAGCAGGTGGCTGCGCAGGTTCTGAGCCCGCCCGTCGAGCTCCAGTTTGCGGCGAATGTTGTTGCGGTGAAAATCAATGGTCGAGGTCTCCCGCGACAGGGCTGCGGCAATATCTTTGGTCGTCCGGCCCGACATCACCAGCTGTGCCACTTCGATTTCTGCCGGGGTCATCCGGGCAAAGGCCGCCGAGAGTTTGTCCGTCAGGGTCTCGGTGATCTGGCAGAGGTTCTCCCGCGCCAGATCAAGGCTGCTGATGTGGGGGGCCTGCCCCTTCAATACCGGTTCGAGCCTGTCGAGATGCGGCAAAACGAGGCTGCGCACCTGCTCCAGGATCTGCTCATCCCGGCGGCGACGCTCCTCTTCCACGCTCCCCAGCAGCACCTTTAGCGCGGTATTGGCCTCTTGCAGCTCCAGGGTGCGTTCCTGAACGCGCTTTTCAAGATGTGCCAGCGTTTCGGTCAGCTTCTCTTCCAGAGCCCGGCGCAGGTAAACCTCTTGCAGCAAAGCCAAATCCGCCTCGACCAGGCGGGCGAACTGCGCCAGCCCTTCGCGAAAAAGCAGAGCCCGGGAATTGCGTTGCCGGTCCAGCACACAGATGGTGCCAAAGATCTGCCCATCGGGCCATTTCAGCGGCAGCCCGATGTAAAAGGACATACCGTGTTCCAGATCTTCGTTGTCACACCAGGCCGGATCGCAGCGCGCATCTTCCACCACCAGCTCGCCATCGCGATCGAACACCCCCTGGCAGTAAAGCCTGGGATGCAGCTGAAACCCCATCCCCTTTGGATAGGGGTTTTCCGGATGATCTGCGGTCACCAGAACGGCGTGGTCCGGATCATCTGTCTTCATGATAAGGCTTGCGGGCACATCCGCCAGCCGGGCCACCAGATCTACGATGCGCTGCCAATTCGAAAGCGTCTCAGCTGGGATTTCCGGTGACATGGGCGCTGCTCCTTGAGGTCCTGCAGGATACTGAATCCTAAGGCTGCGCAACGCCGCGGATCAAGGCCCGGGACTGCTGCCCTGCAGCATAGGCTCAGTCTTCCAACTGATCTTCATAGCGCGCATCGGTCAGGGTCTTGAGAAAGGCCACCAGAGCGTCAATCCGGCGCGCGTCCAGGGCGGGGCCATGGGTCAGTTCTTTGACCGAGAGCGTGCCTGGAACCATCGTGCGTCCCCAGGGTTTGCCGGTTTCAGGATTGATCTTGGCCGCATCAGATCTGCTGTTGTAGCGATTGTAAAAGGCCACAACCGTTCGCAGGTCCTGAAACACGCCATTGTGCATATAGGGGCCGGTCACCGCCACATTGCGCAGGCTCGGCGTGCGGAACTTGCCGCGCTCGCCCGGATCACTAATGGCCGGATTGGCCAAGAGACCCTCGTCAATGAAATCCGCGGCCATGCCCGCCTCGGAATAGACGTCCGGGTTCGGCGGCAAGCCTATGTTGTGATAGCTGTAATCGCTAAAGGTCTCGCGCCGGTCCAGCGGGCTCTGGCGCAGTTGATGGCATTGATTGCAATTGGTGAACTGCTCGGAGAAAAACAGTACCCGCCCCAGCTCTTCTTCCGTGCTCAGCTCAACCTTTCCGGCCAGGTATCGGTCGTATTTACTGTCAAAGGGCGCAAAGAGGGGCGTCTCTTCAAAGGCTGCAATAGCCTTTGTCATCGCATCATACCCCCGATCAGGATCAGAGAGTACGCCTTTTCCGAATTCCTGTTCAAAGGCCGTAAGATAGGCAGGATTTTCTGCCAAGCGCGCCACAAGGGTCGCCTTGTCTGGCATCGCCATTTCAATAGGATTGAGGGGCGGACCACCCGCCTGCTCGGCCAGGTCCGCAGCACGCCCATCCCAGAAAATTCCCCCGGCCCAATCCCCGTCTTCCTGGCGGTGAAATGGGGGAATGAAACGGGCATAGGCCGCGCTGGGGGCATTACGATTGCCAAGAGAGGCCCCATCATCGCCAAGGGAGAAGGCCCCCTTAGCGGTCCGCCTGGGGTCGGCGAATCCGCTTTCCGGATCATGGCAAGTGGCGCAGGATTGACTGCCTTCGTTGGACAGGGAGGTATCAAAAAACAGCGCCTCGCCCAGTGCCTCCTGCCCGGCGGCACCTAGGGGCTTTCCACCCGGCTTCGCCTCTCCCTGCGAGAGTACGGCGCCTCCGGTTAGAGCCAAGACCGCAGTACAAACAAAGGGATAGGCGCATTTCAAAAACATCATGGGCTCCGGGACTGGCAGCAAGCTTTGTCCCGAAGCCCATAAATGAACCGTCTTCAGAGTTCAATTCCTGATTAAAAAAATCAGGAACAAATCACCCCCCACTCCCACGTGGTCAACGGTCTTTCGTCATGTCTAGGCGAGCAGTAACACAACGATCATCAGAAGATTCATCGAGGCAAACTGCATCAGCCGTGGCTTCTGTTTGCCGCGAAAAACAACGTAGAATGCCAAGAGGATCGAAACTGCCAGTGCAGCAAGCGAAGCGCCGCCCCCGATCAGGCCCGTCATCCCGGTATCAGGCCCCCAAGGGGAACCAACAAGTGTCATCCCTTTGACACCAAAACCTGTCAGGATACCCGCAATGGCTCCGCCAAGGGTTGCCGCAAGGCTACGCCCACCCGCATTGGCGGTTCCGCCCAAAATGCTGTCGATCACCTCGTTGCTCGGCACAACTCCGGGTGTCCACTGGAGACGGTCAAGGCGGTCATCAAAGCTTCTGCTGGTCACGGCATTTCCTCCTGAAACTGGCGAGGTTTTTCACTCTGAATTAAGGCAGATTAATGGCCAAGTCAGGCTGTTAACGCGGCATTAAGCTTAGTTACCTGTGGGTTAATGCAAAAATCTGTGGATAAGCAGATGCAGGCCCAAGGGCCCGCTTAAACGACTTCGTGTATTTGAGGGTTTAGGTGACTGCGAAGTGACCGAATAGCCAAGACCGCGCGCAGCTATCAGGCGGCTATTCAGCTTCCCCAGATCTTCTTTACGTAGTTCAGGGTCTCTTCATAGGGCGGGATGCCGCCATATTTTTTAACCGCTTGCGGGCCTGCATTATAGGCGGCTAACGCCAGGCGCCAGGATCCGAACTTGCGAAACTGCTTGGCAAGATAGCGAGCCCCGCCTTCGAGGTTCTCTTTTGGGACTGTCGGATCTACGCCCAATCGGCGCGCGGTGGCTGGCATGAGCTGCGCAAGACCCAGGGCCCCTTTGTGCGACTCCGCATTTGGGTTCCAATTGCTTTCCTGCTGCACCAGCCGCAGGAAGAGATCCTCTGGCACGCCATGTTTGCGCGCTGCACGACGCGCCATATCCAGGAACTCACCTTGATATTTACCGGTATAACGTGGGCTCAGCGAGAGCAGCGCCGGATCCGCTTTGGGCTGCAATCGGACCGAGTCCTGGTATTGCTCTGCGGCGCGGCTGTTCAGCAGCTTGATCTGGCTCGCCATAACTTCGCGGCGGCTTTTGGTGCTGAACATGTCAGCCTCAGCCAGATGCGGCAGCAGCATCCCCGAAACCAGGACTGCAAAAAGAGACCTTTTCAGCACCTTCATGACCGCTCGTAGATTGCCCCAAACATCCGGTTTCCCGGCTCCGCCGCAGAGAATAGCGGTTTTTCTGCAAATTGGAAGTTTCCCCTACTCCATAGGCAAGCCTTTGCTCGACACCGCCACAGTCCCGGTTTATGCCCCAGGCTCCACAGAGCAACTTTGGAATAGTTCTGCCAGCACATAGCGGTGCTTTCCTCGCCCGGGCTGGGTCTATACTGTGCAGCCAACACGGCGGTGCAGATTCGCATTGGCACTCCCCTCGCCGCCTCAGAACAACAGACAGACGAACAGACAAGGACGGAAACTCTTATGGCCGGCTCTCTCAACAAGGTAATGCTAATCGGCAATCTGGGACGCGACCCAGAAGTGCGGAGTTTTCAGAACGGCGGCAAGGTGTGCAACCTGCGTATCGCAACTTCTGAAACCTGGAAAGATCGCAATACCGGTGAGCGCCGCGAGCGGACCGAATGGCATTCGGTCGCAATCTTCAACGAAGGGCTGGTGCGGGTCGCAGAACAATATCTGCGCAAAGGCTCCAAGGTCTATATCGAAGGGCAGCTGCAAACCCGCAAATGGCAGGACCAGAGTGGTCAGGACCGCTATTCGACCGAGGTGGTACTGCAGGGCTTTGGCTCGACCCTTACGATGCTGGATGGCCGTGGTGAAGGTGGCGGCTCCGGCGGCGGCGGCTTTGGCGGCGGCCAGGGTGGCGGCTACGGCGGTGGCCAAGGTGGCGGCGGCTATGACAGCGGCAGCCAAGGTGGCGGCTTTGGTGGTGGTAGCAGCGGCCCATCACACAACATCGACGATGATGAGATCCCCTTTTAAACAAACACAGCATAGATCCCGGGTACGGGATGGAACAAAAAATGGCGTTGGTTCACACAGCGCCATTTTTTTTGCTTTCTTTACGCTGGGGAAACCTACCTTCTAAATACATTATTTAGGTTTGGTTGATATCTAAAATGAGCGCTATCCTCGCCATGAAGCCAGCGCAAATTTCGCTTTCAAGTCTCACTTTGAAAGCGTTTCTTAACGTGCTGCTCATAGCTCATCTGTGTAACTTCTTGCACAGGTCCGCAAACATGAGCCTCAACCTCTTCCACAAAATGCCCATCCCTGCAAAAATCGGGATTCTCATATCGATACCCCTTGCCTTGATGCTGTGGTTTTCAATCTCACATCTCATGGCTTTGCGCGACAAGGCAAGCGTAGATGCCGCAGCGACGGGAACTTTAATAAGCTCTTCCAGTGACTTGGTACATGCTCTTCAAGTGGAGCGCGGCACCAGTGCCGGCTACATTTCTAGCGGTGAGGCTGATCTTCCTGCTGCCTTGCTCAAAGCACGTCAGGACAGCATGGGACGACAGGCTGATTTCATTGATGCTTTGATCACGCTCACCGACAATACTGGGGAGGGTAACAATGAGGAGGATGCAAGCAGTTCTCAGCTCTCTGAACTGCGCAACAGCCTAAATGAGATCCGCGATATTCGCGCGCGGATCGATAATGGGGAGTTATCCCTTTCAGAGGCGGTCACTTTTTACACCCAACTCAACGAAAAACTCGTGGCCCTTGGGGTCAATATGGTCCAACAGATCGATGACCTCAGTATCTCTCGCCAGGGAACCGCTCTCTCCTATTTCCTGTTGGCCAAGGATGCCGCCGGGTTGGAACGGGCGGTTGGTGCAGCAGGTTTTGCCGCAGGATGGAGTGATTCCCTGCGCATTCGTCTGGCCATGATGAATGAGCGTGCCGAGGGCCGCCTGAGTGAGTTCAAGCGCTTTGCAGGTTCGGATTTTCAAGCTCTGGTTCGTAGCTTTGAGGAAGGCTCTCAGGCTCGAGAAGTCGCCAAGATACGTCATCTTGTTCTCACCGGAGGTGAGACCGGGGACATGACCTCCCAGAGCTGGTTCTCCCTTGCCACGCGCAAGCTTGAGCAAATGAAGGACATCGAAGACCAGCTCAACACGCTTCTTCTGGAAGAGATGGCGCGCTTTGATCAGGTCAACAGCAATGCGCTGACAACCAATCTGGTGGTTCTCGCAGGAATTCTACTGGCGGTTTTTGCGCTGCTCACCGTGGTTGCCCGCGATATCACCCGAGGCATCGCTGTGCTTGGCCATGCTCTCAAGCGTTTGGGGCGGTTTGAGCTGGATATCGACATTCCAGGTGCTGATCGGCACGACGAAATCGGACAGATGGCCCGCAGCGTCGTCGCCCTACGAGAGGCCTTTGAGCATAAGCGTCAGGAAGATGCCAAGATCGAAGCTCAGCGGGCTGAACGGGCGCTCTCGGTGACTAGAATGATTGGTCAGGGGCTTTCGCAACTGCGTGACAAGGTTCTAACCAACCGTATCCAGGGGGAGTTTCCCGAAGAATTTGAATCGATGAAGACCGACTTCAATGCGGCTTCAGAAGTGCTGCAGGACGCACTTCTTATGGTCAGCGATCTGTCTACCACAGTGAACAACGAGGTTCAGGCAATATCCCGCAATGCCGAAGATCTGTCGCATCGCACGGAATCCCAGGCCGTCGCGCTGGAGAAAACCACCTCTGCCATGACCGAGTTGAACGCCAGCGTCAGCCAATCCTCTTCCAACGCGCAGGAAGTGGACAAAATCGCGGCCTCTACCCTCGAAAATGTTCAGAATTGCCATCACACGGTGAATGAAGCGGTTGCCGCCATGGGAGAGATCTCCGCCTCATCCGGTGAGATCTCCAAAATCGCGCAGGTCATTGAAGATATCGCTTTCCAAACCAGCCTTTTGGCCCTGAATGCGGGTGTCGAAGCTGCCCGCGCGGGTGAGGCCGGTAAGGGCTTTATGGTTGTGGCCAGCGAAGTCCGTACCCTGGCAGAACGCAGCTCGCAGGCGGTTCGCGAGATTGATGAGATCTCGGCGCGCAGCTCCGAACAGGTTCGCAAAGGCACCAATCTGGTGGGACGTGCGGGCGATGCCATGTCAAAGGTGGATCGCCAGGTACAGGAAATCTCTACCTTGATGCAGGAAGTGGCCTCGGTGGTCACCGCACAGTCGGAGCAGCTGCAATCGATCAATGGCGCAGTCTATGAGATCGAACAGGTCACCCAGCAGAATGTTGCTATGGCAGAAGAAACCACTGCGGCGTCACAACAGCTGAGCCATCGCTCTTCGGAACTGAATGATCTAATCGCGCAGTTCTCCGTATCAGGTTCTGCAGCACTCAAAGGCTCCTCTGCTATGCCCTTTGCTGCGCCTTCTAGCCAGGCCGCATAGAAGGTCCAATGGATAGGCTACCCCCTGCTCGTGAGCAACGCTCAGGGGGTTAACCGGCAGACCAGCAGGAGCTTAACGAGGGATGGGCCACGGCATCAGCCGGAGAAGAGATGATGAATTTAAAACGAAAATGAGGGTGAGCAGAATTGCTCACCCCCTGTCTTATCTCCTGGATCCGCCGGACGGGATCCACTCTGAATCCCATAACAGGTCTCACCGCTGGTCCAGCGCCTCTTTCAGGATCTGTAGAACTATAGGTTTGGGAACGTCTGCAGTGACAAAAGCCTCACCAATGCCGCGCGCCAGAATAAAGCGAAGCTGCCCATCCACGACCTTTTTGTCCTGTCCCATCAGATCCAGCAGCGCCTCTGCGCTGGGAAGCTCCCCTTCAATATCGGAGAGATCGCATTTCATCCCCATAGCCTTGAGATGCGCGCGCACCCGGCTGGGATCTTCCTGACTGCACAGCCCCAATTGCGAGGAAAGCTCAAAGGCCAGGGCACAACCAATGGCGACCCCTTCCCCATGCAGCAGACGATCACCATAGCCGGTTGCCGCTTCCAGGGCGTGACAGAAGGTATGACCCAGGTTCAACAGGGCACGATCCCCCTGCTCGGTCTCATCCCGAACGACAATATCGGCTTTCATCTGGACAGAGCGCGCGACCGCTTCGACACGGGCTTCCATATCGCCCGCCGCAAGCGCAGGCCCTTTCTCTTCCAGCCAGGCAAAGAACTCCGCATCGCCCAAAAGGCCATATTTGGCCACTTCGCCATAGCCGGCCAGAAAATCACGAGGCGTCAAAGTGCCCAAAACTTCGGTATCAGCCAGCACCAGGCTGGGCTGGTGGAAGGCGCCAATCAGGTTTTTGCCCTGGGGCGCATTGATGCCGGTCTTGCCCCCAACGGAACTGTCGACCTGCGCCAGCAGGGAGGTTGGGATTTGCACAAAGCGCACGCCACGACGCAGGACCGAGGCGGCAAAACCGGCCAGATCCCCGATCACACCGCCACCAAAGGCCACAACCACATCGTTGCGCTCGACCCGCATCTCCAACAGCCATTCCACCGCACGGGTGAATTGCGGCCAGGCCTTGGTCGATTCCCCCGGAGGCAGGGCCAGGGCTTCCATCTCGATCCCCGCATAGGCGAGGCCCGCGCGCAGCTCTTCCAGATGCAGGGCCGCCACTGTTTCATCGGTCAGAACCGCAACCTTTGGCCGCCGCAATAGTGGCATGATCCGCTCACCGGCCTGGGCCAGCAGCCCGGGGCCGATCACCACATCATAGGCCCGCCCCTCAAGTGGCACATGCACGCAGCGTTCCATCAGTTTTTCTCCAATACATCGGGACGCGACTCGAGTGCTTCTATCACCCGGTCAACCATTTCTTCGATTGAGGCCTTGCCCTCAGAGACCACTGCGAGATCCGCCAGGGCATATAGGGGAACCCGTTTGTGGTAGAGGTCCGACAGGGTCGCATGTGGATCTGCGGTGCGCAGCAAGGGCCGGGTATCGCGATGCCGCACCCGGTTCCAAAGCACCTCCAGATCCGCGTTCAGCCAGACCGACGCGCCGTGCTGTGAGATGATCGCGCGGTTTTCCTCAGCCAGAAAGGCGCCGCCGCCGGTCGACAGGATACCGCATTCCTCTTCCAGCAAACGCGCAATGACCTGTCGTTCTTTCAACCTGAAAAAGGCTTCTCCATCGCGAGAGAAGATTTCAGGGATGGTCATATTTGCCGCCGCTTCGATCTCATGGTCACTATCCAGAAAGGGCACCTGAAGACGCGCGGCCAAGGCCCGGCCAACTGCCGTTTTTCCGGCCCCCATCATGCCCACCATGACAAGTGTCTTCTTGAGACGTCCAGGCACCTCTTTCTGAGGCATATCCGCGGGTATTTGCTCTTTTTCGCTCATAGTTGAGTGAATGACGTGATATTGACAAAAAGGCCATATATAACTTGAGCAAAACACCAAGAAACAGGCAACAGGTGACTGATGGGGCGATTGATCAAATATCTTTTCTATCTTGTGGTGGTGGCAGCGCTGGGCTTGGTCGCCTATGCCTACCTGGGCCCATGGTTTGGCGCTGATTTCAGCGCGCCAACGCAGGAAGTTCGCACGCCGGTGATCCTGGATGCGAATTGATGCACACAAAACCTGCCTCCCTCTTTGCCCTCTGTCTTAGCCTCTGGTTGCCACTCCCTGCTGGGGCGCAGGCGCCGCTGACAGTCATCGACTGGCTCGGACAGCCCGACAAAGAGCCGCAACTGCCGGACACGGTTTTGCTGGAGGCGCCGGTTACAGGCAGCGCGACACAGCCACAGGTCACCGTGACCCCATTGCAGGCGCTTTTGCCGCCCATCGGCCTGGTTTCGCCCACGGCAACGGGGCTGCCACTGGATCTTTGGGCTGGCAGTGAGGCGCAAGAGATTGCCCGCCTGATCCGTACGGTGCCTGTTCAGGGCAACCCGGCTTTGCAGTCCCTGCTATTCACGCTGCTGCTCTCAGAGAGCCGCCCCTTGCAGAGCGAGGGGGATGCCATCCTTCTGTCGCGTCTGGATCGCTTGATCGCGCAGGGCGCAACCGATCCGGCGCAGGCCCTTGTTGAGCAAGCTGGACCGGCGCAAACGCCAGAACGCTTTAAGCGCTGGTTTTTCACCACCTTGCTGAGCGGGGATGAGGATCGCGCCTGTGCGTCACTTACGGCGGCACCCCATCTTTCCAACGATTACCGGGTCCGCATCTTTTGCTCGGCGCGCCGGGGCGACTGGCCCACGGCTGCATTACTGCTGGAAGCCGCCCATGCGCTGGAGCTGCTCTCTAAGGAGGAGCTCAACCTGCTGGACCGCTTCCTGAATCCGGATGTTTTTGAGCTCGCACCACCGCTTCCCCTGCCCTCCAAACCCGATCCTCTAACCTTTCGCCTGTTTGAAACCATCGGAGAGCCCCTGCCAACCGCTCCCTTGCCACGGGTCTTTGCCGCGGCGGATCTGCGCGATGTTGCAGGATGGAAAGCCCAGCTGGAGGCCGCTGAGCGGCTGACCCGTGCTGGCGCACTGAACCCCAATCAGCTGTTGGGCCTTTACACCGAACGCCGCCCGGCGGCATCGGGCGGCGTCTGGGACCGCGTCGCAGCACTTCAAAGCTTTGAAAAGGCGCTGGAAAGCAACGACAGCGCAGAAATCGCCACGGCCCTGCCAGAGGTCTGGCAAGCCATGCAGAGCGCCGGTCTGGAGATTGGCTTTGCCGATCTCTTTGCCGAGGCGCTGGCCCGTTTTCAATTTGAGGGCGAAATCGCTGCCCTGGCCTGGCGTATTGAACTTCTGGCGCCAAGCTATGAGATCGCCTCTCACCGGTCCCCGGATCAAAAGGCTGAAACCCTGTTTCTCGCGGCTCTGGCTCAGGGACGCGCGGGCAGCTATGCCCCGAGATTGGTCGCTTCCGAAGACGGCACTGCGGCCGAAGCCCAGCCCCTGCCTCGACCTGCCCCTAGCCCTCTTGCCCATTCCATCGCACTGGGTTTCAGTGATGCAACCCGTCCTCCGGCGCAGATCCAGGCCCTTTTGGACAATGGCCAACTGGGAGAGGCAATCCTGCGCAGCATGACACTTTTCTCGCGGGGGGCTGCGGGCAATCTGGGGGATCTCACCCAGGCGCTTGCCGCCTTGCGCGCGATCGGGTTGGAGGACACGGCGCGTCGGGCAGCACTGCAATTGATGTTGTTGGAGCGCGGGTGATGACTGCGCCCGCAGATGACCATCAATGGATCTCCACCTTTCTGGAGGCCCAGGCCGCAGAAGCCGGCGCCGCACGAAATACCCTCTTGGCCTATGGACGGGATCTGAAGGACGCCGCTTCCTGGCTCTTTCATCGCGAGAGCGGGTTTGCTACCGCACAGCGGGCAGACATCGAAGCCTATCTGATAGCCTGTGACGCCGAAGGCCTGTCCCGCGCGACCCGCGCCAGACGTCTTTCGGCGCTGAAGCAGATCTATCGCTTTGCCTTTGAGGAAGGATGGCGCAGCGACAATCCGGCGATCCAGATCAGCGGTCCGGGGCGGGACAAGAAATTGCCCAAAACCCTGGAAGTCATTGAGGTTGATCGCCTGCTGGACGCGGCGCGCCAAACCGGGCGCAGCCCGGAGGACCGGTTGCGCAATTGCTGCCTGATGGAGCTGCTCTATGCCACTGGCATGCGGGTGAGTGAGCTGGTCTCGCTGCCCGTCTCCTCTGCGCGCGGTGATCCGCAGATGCTCTTGGTTCTGGGGAAAGGCGGCAAAGAACGGCTGGTGCCACTTTCTCCACCTGCCCGTGATGCGCTGGCCGCCTGGCTGAGCGTTAGAGACAAGGCCGATGAGGCGAACCGGTCCAAGGGCCACGCGTCTTCCCGGTTTCTGTTCCCCTCTCGAGGCAAAGCCGGTCATCTGACGCGGCATTTTTTCTACCTCCTGATCAAGGATCTGGCTGTCACCGGCGGCGTTGACCCCGAAAAGGTCACGCCCCATACGCTGCGCCATGCCTTTGCGACGCATCTTCTGGCCAATGGGGCGGATCTGCGGGCGATCCAGACCCTCCTGGGGCATGCAGATATCGCCACAACAGAGATCTATACCCATGTGTTGGAGGCCCGCCTGCAGGAACTGGTGATGGATCATCATCCGCTTTCCAAGACCCGTCGCAAGACGGATGCGGGGACAGCGCCGCCAGATTCAGAGAAAGACTAGCAAGGCAAGCCGCTGGCAGGTCTTGATTGGCGCGCGCCTGCGCCCCATAACCATTGATGACAGAACTGGAAAATCGGACCTCCCATGGACAGTGCCCAAAGCATGATGGATAGCGCCTTTTGGATTTCAGCCGGGGCAATCCTGCTCCTCCTGGTGCTCTCGGCCTTTTTCTCGGGCTCGGAAACCGCATTGACGGCGGCCTCGCGGGGCAAGCTGCGCAGTCAGGCCGACAAAGGTTCGCGCCGGGCGCAGCGCGCTCTGGATGTGACCGAGGATAGCGAGAGGCTGATTGGCTCGGTTCTTTTGGGCAACAACCTGGTCAATATTCTCGCCACCTCGCTGGCCACGGCGGTGCTGACCCGCGCCTTTGGCGAAAGCGGCGTGGCCTTTGCCACATTGGTCATGACGCTTCTGGTGCTGATCTTTGCAGAGGTTCTGCCAAAGACCTATGCGATCTCCAACGCCGAGAAGGCCGCCGCCGCAGTGGCCCCGGTCATTGGCCTGGTGGTCACCATTCTGGCGCCAATTGTGGGCGCGGTGCGTTTTCTGGTGCGGGGCATCCTGCGCCTCTTTGGGGTGCAGATCGACCCAGATAGCCAGATCATGGCGGTACGCGAAGAGATTGCCGGCGCCTTGCAGCTGGGCCATTCCGAAGGGGTGGTGGAGAAAGAGGACCGCGACCGAATTCTGGGCGCTCTGGATCTATCAGAGCGATTTGTCGAAGAAATCATGCTGCATCGTTCCAACATTCAGATGATCGATGCGGATGCGGAACCCTCTGTCATTCTGGAACAATGCCTGACCTCCCCCCATACCCGCCTCCCCGTCTTCAAGGATGAGCAGGAAAACATCGTTGGCATTGTCCATGCCAAAGACCTTCTGCGCGAAATGTACGCCCAGATCGGCGGGCCCGACGGCGACGCCGCAGCTCTCAACAACTTTCAGATCACCTCGGTCACCAAGCCCCCCTATTTTGTGCCCGAAACCACCACGCTGGACGAGCAGATGCGCCAGTTCCTGCGCCAACGCAGTCACTTTGCCCTGGTGGTGGATGAATATGGCGCTCTGCAGGGGCTGATCACGCTGGAAGACATCCTGGAAGAGATCGTCGGTGAGATCACCGATGAGTTCGATCCGGATGAGGAGAGCGTCGCCAAGAAAGACAGCGATGGCAACTATCTGGTGGATGGCGCCACAACCATTCGCGACCTCAACAGGGCCACCGACTGGAACCTGCCCGATGAGGAGGCCAATACAATCGCCGGCCTGGTCATTCATGAGGCGCAGATGATCCCCACCGTGGGTCAGGTCTTTGCCTTCCATGGCTTCCGCTTTGAGGTCATGGCCCGCGAGGGCAACCGCATAACTGGGTTTAAGATCAGGCCGCTGGCATGAGGGCGGCGGCGCGGCTTCTACACTGGTTTGATCAGGTCTTTGCTGATCTGTTCCGCCAGATGCGCTGGAGCTTTCTGCCGCCGCTGCTGATCTATTTTGCCTATGGCACCCAGGCCATCACCAGCGTGGCGGGCGCTTTTTTTGTCAAGGAATACCTGGATCTGGAGGCCGCTTTTCTAGCCGGTCTTGCCTTCTGGGCCGGGCTACCCTGGGCGCTGAAGATGCCGCTGGGCCATCTCACCGACCTGATCTGGCCCTGGAAATACCTGCTGATCCTCTTGGGTGCCGCCCTGATGGCCTCAAGCTATGGCATTATCGCCTCGCTGCTCTTGATGCCCGGGGCGATGGTAACCCTCGCGCCAGCCGCCAGCTGGTACGTGCTCTCAGCGCTGCTGGCCCCGGTGGGTTTTGTGCTGCAGGATGTGGTTGCCGATGCCATGTCGGTGGAGGCGGTGCCGCATAGACGCCCTGATGGTACGGCCTATTCCGGCGATGAGACACGGGCCATGCATACCACCATGCAAACCTTTGGCCGCATCGCTCTGATCGGCGGCTCCAGTGCTGCTGCCGCACTGAATGTGGTCCTGTTTGACGGCGCCGATGCCCTGCCCCAGGCAGAAAAAGGCGCGCTCTATGCTCAGGTCTACCAACTTGCCCTTCTGGTGCCGCTTTTGTCACTCAGCGGCGTTGCGCTGGCGATGGTGCAAAAGCACCTGAAGGCCACAAGACTGCGCCGTGCAGGCCTGGCTCAGGACAAGATCCGCAGCCTTCTGGAGATCCCGCGGGACGAGACAGCGGTAAACTGGTGGTACTTCATCGGTGGCGGCGCCTTTCTGGCCCTGTCACTTGGCGCCGGGCTGGGGGATATTCCCCATTCGCAAGAAGTGGTCTTTGCCGGTTCCATGGCCATCATTCTGGTGCTGATGCGCCAATTGATCCAGGCCCTGACGCCCGAGCAGGCCCGCGCCCTCATCGGTACCGCGATCATCATCTTTGCCTATCGTGCCACGCCGCTGAACGGCGCTGCCTCCACCTGGTTCGAGATCGACATACTGGGGTTTGATCCACAGTTCCTCTCGGTGCTTTCGCTGCTGACCTCACTTTTGACCCTGGCGGGTATGATTGTGCTGCGACCGATGATGGCCAATAACACCATTGTCTGGATCATCCTCTTCCTGGCTGCCACCGAAGCCGTTCTGAGCCTGCCCAATATCGGGCTTTACTACGGGCTGCATGAATGGACCGCCTCCCTGACCGGCGGGCTGGTGGACGCGCGTTTCATCGCGCTGGTGGATACGGCAGTAGAAAGCCCCCTGGGCCAGGTTGCGATGATCCCGATGCTGGCCTGGATCGCCCGCAACGCGCCTTCGGGTCTTAAGGCGACCTTCTTTGCGGTCATGGCCTCCTTTACCAATCTGGCGCTTTCAGCTTCCAGCCTTGGCACCAAGTACCTGAACCAGGTCTTTCTCGTCACCCGAGAGGTCAAGGACGAGGCTGGTCTGGTCACCACCCCTGCCGATTACAGCGCGCTGGGCGTGCTCTTGATCACCGTCGCCTTGATCAAACTGGCCATGCCGGTGTTGGCCGTTCTTCTGGTGCAAAACAGCCCCCTGCGCAGCCGCGATTAGGGCTACAGCACCACTGGTCGGCCCTCATTGCAGTGCGTCTGCAAGATCAATCGCCTCAGGCAATTCCTGCCTCACTCTTTCGAGGGATAGCCAATTTCTAAGGGCTGTGCTTTTCACCCCCTTAGCGATGTGCAGCTCCGCGCGCTTTCTTCAAAATCCAGGAACTCACGTGCGATGGATTGGGAAGCTGCTGCAAGAATGCGTTCCCCATCTTCTGGTGTGGCCAAAGCAGAATGGGAGCCCACCCGACCGTCAGGGAACATTTGCCGATGTTCCTCCGGGCGGCCGTGACGGTCGCCGCTATGTTCCTGGATATACTCCTGTGTCAGCTTGGTGGGCGCCTCGCTTGCATCCCCAGAAGGTAGCACGCCCAACAGGTACTGGGTGATTGCGACTTCGGATGGGGTTGCATGCATCCCCTCCCAATCACCATAAAGATCACGCCGAAGGCCGTTGACCTCTTCCGGCTCCCACCAACTGCGGATCCTCATCTGTTCAGGCTTGCAGCTGTTGGCGATGGCCCGCAGGGGCGCGAGATTGGCTCCATGGCCATTGACGACAAACACGCCCAGAAACCCCTGCGCCAGCAGGCCCGTGACAATCGCCCCGGCATGGGCCTGGAAGATCTCCTCCGGCATCGAAACGGTGCCCGGAAAAGCCGTGTTGAACGGGGCCGGAGTATAGGCCAGCGGCGGCGCGACAATGGCATCACAGGCCTCTGCGGCCAACAGCGCCACCGCTTTGGCGCATATCGTATCGGTACCAATCCGCCCCATTGGTCCATGCTGTTCGGTTGAACCAACAGGCAAAATAATCGCGGCCCCCTTGCGGATGCGGTTATCGACCTCCTGCCATGTCATGTGTTCAAGTTTCATGCGCGTTCCTTGCAGTTTTCGGGGGCGCTGATCTGAGCATCGCTTCCCCTTTTCGATTTGGGACGGTACGCTATCCCCATGGAAGATTCATTGCCCATCGAAGTAGAGAAACCGCCGCTGGACCACCTGATCGGCGCTGCTGTCAAGGCGCATCGCGTTTTGGCGGGGCTGACCCTGGCGGAGCTCTCGGCCAAGGCCAAGGTCTCGCCCGCAATGATTTCCAAGATCGAACGGGGGCAGGTCTCGGCCTCGCTCAGTTCGTTGGAAGCGCTGGCACAGGCAACAGGCGTGCCGCTGATCAATTTCTTTGCCGGTACGGTTGAGCGCACGGATGTGTCCTTTGTCGCGGCAGGCGAAGGCATGACGGTGCAGCGCCTGGGCAGTGGCTTTGGTCATATCTACAAGCTGATCGGACGGGCCGAATCCGGTCATGTGAATTTCGAGACTTTCAATGTGACGCTGGAGGGCCCCCTATCGCCCCGCCCGCTCTATCAGCATGAAGGGATCGAATTCGTACACGTCACCGATGGTGAGATGATCTACCGCTGTGGCGAAGGGGTCTATCACATGCGTCCCGGTGACAGTCTGAGCTATGATGCCAGTACCGCCCATGGCGCGGTCGAGCTGAAAACCGACAAGGTGAGCTTTATCACGCTGGTGGCCAAACCCGTCGCCTGAGACACAATGGTCTGAGCGCATCCGCCTGAGAGCTGGCCTAAGTGCACACACCTAAGAACTGACCTGAGAACTGAGAAAAGCCCGCCCCAATATGGGACGGGCCAGTGCAGTATGCGGGTCGGCTCAGAGTCCCCATTTCGCCTTGATATTCTCAAAGAAGCCCTGCGCCTTTTTCACTTTGACCCAGTTGTTCACATAGTTGATCCAGACCTGATCGGACTGCGGAAGCAACATGGCAATTGGTGAAGGTGAGCGCGGGCCAGTGCCTTTGACGCGCACCACCGGGAACTTGGCTTCAAGCGTGGAGCCCTCGATATTCGAGGTGATAAAGACATCGGCACGACCGGCCAGAACCTCTTGGAAGCCACGCGCCGGGGCCTCAACCACTTTGATGTCGGCATTCGGGAACCATTCGCGCACGCGCTTTTCAAAGGTCGTGCCAAGGGTGGTTGCAACCTTTACATCCGGCTGGTTGATCGACTCATAGCCGTCAAATCGATCCGCATTGGCCTTAAGAGTAAAGGGGTAGAGTTCGACTGAAATATAGCTCTCCGAGAAGCCTGCAACCTTCATGCGTGGCGGTGAGATCGAGGCGGAGCCGGTCATATGATACTTGCCCGCGACCACACCGTTGACCAGCGTTTTCCAATCCGTAGGCACGAATTCCACCTCCACGCCCAGATCCTTGGCCAGCTCGGTCATGATGTCGATATCAAACCCTTTGTAGCTGTTGGTCGCCGGATCGCGCAGGGTCATCGGGTTCCAATCCCCGGTGGTACCAACCTTGAGCACACCGCCGTCCAGAATCTCGTTCAGGGCGGATTGGGCGGTGGCAGCGCCGGCAAGTGCAAGGCTGATGGCGGCCGCGGCGACGACCTGGAATGCGCGTTTCATTGTGTTTCTCCCGTTGGTGGTTCTTGGACTGCCTTCGATTTGAAGCATTTTTGATACTTGATTTAACGCCAAGAGCGACGCTAACCTCAAGAAAAAAATTTCTTCAGAAGAAAAATTCACGCCAGGGGGGGGAGCCTAGCCAGTGAGCGAAACGGCAATCGAACTAGTGGATGTCAACAAATGGTATGGCACGTTCCATGTCCTCAAAGACATCAACTTATCCATCCAGACCGGTGAAAAGGTCGTGATCTGCGGCCCCTCGGGCTCTGGCAAATCAACGGTCGTGCGCTGCATCAACCGGCTGGAGGAACATCAAAAGGGAACCATTCGGGTCGATGGGATCGAACTGACCAATGATCCGAATTCCGTGGCGGCGATTCGCTCGGATGTCGGCATGGTGTTTCAGCAATTTAACCTGTTTCCGCATCTGACTGTGCTGGAGAACCTGACGCTGGGGCCGATGAAGGCGCGTGGCCTCTCCAAATCGGAAGCCGAGGCCAAGGCGATGCATTACTTGAAGCGGGTGCACATCCCGGATCAGGCGATGAAGCGCCCCGGACAGCTGTCCGGCGGGCAGCAGCAGCGCGTGGCAATTGCCCGTTCGCTCTGCATGGAACCCAAGGTTCTGTTGTTCGATGAGCCAACCTCTGCCCTGGACCCCGAGATGATCTCGGAGGTGCTGGAAGTGATGGTCGAACTGGCCCAGGAAGGCATGACAATGGTTGTTGTGACCCATGAGATGGGCTTTGCCCGCAAGGTTGCGGACAACATGATCTTCATGGATGCGGGTGAGATCGTCGAACAGGGCACCCCGGATGAGTTCTTTGGCTCGCCCAGATCCCCGCGCTGCCAGCAATTCCTCAGCCAAATCCTAGAGCATTGAGAAGGGGCGCAACGATGAAGAGGTTTCTTGTTCTACTGCTGCCGTTTCTGGTGCTGACCGGCTGTTCCAGCTCTTCCACCTGGGGCTGGTATGTTATCAACCCGATGACGGCCTCGGGCTGGGTCAATGTGAAATTCCTGATCTCAGGCATGGGCGATACCATCCTGATTTCGGTGATCGCGGCGGTCATCTCGATTGTGCTGGGGCTGATCGTGGCCTTGCCGGGCCTGGCCAAAAGCCGCTGGTGGCGCATGGTGAACCGGGTCTATGTCGAGCTGGTCCGCTCTATTCCCTTGCTGCCCATGCTGTTCTGGGTCTTCTACGGCTTGCCGATCATCTTCCGCGAGATGGGAATGAACGTCCCGATTGATCCCTTCTGGGGCGCGATCATTACACTGGCCCTCTCGGATAGCGCCTTTACCGCCGAGATTTATCGCGCAGGCATCCAATCGATTGCCAAAGGACAGACCGAAGCGGCGCAGACCATCGGCCTGAACTACCTGCAAACCATGCGCTACGTGATCCTGCCACAGGCGATCCGGCGCATTCTGCCACCCCTGGCCAACCAATTTATCTACATCGTCAAGATGAGCGCCTTTGCCAGTGTGATCGGCATGCAGGAACTGACGCGACGCGCCAATGAGCTGGTGGTGACAGAATACCGCCCGCTGGAAATCTATTCATTGCTGATCCTCGAATATCTGATCCTGGTGCTGATCATCAGCGCAGGGGTGCGCTGGCTGGAACGGCGGATGGGTTCGGACGAGCGCGGCTAAAAAAGGAGAAAAGACATGGATTGGAACACCTTCATGGCCGAGATTGAGGCCGATATCGGAAGTTTTTCTAAGGAAGTGCCCGAGACGGTCAAAGGCTTTGGCATTATGGGCAAAGCCGCCAAAACCAATGGGGCACTCAGTGAAAAGACCAAAGAAATCATGGCGCTGGGGATCGCAGTTGCGACCCGTTGCGACAGCTGCATCGGCTTTCATGTGCGCGCGCTGGTTCGGCTTGGGATCACCCGCGAAGAACTCTGTGAGGCGCTGGCCATGGCCACCTATATGGGAGGCGGCCCCTCCTATGCCTATAGCGCCAAGGCGCTAAAGGCCTTTGATGTCTTTTCTGGGCAGGAGTGAGCGATGCGACCAGACCTGATAGGTGCCAACGGCTACATACGCGATTGCTGGTATGTGGCCGGACGCAGCGAGGATTTTGGCCGCGAATTAAGCGCGGTGCGCATGCTGGGCGAAGAGATCGTGATCTACCGCGACACCAAGGGAATGGCGATTGCCCTGGAAGATGCCTGTCCCCATCGCAAACTGCCGCTGTCGCGCGGCACGATCGAAGGCGACCATGTGGTCTGTGGCTATCATGGGCTAACCTTTGACTGTAGCGGCGAATGCGTGATCGCCCCAACCCAGTTGGACAACCCGCCACGCCGCGCAGCGGTCCATTCCTATGCGGCCGAGGATCGCTGGGGCTTCCTCTGGCTCTGGATGGGGGATCCTGAGAAGGCGGACCGGGATAAGATCATCGACATCCCGAACTTCGACAATCCGACCTGGGGCAAGACCGCCAAGGGCGCGATGGAGATGGCCTGCCACTACCTCTACATCACCGACAACCTCTTGGATCCGAGCCATGTGGCTTGGGTGCATCTGACCTCCTTTGCCGGGGCCGGAACCGACAGCCGCCCCCTGGATTTGGAGGAGTTTGACGCAGGAGTTGTGGTGTCGCGCTGGATCTATGACGAGCCCCCCGCGCCCTATTACAAACCCATGCTGCCCTTTGGCCCGAACTGTGATCGCAAGCAGCATTACGAATGCCGATTGCCTTCGACCGCAATCAACATGTCGGTCTACGCGCCGGTGGGTGAAGGCGGTCCGGATAAGCCGATCTCACCCAATGCGCTGGTCAATATCTCTTATAATTTCATCACGCCGGTGGATGGGGAAAACTCGCGCTATTTCTGGTTCCAGCACCGCAATATGCATGCCGAAGATGCCGCTCTGTCCGAACGCATGTTCCAGGGGGCGATCATGGCCTTTACCGAGGACAAGGATGTGCTGGAATATGTGCAAACCGGCATGGCACGGCGCAAGACGCCCTACCTCAACCTTGGGCTCGATGCGGGCGCGATGCGGTTCCGATCCCGCGTGGCCAAAGCCATCGCAGCAGAAGAAGAGCTATCGAAGGCTTGACGGTGATTGCCACGGACCGGGAAACCGGCCTGTGGCATTCCTTACAGCCCCTCTACTGAAGGGCCCGCCTCAGGCGGCCCCCATCAAGCGGCCATTAGGTCCCTGCCCCACCTCCTGCGCTGGGGCGTCGAATACCGCCTGCACAGAGGGGTATTGAGCAAGGATCTCTGCACCACCGGGAACACAAAGTGGGTTAAAGACGCCGCCTTTCCAGACGGCGACCCCATCGATGCTGATGGTCGGATCCAGAACATTCAATGAGATTTCGCCGGGAGCGTAATGTCCACAAGTGTGGAAATGCATCAGGCGCGGATTGCCAAAGGCGCCGCCACTCCAACGCTCAAAGTTATTGGCGGCGGGCATGGTATAGGCACAACCAGGATGGATACCCGCATGCCAGGAATGCATGGTCAGGGGCTCAAGGTCGAACATCTGACCAACTTTCTCGTAGTGCATCTGAGCGCAATGCACATCCATCTCGTGACCGCTGAAATGCGTCAGGCGCGAATTTTCAAAATGCACCGCCAGCAGCTCTTGCAGGTCACAGCCATAGGGATCGTAGAACTTCGACCCGGTGCCAACCAGAAACCCGTCCTGCATCACCACGCCAGAGAACCCGCTAGCGGGCACCGGCGCAAAGACCGACATGGGAAAGCGGGTGACGCTGACATCCGCCGCCCCCGCCTGGGCGTAACATGCACCGGGGCCGGAAAAATCAGTACCAAGCGGACAGGACACGCGAATTTCTCTTGCCCCGGCGAAGAGCGCATTGACCGCATCCTTCAGTGCGACAAACCCTGTATAGTTGGCCTGCCCAAAGCCCGAGGCCAGCATCTCTGCGTCCAGCGCATAGGACATGATCGGACGGATACCCGCCATGGAGGCATCAAAGCGAATCTGGTCCCCGGTACGGGACAGAAAGATAGTGCGGTCAGCCTGTTTCATCGCCGCAACCAGATCCGCAGAAATCGCACCACCCATCGGATCGAAGGGCACTGTGCGTAGTTCTGCTCTCATCTCCAGCGCGTGGGCGGTTTCAAGTACCGCCTCAACAATCCCTTGATCATAATAGGTATTTTCGGGTTCTTCCCGAAGTACAAGTAAGCGGTCCCCTGCTGCCAGACCAGCACAGGTGATCAGCAGATTCTCAGCGCCAAGACGCAAATCGGACTGCTGCATGACAATACTCCCCACAAAGGTAACGCTTTGCCGCAACATTAGCGTCGGTCGTGCTGGTTGATCCACAAAAATTTCACCTGGGTTGATTTTTTGACTGTCAGTAATGCTACTTTTGGATTTAAGCTGGGCTGAAAGAACAGGAGACAATGATGAGCGCATGGATTGAAATGGTGCCCGACGAAGAGGCCACCGGCCGTCTGAAGGAACTCTTGGATAAGGCACGTACGCCGCATGGCACGGTCGACACGGTGATGCGGGTCCACTCTCTGCGGCCAGAAACCATGAATGGGCATGTGACGCTCTATCGTTCGGTGCTGCATTCACAGGACAACGTGCTGCCCTTCTGGTTCCTTGAGGTAGTCGCGAGCTATACCTCGATCCTCAATGACTGCACCTATTCGCTGACCCATCACTTTATGAACGTCCGCAACCTGATCCAGGATCAGCCGCGCAGCGACCGGATATTCCTCGCGCTCAAGGCGCAGCGGCCGGAGGATGAGTTCGAGGGCAAAGAGCTGGCGCTACTGCGCTATGCGGCCAAGCTGACGACTGATGTGGGCAAACTGATCAAATCGGATTTCGAAGCCTTGAAAATCGTAGGATGCAGTGATGGCGAGATCCTGGAGGTCAATCAGGTCTGCGCCTATTTCAACTACTCCAACAGGCTTCTCAACGGTTTGGGCGCGACCACTGAAAATGATGTGATCGGCTACTACAAGGGTGACACACAAGACGGTTAAAAGCCTGCGAACAAGGCGCGCAGCGCGCAGAATACTGTGCACCTTCCTGGGTCTCACCCGGCAATCGCCCCCTGATCGAACTCCCCACCTCAGCCGCCTCAGCCGCCTCAGCCATGGAAAAAATCTCTCGGGCGGGCGGCAGGTGCTTCATGCTCTCGATGCCCATTTTAAGATCGGGCCGCTGCGCCGCAAAACGCACCCCCCCCCACATAGAGCAGTATCATTGCAGCAACGATGGCCCAAACTGCCATCCTGCCCAATGCGCCATGCACTGCGTCGAGGATCACTCCGGTCAGAACCGAAACCACGACATCCATCGTGCTCGGCGCGCCGGAACGCGCGCCCACATCGGCACAAGCCTAAAACAGATAGAACGCGACAAGCGCCCCAACGAGGGCCTGTACCCAAATCGCGACAGGAATGCGGGGACGCGGACAGGATATAAGCCCCGCAAGAGCGAATTCATCTCTTTAAACCGCATAGCCGTCCAGCAGGGCTTCAGCCGACACGCCTGTGCCTGAGCCCAGGTTGGCGATACTGTTCTTCTTTCCCGCGAAATGAGGCGATAGGGTTGATGCCTGCATAGGCGCGGGAGGAAACGAGAAAAGCGCGCGCGATAGGGTATAGGCGCCATCCTCGGATGAATTTCCCAGTGCCGGACACTGCAGCGGCCTGCACGTCCGACTGCATGACATCAAGGTCAAGCTCTCCCTCAGGGATGGTGCGGGTGTTGTAGACCGAACCATAGATTGGTTCGACGGAGCATCGGATGCCATGCTCCTTGCGGCCCTTGTTAACCAGACGGCAAATCGCACCGCCTGTAGGGTAGTAGACCCCGGTCACACAACCAGTGCCGATTGTGATGAACTGCTGGTCCGCGCTCGCCCCGCCGCGAATTCCCTTGAATGCGGCCAAGGCCGCAGCCACAAAGACGTTGGAAACCTTCATGCTTTTCCATGCTTTTCCTCCCATTGCGGCCACCTGTGGCGATCGTTTTTTTTCGTGGAAAAGGCATAGACCAGGTTTTTCTTTGCGTAACCAGATAACTATTGTTTTTTTGCGATGGTCACATAGGCGTTCTGCGCGATGCGTGCTTCCTCATAAGACGTGATCCTCTCAGCGGCATCGACCCCTCCTCGCTTCATCAGCAATGAGAGCAGAGCCTCAAGCACCGCAATGGCGCCGGAGTAGCAGGCAAAATGATGCGTGCTGTTTGAGGAGACCGTGAGTAGGAAATCCGGCTTCAGGCCCGGAGAGATGATATCGGAATCTGTGATCAGGATCAGCTTCGCCCCGCGTTCCTGTGCGAATTTGCAGGCTTCCACGGTCTCTCGTGAATAGGGGGTCAGGGTGATCGCGATCACCGCATCGCCGGGCTTGGCGCGTGTCAACTCATCCACCGCACTCCCCATATGTCGAGGGATAAGTTCCAGCGATGGCAAGGCCATACGCCCAACATAGTGAAAGTAGAACGCCATCGAATAACTGGCCCGTACCGCCGTCACAAAGGTGGTATTGGCGGACAACAGCAGGGTCACAATCTCATCCAGCAGTTCGGGTGTCTGGCGTTCAAGGGAGCGCTGCGTATTGGAGAGCGTATTCAATGCCGCTTCCGCCTGAACCTGCCCGGCCTCTCCTTTCTCATAGAGACCATCGATCCAGTTGGGTCGCTCCTGCAGCTCGGTGGTTGAGACTAGGGCATGGCGAAAGGGTTCACGGAACTCTTCAAAACTATCGAATCCGATTTTTTCTGCCAACCTGACCAGGGTGAATGTGCTGACACCCGCCTTGCGGGCAGTATCCCGCACATAGTCGAGACCAAAGTCAGCTGGGTTGTCGAGGATGTACTTGGCCACAACCTGCATGCGAGGAGAGAAACTGGAAACCCCCTCCTTAAGCTTTGAAATTGTTTTGGATTTTAGCGTCGGGTCCATTTTGATTCGCTCCAAGAGAGTGGGCTTCCAGAGATAACCAGTGTTATCTTTGGGCGGCTATTGACTACTATCGTAATTTATCTGTTCTTTCCATGGCAACGCGACAAGTGACGAGACCGCAGAGGTCTCCTCCAATCAGAAAGACAGAGAACCAATGGTCCATTCCCTTCCCTCCCACGCCTCCGTCGTTGTGATCGGCGGTGGCATCATGGGCTGCTCGACGCTCTATCACCTTGCCAAGATGGGCGTTTCGGATGCGGTCCTGCTGGAGCGAAACAAGCTGACCAGCGGCACCACCTGGCATTCGGCGGCCCAGGTGCGGGCCCTGCGCCATTCACAAAACCTGACCCGCATGATCCAATATTCGGTGGATCTTTATTCCCAGCTGGAAGAAGAAACCGGACAGAATGTGGGCTGGATCCAGAAAGGCTCCCTGTCGATTGCCACAAACCCCGATCGCCTGATCCATGTGAAGCGGCAGGAAGCCCTGGCCCATGCCTATGGGATCGATGCGATGTCCGTTTCGGCGGAGGAGGCCAAGGAACGCTGGCCGCTGATGAATGCCGAAGACGTACTGGGGGCGGTCTGGTCACCGGATGATGGCCGGGTGTCGCCCTCAGATGTCTGCGCTGCCCTGGTCAAAGCGGCTAAGCCGCTAGGGGCCAAGATCTTTGAAGATACCGGAGTGACCGGCATTCTGACCGAAAATGGCCGTGTCAAAGGGGTAGAAACCACGCAGGGCACAATCATGTGCGATGCAATTGCTTTGTGCACCGGCCTGTGGTCCCGCGAAGTGGGCGCCATGGCGGGCGCGCAGGTGCCTGCGCTGGCCTGCGAGCATTTCTATCTTCTGACCAAGCCGATTGACGGTATCATCGGCAATACGCCAACCTTGTCCGACCATGACAACCACCTCTATATCCGCGACGATTCCGGCGGGCTTCTGGTGGGGTGTTTTGAACTCATGGGGAAACCGATTGCTCCGGGCGTGCTGGACGAAAGCTTTGAATTTGGCCTGTTGCCCGAAGATTGGGATCATTTCGAACCCATGATGATGAATGCACTTCATCGCCTGCCCGCGCTGGAAACTGCCGAAGTCAAAATGCTGCTGAACGGGCCGGAAAGCTTCACACCTGACGGCACATTCATGCTGGGCGAAACCGCCGAAACCAAGGGGTTGTTCCTGGGCTGCGGCATGAACTCGGTCGGAATTGCCTCCGGTGGTGGTGCGGGCATGAATTTGGCGCATTGCATCGTGCATGGGCATACGGCCTATGATCTGACCGAAGCGGACGCCAAGCGGTTTGCCCCGGTTTTTGACAGTATTGATCACTTGATGGCCCGCGCGCCCGAAATCCTCGGGACCCATTACGACATCGCCTTTCCGGGCAAACAGCTCTCAACTGCCCGGGACCTGTGCGCCCTGCCGCTTGATACCGAATATCGTGCGGTAGGAGCGCATATGGGGCAGTTCTATGGTTGGGAGAGATCTCTGTACTTTGGCAAGACAGCTGAGCCTGCCATGACCTTCGGTCGGCCGGACTGGTTTGAGAATGTTCGCGCCGAAGTCATGGCCGCCCATGAGGCTGCGGCAATTTTCGACGCCTCTTCCTTCGGCAAGATTGAGGTGCAAGGACCAGATGCCGAAGCGTTCCTTCTGCACTGTTGTTCCGGCTACTTGGGTCGCGCTCCAGGGTCGGTTATCTACACATCTGTGCTGAACCAACGCGGCACCTTTGAAAGCGATATCACCGCGCAGCGCATCGCAGAGGATCACTATCGCCTGTTCGTGGGAACCAATGCGATCAAGCGTGACCTCGCCTGGTTCCGCAATCTGGCAGAGGGCTACAAAGTCACCCTGACGGACAGTACGGAGGACTACGCCACCCTGGGCCTCATGGGTCCAGAAGCAGCCCGGATCGTCACCGAATGTGGCGCACCGGAGCTAAACGAGCTTGGCTATTTCAAAACCGGCACCGCCCATATCGCGGGCAAACATGTGCGAGCTGCACGTATGTCCTATGTAGGCGAAGCGGGTTGGGAAATCACCATGCGGGCAGAAAACGCCGCCACGGTCTATGCCGCTCTCACGACGGCAGGGGCCAAACCGGCGGGACTTTTTGCGCAGACCTCAATGCGGATCGAAAAAGGCTTCTGCGCCATGGGGCATGAGCTGGACAGCGATGTCTCACCGATTGAGGCCGGTCTGGATTTTGCCACTCGTAAGACGGGCGGCTTCATTGGTGCCGAAGCCCTGGCAGAGCGCCGGGCAAAGGGCGCGATGCCGCATGTGATCTCCCTCAAACTGGATGACGAAACTGCGGTGCCTTTGGGCCATGAACCGATCTACCTGGATGGGAAGATCATTGGTCAAACCAGTTCCTGCGGCTTTGGTTACCGTGTCGGCAAACCGGTTGCTTTGGGCCATGTGAAAGGCGTCGTCAAAGATGGCACTCGCGTGCAGATCGACATCGCGCGAAACCTGCTGGATGCCACCGTGACCATTGGGCCGCTGTTCGACCCCGCTGGCAGCCGAATGAAGAGTTAAGCAACCGCACGCAGATTGTCTTTGGTTGCCCCGTACCATTTGGCGGGGCACCCCTATCCCAAACAGGGTCGCAAAATGGGGTTGGTTACGACAAATGCACATTTGATCCGCACCGGGATTGATCAACCAGAAAAAGCGGCCTTCAAAGATAGCTGTCGGGTGACGAAACTCCTGAATTGTCGGCCATTTCACGCTATATGCTTGGGACCGACCAAACCCTCATGGATCGCTGAGGATTAAATCCTGATCACGACAAAGGCCTAGGCAAGTTACGCTGCTGTCACGCCCCCCTATGTGGCTCCCCAAGCCCATATACAGCGCGTCTGGTCGCCAAATCCGCCTCGCTGCGGTAGAAAACCGACCAGTGGGGTCGCTTTTTTGCTGGACTACTGTTCACTTCTGTACAGAATGCAGGAAACAGCAAATCTGGGAGGCCCAAATGAAAACCACCACCCGTGTGGCAGTGATCGGCGGCGGCGTCGTCGGCTGCTCAGTTCTTTACCATCTGACCAAGCTCGGCTGGTCCGATGTCATGCTGATCGAACGCTCAGAGCTTACATCCGGCTCCACCTGGCATGCGGCGGGCGGCTTTCATACGCTCAATGGCGATACCAATATGGCCGCACTTCAGGGCTACACCATCAAGCTCTATAAAGAGCTGGAAGAGATCACCGGCATGTCCTGCGGCCTCCATCACGTCGGCGGTGTCACCCTGGCGGAAACCCAGGAACGCTTTGATATGCTGAAGGCCGAGCGCGCCAAGCACCGCTTCATGGGGCTGGAGACAGAGATCGTCTCGCCTGAGGAAATCAAGAAGATCGCCCCCGTCACCAATATCGACGGCATCGTCGGCGGGCTATACGACCCACTGGACGGCCACCTGGATCCCTCAGGCACCACCCACGCCTATGCCAAAGCTGCGCGCATGGGCGGCGCCACGATCGAGACCCACTGCAAGGTGATCGAGACCAACCAGCGCCCTGACGGCACCTGGGATGTAGTGACGGAAAAAGGCACCATCCACGCTGAACATATCGTCAACGCAGGCGGCCTATGGGCGCGCGAGGTTGGTGCCATGGCCGGGGTCTATTTCCCGCTACACCCGATGGAGCACCAGTATATCGTCACCGATGAGGTGCCGATGATCGCCGAAATCATCGACGGCGGCGGCGAGCACCCGCATGTGATGGACCCGGCCGGGGAAAGCTACCTGCGTCAGGAAGGCCGCGGCCTCTGCATCGGCTTTTACGAACAGCCCTGCAAACCCTGGGCGGTGGACGGCACCCCCTGGGACTTTGGACACGAGCTGCTGCAGGACGATTTCGACAAGATCGAAGACTCGATCAACTTCGCCTACAAACGCTTCCCAGCGCTGGAGGCCGCAGGGGTCAAATCGGTGATCCACGGCCCCTTCACCTTTGCCCCAGACGGCAACCCGCTGGTCGGTCCGGTCCCTGGCATGCGCAACTACTGGTCCGCCTGCGCGGTCATGGCCGGCTTTAGCCAGGGCGGCGGCGTCGGCTTGATGCTGGCCCAGTGGATGATCGAGGGTGAGTGCGAGCGCGACACTTTTGCGATGGACTGCGCCCGCTTCGGCGATTGGATTACACCGGGCTACACCCGGCCCAAAGTCATTGAAAACTATCAGAAACGCTTCTCCATCGCCTACCCGAACGAGGAGCTGCCTGCAGCCCGCCCGTTCCGAACCACACCGATGTATGACATCTTTGATGGCATGGGTGCCGTCTGGGGCGCGCAATACGGCATGGAGGTCCCGAACTACTTCGCCGCCGAGGGCGAGCCACGCTACGAGACCCCCTCCTTCCGCCGCTCCAACGCCTTTGACGCCACCGCGCGCGAGGTCAAAGCAGTGCGCGAAGCGGTTGGAATCAACGAGGTCCACAACTTTGGCAAATATTTGGTCAAGGGTGCGGGTGCCCGCGCCTGGCTCGACCGCATCATGGCGGGACGTGTGCCGAAACCGGGCCGCCTGTCGCTGACGCCAATGCTGTCGCCCAAGGGCCGCCTCATCGGTGATTTCACCATCTCCTGCCTCAGCGAAGAAGAGTTCCAGCTTACCGCCTCCTACGGCTCTCAGGCCTACCACATGCGCTGGTTCCTGCAGAACCTCGATGACGGTGTCAGTCTTGAAAACATCTCCGACACCCGCAACGGTTTCCAGATCGCTGGCCCCAAGGCACGCGAGGTGCTGCAAGCCTGCACAAGGCAAGACATCTCGGACATGCGCTTCATGGATGTGCGCCGCCTGACCGTGGGCATGGCCGACTGCATCGTGCAGCGGGTCAGCTACACCGGCGATCTGGGGTATGAGATCTACTGTGATCTGGCATCGCAACGCGCGCTCTGGGAGGTACTCTGGTCCGCTGGTCAGGTGCATGGAATGAAGCCCTTCGGCATGCGGGCGATGATGTCGCTGCGCTTGGACAAATTCTTTGGCTCCTGGCTCTCTGAATTCTCTCCCGACTACACCGCGGCGGAAACCGGGCTGGACCGCTTCATCTCTTTTAAGAAAGAGGTTGATTTCATTGGACGTTCGGCAGCCGAAGCCGAGCGCGACGCGGGCCCTGCCCGACGGCTTAGCGCCTTTGAGGTCGATGCGGATGATGCCGATGTAGTCGCCTATGAGCCGATCTGGCTGGACGGTGAGGTCGTTGGTTTCTGCACCTCCGGCGGCTACAGCCACTATGCGCAGAAATCCATCGCCCAGGGCTTTGTCCCCACAGAGCGCGCAGCCGAAGGCCTGGAGGTCGAAATCGAGATCCTCGGCAAGATGCACAAGGCACGGCTGATAACTGAGCCGCTCTTTGATGCCGACGGCGCTCGCATGCGGGGCTAAGCGCTACAAACCTGCGTTTCAGGGCAGCTCTCCTGCCCTGAAACACCCCCGTTGCCAGAGGACTGCCCGCCACAGTCCCCAGATCTGCGCAACGCTTGCGACAACTTCTCTGCCGTATTGTTTCGTGCGCGAAACATCTTGCTTTGGCGCCCCTTTTAACCTTGTCCCCCCTTCCGCAGCCCGCTTCCCGTTGTCGTCTGGCCCTTTTGTCTCATCTTTCCTAAAATATCCCCGACGGAGGCTCCCCTGCCCGCCTCCCGGAACAGGCGGAGGATATTCATGAGCGCGATTGCCATACTTTTGCTGGCCGCAGGCCGCTCCTCCCGCATGGGCGGTCGTGACAAGCTGCTGGAACAGGTCGAAGACCAACCGCTCCTGCAGCTTCTTTGCCGACGGGCGGCGCTGACCGCCCTGCCCTCTTTCGTGACCCTCCCCAGCAAGAGCCATCCCCGCGTTGACGCAACAGGTACGGCCACAATCATCCCGGTGCCGGATGCGGATGAGGGCATGGGCGCCTCAATCCGTCGAGGGATTGCGGCGCTACCTCCCCTGACAGAGGGCGTGATGCTATTGCCCGCAGATATGCCGGAAGTGGAAACCCAGGATATGATGTTTCTGGCCTGCCATTTCAAAGGTCCGGATGGGCCAATCCTGCGCGCCTGCGCCAGTGACGGCACGCCGGGTCATCCGGTGCTCTTTCCACGCCGCTGCTTTGCGGATCTTCTGCGCCTTCAGGGCGATCAGGGCGCGCGTTCTCTGTTGAAAGGGGAGCAGGTTCAATTGGTGCCTTTGCCCGGCAACCGGGCGTTGACCGATCTCGACACGCCAGAGGCATGGGCCGCCTGGCGCGCCCGAAGATCTCAGTAGCCGAGTGCTCCAGATCAGTCGCTGTACCCTGGGCCCTATAGTGCTGAAATGAAAAGGGCGGCACCAAGCGGCACCGCCATTTCCTCCCGTTTTTCTCGCTATCCGGCGACCAAAGCCCTATCTGGGGTCCGTCGCAGCCAGCATTGGTCCCTTAGTGCACCAGTAGGCGCGCCTCATGCCGTTTCAGAGAGCGCCGCGCAGAACTATAGGCGGCACGGCCTTCTTCGGATTTGAGCTCTGGGAAGAGTTCAAAAACCTCGTTGCGCTGTGCATTGTCCAAACCGCGCAAGGAGTGATCGCCGGGCTGGAAGCTCTCGGTCCAGGCGCCATCCGACAGGACGACCTCATGCTGGTCAAACATGAAGTGGATATAGGTGACCTTGCTGGTTTCCACCCGATCAACGCCCGCGAGGCCGGTCAGATGTTTGGCCGCAACCAGTACTTCACGATCTTCAAAGTAGAGCGCGGTCTTGTCATTGGCGACCAGAACCCGGTGGTTGGGGCTGACCATCATGTCGCGTTCCGGCAAACCATTGCCCAGGGCACCCTGACGGATCAGGATCGGCTGCAGATGCTGCGCAGCCGCCAAGTCACGGGCCTCCAGGTCGCGTGAACCGATCCAGCGCACCGACTGAATACCATTGTCACGGGTGATGACGCGATCACCTGCTTTCAGATCCTCAACCAGACGTTCCCCATCCGGGGTTGCAATCAGCGTGCCCGGAGTAAAGCAAGGAATGATCTGCTCGATCTCACCGAAGGTCATCGAACCGGTTACCGCTCCATCGGCGTCCAGGAAGTTGACGGTGCCCGAGATACTGTTGCCATCCGCATCATCGGTGACATCGACCAGCTCAAAGGGACCGCTGCCGGTCAGATCCAGCACATCGAAGTCGTCGCCACCAGAGCCGCCATCGGTTACATCACCCGCGTTGCCTCCGATAAAGGTATCGCGACCGTCACCTCCCGAAAGCGTATCCGCACCATGGCCGCCGGTAATGACATCATCACCTTCACCGCCCTCAACCACATCGTCATCAATGCCGGCATCGATGGTGTCATTGCCTGACCCGCCTGTGATTACATCGTCATCGTCCTGACCAAAGATCACGTCATCGCCGTCACCACCATCAATGGTATCCATGCCATTGGTGGGATCCGGATCAACCGGGCGCCCGTCAGAGCCGTCATCAGTAATGTTAAGTCCATCGGGGAAGACAGGATCCAGCCCACCATAAATGGTGTCATCGCCGGTTCCGCCAACGATGCTATCAGAGCCTTCGCCGCCGGTGATCAAGTCGTCATCTGCACCACCGTCGATGGTGTCATCGTCGATGCCACCATCAATGGTATCCAGACCGCCACCGCCGGTGATCAGATCCGCATCATCTCCGGTGAGGATCATGTCATTGCCTTCACCGCCATCAACCGTATCACGGTCATCATCCGGATCCGCATCCGCGGGCACCGGTGGAATAGCAGGCGTGGTTCCGCTGTAGCCTGGGAAACCACGATCAGGCAGTGGAATGCCGCCGGAGGTGTCGATGATATCATCGCCATCACCGCCATCGACGCTATCAGAGCCATCGCCGCCGGTCAGCGAGTCATCACCGCCATTGCCAATGATCACATCATCGCCATCGCCACCATCAATTGTATCGTCACCGGGAACGATTGGATCCGGCGCGCTCAGCGCATCAAAATAGACATCGGTGATATCGATGCTGCTGTTGATGCCGCCGTCCTGGGTATGGGTGATCACAATGGCCGAAACCGGGCCCGGAATGGTCACCAAAAGCGAGGTGTCCGGATTGTCATCGCTGGTAAAGACACTGTCATCAGTTGGGCGCGCTGTGTCATTGCCGCTCACCGCGTCGGTGTCATCCAGCGTCAAGGCAGGACCGCCCGCCAAGTTTACAACAACCGGGTTTCCAGCCGCATCAAAGGCGGTGATCATGACAGAGCTATCCCCGTCAATATCATTCACCCGGAAAGAAACATCGCCAACAGGGTCAGAGAAATCGAGGCGATACCCCGCACCGCTACCATCACCCGAGGCATCGGAGCTCAGCCCGCTGGTCGGATCAGCAGGATCGCCACCGGTGTTGATATTGCCCACAAACTGCGGCACCTCGGTAAACTCAGACCCGATAGAGCCCATAGCTCCGGTGGTCGAGAAATCAACGGTTACAGAGCCGGTATCCTGCGAGAAACCGCCGCTCAGATCATCCGCGGGGTCCACCTCTCCGCCATCATCCGGGTCCGGTGCCAGATCCCATTGGAAGACCTCACGGTTGCCAATGCCACCTGCGCCAGGCGCACTGGAATCGCCCTCCAGAACATCATCTCCAGCGCCACCGCTGAGGCTGTCAGAACCGCTGCCACCATGCACAGTGTCATCGCCTGCGCCAGCTTCCACCGTATCGTCCCCGGCACGCGCATCGACGATGTCATCATCTGGACCATGGCTGGAATCGATGGCGTCGCCATTGTCAATGCGGTCGCCTTCCGGGTCGCCGGTATAGCCGGTGTCAATCAGATCATCCCCGGACGTGCCTTCAACAAAGCCGTCCAGACCGCCGCCATTGGTAGTGACGTCATCATCCAGAACCGCAACATAGTCGATCGCACCGTCAAAGGATTCACCACCGGTTTCGGTAGCCCCGATCACAAAGCTGTTCTCACCAGGTCCCGCAACATCCATTGTCATGCCAGTCAGGTCATCACCGGTCTGATAGCTGGTTCCCTGGGTTTCATTCTCAACAACAAGCGTGACACCGCCAGGGCTCCAGCCATAGGCAATGGTGATCACGTCGCCAGGGTTGAAAAAGCCGCCGCCGGTCGCAAACGAAGCGGTTTGCCCACCATCCTGATGTACCACCTGAACGGAGCCGTCATCACCAACGCGGACCACAAAGCCCTCACCGTCGTCTGTATCTCCGACACCTCGGCTGACAACGGTCTGATCCCCGCTGTCCGGAATTCCATTCGGCTTAAAGGTGGTAAGAAGCGTGCCCTCTGTCAGATCAAAGGGATCATCATTGGTGCCCGCAACATCAAAACGGCTGCCATCGCCACTTCCCAGCATCCAGCCACCCGCGTAGCTGGCGCCACCCGCACCTGCACCATCCTGGGCAATACCATCTCCCAGTCCGGTGTCATTGGTCTCATAGCCGGAGCGGAAATCCCAAAGCCCAATCAGACTGGCCGAATACGGGTTGTCAAAATTGTCAGCCATTTCGTTCTCCTCGCCGGCCATCAGCCGCACTATCCAGCTCCTGAAGCCGGAGCGCTGATACCATCTATTTCGCCAAGCAAAGCTGCCTAAGACAGCCTGCTTTCTGCCCGTGAAGGAGGGAGGAAGGCCTTGCAGACAAAATCCGCGCCAATTGCTCAAATGCTATGGCAGGGCCGTGCACCAGGCACAGGCCAACAGCCGATTGCATCCGCAGCAGAAGCAAATCAATCGAAATAGGCGCAAAGACATATCACAGTGACGAATTGCAGCATTCGTCTGGAACAGTCATTTTCGTCCGCGCGTCTTCCGAAAAACCTGCGTTTTTCGCACCCCCCAGTTGGGCTATCTCATAGATACCGTAGGCTTTTGCTTCAACAAAGCGAAAAAACCTACGGAAATTTGACTAAAAACCTTCCAAAGCCCTATCAGGCGGCTGGCCTGCTCTGCTTTGTTTTTTGCCTATAGGGGGATTGTTCCAGCTTGTTTTGCAAAAGCTTAAGAAACAGTGAACCTATTCCGCTAAGTAAACAATCAGCCCTATAGACCCATTGGTTTATCTCAAATCCGGAAACAGCGATAAGGATTAGGTTTTGGTCAAACCGGGACGATCGTGGGGCAGTTCGATGAGGCAAAGTTCACCAATCGCGACCAATTGCAACGACTTTCAAAGATTGGCTGAGTTTCGGAAACAACCCCCTATACGGGAGGTTATCGAATCATTCTGAATCGCCGGATTCGCGCCTCTTGTCCGAAGCAATTTTCCCAAAACCCGCTAGAGGTAAATCGTCCAAGAAGAGCCCAGGCCACCAAGGGGGCGGCCAATGGTTTGGCCAGCCTTTAGGGCAGCGAGCACTGAACCTGACTTTCAGGTCGACAGCTGAAACCCAAGAAAGTTCTGATCTTGAAATGATTATGGCGGAGAGACAGGGATTCGAACCCTGGAGACGGTTTCCCGCCTACACACTTTCCAGGCGTGCGCCTTCGACCACTCGGCCACCTCTCCGTTGAGGGGGCTTTTGAAGGATTGGGGCGGGAATTGCAAGGGCGGATTTCAGAAAAAACGCACCTTTTTCAAAACCTTTTTCGCCCCCCTTCTCAATCCTCCAGATGCAGGTAGACGCGGCGGTTCTGGCGGCCCTTTTTTTCCACTTTGCCCAGGCGGATTTTGCCGATCTCACCGGTGCGTTTCACATGGGTGCCGCCGCAGGGCTGCAGATCAATCTGCTCTGCATCGGTGCCGATGCGAACCAGGCGCACGCGGCCGCTGCCGCGCGGTGGGGAGACCGACATGGTTTTGACCAGCTGCGGGTTGGCATCCAGCTCCGCATCTGTGATCCAGCTCTCGCTCACCTCCAGATCCTGATCGATCAAGGCCTGTAACGCCTCTTGCAGGGCTTCCTTGTCCTCCGGCGCCTCGGGCATGTTGAAATCCAGCCGCCCCTTGGCTGCCGCAATTGACCCGCCGGAGACTTCCAAAGGGATCACCACCGAGAGGAGATGCAGCGCGGTATGGACCCGCATATGGCCATAGCGGCGCGCCCAGTCGAGTTCTTGTTGAACCTCAGCGCCAACCGGCGGCAGGTCCTGCCCCTCTGCAATCAAGAGGAGCGGGTGCCCCTCTGCGGATTTCACGGTGTTGATCACATCGCAGCTGCCGCCCTGCCAGGTGAGACGACCCGCGTCTCCGGGCTGGCCTCCGCCAGTAGGGTAGAACAGGCTCTGCTCTAGCAGCAGTCCGCCCTCCCCCTCATGCGCTACGACCTTGGAGGTTGCTTCTTTCAGATAGGCGTCCTGCCGGTAATATGCGTCATCGATCTGCATCGCCGTCTCCTTCTGCCTCGCCATCCTGCAGGTCTGTTAGATCCGGCTTGGTGGTTTCAAGTGTCTTGGTCATTTCTGTTGCCGCATTTCGGGTAGCCCCAGCGGTAAGGCTCTCGGGGTTGCGGATCCAGATGTCGCGCTGCGCGAATGGGATCTCGATCCCCTCTTCCTCGAAGCGGCGGGCGATTTCGTAGTTCATGTCCGATTTCACCGAAAGCACCCAATTCACATCCCGCAGAATCGCGCGGATCTCAAAATCAAGGCTATCGGCGCCAAAGCCCTGGAAGACCACGCTGGGGGCTGGATTCATCAGCACCATGGGGTGGGCCTGGGCAATCTCAGACAAGATGCCTTCAACTCTTCTGGGATCGGTGCCATAGGCCACACCAACCGGTACAATCACCCGGCCAACGGTATTGCCGCGGGTATAGTTGGTGACGGTGCCGGTGATCAGATCCGAGTTCGGGACGATGACATCGCTGCGGTCAAAGGTCTCGATCCGGGTGGAGCGCACCGAGATATCGCGCACATAGCCCATCAGCCCGCCTACCTCGATCCAGTCGCCTTTGGAGATTGGACGCTCCACCAAGAGGATGATGCCGGAAACAAAGTTCGACACGATGGTCTGCAGGCCAAAGCCGATCCCGACAGAGAGCGCACCGGCGACAATCGCCAGCGAGGAGAGGTCCAGCCCAGCAGTGGAAATCGCCACAAGTGCCGCCAGAAAGACCCCGACATAGCCAGTGCCAGAGACAATGGCATTCTGCCCGCCGGCATCAATCCGGGTCTTTGGCAAAAGTGAATTGCGCAGGCTGCTTTGCACCAGCCGTGTCAGCACATAGCCAATGGCAAAGACCACCACAAAGCTGAGGAAGATCGAAGGCGAGATCTTGGTCTCGCCGATCTGGAACCCATCCAGGAACTTGGCCCAAAGCTCTGTCAGATCGGCGGTGCGCGCCCCCCAGATCAGCGCCAGCATCGGAACCGACAATAGCGCCAGGACAAAACCGGTCCCAACCGAGAAGAGAGAGTCATGCACCGACTGGCCCCGGCCCGAAAGCCAGCCAAAAAGATCGCCAAAGAACCGCTGCAGGATTGCGACAACCGCCATCAGGAACAGCGTATCGATCGCCGGATAAATCATCGCTTCGGCGGCATTGACATAACCGATGGCCGCCAGCGGCGGGGCTGCAAAGCTGAGGAGGTAGGCGGATCTGCGAATAAAAGAGACAATCCGGCTTGCACCGGCCGCAATCCTCCCCTCGCCGTCGCCCTCATCCTCTCGCGCAGCGCCGACCTGACGCAGACCCAGACGGTTCAGGCGCAGCAGAACCAAAGCCGCCGCCAGGATCAGCGGGAAGCTCAGCACCGCGTTCACCTCGGCAGAGATATTCTCCAGCAGGCCAAATTGGCGGATCACATCCTGCAGCACGAGTACCAGAGCAAGGAGATCGATCATCAGCCGCGCCTCACGGCGGCGGCCTGCCTCGACTTCGATCAGGTCCCGCTCCCGGCGCGCCGCCAGGAGCTGCTCCCCCAGCCAGTGGAAGGACAGGAGGATAAAGGCCCAACCTGGCAGGTGCTCAAGGATCAAGGAGCCACGAATGCTCAGGATCCCTGTAAGCTCAACCGTGATGACCAGTACAATCACCCCAGCCAGGGGCAGGATGACCTGCAAGAGCGAGATCACAAAGCTCCAGACCCCGGTGCCGCGCCCACCGAATGCGCGAAGCCGATCCCCCAGCCGTCGCGCCCAGTGGCGCCCCCGCAAGAGCAGCAGCGCCCCCAGGATGAGGAAGACCAGGATTCCCGGAAGATCGTTCATCGTCTGCTGAATGGTGGTCCCATTGCGCACCTGGGTCTCTGTCTCATACCAGAGCGCCAGCCAGGTCTTGCTGATCGCCGCAAGTGCTGCCTGCCAGGAATTCGGGTTCAGCGGCGTCGGTCCCCGTTCCAGCAACCGCTTGGTTCTGCGTTCACGGATGATGCTGTCGATCTCGCTGATCAACCCATCCGCCCGGCGAAAGGCCTCATCCGCGACGATGTGCGGTACTTTCAGCTGGTTGAGCTGCAGGGTCAGAGCATTGCGCAGGCTAGCGATATCGACGGGTTCATCGCTGCCATCTGCTGGGGCCTCCCCCAGGGCCTGCAATTGCCCCTCCAGGGTGGTGATCCGCTGGACATTCTCACTGCTGGCCCTCTGAAAAGCCTGACGATAGTCCACTAGATCCTTACGCAGAACCTCAAAGGCAGCGCTGGAGGCGCGGCTGGCATCAATCGCCTCTTCGGCCCGTAGCGCAGTTTTCAGCCAGCCCTGATAATAGTCGCTATTGCGGTCCCCGGTCTGCGCCAGCGCACTTACCGTCAAGGACAGGATAAGGAAAAAGGTGAAACACCAGAAACGGAAGAACCGCAGCCCCAGGTCGGGGACTGCGGTTCCTATGGCAGAACTGCCCGGCAAAGAGCGGATCATAGGTCTTCAAAAACGCCCGGGATCGAGGCCGGGGTATGGGTCATCCAGTCCGGGACCGGCAGTCCTTTTTCGCGCAGGAACTCAGGATTGAAGAGCTTGGACTGATAGCGGGTGCCATAGTCACACAGCACGGTCACAATGGTGTGGCCTGGCCCCATTTCCTTGGCCAGACGTACGGCGCCAGCAATATTGATCGCGGTGGAGCCGCCCAGAACCAGACCTTCGTCATGCAGGAGGTCAAAGACATAAGGCAGCGCCTCTGCATCCGGAATCTGATAGCTGAAATCAGGTTTCAGCCCTTCCAGGTTCTTGGTGATGCGGCCCTGGCCGATGCCTTCGGAAATCGAAGACCCTTCGGAGGCCAGCTCACCTTTGCTGTAATAGGAATGCAGTGCGGCACCATTGGGATCCGCCAGACCAATCTTGACGCCTTTGGGCTGCAGGGCCTCCGCGACACCGGCCAGCGTGCCGCCGGAGCCAACCGCGCAGATAAAGCCATCAACCTTGCCGCCTGTCTGTTCCCAGATCTCGGGGCCAGTGGTTTCCACGTGGCTTTGCTTGTTGGCTACATTGTCAAACTGGTTGGCCCAGATGGCGCCATTGGGTTCGGTCTTGGCCAGTTGCTCGGCCAGACGCTGGGAATAGCGCACGTAGTTGTTGGGGTTCTTATAGGGGGCTGCGGGCACCTGAACCAATTGCGCGCCAGCAAGGCGCAGCATGTCTTTCTTTTCTTCCGATTGGGTCTCCGGGATCACGATCACGGTTTTGAACCCCATGGAGGCCCCTACAAGCGCGAGACCAATACCGGTGTTACCCGCGGTGCCCTCAACGATGGTGCCGCCCGGCTTCAGATCACCGCGCGCAATCGCATCCTTGATGATATAGAGGGCAGCGCGGTCTTTCACCGATTGGCCCGGGTTCATGAACTCGGCCTTGCCCAGAATTTCGCATCCGGTCTCTTCGCTGACGCGGTTCAGACGGATCAGAGGCGTGTGGCCGATGGCATCGGCCAGATCGCGTGCAATGCGCATGGTATCCCTTTCGATCATTCCCTGAGAGAGATACCCAAGGCCGCGCCCCTTCACAAGGCGCGATGCGCCTCTATCTTGTGGATGCGCGCAAACGATCGCGATGACGCGCTAGCCAGAGAGCGGAGGTGATCAGCGGCAAATCCTGATAGCTATGATCATCAATACCCTGCATCAGCGCCTCAAAACTGATGATTTTGCTTCGCAAGTCTTCTCCTTCGCTGGCAAGGCCACCGCCGCCCTGGATGTCTGAGAGATCCGCAAGCCCCACAAAAATGTGAAGAAATTCGCCCGAAGCCCCGCTGGAGGGATAGGCATTGCTGACCATTTCCAGATCGGTGACCTTTACCCCGGCTTCCTCCATGGCTTCGCGGCGCGCGGTTGTTTCCGGCGTTTCACCCGGATCAATCAGCCCTGCAACCGGCTCCCAAATCCAGGGACGTTTTTCACCCGCAATAAATGTCGCAGCACGGAATTGCTCGACCAGGAGCACCTGATCGCGCAGAGGATCATAGGGCAGAACCACCGCCGCACGGCCAACCAGAGCGACACAACGGTTCATCACCGGGCTCATGGTGCCGTCATAGCGGCGAAACTGCAGGTCCATCTCTTCCATGGCAAAGAAGTTCACAAAGGCGCGCTTGTGGTCATGCACCACCACATCGGTGGCAAGATCTCGCGCCGGATCCTCATCCCGCGCCTGTGCTGCCAACCAGGCAGAGGCGCGACGGCGCACCGATGGGAAACACTTGACCATCTCCGAGGCAGAAACACGCCCCTGATAGGACATCACCTCTTCGGCGGCGCGAAGAGACAGGGCGCCCCAGTCTTCGACCCAGTCTTGCAGGCTCCAGGGATTTGCCAATTGCCACGCACCCGGCGTCGGAAAATAGACCTCAGCACCAACTGATTCGTCATTTTCCAAAGTGACTTCAACAGGCTGCAGAGCGTAATCAAACCCACCCTCGTAGTAGTTCAGCGCCTCCAGGTCTTCCTGTGAAAGCCCCCGCACCAGGATCCCCTTGGCCTGCTCCCCCTCAGCTGCAGCTATTGCGGGAAAGGGCTGGTCCTGCACCTGAAAGACCTGATGCTCTGGCAAATTGGCCGCTGCGGTTTTCAGCGCATCACCGCCACGCCCCAGCACAAGTTCCAAGAGAGGCACATAGCGCAATGTGCCGTAGAGAAAGAGATCAACCACGTTTCATAACCTGTTGTTTAAAGGGGATTAGGGCCAGCGCTTATAGGCGGCGTTTGTCAGGATCCCGGAAATGCAACCACCGACAAAGAGCGGCAGCAGGACTGTAGGTACCGCGACGAGGAAGAAGTAATCGATGGCAATCGTGAAGATCGCCCCCAGGGCATCAAAGGGACCCCCATAGCGGTGGCGCATGGCAAGCCGGAACATTTCCCAGCACCCCTGCACGAACAACGCCCACAGCAGGAGCAGTGCCGCACCAGTGAGACCGTTGTTGATCGCCTGCACCAGGCCGCCCCCTGCGCGCTTACCCATGTAAACCCAGCCTACCGCCAGGCCGATCCCCATGTTCACCTGGAAGAAGTAACCGACATCGGTGCCTTCAGGCAAAAGCGGGATCACCTGCACAGAGGCAAGATAGGCGGTTACAGACAGCGCCAGGGCTGCAATCAGTCGAGCGGCGGTGGGCATCGGCGCGGGCGTCCTTTGTCAGGGCGCGTCGGAATGCGCCACGGTCATCTGAGTCACGTCGCAATTTCCCGTTTTAAAGGCCGCAGCACAAGAGGTCAGGTAAAAGTTCCACATTTTATGGAACCGCTCATCAAACCCCAGGGGCTGAATCTCATCCCAGCGCTGATTGAACACCTCATGCCAGCGCCGGAGGGTCAGATCATAACTCTCCCCGAATTCGAGCGAGTTCACCACCCTCAGCCCTGCCTCCTCTATCTGGTGGCGCAATACGGTTGGTGAGGGCAGCATCCCCCCGGGGAAAATGTATTTCTGAATGAAATCAACGCCCTTCTTGTAGACCTCCCAGCGCCTGTCAGCGACGGTGATGATCTGCAGGGTTGCCTTACCACCGGGGCGCAGCCGCTCACGGATACAGTTGAAATAGGTTGGCCAGTACTTTTGCCCTACCGCTTCAAACATTTCGATCGAGGCAATGCCATCAAAACGACCAGAACAATCACGGTAGTCCTGAATGCGGAATTCCACCTGATCCGAGAGCCCTGCCCGTGCGATCCGCGCCTTGGCATAGTCATATTGCTCCTGGCTGAGGGTGAGGCCGGTAACCCGCAGCCCGCGCTCTTTGGCGGCATATTCGGCAAAACCACCCCAGCCACAGCCAATCTCCAGCACGTGATCACCGGGTTTGGCCCCCATCTGATCCACCATAGAGGCGTATTTGGCCTGCTGCGCCCGTTCCAGACTTTCCTGCCCGGTTTTGAACAGAGCGCTGGAATAGGTCATCGTCTCATCCAGCCAGAGCGCATAGAAATCATTCCCCAGGTCATAGTGATAGGAGATGTTCTTCTTTGCCTGCGAGCGGTGATTGCGCTGCATCCAAAAGCGAAACCGCTCATAGGCGCGCGCCAGAGCCTGACCGGGAAACCCATCATAGGTCTCCTCTGCGGCCATATGGATCAGATCCATAAAGCACTGCAGATCCGAGGTGCTCCAATCGCCTTCCAGATAAGCATCCGAAAACCCCAGATCCCCCTCGCGCACCAATCTGGCAAAGCAATCCGGGTTGTGAATGATCAGATCCGCAACCGGTCCCGGCTCAGCGCCTTCGATACGAAAGATTCGCCCGTCCGGCAGGGTGATATCCAACTGCCCCGCCCGCATCGCCTGCAGCTTGGCAAAAACCTGCGGAAAGTAACGCGGCAAGCCGCTCTCACCCGCTGTTGACGTCAAAACCATCGGCTCCCCTCCGCTTTTCTTGACGCCTTTCAGGCTAGAGCGGCAGGAGCTTTCACGCAAGAAAACTGTTTTGAACCGTTTGAAGAGGTCCAAGCGCACTAACTCCTTGCTTTGCGCGGAAAGCGCCATTTGCAAACTTTGCCATTTGATGCCTGCGGCAAAGGTTTTGTGTTGCAGTGCAATTCGCCATTTCTGCTGCGCGCTGTGACGGCGAGGTTCTGGAGATGATGAGCTCACACCGTGCTTACCTTGCCGCCGTTTCCCTACCTAGTATTTTCTGATCTAGCATTCGCTCGAGGCTGCTGCGTGATTTTCACGGTGAAGCAGGACGGTCGCCAACTCTGCCATTGAAAGACAGCCCGAAGAGGGCAAATCAAATCTACCCTTTCGCAGAAATTCCAAATAGCAGGGGCGCAACTCAACCTAGGAGGAGGGGTTTCACGACTAACCCCAAGTCCCTAAGCTTCTTGATATTGGGGGGGGGGAGTTTCGGAACGAGTAGCTTGGCGCCCACGGCTTACCTATGGGTGGATGGCGGCTCTACGACATCTCTAATCTGAGCCTAAGCAATGACGCCTGTGCCCGGCCAATAAAGGCTTTTTACAGATCAGGGAGTGAGCGAACCGACCCAGATGGTGGTGTCGAACGGCCGCCGACCAAGCGGAAAACATGGGAAATGCAATCTTACAAAAACGTAAGGAAGCGGCAGAGACCCTGTAAGAATGACAACTTAGTTTCTTCTCATCGCCCAGGGGCAATGGATGAAAGGAAACGAAATGTTCAAGTACTACATCGCAGGGACGCTTTGCTTAGCAACAGCAATTGCCGCCAGTAGTGCATTGGCCGAAAGCATGACCTCGCTCTCTGATGTGCTGGATGTACCAATAAAGTTCGGGCAGGTGGTCGAAGTTGCCTCCAGTCATGCAGAAGGCGACCTGTTGGAAGTTTCCCGCGAGGAATTCGCAGGACAGCAGATATATTTGGTCACCTTGGCAACGGAAACAAAACTGACCGACCTCGCCATTAGCGCCAATGATGGTTCGGTTCTTGCAACCTCCGTCCAGACAACAGCGACACCAGAGATCATGGAAGAACTCATTGCCATGGAGATCGAGGAAGAGCTGGAGTTCTTTGATGCAGTGGGAGATGCCGACGGGTTTGCACTCTATGAGACCGCCGTCAAATTCAATTCTTGCGAGAAAAACTAAGCGGAACAAACCGCACTCCCCCAGCCAAATGGCTACCTCGTGCAGTTCGCGTCAATGTTCCCTCTCTGAACGTGATGCGAACTGCAAATTTGAGCCAGTTTTAAAATGTCAAAAGAGCCTTAAGCTCTTGAAGGAGAATACAAACATGCGAACTCTTGTGATCGGATGTATTGCAGTTCTTGGCGTCAGCGCCTGCAGCCAGACCTTTGAGGATCCTCTGTTGGTAGACGGGCCGAAATCACCTCTTTTTGAGTCTGATTTGGCCCAGTGCAGGCAGATTTCTGCCAATCACACACAGGATCAAGTCAAGACACCAGCCTTGCAAGGGGCCGCTATTGGCGCGGTCGTTGGCGCGCTGGACAGCACAGATGGTGACCGGGTTGATGATGCCTTGATTGGGGCTGTGATCGGCGGCGGAATTGGTGCCTTGGAGGGCACTGTGGAACAGGACGAAGCACGTAGAAAGATCTTGCTGCGCTGCATGCAGGGGCGTGGCCACCGGGTACTAGCCTGAGTGCTGGCCTGAGTACTAGCCTGAGTACTGGCCTATACCCATTGGGCAAATCCCAGTATTTGGACGCAGGTTCAGCAGTCTCTGGGCTGGACCTGCCGACAGAGCACCATTAGCTGTGAATTGCAGCTCTGCACAGGAGCTACCGGATTGGAGATGAGATGCGCGTTTTACTCCTGGAAGATGACGGAGAAATCGGAAAGTGGACCATCAAAGGCCTCATGACTGCGGGGCATGTGGTGGATTGGCTGGAGAGCGGCCGAGATGCGCTCTTGAGTGCGACGACCAGAGACTACGATGTCCTGATCCTTGATCGCATGACACCAGAAATGGATGGGCTATCCGTTTTAAAGACCCTTCGCGCTGCAAAAGTGATGACACCGGCCCTCTTGCTGACAGCCATGGGGGAGGTTGAAGACCGTGTTGAGGGGCTTGAGGCGGGGGCAGATGACTACCTCAGCAAACCTTTTGCCATGACCGAGCTGCTGGCCCGTATCACCGCTCTTTCTCGCAGACGCCAAGGAGAGGCCACAACCACACTTACCAAGCTGGAACATAAGGGGTTGGAGCTCGATATTCTTGCGCAGAAATGCAGCTATAAAGGGGAGATTATCCCCTTGAACCCCAAGGAATTTAAGCTACTCGAAGTTCTGATGCGTAGCAAAGGCCGGGTACAAACCCGCGCGATGCTGTTGGAGCGTGTTTGGGACATCAACTTCGATCCTGCTACAAGCGTTGTTGAAACACATATGAGCCGATTACGGAATAAAGTAGAAAAACCTTTTGATCTTAAGCTCATAACCACCGTGCGTGGGGCCGGTTATGTCTTTGGTGATTAAGCGGCTCTTCAGAATGAGTGCGTTGCGCCAGACCTTGGCGCAGTCGCTCTGTTTCTTAGTATTGCTTAGCATCGGTGGCTTTGCGCTCGAGAGTTTCTTGACCCGGGAACTACAGGCGGAGATCGACCGGGATCTGCGCCACCAATTCAGTGAACTAGAGGCGCGTCTAGCGGAGGGGAAGTTCTCTGATCTGATGTTGAAGCAGGAGGATTTATTCCTGCAGGTAGAGGAAGGTTACGGGCTAATAACCTCCACAGGAGAACTGTCAGGTCCGCTCGTCTCCACTGTGTTTAACCAGGCCGGGTTGCGGACCATTTTCTACGAAGAGCTTTTTAACAAAGCGGTCATTCAAGACTATGAGACCGCCATAGACATCATTGAAAACAGTGATGATGAGGACTTGCTACTCTCCTATGAGCTCCCATTTGATGGAGAGTTTGGCGAGCAATGGCGCGTGCTGAGTGGCCCGGTAGCGGGAGGGGAGCTGATTGTCTTCCTGCCGGCCTTCAGTAGTTTTGCCCTTGAGTTGCAAACTGTTATTCTGATTGCTGTTGCATTGCTGTCCGTGCCGGCATTGGCAGTTGGCGTGTTCTTTGGTTGGCGTGCACAGAAACGTTTGGATCGCATTGCCAGCGGCTACGCCAGAATTGCAGATGGTGACCTCAGCGTGCGAATGGCCCCCAAAATCATTCGCGATGATCTGGATCTGCTTGCCTCACGCATTGATGAAGCAACTGTGCGGCTGCAGGGTTCCCTGCGTCAGATGTCTGAATTTTCGGCCAATATCGCTCACGATTTGCGCACACCACTGACAAGGCTGCAACTGCACTTGGATAGCGGCGCCCATCCGGATCAGGCTTTTCTGGATTCTGCCATTGGCCAGGCCAATCGTATCGTAAAGATTTTTGATGCCATTCAGCGGATTGCCCGCCTGCGCACGCGGGAGCGACGCGCCAAGTTCAAACAAGTCGATCTAGGCGAGGTTGCTGAACAGGCAATGGAGATCTATAGCGCGGTGGCTGAGGATGCGGACCGGCACCTGACTTGTCGGGTCATCGATCCGGCAGTCATTGATGGGGATCCCGAGTTGCTGCTGCAAATGACCGCCAATCTGGTCGAGAACGCCATCCGCCATTGCGACGCTGCCGACAGCATCTCCATTCGGGTCGAGGGGCCATTGCTAAGCATATCCGACAACGGCCCCGGAATTCCGCCAGATCAGCGAGAAAAAGTACTGGAGCCCATGTACAGGCTGGACCGTAGCCGCACTTCCAATGGGTCCGGTCTGGGGCTGGCTATGGTCAAAGCAATCACTGATCTCCACGATGCCGACTTGCAGCTTTCGGAATCTGAGAATGGCAAGGGCCTCTGCGTTAGCATTCGTTTCACGAAATAAACTAGGTTGGCTCCATTTCTCGGGCGAAACCCCTACGCTGACTTTCGTCATGCGCAATTTCTCAATCCTGTGCCATTCTTCCAGGCTGAGTTGATTGTATGAAACCCGGTCCGGCTTTTAACCAATTTGCAGCCTTTCTAAGATGGATCAGGCTTTCAATTAGAGCGCTATTCTCACTGGATCTGTTTCGCAGTCATCCGCTTCATCTGGGGCCACCAAGCCTGGTGTCGAACGGAAGCATTCAGAGTTGCAGAAGATCAACCTTTTGTGAATGCCTGCAGACATTTCTGCCGCCGCCTAAATTGCATTGAGGTGGATGACTTCATACTTGAAAGCCTAGGCCATGCCGCTAGACCTCGCGACTTTGTAGAGGGTGCTTTTGCGCGTCGCTGGCCTGCGATCGAGGTGCAGCATTGCCCTGGTCAGTCGACCAGATTTGTAGATCCGCTTTCGGGAAAGCAACCATAGATTTTCGCACCAACAGATTCTACGGAGCGGCATCACTTGTCTACGACCGCTGCAGGGCTGTGAGCTAGAGCCCGCTCAGTATGCGAACATGCTACAGACCACTTGCGGAGCCTGTACAAGTCAACAGAGTGTCCACTTTATCGTTTTTCTACTTTGTGGTGTAGGTCGGCCATAGCAAAAGTAGGATCTTCCCTAAACTCTTGACCATGGAAAATTTCCGTACTACCTACCATTTAGGCTGTAGACGCCTGCCTCCCGCTGACGAATGTCTTGGTTAAGTTCTGCGACGTAATTCTCTATCTATCTCTTTCCGCATATCGCGCGGATGGTAATGCGGGTCCCATCTCAAACTGCGCGATCAGGCTAGAGAGATATGGGATATGACTGATACCCCCACCAATACATTCACCGATGGACCGCTTGGCACCATCTACCTTAAGACTGCGCTGCCGATCATATTTGTGATGGGGATGAACGGGCTGTTGTCCGTTGCCGATGCGTTGTTTCTGGGCATCTACGTCGGCCCTGATGCGCTTGCGGCTGTCACGTTAATGTTCCCGATTTACATGTTGATTGTGGCGCTCTCCACGCTTGTGGCCAACGGCATGTCGAGCCTTTTGGCGCGCTCTCTCGGCGCAGGCGACATGGAGTCTGCGCGTGCAGTATTTGCAGGGGCGCACGGGTTGGCCCTGGGTTTGAGTGCGGTTCTGATCCTGTTGTTTCTCCAATTGGGCCAACCCATCGCATTGCTTGCTGCTGGTGGGTCAGAGCACTTGGCGCAAATGGGGGTGGTCTATTTGCGGATCACGGTGTTCTTCTCACCGCTTTTATTCGTGTTGTCGGTCAATTCTGACGCGCTGCGCAATGAAGGGCGCGTAGGCTTTATGGCCGCGATGAGCCTGCTGGTCTCACTTGCAAACATCGGGTTCAATTACATGCTGATCGCCATTCTGGATATGGGCGTTGCAGGTTCAGCCTATGGGACAGCCGCGGCACAAATGCTCGCGTTTGCGATCATTTTTGCGTTCAGATTGTTTGGAGACACATCGCTGCGCCCTGCAACGCTACTATCCCATTCCATGCGCGGAAGCTGGGGGCGGATCCTCGCGTTGGGGGCTCCGCAAAGCCTGAACTTCATTGGGCTGGCGCTGGGTTCGGCAGCAATTATTACCGCGCTGCAATGGGTCGGCGGACCAGGCTACGCCGATACAATTACCGCATACGGCATAATAACGCGGGTCATCACATTTACCTTCCTGCCGCTCTTGGGACTGTCCTTTGCCATGCAAACGATCACAGGCAACAACTTTGGCGCCGCCCTTTGGCACAGATCGGATAGGAGCCTGCGCTTGGCCCTTTGGGTCGCGTTCATCTATTGCGTGGTGGTGCAGATCGTCGTGATGCAGATGCCGAGCCAGATCGCCGGCGCCTTCGTGAAGGATGTCGCGGTCATTGATGAAGTGTCACGTATACTCCCGGTCATGGCCAGCGTCTTCTTTCTGGTCGGGCCATTGATGATGATCGCGACCTATTTCCAAGCGATTGGTTCCGCGAGCAAGGCGGCCCTGCTGGGGCTCACGAAAACCTATGCCTTTGCGATCCCATTGACGTTCTTGTTGCCCATCTGGTTCGGTGAAATTGGCATCTGGATCGCGGGCCCATTGGCCGAAGTGATGCTACTTGGTCTAACAATTATGGTGCTCAGGATCGCCGCTCGGGACAGAAAGTTAAAGTGGGGTATATTCCATACCAATCAAGGAGCGGCGTTATGAATGCAAACCCTCCATCTGCGGCCTAGGCATTTGTGAGCCTCCCCACTGAATTGGTCCGCCCCTACAGTTAGGAAACGGAGGGTCAAACAGGGAAAGCAACCTGTCGCCTCATCCAGCGTGTCTACGGGTGCCACACGCCCTGGCCCCCGACATTCGTCTCAGTAAGCGGTCAAGAAATCGCCTTTCAGACGGGAGGTGGCTCTTGGAGCTTCTATTGCCGCAGCATTTTGGCTGGAAACGGTAACTACAATAGCAACATGGGGCAGTAGAAGTGGTTCTTCTACTGATCCGGTTGGCCTTGTTGCAGAACCCAGCAACTGAGCGAGTTTTCCCTTTCCCATTGCGTTCAGGCCGCGCGTTCGACATTGGCCGTGCCGGGTTGGTTGAAGCGGTTCATGAGAGCGATAGGCATGTGGATTTCGGCGGTCTGGCGGTCTGGGTCTCGTGAGGCGATGCGTTCGCCGAAGGGTTACAGGCATCGCATTACCCTGCAGTGCAACACCCAGAGATGTCACGAGAGGGGATCAACAGGTTCAGCGACCCTGCCGCGTGACGGCCCGACATCTGGACGATGATAGAATTCTGGTGTCGGCTCTGGGTCGAAAAGCCGGCACAGGCCAGGCCAACCCGGCCATCCTCAGGATGCTGCACACCACTCCGCCTCGCCATGGTCACTCGGACCAGTGGCGTTCCCGTGGTTCGATTTGCCTCAGCGGCAGGCCGGACAGTATTTTCACCATCAAACAAGACTGGATCGCTGCATCTGAATACACAGCAGGGCGACCCTTGCGACCGGCCCTTGGGGGCCTGCCACACCAGGTCCTTATCCAGCCAGATCAGCAGGGAGCCGCGCCCCGTCAACGCGTCGTTGTAGGACTTCCAGTTCGTCGTGCGGTAGCGGGCGGGTTCAGGCTTTCTCATGCGAGCCTCTTAACCCACCGGATTCTCAGGTGATTCCGAATTGGTCAAATTTTGCAACAATGCCCAGCTAAGCGCGGTTGGGCTTAAGCCTGAAGCATCCATTGGAGAGCGAAGCCACGCTTCTAAGCTTTGCAAGTTGCCTTGACTGAGCTCCCATAGCCGACCGGGGCCTCGACCTTGGGCTGAACGCTACCGTATGTTAGCCGCTTCAGCTCGGGCTCGCGCCCTTACAACACGGCCTCTAGCGCGTCCATCAGCTTTGCCAGTTCTGCCTCGCTGGTATAATGTGTGAAGCTGAGGCGCAGTACACCTTCTTCCGGGTTCACGCCCATGGCTGAGAGGGCACGGACGGCGTAGAAATCGCCGCCGCCAGCCATGATCCCATGTTTGGAAAGTTCCGCCGCCACGGGCGCTGCTGCTCGGTTCAGAGCAAGGGCCACGGTGGGCGCGCGCCTTGCGGCCTCCTTGGGGCCCAGAAGGCGCAGATCATTACGGCTGCTGACCATATCCAGCAAGGGTTGCAGCAGGGTGGTTTCATGATCACGCATCAGGTCATGCACAAACTGCCCCTGCTCTGCCGCTTCTGTGCCGGTGAAGCCGTGATGATCAGCGATGGCCGCAAAAAAGTCAGCGATCCCCGCACAGGCCGCGACCTGAGCATGGTCCGGTCCTGCGGGCGTAAAGCGCTTATAGAGGACATCGGCATTGAAGTAGTGACCCTGATTGGGCAGCAGCTCCCCTAGGTTCCGGCGGATCACCATCACCCCCTGGTGTGGGCCATAGGTCTTATAGGAGGAAAAAAGATAGATATCCGGGCCGATCTCTCCCACATTGGGTAGGCCGTGCGGTGCATAGGACACGCCGTCGACACAGACAAAGGCCCCGGCCGCATGGGAGAGCGCGGTGATCTCTGTCACCGGGTTGATCTCTCCGACCACATTAGAGCAATGGGGAAAACAGACCAGGCGCACTTTCTCGTCCAGCAGGTTTTCCAGATCGTTGGGATCCAGGTGGCCCGAGGCGGGGTCTATCTGCCATTCGCGGATTTCGATCCCCTCTTCCGCCAGTCGGCGCCAGGGGCCGGTGTTGGCCTCATGGTCCTGATTGGTGACGATGATGGCTTCACCGGGTTTCAGGAATTGCCGGAAGGCCTGGGCCAGCACATAGGTGTTCTGCGTGGTGGAGGGACCAAAGCTCACCTCATCACTTTCCACCCCCATGAGGGCGGCCAGACGCTGGCGCGCCTCATCCATTTCGGCTCCGGCGAGCTGCGAAGCCTCATAGGGGGCATAGGGCTGCACCTTACGCTCCGTATAAAACCGGGTCAGGCGGTCAATCACCTGCTGGCAGGTATAAGAGCCACCGGCGTTCTCAAAGAAGGCCTGATCCGCAAGCGCTGCCTGCTGAAAGGCCGGAAATTGAGTGCGTATAAAGTCGATATCCAGCGCCATGAGCCTCTTCCCTTTTTGCAGTGGTGAAATCCATGCAGATCCACAATGGCAAGGTCAAGCACCGAGCTGAGGAAAGCGGCTGGAGAATGCGAAACCTTCTGTGGATGCGCGGTTGAAAAGAAATAAAAAAGGCCCCGGACCTGTGGATCCGGGGCCTCTTGTTTTCAAGTCAATCGGTGCTTCAGCGGCGGCGCCACTGCACCAGACCGATAAAGATCGACAGACACATCAGAACCAGCACGATGGCAAAGGGGAAGCCCGTTGCAATCGCGGCCGCCTGCAGCGCGCCAAGGCCACCACCAAGCAGGAGCACGATCGCAATGGCACCTTCCAGGATACACCAGAACACACGCTGTGCGGTTGGGGCATCGGTCTTGCCGCCTGCGGTGATGGTGTCAATCACCAGCGAGCCAGAGTCCGAGGAGGTGACAAAGAAGACCACCACCAGGATGATGCCAACAAAGGACAGGATGCCGGTCATTGGGAAGCTTTCGAACATCTTGAACATTTTCAGCTCAAGCGCCGCATCCTTCAGTGCCTGACCGCTTTCGCCGCCCAGCATATCCAGTGCTGCACCACCAAAGACGCTCATCCACAGAGCACCAACCACGGTTGGGATCAACAGAACGCAGATCACGAATTCGCGGATGGTACGGCCACGGGAAATGCGCGCGATGAACATGCCGACAAAAGGCGACCAGGAGATCCACCAAGCCCAGTAGAAGGTGGTCCAGCCCTGCATGAAGTTGGTGTCTTCACGGCCGACCCAGTTGCTGAGTTCAGGAAGGTAGATGACGTAGTCCACCAGATTGGTGAAGAAGCCGGTGAAGATCGCCAGGGTTGGGCCTACGATGATGACCAAAACCAAGAGGGCTGCGGCCAGGATCATGTTGGCTTCGGACAGGCGCTTCACACCTTTGTCGAGACCAGCAACAACCGAAACCAGCGCAAAGATCGTGATAATGATGATCAGAGCCACTTTCATGCCATCGGTGACCGGCACATCAAACAGATAGTTCAGACCGGCCAGCGCCTGGGTTGCACCCAGACCAAGCGAGGTTGCCAGACCAAAGATGGTGGCAAAGACGGCCAGAACATCGATGATGTGACCCAGAGGGCCCCAGGTTGCCTTGCCAAAGATCGGATAGAAAACCGAACGCATGGTCAGCGGCAGACCGTGGTTGAAGCTGAAGAAGGCCAGTGCCAGCGCTACAACCGCATAGATCGCCCAGGGGTGCAGCCCCCAGTGGAAGATCGTTGCCGCCATCGCAAGATCTTTGGAGGCAAGCGCATCACCCGCAGCGGCACCCAGAGGCGCCCAGTCGGTGCGGATACCATTCTCGCCTACTGCGGTTCCGCCAATGGAAGAGCCGTAGTGCGAAATCGGCTCGGCGACACCCCAGAAGACAAGACCAATGCCCATGCCTGCGGCAAAGAGCATCGAGAACCAGCCTGCATAGCTGTAATCGGGACGTGCATTGTCGCCGCCCAGACGGATCGACCCATAAGGGGAGACCACCAGAAACAGCGAGAACAGAACAAAGATGTTGCAGGCGATCATGAAGACCCAGTCGAACTGACTGGTTAGCGCTGGACGGAGCCAGCCAAAAAACTCGGCAGCTTGCTCGCGGAAGACCAGCGAAAAGAAAACAAAGGCGATGATGGTGAATGCCGAGACGGCAAAGACCGGATTATGTACATCCAGGCCCATGAATTGGACGTTGTCCTGGCCTGGTTCATACTCGGTGTTTTGGCCGGCTTCGGCGCCGGCCTGCGTTTTATCTGACATATTTCCTCTCCGTTAGACACAGGTGTCAAGCTCATGCGGGAGGAATGGCAAACCGGGACTCTCAGAAAAGACCTGAATTGGATCAAAATCGTCATAAAATGAGAACCAAAAGCGACATATGTCGCTTTTGCAATTGCAAGCGCCGCAAAACAAATCCAACAAGAGCACCGCATATTTCCTTGATTTCAAATGATTTTTTAAATCATGAATTAAATTTTTGTATCGCCAAACAACTATGTGTTTTGCGACACAAAAAACGGCCACCCCTTTCGGAGCGACCGTTTACTGCACCAGCTAGACCCGAAATCAGCCGTTCAGATCGACAACAACGCGTCCCTTGACCTGGCCCTTCAGGATGCCCGCACCCAGCTCTGGCAGATCCGACAATGTGGCTGGTTGCACCATGGCTTCCAGCTTCTCCATCGGGAGGTCTGTTGCCAGACGCTGCCAGGCACGCTGACGGTCTTCAAAGGGGCGCATCACAGAGTCGATGCCCAGGAGGTTGACGCCGCGCAGCAGGAAGGGAATGACTGTCGCAGGTAGGCCAGCGCCACCGGCAAGGCCAACCGCCGCAACTGAGGCGCCATATTTCATCTGGCCCAGAACACGGGCCAGCATCTCACCTCCCACGGCATCAATACATCCCGCCCAGGTTTCTGTTTCCAAGGGGCGTTTCACCGTCTCGTTCAGCTCTTCACGGGCGACAATCTGGCTGGCACCCAGCTCGCGCAGGTAATCTGCGGTTTCCGGGCGACCGGTCACGCCTGCGACCTCATAGCCGAGATTGGCCAGAATGGCAGTCGCGACGGAGCCAACACCGCCGGCCGCGCCAGTCACCAGAACGGGCCCTTGGCCCGGTTCCAGACCGTGATCTTCCAGCGCCATGACCGAAAGCATGGCGGTAAAGCCTGCGGTCCCGACCGCCATGGCCTGGCGCGCATCCAGCCCTTCGGGCAGCGGCACCAACCAATCCGCTTTGACGCGGGCCTTCTGTCCATAGCCACCCCAATGCATCTCTCCAACGCGCCAGCCGGTCAGGACCACCTTGTCGCCGGGCTTGTAGCGGTCATCATCGCTGGCTTCGACCGTGCCTGCAAAATCGATACCGGGCACATGCGGGTAATTGCGCACCAAACCACCGCCCTTGGGGCTGAGGCAGAGGCCGTCCTTGTAGTTCACGGTGGAATATTCCACCGCAACGGTCACATCGCCTGCGGGCAGCTGATCTTCGCTCAGCTCCTTGATGGCGGCTGCGGCCAGCCCGCTTTCTTCGTCTTTTTCCATGACCAATGCTTTGAACATTGCATATCTCCTGTCTTGTAGTCGCCCCTTCTGGGGGCTTCATTTTCCTTGGCGCCGCTAGCGCCAGAATTTTTCATGAACAACAGCCGGGCGCATACCGGCGGGTGTTTCCACCTCCAGTGCCGTCCCCGCATCCCAATGGGACCGCTCCACCATCGCGATAGAGACATTGGTGGCAAAGTCTGGCGACCAGGTTGCCGTTGTCACCTGCCCCACCCTTTTGCCACCTGCGACCAAAGGCCAGGGCGCTGTGATCGGGGGAATGTCGCCGGTGATCTCGACTGCGCGGATCTGTTGCTTGGGTTCCGCCCGCGCCAAAAGACCGGCCTTGCCGATATAGTCGCGGGGTGAGTTCACGAATTTGCCCAAACCGCATTCAAACGGCGTGTTGTCCTGCGTCATGTCATTGCCATAGCTGAGCAGACCGCCCTCAACGCGCTCTTTGGTGGAGGGGCAGCCAGCCCGCACCTCCAGATCCTCACCCGCCTGCATCAACATGTCCCACAGCGGCATGCCATAATCGCTGCCTTCAACGTAGATCTCGAAACCGCCCTGTTTGGAGTAGCCAGAGCGCGCAACGACAAAGCTGGTGTCCTGAAAGGCCATCCGCTTATAGCGGAAGAACCGGATGTCACGGACTTCTTCGCCAAAGACCCGCGCCATCAGCGCATCGGATTTTGGCCCCTGAACGGCCAATGGGCTGACGTCTGGTTCCCAGACCCGCACCTCCAGCGCCAGAGCATCTACAACGCCCAGCACATATTGCAGATAATCGCTGTCAGCGAGTGAAATCCAAAAATGATCTTCCGCAAGCTTGACCAGCACCGGATCATTCAGCATTCCACCGTTCCGGTCGATTGCCGGCATATAATAGCATTGGTCCGGCGCCATCTTGTCCAGATCACGCGGGCTGAGCATATCCAGCAGGCGCCGTGCATCCGGCCCCTGTACCGCGACCTGACGCTCGCAGGAGACATCCCAAACCTGAACATGGGATTTGAGATGGCGATAGTCCTCCTCCTCGCTGGCAAAGACCGAAGGAAGGATCATACGGTTATAAACCGTGCAGACAGACATGCCCGCGGCCTCAACCCCTTGAGAGAAGGGTGTGCGACGGACCCGGCGTGATGGAAAGATTGAAGCCATCTAGGCGAACTCCAACAGATTTGTTGCAGAGGGCCGGATGAACCGGCCCACCTTGGGATTGGGTCAGCGTGGACCGTGCCAGTCGATCTGGCAGATCTCGGCGGAGCGGCCGTCGAAATCCCAGACCCGACCAAAGGCGCGCACCCGGCCCTTGGTTGCGGTGGCGACGGTGATGTCGGGGCCCATCCAATATTCGGTATTGGTGACAACGATATCCTTGCCATCTTTGCCCTCAACCGGCACCACAGCGCCCTGGATCTTCTTGCCCACCATCAGGCGACGTTCCTTGCCCTCGGTCTCAAAGGTGACCGGCGCGCGTTCGGCGCCCAGGAACTCGCTGACCAGCATGGCAAACAGGCCGGTTGTTCCGCGTGCGGCGCCAGAGAAGATGGCAACCAGCGCGTCATAGGCCTCTTCCGAGGCGCGGTCATCGATAAAGGCCGCTGCCTTCCAGTTGCCGCGCCCCATATTGCCAGGGATCTCCAGGAACAGGCCGACATTCAGACCCGAAAGGTCGACGCCGCCATATTCGCCTTCGTCAATGCGCACCCCGGCCCAGGCCTGGCAATGGCCTTCGGTGGGCGGGTGCTGGCCCAGCGAGACAACGCAGGGGCAGAAGACGGTGCAATTACAGTTGAGGATCAGCTCCCCCTTGATGGTCCAAGGCACCGTGCCGTCAAAATCCAAAGCCATTTCACTCTCCCTTTCTAAATCAGGTTCAACAGGATCAGCCCGGCCCAGCCGCAAAGCACCAGCCCCAGGGGCTTGGTTGCATAGCGGCCCAGATCGGGCAGTTTTTCAAAAACCATTATGAGGGTCGCAAGCCCCATAAAGGCGATGTTCATTACGCCGCCGGCAAAGGCCAGGAGCATCAGCGCCCAGCAGCACCCCAGGCAGACCAGACCCAGGCGCAACCCGTTGCGCAGCGGCCCCTCCTCCCAGTACTGCATGAAGAAGATCAGCGGACGGCGGCATTTGCTGAGGCAGGCTTCCTTGGCGGGTGAGAATTGGTAGAGCCCCGCGATGAGCAGCAGCGCCGCACTCAGCAGCCTCGACTGGCTGTCACCAAAGGCGGAAATCAGCTCCCAACGGTACAACCCCAGCTGCAGCGCTGCGGCAAAGACGGAAAAGCCAAACCAGACCGCGATATAGGCCCCCACCAAGAGGCCAAAGCTGGTTTCAGCCCGCGTATGGGACAGGTCCTCATAGGTGGCAAATGCCGGTAGTGCTGTCGGCGCCATCATCGCAAAGGACATCAGCATCCACATCATCAGGATCCGCAGATAACCCGCCGCATCCGGCGTCACCAGACAAAGGTCGCGCCAGAAGTCAGCACCATAGATCGCCCCAGCAAGACGCAGATCCTGCGGCACCGCCATCAGGTAGAGCAAGATCCAGGATCCCAGGATCAACCCAAAGAGCGCCAGCCAGTGCCAGCCTCCCATAGTACGGATGCGTTCAGCCATCAGGGCTTTCATTACGGCCTCCAAACGTGTCATCTGCCGACTCAGGTCTTGTATTTTTAAATGTCAGACTTTTAAATGTCAGACAAATAAAATCTGCACTCCCGGTCATTTTGGCCGCGACGTCAGAAGAGCGGTCAGGAGAGAACCGGATGAAGATTGACCCCAAGAGCGCCGGGGATCTGTCGGCGCAGATCGCCAAGGCGCTGCGCGATGCCATCATCGCCGGTGAGCTGATCGTGGATGAGCGCCTGCCCTCCGAAGCGGAGCTGGCAGATCACTTTCAGGTTTCGCGCCCCACGGTGCGCGAGGCGCTGAAACGGCTGGCAGCGCAATCCCTGATCCGTACCCAGCGCGGCGCCGCCGGTGGCGCCTTTGTCAACCGGATCAGCTTTGAAGATGCCTACGTGCAGCAGATCACCACCTCCACCCTGCTGCTGAGCATGAATGAGGTGAGTTTTGACACCGCCTGTGAAGCCCGATTTGCGCTGGAACGCGCCTGCGCACCCCTCTCTGCAGAGCGGCGCAATGCGGATCAGCTGGCGACCATGCGGGCCGAGATTTTCCGTCAGAACCAGCCCGGCCTCACGGATGAGGCCTTTTGTGCCTCGGATGTGGCCTTTCACCGGGCTCTGGTGGACGGGGCTTCCAATCCGGTACTCTCTTATCAATTGGCTGGCGCGGTTGAGGCCATGCAGCCCTTGATGAATATGATCACCTTCACCGCCCGCGACCGCGAACGCATTGTCGAGCTGCATGGACAGATCGCGGATGCCATCGAGATCCGCGACGCCGAAGCAGCAGACCGCGCCCTGGCAGAGCTGACCACCTATACGCTGGAGCTGGGCACCAAGGCCATGGCGGCCCGTGATGCACAGCGTCAGCAACCTAAATGATCATCCGGCAGAAACAGGCCATCGAAGCCACGGATCGCTTTGTGCATTGGGGCAATGGCACCAGCCACCGGATGCTGGTGGAGGAAGACGGCATGGGTTTTACCCTGTGCCACACCATCGTGCATGCGGGCACCACGACCCGGCTGCAGTATCAAGACCATCTGGAAGCCTGCTATTGCATCGCCGGTTCCGGCTGGGTGGAAGAGGTGAATGGCGCCCACCATCCCATTGAGATCGGGACATTATATGCCCTGGACCAACATGATGACCATATACTAACAGCCGCAGCGGATGCGGATCTGGTTCTGGTCAGTGTCTTTAATCCCCCGCTGACCGGTCAGGAAACCCACAGCCCAGATGCAGAAGGCCCATCCGGCTACTAAATGCCGCCTTGGACCTGCCAGAAGCCCTTGCAAATCCTTCCGTCTCATCCTATTTCAAGGATGTTCCCTCGGGAACTATGGACATAAATGCGCTCGTAATAAACGGATCGGACCCGGGGGCGGTACCCGGCGACTCCACCAACCATGCTTCATTTGGGCATCAAGGGGTCGAAATAGGATCGACGGACGTCTAAAGGGGTTAGCTTTGTCTCGGCTGTCTGCCACCGTTATCGGCGAAAACTGTACAATTGCAAATGACAATCGTGCTCCGGCAATGGCTCTGGCTGCGTAAGCAGTTCGGGTCGCCGAAACTAAGTCCTCTCGCCTAGCCGCGTGAGGCGGGGTTCGCAGGTACCTGGCAACAGAAACCTGCACTTTAACCTGCTTGCACTTTCCCGCTCCTCCCTATCTTCCTGCCCTGGAAAGAAAACTCCGCTTGAAACAGTGATTGGTTGAGCGCGGAACCGACGCGGCAAGCCCAATTTGCAAAAGATATGCGGATGCCCGCCCCACAAGTTAACCTAACGTCATCCTCATATTCTTAAGGGCTTTTGCGTTTGTACTTGCTTCACGCATGTGGTTAAGGAAAAATTCGCATTTCGCACGCACCTTTTCTTCGACGACTAAGGAAGATCCAATGACCAAGGCTGAGATCCTGTTGAGCTGGCTGAATGCCGCCTTTGGCGAGCATAGCCGATCCGCTCTTGATCTCTGGATGACAGAGGATGCAACTGTGCAGGGGCTGCTGACGCAGGTTCCGGTGGAAAAACGCGAACTCGGTGATCTGGTGCCAGCCCTGGCCAGCCAGACAGGCCCCTCTCAGTACCGTATTGGCCTGACCATCGAAGAAGGCGATTGGATTGCCGCCAAAGTGATCCTGATGACCTCCTCTTTGGAAACCGGCGAAGCATTCGAGATAACAGACCACATGATGGTGCGTTTTGAGGGTGACAAGATCGCCGAAGTCCAGAGTCATGCGGATTATGTCACCCTGTTCGAAAAACAGGGTCTGCTGCCACCAGAGACCCTGGCCAGTTGCCTATCGGGTCAAAAGCTGGTCTTGAAGTAAGGCACTGAAGCCGAACCCTATGGGCCAGGGTCGCTGCACAGTCGCGTTCCAAGCTGGACATCTCCGCCGCATCTTTTTATGACAGAAACCCTGGGGAGTGCCGCGAACGCCCCGTGAGGCGCCAAGCCCAAGGTTCGCATGTTCACCCTTGCGCGCGAGGAGACATGCCTATGGCTGCCCCAAATGAAATCGCCCCTGCCCAATTGACCCGCCTGATCGGTATTCCCGGTGCCTCATGCATTGTGGATATTCGCACACCCGAGGATTTTGCCGAGGATCCCTATCTGATCCCTGGCTCCTTTCGTCATGATCCCAAAGATCCCGAAGGCCTGATCCAAAGGCTTGCGGGATCGCCCAGCATCCTGGCCTGCCAGAAGGGCAAGAAGCTATCACAGGGGATGGCCAGCTGGCTGCGGAGCGAAGGCCTGGTTGCCGAGTATCTGAAAGGCGGCACAGAAGCCTGGAAGGCCCTGCCCGCTGCGCCGCGTGTACCCTATGGCGCCCTGCCCGGAAATCCTGACGCTCCCAGCCTCTGGGTCACGCGGCACCGACCCAAGATTGACCGTATCGCCTGCCCCTGGCTGATCCGGCGCTTTGTTGATCCCGAGGCGCGGTTCCTCTTTGTTGCCCCAGCAGAGGTCGTTCTGGTGGCCGAGCGCTTTGGTGCCACGCCCTTTGACACCGAGGGCGGCTTCTGGTCGCACAGGGGGGAGAACTGCAGCTTTGACACCATGCTGGATGAGTTCGGCCTGCATACGGAAGCGCTGGATCGGCTGGCGCTGGTTGTCCGGGCGGCGGATACCAAACAGCATCAGCTCGCCCCAGAGGCTGCGGGCCTTCTGGCGCTTTCGGTTGGTCTCTCGCGCCAGTTCCGCGATGACCACCAACAATTGGCAGCTGGGCTGCCCCTCTATGATGCGCTTTATCGCTGGGCCCGCGACGGCCAGGGAGAAAGCCACAACTGGCCTTCGGAAAAACACCAATGACCCAAGTCTCTTGGCAGGAAATGTTGCGCGTATTCGGAAGAATCGGGCTGATGAGCTTTGGAGGCCCCGCCGCGCAAATTGCGGTCATGCACCGTGAATTGGTGGAGGAACGACCCTGGCTGGACGAGGAAAGTTTCCTGCGGGGTCTGTCCTTTTGCATGCTGCTGCCTGGACCCGAAGCCATGCAGCTCTGCACCTATACCGGCTGGCGCCTGCGCGGCTTGCTGGGTGGGCTACTGGCCGGGCTGCTCTTTGTGCTGCCCGGTGCTTTTGTCATCGCCACTCTGGTTTGGCTCTATGTCCAGTTTGGCACACTGCCCGGCGTACAAGCCGCCTTCTTGGGGGTAAAAGCCGCGGTGGTGGTCATTGTCTTGCAGGCGCTCTGGCGTCTCAGCCACAAGGCCCTGAAGCGCGGCCGAGATTGGCTCCTGGCTCTCTTTGGCTTTGTCGGCCTGTTTCTGCTCGGCCTCCCCTTTCCCCTGGTCATTCTGAGCGCCGGAGCGATCGGCCTGTTGTGGCCAGACAAGGCTTCCACGCAGCTTAATTCCCAGAGTTCGGCCCCTCATCGCAATCCTCTGCCAGTGGTTCTCTTGTGGTCCGCGATCTGGCTCACGCCCCTGGTCCTGCTCAGTCTCTTTGGGTTTGAGTTTCTGGCCGATATCGGATGGTTCTTTGCCAAACTGGCGGTGGTAAGCTTTGGCGGCGCCTATGCGGTTTTGGCCTATATTAGCCAAACCGTGGTGGAGCAGCACGGCTGGATCACTGCCGGAGAGATGATCGATGCCCTCGGCCTGGCAGAGACGACACCCGGCCCCCTGATTCTGGTGACCCAGTTTGTCGCCATGCTCTCAGGCCTCAAGGCAGGTGGGTTCCCACTGTTCCTTGCTGCAGGCGCAACTGCGCTTTGGGCGACATTTGCGCCCTGTTTTTTGTGGATCTTTGCGGCTGCCCCCTATGTGGAGCGCCTTGCCGGCCTGCCCCGCCTGGGTGCCGCACTCAAGGCGATCACCGCCACGGTGACGGGCGTCATTTTGAACCTCATGACCTGGTTTATGCTACATGTTCTCTTTCAGAGAGTGACGGATCTATCTCTTGGGCCTCTCTCCTTCAGCTGGCCAGAGGTTTCCAGCCTCGATCTCCCCGCCTTTTCGCTTGTGCTTCTTGCTCCGCTCCTTGCTTGGCTCCTCAAGGGGCGCATGGTTTGGCTTCTGGCAGCCATGTCCATCGTCGGCTTTGTTCTAGTGCCGGTGCTGCAGGGCCTGTGATCCCAGTTTCCAGTTGTCACCACTTAAGAAAATGCGCTGGGGCTGCGCTCCTGCTCTTTAGTTTCCGGTAAAATCACCTATGCTGGTGCAGCAAAGTAACAGGGTAGCTTACATGTCCCGAGAAATCGATTACGGCAATCTGATGCACAACGCCATGCGTGGCCTCATCCGCAACGTCCTGCAGGAGGTCGTAGATCACGGATTGCCGGGTAATCACCATTTTTTCATCACCTTCGACACCAACCACCCAGATGCCCAATTGGCAGACTGGCTAAAGGATCGCTATCCCGGTGAAATGACGGTGGTGATGCAACATTGGTATGACAATCTGACTGTGGATGAGGATGGGTTTGGCGTCACCCTGAACTTTGGCGATGCGCCAGAGCCACTCTACATCCCCTATGATTCGATCGAGACCTTTGTCGATCCATCAGTCGAATTCGGTCTGCGGTTCGAAACCGCCGATGAACAGGCTGGGGAAGATGAGGACGAGAGCGAAGAGATCGTCGAAGAAGGCGATGAGGCTGAAGAGCCTAAGAAACCGGCAGAGGCCGATGTTGTCTCTCTCGACAGCTTTCGAAAATAGCGTAGCACATTGCTGAGGCAAAGCCAGTTTGAAGACTTGGCGCCGCCTCTCTGCTGCAGCCCGTCATAGGCTCCGATTTGGCCTGTCTTTCCCAAAGGGAGACAGGCCTTTTCGTTGAATGCAGAAATAGACGTTGAAATTCCAGTGCCCTATTCGCACTCCCCAAAAGACTGGCTCAAAGATGAGGTAGGCAGATCAGAACTGAGTTTTTTGAGCGTGAGGTTCCTTGGAAACGATTTTAGGATCGGTTTTGACAACCGATTTTAACACACCACGAAGCCAGCTACTGTCTTTTCAGCGTGGTCTGGATCTGCCTGACAAGCACGCCATTGCGGTGGGCGGTGTAGTCCAGATCGAGGCCTTCAGCGCTTAGACTGCGGTCATATTGTTGCATCTCATAGTCACCGTTCTCATAGATGAACATTGAAAAGACCGTCAGCGTATCCCCCTCGATTCGCGCCCAGACATAGGGCTCCCCTTTCATTGGGTCCAGCTGCACCTCATGGCCAAAAAGGTTGCGCTGCATTGCCGCAGAAAAAACACCGCGCCGATTGCTGTGGACAAACTCCACTTGATAACTTTTTTCCTTTCGGTTCCCTCTCCGCTTTTCCGTGATCGAGCTCCAGCGTACGGAAAACCCCTTTTTTGTCTCGGCAATCTCAACACTCAGGTCCCGCGTACTTGGTTCACCGTCCGGTCCTAAAACTTCTGCTGAGCCTGTATAGTTTCCTAGGAAACCCTCTATCCCGGATGCGGCCAGAGGCAGATTGCTGCCAAGAAAAAAGATCAATGCGCAAAACACAGTGGCGCAGAACCTCTGCAGCCCGTCTAGAACACCAACTGGCCTGTCTTTGTGGCTGTTCATCGTGCCTCCCTGCATTGCGCTGCCCTTCCTCAATTCACGTTCCTGAAAAATCGACCAAGGCTTTGATCCCGCGGTACAAGCATTCTAGCCCCTGCGTCCAGCATAACAATGACATGAAACAATCTATTGTGGTGAATTCTCACTATACCCTCGGGCGCATTTCATTATGCTGCGCGCAACTGGCCAATTGCGCCTGCGACGCGCAGCGGCTAGACGGCATGCAACGGCATACAGACGGAGACAGACACAATGTCCAACACCCGCACCGAAACCGACAGCTTTGGTCCGCTCGAAGTTCCTTCTGACAAGTATTGGGGCGCGCAGACCCAGCGTTCGATCATGAATTTCCCCATCGGCTGGGAGAAACAGCCCGTCGCCATCGTGCGCGCGCTGGGTGTGATCAAACAGGCCTGTGCCATGGCCAACAAGGAAAGCGGCAAGCTGGATGCCAAGATTGGCGAAGCGGTCATTCAGGCCGCCAGCGAAGTGGTTGCGGGCAAGTTTGACGACAATTTCCCGCTGGTGGTCTGGCAGACCGGTTCCGGCACCCAATCCAACATGAACTCCAACGAGGTGATCGCCAACCGCGCGATCGAGATCCTGGGCGGCGTGATCGGTTCCAAGGACCCGGTCCATCCCAATGATCATTGCAACATGGGCCAGTCTTCTAACGACACCTTCCCCACGGCAATGCATATCGCCGCTGCGATGACTGTGCGTGATGTGCTGCTGCCGGGCCTCACCAAGCTGGCCGAGGGGCTGGAAGCCAAGTCCGAAGAGTTCAAGGACATCATCAAGATCGGCCGCACCCATACCCAGGATGCAACCCCGCTAACCCTGGGCCAAGAATTTGGCGGTTACGCACATCAGGTCCGTCAGGGCATCTCTCGGGTTGAGGCCGCCCTGCCCGGTATCTATGAGCTGGCCCAGGGTGGAACCGCCGTTGGCACCGGCCTCAACACTCAGGTCGGTTGGGGTGAGAAAGTCGCGGCCAATATGGCCGAGATCACCGGCCTGCCCTTTGTCACCGCACCCAATAAGTTCGAAGCCCTGGCCGCCCATGACGCCATGGTCTTCATGTCCGGCGCGCTGGCGACCGTTGCGGGGGCGATGTACAAGATTGCCAATGACATCCGCTTCCTCGGCTCCGGTCCGCGCTCGGGCTTGGGGGAATTGATCCTGCCGGAGAATGAGCCAGGATCCTCCATCATGCCGGGCAAGGTAAACCCGACCCAAGCAGAGGCCATGACCCAGGTTGCGGCCCATGTCATGGGCAACAATGCCGCTATGACCTTTGCGGGCAGCCAGGGGCATTTTGAGCTCAACGTCTATAACCCCATGATGTCCTACAACCTGCTGCAATCCATGCAGCTTTTGGGGGATGTGGCTGACAGCTTCACCGAGCGGATGCTGAACGGCATTCAGGCCAACGAGCCCCGTATTGACAAGCTGATGAAGGAAAGCCTGATGCTGGTGACAGCCCTGGCGCCCACAATTGGCTATGACAATGCCACCAAGGTTGCCAAGACCGCACACAAGAACGGCACCACCTTGAAGGAAGAAGCGATTGCCCTGGGCTTTGTCGATGCAGAGACCTTTGACGCGGTTGTCAGACCTGAACAAATGATCGGGCCCAAAGCCTGATTGCCTTCTTTCGAAAATAGGTAAGGAAAGGCGCCCTGGGGTTTCCCACGGGCGCCTTTTTCTTTTTCCTTACGGGGACTAGGCTGGTCTTCCTTAATTGATCGGCTATGCTGAAGGAATGGCTGAGATCGTAAACCTGAACCGCTTTCGCAAAACCAAATCCCGCGCCGAGAAAAAGGCGCAGGCCGATAGCAACGCCGTGAAATTTGGCCGCAGCAAAGCGGAGAAGCAGCAGGAAAGTTCAAGCATTGAAAAACGTGATCGCAATCTTGATGGTCACAAGCTGGACGAGTGACCGGTTCTGATGCAGTTCCAGCGCCCCCAAAAACGCTCGCTCACCCTTAAGGGACATCGCACCTCGGTTTCGCTGGAGGATGAGTTCTGGCAGGCTTTTCGCCAAATCGCCGAACGGGAGTCGCGCCCAATCAATGATCTGGCGGCCGAGATTGATGCAGCGCGTGGTGCCGATTGTGGTCTGGCCTCCGCAATCCGCCTGTTCGTCCTGCGCAAACTCACGGAGAGCTAAACGACCCCAAAAGGAGATTTTCAACAATGAAACTTTCCCAAGCCTCGCAAAGGTGGCTCATCCAGATTTTTCAGTCACAATCCGCGGCCAAAGGAGGCGTGGTCCGGCGCCACAAACGCGATATCATGCGTCACATTGGCTGGGAGAATTTCTGCCAGGAACTGGATCGCCGCGGCTTTCATGCGGTTGAGAATGCAAATCAAATCGTCATTTTCTGTAATCAAGAACCGATCAAGATCATCCGCTGACAAATTTCTTGAAAAAGAAATTTCGGCAAGAAAATTGCTGAATTTTCTTACCTACTCTTACCGACGTCTTGCTAACCTCAACCGTATCCCATTTTTGGCCCGCACAGTCAGATGTGCCACGGGAACGGGATCATCTCCTTCGATCCTCTCCAATTGGAACGCGCGCAGGATCATTGACAAGATCAGTGGCCCTTCAACCATTGCAAACCCTGCGCCAGTACAAACTCTGGGCCCGGCAGAGAAAGGGATATAGGCCTCTCTCTGACACGTCTTTCCATTCTCACTCTGCCAACGCATTGGGTCAAACCCATCAGGGTTATTCCAAAGCCGCTCATGCCGGTGCAGGTGCCAAGGGCTGAGAACAATCTGCGAGCCCTTTGGCACATCTCGATTGCGAAAACGAACCGGACAACTCGCCTCCCGCACCATCATCGGGACCGGAGGGTAAAGCCGCAGGGCCTCGCGAAAGACAGCCCGACTGAGACGCAGCTTTGACACGGCAGCAAAGCTCTCATCTCCGAGGATTGCCGCCTCCTCTTCCAATTTCTCCTGCCATTCCGGATAAAGCGCCATAAGATAAAGCGCCCAGGCCAAAGCTGAGGCGCTGGTTTCATGGCCCGCAAGGAAGAAGATCGCAACCTGATCCACCATTTCCTCGGTATCAAATCCAGTGCCCGTTTCTGGATCTTTGGCGCACATGATCTTGGTCGCCAGATCATCCGGTGCGGTTCCCGCCTTGATCTCTGACATGCGGGTTTCGGTCAGCCGGGTGATCAGGGCCCGGATCTCTCTGGCATTGCTCAGGGTGCCGGGGCGAAAAAAGCGGGGCATCCAGCCGGGCAGCGGCAAGAAGGCCGCGAGATTCAGCAGAGGCTGGCTGCGTTGATAGTCGCGGAAGCGCGAAAACACCTCTCCCGCAACTTCATGCTCGATAGGGATTGAAAACAAGGTGCGAAAGATCACATCCGCAGCCGCGTGGCTGGTGACCTCTTCAATCTCCACCGTGTCATTCTCTGCTACTTGTTTTTCTAGCCTCCTGACCGCTGCTTCAGCCGCGGCACGCATGGCAGGAAATGTCTCCTTTAGCCGCCCTCCTTCAAAGGCCGGGTCAATCAATCGGCGCTGCCTCTTCCAGGCTTCGCCATTGGTCAAGAACACCGAATTCCCCAGCAGAGGCTTCAACCCTTCGGCGATGCGATCAGATTTCGGGAAGAGATCCGGTTCCTCCTTCAGGACTCGCTGCAACAATTCGGGCTGGTTGATCAGGAAGGAACGGATCCTGGGGGCCCGAAATTCCGCCATCCAGGCGCGGTACAGCTTAGCTGGTTGCGCCGAGAGAATGTCCTGACGAAACAGGCGCAGATATTGCCAGAGCGAGACGCGCTCGGGCCGCGACGGAGGTTTGGGCGGCAACATGGTCATTCCAGCGCCCCTACCCCTTCGTTCCTGCGGGAGGTGTATTTTGAAACCGGCACATCAATCCGAGAGGCCGAGGCCCTTCGCCCGGTGTAGCGTGCTGCCAAGGTCAAAGGCCCTGCCGTGATGCGAAAATAGTCGTAGTCCCCAGGTCGGTCAAAAGCACAGAGATACTGGAAATGCAGCCGAAAGAAGCGCCAGCGCAATTCCCCCCAGCGGCTGGGGCTGAGGGTCTGGGTAAAGGCGGCAGAAACAACCACAGGCCAGCGTTTATTGTCCGGTGCCACTCCGGATACAGCCACAGGGTCGCAGAGGGCAAAGGCACAGCCATCACCGGGGGCTGTCACATCATACCAGAAAAGCTCTTCTCTGGTGGAGAGATAGTAAAGATCCCCCCGCAACCGATCCGCCGCTGGCAGGAAAGAGACCATGGGAACCACCTGCCCCAGGGACAGGAAGCCCAGTTTTGCCCCCCTCTCTGGCACTTGGCCTGCGCGGATCAGATCCGCCAGGATCGAAACTGCCAAATGCGCACCGGAGCTGTGCCCGACAATCAGCACCTCATCCAGATCTTCCTGCAGCGCCCTGGCAATCACCCCACGGAACTCTACAAGTCGCTGCTCCAGTTCCGGCGGGTTCGCCCCATTCAGCTGCGCTGAATAGGCGTAGTCATGCATCAGGTAATAGGCAAAGAACTTGCCATCCTGCTTTTGGAACCAACGCAGGACAAAGGGCACGATCAACAGCCCTCCCCAGGCAAGAGTGGGATGCAGCAGAGCAAACCCCTGCCCCAGCCCCCAGGCCAGACCCAGCGCCAGAAGGAGTTGCACCAGCAAGAAAACCACCGGGTAAAGTGCTGCAATCACCGGCCCCTTGCGCAACCGCATCAGACGCCGTAATGCGCCGCTGGCAATATAGATCCAGGCGGTGCGGATCAGTTGCAGATAGGTCTGCAGGATCCCCTGATCCATGCCACCACGCACCAGGTCGGCCCAGTAGAGCACCTGGACATCGCTCTCGACCTCTTCGCCATCGATTGCAGCTTTCACATGCCAGCCATAGGGGCCGTCCAACCGCTTGGGATGCAGTGCAACCTCATAGCCAGAGATCTTGGCCTGTGCAGTACTTTCTTTGCGATAAAGCTCGCGGTAGCGGCGCGGATGAATGGGATCAAAACCGGGGATATAAAACACTCGCCGGTTCTTTACGGTGCCCGACGACGTGCCGCACGCTTGCAGCTCTTCTGAAACCTCTCGCGGTCTCTCCGGGGATCCCGTCTTTGCATCCATGATTCAACCCTGCCTCTTGCGGCGGAGTGTAGGTGGAATTTCGGACAAGAGTAAGGCGACAAAAGAAAAAGCCTCTGTCACCGACAGAGGCTTTAGAAATCGGTTGGCACCTAAGGCGCAGGATCAACCAAGCGTGGCGAGGAAGGGGAAAGCCTCTAGCAGCCACCAGGAGAAGGTCGAGAAGAGCCCGGTCACCAGCATCAGGCCGACGATCAGCAAAAGCCCCCCCATGATCTTTTCGATCAGCCCCATGTGACGTTTGAGCTTGTTCATCACAACCATCGAGCGGTTGAGGAAGATCGCCGCCAGCAGGAAGGGAACCCCCAGGCCAAGGGCATAGACCCCCAGAAGGAGCGTGCCGCGGCTCACAGAGGCTTCAGAGGCCGCCAGAGACAGGATCGCCCCCAGTTGTGGCCCGATGCAGGGCGTCCAACCAAAGGCAAAGGCCAAGCCCAGCACATAGGCTCCGACAACGGACCCACCCGCATCGCCCGCATCCACGCGTGCCTCGCGGTCCAGGATCGGGATCCGAAAGACCGAGAGGAAATGCAGACCAAAGACAATGACCACCACGCCGGATACCTGGGCGAAAAGCTCTTGGTTTTGCAGGACAAAGGCCCCAAAGGCCGAAGCGGTGAAACCCAGAAGGAGAAAGACCGTCGACAGCCCCATCACAAAGAAGAGCGCTGAAAGCGTTACCTTGCGCCGCGCCGCTGCAGTCCCCTGCGCCTCCCCCAGGGAGACGCCACTCATATAGGCCAGATAAGGCGGCACAATCGGCAACACGCAGGGAGACAGAAAGCTGATCACCCCGCCCAGAAGGGCCACGAACATGGCGGGGAGCAGCCCCGCATCTATGATCTCGATTCCAAACATATCTTTCACTTAGCCCAAGGGTGGAGAAAGGTCACGGGGCCTTCATGTCACAACTCTGTGGACAGTGCGTGACATCCGGCTTATTCCCCAGGTTATGAGTGATTTTGACGCCACCCTTGATGCCATCGGGCTGTTGTGCCCTCTTCCTGTCCTGAAGGCCCGCAAGCGGCTACAAGCGCTAGGACCCGGTGATGTCTTGCAAATTCTTGCGGATGATCCGGCAGCTCTGATCGATATCCCGCATTTCTGCGTTGAAGCAGGCCACGCTTTTCTGGATCAGAGCGAAGGCGAAAACCACCAGATCTATCGGATCCGCAAGGGCGGTTGACACCTCTTGCCGCTTTCGCGCTCAGGGGTCGCTTCTGGACTCACGGAAGCGGATTTGGCGCGCCCTCCGGTAGCGCCTCGCAGTCCTGACTAAAGATGTTCTTCCACCCCTCAGGACTACGCTGCCAGATGGAGCTGACAAACATCGCTTCCTCTGCTTCACGCGCCGGTCGCAGGTAGTCCGCCCGATAGGCCAGCAGCAGGCAATCCGGGCCGAGCTGTAGCAACCGCGCCTGGGACAGGGAGAAATCCGCGACCGTCGGCCCATCTGTCAGTTGATCCGCATGGCCCTCCCGCCCAGAAAAACCGCTTGGATAGACGCCTAAGAATTCCGGATGCAGGGCCGCCAGATCCGCCTCAGCGTCGCCGTTTTGCAAAGCCTGCCAGACAGCGGTTTCACAGGCCAGGATCTCGTCCAACAGGGCCTGATCTGTAACGGCTATCCTTGTCATGGCCTCTCCTGTGCTCTGGTGGTGCCAAAATCAAAACAGGCGGCCCATAGGACCGCCTGCTTGTTGTAAATCATGAATTTAGCTCATCGACCACCAGCCGCGCCGCTTGGGCTTGGGGGGGGCGGCAGGTTCCGGCTCCGCGGCGACCAGTTCCGGCTCTGGCTCGAGTGTTGGCGCGGGCTGTTCCTCCACGACCGCTGCAGGTTCTGCTTCCGCAGTAGCCGTTTCGAGCACCGCCACAGGTTCTTCAGCGACGGGTTCTTCAGCGTTTTCCGTCTCTGTCTCAGCCTCAACAGGTTCTGCTTCAACAGATTCCGGCTCAGCGACTTCCGCTTCTTCGGCGGTTGCTTCTTCCACCACCTCAGAAGGAGCAGTCTCCTGCGCGACATCCTCCGCCGGGGCTTCCGCCTCAGCTTCAGGCGCTGGCTCTTCTCCAGGAGCTTGCGCAACCTCACCCGCTTCAGGCGCGCTTTCGTCGACCTGGGTCTCCGCCGGCGCTTCCGCTGCTTCTTCCGGTTCAGCTGCTGCTTCGACTGCCACCGGGGGGGCGGTGTCAGTGGCCTCTGTTGCGGCCTCTGCTTCGGCCTTCACCTCTGCATCAGCGGTTTTATCGCTTGTGGAGACATCTGAGGCGGCATCCGCATCCGCGCTTGCATCAGCAGGTTCAGCGCCCTCTTCGGCAGGTTTCTCAGCGCCCTCTTCGGTATCCGCATTGTCTGCCTTCTTAGAGCGGCCACGTCCACCACGGGTGCGGCGACGGCGGCTTTTCTTCTCGGGCTTGGCGTCTTCTTCGCTGGTCTCACCTTCGGCGCTGGCATCTGCATCATCAGATTCCGCAGCACCCTCCTGAGCAGCCTGATCTTCACCATCAGCCCCATCCTCAGCACCGTTACCAGATTTCCGGCGGCGACGACGACGGCGTTTGCGCTTGGGCTTGTCTTCGCCCTCACTTTCCTCGGTCGCAACAGGGGTCTCTGCGGCGGCCTCTTCTGCTTCGCTCTCTTCGGCATCAACCTGGTCCATGATCGAAGTATCAACAGAGACCACGGGCGCTTCGGCGACAGGCACGATGCGCGAGGCGGTCTTGAACTTCTCGATGGTGAAATCCGGGCTGACCAGATGCATGTCGCCTTCGATACGCACGGACAAACCGTAGCGCGCTTCGATCTGAGCGATATGCTCGCGCTTCTGGTTCATCAGGTAGTTGGCGATGGCCACCGGGCAGCGCACCAACACCTCACGGGAACGACGGCGCGTGCCCTCTTCCTCAATCTGACGCAGGATCGACAGAGCCATGGAGTCATCAGACCGGATCAGACCGGTGCCATGGCAATGGGTGCAAGGCTGTGTCGTTGCCTCGATCATGCCGGGGCGCAGACGCTGGCGCGACATTTCCATCAGGCCAAAGCCAGAGATCCGGCCCACTTGGATACGGGCGCGATCGGTCTTCAGTTTGTCTTTCATGCGCTTTTCGACGGCGGCGTTGTTTTTACGCTCATCCATGTCGATAAAGTCGATCACGATCAGACCGGCAAGGTCGCGCAGACGCAACTGGCGTGCCACCTCTTCGGCGGCCTCCAGGTTAGTATTGAGCGCGGTTTCCTCGATCGAGCCTTGTTTGGTGGCCCGGCCAGAGTTCACATCAATCGCCACCAGAGCTTCGGTCACGCCAATCACGATATAGCCGCCGGATTTCAGCTGCACGGTCGGATTGAACATACCACCCAGGTAGCTTTCGACTTGGAAACGGGCAAAGAGCGGCAGCGCATCCTGGTAGTGACGCACATTCTTTGCATGGGACGGCATGATCATTTTCATGAAGTCCTTGGCGATGCGGTAGCCGCGCTCACCCTCGACCAGAACCTCATCAATCTCACGGTTATAAAGGTCGCGGATCGAACGTTTTATCAGGTCGCCTTCTTCGTAGATCTTGGCAGGTGCGATGCTCTTGAGCGTCAGCTCGCGGATCTGTTCCCACATCCGCTGCAGATATTCATAGTCGCGCTTGATCTCGGCTTTGGTGCGCTTGGCACCGGCGGTGCGCACGATGAGGCCCGCGCCCGTAGGCACGTCCAGTTCAGTCGCGATATCTTTCAGTTTCTTGCGGTCGGCAACATTGGTGATCTTGCGGGAGATGCCACCACCACGGGCGGTATTGGGCATCAACACGCAGTAACGGCCGGCCAGCGACAGATAGGTGGTGAGGGCGGCACCCTTGTTGCCACGCTCTTCTTTTACGACCTGCACCAGAAGCACCTGGCGCACCTTGATCACTTCCTGGATTTTGTAACGGCGCGCGCGGGGTTTACGAGGGGGGCGAATGTCCTCGCTGTCATCCTCATCCGCGACGGATTCAATGGACTCATCCTTGGAGGATGCATCAGCAGACTTGCCTTTGGCGGAAGTCTCTTCTTCTTCGCTCTCATCTGCAGAGGCGGTCGCAGAGTCATCGCCTTCACTGTCAGAGGATGCCGCGTCTTCTACGGTCTCCTCTGCTGCTTCGGCTGTCTCAGCCTCAGGAGCGGCCTCAGCTTCTGCGGCCTCAGCTTCCGGCGCCACTTCTGCAGAGGTTTCGACATCAGCAGTTTCAGCTTCGCCAGCTGCCTCAGCAGGGGCCTCGTCTACTGCAGTCTCAGCAGCTGCCAGGGCTTCAGCTGCCGGAGCTTCTTCTGTTTCCGCTGGAGCGTCGTCGGAGGCGGCAACCTTTTCAGATGATGCACCAGCTTCGTCAGATGCCTCTTCGGGCTCTTCCACAGGGGTCTCCGCGACACGCTCCATGGGGGAAGACCCCTCTGGCACTTCTGCCAGGGCATTGTCCTCGTCGCTCTCGCCATCGACCAGATCGATGGTCTCCATCCCGGCGATTTCACCACCCCCTGCGACCGGCGTTTCGACGACCTCTTCTGGTGCCTCAACCTCTTTGGTCTCGACCACATCGCCAGAAGAGACCTTGGCCGCCTTGGTGCGTGATCCCTTACCCCTACGCGAACGGGAGGGTTTGGAGGATTTGGCATCCTCCTCATCGTCGCGAGCGCGCATCGCTTCCGCATAGGCGCGCTCTTCTTCCATCAGAGCTTCGCGGTCAGCAACCGGGATCTGATAGTAGTCAGGGTGAATTTCAGAAAAGGCCAAAAACCCATGACGGTTGCCGCCATAGTCCACAAAAGCCGCCTGCAGAGAGGGTTCGACCCGTGTTACTTTTGCCAGATAAATGTTGCCAGCGAGCTGGCGTTTGTTTTCGGATTCAAAATCGAACTCCTCGACCTTGTTTCCATCAACCACCACAACGCGGGTTTCTTCCGCGTGGGTGGCATCGATAAGCATCTTCTTTGCCATGTTTCCTTGGTGCACCTGCCCTGCGCAAACCTGCTCCTCCCGTCTCCGGGGGGGCGTGCTTGTAAGGGGGAGTGTCTTGTCAGGGCGATCTGGGACGGCGCGCAGCAGGAGACGGCCCTGGAACTAACGTCCGGTCCTCGTGCCTGCATGCTCTTCGCTCTCGCGCGCGTCATCGCGTTTCTTCTCCGGCAGGCTGGATTCATCCAGGCTCTGCCATTTTTCCCTCTTCGGGGGTCTATCTGCTGCGTTCCCGCAGAGCAGTCCCAAGAGGCGCTAAACTGCTCCGCCAAAAGCGGAGCCAATCGGTCTGCCACAGCTTTCTCGGATCTTGCCGGCCAAAAGCATGTTGCAGCGAAACTCATCAGTAGGGGTGCCGAACTTTAGACACCTGTCCACATTCTCACCATAAGGGCAGCAGCGCGACAATGACAATGGGCATTCGTCATAGCGCAGAGCCAATCGTGAAAATCAAAGGCACTTAGCAGGGCAAAAGGTTAAAATTTGGCGAAAATTATGCATTCCAGATCCTTCTTCACCTAAGCGCCCTCCATGCCAACAGGGAAACGCGCGCGCGCAGATGAAGAAGGCTCCCCAGGAATCAGATAAGGCACAAGTTCGAGAGTATTCCCTTGCCGCAGCGCTCCCCTTTTTCCAAAGGCTGTCGCTCAGGCGTCACCGGAAACACATCAGGGCGCCAAAGGCGCCCTGAAGGACTGTGTCTGCACATGTGGCGAGGGTCAGACCAGATAGTCGGACCGCTGCAAGGCGTATTTTGCCATCTTCTCATTGAGCGTTCGGCGCGGCAGGCAGAGCTCTTCCATCACGCTTGCGATCGACCCTTTGTGGCGACGCATGGTGTTGTCGATCAACATGCGCTCAAAGGCTTCGACATATTCTTTCAGCGGCTTGCCCTCGGTGGTCATCACCGGCTGCATCTCCTCATGATCCGACATCAGAAGTGAGGCAATGGTTCCCGACCCGCGGCGCGCCTGCAAAACCGCGCGCTCGGCGATATTGATCAGCTGACGCACGTTGCCCGGCCAAGGCGCCTGTAAGAGCTGTGCGGCTTCCTGAGCAGAGACTTGCGGTGCCTCACAGCCGTATTCCTCGGCAAATTGTTCGCAGAGCCGGGTAAAGAGCGTCAGGATATCCTCACCGCGCTGTCGCAGGGGCGGCACCGTGATCCGCAGGGCTGCAAGCCGGTAGAACAGATCTGAACGCAGCACGTCCTCGCTGGTTTTCCCCGCTTCCTGCAGGTTGGAAATGGCGATGATCCGGGTCTCCCCCGGCGTACCCTGTTCATTGATCGCGCTTAGCAGCTTGGCCTGCAGCGCCTCGCTGAGGGCTTCAATCCCTTCCAGCACCAGGGTGCCGCCACGGGCTTCTTCCAAAGCAGGCAGCAGGCTGTCTTCGGGCTGCATCGGGCCAAAGAGCCGTTTGGACAGGGCCTCTTCTTCTAGGGCCGCACAGGAGATCAGCACAAATTTCTTACCTGCCCGGCTACCAACCGCATGCAGCGCATGGGCCACCAGGGTTTTCCCCGTGCCGGTCTCCCCATCGATCAGAACATGGCCGTCGGCCTGACCCAGATCGAGAATATCCTCACGCAGACGGTCCATCACCGGGCTGAGACCGATGAGTTTCTTCATGATTTGACCGCCATCCGAGAGTTCCCGGCGCAGGGCCCGGTTATCCAAAGTTAGGCGACGCGAGCCGGTAGCCCGTTTGGCCAGCTCGGACATGCGATCTGGGTTAAAAGGCTTTTCCAGAAAGTCAAAAGCCCCGACCCGCATGGCCTCTACTGCCATGGGGACATCGCCATGGCCGGTGATCATAATCACCGGCAGCGCCGAGTCGGATCCCATCAGCTTTTTCAGGAACTGCATGCCATCCATGCCCGGCATCTTGATATCCGAGATGACAATGCCCGGATAATCCGGCCCCAGAACCTTCAGCGCTTCCTCGGCGCTGGCAAAGGTTTCGGTGTCGTACCCCGACAGCGCCAGCCATTGGCTGATCGATTGCCGCATGTCCTGTTCATCATCGACGATCGCGATTTTCATGGCCTGTGCCATTCGCGTCCCCTCCATAGTCTCGCCGCCTACTCGGCAGCCTCAACCCCATCCACTAGGATGGGCAATTGCATTTCAAATACGGCTCCACCGTTCTGCCCATTGCGGGCCGAGAGCCTTCCCCCTAGGTCGTTCACGATCCCGGAGGAGATGGCAAGCCCTAGCCCGACCCCTTCGCCCGCCTGTTTGGTGGTGTAGAAAGGGTCAAAAAGACTACCAAAATCCTCAATCCCGATGCCATTGTCACGCACCGTGAGGGTCGCGGTTTCACCTGCTGCCAGAAGGATCTCTACCTCTGGGTCATCCACGGATTTGGTGGCATCCAACGCATTGCGCAAGAGGTTCACCATGACCTGCTCCAGACGCATGCGATCCGCCATCACATAGACCGGTTCCTCGGGAAGGATCCGGGTGATCGTGACATGGCGCTGGCGCAGCTGGGGCTCCATCATCGACAGGCTCGAGGCCAGCGCATCGCCCAAGTTTACAGGGCTAAAGGCATCGCCCCCCTTGCGAGCGTAGGACTTGAGCTGGCGGGTAATGGCGCCCATGCGCTCAATCAGATCATCAATCCGGCCAAAGGAGGCCAGCGCCTCATCCGGGCGGTTGCGGTTGAGCAAAAGCCGCGCCCCGGCCAGATAGGTTTTCATCGCCGCCAGGGGCTGGTTCAGCTCGTGGCTGACCGCGGCTGACATCTCTCCCAAAGCGGCGAGTTTAGAGCTCTGCGCCAAGCTTTGTTCCGCCACGGCAAGGTTCTTTTGCATGCGCTCCCGCTCGGCAATTTCCCGCTGGAGGCGCGCGTTCAATACGCGAAGCTCCGCCGACTCCCGCTGGAACAAGGCCATCCGCAGCGCGGTCTTGCGGTTCAGTGCATAGAAAGCCAGCGCCAGAAGAATGGCGAATCCCATGATCTCCAGCGCCAGAACTGCATTCACCTTTTCCCGGATTGAGGCATAGGTGGTGAAAGAGGTCATCCGCCAGCCCCGGAAAGGCACCCGCGTTTCCAGCCGCATGACTGCCTCCCCCAAGAGGTAGGCATCAGGCGGCAGTGCGCTCCAATCGGCGGTGGCACGGATGGCGCGTTGAATTGCCCCCTCGGGCGTCTGGACCTGCAGCGCCTCGCTCTCGGTCAGACCGCGCCAACGCGCCTCTGTGGCCAGAACGATATTACCAGTGCTGTCGGTCACCATGACCGCATCCGAGATCCCCGCCCAGGCCCGTTCAAAGCGGTGCAGATCCACTTCGATCATGATCACCCCGAGCAAGCCAGAGGTATCCACAACCCGGCGCGAATAGGTAAAGCGAAAGCCACCGACTTCACGCTTCATCGCCGAGAAAACAGTTGTCTTGGAACGCGCCGCATCAACAAAGTAGTTTGCATTCCGGTGGTTTTCGCCCAGGCGATTGCGATTGGTCGCGGCCACAACGCGTCCATCATTGGCAATCAACATGATCGAGGCGGCGTCAATCTCATCGACAAAGGAGATCAGGCGCTGGGTGGAGAGGGAAAAATCCTGGCTCTGCAGGGCGGAAATCAGGCTCTGATCCCGGGCCAGAAGGTCGGGCACAATGGCGTGGCGACGCAACTCGCTGACAAGATTTCCAGAGTAAAGCGCCAGACGCAGCTCACCGCGGTTGCGGGTGCTATCTGTAAAGCGGTGGGTAAGCTGCTGATTTGTCACCCATATGGTGACCGCAGCAATGGCCATGAACAGGACAAGCGCCAACCGGGCCTGCCATGGAACAGTACCCGAGCCTTGGGACTTACTTTCTCTCGCGAATGTATCCTGCGGCGTGCTCATAGGGTAAACCTATTCCTGCCGCCGCAGGACCTCAAGTCACGCTGTAGCGACAAGGCCTGCCAATGCGCGGAACATAGCCGTTCCATCGGTGCCGCCATGGCCCTCGTCCGAAGCGCGCTCCGGATGCGGCATCATGCCCAGAACCCTACGGTTTTCCGACAGAATACCCGCGATGTCATCAACGGAGCCATTGGGATTGGCCTCATAGGTGAAGGCCACCCGGTCCTGATCCTTCAGCGCCGCTACGGTCTCTGCATCGGCAAAGTAATTGCCATCGTGATGCGCAATCGGAATGCCGATCACATCGCCTGCATTGTAGCCTTGGGTAAAGACGCTATCCGAGGTTGCGACCTTCAGATCCACGGTGCGGCAGATATATTTGAGGCCCGCATTGCGCAGGAGCGCTCCGGGCAGAACGCCGGTTTCTGTCAGGATCTGGAAACCGTTGCAGACACCCAGTGCATATCCACCGCGTTCCGCATGGGCGACGACCGCCTTGCAGATCGGGGATTGCGCCGCGATGGCGCCGCAGCGCAGGTAATCACCGTAAGAGAAACCGCCAGGCACACCAACAATATCGACACCTTCGGGCAGCGCGCTGTCCTTGTGCCATACCATCGAGACATCAAAGCCGGCCTGTTCAAAAGCCACCGCCAGATCGCGGTCGCAGTTTGAACCCGGAAAGACTACTACCGCCGCCTTCATCACTGCAGCTCGATGCTGTAGGATTCGATGACGGTATTGGCCAGAAGCTTCTCACACATCTCGGTGACATCGGCTTCGGTGGCTCCTTCTGCCAGCTCCAGGTCAATCACCTTGCCCTGACGCACGCCTTCGACCTTGTCAAAGCCCAGAGCCCCAAGCGCGTGGCGCACGGCCTCACCCTGTGGATCCAGAACCCCGTTTTTCAGCATGACATGCACACGCGCTTTCATCGTATTTTCCCTCAGGTTCGATGGCGGGCACCGGGTAGCGGCGCCCTTTGCAGAAAAAGTGAAGCCCGCCCCACGGGGCGGGCGTGTTTTACGTCCGGTCTCAGTTCACCAGCGTTGGCTTGCTGGGGCTGGGCGGATTGTTGGGCAGAACGCCCAAGCGCCGCGCCACTTCGGAATAGGCATCGGTCAAGCTTCCCAGATCGCGACGGAATACGTCTTTGTCGAGCTTCTCACCGCTTTCGATATCCCACAGACGGCAGCTGTCGGGGCTGATCTCATCGGCGACGACAAGGCGCTGGAAATCACCATCGTAGATGCGGCCGATCTCGATTTTGAAATCCACCAGGCGAATGCCAACTGCCAGCATCACGCCGGACAAAAAGTCATTGACCCGTAGCGCCAAGCTCAGAATGTCGTCCATATCCTGCTGGCTGGCCCAGCCAAAGGCGGCGATATGCTCTTCGGTGACCAGCGGGTCACCCAGGGCGTCATCCTTGTAGCAATATTCCACGATGGGGCGCGGCAGTTGTGTGCCCTCTTCGATGCCAAGGCGTTTGGACATAGAACCGGCTGCATAGTTACGCACGATCACTTCCAGCGGCACAATTTCACAGCTGCGCACCAGCTGCTCACGCATGTTCAAACGCTTGAGGAAATGGGTCGGCACACCGATCTGGCCAAGCCCCTGCATGAAAAACTCGCTCAGGATGTTGTTCAACACACCCTTGCCGTCGATCACGTCCTTCTTTTCCGCATTAAAGGCCGTGGCATCATCCTTGAAGTACTGCACAATGGTGCCCGGCTCTGGACCTTCATAAAGGGTCTTGGCTTTGCCTTCGTAGATTTTTTTGCGACGTGACATGGGGAGCCTTTCGAGGTGAAGGCCAGGAATCCCGGCCCGGTTTCTTGCCGCTCTCATAGTGCAAGGGGTCATTTGCTGCAAGCTTGCTTCGCGCAAAGCGCTTCCACAACTGCCCAAGTATCGGAACAGAACCGGCATTTCGCTACAGTTCTCTTGTCGAAACAGCCAAAGACCCCCATATTTATAGTGTGGATTTAGTAACGGGGAGAGAGAGTATGACCACTTTTGACGACCGCGAACAGGCCTTTGAAGCCAAATTCGTCCATGACGCAGAACTGCGTTTCAAAGCCGAAGCTCGCTGCAATCGTCTGTTGGGCATTTGGGCAGCGGATTTGCTGGGTCACAAGGGGCGTGACGCTGAGGCCTATGCCGCGACTGTGATCGCCGCCGATCTGGAGGAAAGCGGGCATGCGGATGTGATCCGTAAAATCGCCGCAGACCTCGGCCATCGCGCCAGCCCGGAAATGATCGCAGCCAAGCGCAATGAGATGATGGCCCTCGCCCAGGCACAACTCCTGGAAGAAGCCTAGGCAAGCAGATCCAGGAAGTCGCCGCGCCGCCCCGCAGCCGATCCGCTGCGGGCTGGATGCGCAGGCAAGGGCAATTGCCTCTTTGTGCAGGAAAAAGTCATTCCTGTTTTAGACAAAAGCTGGAAAACTGACCTGATCCTCCCTGCAGGAAAAACTTCTTACACATTATTTTTATTCACTTTTTTAGAACGCCCGCCATTCAGGGATTTGCAAGTCATGCCTTCTCGAGGTTTTTACGATTAACTGCTCGAAAACCCCCGACTGCTAGCTTTTGGATCTGCACTGCCATCTCCGGCCAGCACAAGGATCGCAATGTCAGTTTCCCATCCCCAAACGGCGCGTCCCTCTCTGAGTCTCATTCGACTCACCCTCCCTCTTGTAATGGCAGGCCTCTGCCTCTGGGCGCTTTTTACACGCATAGAAATTCCCACCTGGAGTGAGTTGCACACCCTCCTGAGCGGTATCGAAGCCTGGCGATGGGGCGCCGCTGGGATCGCTACAGCGGTGAGTTTCTGGGCGCTCGGGCGCTATGACGGTGTCGCGCACCGGCACCTGCAAACCGGTCAGGATAGCCCCAAAGTTCGCCGCGCGGGCATGGCTGCGATTGCCTTTTCACAGACCGTAGGCTTTGGATTGTTTACCGGTGCCTATGCGCGCTGGCGCCTTTTGCCGGGTATTTCGGCGCTGCGCGCGGGGCAATTGACCGCGCTTGTTGGACTGACCTTTATGATGGCCCTGATCTTTATCAGCGGCTGTTCCATGCTGGTTTTTGCACCTTCACCGCTATATGTGGCCCTGGGCTCATTTCTTGTCAGCGCCTCCTTGATTGCAGCGGCCTTCAGCTTTTTGAAACCTGAAATGCGGTTTGGGCGCTTCAAAATGCGTTGGCCATCCATAGCAGCCATGGTTGCGCTGACCTTCTGGGCCTTTCTGGACATCGCAGCGGCCGGAACCGCGCTGTGGCTCTTATTGCCAGAGGGAGCAACCGTTCCCTTCGGGAGCCTGCTGGCGGTCTACACCCTCGCCTTGGGGGCCGCGATCCTCTCCTCTGCACCGGGGGGAACTGGGCCATTGGAGCTGACAATCTTGTCGCTTCTCAGCGTGGCAGATAGCGGCGCGCTTCTGGCTGGCCTTCTGGCCTTCCGACTGGTCTATTATGCGCTCCCTGCGCTCTTGGCGACAGCCATGTTGTTCCTTCCACGCAAGGCTTCTCCGGATGCAAAGACAGGCCCAGAGCTCCCTCAGAACAGGACAGAGGCCCTTCTGGGAACGCAGCAACGTCCTGCGCATGACCTTCCCACCCAACGTCCGGTGGCTGAAACAGCTGTCATCGGGCAAAACGGCGGACATATCCGTGCCTTCGGTCTCAACCAATTGGCTTTGCTAGACAGCCCCCAGATATCTGTCTCCCTCTTTGATCCCATCTCCGGTGATCTTGGCGAAACGCTGCAGCCGATGAAGTCTTATGCACGCAAGCGCAATGCACTTGCTTGTTTTTATAAGATTTCCTCGAAACCCGCTCTAGAGGCTCGCAAATCGGGTTGGGCGGTAATGCGGATTGCATCCGAGGCGATTCTGAACCCGGTGGAGTTCAGCGAGAGCGGATCCTGTCACCGGCAGCTCCGACGCAAATTGCGCCACACTCAAAAGGCAGATGTGACCATCCTGCCTGCACCAATGCAGTTGCCGCTAGAGCAGATGCAACGCGTCGACAAGCTGTGGCAAGACCGCCATGGTCGTGCTTATGGCACAACAATGGGCCAATTCGAGGCAGGCTATCTGCAACATCAGAGGGTCTTCCTCGCCTGGAAACATGACCGGATCATTGGCTTTATCAGCCTGCATGAAACGCCTCAGGAATGGTGTCTCGATCTGGTCAGGATCCTACCTGATGCGCCCGATGGGACCGGACATAGCCTGGTCCGCAGCGCAATCGCCGCTGCGGCAGAAGACGGAGTCCGGCGCCTGTCCCTTGCTGCTGTCCCGGAACACCGGTGGTCCAAAAGCCTGGACCCTGGGTTACGCCGGTTCAAAGCCTGTTTTGCGCCACATTGGGAAGCTCGATATATCGCCGCACCAAGTTGGCCCGAGGTCCTGGCCGCCCTGGCGGAGATGACCCGTCTGGTCCACCGCCCTGCCCCTCCATTGCCCGTAACAGAACCGAATGCGGATTGGACCGAAAGCGCCGCAGAAGAAGACCAGGAGTTTGCGGCGCATCTCTCCTATTCCAACTACGCCGACAGCTATTTGCGCAAGTTTCATAATGAAGTTGAAGATTCTGCGATTGCCCGAAACGGCAGGTCATGACACAGGACGTTTAACTTGGGCATCACCCCCCCTTTCACCGGGCCCCGCCGCTGGGCCCCGCCAGTGGGCTTAGTGCCTGCCATCGCATTGATCAGGATCCAAAGATGACAAACACATTCAAAACTCTTCTGGCAGAGAAAGACGCGCTGTTGGCCGATGGCGCCACCGGAACCAATCTGTTCAAGATGGGTCTGCAATCCGGCGATGCGCCAGAACTCTGGAACACGGATGAGCCCAAGAAAATCATGGCGCTCTATCAGGGCTCTGTGGATGCGGGCAGCGACCTGTTTCTGACCAATAGTTTTGGTGGTACGGCAGCACGCCTGAAACTACATGATGCTCAGAAACGTGTGCGCGAACTTAACCAGGCCGCAGCAGAGCTGGGCCGTGAGGTGGCGGACAAATCAGAGCGCAAGATCGCGGTTGCCGGTTCCGTCGGCCCGACCGGCGAGATCTTTGAGCCGGTTGGCCCCATGACCCACGCCCTGGCGGTCGAGATGTTCCACGAGCAGGCCGAAGCCCTGAAGGAAGGTGGCGCCGATGTGCTCTGGCTGGAGACTATTTCTGCTCCTGAAGAATTCCGCGCTGCGGCTGAGGCCTTTAAGCTGGCGGATATGACCTGGTGCGGCACCATGAGCTTTGACACCGCCGGGCGCACCATGATGGGTGTGACCTCTGCCGACCTCGCTCAATTGGTCGAAGAGTTCGATAATGCCCCTGTGGCATTTGGCGCCAACTGCGGCACCGGCGCTTCCGACATTCTGCGCACGGTACTGGGTTTTGCCGCCCAAGGCACCGAGCGCCCGATCATCTCCAAAGGCAACGCGGGCATCCCCAAATATGTGGATGGTCATATTCACTATGACGGCACCCCTGAACTGATGGGCGAATATGCGGTTATGGCTCGCGATTCCGGCGCCAAGATCATTGGCGGCTGCTGCGGCACCATGCCTGAGCATCTGAGCAGCATGCGTGAAGCACTTGACACGCGTCCCCGCGGCGAGCGCCCGGCCCTTGAGAAAATCGTCGAGGTCCTGGGCCCCTTCACCTCTGCCAGCGATGGCACCGGAGAGGATGCCGCCGAGGGTGCAGAGCGCCGCAGAGGTCGCGGTCGCCGCAGAGGTTAATCCCCGCAGAGGTAAGCCAAAGTCTCCAGCGCTTCAGCACCTGTGTCACTGCATCGAGCCAGTTTTTAAGATACCACTACAGAAACGCCCGGCCCTTCATTGGGCCGGGCGTTTTTCATGCATTGGCTCGTCGGTTTCAGCGTCCAGCGTAGTCCCGGAAAAGAGGCATGCGTTAGAGTGACCTGTTTCAGAGACCCAAACGTGGATTTTGGGGTTGCCGCTATTGCGCTGAGGTCAAATCCTGCGCCAGCATCAGGGCATTTTCATCAGGGTCATAAAAGGTGGCCGTACTCACCATTCCCTCAATGGTTTCGGTCGGTCCATCAAAACGCAGCCCTGCCGCCTCCAAGGCGCTGCGGGCTGTCACGATATCACTCACTCCGAACACAGGCACCATATTGCCCGGCACTGGTTCCGTCTGTTCGCCAAGGCCCAGCGTCACCCCCTCTGTCAGCGTCTGCAGCTCACTCCATCCGGCCTCATCCGCGTGATAGAGCAGGGAAAACCCCAGCATCTCATTGTACCAACTGGCACTTTTGTGACGGTCACGAACAGAAAGTGCCAAGGTAATCGTTTTTTCAAGCGCAGCTACTGCCATTGGTCTTCCCTTTTTCACAAAATATAGTTACTATACTTTATGGACATAAAACTTCTTGTCAACCTGACTTCACGCGCCTGGTCGATGAGCATTCTGGCCGCACTTCACCAAGGCATCCCCGGACGTCAGGCCCCCTTGCTGGCGGCGACCGGAGCCAGCCGCACAGCCTTTGCCGCCAGCCTGGAACATTTGGTCCAATTGCATCTGCTGGAGAGAAACCCCGGTCACGGCCACCCTCTGCGGCCGGAATTCCGCCTGACCCCTGTGGGCCAGGACGCAGCTAAGATCGCAGCCAAGATCGTTTCCCTTGCCCCGGACAAAGACGAGTTTGGCCTTTTGCGCCGCAGCTGGACTCTTCCGGTTTTGGCCATCACAACCGCACCACGGCGTTTTACCGAAATCAAATCGGATCTTGGACAGATCACTGACCGGGCTCTCTCCCAGTCCTTGGGTCAGCTGGAAGAACGGCAGTGGGTCTCCCGCTCAGTTGACCTCAGCCAAAAACCTCTACGTCCGGCTTATCAAGCCATCAATCAAGGCCAGGCCATCAGTCAGTCCATTGGCCTGATCTAGCGGGGCGTTCTAAGTGCCGTGAGATCTCTTTTTGCTCAGGTCTATGGGACTGAGTTCATGGACTGTGACTAGGCCAGCTCGGCCAAGACATCAAAACAGGGCCAGCTGGTCCCCCGCCTGCGGCGGCACGCGAAACAGATCGTTTCTGAGGTCAGTCGCTTTTTCTTGCAACCCCAACCGCTTGCAGGCCGATTTGAACCGCTGTGCGATCATCTCTGCATAGCGCCCCTCTCCGCGCATGCGCTGCCCCCACCGTGGGTCGTAATCGCGCCCTCCATGCATTTCACGCAGCCTCGTCATGACCTTCTCAGCGCGCCCTGGTTCATGCTCGGCCAGCCAATCCTGCCAGAGCTGTGACACCTCGCGCGGGAGCCGCAGCATGATCCAGCTGGCGGTATCCGCCCCTGCCTCCGCCCCGGCGGCCAAAAGGGCCTCCAGCTCATGGTCCGTCAGGCCCGGCACCACGGGAGAGGTCATCACCCGGACGGGAATGCCCGCATCAGAAAGGCGACGGATCACTGCCAACCGACGTGCGGGCGCCGGGGCGCGCGGCTCCATCCGGCGGGAGAGATCGGGATCTAATGTGGTGAGGGAAATACCAACCCGAACCAATCCCTTGGCAGCCATTTCCGACAGAATATCGATATCCCGTTCAATCAGGCTGCCCTTGGTCACGATGGCAATGGGATGGTTGAAATCCCGCAGGACTTCCAGACAGTCGCGCATGATCCCCAAATCCCGCTCACAGGGCTGATAAGGATCCGTATTGGTGCCCAGAGCCAAGGTCGCCACCCGATAGCGCGGCTTGGAAAGTTCTTGGCGCAGGACCTCCGCCGCATTGGGGCGCGCAATCAGCTGCGTTTCAAAATCCAACCCAGGAGAAAGGCCCAGATAGGCATGGCTAGGGCGGGCGAAACAATAGATGCACCCATGTTCGCAACCGCGATAAGGGTTGACCGAGCGATCAAAAGGCAGATCCGGCGAGCGATTATAAGAGATAATGCTACGCGCCTGTTCCTGCCGGATCGTGGTTCGGATGACATCGGTTTCAGGGTCTTGATACCACTCATCCTCAAAACGCTCACGCGAGAGGTCAAACCGCCCTGGCGCATTGCTCAGACTGGCACGCGCTTTGCGACGTTCCTTACTTTGGTGAATCAAATAGCTCATTCGGGCAGAATGACACCGATTTTGGAACAAATGAAGAACAAGCGCGCAAAATCGAAGATTTCCTTGCGAAATCTTCATTATCATTCTGCATTTTTTGCACCTATACGTCGGTACAAGCTAAGGCGATGTCGCAAATAATGCAGTTTCAAAGCGGCATTCTGGCCCAATAGTCGTTAAATCACTGCAAGGCCACGCCGGGGATTCCCGGCCCAGTCAAGGAATAGGCGCATGTCGGAAGAAGAAGATATCATCCTGGCGGATCTGGACGATGAAGAACTTGTCCAGCAGATGTTTGATGACCTCTATGATGGTCTGAAGGAAGAAATCGAAGAGGGTGTGAACATCCTTCTGTCCCGCGATTGGGCTCCCTACAAGGTCCTGACCGAGGCGCTGGTTGGCGGCATGACCATCGTTGGTGCCGACTTCCGCGACGGTATCCTCTTTGTCCCAGAAGTTCTCTTGGCAGCAAACGCCATGAAGGGCGGCATGGCCATCCTGAAGCCACTTCTGGCCGCAACCGGCGCACCGCGCATGGGTTCGATGGTCATCGGCACCGTTAAGGGCGACATTCACGACATCGGCAAGAACCTGGTTTCCATGATGATGGAAGGCGCGGGCTTTGAAGTTGTCGACATCGGCATCAACAACCCGGTTGAGAACTACCTGGAAGCGATGGAAGAGCATAAGCCCGACATCCTCGGCATGTCCGCTCTCTTGACCACCACCATGCCCTACATGAAGGTCGTCATCGACACCATGGTCGAACAAGGCAAGCGCGACGACTACATCGTGCTGGTTGGTGGCGCGCCACTGAACGAAGAGTTCGGCAAGGCCATCGGCGCCGACGCTTACTGCCGTGACGCGGCTGTTGCAGTTGAAACTGCAAAAGACTTCGTTGCGCGCAAGCACAACTCGATGAGCGCCTGATTTGGCACGCAAAGGACGCGCAGCCCGCTTGAATGAGCGGGCTGCCTTCCGTCCCCCGACCGGGCGGACGCTTGAGGAAAGCTCCCTCACCGAACAGGGCCTCGCCGCCCCGGAAAAGAAGCTGGGCCGTATCCTGTTGATCGCCTGTGGCGCCCTGGCGCGCGAAATCCTGGCCATCAAAGAGCAGAACGCCTTGGATCATATGGATCTGACCTGCCTGCCTGCCAAGCTGCACCTCTATCCCGAACAGATTGTCGATTGCGTCGAGGGCGCCGTCGCCAAGCATTCCGCCGTCTATGACCAGATCTATGTGGTCTATGCGGATTGCGGAACCGGCGGCGCGCTGGAACGCAAATGTGCAGAACTGGGTGTTGAGATGGTGGCCGGGCCCCATTGTTATTCCTTCTTTGAGGGCAATGAGGTCTTTGAAGCCCATAGTGAAGCCGGGGAAATCACAGCCTTCTATCTGACCGATTTTCTGGTCAAGCAGTTTGACGCCTTTATTTGGCGGCCCATGGGACTGGATAAGAACCCGGAACTGCGCGACATGATTTTTGGCAATTATACCAAGCTGGTCTATCAATCGCAGCTCAAGGACCCTGCCCTTTTGGACAAGGCCCGTGACTGCGCCAACCGGATGGGGCTGGAGTTTGAACACCGCCACACCGGCTATGGGGAGCTGCAAAGCACCCTTATGGATTGGGGCAAGCCCAAGGCCTGAAGCATGGGCTCATGCGCCTTCTACTGATTGTTCTCCCGGCCTGCCCCAGGTCTACCTCAGGTCAGGTCAGTTCCTTCTGCCTCAGCTCTTCTTCTGCTTTGGCCTCAAAAGCCGCCAGCCCCTCATTGTCCAGCGCCGATGTCACCCGTTCAACCCAGGCTTTGACCATGGGAATATCCGGGGTGAGATGCGGCGCCCATTGAAAGGCAGAGGCCATGAGAAGGTCAGCAACCGTCAGCTCCTCGCCCAGAAGGAAGGACCGGCCTTTCAGCCCGCGCTCCAGCTGTGCGCCAACCTCTTTCATGGTGCGAAAGGTGCCGGTCAGAGCAGGGTGGTCCAACCCGGCAAAATGCGCCACCAGCGCGGGTTCCATCACGCCGCCGGAATAGGCCATCCATGTCAGATAGCTGCCGCGTCCCGGCTCGCCCTGCTTGGGGCTCAGCGGTTGGCCGAACAGCTCATCCAGATAGATCATGATGGCCGCACTTTCGCGGATCTCTTCGCCCTCATCCGTCACCAGAAAGGGAACTTTTCCCTCTGGGTGCGCGTTCTTTGGGTCTATGCGACCGCTGCCATCGTTTTTGATGATGTCTACGTTGATCACATCAACCGCATCAAGTTTCCCCATCAGCATCAGTTGCGCGATAACGCGCGAGGACCGGGACTGCGGAGAATGATAGAGAGTTGGCATAAGAGAGCTCCTTTTCAAAACTATCGATTGTCGATAGCCGGGTTATGACGCTAGGCTCTTGCCAGTTTCTGTCAGTATCATTCGCCGAGTATATCCCTATGGCCAAATCCGATCGTCTCTTTCGCCTGCTGCATTTGATCCGCGGCCTCACCCCTCCGGTGACCGCTGCCAGACTCGCAGCCGCCCTGGAGGTGTCAGAGCGGACGATCTATCGCGACATCGACAGCCTGCGTGCCGCGGGGGCCCGGATCGAAGGTGAGGCAGGACTTGGCTATACCATGGTCGAAGATCCGGCGTTACCGCCGCAAACCTTTACGCAGATCGAGATAGAGGCGCTCACTCTGGGGTTGGCGGACGTCGGGCAAAGGGGGGATCCGGACCTGGCACAGGCCGCTCAGGACGCTCTGATCAAGATCCTGGCCACCCTCCCAGAGCGTCAGCAACGGCAGGCGGCGCATGCGGTTACTCTTGTCCACAGGATGACGGCCCCGTTGAAGCCCGCAATAGATATGACAGAGCTGCGCGAAGCAATGTGGGCCGAAGAGGCACTGGACATAACTTACCGCGACCTAAAGGAAGCCCGAACGGAGCGCCGCATCTACCCGCTTGCGCTATCCTATCATGACAGGGCGATCATGTTGCTGGCCTGGTGCTGCAAGCGCACCGATTTCCGCATGTTCCATGTCACCCGAATCGAGAACTACCAAAAAACGGCAGACAGCTTTCGGCCCCGACGGGTTCCCCTATTGCGGGACTATGTGGCCTATCTCAAATCGCTTGATCGGCGGCGCCTGGGGTGACGCGCCGAGGTCGCTGGAGCCTTGATCGCAGGACTGGGCTTAGCGTCAGGCTCAACTCCGCCCCAACGCCCGAAGGTTCCGCAATGTTACAGCTGCGCTGCTGCGGTCTCACGGATCCGTTCGATCATGGCGCGCACCCCGTTGGAACGCTGAGCCGAGAGATGTTCGTTGAGACCCAGGCGTTCCAGTTCAGAACGCGCATCCACCGCCACAACCTCGGCCAGGGTCAGACCATTGTAGAGACAGCGCAGGACCGCAATCAGCCCCCGCACAATCAAGGCATCGCTGTCACCATCGAAATGGAACTTGCCCCCCTCGATCACCGGGTGCAGCCAAACCTGGCTGGCGCAGCCATCCACCTTGGTTGCGGGCACTTTCAATGCGTCTTCCAGCGGCGCCATTGCCTTGCCCTGCTCGATCACATGGCGGTAGCGATCTTCCCAATCCTCCAGGAATTCGAAGTCTTCGACGATCTCTTCAAATGCGGCGCTGGCCATGGCCCTGCGTCCCCTTCCTGCTGACTGGTTTCACCCGCACGGACCTATGCCGGAGCGGAAGGATTTTCAACAGCTTTTCAAGCGCGGCACAATCGGGTAACCACGAACTACAAGAATTTTGACAGGTGGGTCCTTATGCGCAAATCCTTGGTAATCTTCCTGGTCGGCACCCTGGCGGTGTCGAGCTGCGGCTTTCGAGATTCACGCGTAAATCCGCTGAACTGGTTCGGAAAATCCCGCTCGGTTGAAGTTGCAAGCACATCCACCGAAGCCACTAATCCCCTGATCCCTGTAACGGATCGGATAGGTCTCTTCGCGCGGGCCGAAGCAGAGGACAAAAGTGTTCTGGCTAAAGAGATTCTCGCTTTGAAAGTTGAACCTACACCTGCTGGGGCCATCATTCATGCAACAGCTTTGGGCGCGCGACAGGGCGCTCACAAACTGGCTCTCCGCGCCATTGAAACCGAAGACCCTTCCGTTTTGGAGTATGAATTCCGGGTGATTTACCCCGAGTCAGCAACTCAGACGGGCAGCACGCACAGCCGCACACTCAATGTCGCCGTGACCCTTTCAAAACAGGATCTACGCGGCACAAAGCTCATCCGAGTAAAAGGCTCCAGCAACATTCGCGAAACACGCCGCCGCTGACTTTTTTCGCTTGTAGTCTAGTAAGTGCCTTGAAGAAGCAAAAAACCCGAAGCCTGCGCTTCGGGTTTTTTACATTTAGGCCTATGTGGCAGCCTACTTTACCAGCTTACCCATTTCGGCATCTTACACATTTCGAACAAGCCCCATTTCGATCAAGATAGCGGCACTGGGCAAGGCTTAAGTTCGAATTGCGCTGAGAGAAAATCCCACCGCTCGACTATTCGTCCGTCAGCTTTACCACTTTCACCGATTGGCCTTTGGCAGCCAGGGCGATTTTCCCTTCGCAGAGACGCAGGGCATCCTCACCAAAGACCTCATAGCGCCAGCCGGTCAGCGCTGGGACATCTCGTTCACCGGCGGCAATGGCATCCAGATCCGCACTTGGCGCGATCAGCTTGGCGGCAACGCCGGCACTTTCTGTCTTGGCTTTCAACAGAACCCGCAAAAGATCCGCAAGTGCTGGATTTACCTGGATCTTCTCACGGCTGCGATCTGGTTTGGGGTGTTTTTCCGCGGGGCAGTTAATGCCCTTGGTGACCGACTCCAGAATGCCCTCGGCGATGGCGCCTTTGCGGGCTTCGCGCAAGAGCAGGCGCGATCCACCTAGATCAGAGGCCGTTCGCGGCTTGGTGGAGGCCAGCTCAACCAGGGCATCATCTTTGAAGACCCTATTGCGCGGCACATTGTTGCGCTGCGCATGATCCTCACGGAATGCAGCAAGCTCACGCACGACCGCAAGAAACTTACCCGAGGAGGTGCGGGTCTTTACCCGCCGCCAGGCCTCTTCAGGGCGGATATCATAAGTCGCCGGATCGGTGAGCACCTTCAGCTCTTCCGCCACCCAATGAGAGCGGCCGCTCTTTTCCAGCTCTTTGGCCAGAAATTCATAGATGCGCCGCAGGTGGGTCACATCCGCCAGAGCATAGGTCTTCTGCGCCCCACTCAGAGGGCGACGGGACCAATCGGTAAAGCGAGAGCTTTTATCCAGGCTCTGCTTGGCAATCTTACGTACCAGGGTTTCATAGCCAACCTGTTCGCCAAAACCGCAGACCATAGCCGCAACTTGGGTATCAAAGAGCGGCTTGGGGAATACGCCGGCGTCCACCCAGAAAATCTCTAGGTCCTGGCGGGCGGCATGGAAGACCTTGACCACCGCTTCATTGCGAAACAGATCATAAAGCGGATCAAGGGCGAGGCCTTCTGCCAGGGGATCAACCAGAACCGCGTCCTCTTCGCCATCTCCGGCAAAGGCCAACTGGATCAGACAGAGTTTGGAATAATAGGTCCGTTCGCGCAGAAACTCGGTGTCCACCGTGACATAGGCATACTGTGCTGCCTCTTCACAAAAGGACTGCAGCTCATCGGTGGTGGTAATGATTTTCATAAATCGCGACTTTTTTTGTGTTCTACTCTACTTGGCGCCCGTTTCTCAGGCTCAAGCATGGTGATACGCGCTTGCAAGCCGCAATGCAAATTTGCTCTTAGCCCTCAAGCAGAACCGGTGAAGGATCGCCTGCTGCGAAGCGGCGCAACACGGCCGGATAAAGCCGATGTTCCTGTACCAGAACCCGCGCGGCCAGCGTCTCTGCCGTGTCTCCGGCAAGAACTGGCACCCTTGCCTGCCCCAAAATCGGCCCATCATCCAGGGCTGGCGTCACCTCATGCACGGTACAGCCTGCCTCGACATCTCCTGCCTCTAGCGCGCGGGCATGGGTGTTGAGACCCTTGTATTTTGGCAGGAGCGAAGGGTGAATGTTCAGCATCCGCCCCTGAAACTGCGACACAAAGCCCTCGGTCAGCACGCGCATAAAGCCTGCCAGACAGACAATGTCGGCGCCCGCTTCGAGAATCGGTTTTACCAGTTCGGCCTCAAAGGCGGTGCGATCGCCCTTGAAGGGCCGGTGATCCACCGCAGCTGTCGCGATGCCCGCGGCAGCGGCCTTTTTCAAACCGCCCGCGCCAGCATCATTGGACAGGACCAGACAGGGGCGCGCCGGATGGTCGCCGGTCATGCTCTCGACCAGCGCCACCATGTTGGAACCGCCCCCCGAGACCAATATGGCGACCTTCTTGTGGCTCACAGCAGCTTACCCGAGTAGCGCATGCCTGCACCTGCGGTCACGGTGCCCAGACGGCTGACTGTTTCGCCTTCTGCTTCCAGCACTTCAACCAGCGCATCGGCACGGTCAGCGGAGACAGAAAGAATCATGCCAATGCCGCAATTGAAGGTCTTCAGCATCTCAGCCTCAGCGATACCGCCGGTCTCTGCCATCCATTTGAACACAGGTGGCAGGTCCCAGGCGCCGAGGTCGATATCCGCCCCCAGATCCTCTGGTAGCACGCGCGGCAGGTTTTCTGTCAGGCCACCACCGGTGATATGGGCCAGCGCATGCACACCCCCTGCCCGTACAGCCGCCAGGCATTGCTTTACATAAAGACGCGTGGGCGTCAGCAGCGCCTCACCCAATGTGCCCTCACCAAAGGGACAATCCGCATCCCAGCCCAGGCCGGAGACCTCTACCAGTTTGCGCACCAGCGAATAGCCATTGGAATGCACCCCGTCAGAGGCCAGCCCCAGTAGGACATCGCCCTCTTGAACACCTGCTGGCAGGGCGGTGCCGCGTTCCATGGCGCCCACTGCAAAACCCGCAAGATCAAAATCGCCTTTTGGGTACATGCCGGGCATTTCAGCAGTTTCACCGCCAATCAGCGCGCAGCCAGAGCGCACGCAGCCCTCGGCAATGCCTTCAATGATACGGGCCGCGACCTCTGTCTCCAGCTTGCCGGTGGCGAAATAGTCGAGGAAGAAGAGCGGCTCGGCGCCCTGACAGACCAGGTCATTCACACACATGGCCACCAAATCGATGCCCACACCATCCACCACACCTGTGTCGATGGCGATGCGCAGCTTGGTGCCGACGCCGTCGGTGGCGCCGACCAGAATTGGGTCGCTATAGCCCGCATCCTTGAGGTCAAACAGGGCGCCAAAGCCACCCAGCCCGCTCATCACACCTGAGCGGTTGGTCCGCTTGGCAGCCGGTTTGATCCGGTCAACCAGCGCGTTGCCCGCGTCAATATCCACACCTGCATCCGCATAGGTCAAACCGTTCTTGCCGCTGGTCATCTCTTGGCTCCTTGGAATTGTTGCAGAGCCTTTATCGCAAGGCGCGCAGGAAGGAAACAAGGGAATCCACCGCAGAGCCAAAGCCCTGCGGTGAAGGGCGTCCAAGACGTCCGGTTTTCGGCTCAGAGCCCGAATTGCCAGGGGGCTGCCTGATAGGCATAGGCCCCATCCTGCTTCAGCACCCGGCCCAGCCCCGGGAAATCGATATGGGCACCCGTCAGCAGCAGATTGTCCGCCACTGCGCGGTCAAACATCTTGCGACGGGTCTCAGCAGTCATCGCCGGATCAGTGTCAAAGGCAATGGTCCAGTCCGGATAGGCAAATTGCAGTGCGACGCTGTGAATCACATCGCCCCAGAACAAGAGCTGCTCACCGCCGCTGTCCAGCATGAAACCTGTGTGGCCCGGCGTATGCCCCGGCAAAGGCAGAGAGGTGAACCCGGCCCCCAGTTCTACTTCACCTTTGAACAGGCGCAGCCGGTCCGCATAGGGCGCAACGGTTTTGCGCGCCATCAGAAAGAATCCCTGACTGCCTTCGGGAACCGAAGCCATGATCGCGTCATCATGCCAGAACCCCCACTCCACCTCTGACACTGCCAACTCCGCATTGGGATAGACAGCTTCGCCATCAGCGGTGGACAGGCCACCGGAATGATCCGGATGCATGTGGGTTAGCAAAACCAAATCGATCTCCTCCGGGCGGGTGCCCGCAGCCAGGAGAGCATCGCCCATCGCCCCCAGGTTCGGCCCCAGCAAGTCTGAGGTCCCGGCATCGACAAGGATCTTCTGCCCGGCCTGTTCGATCAGGTAGCCATTCACCGGGATGTTCAATCCTTCGGGTGTCATCCGATGCAACCCCTTTGACAGAGCCGCCTGTGCCGCCTCTTCGTCATAAGCGGCAAAAAGCTGTGTCCCCAATGGCAGGTGCCCATCAAGGAAGACAGTCACCTTTGCCGCGCCAAGGCTGTACTGATGAAGCACTGGCCGGCGTTCCTCAGCGCTACCCGCCAGGACCACACCCGGGGCAGAGACCAAAGCCGCCGCCGGAGCAGCCGAGAGACCAGCCAAAAGGGTTCTGCGATTGATCGTCATAAGTATCTCCAATATTTCCTGGTCATTCCTGACCCGCTTCAGCAAAATAATTCTGGCAATACCCCTTCAGTAGGCTGAAAATGCCAATGAAGGATATAAGAGGTAGTTATAGCATATGGATCGTCTCGCTTTGCTTGAAAGCTTTGTGATCGCCCTGGATGAGGGCAGCCTGAACCGGGCCGCGCAGCGCCGTGGCATCTCGCAGCCCGCGATGAGCCTGCAAATCAAGCAACTAGAAGGCCTGCTGAAGCAAGAGCTGCTGATCCGCACCTCTAGCGGGGTCAAACCGACCCGCCCCGGAGAGCTGGTCTATGCCCAGGCGCAGGGGCTTTTGGCGGGATACGACCGCATGTGCGCCGAGCTGAGCGCGCTGGAGGACCGGGTGTCCGGCACCTTCCGGGTCAGCACCAGCACCTTTTTTGGCCGCATCGTGCTGGGGCCGGTTCTCTTGGACATCAACCAGGCCTACCCGGACCTGGATATCGTCATGAAGCTGGAGGACCGGCTGGTGGATGTGATCCGGGAGAACATCGATCTTGCCATCCGCTCCGGCACCCTGGGAGAAACCGAAGGCGCGGCCCGCAAGATTGCCGAGATGGACAACATTCTGTTCGCCACCCCGGAATATCTGGATGAATGCGGTCGACCAGAAACGCCGGAAGACCTCAAACGGCTCAAATTCATCCAGCACCACGAAGACCAGACTGGCGGCTACTTCCCCCTGACCCGCGAGGGCATAGAGTTTCAGGCCCCCGTGCGCGTTGGCTTTACCGCCGATGACCCGGATCTGATCATCCGGGCGGTCAGCAACCAGACCGGTTATGCCCGCGCGCCGCGCCTGTTTCTGCAAGAAGGCCTGGAGGATGGCCGCTTTGAAGAGATCCTGCCCGCCTACAGAGTGCCGCCCAAACCCATTTTTGCAGTCTATCCCTCTCGGCACAGCTTTGACAGACGCCATGAGGTGATCATCCAAGGGCTGCAGGACAAGCTTGCTGCGATGCAGACGGCCTTTTTGGCCAGACAGCAACCGCCAAGCGCAATCACCGCTTGACCTTCCCGCCACCTTTTTCTAACCACAGGACAGGCGGGCCTGTAGCTCAACGGTTAGAGCAGAGCGCTCATAACGCTTTGGTTGCGGGTTCAAATCCTGCCGGGCCTACCACTCGCCACAAAAATACAATGTTTTCAAAGACAAAGTTGTACCGCACCTCACCTTTCGCGCTCATTAAGTTTCAACGGGTTATGAAGAAGGTGTACCGCGGTTTCGCCGGCTTTCTTCGACCTTCGCCCTCCGCCGTTTCTCCCAGATACATAGTCAACCAAAATACAGAAAACTGAGGGTTCAACCACTTTCGTCCATCTAGGTTCCAGACTCATTGATTTACAGCCAGAACAAGACCGTGGCTGCAAGTGCTATGGCTGATAGGAACACCTTTGGGCATCTGTCATAGCGGGTGGCGACACGACGCCAGTCCTTCAGGCGTCCGAACATGATCTCGATCCGGTTGCGTCGTTTGTAGCGCCGCTTGTCATATCGGATGGTTTTGTCGCGTGACTTCCGCCCTGGAATGCAGGGCTTGATCCCCTTATCTACAAGGGCTTCGCGGAACCAGTCCGCGTCATAACCGCGGTCTCCCAACAGCCAATCGGCTGATGGCAGGCTGCTGACCAAAGCCCTGGCTCCGGTGTAGTCGCTGATTTGACCGGCCGTCATAAAGAAGCGGATCGGACGACCGTTGGTGTCAGTGACCGCATGCAGCTTGGTGTTCATCTCCCCCTTTGTTCGGCCAATCAGCCTGCCACGCCCCCCTTTTTTAACCGCAGGCTGGAAGCCGTGCGGTGAGCCTTGAGGTAAGTGGCATCAATCATGATGGTCTTGTGATCAGCGGCTTCCGCCGCCAACCCTTCCATGATCCGAGCAAACACGCCCATGTCGCTCCACCGTTTCCAGCGATTGTAGAGTGTCTTGGGCGGACCATATTCCCCTGGTGCATCGCTCCAACGCAAGCCATTGCGATTGATGAAGATAATGCCACTCAGAACACGCCTATCATCGACGCGTGGCTTGCCATGGCTCTTCGGAAAGTATGGCCGGAGCCGCGCCATCTGCTCGTCAGTCAGCCAGAAAAGATTGCTCATCACGCCCCCTAAAGCTTGGGAGCTTGAATCAAGATCGCGCGGAGACCGCAACCAAATCAATGGGTCCAGAGCCTAACAATCAACTTGGACCAGTCAGATGAGGCTGCACACCGATGAGCAGATCTCAATCCGCATTTCCTGCCCTAACTCTGCTGAGTTTATGCCTCTGTGACGCCATATTGGATGTTCATGGTAACCAGATGTGTTTTCAAGGCCGACTATTACTATCGGCTCAGCAGTCAAGGTGGCCGGGGCCGCCCCCATTCGAAAGACTCTTAGGTTATGCCTACGATTGATATTGTCCGACTTACTGAAGACCCGCATGAAAGTACCTATACTGTTCGCGCCGACACATCCTCTCGCGGGGTGGATCTGGAAGGCGCTCAGATAACGGCAACCTATGTCGATGGCACAACGGAAACCCTGACTTGGCATGCTTTGGATCCGTACACCACGGGCGGGGCCTCGGGCGAAAACATCGATATGTTCTTCGGCTACAGCTGGCACGAACTATCGGCGACGAAGCTGCTGACCTCGCTTCAGATCGACCTTGCCCCGGCCAGCTCTGTGTTTGATACGACCTTTGCCATGGACGATGATCCTGGCGGGGGATCCACGCCAACGTCCAAGAACGGCTTCCCGTTCAAAGTAGCTCCAGAATATGAGGACCTGTCAGGGAACATCACAGCGACCTATACCGGAATTGTGAATTTGTCCGGAAGCGAGGCTGTCGGAGACCTCTATACCACGATGATCGTCGACTTCTCGAACCTGCCGGATGGCGGATTGCTCGGGGATCTGGTCTGGAACTCGGACATCGATACGATGACGGGACCATTTGAACCGTATCTGGTCGCAAACAGTGATTTCTTTCAAATCTCGGGTGATGGATCCGAGGTATTGAACGTTCTGGACAATGACCTTCATGGCGCCGGCAGCAGCCTGACGCTCACCCATATTGACGGGCAGGCTGTTTCGCCGGGCGGGTCCGTAACGCTGAGCAGCGGCGAAGTCGTCACTTTGAACCCGGACGGCACCCTATCGATTATCAACGACAGTGCTGTTTCCGAAACCAATACGTTCTCCTACACAGTTGCCGATGACCAAGGAAACAATGACCTCGGCTCAGTATCAGTCAAAACCATTGGAGGTGCCCCACCGTGTTTCGTGGCAGGCACGCAGATAGATACTGGATATGGTACTGTCGCTGTCGAGGACCTAGAGGTGGGAACCGAGGTGATGACCCGGGATCATGGTCTGCAGCCCCTTCGTTGGATTGGGTTCAGTACCCGCCAGGCAACGGGGCGTTGTGCGCCGGTGGTTTTTGCCGCTAATGCACTTGGCGCTCATGACCGTATCGCCGTGTCGCAAAATCATCGGGTTTTGATTTCTTCTGAGCTGTCAGAGCTATTATTTGGGCATTCCGAAGTCCTGGTAAAGGCGAAGCATCTGGTGAACGACACAACGATCCGCGTGCGGGCGGATGGCCAAAAGGTGACCTATGTACACTTGTTGTTTGATGAGCATGAAATCCTCCGCAGCAACGGCCTCGAGACTGAGAGCTATCATCCTGGAGCTGAGACTCTTGGGTCTTTTGATGATGAAACGAGGCGTGAGGTGCTGGAGCTTATGGCGGATTTCGAAGGCTATGGCCCGATAGCGCGCATTGAACTTAAATCTCACGAAGGCCAATTGCTGCTCTCAAATTTGGCGAAACCTGAGGAAAAACCTTCTTTTCTTTCCCTTCCGAATGCCTGAGGTGCAATAGTTTAACTGCTGTCACCGAGCTACAAGAGCCGCACTTGCAGCGAATGTCAGCAATCTCCTGCATCATTGCCTCTCGATCATGGCGTCTGGCTGCAGGTGTAGCAAAGGGCTGCTTTTTCCAGTGCTACTGTGGCATTCGGCCAAGGCCAAACCATAAGTTCTCGCGACTTTGCAAAGCCCGCTTTCTGCGCCTCTCTGACACTGGTGTAGGTTGCAGCACTGGGGAGCGTTCACCAAGGCCGACGAAGGGCCGTTTTCGGTAAGATTGGCTGAAGGTTTTGCAGTTGCGGCATCCATGAGGCAGAGCGTCCAACTAAGGACCGCTTTGGGCTCAAACTTGACGCCCGCCGTTGGTTCAACGAATGACAGCATCGGGCTGCCTGCGGTCCCAGTCCCCAAAACAGGTGAGTGGTCGCATTGTCCGCAGGCTGTGAGTTCTACTGCCGTCGGATTTCACCAGCGCAGCGAATGGCTGGTTCGACGGGCCGTACCACAGCGACGATCTTTATGGACGAACGGCAGGAATGGGCCGGGAGCGGTCCCAGGGCAATCGCTATCACATGAAAACTCAATGTAGACGGGCTGCTGCACCGTCGCAAGGCAGGTCTGAGCCCAAACTACGCGATGCTGCATGGTATACCCCATAGGCCCCATTTCTCGTCTAGAGGATTTGAAGATCAGAGGATTCGGTTCGGTTGCAGATACATAAGGTTCTGAATCCGACGATCTCTCGGAGAGACTCTTTGGCCATCTGCGGCGCCAAACGTATCCGGAGCGACGATACTCGAGGTGGGGAATTCTGCATGAACAAGGCATGACTGTCTCTCCCATGTCCCACAACGTGCCAAGCGGTGTGCCATTCGCAGTGCCAGAAACGAGAAAAGCGACCCTGCTAGGGGTCGCTTCTTCTTTGAAATCAATCCCTTAAGGGATGATTGGCTCCGGCGGTAGGGATCGAACCTACGACCAATTGATTAACAGTCAACTGCTCTACCGCTGAGCTACGCCGGAACGGTAGAGGCGATATAGCGGGGAGATTTGCAGAGGTCCAGAGGGGAGATGCGCCTTTTTTCAAAAAAATCACAGCGCTTTGTGCAGGGCAAATGAACTTTGCTGAGACAGTGGGGGCTGGGCCTTTACCAGTGCGCGATTGGAGAGGTCCAAGAGATGTGCAAAGACATTGCGCTCGGCCGCGGGCAAGAGAGCCTCTGGGGTTTCTGTATAGATATCTCGCGCCAGTTGCGCAGTGGTGGCTGGGCCCTTCTCCAGTTCCGCTAGGATCTCCGCCTCGCGGCCTTTGCGGTGAGCGATCAGCCAATCAAGGCGGGCGGCAGGTTGATCTACCGGAGCACCGTGGCCCGGATAAAACACCCGCCAGTTCCGCGTTTTGAGCTTTTCGCAGGACGCCATGAAATCAGTCAGATCCCCATCGGGCGGGGAAACCAGGGAGCTAGCCCAGCCCATGATGTGATCTGCGGTAAAGCAAGCATCCCCAAGAGCCAGGGCAATATGATTGCCAAGATGGCCGGGGGTGTGAATGACCTCCAGTTGCCAGTCGTGCTGTTCAAGGATCTCACCATCCTTCAGCAAAATATCCGGGGCGAAGGAGGTATCGATCCCTTCACCACCGCCCTGCATGCCCTGCTCGATCAGCTCTTGCATGACGCGGCTGCGACCGGCGTCGCTGGGGCCAAAGGCATAGACCGGCGCATTGCATTGTTGCGATAGGGGGCGGGCAAGGGGCGAGTGATCCAAATGGCTGTGGGTCACGATGATATGGCTAACCTCCTGCCCCGGTGCGACCGCATCCAATATGGCCTGCATGTGTCTTGGATCCTCCGGGCCGGGGTCAATTATCGCCAGCTTCTGTGTACCGACGAGATAGGTATTGGTGCCACGATAGGTCATCGGAGAGGGGTTTGGCGCGAGAATGCGGCGCAGGCCTGGTTCCAGCTCTTCTACCACCCCGGGTAGCGGGTTGAAGTCGTCTTGCACCTGCATGAGCTCTTATCCTCTGTCACGTTATTTTCGGCCAAACCAGGGGCTATAGCGGGCTGATTTCTCTGCCTTCACAGTCCTGAAGCGCGGCTGTAAGGTGACCCTATGTTCTTCCAATGGCTCAAACAATATCTTCCGCGCAGTCTCTATGCCCGTGCGGCGCTGATCCTCGTTCTGCCAATTGTTGCATTGCAGCTGATTGTCTCTGTTGTTTTCATCAAGAGAGATCTGGAGGATGTCACCACCCAGATGACCGCAACGGTTCTGCGCGAGATACACCTATTGCTGAATGTCACGGAGGGGGCACAAGAAGCGGAGGACATTCTGGATCGCTTATCGCCCTATCTTGGCCCCTTGACCATGCGCGCACGGATCTTGCCCACCGATGCGGGCAGGCCTGCGGATGAGCTGTCATGGAACGAGTTTTCCGGCCGCATCGTACGTGACAAAATGCAAAGGGAACTGCCTGGCTATGTGGCGGTGCGATTCCCGCAGGGGCATTTGTTCCTGCTCTACCTAGAGACACCGGCTGGCTTTCTGGAACTTCAGTTGGATCGGCGGCGGGTGACCGCGGCGGCGCCGCACCAGCTCATCGTGACCATGGTCTTCTTTGGTTTTCTGATGACGGTGATTGCCTTTGTCTACATGCGCAACCAGCTGCGGCCGATCAAAAAGCTGGCAGAGGCGGCGCAGGCCTTTGGCCGGGGGCGCAATATGCCCTATTCCCCAAGAGGTGCCACAGAGGTGCGCGCAGCTGGCAGTGCCTTTTTAGATATGCGCGCGCGTATTGAGCGCCAGATTGAGCAGCGGACCTTGATGCTCTCTGGGGTCAGTCACGATTTGCGCACACCACTGACACGACTGAAACTGAGCCTGGCCATGATCGACGAGGAAGAGGCCGAGCCAATGCTGCGCGATGTGAGTGAAATGCAGGCGCTGCTGGATGCATTTTTGGATTTTTCGCGCGGGGCCTCTACCGCCGCCCCGGAACCGACGGACCCGCAGGCGCTGGTTCACTCCATCGTGGAGGATTGGCGCCGTCAGGGGAAGGATGTTATGCTCGGCGAGTTGAGCGGATCTGGTCTTGTGGAGCTGCGACAGCAGCCCATTCGCCGAGCACTAGAAAATCTCATCTCGAATGCTGTGCGCTATGGGACACGGGCACGGGTTTCCGTCGCTCTGACAGAGCGTACCCTGCGTTTGCGGGTCGAGGATGACGGTCCGGGCATTGCAGCGGACCTGCGCCAGGAAGCGGTGCGCCCCTTTGCGCGATTGGATCCGGCGCGCAACCAGGACCTTGGCACGGGTGTTGGGCTGGGATTGGCAATTGTGACCGATATTGCGCGCGCCCATGGGGGCACGCTTCGACTGGCGCGCAGCCCTGATCTGGGCGGGTTGCTTGCAGATATTGTAATCGCACGTTAGGTGCGGACTTCTGTGTCCAAAAGACCCGAAAACTGTATCGCGTTGAGCATGCCTGACGGTGAGCCAGCGTGTGGATCGGGACCTGCTCCTATGAGCTGTTTTGAATTGAAGTGGTGAACAGAATGGCGAAGACGCCGCAGACGCCAAAGGACAAGCGCGAAATTGTTCGGCTCTGGTTTTCAGAGATCTGGGAAAAGGGGAATTTGGCAGCCATTGAAGAGTTGATGGCGGCGAATTTCAGCCCTGAAGCCCTAGATGGATCGGTGGTCAAATCGCCGGAAGATATCCCGATTCTCGTCGAAGTGCTGCATGGAATGATGGGGCCTCCGAAGGTGGAAATCGATATGTTCCTAGAGGAAGGAGATTGGATCTGTTGCTGTTTCAACCTCCTGGCGCCCCGACCTGATGTTGAGCAGCCCCTGAAGGTGCAAGGCACGGTCTTGTTTCTGATCGAAGGGGGGAAGATTACCGGCTTACGTAGCCTGCTAAACCTCTTCTCTGCTTTTGAGCAAACGGGCCAGCTGCCAGAAGATTCCATTGCTGGATGTTTGAGCGGTCAAAAACTGGTTTGGGCCTAACCGCCCAAACCAAGATCCAATCCTGGCGCTCAACCGGCCTCCGTTGTTTTCCTGTGCTGTGATTTAACCCAGTCGGCAGCTCCAGTCTGTGAAACAGGCCGTTTCCGGATCGTTTGAATGCTGTTGCTCTCTGCATGATGATGAAACATACGAACTGGGCGCCGGTTCCTTCGGCTGAGTTCAGCGGCCATTTCGCTCATATCGCCAAGTTTCACCGGCGGAACTGCTCCTTAGCTAGCAGCGACTACACGACAATCTCTTTTGGTTTTCTCCGATAGGTGCCCATCCTTGTCCCTCGTCTTTTTAGGCCAGGAGCGCCAATCATTACGGTCCGGGAGGATTAACTCTGGACGCCACCCGTTTGTCGGCCCATCGCCTGAGAGAGCACGCACATAAGTTCGAACATCAGCGAAATGCCTAGCCATGCGGTGCTTCCAGACTCGTCAAAGGGCGGCGCCACTTCGACCAGATCGGCGCCGATCAGGTTGACGCCCGCCAGCTCGCGGATCACCTGCTGTGCCTGAAAGCTGTTGGGACCGCCGATTTCCGGCGTGCCGGTGCCGGGCGCGTAAGTGGGATCAACAAAATCAATATCATAGGTGCAGTAGGCCGGCCGGCTGCCCAAGATACCGCGCACCTCTTCCATCACATCCTTGATACCGCGATCAAACAGCTCTTCGATGCGGATGATGCGGATGCCCTGCTCCAGGCCCCATTCGATGTCTTTGGTGTTATAGGCGGTGCCACGGATGCCAACCTGGACAAAGCGTTTGGGGTCGACCAGCCCTTCCTCCACCGCGCGGCGGAATGGCGTGCCGTGGGTGTATTTATAGCCGCCGAAATAGCTGTCGAAGAGGTCGGTGTGGCTGTCGAATTGCACCAGCCCCAACGGACCGTCCGCCGCTAAGGCACGCAGGATCGGCAGGGAGATCAGATGATCGCCGCCTGCGGTCATCGGGGTGATGCCCGCAGCCTTGAGGTCGGCATAATAGGCGGTGATCCGCTCCAGGCAGTCCTGGATGTCCACCGGATTGGGCGGCACATCGCCCAGATCGGCACAGTTGACGCTAGTGAAAGGGTTCACGCCCGTCACCGGGTTCATCGCCCGGATCATGGTGGAGAAATCGCGCAGCTGGCGGGGCCCGTGCCGCGCTCCGGGGCGGTTGGTGGTGCCGCCGTCCCAGGGCACGCCCACCAGCCCCATCTGCACCTCGCCATAGCGCGGATGATCCGGCGTCAGCGACGGCAGTCGCATGAAGGTAGGCACGCCTGCAAACCGCGGCAGATCCATGGCGGATACCGGTTGAAAGAAATCATCACCTGTCTGGGTCATGCCGTTGCTCCGTTTTTCACGTTTTCCGCAATCATCGAGATCATCTCGAACATGATCGCCGAGGCGGTCAGCGCGGTGATCTGGTTGGGGCTGTCCTTGGTCGGCATCATGCAGACAATATCTCCGCCAACAATATTCATGCCGCGCACGGCATGCAGCAGGGCAACCGCTTCGTCGATGTCAAACCCCTTTTCGCCCGGCTCCAGATTGGACACCGCCGGTGCAATCGTCGGGTCCAGACTGTCGAGGTCAAAAGTGATGTAAACAGGCCTTCCCGCCATCACCTCCTTGATCTGGGCCACCACATCCTCGACCCCGCGTTTGCGGAACTCCTTCATGGTGACAACGTTGTAGCCATAGTCATAAGAGGGCTCCAGCCAGTCTAGGGTGCGGGCATGGCCACGGATACCGATCTGCATGGAATGATGCGGGTCGACCTTGCCTTGGTCCGCCAGGTAGGCGCCCCAATGGGCGGCGGATTTTTTGGCACCCAGGAAGTGGTCAACCTTGGTGAAGACATCCGTGTGGGCATCAAAATGCAAAAAGCAGACCGGCTCGCGCTTGGTGATCTTGCCGCAGCCCAAGGCCTGCACGATGCCGCCGGTGATCGAGTGGTCGCCGCCGATGGACACAGGGCGGGCGCCGGCCGCGTCGATCTCTTGATAGAATCGGGTGATTTGCTCGATGCAGTCCTCATTGTCATTGGCGCGCGGGAAAGGCACGTCGCCGACATCTACAATTTTGGCAGCCTCCCAGGGATTCAGTTGGAATTCGCCATGCATCCGCCGGCCCACAGCAGAGACATTGCGCAGCGCGCGAGGGCCCAGGTGCTGGTCGCGCTCGGTGGTGCCGTTGCCAGTTGAATGGGGCACACCCACCAGAGCGATATCTTGGTTTTCCGGCCCTTCGTTGGGGCAGCGGAACATGGTGGGAATGCCCCACCAGTAAAGGTTCTCCATCATGGATTTCAGATGTTCGTCAGCCATTTTCAGCCTTTCGGTCTTGTCTATAAAAGGCCCCCGGCGCCAGGGTGTGCACGCCGGGGCAGTCAGAGGGAGTGTCAGTCAGTGCCCACCGGTTTTCTGGCGGTATGCACCCTGTGCGATCCGGTCGATGACCATGGCGCAGAACAGGATGGCGAGACCGCCCAGCAGACCCTGGCCTTTGGCCGCGTATTGCAGCGCTTCCAGGATCAGCGCACCCAGGCCTTCAGCACCGATCAACGAGGCGATCACCACCATCGACAGCGACATTAGGATGGTCTGGTTGATGCCGGTCATGATCGAGGGTAGCGCCAAGGGCAGCTCGACGTTGAACAAGAGCTGACGGCGTGAGCAGCCGAATGCCACGGCGGCTTCCTTGGTGGCCTCGGGCACACCGCGCATGCCAAGGGCAGTCAGGCGGATCACCGGTGGCATCGCAAAGACCAGCGTGGCCAGCACCCCAGGCGGCTTGCCGGTGCCGAAAAAGGCAATGATCGGGATCAGATAGACAAAGGCCGGCATGGTCTGCATGAAGTCCAGCACCGGTTCTGCAATCGCATAGGCGCGTTTGGACTTGCCAAACCAGATTCCCAGCGGAATGCCGATCGCCACACAGAGGAAGGCCCCTGCCCCGATCAGCGCCACAGTGATCATCGCCAGTTCCCACAGGCCCATGAAGGCAAGATAGGCAAGAGAGGCTGCGGTAAAGATCGCCACACGCGGCCCGGCCAGGCGCAGCGCCATAACAACAGTCACAAACATCACCACCGGCCAAGGAGTCTGGATCAACAGCACCTCAAGCCCGTCCAGTACCCAGCGGATGCCGACAGTGACCCCGTCGAAGACATCGCCAAAGTTGTTGGCCAGCCAGTCAAACCCGGCATCGCCTTTCTTAGACAGTGCGGCGAAGTATTCTTTGCCGACGGGGAATTCGGTGATCGGCAGCCGTCCTCCCAGCAGCCCGCCTGTGACATTGGCCAGGGCCTCGTCAGGTTTGGCAACGGTAAAACGCACCAGGGTCAGCGGCCAGATCGCCAAGAGGCCTATGGCGCCAAAAATCAGCCCGTTGCGGCTCATCCCCGACTGCGCCTTCTGGCCCGAGCGCCAGCGCAGATACTGCGCCTCATAGGCGGTGTTGGCATAAAAACCCTCGGCCAGTTTGATCGCCGCCATCAGGGCAAGACCGGTCAGCAGAATGGCGACTGCGGTGCTGTTGGCGGCAGTGGCAGCCTCCAGCGCCTTATCAGCAGCCGCACGCAAGTTGTCGGCGATCTTCAGCTTGGCGGCGGCCCCGGCGGCATCGCCTGCGGCGGTCAGGTCTGCCGCCTGCGCCTCGCGCTTGGCGATATTGGACAAGAGCCGCTCATAGCGGGCAAGCTGATCCGCACCAAGTTCGCCCCACAGGCCCCGGCCGATCTGCACCAGAGCAAACAGCTCCAGCACCAGAAACATCCAGAAGAACCCCCAGGCACCGCGGGCAGCACCCCACAAAGGGCCGCAGACCGCAGCCATGGTGTTCCACGACCAGGAAAAGCCGGTCTTGCCCTGGATGCGGGCAAATTCGTGAGCGTAGTAGCTGCCGTTCTCAACAGCAAATTCTTCAACACTCAGATCAGGGGATTGGTAAGCCGTATCCTTCATGCCTTGCCTCCCTGAATGCCTTTCAGCAACGTCGCGCGGTCAACCACGCCGATATCGGTGCCATCGTCACCGGTGATGACAATCACGTTTTCAGTGGAGGTGGCGATGTCGATCAGCTGATCCAGATCGGTGCCGTGATGCGCCCGCGGGCTTTCGTCGAAATCGACGGGCCGGGTGGGCTGGTATTCGCTGATCGGCACCATGATCGAATGGGCAAAGACCAGTTTCAGCTTGGAAATACCCTCGACAAAGTCGCGCACATAATCGTCGGCAGGCTGCGTCACGATCTCCTCCGGCGTGCCGATCTGCACAATGCGGCCGTCCTTCATGATGGCGATGCGGTTGCCGATGCGGATCGCCTCGTCCAGGTCGTGGGTGATGAAAACGGTGGTCTTGTTCAGCTCGGCCGAGAGCTTCATGAACTGATCCTGCAATTGCCTCCGGATCAGCGGATCCAGCGCCGAAAACGGCTCATCCATCAGCAGCACATCCGGATCCGAGGCGAGCGCACGCGCCAGCCCGACCCGCTGCTGCATGCCGCCTGACAGCTCTGCTGGAAACCGGTCCTCAAATCCCGTCAGGTTCACCTTGTCCAGGCAGCGCTGCGAGACTTCCCAGCGGGTGGATTTCGGCTCGCCGCGCACCTGCAGCGGAAAGCCCACATTGTCGCGCACGGTGCGGTGGGGCAGCAGCGCCATGTGCTGGAACACCATGCCGATATTCATCGCCCGCATCTCGCGCAGGTCGGCGTCCGACAGGGTCAGCATGTCGCGGCCCATCACCGAGATGTTCCCGGTGGTCGGCTCAATCAGCCGGTTCAGATGCCGCACCATGGTGGATTTACCAGAGCCCGACAGCCCCATCACGCAGAAAATCTCGCCGCGCTTCACCTCAAAGGACACATCGGCAATACCGACCACGCAGTTGAATTCTTCCAGCACCTCAGCCTTGCCCAACCCGCGCTTGCGGATTGCCTCCATCGCAGCGCCTGAGTTGGCACCGAATATCTTCCACACGCCGTCCAGCGTGATCACATGCTCAGTCATCTTCCGTCTCCGGTTGTCCCGGTGTCTGTGGCGGGCAGCTGCACGTCGCCCGCCGGATGGCGCCTGTTGCTCCGCTGTTTACTGGAACCAGGAGTCGACCAGATCGGAATGTTCATCCACCCACTTGCGGGCAAACTCCGCGGGATCTTGTCCATCAACCGACAGGGCATAGACCACTGCATTGACCTGCTCGGTGGTCAGCGCGACCTTGCCCAGCATGGCAGCCGCTTCTGGCTGGCTCTCGGCCAGGCCGGAGGCGTAGAAGACATGCAACTTGGCTGCGTCCCAGGCGGTGCCGGCCTTGGAATTCTCCAGCCAGTTCGGGTCATCCGTGGGCTGTTTCACATCCCATTCGGCGGCGTCATAGGCAGGCTCGGACAGCGGCACCAGATCGTAAAGCGAGAACATATGGTGCGGCGTGTAGCAGTAGAAAACGATGTTCTGCCCCTGCGCCACGGCATTGTCGACCTGGGCCAGCGCCAGGGTCTCATCCATCTCCATCAGGTTCATGGTCTCGGAGTAGCCATAGGATTTGGCGCGGATCTTCTCGACATTGGTCGAGGCCCAGCCTGCCCCGCCGATCCAAACCTCGCCACGCCCGTCGCCATCGGTGTCGAAGTTGGCCGCCATATCCGGGTCGGTCAGATCGCTAAGCGCCGAAATACCCGTGCGTTCCTGCGTATCCTTGGTGACGCAAATATGCTGATCGGAAAGAACCGCATTTGGGTTCAGGGCAACCGAGCCCTTACCGGTGACAAAGGTGTCATGCAGGTTTTGCTGGTTCGGCAACCAAACCTCCGGGTGCACATGCATAGCACCAGAATCCATCGCCTCAAAGATGATCGGGTTGGTGCCGTTCTGCAGTCCTACTGACAGGCCCAGGTTGTCTTCCAGCGCCACTTTCAGGATATGAGCGGTGCCGCGGACCGAGGCCCAGTTCGGCACCCCGATCACCACGTCCTGCGCCATGGCAGTGCTGCCGAGAGTGGCGGCCAGTGCGGCGGCGGCCAAAGTCTTTGCTGTTGTCATATTTCTTCTCCCTTGTTGGCTGATCACTTTGTTTTTTGTTTCAGCACCCGGCGCGTGATCACGTTACCGGTGCCATTTGTTTTGAAAGAGTAAGAGCAGCCTGCAGCAGCACATTGCAGCCGGCCTCCAGATGATCCGGTTCGGCCCATTCACCCTCGTTGTGGCTGAGGCCATCGCGGCAGGGTACAAACACCATCGCCGCGGGCACCTTGCGCGCCAGCTGGCAGGCGTCATGGCCCGCACCGGACACCATCCGGCGCCAGGGCTGACCGATGTCCTTGGCCGCCGTTTCGATTGCGTCGATGCAAACCTCGTCAAATTTCACCGGCGGATTGTGCCAGATCATATCCAGCGCGACCCAGGCCTCCTGCTCCTCGAGGGCAGCGCGGCGGATGGCGTTGTCCATGCCGCTCAGCAGCGCGTCGTCGGGGTGGCGGAAGTCGATGGTGAACCGCACCTCGCCGGGGATGGTGTTGCGCGAATTGGGGCTGACCTGCAGCGCACCCACGGTGCCGACCCCGTCGGGGCCATAGGCCAGGGCAATCCGCTGCACCTCCTGGATCATACGCGCCGCGGAGACCAGCGCGTCGCGGCGCCCCGGCATCGGAGTGGAACCGGAATGGGCATCGCGCCCGGTGACAGTGACATCATACCATCGCTGGCCCTGGCCGCCGGTGACAACGCCAATCACCTCATCATGGCGTTCCAGCACCGGGCCTTGTTCAATATGAGCCTCCAGGAAGGCGCCGAACCGATGCGCACCGCAGGGCTCAGACCCGGCATAGCCTATCCGTGCCAGCTCATCGCCGAACCGCTTGCCGTCGGCGTCTTCGCGGCTGAGGGCAAATTCCAGATCAAACAGCCCGGCATAGACCCCGGAACACAGCATCGCAGGCGCAAAGCGCGCGCCTTCCTCGTTGGTCCAGTTGACGATTTCGATGGGGGCATCGGTCTCCAGCCCCAAATCGTTCAGGGTGCGTACCACCTCGAGGCCCGCTAGCACGCCATAGACACCATCGAACTTGCCGCCGTGCGGCTGGGTGTCCAGATGACTGCCGATGGCAATCGGCAGCGCATCTAGTTCGCGGCCTTCGCGGCGGGCAAACATGTTGCCCAGCCGGTCATAGGTTACCGTGCAGCCCGCGTCCTCGCACCAGCGGTTGAAAAGCGCACGGGCTTCCAGATCGCCATCCGTCAGCGTCAGCCGCCCACAGCCGCCCCCCGGCAAGGCATCGATCTTGGCCATTTCCATGATGCTCTGCCACAGCCGGGCGCCGTTTATGCACTGGTTGCTGCTCATGTGCTTTGGGGGGCGTCTTGGCGGCCCGTGTCTTCCCGGCAGAGGGCCTGGCTCAGGCAATGCACGCCGCCGCCGCCCAGGGTGAACATAGACATATCGGGATCAAAAACCTCAAACCCCAGCGCCCGCATCTTGGCATTCAGATCTTTGGCGCCGGCCATCGACAGCACCTCGCCATCGCCCAAGGCCACAAGATTCACGCCCAGATTCTTGGCCTCAGCATAGGAAACATTGACGATCTCGATCCCCCAGCCTTTGACAATATCCACCAGCCAAGGCTCCATCGCGTCGATACAAGCAACCGCCAGCTTTTCGGCCAGCGGCACGATCAGCCCGTCCATATGCACAAACTCGCGGCTAATCGGCGCCACCACGGCCTCCCAGCCTTCGGCGCGGACAAATTCCGCCACCTGTTCCGAGCCCTCTTTCTCGGACCGCTCGCCGCAATAGCCAATCAACACCCGGCCCGGCTCGATGATGTTGAAATCACCGCCCTCAAAATGGCCCGCGGTGGCAAATTTCCAGATCGGAATATCGTTGTCCTGATAGAATTTGATCGCGGTGGCATAATCCGCCCGGCGGCATTTCAGCTGCATATGGCAGATCAAGGCGCCCCAGGGCGTCATCGCTGAGCTATCACGGGCAAAGAAGTTGCGGTGCAGCACCTCGTCGCTGTCCAGATAGTGGCAGGTAACACCGGCCCCCTCGTAGATCGAGACCATCTCAGAGTGCTGTTTCATCGCCAGCTGCAGGTCGAACTGCACGCCGGTCTTATGGGCATTGGCCAGGGTGCGTCCGATCAGCGGGCCGGCTTCAACCCATTTGAAATACTCCGGCTTGCCCAGCAGAACATCCGTCAGCTTGGCATAGTCGTTGTTGATCCCCCAGCGCTTGGCCGTTGCGGTGCTTGCGTCCATGCTGCCCAACCTTCCCAGTCAATACATGCTTGGGCGGCAGGATCGGACGGAACTAGCTTTTATTAAATTACAAACTAAGGGATTTAACTTTTATAAGTTTGCAAGTATGGTGGCCCCATGCTGCCCCCTGCCCTGTCCAAAGCCGATTTGCACCTACTGTATGTCTTCTGCGCCGTAGTCGAGGCGCGCGGGTTTTCGGCGGCACAAATCGCCCTAAATGTCTCGGCCTCTACCATCTCGCGGCAGATTGCCGATCTAGAAACCCGCCTGGGCATGCGCCTGTGCCAACGCGGCCGCAAAGGATTCCGGCTGACCGACAAGGGCGAGATCGTCTATGCCGCCTCGCACAAACTGTTTGCCGCGCTGGATCAGTTCGGCGAAACCGTAGACGGCACCCGCGGCAAGCTGGTAGGGCGCCTGACGGTTGCTGCGATCGACAATTGGGTTTTCAACAATGAAGCCCCGGTTATGGGGGCCTTGAGCGAATTCACCCGGATCGCGCCCGAGGTGGCAATCGAAATGCACTCCCTGGCACCGGATGACATCGAAATGGCGGTGCAGGACGGTCAGATCGCTATCGGGGTCGGGGTGTTCCACAAGCACAAGCCCGGCCTGATTTATGAAACCCTGGGGTTCGAGCGCATCGGGCTTTACTGCAGCCCCGGTCATCCGCTGTTCAAGGCAGACACGCCGGCAGAGGTCGAAACGCTGCTGCCCCAGGCCAACTTCTGCAAGCGCGCCTATCTGAACGAGGATCTGGTGGCCCCGGTGTCCCGCGGGCTACCCTCGAACGCCAGCGCCCATCAGATCGAGGGCATTGCCATGCTGGTGCTAACCGGAGGCTACATCGGGTATCTGCCGGAAAGCTTTGCCGCGATCTGGATGCGCGAGGGAAAGATGCGCTCGGTGGGTGATGGCATGTTCGACCTGAAGTCCGAAATCAAGCTGGTGCGCAAACGCGGTGAAGAGCCAAACCTGGTGGTGAAAACCTTTATCCAGCTTGTGAAAAACGCTGGGGGGCCGGTTCGTGGAAAAAACCCATGAGCTATGGAGCCTAGTTTCTGGTGTTGAAGGCGTTTTCTAGCAAACGAAGATACCAGGTCAGAACCAGGGGTAGAGCGCCCACCATATGAGATGTCGCAAGCTGTTTGCTTGGCAACTTCAACATGCAGGTGGCATCCGAAAGGCGACATTGAGGGTGTCACCCGGTCGGCACACCCAGGCAAGACATAATAGTGTTGAAGCTCGTTCGTTGCTCTTGGCTGGCCATCCAATGTGCCTCGAATTTGATCGAGACAATGTTATCTACCGTGGCCCCGAGAGGGCAGGCAAATTCAGGTTTTGTCACCTGAGATGCAGGGAGAATGGTAGTGCCAATGCCTAAATGAGCCCAGTGCTCCAAAACATGATAGGCCAGAGCGCGCCCCTCATAGGCATGCAATTTCAGTTTCTGATTTTGGAACAGAAATCGCACGGTATCAGACAAGCCGCAATCATCAGGAACTAGCAGTATTTTCCTATCGGCAAGGTCTGTTAAGGGAAATGAATCAAATTCATGCGCGTTCAATTGATCCGAAACTACGAACAAAGGTTCCGAGTAGATCTTTGTAGACCGGAGATTTGTGCTGACTTGCGGTGATGGGCAGAGCCCAAAATCAATTGTTCCGCTTTGAAGCGCTGGGTAAATGTCGGCCTTATTCATTTCCGTCAACACCAGCTCCAAATCATGCTGTGTGGCGCGCGCAAGCATTGCCCTTGAGAAATCCACACTGACCAATGGGGATAGACCGATCCGAACGACGTTGTCATGACGGGCAAGAAAGTCTGACGCGCTGCTTAGAAGGCTTTGACGCGCGGAAACGACGTCGCGCATCTTATCGACCATCACGGCTCCAAACTCCGTCGTTGTGACCGAACGCGTTGTGCGATCAAATAGGCGACCTCCAAGTTCTTCTTCTAACTGTCCAATCGCGTTTGAGAGCGCAGGTTGTGTCACGCAGCAAATATCAGCCGCTCGTGTGAACGAACCTGTTTCGGCGACGGAAATAGCAAATCGAAGGTGTTGGAAGTTCATCTCAAAGAGCCCCGGAGCTAAGTTGCCAGTCGTTTGGGTTATAGCCCGTCTGATCGCATCGAATAAATTCGGATTAGAAATACCTTCATAAGATAACAGAATTTCTCATGGTGGTCCGTCATCTGCACATTCAGCAGCACGACACAGTTTTCAATCAAAGGACCAAAAAATGAAATCTCTTGTTGCTGCAACCGCCCTTGCTATTGTTGCTATGCCCGCCTTCGCGGAACCTGGTGCATACCTTCAAATTACTGTGGCGATTGAAAATGAAAATCGTGCTGCTGCAGCCGCTGTCTATTTCGACTACAAAGAGCCATTCTTGACAACCATCGATGGTGCAGAACAGAAAAGCCTTCTTGTCCGAATGGATGATATTCAGGTTCTGCATGGTTTCGATACTGTTGAAAACGCGGCAGCTTATTTGGAAAGTGGCATGTTTCAGGAAGATATCGTGACCAAGCTGTCACCCCTGTTTGCTGGAGAGCCAGAAATTCGCATCTTTGAAGCGAACTAGGTTCCTTTCAACTGCCCCCTGGCAAAGCTCCGGCTGCGGGGCAGTATCTTTGCAGACGTTTCCAAAAAGCGGCCAAAGGTGCAGTCGCAATTAAATCTGTTGTTATCCGCGATCTATTTGTTCGACCCTGGTTTAAGGTTCTCTTGCTGCGAAGGTCAGACTTTGCTGCAGCAAACTGCCTATGCTTACAAGATTTGATGAATGGTAGGACTACTGAGATGCATTGGCCCATGGCGATGCGGGCCCGGAGCTTTCTCTAGAACCTGCAGGTCGATAGAGTTTGCCTCAGTTGGCTACGATTGCCGACTTTGGGTAGGTTCACTGCACCAGTGCACAAAAGTTAGAACACTTGTCGCACTAACCAAAAAATCCCTCAAGTCTTTACGACTTAAGGGCTTTTCATGGCTCCGGCGGTAGGGATCGAACCTACGACCAATTGATTAACAGTCAACTGCTCTACCGCTGAGCTACGCCGGAATGTGGGGGCGGTATAGCTTTGGCCTCGAGGCAGGTCCAGAGGAAAAATCAACCAGATCGATTTTTTTTCACTCTCCCCTCAAAAGCTTCATGGCGCAAAGCTTGATACATCGCACAAAGAGGCCAAGCCCATAGCATTCCAGAGGAATCTCCGCCTGAGAGAATTGGCAGTTTTTCAGCGGCGAAGGGTTGACCAGTGTCTCAACTCTGCAAAGCGCTTCCTTCGGCTGTCGGCATTCTGCGGGTTCAAACGCGCGTCATAAGGCGCTGAGCAAGACCATAAAACCCGCGAACTCTCCTGCGAAGGATTCTGAAAATATCGTGGAAGGGCTGCAGGTATAAGGTTTTGAGACTGGATGCGGAACTCCCCTCGGAGGCATCCAGACCAAAGACCAACTCCCCTTCCCCGCTGGAGAGATGCAGCGAGTGGAACATCCAGTCCCAGATCGCCAAGGCGGCGCCAAAATTTTTGTCAAAGTGCCGCTCAGCCACGGAATGGTGCAGCTGATGCTGCGCTGGTGAAATCAACAGATGTTCCAACCAGGGCCAATAGCTGATGCTGATATGGGTGTGGCGCAGGTTCGATCCGCTCACGTGAAAGATAAACACCAGCACATTCACACCAACCACGGTGTAAAGACTGACTGCACTGCCAAAGAGGTAGTAGAATGTCGGGATAGTAACCCCCTGCACAACGACACCGCGCAGCGTGTAAAGCACCCCCTCCAGGGGATGAACCCGGTAGACCGTTACCGGTGTCAGTTCCGTCGCTGAATGATGCACCCTATGCAAAGCCCAAAGCACCGGGAAGCGATGCATCCAGCGATGCACCAGATACTTGGAGAAATCATCGAACAAGAAAAGCGTGAGGGTGAACAGCACCACAACAGTGGCCTGATTTACCCCGGTAAATGCCGCAGGGTTCAAGAAATCCAGACTGTGCAGAAAGAAATAGATCCCAGTGGCAATCGCCACCTGACTGAGCAGCATTGGTGAGATGAAAAAGGTGAAAATCCTGTTGATCACAAAGATCTTGTAATCGGCAATTGCGGAGCCGGAAAAGAAAACGCGACGATCAAAGATCCGACGCAGTGCCTCTGCGATGGAGGTCTTGCGTACCAGCGTGAGCCACCCCAGCGCAATCAGCACCGACAAAGCAAGATACCCAAAGAAGATCCGCTTCTTTGGGTTGGCAAAATCGGAAAATAGTGCCGGGAGCTGCTCTAGAAATTCCACGGGCCGGGCCTCAACAAGGCAGGAGAGGTAGCGCCAGAAGGCGGCGCTACCAATGTGTTGAATTTAGTCGGTTTCGGCTCCGCCGTCACCGCTCAGGCTTTCTAGCAGGCCCGCGAGCTCTGCGGTGGCATCGTTGGCGCGTGCTTCAATCGCAAAGTTCTTTGCCAGTAGTTCCTGAACGCGCAGCATATGCAGCTGATAGCTGTTCCAGGACATCTTACGCTCTTTGACAAAATTGCCATCCGCATCCAGGCCGCTGACAAAGGTTCCATCCAGCGTGACCGGACCAAAACCGATCAAGCGGTTCAGGTGGACAGCGGTTTTGCCCAGATCGTTTTTGCCGCTTTGCATCGCCATGGCAAAGCCCTTCAGCTCACCCCAGTGCTTTACATATTTGCGGAAGGCTTTCGCCTGCTCTTCTTCGCTGGAAGCTGCTGTAATCGCAGAGATATCTTTGTATACAGAGCCAGCATACTTAAAGGTGGCCTCGGCCAGAACCAGTTCCCAATTGTCCGCGATGGTCTTGGCGTGGCTCTGCAGTTTGGCGCGTTCTTGGTCGGTCAGGTTTTGACCATTCGCCCCGGTGATCAGCGCACGACCTTCGATAAAGGCCCCCATCATGGTTTCCATATAGGCGGTTTTACCGGATTTATCGGCACCAGCAGCATAATAGGCCGGCCCAAAGACATATTCGGTTTTGAGGTCGATCACACCGTCGCCATTAAGATCCGCAGACCCCAGGTCACGCAGCTTGGCGACGTTGTAGTTGTCTTCGGCACTCAGGCGCATGCTGTGGCTCGCTGCCCCAAAATAGCCAAATGCCTCATCCCAGACATGCTCTTTGCCGGTGTAATAGGCGCCAGTTTTATAGGCTTGGCCATTCGGCTTGACACCTTCACCCAGTTTTTCATCCAGGTAGTTATCGACGGCCTGGCTGTAAGGCATCGCACCCATAGTGAATTTGGAGATCAGCTGCGCATAGTCATAGCCGTTTACCGCATCATAGCCGCCATCAGCCTTGGCCGCGTGGGAGATCATGTGCAGGATCACTTCCTTGCCTGTCATCTCGCCAGGCCAGGCAGGCATTGAACCGTCGTAGAATTTGCCGGCGATGTTCTTGCCCGCAGAAATCTCGTTCAGCATTGTCTGTTTTACAGGAACGCCATCTTTGGAGGCGGGGGCAATGATCGGCAGGTCGGTCTCGGAGCCGTTGAAGTAGCTCAGCATCTGGGCTTCCAGCTCGGCGGCATTGGCGCCACCATTGCCTTTGCCAGCCAGTTTTTTCAAGCTGTCATGCAGAACATGGCGCGCAATTTGCCCGCTGTAAGAGACAGAGTTTTCTTTTTCGCCGTCGTATCCCAAAACGGTGACCGGGAAAGGTCCATAAGTTTCAACAGCGTAGGCGGTGCCAGCGAACATCATTGTGGCAACCAGGCAGGTTGTAAGCTTGAGTGATTTCATCTCTGTTTTGTCCCTTGTCACTCTTGATTATTTTTATCAAGAATTAGATCCTGAGGGAAAAACTCATATTTAGGTCTGCAATGTCAAGGGAGAATCCCCAGCTTCGAGGCTTGGCTGTTGATTTTTGACTAAAAAAATCAGCTATCTTACATTTGCGCGCCCCCCAGATCCCCATAGACGGATCTCGCAGCCGCGTTTCGGGCACCGGAAAGACAGGGCAGCAAGAGAATCAAATCCAATTCGAACCCGCTCGGACTTCAAAATCGCCTCTCTGGAAATTCACCCTATCGCCACACCCCAATCGCCCTACCAAAGCACCCTCCGGTGCTCTTGTGACGCCTTTGACAAACGCCTTGACGATTTCCGCAGTCTTCCCGGTTTTGCCCCAATTATCCTACTGGCTTCTGTCTTTGAATTCGGCTCTCATTAAACTTGGGCAGCCCCGATGAGACAAGAATCCTGCCTGCCAAAGAACAGGCTGACTACGCTTTGAACCGAAAGGGAAAACCATGCGGAACCTGGATAAATTTTACATTGGTGGTGAATGGGTTACCCCCACTTCCTCTTCCAGCATGCCAATTCTGAACCCGGCGACTGAAACGCAGATTGGCACTCTAGCCATGGGTGGGGCCGCAGATGTCGATCGTGCGGTAACGGCCGCCAAGTCCGCTTTTGAAAGCTTCTCGCAAACCTCGCAGGGAGAGCGTCTTGCCCTGCTTGATCGTCTGCTGGAAGTTACCAAAGCACGCCAGGAGGATCTGGCCCAGGCAATGAGCCAGGAGATGGGAGCGCCAATCACCATGGCACGTGACGCCCAGGCCGATGCCGCAATTGGTCACCTGGAAGGTTTCATCGCCGCGATGAAAGAACTCCCAACACGCGAAACTCTGGCCAATGGCGATATCCTGCTGCGTGAGCCTATTGGCATTTGCGGGCTGATCACCCCATGGAACTGGCCAATGAACCAGATTGCGCTCAAGGTGGTGCCAGCTCTCGCCACTGGCTGTTGCTGCATCCTGAAACCTTCAGAGCACACCCCTATGTCGGCTGCCATTTATGCTGAGATCATCCATGAGGCTGGCTATCCTGCTGGTGTCTTCAATCTAGTCTATGGTGATGGCCTCTCTGTCGGCTCCGCGATGTCACGCCACCCTGACATTCAGATGATGTCCTTTACCGGCTCCACCCGTGCAGGCAGCGCCATCACCAAAGATGCGGCAGATACGGTCAAACGGGTTACCTTGGAGCTTGGTGGGAAATCCCCAAATCTGGTCTTTGCCGATTGCGATCTGGAAGAACGCGTGGCGGGCTCTGTTCATGAGGTGATGTATAACACTGGCCAGTCTTGCGATGCCCCAACACGCCTGCTGGTGGAGCGCAGCTGTTATGATCAGGCACTGGAAATCGCCAAGGCCACCGCTGATGGTATCGCTGTTGGCAACCCCGCAGAAGAAGGCGACCACATCGGCCCTCTCTTTGATCGCATCCAGTATGAGCGCGTACAGGAGAAAATCCAGACCGGCCTGGACGAAGGCGCGCGTCTGCTCAGCGGAGGCCTGGGCAAGCCTGAAGGCTTTGAAACCGGCTGGTTCTGCAAATCCACCATCTTTGCCGATGTGCACAACCAGATGGCAATTGCCCAGGAAGAGATCTTTGGTCCGGTTCTGGTGGTGATCCCCTTCGATACAGAGGAAGAAGCCATCGATATCGCCAATGACACTCCCTATGGGCTGGCAGCCTATCTGCAAACCGGTGACGCTGCACGCGCCGAACGCGTCGCCGCTCGCCTCAGGGCTGGTGCTGTGCATATCAACGGCGGCGGCTTCAACTATGGCTCTCCCTTTGGCGGCTACAAGCAATCCGGCAACGGACGCGAAGGGGGGCACATGGGGCTGGAAGACTATCTGGAAGTAAAGACCCTGCATTTTGGCTGACTCAGCAGAGAGGGCCCAGGGCCAATCAGGCCAGGAATAAAGCCCGTCTGATTGGCCCCTGCCGCTTCATGGTTCACGCATCGCAACCAAGGTCTAAGATAGAAAACGGACGCGCCTCAACCCTCGCGCCCCTGTTTCTGAGTAGCAGATGACAGGGACTTTCCTTGGGCAGGGTCTCACCCTTTGGGCCAGGTTTCAGGCGCGCCCGGAGGACCTGGTAGAGAGATCTCCTACTCTGCTCGGAATGCTCAATCCTGAACGCTTTCCAGGCAGCGCCAAAGCAGAGAGTGGTTAAATCCCGTTCCCTGTTTACGCTCACATGTCCAAAATGCCGCAGCAGTACCGCCAACCCCTGCAGGGTGGCACCTGCCTAGCCATGTGAAATTCTGTAAAATCCGTAAAACTGGGTAGAGAATACGTTGACTCTCAAACCTCATAAAAAAAAGGATTTCCAGGGCAGTATCTTGCAAAACTTTTCAAAATCAGAACAGGTTCGGAAATTCATTTACAAGCAAATCGTTATTTTTCGGTCTGTTATTCACAAATTTGCAATTTTCCCTATGATCAGCGCTGAGGAAGGAAACGGTTTGACAGTCACGCCCACCAGTTGTGGTGTGTCAAACTGATAAGACTATTGGGAGGAGACCTGCATGACACCGCAGCCCGAAGGCCGGACATATCCGCCATCAGACGAAACCGTTGCCCGCGCTCACGTTGACAGTGCCAAGTATCAACAGATGTATTCCGCTTCGCTGGAAGACCCGGAAGGGTTCTGGCGCGAGCAGGGTCAGCGCATTGACTGGATCAAGCCCTTCACCCAGGTGAAGGATGTGAACTACAATTTTGGTGAAGTCTCCATCAATTGGTATGCGGATGGCACGCTGAATGTCTCTGCCAATTGCATTGATCGCCATTTGGAAACCCGTGGCGACCAGACCGCCATCATCTGGGAGCCGGATGATCCGAACGAGGCCGCGCAGCATATCTCTTATAAGGAGCTGCACCGCCGCACCTGCCGCATGGCCAATATCCTGGAAGAGATGGGCGTGCGCAAAGGCGATCGGGTGGTGATCTATCTGCCGATGATCCCCGAAGCGGCCTATGCCATGCTGGCCTGTGCCCGCATCGGCGCCATCCACTCCATCGTTTTTGCAGGCTTTTCCCCTGATGCGCTGGCGGCCCGGATCAACGGCTGCGACGCCAAAGTGGTAATCACCGCGGATGAGGCCCCGCGCGGTGGCCGCAAGACACCGCTGAAATCCAATGCGGATGCCGCCCTGCTGCACACCAAGGACACGGTGAAATGCCTGGTGGTCAAACGCACTGGCGGTCAGACCACCTGGGTTGACGGGCGCGACTACGATTATAACGAGATGGCTCTGGAGGCGAATGACTACTGCGCCCCGGCAGAGATGAACGCCGAAGATCCGCTGTTCATCCTCTATACCTCTGGCTCAACTGGTCAGCCCAAGGGTGTTGTGCATTCCTCTGGCGGCTATCTGACCTATGCGGCGATGACCCATGAGATCACCTTTGATTACCATGATGGTGATATCTACTGGTGTACTGCGGATGTGGGCTGGGTCACCGGCCACAGCTATATCGTCTATGGGCCGCTCGCCAATGGCGCCACCACGCTGATGTTCGAAGGTGTTCCGACCTATCCCGATGCCTCGCGCTTCTGGCAGGTCTGCGAAAAGCACAAGGTGAACCAGTTCTACACGGCCCCCACCGCGCTGCGCGCCTTGATGGGTCAGGGCAACGAATGGGTCGAGAAATGCGATCTCTCCGATCTGCGCACCCTTGGCACCGTTGGTGAACCGATCAACCCCGAAGCCTGGAACTGGTACAACGAGGTTGTTGGCGGCGGCAAATGCCCCATCGTCGACACCTGGTGGCAGACCGAGACCGGCGGCCATCTGATGACGCCGCTGCCCGGCGCCCATGCAATGAAGCCCGGCTCTGCGATGAAGCCTTTCTTTGGCATTCAGCCGGTGGTTCTGGATCCAACCAGCGGTGTTGAGATCGAAGGCAATGATGTCGAGGGTGTTCTCTGCATCAAGGACAGCTGGCCCGGTCAGATGCGCACCGTCTGGGGCGATCATGAGCGTTTCCAGAAGACCTATTTTGCCGATTACAAAGGCTATTACTTCACCGGTGACGGCTGTAAGCGCGACGCCGACGGGGACTACTGGATCACCGGCCGCGTCGATGACGTGATCAATGTCTCTGGTCACCGCATGGGCACCGCAGAAGTCGAAAGCGCCCTGGTGGCGCACGCTGCTGTGGCCGAGGCCGCCGTTGTGGGCTACCCGCATGAGATCAAGGGCCAGGGCATCTATTGCTATGTCACCCTGATGAATGACCGGGAACCCTCGGATGAGCTGTTGAAAGAGCTGCGCACCTGGGTCCGGACCGAGATCGGCCCGATTGCTTCTCCTGATGTGATCCAATGGGCGCCTGGCCTGCCCAAGACCCGTTCCGGCAAAATCATGCGCCGTATCCTGCGCAAGATTGCTGAAAATGACTTTGGCAGTTTGGGTGACACCTCAACCTTGGCGGATCCTTCGGTGGTCGAAGACCTGATCGAAAACCGCGCCAACAAGGGATAAGGGTATGACAACAGATGTAATGACCCGCCCTGCCGTTCTGATCCTTCTCGGCCCGCCCGGCGCCGGGAAGGGCACCCAGGCCCGCGTTCTGGAACAGGAGTTTGGCCTGGTGCAGCTTTCCACCGGCGACCTCCTTCGCGCGGCGGTTGCTGCGGGCACCGAGGCCGGCAAAGCCGCCAAAGCGGTGATGGAGGCCGGTGGCCTCGTCTCGGATGAGATCGTAATCAATATCCTGCGCGACCGCCTGACGGAACCGGACTGCGCCAAGGGCGTGATCCTGGACGGCTTCCCGCGCACCACGGTGCAGGCAGAGGCGCTGGACGTGCTGCTGGCGGAAACCGGACAGAAGATCAACGCCGCTATCAGCCTGGAAGTGGATGATAGCGCCATGGTGACACGGATCTCTGGCCGCTACACCTGTGCCGGCTGCGGTGAGGGCTATCACGACAGCTTCAAACAGCCCGCGGTAGAGGGCAAATGCGACAAATGCGGCGGCACAGAGATGACCCGCCGCGCCGACGACAATGCAGAAACCGTAGCCAGCCGTCTGGCTGCCTACCACGAACAGACTGCCCCGCTGATCGCCTACTATGACAGCAAAGATGCGCTGCAGAAGATCGACGCAATGGGCGACATCGGGGATATCTCGAAAGGACTTGCCAAGATCGTGACCAGCGTTACGGGCTAAGACCCATTTCCAGGGATCCGGCCCGCTCTGCCGGATCCCACTTCAAAAACCGGAAAGACCCGCCCTCCCCCACTGACATCAGGTCAGCGGTCCGGCGGAGCCATGCCTGAGGATCGCCTTTCACTTGAAAAAGGCGGCGCAGGCAAAGGGAGAGCTTTTGCCTGATTGACCCCTCAATCAGGTGTTGGAGGAAGAAGGAGGAGCCGCCATGGCGGACCGTACCACAAATGCTGCAGAGGTAGCCGAGGCCGACAAGGGCTATTGGGCTGCAAATGTACGTATCATTCTTGTCAGCCTGGTGATTTGGGCTGTCGTTTCATTTGGATTTGGCATCCTGCTGCGCCCGCTTCTGTCGGGCATCACAGTTGGCGGCACTGATCTGGGCTTTTGGTTTGCCCAGCAGGGATCGATCCTGGTCTTTCTGGGCCTGATCTTTTTCTACGCCTTCCGCATGAACAAGCTGGACCGCGAATACGGCGTGGAGGAAGAATAAGATGGATCAGTTTACCATCAACCTGCTGTTTGTGGGCGCATCCTTCGCGCTCTACATCGGCATCGCGATCTGGGCCCGCGCGGGTTCCACATCTGAATTCTATGCAGCCGGTCGGGGTGTTCACCCCGTCACCAACGGCATGGCCACCGCGGCCGACTGGATGTCCGCAGCCTCCTTCATCTCGATGGCGGGCCTCATTGCCTTTACCGGCTATGACAACTCCACCTTCCTGATGGGCTGGACCGGCGGCTATGTTCTGCTGGCGCTGCTGCTGGCGCCTTACCTGCGCAAATTCGGCAAATTCACCGTCTCCGAGTTCATCGGCGACCGGTTCTACTCCCCGACCGCGCGGGTTGTGGCGGTGATCTGCCTGATCGTTGCCTCGACAACTTACGTGATCGGCCAGATGACCGGCGTTGGCGTGGCCTTTGGCCGCTTCCTCGAGGTCTCCAACACTGCGGGTCTGCTGATTGGTGCCTGTGTGGTTTTTGCTTATGCGGTTTTCGGCGGCATGAAGGGTGTGACCTATACTCAGGTGGCACAGTACTGCGTCTTGATCATGGCCTATACCATTCCGGCCATCTTCATCTCCCTGCAGCTGACCGGCAACCCGGTGCCAGCACTTGGCCTCTTTGGTGATCACGCTGCTTCCGGTGAGCCGCTCTTGGCGAAACTGGACGCCATCGTGACCGAGCTGGGCTTCAAGGAATATACCGCGCATCACTCCGACACCTTCAACATGGTGCTCTTCACCCTGTCGCTGATGATCGGTACTGCGGGCCTGCCCCACGTTATCATGCGCTTCTTTACCGTGCCAAAAGTGGCTGATGCACGCTGGTCCGCTGGCTGGGCGCTGGTCTTCATCGCTCTGCTCTATCTGACCGCTCCGGCTGTTGGCGCCATGGCGCGTCTCAACATCACCGAGATGATGTGGCCGAATGGCGGCATCGAAGGCGGCGCTGTCACAGTCGAGCAGATCGAAAACGATCCAAAGTACGACTGGATGGCCACCTGGCAGAAAACCGGCCTTCTGGCTTGGGAAGACAAGAACGGCGACGGTGCAATCCAGTACTACAACGACAAGAGTGCTGAGCTGCAGGAAACTGCTGCGGCCAATGGCTGGGCCGGGAATGAACTGACCAAGTTCAACCGCGATATCCTGGTTCTGGCCAATCCTGAGATTGCCAACCTTCCGGGCTGGGTCATCGGCCTGGTGGCTGCTGGCGGCCTGGCGGCGGCGCTTTCTACGGCTGCGGGTCTCTTGCTGGCAATTTCCTCGGCGGTATCCCACGACCTGATCAAAGGCTCGATCAATCCGAATATCTCGGAAAAAGGTGAGCTGCTGTCGGCCCGTATCGCCATGGCTGTTGCTATCGCGGTTGCCACATACCTGGGCCTCAACCCTCCGGGTTTTGCGGCACAGACTGTGGCTCTGGCCTTTGGTCTCGCGGCGGCTTCGATCTTCCCGGCGCTGATGATGGGCATCTTTACCAAGGTGAACAACAAAGGTGCGGTAGCGGGTATGGTTGCGGGTCTGGTTGTGACCCTGATCTATATCTTCCTGCATAAGGGCTGGCTGTTCATCCCGGGCACCAACTCCTTCACCGATGCAGATCCTCTGCTGGGCACCATCAAATCCACCTCCTTTGGTGCGATCGGCGCCATGGTGAACTTTGCGGTGGCCTTTGCAGTGTCGAAATCGAGTGCAGCCATCCCGGCTGAAATCGAAGAGCTGGTGGAAAGTGTTCGCATCCCCCGCGGCGCAGGCGCGGCTCAGGATCACTGATCCCTCCCTGGATGGACCGGCCCATACACCCCAACGGCCATCCTTTCCTCAGGCGTCCCGCCCCGGTCTAACCGGGGCGGGTTGCATTCATTCCAGACCCTTGTGCAATTTTGACAGGTGTACCCTATGTCCCTCACCCCTGCTGGCCTGATCCGTTTCCTCTCATCGGTGCACCCCTATGACAGCCTGGAGTCAGGGGTACTTGCAGATCTGGCCCCCCAGTTTGAGGTGCTCGACTTCCCCTCACAATCGCAGATCTACCAGTTGCAGGACCCTCTCATGGGGCTCTATCTGGTCTATAGCGGTGAAGTCGAAGTACTGGATGAGAACGGTATGGCCGTCTCTATCCTGGGCCCGCGAAACTCCTTTGGAGAACGCGGGCTGATCCGCGATGGACTGGCCGTCACCTCTGCCCGGGCCACCGAGGATTGCCTGTTGTTGCTCCTGCCCAAAGAGGGTTTTTTCTCTCTCATGGCGGCGCAGCGCAGTGTTGCCCGTTTTTTTGATCGTCGCCGCCCGGAACCTGCGCAATACAGCGGCCTCACCACAACCCGCGCCGCGGATTTCATGGCCAAAGATCCGGTCACCTGCTCGACCGGTCTCACCTGCCAAAGTGCCGCGCAACTGATGCGCCAACATCATATTTCGTGCCTCTGCGTCACCGAAGATGCCGGACTGCAGGGCATTCTGACCACTCGCGATCTGACTGAGAAATTACTGGCCGAGGGGCTGCCCTTTTCGACCCCGGTCTCAAAAGTGATGACCCAAGCGCCAATCACCCTGCCCCCTTCAGCCCTGGGCTCTGATGTCTTGCATGCGATGATGGAGCACCACATTGGCCATGTCCCCATCACCCAGGGCAAGGAGATTGTTGGCATTGTGACCCAGACCGACCTGACCCGTTTTCAGGCGGTCAACTCGGCTGAACTGGTTTCCCGCGTGGCCCGTGCCAGCAGTGCTTCCGAAATGGCCCTCGCCACGGCGGAAATCCCGCAACTTTTGGTGCAACTGGTCGCCGCAGGAAATCGACACGAAGTTGTAACCCGTTTGATCACTGACATTGCAGATGCCGCCACCCGGCGTTTGCTCACTCTGGCGGAAGAGGCTCTCGGAGCGCCCCCGGTTCCCTATCTCTGGTTGGCCTGCGGCAGTCAGGGTCGTCAGGAGCAGACCGGTGTTTCGGATCAAGACAATTGCCTGATCCTGGATGATCGCTATGCGGCGGACCACGAAGCCTATTTCAAAGCCCTGGCGGATTTTGTCTGCGACGGTCTCAACACCTGCGGTTATGTCTTTTGTCCTGGGGATATGATGGCCAGCAACCCGCGCTGGAGACAGCGACTGTCGGTTTGGCGTGGCTACTTCGAAGGGTGGATCCGCAAGCCCGGTCCCGAAGCACAGATGCTGGCCTCGGTCATGTTCGACCTGCGCCCCATCGGCGGCGACAAGAGCCTGTTTGAGGGGCTACAGGCCGAAGTCCTGGCGCTTGCAGGTGCCAATTCGATCTTCACCGCTCATATGGCCTCCAATGCGCTGAAACATACGCCTCCCTTGGGGTTGCTGCGCGGTTTCGCAACCATTCGGTCGGGAGAGCACCGCAATACTCTGGATCTAAAACACAACGGGGTCGTTCCCGTAACGGATCTGGCCCGGATCTATGCCCTACAAACCGGCATCACTGCGGCGAACACAAGGGCCCGGCTGGAAGCAGGCGCAGAGTTGGGCGCCATAAGCCCCAGCGGTGCGCAGGACCTTTTGGATGCCTATGACCTGATCCAGCAGACCCGGTTGGAGCATCAAGCCACCCTGGTGCGCCGCGGTGAAGCGCCCGATAACTATCTTTCCCCTTCCAGCCTCTCAGACTTTGAGCGAAGTCATCTTCGGGATGCCTTTGTCGTGGTAAAAACAATGCAATCGGCCCTGGGCCACGGAAAAGGAATGCTAAGCTAGGTGGAATGCGTCAGAGGCCGGATGTGCCGAGCCTATGACCAATAGATCAGTAAGGCAGATTCGAGGATTTCGATGTTTCTAGAACTCATCGCGGTGATTTTTGCAGGTATTGCCCTCGCGGGGCTGGTGATGTTGCTGAACAAGGTGACAGGTGGGCGGCTGCCACGCTGGTCTGCCCCGGTTGCAGCCGGTCTTGGCATGATCGCCGCTACCATTTTTTCCGAATACGGTTGGTATCAACGCAACGCCCAGGCCCTGCCTGAAGGTTTTGTGGTGGTCGAGAAGGTTGAAAACCAGAGCCTCTATCGCCCCTGGACCTATCTGGTTCCCTATTATGATCGCTTTGCGGCAATAGATACCTTCAACCTGCAAGAGCACCGCTCCCATCCGGGAACCAAGCTGACAACCCTTTACTTCTTTGGCAGATGGGCCCCGGTCAATCAGGTTCAGGCCGCGATGGACTGCCAAGAATGGCGCCGTGCCCTGATCACTGTAGAGGCGGATTTTACCACAGATGGCGCGATCAAAGGGGTGGATTGGATCCAGGGAGAAGAAGAGGACAGCCTGCTAAAGGCAGCCTGCCAGGAGGGATAACATGTTGAATAGGCTCAGCCTGCGTCTCAGGGTCTTTTTGTTCTTTTGCCTGATTGCGATGGGGACATTGCTGGTTTTTGCAGGCGCCCTGTGGAGTGGCTACCAACGTGCAGCAGAAGGCACGCCGCTTGATCCCTTTGTCTTTGCCGGGCTGCTGAGCAGCTTTCTAGTCCTGGGCCTGGTTGCCGGCATCTGGCTCCTGTTTGACGAACATGTCGCCAAACCCATCGAGATGCTGGCGGCAGAGATGCGCAGCCGGGCGCATGCGGGTGTAACCCGCAAGATGGACAGCGATGCTGCGCGATACCTGGGCGACCTAGCCCCTGCGGCTGCGGGGCTGGCCGGAGAGCTGGGGGTTGCCTCTTTGCGTTCGGCAGAAAGCATCGCGGTCGAAACCCAAAGGTTGGAAGCAGAAAAGCAGCACTTGACAGCTTTGCTGAGCGAGATCCCAGTCGCCACCGCCCTGATCAGCCCGCAGCATCAGATCGTTCTCTATGATATGCAGGCGGCATCTGTCTTGGCGCAGGTTGCTCCCCCGCGCCTTGCGGCATCCCTTTTCGACTACCTAGAGAAAGATGCCCTGATCAAAGCTCATGATTGTATGAATGCAACAGGCAAAGAGGTCAAAACCCAGGTAAAAGCCACCGGGCGGAAGGTCCAGTTTGACCTGCGTCTGCGGCCATTGGGCGCGGGCAATGGATATGTCTTGGTCTTTTCAGACGTCTCCTTGGAGATCGCGCCAGAAGAGTCACGCCCATTGGTCTATGATTTCGACCTGCTTGCCACACAAACGAATGGTCTGCGAACAAGGCCCCTCCGGAGTCTGAGTTTTACCGTTTTTGACACCGAGACCACAGGCTTGCTGCCTCACAAGGATGAGATCGTTCAGATTGGGGCACTACGGGTAGTCAATGGGCGCTTGGTTAATGGTGAGGGTTTTGAAACTCTGGTGAACCCCGGCTTTGACATTCCTGCGGCCTCTACTGCGGTGCATGGTGTAACCACCGAGATGGTGCGCAATTCCCCAATGATAAAAACCGCTGGGGCAGCTTTTCACCAGTTTTGCAAGGATAGCGTTTTAGTTGCGCATAATGCGCCCTTTGATATCGCTTTCCTGCGGCGTCATGCAAAATCTTCAGGAGTTGATTGGAATCATATGGTTCTCGACACTGTTTTGCTGAGTGCGGTGATCTTTGGCGCTTCGGTCCCTCATACTCTGGATGCGCTCTGCGACCGTCTGGAGATTAACATTCCTGAGGCCCTGCGCCATACGGCAATGGGGGATGCACAGGCCACTGCCGAAGCACTGTTGCGGATGCTGCCCATGCTGGAAGCGCGTGGATTTACAACCTTGGACGAGGTTCTGGAGCAAACGCGGCAACACGGGCGTTTACTGGAAGACCTGAACCCTGTGGACAATCACGGCAGCACATGGCAGGCAGACGCGACCACCTGATACGAGGCGCGCGACATGCCTGAAGTCACCTTTGTTCCCGGCCCGGACTCCCACCGTGCCTACCGTGATGCCCTGGGCTGCTTTGGCACTGGCATTACCGTTATCACCACGCAGACTGTGGATGGCCCCCTTGCCATTACTGTCAACAGCTTTACGTCTGTCTCGCTGGACCCTCCGCTTCTGCTATGGTGCCCGGCACAAAGCTCGCTGCGCCATGACACCTTTGTCAACGCGGAACGCTTCGCCATTCATGTTCTGGCAGAAGGACAATTCGAAATGGCTCAGCATTTTGCAAAAAACGGCGAAGCTTTTGACACGGTGAATTGGCATCTGAGCGCGGAGAAAACCCCCTATCTTCCCGGTGCTATTGCCCGTTTTGAATGCAAGAAATTCGCCGACTATCCAGGCGGGGATCATACCATCATTCTGGGAGAGGTCACGTCAGTAACCACCACACCTGGAAAGGGTTTGATCTTTAAACGCGGGCAATATGGCGGTTTTCTAGAGCAGCCCTAGTTCTCGATAAAGCTGCACTCCCCCTGGCATGCCAGCGCTAACCGCGCGTCCGGCGATCTCTCTAAAAACCCCATTGAGCTGTGGACCAGGTCATGAGGTCAACATCCTCCTCTGCTTCCTCATTGGTCTGCCTGGCTGTTTGGTCCCGAAGGGGGCTTGGACGACTACAAACGCTGGGCATCGAAGTTTTCAGAGGTCTCGCTTCCAATGCGCTCTTTTGTAGAGAGAGCGCCGGCGTGAGATCCAGCGCCTTCTGGGAGCAGGCTGAAACACAAATCCCACATTGCACGCAGCTGTTTTCGGTCAGGGTCAATCTGCCATCTTCCGCAGAAAGACCCAAAGCACCTGTCGGGCAAAGCCAGACACAGGCCCGGCACATATTGCAATTCTGCTCTTGCAATCGGATGTGCCCATAGGGCGCAAAATTGGGAAGAACCACCTGGTCAGTACCCTCTGGTTGCAGAATGCGAACCATCTCCCACACGGTTTTGGAACTACATCCCTTTGCTCCGCCGCGAAATCGATCTCGACGGGACAAGGGGGCTGCAGACGTGATCTGAGAAAGCAAACCGGTCAGTGCCGAAAACAAGAAAATCCGCCCCCGCCCACTGAAACTGGCAGCCAGCGAAACCTCTCTTCGCTGAGGAGAGATTTCGTCTTCCACCTTGGTGCTTTGTAACCAAACCTGGTCAAACCCAGCTGTCAGCATAAAGAGCAGCTCCTGATGGCTCAGCTCCGCGGGGTCACAAATCTCCAACAAAGTCAGAAACACACGATTGGAAGCGGCGAGCGCGTTCAGTTTTTGAAAAACCGTGGGCTCTCCCCCAGTAGACAGGCCCAAAAGGCGCTTGCCTCCGGGAAGGAGCAATATAAGGATCTGCGTCTCCCCCCCCGATTGCCGACGCACAGCAGCGGAGCGGCAAATCTCATCAATTTGTTGCAAGACCAGCTGATCTCTCTCGCTGCTTTCGGGATCTGTGGACCAGTTGCGTCGCGAATGCTGCCGCCATTCACGCGAGAGGTAACGTTTCTGCGTCAGCGCCGCCGCATCCAAAGTTTCAAAATCACAACACCCGCAGATACATAGCCGTTTCACTTCTGCGGAGCAGAACGGTTGTTTTGCTTCCTCGGTGTCTCTGGGTTGAGCTCTGCCTTTTGTTGCGCTTATCCGCATGCCACATCTCCCACAGCAAATGTAGCACGCTGGGAGATTTCGGCTTCAAGGATTTTCAATTCTGATTCGTTTTTGCGCAAGCTTTTCGAAAGCCACGATAAAGCCGCCAAGCTTTGAGGCTTGGCGGCTCACTTTGACACTAGAAGTTCGTATTCTTACTTCAGTGCTGCATCTGTGATCACATGGCTCCAAGCCCCTTCCGGCGCTTTGGTGATAACCGGTGAGGATCCACCATCCAGCAGGGTCTTTACGGTGCGCTCATAGTCGGCAGGGTCCAGGGCGCCATTGCTGCCCGCGGTCAGCTTGGCAATCTCACCCATCATGCGTTTTTGGTGCACCTCGGTCTGGGCACCGGAGGCGTCATTGTCGAGCACGATTTCAGCCGCCTCATCCGGATGTGCTTCGGCATATTTCCAGCCCTTCATAGAGGCACGCACAAAGCGCTCCATCTTGCCGACAAAGGCAGCGTCACTCAGGTTCTCTTCCAGAACATAAAGACCGTCTTCCAGGGTTGCGACCCCCTGATCTTCATACTTGAAGGTGACCAGCTCATCAGCGCCAACGCCGCTATCAATGACCTGCCAGTATTCGTTGTAGGTCATGGTCGAGATGCAGTCGGCCTGGCGCTGCAGCAGCGGATCCACGTTAAAGCCCTGCTTCAGAACTTCAACACCCGCCTCGCCCTTGGCTTCGGTGGAAATGCCCAGCTGGCTCATCCAGCTCATAAAGGGGAATTCATTGCCGAAGAACCAGACACCTAAGGTGCGGTTGGCCAGATCCTTGGGCTCTGCAATGCCGGTGTCTTTCCAGCAGGTCAGCATCATGCCCGAGCTTTTGAAGGGCTGGGCAATATTGACCAGCGGCAGCCCCTTTTCACGCGCCGCCAAAGCGGCTGGCATCCATTCAACCGTCACATCGGCACCGCCACCGGCGATCACCTGGGTCGGCGCGATGTCCGGACCACCGGGCAGGATGGTGACATTCAGGTCCTCTTCTTCATAGAATCCCTTGTCCAGCGCCACGTAGTAGCCAGCGAACTGTGCCTGTGTCACCCATTTGAGCTGCAGCTTCACATCATCTGCCGCTTGTGCTGCACCTGCTGCACCCAGCGCCAGAGCGGCTGCTGTCAAAATGTGTTTCATTGGTATGTTCTCCCTATTGGTTATGACAAAAGCTTGCGCGAATTTGACCCTTCGATCAAAGATTTTTATTTGTTTTATTTCAGCATCCTACCCTTTTGCACAAGCATGAGGCGCGTGTTTTGGTGAAAGCCCGCTTTTAGCACAGGCGGCGCAGGCACCGGACCAGATCGCCTCTCTGGTCCTCCCCACCCGGCAACTGATCCGGATGGGGTAGTCTCATCAACGCCGTTGCGACGGGTGCCAAAAGGTCAGGCTCTTCTCAACCAGAGCGATAACCCCATAAAAGAGCGACCCGGCAAGGGCCGCAACCAGGATCTCGGCCCAGACCATATCCAGCGCAAGCTGCCCCACACTGGTGGAGATCCTGAAGCCCATACCCACGGTGGGTGAGCCAAAGAACTCAGCCACGATCGCGCCGACCAGCGCCAAGGTGGTGGAGATTTTCAGACCATTGAAGATAAAGGGCAGTGCCGCCGGCAGGCGCAGTTTAAAGAAGCTTTGCCAATAGCTGGCCGCATATGTCTGCATCAGATCGCGCTGCATGGCAGAGGTCTCACGCAGGCCAGCCACGGTATTGACCAGCATCGGGAAGAAGACCATTACCACAACCACTGCCGCCTTGGACTGCCAGTCAAAACCGAACCACATCACCAGAATGGGCGCGGTGCCGACAATGGGCAAGGCCGCAACAAAATTGCCCACCGGCAGCAGTCCCCGGCGCAGAAAGTCACTGCGATCAACCGCCACCGCCATCAACAACGCTGCCCCGCAGCCCATGATGTAGCCGGACAAGGCGCCTTTGAGGAAGGTCTGGGCAAAATCCTGCCAGAGGATCGGCAGGCTAGAGGCAAAACGCTCCGCGATCAGTGTTGGGGCTGGCAGGATCACCAGAGAGACCTCAAGGCCGCGCACCAAGAGTTCCCAGACCACCAGAATGGTCACGCCAAAGATTACAGGCACCAAGAGCTGCACCGCGCGGGTCTTGGCCGCTGGACTATTGGCCAGACGGCTATTGATCCACCAGCCTGCACACCAGGCAAGAACTGCGAGAAGAACCAAAGTCATGCGCTCATCCCCATCCGCTGCAGCACGTTACGTTCAATAAAGCCAAGCAACGCCACCAGCAGAGCCGCCAGAATGGCTGCCGCGAAGAGGGCTGACCAGATCTGCACCGTCTGCCCATAGTAGCTGCCTGCCAAAAGGCGCGCACCTAGGCCAGCAACCGCGCCGGTTGGAAGCTCCCCCACGATGGCACCCACCAGGGAAGCGGCGATACCGATCTTCAGCGAGGCAAAGAGATAGGGCATCGAAGAAGGCAGCCGCAGTTTCCAGAACCCCTGACTGGTCGAGGCGCTATAGGTCTTCAGCAGATCCAACTGCATGGCGTCAGGACTACGCAGCCCTTTGACCATGCCGACCACCACGGGGAAGAAGCTGAGATAGGCCGAAATGATCGCCTTGGGGATGATCCCCTGCACCCCGATCGAGTAGAGCACCACGATGATCATCGGCGCCAGCGCGATGATCGGGATGGTCTGACTAACGATGGCCCAAGGCATCACCGACATATCCATCACCTTGGAATGCACGATGCCCACAGCCAGCAGGATCCCCAGCCCGGTGCCGATGACAAAGCCCAACAGAGTTGCCGAAAGCGTCACCTGGCCGTGATAGATCAGGCTGCGCTTTGAGGTGATCTTCTTTTGCACGGTGGTCTTCCACAGCTCCTGCGCCACCTGATGCGGTGCGGGCAGACGCGGGCGCTCCACCGACCAGACCCGGTTGATGGCAAAGGTGTTTTTCGCCACCAACCCCAGGGCAGAGGCATTGCGGCGTTCCTTGGCAGTCGCAGGCATGACCTGCTCCTCTGCCCGTTCGGCCGCATCCAACACGCCTTTTATGTTCATCGGGATACAGGCGAGATACCAGATCACCACGATTGTGGCGACAACGGTTAGAACAGCTAGAAAACTTTTCATGTCCGCCACTCCATCCGGGTTTCCGGCAACTGGTTGGGTAGATCTACCGCGTGCGGACCAGTCTCAGCAAAGCCTTCCCGCTTGTAGAAGCTCTGCGCCGCCTGATTGCACGCCTGTGTGGTCAGCCAGACAAAGCCGCGTCCGTTTTTCACGCGATCCATAAGGGATTTGCCATGGCCCTTGCCGCGTTCACTGCAATAAAGCATGCCAACTCTTTGGTTTTCCGGATCAAATGAAAGATAGCCTTTGACAGGCTCGCCCGAGACCCAGATTTCCCGTTTTGGCATGATCTCCCGAATGAAATCCTCAGACTCCTTTAGGCTATAGGTCTTTGGCATCCATTCTGTCGCCTCTTCCCAATCAAAGATGATCTGAGCCATGGCAGGAATATCGGCCTCTGTCGCCCTTCTAACCGAATCTTCAGTCATCCGCATGGCCTTCCCGCAGGCCTTCGCGCACGCGATGGGCGATCTCGATGAACTCGGGACTGTCTCGGATATCCAGGGGGCGTTCGCGTGGCAGGGTGCTGTCGATCACATCGTGAATGCGGCCCGGACGCGGGGACATCACCACAATCTTTGTGCTCAGATAGACCGCCTCGGGGATCGAATGAGTGACAAAGCCGATGGTCTTGTTGGTGCGCGCCCAGAGCTTCAGCAGTTGCTCGTTGAGGTGATCGCGCACGATCTCGTCCAGCGCCCCAAAGGGTTCATCCATTAGGAGGATATCCGCATCAAAGGCCAGCGCCCGCGCGATGCTGGCCCGTTGCTGCATGCCCCCCGAAAGCTGCCAGGGGTATTTGCCGCCAAAGCCCGCAAGCTCCACCAGTTCCAGCACCTCCTGGACGCGCTTGTCCTGCTCTGCCTTGGAGTATCCCATGATCTCCAGCGGCAGTTTGATGTTCTTGGCAATGGTGCGCCAAGGGTAAAGCCCTGCCGCCTGAAACACATAGCCATAGGCGCGGTTCCTGCGCGCCTCGTCCGGGGTCATGCCATTGACGGTAATGCTACCGCCGGTGGGGTGCTCCAGCGCAGCCATAACCCGCAAAAAGGTGGTCTTGCCGCAGCCAGAGGGGCCGATAAAGCTGACAAAATCGCCCTTGTTGATGGTGAGGTTCACATCCTTCAGCGCCTGCACCGGTCCGTCATTGGTGGGAAAAACCAGATCGAGGTTCTTCGCTTCAACGACAGCCTCGGGTGCATCTGCGATGGCATGGGCCTGGGTGGTCGTTTGAGTATTCATGTGTTTGCCTTGCTCAGACTGTGAGGGGGCCGCCGCAATGCTGCAGCAGCCCTGCTCTCTTTAAACGCCGGTTGCCGGAATGCCAGAACGCTCTACCGGGCGCGGGGAGGTCAGCTCTTTCCAGGTGGAAAGCGACTTGTTCACCGTGGCATTGGCCTCGCGCTCGACAAAGCGGCCGTGGCCTTCCTGGGTGCGGATCTCACCGTCATGCACCGCGACCTGTCCCCGTGTCAGGGTAAAGCGCGGTAGGCCTTTGACCTCATGGCCCTCAAAGACGTTGTAGTCGATCGCACTCTGCTGGGTGCCGGCTGCGATGGTCTTGCTCTTTTCCGGATCCCAAACCACCAGATCCGCATCGGCGCCAACCAATACTGCACCTTTTTTCGGGTAGCAGTTCAGGATCTTGGCGATATTGGTCGAGGTCACGGCGACAAATTCATTCGGCGTCAGCCGACCGGTTGCAACGCCATGAGTCCAAAGCATCGGCATCCGGTCTTCCAGACCGCCGGTGCCATTGGGGATCTTGGTGAAATCGCCCACCCCGGTGCGTTTCTGTTCGGTGGTAAAGGCGCAGTGATCCGTTGCCACCACCGAGAGAGAGCCGGACTGCAAGCCATTCCACAGGCTATCCTGATGCAGCTTATTGCGGAAGGGCGGCGACATCACCCGGCGCGCAGCGTGGTCCCAATCCTGGTTGAAATACTCACTTTCATCCAAGGTCAAGTGCTGGATCAGCGGCTCACCCCAGACGCGCTTGCCCTGCATGCGCGCACGGCGGATGGCCTCGTGGCTGTCCTCACAGGAGGTATGCACCACGTAAAGCGGCACGCCCGCCATATCAGCGATCATGATCGCACGGTTGGTGGCCTCGCCCTCCACCTGCGGCGGACGGGAATAAGCGTGGGCCTCCGGTCCATTGTTGCCCTCGGCCAGGAGTTTCGCCGAAAGCTCGGCAACCACGTCGCCGTTCTCCGCATGGACCATGGCGATACCGCCCAGCTCTGCCAGGCGCTGGAAGCTGGAGTAGAGCTCATCATCGTTCACCATCAAGGCGCCCTTGTAGGCCATGAAGTGCTTGAAAGTATTGATGCCGCGGGTCTCGATCACGGTCTTCATATCGTCAAAGACCTGCTCACCCCACCAGGTCACCGCCATGTGGAAGGAATAGTCGCAATTGGCACGGGTGGATTTGTTGTCCCAGCGCTTCAGCGCATCAAGCAAGCTCTCACCCGGATTGGGCAGGGCAAAATCCACCACCATGGTGGTGCCGCCTGCCAGGCCCGCACGGGTGCCGCTTTCAAAATCATCCGAGGAATAGGTGCCCATAAAGGGCATTTCCAGATGGGTATGGGGATCGATGCCGCCGGGCATGACGTAGCAGCCGGTGGCGTCCAGCTCCTCATCGCCTTTCAGGTTGGGACCGATCTGGGTGATAACCCCGTTTTCGATCAAGACATCGGATTTATAAGTCAGGTCAGCGGTCACAATTGTGCCGTTCTTGATGACTTTGCTCATGGTTCAAAACTCCCTGTTTCGAAAGCGACTTTGCCTCTTGGCGGGCTAGTCGCAGATCTGGTCCCCTTCTGCATTCAGCAGGGGGCGGACCCAATTGTCACCGCGATCAAAGATCGCATAGCAGCCTGTGTTGTCGCGCAGCACATCCTCGGGGCCGATATGATCAGGCAGCGCAGCACGCGCCTTATCAGAGATACCGCTCCAACCGGCCTCTACCGGTTCTTCCCGCGTCTCCGCCTGCAAACAGGCCGAAAGAACAAGGAAGACCCCAAGAAAGCCAAGACGCCCTGCGCGCAGTCGGATCACGAAATGATCTCTGCCGTCTCTACCACCGCGTGGAACAGAACATTGCCGCCGGCCTCGGCCCATTCCTTGCTGATTTCTTCAGCTTCATTGTGGCTGAGGCCGTCAACGCAGGGGCACATCACCATCGCGGTCGGCGCCACCCCGTTGATCCAGCAGGCATCATGGCCTGCGCCGGAGATGATATCGTGATGTGAATAGCCCAGCCGTTCCGCTGCGCTGCGCACCGCAGTCACGCAAGTCTCGTCAAAGGCCACGGGGTCAAAGCCGCCGACTTTCTCAAACTCAATGCTGACACCCATGGCATCGGCGATCTCCTGTCCCTTTTCGCGCAGCTGCTTCTCCATATCGGTGATCACGTCCAGATCCGGACTGCGGAAATCAACGGTAAAGACTGCTTTGCCGGGGATCACATTGCGCGAGTTCGGATACACATCGATATGACCGGCCGCACCGACCGCATGGGGGGCATGACCCCAGGCGATTTCATCCACGCACTCAAGGATGCGCGCCATGGCAAGGCCTGCATTCTTGCGCATCGGCATCGGAGTAGATCCGGTATGGGCGTCCTTTCCGGTCACCGTCACCTGGGTCCAGCTGAGGCCCTGGCCATGGGTGACAACACCGATGTCTTTGCCCTCGGCCTCCAGAATGGGGCCCTGTTCAATGTGCAGTTCAAAGAAAGCATGCATCTTACGCGCGCCGACTTCCTCATCACCGCGCCAGCCAATGCGTTTCAGCTCATCACCGAATTTCTTGCCTTCCGCATCTTCGCGGTCGTAAGCCCAGTCCTGGGTATGGATACCCGCAAAGACCCCGGAAGAAAGCATGGCCGGCGCATACCGGGTGCCTTCTTCATTGGTGAAATTGGTGGCCACGATGGGGTGCTTGGTCTTGATGCCCATATCATTGAGCGAGCGGATCAGCTCCAGCCCCGCCAGCACCCCCAGCACCCCATCATATTTGCCGCCGGTGGGCTGGGTGTCCAGATGCGATCCCACATAGACCGGCAGTGCTTCAGGATCGGTTCCAGGGCGGGTGGCAAACATATTGCCCATCTGATCGAGGCCCATCTCGCAGCCAGCCTCTTCGCACCATTTCTGGAACAGGGCGCGCCCCTCGGCGTCTTCGTCGGTCAGGGTCTGGCGGTTGTTGCCACCTGCAACACCCGGGCCGACTTTTGCCATCTCCATCAGGCTGTCCCACAGCCGATCCCCATTGATTTTCAGATTCTGTCCCAAAGACGTCATCGCAGCTTCCTTCCTGTTCATCCCGTCTAAAGCGCGGGTTCATCCTGGCTTGGCACCAGAGGTGGCTTTGAAGCGTTGGCCCTTCCATTTGTCGGCTTTGCCGTCACGGGATTTGACCAACTGGTCAAACTCACGCTATCACGGGAATGGCACCAGTCAAGAAATTGAGTCACAATGGTTCCGAAAACTCCCGAATTCGGGGCATAACGCGCAAATCACGAGCAATTCGTCCAGATAGGATCGCTTTTTCACAATGCCAAAAGACCGTTCGCCCACCCGCATTCAGAAAAAGAATCGCGCAGCCATTCTGGAGGCCGCCTTGGATGTCTTCTCTACCCATGGGTTTCGCGGCTCCACTGTGGATCAGATTGCAAAGGCTGCGGGGCTCAGCAAGCCCAATCTGCTTTACTATTTCCCCTCCAAGGAAGCGATCTTCAACGAGTTGATGGCGGAGCTTTTGGGCACCTGGCTGGACCCCCTTCGAGCACTTGACCCAGAGGGTGAGCCGCTGGAAGAAATCCTGGCCTATGTCCAACGCAAACTGCAGATGAGCCGAGATTTCCCACGCGAAAGCCGCCTCTATGCCAATGAGATTGTCCAGGGGGCGCCCCGGCTACATGAGGTAATCGCCGGGGACCTTTCGGATTTGGTCGAAGAGAAGGCCCAGTTGCTACAAAGCTGGATGGATGCCGGAAAAATCAACCGCGCACACCCCAAGCATTTGCTGTTTTCGATCTGGTCCCTGACACAGCATTATGCGGATTTTGACGTACAGGTGCGCACGCTTATGGGTGAGGAAGACCCCTTTGATGCCGCTCCCGAGTACCTGGAAACTCTGTACCGGCGCATGTTGACCCCCAAGGGGTAAACCGGCCCCAGAAGCTGAGGGCCTTGGAGAGGAAAGGCAACCTATCGCGGTCCTGAAACTCCTGCCCCTCCCAATTATTGGTTTTCTTCCAATAACCTAAAGGCAGATCCTCCCGCGCCCGCACGCAGGGCCAGCTTTGCCGCCCCTACCTGAACGGCCTTGGGCCAG